>NZ_JBWKPC010000002.1:192197-472919 GCF_059416385.1 Herminiimonas sp. GW821-FHT09C12
CTGTCCCCATCGTCTAGAGGCCTAGGACATCACCCTTTCACGGTGAGTACAGGGGTTCGAATCCCCTTGGGGACGCCAAATTCCAGATTCGTCTGGTATGAAAAAAGCCCTGATTATTCAGGGCTTTTTTCATTCAAGGTTGGAGCGCAAAGAATCAGTGTGCGGGCTCATGTTTGCCGCCACTGTCAAATTTGCGAAGGTCAGTATCAAGGACAGGTTTCTGTCCCCATCGTCTAGAGGCCTAGGACATCACCCTTTCACGGTGAGTACAGGGGTTCGAATCCCCTTGGGGACGCCAAGTTAAAAACGTCACGCTTTTGCGTGGCGTTTTTTTTGTCTGAAATGAAAAAAGCTCTGATTATTCAGAGCTTTTTTCATTTTTACTGTTATTCAATTCAATATCGTATTACTACACAAACTGCATCGAATGGCGCATGCACTTTCAAGTCATTATTGAAGTAGTCGAACATAGCGGGTTGTTCATGTGTGTGCGTCGCAGCTGAGTATACGCACTAATATTGCCGCTAAATCGCACCACAAAGCTGCCACCCGTTCGCATCCAAGTTTCCACTTGATCGACGCTGCCCAATAGCCGCATCGGGGAATTGCTGCCGCATCACTGGATATCGGCCGGCTATTCTTTGCCATCATGGGAAGTTCAAGTCCAAACCGAGTTTCGTGGCAAAGATGAAGGTGACGAGCACCAGGGCCAGGAGCGATAGCACGAAAACTATGGTCACCTTGACGCCCGCGCGTAGCACCGCGCGTTTCTCCTCGGCCTTATCCTTCGCCTTCTTCCCTTGATCGTAATGCCACTTGATGGCGAAGAACATGCCCGTGCCGAGCACGAGAGCCTTGAATGTAACGAAGACTATAAGAGTCCAATCCATCATTTTGAGTATTTCCCAGCTGTTACTTGACGCTATCTATCGTGAGGAGCACTACCTCAAAACGCTGCATGACATCTCAATCGAAGTCGGCTTATTCTAGGTTAAGCAAACAGCGATCGACATTGGACATAAAGCCCTAGGACATAATGTCCTTACTGAGTTATCGGAAAGATCACACGCGGCTCAAGATGGGTTTGCCGGGTGTTTACCCTCAGGTGGCAACTTTGGAATGCGAACCGGTGGCAACATTAATGCGAATATTCATCACAGCACAGAAATCAGTTGCGTATGCTCTGGTGCCAGATAGATCTTTATGGTTCGCAGGTACGCGATGCAAATGCCAACTCGCGTGCTGAATCAGATTTGGTGGATACAACGAATTGCAGCAAGCTCTACCGAGCAAGTCTGAAATACCTCTATATAAGATGCCGTCGTTGCATGCTCCCGCGCTGTGATTTAGCGCTAAAGAGATGACAGCCTGATCACTTTTTGGCATCTCACATGCAAAATTATTCTAAATCCGGCAGGTTTTAACGGTTTCTTTACTCATCAAAATAAAATCGCTGATAAATTAGCTGCTTAGGCAGTTATTGACTTAAGCAGTTATTGATTAAGCATGTATATGAATAAATTTGAAAAAAATTTCCCATCGGGGTCTTGGTGCGTAGAAGAAAGTGTTGGCTACTTGCTGGCGCGTGCTCGTACCAAGCTAGCGAAAGCGGTCGATGTGGATTTGGCGCAGCACGACATTACCCATGCTCAAGGCAGCATGTTGCTGATGTTGAATTCGGGGAATTACTCGACTGCCGCAGAGTTATCGCGAGAGTTGTATATCGATTCGGCATCTATCACCCGCATGGTCGACAGATTGGAAAAGCGTGGCTTGATTCAGCGCATGCCGCGTGGTGATGACAGGCGCGTGATCAATCTGCGTTTGACGGAAGAGGGTGTCGAGCTTGCGGACAAATTACCTGATTTGTATGTAGGTGTGCTCAATGAAAATTTTGCCGAGTTCAGTGGCGAAGAAGTGAATACGCTCAGAAGCTTGCTGCGCAAATTGCTATACGGCGCTGCATCGGAGGCCGTTAGCAAGGAAATGAAAGACAGGGGCGAATGATGAAAAATCTTTTACGTTTTTCTGCCGGTTTAAACCAAAATTCTTTCCGCGGCATGATCGCAGTCAGTTGTGCTGCGGTCTTGCTCAGTGCTTGTGCCAGTTTTAAAGGCATAGATACCAGCGCGAATTTGAATCAGCCTGCGGACTATGCAACGACTGCTTCCTTACCAGAACAGCGCGGACAATGGCCGGATGCTTCCTGGGCGCAAACCATCGGTGGCGCACCTTTGCAAGCTTTGGTGGATGAAGCCATCGCAGGCAATCCTAATTTACAAGTTGCCGCAGCGCGTGTCGCTGGCGCAAGGGCAGCAGCTGATGCAGCTAGTGCAAGTGCTCGTCCATCGTGGTCTGCTAATGCCAGCAGCACATATCAGCGCTATACCGAGAACGGTATCATTCCACCACCGCTGGGTGGTGAGTACAAATCGGATAATGAACTGTCGCTGAATTTTTCCTACGATTTTGATTTCTGGGGCAAGCATGCCGCGGAATTACGCAGTGCCTTGTCCGCAGGGAAGGCCGCGCAGGCAGAGCAATACAATGCGCGTCTGATGATTGCTACTGCAGTGGCGCGCGCCTGGGTGCAATTGGCGCGCCAGTATGCGCAACTGGATTTGAATCAAGAGCAATTGACTGTCGGTGAAAACATCGAGCGCCTGACCAAGCTGCGTTTTAAAGTCGGCCTCGATACGCAAACAGATAATCAACAAACGCATCAACAACTCGCTAGCCTGCGTGCCGAGCGCGCGCAATTGAATGAAGCGATTGCCTTGACGCGTAATCAGTTGGCAGCGTTGATGGGCAAAGGCCCGGATCGCGGCTTGCAAATTGAACGTCCTTCATTGCCTTCCGAAGTAGCGATTGCATTGCCAGACGCATTACCGCTGACCTTGCTCGGACGTCGTCCTGACATTGTCGCAGCACGCTGGAATGTTGAAGCCGCACAAAGCGATATCGATACGGCAAAAACCGAGTTCTATCCGAACGTCAACATCATGGCCTTTGCCGGTTTCTCCAGCTTGGGTTTGAGCAATCTGTTGAATAGCGGTAGTCGTGTTGTTGGTATCGGACCGGCAATTCGTTTGCCGATACTGGATAGTGGTTCTCTGCGTGCCAATCTGAAAGGTCGCGTTGCTTCCTACGATGGTTTGGTCGCAATGTATAACCAGACTTTGACCGAAGCCTTGCACGACGTTGCTGATCAAGTGCAATCGTCGCGTGCTGCGGCGCTGCAAAGTGAGCAGCAGCAACTGGCAACACAAGCATCGGCGAACAACTTGAAACTTGCGCAGCAGCGCGAACGTGTTGGTACTACCAATATGCTGCCGGTACTGTCAGCACAAATGACGTGGCTGTCGCAGCGCCGTATCGATCTTGATTCACAAGCGCGTCGCAGCGATTTACGTATCGGTTTGATCAAAGCCTTGGGCGGCGGTTTCGACGCGCAGACGCAAGGCCTTGAAAAAGAAAACTCCAATCCCTCGAATGTTTCCACCTCCGTGAGAAGTGCATCATGAATACGACCAGCCCAGAAGTAAAAGAAGCCGAAACTCCTAATACCAACGGCAAACGTCGCCGCCGCCTCATCGCGGTGTCGATCCTGCTGGCACTTTTGTTGATTGCCTATGGAATCTGGTGGGCAATTTATGCGCGTCATTTTGAAGATACTGACGATGCTTATGTTGCTGGCAATGTGGTGCAGGTGACGCCGCAGGTGAGTGGTACCGTGATCGCTATTCATGCGGACGATACGGAGTTGGTAAAAGCCGGTAAGCCGCTGGTTGATCTTGATCACAGCGATGCACAAGTGGCATTGGATCAAGCTGAAGCACAACTGGCGCAGACGGTGCGTGAAGTGCGTACCTTATTCGTCAACAACGGTGCACTGAGTGCAGCTGTGACGCAGCGCACCGCAGATGTTGCGCGTGCGCGTGATGATCTGGCACGTCGTCAGGAATTGAGTGGTACCGGTGCAGTAGCAAAAGAAGATCTGGAACATGCGCGCGTTGCATTCATTGCGGCGGAATCCGCATTGCAAGCAGCACGCGATCAGCTGACATCGAATCAGGCATTGACCGAAGGCACAACGGTTGCCAAACATCCTAATGTGCAACGCGCCGCAGCGCAGGTACAAGCTGCTTATCTGGCTTTGTCACGTAATACCTTGCTGGCACCGATTACTGGTTATATCGCCAAGCGTTCGGTACAAGTCGGTCAGCGTGTTGCGCCAGGTACGCCTTTGTTGTCGGTGGTGCCGCTGAATGCATTGTGGGTGGATGCCAACTTCAAGGAAGTGCAAGTTGCCAAGATGCGTATTGGTCAACCGGTCACATTAACTTCTGATATTTACGGTAGCAGCGTTACCTATCATGGCAAGGTCGCTGGTCTCTCGGCAGGTACAGGCGCAGCCTTCGCTCTGTTACCTACACAAAATGCGAGTGGTAACTGGATCAAGGTCGTGCAACGTATTCCAGTGCGTATTACTTTGGATCCCAAGGATTTGGAAGAGCGCCCATTGCGCGTAGGTTTGTCGATGCAGGTTGAAGTGGATGTGGCCAAGTCCGAAGGTACGTCTTTGACCTCGACGACAGCGCCGCGCACTGAGCCGGTTTATCAAACAGCTGTGTTCGATGATGCAGGCAACCAAGCTGCTGCGCGCGTTGCACAAATCATTGCAACCAACAGCAACAGTACTGCGACCACAGGCAAACACTAAACCATGAGCGCTACTCCTCGCGCTGCGTTGTCGCCACTGAGCGGCACGCCACTTATCATTGGCACTCTGGCCTTGTCGCTGGCGGTGTTCATGAACGTGCTCGATTCGTCGATTGCGAACGTGTCGATTCCTGCGATTTCAGGTGACTTGGGTGTCTCGCCACAACAAGGCACCTGGGTCATTACTTCGTTCTCGGTTGCGAATGCGATTTCGGTGCCGCTGACAGGTTGGCTGACGCAACGTATCGGTCAGGTGCGCCTGTTCATCAGTTCCATCTTGCTGTTCGTGCTGGCTTCCTGTCTGTGCGGCTTTGCGCCTAGCATTGAAATTCTGATTGCCGCACGAGTCTTGCAGGGCGCGGTGGCGGGACCGATGATCCCTTTGTCGCAAGCCTTGCTGCTTTCCAGTTATCCGCCCGCGAAGAGCGGGATGGCGCTAGCGTTCTGGGGTATGACGACGCTGGTGGCGCCGATTATGGGGCCGCTGCTGGGCGGCTGGATATCGGATAACTACACATGGCCGTGGATCTTCTACATTAATATTCCCATCGGTATTTTTGCTGCATGGGCAACATGGTCTATCTATCGTGAACGTGAATCGAAAACCTACAAACTGCCGATCGACAAGGTTGGTTTGGTCTTGCTTGTACTGTGGGTCGGTTCTCTGCAATTGATGTTGGATAAGGGCAAAGAACTGGACTGGTTCCATTCTGGCGAAATCATTATTCTTGCTTCAGTTGCGGTGGTGTCTTTCATCTATTTTATTATTTGGGAAATTGGTGAAGAGCATCCGGTGGTGGATTTATCCTTGTTCCAGGGCCGTAATTTCAGTGGCGGTGTGATTGCAATTTCGGTGGCTTACGGCTTGTTCTTCGGTAGCTTGGTGATTCTGCCTTTGTGGTTGCAGACGCAGATCGGTTACACCGCGACGGAGGCTGGCAAGGTGATGGCACCGGTTGGTATTTTCGCGATTATCTTGTCACCTATCGTCGGTAAGTTATTGCCAAAAATCGATGCGCGCTGGGTTGCGACGACTGCATTTCTGATTTTCTCGGTGGTGTTCTTCATGCGGGCGCAGTTCACGCAAGATGTGGACATGATGACCTTGATGATTCCTACCGTGATTCAAGGTGCGGCGATGGCGATGTTCTTCATTCCATTGACGTCCATCATTCTGTCCGGTCAATCACCAGACAAGATTCCGGCGGCAGCAGGTTTGTCCAACTTCGTGCGTATCATGTTCGGCGGTATCGGTACTTCTGTGATGTCGACGATGTGGGATAACCGTACCATCCTGCATCATGCGCAATTGGCTGAATATACCGGTACGCATAATCCAGCCTTTACACAAGCCGTGAGTACCTTGATGGCGCGAGGGATGTCGGAGCAGGCTGCATGGGCGGTGATAGACAGGCAGATGACAGTGCAAGCCAGTACCTTGGCGGCGACGGATTTATTCTGGATGTCCGGCATCATGTTCCTGTGCTTGATCGGTTTTATCTGGATTACCAAACGCAGCAAAGCGGCTGGTGGAGCGGATGCAGCAGGCGCGCATTGATACTTCGTTTATCATGCGTGAATTAAATTTCTGACTGTTTGCATGAGCTTTCCACAAACCTTGCATTTGTTTTGCCGGGTCGTCGATAACTACGGCGACATTGGTATCTGCTGGCGCTTCGCACGACAGCTGCAACAAGAGCACGGTATTGCCGTGACCTTGTGGGTAGATGATTTGCCTAGCTTTAGGCGCATCTGCCCAGACGTTGTACTCAACGTAGAAGAGCAGCAGGTCGCTGATGTGACGGTGCGGCATTGGCGCAATCAAGATGGCGTGTTTGCTGCCAGCGATATTGCCGATATCGTTATTGAGTTTTTCGCCTGCGATATTCCACCGGGTTACATTACTGCGATGGCAGAGTGCAATCCGCGTCCGGTGTGGCTGAACCTGGAAGGGTTGACTGCGGAAGAATGGGTCGAGGGCTGTCATACCTTGCCTTCGCCTCATCCGCGTTTATCTTTGACTAAACACTTTTTCTTTCCTGGCTTCACTAGCAAAACGGGCGGTTTGCTGCGCGAGTTGTCTTTGGAAAAAGAGCGTCAGCAATTCCAATCAGATCCAGCGGCCATGGCGGCGTTTCTTGCGCAATTTGGCGTGACGCCAGAAGAAATGACGTCGACCAAGGTGTCCTTGTTTTGTTATCCGCACGCACCAGTTTCAGCCTTATTCGACGCATGGCAGGGCGGAGGCACGGCTATTACTTGCTTGGTGCCGGAAGGCGTTGCCAGCGGGGTAGTTCAGACATTTCTCGGGACGGATGCCGAGGCGGGAGCCGTATTTACGCGTGGCGCGCTTACTGTCCGCGTATTGCCTTTTGTGCCTCAACCAGATTACGACAAGCTGTTATGGGCTTGCGATCTTAATTTCGTGCGTGGTGAAGATTCCTGGGTGCGTGCACAGTGGGCAGGCAAGCCTTTCATCTGGCATATCTATCCACAAGATGAAAACTTGCATCACAAGAAACTACGCGCATTTTTGCAGCGATATGCCGCGGATATTGAAAGCCTGATTGCGCTCTCTTTGGTTTGGAATGGTGCAAGCACAGAAGGCGCGGATACCTCAACTGACTGGTCTGCGCTATGGGCGTCATTTCAGGCCGATATGCCCAAAATTGCTAGCAGAACCACTGAATGGCAGCGGGAAATGCTGGAAAACGGGGATATGACGAGTAATTTGATACAGTTCGCCCGCACGCTACGCTAAGAATATGCCAAGAAGACGGTATAATATCGGGCTAATTTATACCGAATTCGATCAAACGTGAGCTTGTGGCGCTTTAAGCCAAGAGGCGACAGTTGATTTTTATGCAACCCACTTTTTACGTACACTATGAAACCTGCAAAAGAAATTCGCGTTGGTAATATCATTATGATCGATAGCAAGCCTATGATCGTATTGCGCTCCGATGTTAACGGTTCGAGCCGCACTGGCTTTACCTACAAATGGAAGATGAAAAATCTTCTGACGAACAGCCCGCAAGAAAACGTTATGCGCGGTGACGACAAGTTTGACGTCGTTGTTCTCGACAAAAAGCCTGTGACTTATTCCTATTTCGCTGATCCATTGTTCGTGTTCATGGACGAAGAATACAATCAGTTCGAAATCGAAGAAGAAAACCTGGGTGATGCATTGCATTACCTGAAAGACGGCATGGAATGCGAAGCAGTTTTCTATGACGGCAAAGCAATTTCTGTTGAATTGCCAACTACTGTTGCTCGTCAGATCGTTTACTCCGAGCCAGCAGTCAAGGGCAATACTTCCGGTAACGTGTTGAAAGAAGCACGCATCGAAAACGCAGTCGAAGCATATCAACACACTGTTCAAGTGCCGTTGTTTGTCAGCAGCGATGACATCATTGAAATCGACACCCGTACCAACGAGTACAAAAAAGTGGTTCGTAACTAAATCACTTGAAATGAAAAAAGCTGCCGATCCGGCAGCTTTTTTTTCGCCCTCATATTTTTCAGTGCTTACAGATTACTGCGCGTTCTGTATATGTTCTATCCGCTCCATCGTCGATGGATGAGTGGATAAATAGGGCGAGGATGGTTCGCTGGTTTTACTTTTCAGTTTTTCAAAGCCCTCTGCCATGTGCGAGAGCGCAATGCCATTCGCCTTCATCATGGTGATCGCATAATCATCTGCCTCACGTTCCGCATCGCGCGAATACTTCATGTCCAGCAGCATCGTTGGAATATTCGCGACAATCGCGGAAGCATCGCCAAAGATGACCGTTGCCAACACACCGATAGCAGAGCTTTGCACCACACGTCGCATTAGATGACGTTCATGTAAATGTCCAAGTTCATGCGCCAGTATTCCCATGATTTGCGCATCGTCATTCATTAAATTCACCAATTCATCGGTCAAAATAATTTGCCCTGACGGCAGTGCAAATGCATTCGGACCAATCTCGCTTTTGCGAAAAACGATCGTGTAATCCGGCACACCTTCCTTGGCTGGTATTAATCGCTTGAACTGCTCTGTAATCGCTTGCTGTCGCGCGATAGGTAAATGGCTGGGTGAAAGTATGCGTTTGTCGAGAAAGTCCAGCATACCGCTACCTATGGAGCGTTCGACTTTTTCCGGTAATGCCTTGGCTATGACTTCGGCGGCAAGTGGCAATGCATATAAATACCCGAAGGTAAGCACGACCAGTGTGGCGAGAACGGCAATGAGTGTCCCGCGCCAGCTTTGCTGCATACGTACGACCAGAGAGTCTTGGTGGCCTGTATCGGCAAGCAAGGTGTCGAATGTGTGTGCGTCGCTTATTTCCAGATAGGCGTCGTCTGGAAAGGTGACTTTGCGACTGGTATTGCGCGCACGTTCGGATACGCGCAAATCGCTGATGGCGCAATGACGTTCGACATCGCCGGCGAGTGTAGCGATCCCCGCATCTACCGACAAGGTCACGTGATGCGCACGTGAGGTTTTACCGTCGTAATAGAGTGCGGGAATCTGCGTGATAGCGCTCATTGCAAGCGGTGCCGATTACAGCGACAGATCAAAGTCGAGCAAATCAGTAAGGCCTTCACCAGTTGCAGATACCTGTTCTTTCGTTGCTGCGATGAAATTTTCCAGGCTGCCATCAGGGATGAGCGACATTGATTCCACGCGATACTTCATT
This sequence comes from Herminiimonas sp. GW821-FHT09C12, assembly GCF_059416385.1. Taxonomy (NCBI): domain Bacteria; kingdom Pseudomonadati; phylum Pseudomonadota; class Betaproteobacteria; order Burkholderiales; family Oxalobacteraceae; genus Herminiimonas; species Herminiimonas sp. GW821-FHT09C12. Next base: position 201,605 of record NZ_JBWKPC010000002.1, read on the forward strand.
GCGCGGATCTGTGCGAATGGCAAAAACAGACCAAGCGTACAGATAATGCCGATGATGTTGGTAATGACGATAAAGGTCATCCGGCTCCATTTCATATCGCTTTGGAAGCGATGTTGACCGAGCCGCGTATTGTTCCAGATCAGGTTCTGAATCAATGTGGCAAAAATCGGAAAGAGCAGAAACATCCAGACATAAAGCGCGAACATGAATATAAAGATACCGACCATGCCCGCATCGGAAGATGTTTCGCGATCCAGGCCTCCAGCGGTAATCATTGCGAACAAGGCGCCGCCTAATGTGAGCGAGATGATGATGACGCCAGCCAGCCAGATGGCAAAGACCAACAGATAGGCTTTGTAAAATTTACCAACCGGACCGGTAAAAGAGAAGTGGCTGGTACCAAACCGGCTTTCCTCATGCTGAAACTTCTTCATGCGTTGATGCGTAAACGGCGCAAGTATGAAGGCAGTGAGCATGGTCAGGATAGGCAGCAGCAAATAGACCCTGTACACGTGTAATAACTGACCACGAAAACCGAAGCGGATGCCACGATAGCTGGAGTTATACAGTTTGAATTGCAGGCTTTTCCATATCAGCCACGGAGCGACCAGCATCACGAGAAGAATCATGGCTAAGCCAATGATGTCCGACATCTCAAATGCGAGGTTGTAAATCACGATCAGGAGGACAGCAATAATGCGTCCCTTCAGGATTGCTACCGGATTGCCGTGATACTCAAAACTCGATCCAGCGACGCTGCTGCTGTTATAGAAGTAATTGGTTCGACGTACCTTGGCCCAGGCGGAATAAATGCCAAGTGTGAGTATGGAAAACAGCAGATTGACGATCCAGATACGGAAGTATTCACCGCCTGTCCCGCTAAATGAAAAACGTATCGCTGCATTGGATGCTTGAGGATTGCCCTCAGGCATTTCTTGGAAGGCCGATGTGTCAGTCATGTTCTCTCCCTGAGAATTTATTTTTATTTGCTGGGACAAGGTTACTTGTTGATGGGTAATTGTCAAGCGCAGTGCGATTCCGAGTATGTACTGCGTATATAACGCTTGTGTGACAGGCCGAGCTATCTACAGAGTTTGTATTGATGACTCATTTTTGAGTGGCGAAATTTTTGCATCACCGTGTAAATATTTCAGGGATGCGAATAATGGATACGTATTTTTTTGATACGTGATGAGTGAATGTATCTGCCTAAAATTTAAGCAGATAAATTTTTTAATAAAAATGTAACAAATGTGAACTTTCAAAACGACTGATACACCAACCCGTGGTTATGCGACGCAGTGAGCATTGCTCATTTACAAGTTGTATTTCCAGAGCGCAAAACAGAGTTGCCGCAACGTCGTTACGCGCGATGTAATGCTGACGCTGCAAGCGTATTCACTCAATTTTTATTACGTCATTGCGACAATTATTTTCAGGAGATTTCATGCTTCGATCTGACACGCTTTTTGGCAAGCGAGAAACCAATACGCCAAACCCACCGCTGAGCACCGCTAGCTCATCCTCTCTGTCAAATTCAAGCACGTCCGGTTCTGCTTTTAATAAGCCATCTTCTTCTGCTGGTGGTTTCAATACACCAAGTCAGGCGCCTGCAGCGAGCATCAATGAAGTTGGCAGCAAGCTGATTGTTGGTCCGAACATTAAACTGAAGGGTGTTGAAATCACCGATTGCGACACCTTGGTGGTAGAAGGTTTTGTCGAAGCAACGATGGATTCGCGCGTGATTCAGATTGCCAAGGATGGATCGTTCAAAGGTTCTGCCGGTATCGATATCGCCGAGATTCATGGCACCTTCGATGGTGAACTGACTGTGCGCCAAAAACTGGTGATTTATGCGTCCGGTCGGGTATCCGGCAAAATTCGTTACGGCAATGTCGTGATCGAAGAAGGCGGCCAGCTTGCAGGTGATGTACAAGTCGGCGGCACGATGACGCCACCTAAAGGATTAGCGGTAGCAAAAAGCGTTTAATTCACAACGCTAATTCTGACGCCTGTCGTCAGTGCCTATATGGGCGCTGACGATGGGCTATTTCCGTTTGATTTTCATCCTGTTTTGTCTGTGATAGTAAGCCGTGCGACAATGCATGGCCTCGCTTGATCCTCAAGCGCTTCCTTTGTCAGTCGGACCACTATCATGCATCCGGAATACATCCTTAACTTATCGTGCCTGGATCAACGCGGCATTGTGCAACGCGTCTCTGGTTTCCTGGCCGAACATGGTTGCAACATCATTGAGTCGGCGCAGTTTGGCGATGCACAGTCCAAACTCTTTTTCATGCGTGTGTATTTTTCGGCAGAAGAAAAATCGCTGAGCGATGAAACCTTGCGCAGTAATTTTTCCACGCTGGCCGATACGATGCAGATGAACTGGCAATTGCACGATGCGCAGAAAAAGCCACGTGTGATGCTGATGGTTTCCAAGATCGGTCATTGCCTGAACGATTTGCTGTTCCGCTACAAAAGCGGTCTGCTGCCGGTAGAGATTCCCGCCATCGTTTCTAATCACACTGATTTTTATCAATTGGCTGCGAGCTATAACATTCCTTTCCATCATTTGCCATTGGCTGCCGGTGCGTCGGAATCAGCCAAGCGTGCACAAGAAGAGCGTGTGCTGGAAATTGCCAAGGGCGCAGAGATCGATCTGGTTGTGCTGGCGCGTTACATGCAAATTCTGTCGCCGGAAATGTGCAAAGCCCTGCAAGGACGCGCGATCAATATTCATCACTCCTTCCTGCCTAGCTTCAAAGGTGCGAAGCCTTATTATCAGGCGCATGAACGTGGAGTGAAGCTGATAGGCGCTACTGCACACTTTGTGACTGGTGATCTGGATGAAGGTCCTATCATCGAGCAAGACGTGGAGCGTGTTGATCATGCGATGAACCCGGCGACGTTGACTGCTATCGGTCGTGATGTGGAATGCGTGGTGTTGGCGCGTGCGGTCAAATACTTTGTCGAGCATCGCATCTTGCTCAATGGACACAAGACGGTGGTGTTCAAGTAAATGTGTTGCTGACTGCAGAACACGGCAATAAAAAAGCACGCTTGAAGCGTGCTTTTTTATTTCTATCTCGACTTATTCAGCGCATCAGTTCAACACGCGCTTGAGGAAGTTGGAGATGTCGTCAAGTTGTGGGCCACAGACCGAGTGCGGCATATTGTATTCATGCCATTCAACGTTGTAACCCAGTGCTTGCAACAGGCTGAGCGAGCGCTGTGCACGCGTGATAGGGATGACTTGATCGCCGCGGCCATGGCCGTAATAGATAGGAATGTCTTTGTTCGCTGCGCTAGCTTCAGTTTCGAGTGTGGTATCGATAGGTACATAACCGGACAGGCACAACAGGCCGCCGAGGCGTTCTGGGTAGCGCAGGCCGACCTGGAATGTCATCGCACAACCTTGCGAGAAACCAGCGATCAGAATTTTGTCAGCAGCAATGCCGCGTGCTTTTTCGCGCTCGATTAATTCATTGATAGATACTTGTGAAGCGCGCAAGCCTGCTTCATCTTCTTCGCGACCAAACTCGGTAACGACCACGTCGTACCAGGCTGGCATTTCACGGAAGCCGTTAACGGTGACAGGGATTTCAGGCGCATGTGGAAAGACGAAACGGATACCAGGGCAGCCGCTCAAATCCAGTTCTCTGACGATAGGAACAAAGTCATTGCCGTCGGCGCCTAGGCCATGCATCCAGATGATGGAAACGGTTGGGTTGGGTGCGGTTTCAATTTCGACGGTTTCTAAGGTCATGGTGTCAATGAGCGGATTGCTGAAGAGTGTAAAAAATTATTTGGCTGGGCGAATGGCGTGCTTAGGACGCCAAGCCTTGCAGATGGCTTCGTTGGTTTCGATATACGGGCCGCCCATCAGGTCTATGCAGTAAGGCACTGCAGCGAAGATGCCGCCGACGATTTGCTTGCCGTCTGCATCTTTCAAACCTTCCAAGGTTTCCTTGATCGATTTTGGCTGGCCGGGCAGGTTCATGATGAGCGCTGCATGCTCTTCCGTTTCGCGGATCACCGTTACTTGACGCGACAGTATCGCGGTCGGTACGAAGTGCAGGCTGATCTGGCGCATTTGTTCGCCAAAGCCTGGCATTTCCTTGGTGCCGACAGCGATGGTTGCTTCCGGTGTGACATCGCGACGAGCAGGGCCGGTGCCACCAGTGGTGATGACCAGATCGCAGTGTTCGACATCAACCAGTTCGATCAGTGCTTGTTCAATCATGAATTGTTCATCCGGGATCAGACGCGTTTCCATCTGCCACGGGCTGGTCAATGCTGCGCTGAACCATGTTTGCAAGGCAGGGATGCCTTGGTCTTCGTATGCACCGCTGGATGCACGGTCGGAAATCGACACCAGGCCGATTTTTAATTCGTCTGGATTAGTCTTCTTCGACATCGTCTTCTTCGTCCTTAGGTTGCTCAGCAGGTGCTTGCAATGATTTCAGAATCTGGAAAATCTCGCGATAAGCCTTAGGCGGCTTGTTTTCCGCTTGTTCTTTGCGTGCGTTACGAATCAAGGTGCGTAGTTGTTGCGCATCCAGGTGTGGATGGTCAGCTAACAACTGCGTTAATACCTTGTCGTCGCTCAGCAATTTATCGCGCTTGCGTTCGATTGCGTGCAGGGAGGCTGTCTCGGACTTCGATGCGCCTTTCCAGCTATCGAGCATTTTTTGTATGGCTGCGAGTTCGTGTTCTTCCAGCGTGCGCATCTTCTTGCCGACATATTGCAACTGACGACGACGGCCTTCGTGATCCTTGATCAGCTGGCATTCGAGGATGGCATCGCGTACATCTTCCGGCATAGGCACGCGTTTGACGCGGTCGCGCGGCTCTGCAATCAGCTCCGCTCCCAGTTTTTGCAGGGCGGTCATCTGGCGTTTGAGCTCGGATTTGGACGGGCGCTCGTACTCCTGTTCGAATTCGGTGGATTGGAACCCGCAGGAGCCTCGGTTAGGATTTGGCATGATCTGATTTGATAAGGCGTTAAGCCATTCTGTAAACGACTGCTATGATAACTGTTTTATAGGTATTTCCGAAGAAAACGACCCTCATGAGCGAATCAGTGTTTATACATAGTCAAGATCAATTAAAGCAACTTGCGCAGGATGTGTTGCGTTATGCGAAAGAAAAAGGCGCATCCAATGCTGCCGTAGAGATCAATGAGGGCAGCGGTTTGTCTGTTTCCGTGCGCAAAGGTGGCGTGGAAACGATAGAGCAGAATAAAGACAAAGGCATGGGCGTCACGGTCTATCTGGGCGAAGAGCGCCATGTCCGTCGCGGTAATGCCAGTACTTCCGATTTTTCGCAGCAAGCGCTGAAGGATACGGTTGAGGCGGCGTACAACATTGCCCGTTTCACAGCAGAAGACGATTGCGCCGGTTTGCCGGACGAAGACATGCTGGAGCGACATCCGCGCGATTTGCAATTGTGCTATCCGTGGCTGATTTCGACCGAAGAAGCGGTTGAATTGGCGAAACGCGGTGAAGCGGCTGCATTTGCTGTTGATAAACGGATAACGAACAGCGAAGGTGCCAGCGTCTACGCACAGCAATCGCATTTTGTTTCTGCCAATTCGCGGGGTTTTATCGGCGGCTACCCGTATTCGCGTCATACGATTTCTGTTGCGCCTATCGCAGGTAAAGGCAGCAATATGCAGCGTGATGATTGGTATACGTCGATGCGCGATCCGAAAAAACTGGCCAAGCCAGAAGCGGTCGGTATTTACGCAGCGCAGCGCGCATTGGCACGTTTGAATGCACGCAAGATCGATACACGCAAATGCCCCGTCTTGTTTGAAGCGCCACTCGCAGCTGGATTGCTGGGCGCATTCGTGCAGGCAGTCTCTGGTGGTGCCTTGTATCGCAAATCAACCTTCCTGCTGGATTCGCTCGGTAAATCGGCTTTTGCATCGCATGTGCAGATCACGGAAGATCCGCATGTGATAGGTGCGGTCGGTTCTTCACCATTCGATGAAGAAGGTGTGAGAACCAGTCGTCGTGATGTCGTTAAAGACGGCGTGGTGCAAGGTTACTTCCTGTCGACTTATTCCGCACGCAAATTAGGTATGCAAACCACAGGCAATGCTGGTGGCTCGCATAACCTTTCGATGACGTCTTCGTTGACGCAAGCGACTGACGATTTCAAAGCGATGTTGAAGAAACTCGATACCGGTTTATTGGTGACCGAATTGATGGGCCAGGGCGTGAATTATGTGACTGGCGATTACTCGCGTGGTGCATCCGGTTTCTGGGTCGAGAAGGGCGTGATTCAATATCCAGTGGAAGAGATCACGATCGCCGGCAACATGAAGGACATCTTCATGCAGGTGGTTGCGATTGGTGCAGATACTTTGGTACGCGGAACCAAACAAACCGGTTCGGTCTTGATTGAAAATATGGTGGTTGCTGGTGGTTAATACGACGTTTTCGTAGTATGGTTATGCCAGTTGTTTATAGCGTAAAGCATGAAGAATTTTTCTACTTCGAACAGCTTACGTCACACTTACAACTTGGTTTTTTTAATGAAATTTGAGTACTGATTTTATCGGTAAACAAATTTCAAACAGGTGTTGTCGTTAATCACTCAGGAGACAAAATGGAACGTCGTTCATTCCTTAAGAAAGCAGCAGTTGGTGCATCGGTAGGCGCGGTTGCCGTACCTTCTTTTGCACAAGCCAACCCAACAATCAACTGGCGTCTGGCATCCAGCTTCCCTAAATCGCTAGACACGATTTACGGCGCAGCTGATGTATTGACCAAACGTGTTGCCCAATTGACCGATGGCAAATTCAACATTCGTCCTTTTGCTGGCGGCGAAATCGTCCCGGCATTGCAAGTGATGGATGCGGTACAAGCCGGTACGGTTGAAATGGGTCATAGCGCGTCTTACTACTACTTTGGTAAAGACCCTACATTCGCATTCGACGGCGCTGTACCGTTCGGTCTGACATCGCGTCAACAAACCGCTTGGTTCGACCAAGGCGGTGGTCGTCAATTGACTCGCGACTTCTTCAAGGACTACGGCATTGTCAACTTCCTGGGCGGTAATACCGGTACCCAGATGGGTGGCTGGTTCCGTAAAGAGATCAAGGAAGTTAAAGATCTGCAAGGCTTGAAAATGCGTATCGGCGGTTTCGCTGGTCGCGTTATGCAACGCCTGGGCTTGGTGCCACAACAGATCGCTGGTGGTGATATTTACCCAGCGCTGGAAAAAGGCACGATCGATGCAGCAGAATGGATCGGTCCTTACGATGATGAAAAGCTCGGCTTCAACAAAGTCGCGCCTTTCTACTACACACCAGGCTGGTGGGAACCAAGCTTGCAACTGTCGTTCTACATCGGCATCAAGGAATGGGAAAAACTGCCTAAGGCATACCAGGCAGCGATCGAAGCCGCTTCGTACGAAGCACACGTTGTCATGCAAGCGGAATACGATGCACGTAATCCAGCCGCATTGGCACGTTTGCTGAAGAACGGCGTCAAACTGCGTACCTTCTCCAAACCGATCATGGAAGCTTGCTACAAAGCAGCGACCGAAGTCATGGATGAAGAAGCAGCGAAGAATGCCAAGTTCAAGAAGATCTACGAACCGTGGAAACGTTTCCGTCAAGATGAGAACCAATGGTTCTCGGTTGCTGAAGCACCGATTCAGAACTTCATGATCGGCCGCAAGTAATCCTTGTAGTTCGATTGAAAAACCCGCAGAGCTTGCTCTGCGGGTTTTTTTATTGCCTGAACATTCGTGATGTTCATTTTTATTGCGCGATAGAACTTCACTTTTTTATAGGCGAAAAAAATCCCGCATAAAAAATCATGCGGGATTGTCAGGGGGAGATTCTGTTACTTCTTGGCTGGTTCTTCAGTCGAGAAGTTTAACTGCGGTGTTTCATCTGCTTCTGTAGCCGGATGTGTTGCATCCGTTGATTCGGTTGAGGTGTCCGGATCATATTCGTCTTGACCCATATCGATCTTCAACTCGATCTTTTCATGCATGTCGGTTTTTGAATCGACTGAAATCAGTTTCGGGAAGGCGATGATCAGCGTCACCATAATCACTTGAATCAGCACGAACGGTACCGAACCCCAGTAAATATCCGAGGTCTTGACCTCTTTCGGCGCGACTGAGCGTAGATAGAACAGCGCGAAGCCGAACGGTGGATGCATGAACGAGGTTTGCATGTTCACGCTCAACAGTACGCCGAACCAGATCAGATCGATGCCCATCTTGTCGGCAACCGGACCAACCAGCGGTACCAGAATAAACGCCAACTCAAAGAAGTCGAGGAAGAAGGCGAGGCCGAAGAACAGGATGTTGACCACGATCAGGAAGCCAGCCGTACCACCTGGCAAGGAGGTCAGCAGATGTTCAACCCACAGATCGCCATTCACGCCGCGGAAGATCAGACCGAACACGCTGGAGCCGATCAGAATGAACATCACGAAGCAAGACAGACGTGAGGTCGAATTCATTGCTTGTTTCAACAAGCTCCATGACAAACGACGGTTCATCATAGCCAAGACCAACGCACCGAAGGCACCCATACCGCCGCCTTCAGTTGGTGTTGCGATACCGACGAAAATGGTACCCAGCACCAGGAAGATCAGCGCGAGCGGTGGAACCAGTACGAACACGACTTTTTCTGCCATCTTCGACAGCAGGCCAATGTTCATTTTGCGGTTGATGTATGCGATCAGGAACGCGCCTGCGATACCCAATGTTGCTGCATAGATGAGGCCTTCATCAGCATGCAATTTAGGATTGCTAGCTAACAGGATCTCTTCGATGACAAACGTAACTGCAACCGTTGCAACGATCAATACGAGCAGGGACACGACGCCGCTGTTGCCGTTTGGCTGACGCAGATTGCGCGCTTCCAGTGGCAAGGCAGGAACCCATTTAGGTTTGAACAGCGAGATGAGCAACACGTAACCGGCATACATCGCTGTCAGCATCAGACCTGGACCGAAAGCAGCCTGGTACATATCGCCGACGGAACGACCCAATTGATCGGCCATAACGATCAAGACCAGTGACGGTGGAATGATCTGCGCCAAGGTACCTGACGCGGCAATCACACCACTTGCCAGTTTTTTATCGTAGCCGTAACGCAGCATGACAGGCAGGGAAATCAAGCCCATCGAGATAACGGAAGCTGCAACCACACCGGTTGTCGCTGCCAGCAAGGCGCCGACAAAAATAACCGCGTATGCCACACCACCGCGCAGAGGGCCAAATAACTGGCCTATGGTATCGAGTAGATCCTCGGCCATCCCTGAGCGTTCCAGAATCAAGCCCATGAAGGTAAAGAATGGAATCGCCAGCAGTGTGTCGTTAGCCATGATGCCGAAAATACGATTCGGCAAAGCTTGCAACAGTTCAGGCTTCAACAAGCCTAATTCAATACCCATCAAGCCGAAGAACAAGCCATTGGCTGCTAATGAGAATGCAACTGGGAAGCCGGATAGTAGAAATACCACCAGCGCGCCGAACATGATCGGCGCCATATTCGCAATAAGAAATTCAGTCATGTTTTTTCCTGGCGATCAGTTAAGTTTATTTGCAGCTTTGATCGCCGCGATTTCTTCTTCCGGCGTAGCGACTTGTTTGTCGAATGCGCTGGCAGGGACTTTGCCTTGCAGGAAACCGATCCGTTTGATGATTTCCGATACACCTTGCAAGATCAGCAGAGTAAAGCCGATAGGAATCAGGATTTTTGCAGGCCAGACGATCAAGCCGCCGGCATTGCTCGAAACTTCCTGGTTCTCAACGGAGATCAGTGCGTAAGGGATGGAGTAATACAGAATCAGTAACGAGGCCGGCATCAAGAACAGGATGTAGCCGAGCAGATCGATCCAGATTTGCGTACGTTTGGAAAAGCGGCCGACGATAACGTCGATACGTACGTGCTCGTTACGACGCAGCGTGTAAGAGGTCGCCAGCAGAAAGATGGCGCCGAACAAATACCATTGAATCTCAAGCCAGCCATTGGAGCTGATGTTGAAAAGGTAGCGCATGACGGCATTGCCGGTACAGATAAGGACGGCGAGCAACAAAGCCCAACTGATGCCGTGACCTATTTTTTCATTGAGGTTATCAATGAATCGCGATAGCGATAGTAAAAAAGACATTATTTTTGTCTCCAGATTGAAATTAGACAGAACATAAGCGCATGCTTTTTATTTTTTATCGCTTGCGACGACATTTTTAAGGCTAGGTGAGTATAAGACATCCTGTACGCGATTTTTTGCTAAAGGAGTTCTTATTGGGTACACACATATCCTATTTTTACAGGCGCAGATGATACAGCGCGTAGCTGACGCGAACATTACGAAAGGCGCATAAACAGGGGAAATGGCGAATAAAAATCTGAGTAAATACGATTACAGCGACATCCCAAAATGGGGCGTCGCTGTAATGTTTGTAAGTTCGCGAGTAGATGTATTGCTGAAAAGATCGAGCATGCGGTGAGGACTTGCATGCTCGATCAAAACCGAGCTTGTAATCAGCTCAGTTTTGTACGGTGTCGCGCGATGGCTGCACGTACTTGTTGTGGCGCGGTGCCACCGATGTGATTACGTGCTGCGACTGAGCCTTCCAGTGTCAGTACTTCAAAAATGTCGGCTTCTATCAGTGTCGAGAAGACGTGCATTTCTTCCAGCGTTAAATCGCTCAGATCAATACCGCGATCGACGCAGGCGCGTACGGCATGGGCAACTGCTTCATGCGCATCACGGAAAGGCAGGCCTTTTTTCACCAGATAATCAGCCAGATCGGTCGCTGTTGCATAACCTTGTAAAGCCGCGGCGCGCATCGCTTCCGGTTTGACGGTAATACCACGCGCCATGTCAGCGAAGATGCGCAAGGTATCAACCACGGTATCGACGGTGTCGAACAATGGTTCTTTGTCTTCCTGATTGTCCTTGTTGTAGGCCAGTGGTTGGCCTTTCATCAGGGTCAGCAGGGCGATCAGATGGCCATTGACGCGACCGGTCTTGCCACGCGCCAGTTCTGGTACGTCCGGGTTTTTCTTTTGCGGCATGATGGACGAGCCGGTGCAGAAGCGATCAGCGATATCGATGAAGCCGACGCGCGGGCTCATCCAGATGACCAATTCTTCCGACATGCGCGAGACGTGCGTCATGATCAAGGCAGCAGCGGCGCAGAATTCAATCGCGAAGTCGCGATCCGATACGGCGTCCAGCGAGTTGTGGCAAACATCTTCGAAATCCAGCGTGCGCGCAACGCGCTCGCGATCGATAGGGAAGGTGGTGCCGGCCAGAGCGGCAGCGCCCAGTGGCAGACGATTGACGCGTTTGCGGCAATCCAGCATGCGTTCTGCATCGCGGCTGAACATTTCCACGTAAGCCAGCATGTGGTGGCCGAAAGTGATCGGTTGTGCCACTTGCATGTGGGTGAAGCCAGGCAGGATGGTGTCGGCGTGTTGTTCAGCCAGATCCAGCAGCGACAGACGCAGGTCGCGCAAAAGGCCGACGATATTGTCGATTTCGCTGCGAACGTACAGGCGGATGTCGGTCGCGACTTGATCGTTGCGCGAGCGGCCGGTGTGCAGGCGTTTGCCAGCGTCGCCGACCAGTTCGGTCAGGCGTTTTTCGATATTCAGGTGGACGTCCTCCAGATCCAGCAGCCATTCAAACTTGCCGGAAGTGATTTCTTCCTGAATTTGCGCCATGCCGCGCTGGATTTCAGCGTGATCTGTCTGGCTGATGATCTGCTGGTGCGCCAGCATCTCTGCGTGAGCAAGCGATCCCTGGATGTCGACGTAAGCAAGACGCTTGTCGAAAAATACCGAGGCGGTGTAACGTTTGACCAGATCGGAAACGGGTTCGTTAAAGCGTGCCGACCAGGCCTCGCTCTTTTTGGAGAGTTGTGCTGTCATAATTGGGTCCTAATGAATACGCGATTATAGAACAAGCCAACCTCGCAATCCCACTCCAGCCGCGATTAATCCTTCATCCATGCCACCTTTGCCCGATTCCGCGCCCATCCCCGTCATTGAGAACGTGATACCGGACTGTTGCAATATAGGCATCATGGTCAGATCTTTGCTATTCGTTAATGGTGTGGTGCTGGTGGTTATGTTGATAGGCGCGAGTAGCGTGCAGGCTGGTTTGCTGGCTTTTGTCGAAGCATCGATGCTGGTGGAGCTGGCTTGTTTGTCGTCCTTGTTTGCACTTTGCGGCTTGCGGCGAGGGATACGTTCGATTCCGCCTTGGGGGCAGCGTCTTGCCTGCGCCTTGGTGCCGGGCGCGATTACAGGTCTGATTATTCATTACCTGCTCAACGATGATATTTTTCTGACCAGCTTGAGTCGCTTGTCGGCGATGGAAGGCGTGGTGTGTGCCGCTTTGTTCGGTATCGCCTTGCAGCACTATTTTGAATTGCGTACGCGCGCATTTTCGCCAGCGCTGGCGGAAGCACGCTTGCAGGCATTGCAGGCACGGATACGTCCACATTTTTTGTTCAATAGTTTGAATGCCGTTTTGTCCTTGATCCGTACCGAGCCTCGTCGTGCAGAAAGCACGCTGGAAGATATGGCTGATCTGTTTCGTGTCCTGATGCGTGATGCGCGTGATATCACGACGCTGGGCAATGAGGTCAGGATAGGCATGCAATATCTGTCGATAGAAAAAATCAGACTGGGTGAGCGCCTGCAAGTCAAATGGGATATGGATGGCATTTCCGGTGATACCTTACAGAAGGCGAAAACACCGGCCTTGCTGCTGCAACCATTGCTGGAAAATGCCGTGCACTATGGTGTTGAGCCATCGCCTGAAACTGCGTTGATCACGATAGCCATCAGTCGCATACGCGATCGCATCGAGATCGTGATGACGAATCCATTTCACGTCGACGTGATATCGACCGGCAATCACATGGCACTGGATAACATACGCGAACGCCTGACGCTTTTATACGATATGGAGGCGCAATTGACGACGCAGGTGACGAACGGGCAATTTGAAGTACATCTGTATCTGCCGTATCAAAAGGCGGGCGCATGATGCCGCGTATATTGATCGTCGATGATGAAGCGCCGGCACGCGCACGCTTGACCACTTTGTTATCGGATATTGCACTTGAATGTCCGCATGAACTGGTCGGTGAAGCGGCGCAAGCGCAGCAGGCGCTGGATAGGATAGTCGAGTTATCACCGGATATTGTCTTGCTAGATGTGCAAATGCCGGGCATGACGGGTATAGAGCTTGCGGAACATCTGTCGCAGAACGACGCGGCTGGGCCGGCGATTATTTTTGTGACGGCGTATGACGAATATGCGCTGAAAGCATTTGAAGTACATGCCTTCGATTATTTGCTGAAGCCAGTGCGTGCAACGCGTTTGGCAGATGCGATCCGGCGTGTCGGTGCATTGAAGCAGAATGCGGGTGCGCAGAAGCAGGCGATTGCCGAAGTCGCCAACACGATGCAAGTAGCACGCAAGAATTTTTCCGTTCAGGAAAGAGGACGTTTGTTACTGGTGCCGGTGATCGATGTGCTCTACCTAAAGGCGGAAGCGAAGTACGTTACCTTGCGTACCAGAGAACGCGAGTATTTGATTGAAGGATCGTTATCAGCGCTGGAGCAGGAGTTCGCTGCGCAATTCATACGTGTGCATCGCAATGCGCTAGTCGCACGGGAAGCCATCATAGGCGTAGAGCGCGGCGCGCAAATCGTGGATGCCGAGAGTGACGGCGATAAAGCGCAGGAATCTTGGCAAGTCATCTTGTGCCATATCGATGATCGTCTGCCGATTTCACGACGACAGTGGGCGGGAGTCAAAGCCTTGGTACGCTAGTTTTTATGCCGAATAAAAAAAAAGGGAAGCACATGTGCTTCCCTTTTTTGTTGGTCTGACGATACTTAACCGGTATTGCGCAGGCCGGCAGCGATACCGTTGATCGACAAGTGAATACCACGACGTACACGGTCATCCACTTTGCCGTCGCGCATTGCTGCACGGTGACGTTTGATCAGTTCGACTTGCAAGTGATTCAGTGGATCGAGGTAAGCGAAGCGATTCTTGATCGAACGTGCCAGCAATGGATTGTTGGCCAAACGTTCTTTCTTGCCAGTGATCAGGGTCAGGCATGCCGAAGTACGTTCGTGCTCGCCAACGATGCGTTTAAAGATGCTGTTACGCAGCTTCTTGTCGACCACCATTTCCGAATAACGCGATGCAACGGCGAGATCGGTTTTCGACAAAACCATGTCCATGTTCGACAACAAGGTGACGAAGAACGGCCATTCCTTGAACATTGCGCGCAAGGTTGCAACGCGTTTGGCTTTGTTCTCGCCTTGCTCCAGCCATTGTTCGATGGCGCTGCCGAAACCGTACCAACCCGGTAACAGCAAACGACATTGTCCCCATGAGAAGCCCCATGGAATTGCGCGCAAGTCTTCAATTTTGCGGGTTGCCTTGCGTGACGCAGGGCGCGAACCGATGTTGAGCTCAGCGATTTCTGCAATCGGTGTGGCCGAGAAGAAGTAGTCGGTAAAGCCTGGTGTTTCGTACACCAGATTGCGATAGCCCTTGTAAGCAAGCTCGGACAATTCATCCATCACGCTTTCAAATTCAGCGAGTTTTTTCGCCGATTTGGTATCGGATGGTGATGGTGTCAGGCTGGCTTCCAGCGTGGCTGCAACCAGTAGCGCCAGATTGCGGCGGCCGATTTCCGGATTGGAGAATTTCGACGCAATGATTTCACCTTGTTCAGTCAGACGGATCTGGCCGTTCACGGTGCCTGGAGGTTGCGCCAGAATTGCTTCGTAGCTTGGTCCGCCGCCGCGACCGACTGTGCCGCCGCGACCATGGAACAGGCGCAGTTTGACGCCTGCATGGTTGAAGACTTGAACCAGTTCGGTTTCTGCCTTGTACAGTTCCCAGTTCGATGTGAGGAAGCCGCCGTCCTTGTTGGAGTCGGAGTAACCGAGCATGACTTCTTGCAGATGGCCTTGCTTGGCGATCAGCTTGCGCACACGCGGAATGGCCATCACTTGTTCCATGATGCTGGCAGCTACGCGCAAATCCGGAATGGTTTCGAACAAAGGAATCACCATCAATTCAACTTCGCCGACGGAGGCTTTGTCCGAATTGGAACGCAGCAAACCGGTTTCGCGTTGCAGCAGCAATACTTCGAGCAAATCCGACACGGTTTCTGTGTGCGAGATGATGTAGTTGCGGATGGCGCGTGCACCGTAGCGCTGACGGATATTGTGCGCAGCGCGCAAGATCGTCAGTTCCGAATTGGTTTCGTCTGAGTAGTCGATATACGGCGAATACAGCAGGCGTGGCTTATCCAGTTCAGCCAGCAACAGCTCAACTTTTTTCTCTTCCGGCAGTTTGGCGTATGCCTGTTCCACTTGTGCACGGTTGAACAATTCAGACAAGACACGTTCATGCACGTCTGAGCTTTGGCGCATATCCAGCGTTGCCAGATGGAAGCCGAAAATTTCAGCAGCGCGCAGCAATGGTGCCAGACGCGGTTTGATCAGGGCAGCGCCGTGACGTGCTTTGAGCGAGTCAACCAGTGTCTGCAGATCTTTGGAGAATTCAGTTGCGCTCTCATAAGGTGCGCCTGGGCCAACTTCCTTGCGCATCAGATTGGTTGCGCCGTGTGCACGGGCAGTTGCTGCCAGGCGTGCATAGATGCCAATTAGTGCGCGGCGATACTGTTCATCAGCACGATGTTCGGAAGTGTCTGGCGACATATCGGCCAGTGCTTGTACTTCAGGGCTAACGCCAGCGAGGAAAGTTGAAACAGGCAATTCGGCACCCAGAGCATGTACTTCCTCCAGGTAGAACTCGAGTATGGTCGTCGATTGACGTGCCAGTGCCAGTTCCATGGTGTCGGCATTTACATTCGGATTGCCGTCACGGTCACCGCCGATCCAGCTACCCATTTGTACGTAAGAGTGTTGTTCGCGTTGTGCATTGGCCGTGCTTGCACGCTGTGGGTATTGCTCGGCAATTTCTGCTTCGATGTCTTCGTATAAGGCCGGCAGTTCACGCAGAAAAGTAATGCGGTAGTAAGACAGGGCATTGTTGATCTCGTCTTCGACCGACAATTTCGAGTAGCGCAGCAAACGTGTTTGCCACAGAGTAGTGACTAGCGCATGCAGTCTTTCCGTATTGGCGGCCAGTTCCTTGGCTGTCATAGGCGCATCGCGCTGTGCTAGCAGACGTGCGATGTCATGTTCCGCATCGAGAATACTTTTACGTTGCACTTCTGTTGGATGTGCGGTCAGTACTGGCGAAATCAGAGCATCTTTGAAGAAGTTGCGTACCGTAGCGCCGGAAACGCCTGCACCATGCAGTTTCTCCAGTGCATAAGCGACGCTGCCTTCTTGTGGCGCAGAGCCTGCCAGCGAATGCGCACGACGACGACGGTTGTGGTGTTGATCTTCGGCGATATTGGCCAGATGCGAAAAATAAGAGAACGCACGCACCACGGAAATGGTTTGTTCGCGCGTCAGCTTTTTCAACAATTTGTTCAAATCAGCGCCTGCCTGCACGTCGGCTTCGCGACGGAAGCGCACGGCGGTTTGACGGATGGTTTCTACTACTTCAAATACTGCATCACCTTCCTGGTCGCGCAATACGTCGCCGAGCAGTCGTCCCAACAAACGAATATCTTCTTTGAGCGGTGCGTCTTTATTTGCCGATGGAGAGATCGCGCGAGGCGAGGATTTCAATTGTTTTGCCATATTGGAAGAGTGCAATCAGCTTGTTCAGAGTGATAAGGGTGGAGTAATACGAAGTTTTATACAGAGGCGCATGCTAAAATTTCCAGGAATTCATGATTCAAAAATCTGCGATGTCACCGATACTGTGGTGACATTGAAAGCGTGTCGAACTTGTAGAAAATCAAACACTTCATCAAGTTCGCCAGCCTCCCGACAGAAAATCGAAAGAAGCCGTGTTGAAATTTCCACCCCCGAAAAAATTAATCATCGCATCGCGCGAAAGTCGTTTAGCCATGTGGCAAGCCGAGCATGTGCGCGAAAAACTAGCCATATTATATCCGCAGTGCGTGATAGAGATTCTAGGGATGACTACACGCGGCGATCAAATTCTTGATCGCACCCTTTCCAAAGTGGGTGGAAAGGGTTTGTTCGTCAAGGAATTGGAAGTCGCGATTGCCGAGCGCCGTGCCGATATTGCCGTGCATTCGCTCAAGGATGTGGCCATGACCTTGCCGGACGGTTTTGAACTGGCAGCCGTGCTGGAACGCGAAGATCCGCGTGATGCTTTCGTGTCCAACGACCATGCGTCGCTGGAATCCTTGCCTGACGGCGCTGTCGTGGGAACCAGCAGCTTGCGCCGTCAAGCCTTGATTGCTGCACGCTATCCGCATTTGGTGATCCGCCCCTTGCGCGGCAATCTGGATCGTCGCCTGGGGAAACTGGATGCAGGCGAATATGCCGCCATCATTCTGGCTGCGGCTGGTTTGAAACGTCTGGGTTTGCAACAGCGCATACGCGCTTATTTGCCGCCAGAGCAAAGCCTGCCGGCACCAGGGCAGGGCGCAATGGCGATTGAAATCCATTCTGACCGCGCCGACTTGAAGGAATGGCTGGCACCGCTCAATCATGAAGCGACTTCTCAGGCTGTGACTGCGGAACGTACGGTTTCCAGGAATTTTGGCGGTAGCTGCCAGATTCCATTGGCCGCATTTGCCACGATAGAAGGCGACACGATGCGTTTGCGCGCCATCATCGCAACGCCGGACGGTTCCAAAATTGCCAGTGCCGATCTCAATGGTGCAGCCAATGAACCTGAAGTGCTGGGCCGTCAGATTGCCGATGCCTTGCAGCAGCAGGACGCCGAAGCGATACTGGCTTTGTGCAAAACGGATGCAGCCGGGGATGACTGAGTTTGTAGTAATTACACGGCCATTGGCGCAAGCCGATGCGCTGGCGCAGCGCGTGACTGAGCTTGGTCGGGAGGCGGTGATTTTTCCCTTGCTGGAAATCTTGCCTTTGGATGATCCGACTTCGTTGCAAGATGCATTGCGCGATCTGGATCAATATGCGCTGATTGCCTTCGTCAGCCCGAATGCGATTGATGCGGCATTTGCTGCACGCACCGATTGGCCACGCCATATTCCGCTGGCGGTAGTCGGCGAGGGAAGTCGCGCTGCCTTGGCTAACCATGGCGCAACAGCGCACAACAGTACGATCATCAGTCCTACCGATCTTGATCGTACCGATTCGCAAACATTATTGGCTGAACTCGATTTGGACGCACTGCGTGGCAAGCAGGTTTTGATCGTACGGGGTGAAACCGGACGGGAATTGCTGGGTGATGCGCTACGTGCTGCCGGCGCGCAAGTGACACCAGTGGCGGCATATCGCCGTGTGGCACCGACTTTCGATAATGCAAGACGCAGCGAACTGAAACGACTATTAGCTTGTCAGAACGATTGGATCGTGACCAGTTCGGAAGGTTTGCGCTTCCTGACGGAGATGGTTGCGCAACTCGATGAAACTGGGAGCGTCGCAAAAATGCAACAACAAAGAATAATCGTATCGCACGTTCGCATCGCAGAAACCGCGCAGTTGCTGGGTTTCAGCAATATTACCCTTACCAGATCAGGCGACGACGGACTGTTAGCCGCGTTACAATCTTGCTCATGACCGATATGCCAACAACTCCAGACTCTACGCCGCAAGCAACTCCGGCTGCGGCACCATCCAATGGCGTGAATCCGAATAGCGATACGCCATCCTCCAAAAATGCCGGTACAGGGCGTCAGCGCTTGATTTATCTGGCGCTTGTCATACTGGCTGGATTGCTCGCAGCGCAGTGGTGGGTATCGCGCGAAGAGCTTTCTACCGTCCGTACCGAAGTCGCTCGTCGTATTCAGAGTGGCGATGCCATCAATACTGAAACCAAGGTCATCGTCAAAGCGGCGCAGGAAACAGTCACCGAGTTGCAAGCCAAGGTCAACGTACTGGAAAGCAAACAGGTCGAAGCACAAAGCCAGCAACTGGCGCTGGAACAGCTGTATCAGGATCTGTTCAAGAAACGTGATGATTGGGCTTTGGCTGAAATCGAACAAGTGTTGTCCACCGCCAGCCAGCAATTGCAATTGGCCGGTAATGTACAAGGTGCATTGATCGCTTTGCAAAATGCCGATGCGCGTCTGTCGCGTGCTGACTCACCACAATTCGTCAATGTACGTCGCGCCATCGGGCACGACATCGCTCGTCTGAAAGCCTTGCCTAGTCTGGACTTGACTGGTATAGCCTTGCGTCTGGATAGCGTGATCGGCCAGATCGACACCATGCCTTTGCTGTCGGATGAGCAACCAGCGTTGCCTGCAAGTGAGCCGAAGAATCGTCCTGTGCCAGTCAAGCCACATGTGAAGAATGCAAAAGCTCCAGCTGAAGAAGCTGCTCCTGCAAATGATTGGTGGCCTGTCGCCAAAGCTAAATGGGAAAGCGTGAGTAGCGAAATGTGGGGCGAGATACAGCAATTGATACGTGTACGCAGCGTTGATACCTCAGACGCTTTGTTGCTGTCGCCAACACAAGCTTATTACGCTCGTGAGAATTTGAAGCTGCGTTTGCTCAATGCACGTCTGGCTTTGTTGTCGCGTAATGAATCTGCTTTCCGCAGCGACATGATTGCGTCGCAAGACAGCATCAGCAAGTATTTCGATACACGTGCGAAGCAAACACAAACTGTGCAAGCCATGTTGAAGCAAGTGCAGTCGAGCAATCTGGCGATTGAGATGCCGACGCTGGCAGAAAGTTTGAACGCAGTCCGTAACTTCAAAGCGAAGCCTTGATCCAGCATCAAGCTGGGTTTCAAGGTTGGCTTTTAAAACAACAATGATTGCTTACCGTTTTTAATATGCGCATATTCCTCTGGCTTCTCGTTTTGTTTGCCACTGCCATCGGACTGGCGGTGGTGGCGCGCTTCAATCCCGGTAATGTGGTGTTTTTCTATCCGCCATATCGGATTGATCTCTCGCTGAATTTCTTCATCCTGTTGTCCGTTCTGTTGTTCTTTTTGGTTTATGCGTTGTTGAAGACCATACGCGTAGCGCAAAAAATGCCGGGCAAGGTCGCTGCTTATCGTCGTGACAAACAGGAACGCAAAGGCAATCAAGCCCTGCGGGAATCCCTGAAATCGTATTTTGAAGGCCGCTTCGGTCATGCTGAAAAAGCTGCGATGCGCGCGACTGAATCACCGGACAATGCCGGCCTGGCCGCACTGATTGCTGCACGTGCAGCGCATCGTATGCAGCAGACCGAACGTCGCGATACCTGGCTGGCGACAGTGGAAGAAGATCAAACACTGAAAACAGCACGCTTGATGACCGCGATCGAATTGCTGGTCGATGAACGTCAGCCTGAACTGGCGCTGGATGTCGTCAAGGAATTGAACGCCAACGGCACACGTCATATCCACGCCTTGCGCATGGCGTTGAAGGCCAATCAACGTGCCAACAACTGGCCAGAAGTGTTGCGTCTGGTGCGTACGCTGGACAAGAACAACGCCTTGCATCCGGCCTTGTCGACGCGTCTGCGCGAATTGGCTTATCAGGATTTATTGAAAAATCCATCGAACGATGCTGAATCGTTGCGCAATATATGGTGGGCGATTCCAGCGGAAGATCGCGTGAAACCGTATGTGGCGATGCATGGCGCAGATGCTTTCAATCAGCGCGGCTTGCATGACGATGCGCGTGCGATTGTTGAAAAAGCGATAGCAACTGAATGGGATGACCGTTTGTTGCGTCCATATCGTGCATCGGCAGCACTCGAAGGTTCACCGGCTCTTCTGGCGCAGATTGAGCGTTGTGAAGAATGGATGAAAAAACATCCTAGCGATCCTGATCTGGCATTGACGCTCGGTACCTTGTGCCTACGACAAAATTTGTGGGGCAAGGCACAACGTCATCTGGAGCAGGCGCTATCCGATGCAAGCAATCCACGTATGTTGCAAGAAGTACATTTGAAACTGGCGCAATTGCATGAAGCCTTGAATCACGATGAAGAGGCCGCATCGCATTACCGTCTATGTGCGATTGCGACGACTTTGTAGTTCCTGCCACCGGGTGCATCGCTCTTGCATGCACCTGTTTCTTCCTTGTTTCCTGCCTTATTACGCCACGATTTGAATGATATTCGGTAGTTTTCCACCAGGCATCATCATCAAGGCAGGTTCAAGCAAGGCGCTGAAAGCCGCTATAATCTAGGGCTTGCTGCACCAACTTCCCACTTTTGAGAAAACAACATGAGTCTGAATCACGTTCCTGCCGGCAAAGATTTGCCGAACGACTTTAACGTCATTATCGAAATCCCTATGAACGCCGATCCGGTCAAGTATGAAGTTGACAAGGAGTCGGGCGCGATGTTTGTCGACCGTTTCATGAGCACCGCGATGCACTATCCGTGTAACTACGGCTACGTTCCGCAAACTCTGTCCGACGACGGTGACCCGGTTGACGTATTGGTGATCACACCATTCCCGCTGTATCCAGGCGTCGTTGTTCGCTGCCGCGCGATTGGCATGTTGAAAATGACCGATGAAGCTGGCGGCGACGCAAAATTGCTGGCAGTGCCTATCGACAAAATCCTGCCTATCTACAGCCATTGGCAAAAACCTGAAGACATCAATGATCTGCGTTTGCAACAGATCCAGCATTTCTTTGAGCACTACAAAGATCTGGAAAAAGGCAAATGGGTCAAGATTGAAGGCTGGGTCGGCCCGGATGAAGCCAAGGCAGAAATCATGTCTGGCGTTGAAGCGTACAAGAAAAACGCTGACAAATAAAAATTGCATTCACAGGTTTGTGTATAAAAAAAGCGCACTGCGAAGTGCGCTTTTTTATTGCCTGATTCTTTCTTAATGATTGGTTTTTCCGCTCAACCAACGTAGACCGAATTGGTTGAACGCCAGGCCGCCCAGCACCAGCATGCAGGCGACGATCTTCCACCATTGCAAGGCTTCATCCAATATCAATGCTGCACAAAACATACCGATGACCGGCACCAATAGAGTGAACGGCGCGACGGTCGCAGTCGGATATTTGCGCATCAACACTGCCCAGGCACCGAAGGCAAACATGGTATTCGGATAGGCTTGATACAAGACGCTGGCCATTCCGGGCCAGTTGAGCTTGTGTGCAGCCGTGACCCAGACGCCCGGACCTTCGATCAGCAGGGACGCGACTATCAGTGGCGGCAATGCGACCAGCGAACCCCAGACCATGAGAGCAAGTGGATTTACCTTGCCGATTTTCTTGGTGACGATGTTGGCAGTCGCCCAGCATGAACTGGCTGTAATGACGAGCAGGAAGCCGATCAGGGTTGCCTTGCTTTCCAGATTGTAGGCAACCAAAGCCATGCCGCTAAAGGCAATCAGCGCACCCAGCAGTTGCGTGATCCTCGGCCTTTCGCCGAGGAAGAGGATGGCGAATCCTATCGTGAAAAATACCTGCAATTGCATGACTAGCGAGGCCAATCCTGGCGTCAAGCCCAGTTGCATGCCGGAGAACAATAAGGTGAATTGCAGCGTGAACTGGAACAGGCCGAATGCGCAGAGCAAGCGCCATGGAATGGCTGGCCGCTTGATAAAAAATACCAGGGGAAAAGCAGCGAAAAAGAAGCGCAGTACAGTGAGTGAAATCGGCGAAAAGTCTTGCAAACCGATTTTGATGACAACGAAGTTGAGCCCCCAAATACTTACTATGGCGAGGGCAATCAGAATATCGGTGGGACTCATGGCAAATACAACTTCTCTAAACCCGAGAGTTTAATACGATTCCGATATACGAGTTGCATGCTGCTATGAACGACTGGTGACAGTTAATTGCCAGAACCGCAATCGTAGCGGTATGAGGCGAGGTAAAAAGAACTACTCAGTTCTTCCAGTATGAGTAGGCTGCAATGAGGACGGCGATGACAACACCGCATACCGGCCAGAATAATCTGGATTGCTGGAATGTCGGTGCATTGGCTGGTTGTTCGGAACGTTCTGCTTTGGGTTTGCGCTCATGTTCGCGTCGCGTGCGAGTCAGATAACGTTTGATATCGAGCGCCATTTCCTCAGCATTTTGATAGCGTTTATCTGCCTTTTTACTCATCGCTTTTGCGACGATTTTTGATAAGGCCAATGGCACGTTCGTCTGTATTGTGTGCACGTCAGGTGCCGCCTTGAATGCAATTTGATGCAATAACTTATCGGTATCAGCGGCTTGAAATGGTTTGCGGAAAGTCAGCATTTCATACATGACTGCACCTAATGAATAGATGTCGGTACGCGCATCGACTGCTTGCCCCATTGCCTGCTCGGGCGACATGTAATTGGGCGTGCCCAGAATATTGTCGTGGAATAGCGTGTAAGGCTCTTCGGCTTTGTGCGCCTGATCGGAGACTCTGTTGGGTGCGCGCGCAATGCCGAAGTCGACAACTTTCGGTTGATGGTCGGCCACCAGAAAAATATTGGCTGGTTTGATGTCTCTATGTACGACACCGTTTTTGTGCGCGTGATCGAGCGCATCGGCGATCTTCCAACTGATGGAGGCAACATCTTCCGCTGTAAAGCGATGACCTGCATCGAGTAGTTTGTTCAGTTCTCGACCTTGCAGATATTCCATCGCAATATAGGTAGAGTCGCCTTCGCTGGATGCTTCGTAGACGGTGACGATATTGGGATGAGCGAGTCGTCCGGCGGCGCGTGCTTCATTGATGAAATGTTGTTCGTGCTGCTTTTTTTCCACTAGCGACAGACGGCTGCGGAAGGTTTTGATGGCCACTTCACGGTCGATAATCGGATCGTGCGCCAGATAAACTACACCGATGGAACCTCGTCCTAGCTCATGTTTGATGGCAAAACGCCCGATGCGAATCAATCTGGTTTGCGTACTGTCGTTTGGAAGAGGTGTGCTGGGTGTCATTGTGCAGCTAGCATGCCTTGAGGTTGAGAAGCTGACAAGCACTCACCATGAAAAGTTGCTCGGAATTAACACTATTTATAACTTAAATGGATTCCGCTCGTTTAATTCGTCCATATAGGATTCGATACCGCCGGTTTCTCTTTTCAGAAATTCTTCAATTGCATTGGAAAAGGACGGATGCGCCAGCCAATGTGCCGACCAGGTTTTTTGCGGCAGGAAGCCGCGTGCCATCTTGTGTTCACCTTGTGCGCCGCCTTCAAAACAAGCCATTTTGTTGGTGATGCAGAATTCCAGTGGTTGATAGTAGGCGGTCTCGAAATGCAGGCAGTCGATATACGTCAACGCACCCCAGTAACGTCCGAATACGGTCTGTTCATCATGGATCAGCAGCGATGAGGCGATAGGCTGGCCGTCTTTCTCTGCAACGATCAGCAAAATATTCTGTGGCATCGTCGCGCCTATGCGCAGGAAGAAATCCAGATTCAGATACGGGGTTGAATGATGCGCGGCGTAGGTGTGGTCGTAGCAGCGCTTGAAGAATATCCAGTCTTCTTTGGTCGCATCATGGCCGGAGATGTGGCGGAAGCTGACACCGGCTTCCTGCACTTTACGGCGTTCGCTGCGGATGTTCTTGCGCTTCTTGCGCTCCAGTGTGTTCAGGAAGTCTTCAAAATCCCGGTAACCGGCATTCAGCCAGTGAAATTGCACGCCGGCGCGCAGCATGAAGCCCGCTTCGCGCAGTAATTCTGCCTGTTCCTGAGGCGGATACAGGATGTGGGTGGACGAGAATGCATTGTTTTCCTGTATGGACGTGATGGCTGCGATGAGCGCGATTCTGGCTTCTGCATCACGTGCCAGCAGGCGACTGCCAGTGACGGGCGTGAAGGGAATCGCCGACAGCAGCTTGGGGTAGTAGTCGAGGCCATTGCGCTCGTAAGCATCCGCCCATGCCCAGTCGAACACATATTCACCGTAGGAGTGCGTCTTGGCATACAAAGGCAGGGCGGCGACCAATTCTTCACCTTGATCCTTTTCCTCGCGCCAGATAGTCAGGAATTGCGGTTGCCAGCCGGACTTTGCCGAGGCGCATCCGCTCTCATGCAATGCATCAAGGAAGGCAAATGACAGGAAGGGATTGGCATCAGTCTGCAGTTGCACTAGCGCATCCCAGGCGGCTTGACCAATTTCTGAAAGAGAAGAAACGATACGCGTGCGATAATTAGTAGATAACTTCACAAGTGGTTTAGCTTGATCCGCAGATTCACGTTCATTCATTTATCGTTATTCATGTCATGACAGTCAAAGTTGCTATCGCTCAAATCAACAGCACCGTCGGCGATCTCGCCGGTAACCGTGCGAAGATTGCTGAATTCTCTCGTCGCGCCGCCGAACAAGGCGCAGACATCGTATTAACACCAGAATTATCGTTGGTCGGTTATCCGCCAGAAGATTTATTGCTGCGTCAGTCATTCTACGCAAAAACGTCGGAAACGTTGGCCGCGCTTGCAAGCGATCTGGCAGCGTTGAAGGATGTACATGTCATCGTCGGCCATCCATTCGAAAAAGACGGACAACGTTTCAATGCCGCATCGGTTCTGCTCAACGGCAAGATCAGCGGTACTTATTGCAAACACGATTTGCCGAATGCGACCGTGTTCGATGAAAAACGCTACTTCGCTTCTGCCGATCAGCCTTTGGTATTCGACGTAAAAGGTGTGCGCTTCGGTATCAATATCTGCGAAGACACCTGGTTCCCGCATGCACCTGCACGTGCAGCAGAAGCGGGCGCGAAAGTACTGCTGGTGCCGAACGGTTCGCCTTTCCACATGAACAAGCAGCACCTGCGCATCGATGTCATGCATGCAAATGTCACTGTGCACGGCATGAGTCTGGTTTATGCGAATCTGGTTGGTGGGCAGGATGAGCTGATTTTCGACGGTAACTCGTTTGTGCTGGATCAGTCTGGCGAGACGCGTGCGCAATTACAGCATTGCGTGGAAGACTTGCAGATCATCGAATTCGAAGGCGGTCAGCCGATTGATGGCACGATCGTGGAAGAATTGTCGGTCGAGGCGCAAGTCTACAAAGCCTTGGTGCTTGGTGTGCGTGATTACATCGGTAAAAACGGATTCCCGGGCGCCTTGATCGGTATGTCTGGTGGTGTCGATTCTGCGTTGACGCTGGCGGTTGCGGTGGATGCGCTAGGTGCTGACAAAGTACGCGCCATCATGATGCCGTCGCCATACACGGCTGAAATCTCCTGGGTTGATTCGCGCGATATGGTCAAGCGGGTTGGCGTGCGCTACGACGAGATTGGCATCAACGATTGTTTCGAAGCATTCAATCGCACGCTGGCCGATGAGTTCAAAGGCTTGAAGCAGGATACGACGGAAGAAAATATTCAGGCACGCATACGCGGCACCATCTTGATGGCTTTGTCAAACAAGCATGGTTCCATCGTGCTGACGACTGGTAACAAGAGCGAGATGGCGGTTGGCTATTGCACCTTGTACGGCGACATGGCAGGCGGCTTTGCCGTGCTCAAGGATATTGCCAAAACGCTGGTTTATCGCTTGTGTGCCTATCGCAATACGGTCTCCGACGTGATTCCTGATCGCATCTTGACGCGTGCGCCATCGGCTGAGTTGCGACCAGATCAAACCGATCAGGATTCGCTGCCGCCGTATGACGTGCTGGACGCGATCATGCAAATGTATATGGAAGAGAACCAAAGTGGTGCAGATATCATCGCGGCTGGTTATCGCCCGGAAGATGTGGCGCGTATTACTCACTTGATCAAGATCAACGAATACAAGCGGCGTCAGTCGCCGGTCGGTATCCGCGTCACGCACCGGGCATTCGGGCGCGACTGGCGTTATCCGATTACATCCAAATTCCGCGAATGACAGCACAAAAAGCTTTCGGGCTATGGGCTCTCCGGCGTAGACTAATGCAAGTGCACAATTAATTTAATGGGAGTATCGATGAAACAAGTTACCGCAATTATCAAGCCATTCAAACTGGATGAAGTGCGCGAGGCACTGGCCGAAGTCGGCGTAACCGGCTTGACCGTCACTGAAGTCAAAGGCTTTGGTCGTCAAAAAGGTCATACCGAGCTGTACCGTGGTGCGGAATACGTAGTCGATTTCCTGCCTAAGGTAAAAGTTGAAGCGGTGGTAGACGATGCTGGCGTAGAGCAGGCCATCGAAGCGATCATCAAGGCTGCGCGTACCGGTAAAATCGGCGACGGCAAGATTTTCGTGCAGGCAGTTGAGCAGGTAATCCGTATTCGTACCGGCGAAACAGGCGCTGATGCCGTCTAAGTAAGAATGTTGATGCTGTGAATGTCGACTCCGAACATAGGTTCGGAGTGAAGTGGGCTAAGTCTTAGCTAGCCCTGAGCAGCACAATCAAAGCACCTGCGCCGCCATCGGCCGCCTTGGCCTGGCAAAAGGCGATGACTTCGTCTTTCTGTGTGAGCCAATTCCGTACTTTATTTTTCAATACAGGTTCTTTATTGATAGAACCTAGTCCTTTGCCGTGTATGACACGTACGCAACGCACACCGCGTTTAACGGCATTCCGTAAATACTCACCTAATGCGTCGCGTGCTTCATCGGTACGCAAGCCATGCAAATCGAGCTGACTCTGGATCACCCAGTGTCCGCGTCTAAGTTTGCGTATGACGTCCGGCCCGATGCCGTTACGGGCATAACTGAGGGCATCATCTGTATCGAGCAGGGTTTCGACGGTGAAGTCGTCGGACAGTGATTCGCGCAATGCCGCTTGCTCGTCCGCTATACGGTGGCGTGCAATGGGAAGTGGGCGAGGGCTGTTTGTGGCTAATTTGTCAGAGGGTGTCAGTGGCGCGACGTCGCCTATGCTGCGGCGGAATAGATCGGCTTCCAGCTGCGCAGTTTTTTCTGCTTGCAGACGTTCTGCTTCTGCGATTTTGCGGGCTTCTTCCTGCTTCTTCAAATCCTTCTGCAAAGATTTGAGTGCAGCAAAATCCTTGATTGAGGCAGGCATGACATTACTTCCTGAATGATGTGGCTGATCACTAAGCTAAGCAATTTGCCGCATGAACAGGCATCACGCCATGTTCATGCGGCAAACGAAATGCTTACTCCTGACCTTCCAGATAGCGTTGCGCATCCAATGCCGCCATACAGCCGGTACCTGCGCTGGTGATCGCCTGACGATAGACGTGATCTTGTACATCGCCCGCAGCGAATACGCCGGGTACGCTGGTCGCTGTAGCCATGCCTTCGAGTCCGGTTTTGGTCTTGATATAACCGTTTTTCATATCAAGCTGACCTTCAAAAATGCTGGTGTTCGGTTTGTGGCCGATCGCGACGAAGACGCCGTGCAATTTGATAGGTGTGATGCTGCCATCTGCAGTCGACTTGATCGTCATGCCGGTTACACCACTGTCGTCACCAGTGACTTCTTCCAGTGTTGAATTCCATTTGACCTCGATCTTGCCTTCGGCAACTTTGGCCATCAGGCGATCGATCAGGATTGCTTCTGCACGGAATTTGTCGCGGCGATGCACGACGGTTACCTTGGTGGCGATATTCGACAGATACAGCGCTTCTTCGACTGCGGTGTTGCCGCCGCCGATAACAGCGACTTCCTGGTTGCGATAGAAGAAACCGTCGCAGGTAGCGCAAGCAGACACGCCTTTGCCCATGAACGCTTGTTCGGACGGCAAACCGAGATATTGCGCTGAAGCACCAGTTGCAATGATCAGTGAGTCACAGGTATATTCGCCAGCGTCGCCGATCAGGCGTATTGGTTTTTCATCCAGTTTAGTGGTGTGGATGTGATCGAAAATAACCTCAGTGTTAAAGCGCTCGGCGTGCTGCAACAAGCGCTGCATCAGTTCCGGGCCTTGTACGCCCATCGGATCACCTGGCCAGTTTTCAACATCGGTTGTGGTCATCAATTGACCGCCTTGCTCGACGCCGGTAATCAATACCGGTTTGAGGTTGGCACGTGCGGCATAGACTGCAGCACTGTAACCGGCAGGGCCGGAGCCGAGAATTAAAACGTGGGCATGTTTTGCGCTGGACATTGAGATAAGTAATCGTAAAAAGAGTGAGTAAAAATGCTATCTGTAACAGTAAAACCTGTTGCTGGTTGCTTATATATGTCGCCACAGCATCAAATTTCAACCTGTTCTTGAATTATTCGGTGTAACAGGGAAAAACTGGTTAAGATTATAGACGAACCAGCCGTTCCAGCAGGGGCGGCAGCCAGAAACGGCGATTACTTCAGCTTTTATTCTGTATTTACGCCGTTTGCCGCCGTTTTTTCTCTTTCATCCGCGGCATTCGTGCATGTTGACTATTGACGCTACCGCGTCTGGATTTATGACAAAAACAAGCCAAGCCTATACTCGCAAGACCGACGCCACAAAAGCCCCTCCATTACCGGGCAGACTAGTGCGGCTTTTGTCCGAAGCGCGCTGGTTGATTCTTGCGGCCGTCACCCTTTACCTGATACTGATTTTCCTGACTTATTCCCCGGTTGATCCGGGTTGGTCACATGCCAACGTCGTGTCGAAATTGAATAATGTCGGTGGTCGTGCCGGCGCGTGGCTGGCTGATTTACTGCTGTTTATTTTCGGCTTGTCCGCATGGTGGTTATGCGTATTCTTGTTGCGTCTGGTATGGGTTGGTTATCGCCGTTTGTCGCAACGCTTTTTGCTGAAAAAAGAACCGGAGCCTGAGCATCATCAGGAAGGTTTGATCCGCGGCATAGGCTTCTTCCTGCTGATGATCGGTAGCGTTGCCTTGGAATATCTGCGTATGCATTCCTTGAAAGCAGAATTGCCGCGCGCACCTGGCGGCGTACTGGGTGAATTGATCGGTAACGCTGCGCAAAATGCATTCGGCTTCATGGGCGCAACTTTGCTGTTGCTCTTGGTGTTCGGCCTTGGTTTCAGCTTGTTCTTCCATGTGTCATGGTTGGGCGTGGCTGAACGTATCGGTGGATCTATCGAATTTGCATTCCAGGCTATTCGTAATCTGTACGGTGCACGCGAAGATCGCAAGGTCGGCGTTGTTGCTGCGGTCAAGCGCGAAGAAGTTGTGGTCAATGAGCGTGCAAAAATCGTCGATGCGCCGCCTATCCGCATCGAGCCGCAAATCGTCGCTGTACCGAAATCGGAACGCGTAGAAAAAGAGCGTCAGGTTTCTCTCTTCAACGATATGCCGGATACAAATCTGCCGCCATTGTCGCTGCTGGATGAGGCACCGCAATCGCAGGAAACCGTCAGCATAGAAACACTGGAATTCACTAGCCGTCTGATCGAGAAAAAACTATCTGACTTTGGCATCGTGGTGAAGGTGGTCGCCGCTTATCCAGGACCGGTTGTGACGCGCTATGAAATTGAACCGGCAACCGGCGTTAAAGGTAGTCAGATTGTCGGCTTGGCACGTGACTTGGCGCGTTCCTTGTCGCTGACGTCTATCCGCGTAGTCGAGACGATTCCTGGTAAAAATTACATGGCATTGGAACTGCCTAATCCTAAGCGCCAGATTGTGCGCTTGACCGAGATCGTCAGCTCCAAGGTTTATAACGACAGTTCATCCAGCCTGACCATTGCGCTTGGCAAGGATATTGCCGGTAATCCGGTGGTCGCCGATTTGGCCAAGATGCCGCACTTGCTGGTCGCGGGTACCACCGGTTCCGGTAAATCGGTGGGTATCAATGCGACCATCCTGTCGCTGCTCTACAAATCCGATCCGAACCAGGTACGCCTGATCCTGATCGATCCGAAGATGCTGGAACTCTCGATTTATGAAGGCATCCCGCATTTGTTGGCACCAGTTGTGACCGATATGCGTCAAGCCGGTCACGCGCTGAACTGGGGCGTCAATGAGATGGAACGCCGCTACAAGCTGATGAGCAAATTGGGTGTGCGTAATCTGGCTGGTTACAACACCAAGATCGCAGAAGCAGAAAAGAACGAACAGAAGATTCCGAATCCATTCAGCCTGACACCGGATGCTCCGGAACCGTTAGAGAAATTGCCTACCATCGTCATCATCATCGACGAGTTGGCCGATCTGATGATGGTCGTCGGCAAGAAGGTGGAAGAGTTGATTGCGCGTATTGCTCAAAAAGCACGTGCAGCCGGTATCCACTTGATTCTCGCGACACAGCGCCCATCTGTAGATGTGATTACAGGCTTGATCAAGGCAAATATTCCGACACGTATCGCATTCCAGGTCAGCAGCAAAATCGATTCTCGTACGATTCTGGATCAAATGGGTGCGGAAGCTTTGCTGGGTATGGGTGACATGTTGTATATGCCGCCAGGTACAGGCTTGCCGGTCCGCGTGCATGGTGCGTTCGTTTCTGACGAAGAAGTACATCGCGTGGTCGATCATCTGAAGGCACAAGGTGAACCAAACTACATCGAAGGCATCTTAGAAGGAGGCGTTGTAGAAGATGGTGATCTGACGCTGGGCGCTGAAGGTGGTGCTGGTGGCGGCGAGGCTGATGCGCTTTACGATCAGGCTGTAGCAATCGTTTTGAAGAATCGCCGTGCATCGATCTCGCTGGTGCAGCGTCATTTACGCATAGGCTACAACCGTGCTGCGCGTCTGCTGGAACAGATGGAGCAAAGCGGTTTGGTCTCAACCATGCAATCCAACGGCAACCGGGAAATTCTGGTGCCTGTCGGTAATGCAGCAGAATAGCGCAGCTGAATTGAAAGCTCATATGAAACAACAGCAATCTCTGGTTACAAAAATATTCGTGCCGCGCACTTTGCTTGTGAGCGCCTTGTTGATAGCGGCTGCCTTGGTAGCGCCGCGCTTTGCTCACGCTGCAGCGTTGGATCAATTCAAATCCTTCGTCGCTTCCACGCAATCGGCACGCGGCGAGTTTTCGCAGCAATTAGTGAAGATCGATAGCGGCACGGCCAAGGTATCGAATAAATCGACAGGCACGTTTATCTTCGCGCGTCCTGGTAAATTCATCTGGACTTACCAAAAACCGTATGAGCAGTTGTTGCAGGCAGATGGCGATAAACTCTACATCTACGACAAAGACTTGAATCAAGTCACGATCAAGAAGCTGGGCGATGCGCTCGGTTCTTCACCTGCTGCGATTCTATTCGGCAGCAATGATCTGGAAAAGAATTTCACGCTGAAAGAAGCGGGCACCAAGAATGGTTTGGAGTGGCTAGAAGCCACGCCGAAAGCCAAAGACACAACCTTCGATCACATCGGCATCGGCTTGCGTAACGGCGTGCCGGAAGCGATGGAGCTGCGCGATTCCTTCGGCCAGGTATCTTTGCTGACCTTCACCAAGTTTGAGAAAAATCCGCCTATGCCTGCGAATCAATTCAAGTTCGTTGTGCCGAAAGGTGCGGACGTTTTTCAGTAGAAATACGAATTGTTGCGCGCCAGTTTGACGGTGCGCATGCAAGGCCCTTGTTATAGCGCGACGCCAGTTTGATTTTTCGACTGGCGTCGATTTCATTCGCACTCTCGACTTTTCAGAATCAAGCTATCCATGAGTTTCATCCCTCTTGCCGAACGACTCCGCCCGCATACTCTCGATGAGGTCATCGGGCAGCAGCACATACTCGGTGCCGGCAAACCTTTGCGCGTAGCGTTTGAATCGGGTGAGCCGCATTCGATGATACTGTGGGGGCCGCCTGGCGTCGGCAAGACGACGCTGGCGCGCTTGATGGCGGATAGCTTCAATGCTGATTTCATTGCGCTTTCTGCAGTTCTCTCCGGCGTTAAAGATATACGCGAAGCGGTAGAGCGTGCCGAGCTGTCTCGTGGTGCGATGGGGCGTCGCACTATCCTGTTTGTCGATGAAGTGCATCGCTTTAACAAAAGTCAGCAGGATGCTTTCCTGCCCCATGTGGAAAGCGGCTTGTTCACCTTCATTGGTGCGACGACTGAGAATCCATCGTTTGAAGTGAATGGTGCATTGCTGTCGCGCGCTTCCGTCTATGTGTTGAAATCACTGGATGAAGATGATCTCGGTGCGATGGTGGATCGCGCATCTGTGAATGAACTGGATGGCATCAGCTTCACACCGGATGCGAAAGCGACATTGATAGGCAGTGCCGATGGCGACGGCCGCAAACTCCTGAACAATCTGGAAATCGTCGCGCGCGCAGCGCAAGCGAAAAAGATCACAGAAGTTGATGCCGAGTTATTGAAGGCTTGTCTGGGCGATGCTTTGCGTCGTTTCGATAAAGGTGGCGATGCTTTCTATGACCAGATTTCGGCGCTGCATAAATCGGTGCGCGGCTCGAATCCAGATGCTTCGCTGTACTGGTTTGTGCGTATGCTCGATGGTGGTGCCGATCCACGTTATCTGGCGCGTCGTATCGTGCGTATGGCGAGCGAGGATATCGGTCTGGCTGATCCGCGTGCCTTGCGTCTGACACTGGATGCTGCTGAAACCTATGAGCGTCTTGGTTCACCAGAAGGTGAGTTGGCATTGGCACAAGCTGTGATTTACCTCGCGTGCGCAGCTAAATCGAATGCAGCCTACAAGGCGTACAACGCAGCACGGGCGCATGTGGCTAAAGACAAGTCGCGGCCGGTGCCTGAGCATTTACGCAATGCGCCAACCAAGTTGATGAAGGAACTGGGTTACGGCAAGCTCTATCGCTATGCGCATGACGAGCCTGATGCTTATGCAGCGGATGAGGTTTATTTGCCGGACGGTATGTCCGAACCGCATTGGTATCAGCCGACGCCACGCGGGCTGGAAGGCAAGATTTCTGAAAAACTGGCGTATTTGCGTTCACTGGATCAGGCTGCGAAACGAAGCAAAAAGTAAGTTGCTGGCTGCCTGTTCTGGGTAATTGCTGGTTTCTATTTTTCGGTGCGCCGAGTTCTGATCTGGTTCAGAAAGGCATAAGCGGCACCGATGCTGACGCCCGCTACGATCCCATAGCCGAGGCTGTGACCAGAGTTCAGGAACTGGATGCCGCCCCAGATCGCAGCGCCGAGCGCAATGATCAATCCCACGATCAAGACGGTGAGGGAAACGGGATGTGGTGTGTTTTGATCTTCCATGATTCTGCTTGCTTGGTTTGAAAAGTAAGGCAATGGTAACGCAGGCCGGGCAGCGAGGGCTTATCCGGGATGAATTTTTCCGGCTACGTTGGAATCGGCTTGGGCCTTGGTACAATCTCTACTTAACTCATCTTTTTGCCTCTTCTCATGATAGATATTCAACTTCTTCGTAAAGACATCGACAACGTTGCTACCCGCCTGGCCGGTCGCAAATTCAAGCTCGACGTCGCCGCCTTCAATGCAATGGAAGCGGAGCGCAAGCAGATCCAGTTCAGTACCGAAGATTTGCAAAACAAGCGCAATACGCTGTCCAAGCAAATCGGCGCCTTGAAAGGCAAGGGCGAAGATACATCGGCGGTTATGGCTGAAGTAGCTGGTATTGGCGATGAGCTGAAGGCATCGGCTGCGCGTCTGGATGTCTTGCAAGCGCAGATCAGTACATTCATGCTGGCTATCCCCAATTTGCCGCACGAATCTGTGCCGGTTGGCGTGGATGAAGAAGGTAATGTCGAATTGCGTAAAGTCGGTACACCGCGCGCATTCGATTTTGAAGTTCGCGATCACGTTGATATTGGCGCAGCACTCGGCCTGGATTTCGATGTGGCAGCCAAAATTACCGGTTCACGTTTCTCAGTCATGAAGGGCGGCATCGCACGCCTGCATCGCGCATTGGCGCAATTCATGTTGGATACGCATACCGCAGAACACGGTTACACCGAGTGCTACACACCCTATATCGTGAATGCAGATTCATTGCAGGGCACCGGCCAGTTGCCGAAGTTCGAAGCTGATTTGTTTGCCGTGAAAAAAGGTGGTCAGGAAGGTGAGGGCGAAGCCCTGTACCTGATCCCTACCGCTGAAGTGCCGCTGACCAATATCGTGCGTGATGAAATCGTCGCCGGTGATGCTTTACCTATTCGTATGACAGCGCATTCACCATGCTTCCGCTCCGAGGCTGGCAGCTATGGTCGCGATACGCGCGGCATGATACGCCAGCATCAATTCGACAAAGTCGAAATGGTGCAGGTAGTGCATCCTGAGAAATCGTACGAAGCGCTGGATGAAATGTGCGGCCACGCTGAAAACATCTTGAAGAAACTGGGCCTGCCTTACCGCGTGATTACCTTGTGTACCGGTGATATGGGCTTTGGCGCGACCAAGACTTACGATCTGGAAGTATGGTTGCCGGCGCAAAATACCTACCGCGAGATTTCTTCGGTATCAAATTGCGAAGCCTTCCAGGCGCGTCGCATGCAAGCGCGTTTCCGCAATGCCCAGGGCAAGACAGAATCGGTACATACGCTGAATGGTTCAGGTTTGGCAGTTGGTCGCACCTTGGTTGCATTGCTGGAAAACTATCAGCAAGCAGATGGCAGCGTCACGATTCCGGAAGTATTGCATCCATATATGGGTGGCTTGCAGCGTTTGACACCACAAGCCTGATGGAAGCTTAGACGACAGGTGTAGCCAGCTCCTGCGCTGCATCGTCGTCATTCTTTTCCATCGCATAAGGTCCCAGGCGACGGTCTATAAACAGACTGTTTCCCGGGATTTTTTTCGCCTGCTTTTTCGCGTCGGCGGTGGCGGTCGCAATCTGGTGATGCGAGCCGTAGTGTCCCGGCTCTACTTTGACCAAGCCTAATGAGATGGTGGCAAGCGTGTGGAAGACTTGCTTGCCGCGGCGGTCTTCACTAATGTAGCCACCTTTCTTGCGGTCTTCGACGCAATAGAAGTCGGGTACCGCCGCGACAAAGGCATCGATGATGGCGCGGCAGCGCTGTTCCCAGTCTTCACTTTGGAACAGGATGATGAAATCGTCGCCGCCGATGTGACCGACGAAATCCTTTTGCGGATCGCAATGTCCGCTGAGAATTTTTCCGGTCAGGCGCAACATGTCATCGCCTTTGCGATAACCATATACATCGTTATAAGGTTTGAAGTGATCGAGATCGACGTAACAGGCGCAGAATCGCGTGCCATTTTCCAGCAGTCTATCGATGTGTTCATCGATAGGTACGTTACCCGGCAATAGCGTGAGTGGATTCGCATAGCGTGCGGCATTGATTTGCATTTGCGTGATCTCGCGCATCAAATCATGCGCATTGCCCATGCCCATATACTGACCGTTGTCGGTGATGATGAAACCATTGAACAAGTGATGGCGGTCAGCATCGACAATGATCTGGCTCAGCGCATGCAGCGCGGTATTTTTATCTGTGATCAGCGGATTGGCATCCATGAACAGCGTGCAGGACTTCTTGCCATGTAGTTCACGCAGATAAGGACGGGCGAAGCGGTCAATCAGATTGGCACGTGTAATCAGGCCAACCGGTATGCCATTCGACACGACTGGAATGACTTCCAGCGTCGGATCGTTGTTGAACATTTCATAGATGCGATTGTTATGCACTTCGGGTGCGACCGCTTTCACGCTGCGTAGCAGCTTCATCGCAGTCAACATCTTGTGACCGCGGCCGTTTTCATGCGGATACACGGCAACGCCATTGTGGCGCAGCAGGGTGCGCAGGTCTGCCGACAGCGTTGTTGCAGGATTGGCATGCGGACGTGCGATTTTGTAGCCTTGACCATAGGCCACGCCGAGGTCGCGGATCATCAGCAATTCGGCATCGGTTTCTATGCCTTCTGCGATGACGATGGTGCCGGACTTCTCTGCAATCTCTTGGATGGAGCGTACGAATTGAAGTTTGATTGGATCTTGATTGATGCCTTGTACGAAGTGCATATCGATCTTGACGTATTCGGGACGTAGTTCTGACCACAGACGCAAGCTGGAAAAGCCTTCGCCCAGATCGTCAATCGCTATACGGAATCCCATCGCACGGTAATGCGTGACTGCTTCGCGCAGCAGATCATAATCGTAAGTTGGCTGACTTTCGGTCAGCTCGATGATGACGCGTTCTGGATTGATGCCGACTTCATGGATATAACCAAGTGTCTCGCCGTGCTTGACGTCTGGTTGCACTAGACATTCCGGGCTGACGTTCAAAAACAACTTTCCCGGCAAGTGCAGCTCCGCAAATTTTTCCAGTGTGATGCGGCGGCATAGATGTTCTACTTCAACACTGAGATTGCATGAGCGCGCAACTTTGAACAGATTCAAAGGCGAATGCAATGGGCTATCGGATGGGCCACGTATCAATCCTTCGTAACCGATGATCTCGCCACTTTGCATGCGGATGATGGGTTGGAACAAAGGCGTCAACTGGCGATGCTCGATAATTTCTTTCAAGCGTTGCACAAGATGATCGTCCGGTTGATCGGTGCTCTCACTCATTGCGACATCATTGGCGGCAGCTGACATGTGGGCCTCTTGGGTTCTGAACCGTAAAGGTTGAACGAGCGAAATTGCTGATGTGTTCAGTGTCTTTTCAGTGAGCGTGTTTCTTCTTGATTTGCTTGGCTGTACAGGAGAAAAGGACATCAAAATGACTCTTTACGTAGTGATGGGCAGGGCTGACGGATTGATCTCAGCGGAATGGTACTGATGATTTATGACAGGATGATGATAAGAAATATTGCATCATTGATAATTAAGTTAATGCGCTTGGTATTGCCCTTGAACGCATGTTTGAGAAAACATACTGAGTTGGCTCAATCTATCTGTGGGGAGGGTTTCCCATCGCGAAAGACTCTGATATAATCTTTCGCTTCACTGCATTAAACCGCAGCGATAGACCATATTAGGAGAGGTGGCAGAGTGGTCGAATGTACCTGACTCGAAATCAGGCGTACGTGCGAACGTACCGAGGGTTCGAATCCCTCTCTCTCCTCCAGAATTAATAAAAAAGCCCGCGCAAGCGGGCTTTTTTATTTCTGCAGCAAGCAAGGTGGTTGGGATTGCGTGTGGGATTTGCAGAGCTGCACTTGCGAGCGAATCAGAATAAAGCGTCAGAAGTGTTCGGAAGCCCGCGTTAAGCTAAATGCTGATGCGGGTTTTTTGTTATCTGTGCGTTGCATGTTTATCGACATCCGATTTTTCTGTGGATATCTATGATGAACGGCAAATAAAAAGCCCATATGAAAATGGGCTTTAGTGATTGTAGGGAGCCGTCGCTCCGACTTGCTGACTATTTTTTGAATGCGTCCTTGGCATCACCGACGGCTTTCTCAGCTTTTCCTTCTACCTGTTTTGCCAAGCCTTTGGCTTGTTGTTCTGTGCTGCCGACAAGCTTGCCAATTTCTTGCTGTACTTTGCCAGCTGCATCTTTAAGCGCGCCTTCTACTTGTTCTTTGTTCATGAGAGTGTCTCCTGTAAAGATGGATGAGGCCATAAGCCGGATGGGCGTCCTATGGCAGGAAAGTCATGGTGACTTATCGTCATCCATGCTTCTGTGCGCCATCTCACATATAGCAATATTGTTTTTGTTGGAGAGTTTTCTGGTGGTAACAGGATATGTAAATGTCCGATTACAGCGTATGGGCTTTTACTTGCTAAGCCACTGATGGAATGCACGCTCTGGCTTGTGCAGATAAAAAATAAGGCGACCCCGGTAAAAGGGTCGCCCAAAGGAGTATTGAAGGAAAAGATGCAGGTCGAGTATTACCTATTCTTTTTCGCGTGACGATCCCATGGACATGGGATTTTTGACGTAATTTTAAGTGGAAGATTATTTTCGAGCGCCAACGTAGTGGCTACTTAATTATTCCAAATACCTGAGTGGTGCAGGATTGCGGCCTTTTTGAATGCTGAATGTAATGATTTAAGCAGGACTGATAATGCGTTTGAGATCAATGAGTTATGGTGAAGCCAGTATGGTTGTCCACAGGACTATCCACAGAATTCGGGGATAAGTTTTGGTGTGGAAGTTGCCTTGCTATGAAATTGGGAAAGGATGTTTGAGCCAGGTAAGCGGCATGATCATGCAGAAGATTTTTTAATTTCTCTATTGATTGGCGTTGTGAGCGTCTCTCCTTGTTTTTTTTATTTCTCAAAAAACAAGGGCCTCTCTGTTGCCAGAGAGGCCCGAAGAGACATCAATGAGAGTTGTAATTTGTTCCGATTATTGCGCATCCTCTTTAGGATGACGATCCCATGTGTATGGGATATTGTTATATATCTTCATACCGAACTGATGAGGCAAACGATGCGCTTGTGCATCGCATATCGTGTGTATATGCGGTCCATGCTAGGATGGTTTGTCTTAAGGAGACCGTTATGCCATCCGAGAAAATGGGCGCGTACGAAGTTGAATACTCAGGGGTTCAACTTGCAGATGATCAAGGTTGGGTGGCACATGTTGCGATCTACGGCCATTCAAGCAATCCCATGCACAGAAACTGTGTATTTCCAGATCAGCGTGTATCGCTGGATGCCATATTCCCCAATCAAGCTGAAGCCGAGGCTGAGGCGCGCAAAGCTGCTGCGCATATGCTGGAATCCAGCACGAATCATTCGCGTACCAGCTAGCTTCGTATCCCAGCATGCAGGCAATCACTGATTTCTTGGGCTAGTTTCTATATTTATCAGTCGATACACACTATGTGAACATCTTTGGAGGGACGTCGATCATGAGTAGAGTGCCGGATACGGTTTACAAGGGCTACGAGATATTTACCGTGGTTGTGCCAACTGGTGATGGTTGGTGGTCGGCGACGAGCGAGATTGAAACGAACGGTGAAGACGGCATCGAGATATCGCAAGGATTTGGCGGGCCTTGCCAGGGCCATACCAGTGAAGCAGCAAGAATCATGGTCATCGCCGATACGAAACAGAAGATCGATGATTTGCTGGCAGTACCTTGATTGTTTCGGCGCTCTAAAACGAAGGCGTTAAGTTGATGCATCTTGCAAGGCTTAGTTATTGCTCTGTGTAACGATGTTTTGTTGCCGTAGCCATGGCTACCTATGCCGTGTACGCATAAGAACATGCAGACTTTGAGCGGACAATTGTCCTAGGCTGGTTTATAGTTTCCTGTTCCACTTTTCTTGCCTCTTTATATCTATGGTTGACCCAAGTACCACGAATGTCATTGTTGAACCGCTGATTCAGGTCGGCATGTCTTTGCCTGAAATTAAGTGGCCTTATCTCGTGAGTTTGACGCGCTTGAGTTTGGCGCTGGCGCTTGGACTGCTGATCGGTTTGGAGCGCGAGCGACGCGGCAAGGAAGCTGGCTTGCGCACGTTCTCTCTGATTGCGCTGCTCGGTGCGATGGGCGGCACGCTTGGCGATAATTACGCGTATCTGATTCTTTTCCTGACCGGCATTCTGACGGTATTCCTGAATGTACAGCGTCTGCGTACCAATGACAGCAGTGAGTTGACGACTTCGGCTGCGATGTTGATTACTTGTGTGGCCGGTATCCTGTGCGGTAAAGGACATACGGCTACGCCAGCTTCGATTATCGTGATTGTCACTGCGCTGCTGGCGTGGAAGGATAGATTGACTGGTTTCAGTCTCGGTTTGACTGAGAACGAAATGCGCTCGGCGCTACTACTTGCGATTTTGGCGATTGTGATTTATCCGGCATTACCTATTGGTGCGATTGGTCCTTGGCATTTGATCGAGCCGCGTGCAGCCTGGGTGACGGTGATCCTGATTGCCGGTATCGGCTTCGTCAACTATGTGCTGTGGAAGATGTATGGCACGCGCGGTATTGTGATGACCGGCTTCCTCGGCGGTTTGGTCAATAGCAGCATTACGGTGAGTGAACTGGCTTCGCGCGCCAGAGATAATCAGCGTGATACCGTCAGTGCAGCGTATCGCGGGATTTTGCTGGCAACTGCTGCCATGCTGATTCGTAACGGTATGTTGTTGCTGATACTGGCACCGGCGGCTGCGTTCTCTGCATCGATTCCATTTCTATTGATGCTGGCGCTGAGCGCTGGCTGGTTCTTCATGGATGCGAACACGGTGAAAAAGACGGTTGAGGATCCAGCTCAATCCGTCGATCTGCCTTTGCCATTCTCGCTCAGTGCGGCTTTGAAATACGGCTTGGTGTTTTTGGTTCTGCATATTGCAGGCGTAGTGGCGCAGCAAGGTTTCGGCGAGGCTGGATTTTATGCCGTTAGTTTGATCGGTGGTGTCGTTTCCAGCGCAAGTGCGGTGGCCGCTGCGGCAAGCCTGGTTACCAGTGGTACGGTACCGGAACATGTGGCGTCTGCAGGCGCAGTGATTGCATCGCTGGCCAGTGTATTGATTAATCTGCCGCTCGTGCTGCGTGCGCATAATCGTGGGCTGACATTAAGACTGTCGATCGCGATGGTGTCTATTTCCATCGTCGGGATACTTGGAGC
Organism: Herminiimonas sp. GW821-FHT09C12; assembly: GCF_059416385.1. Taxonomy (NCBI): domain Bacteria; kingdom Pseudomonadati; phylum Pseudomonadota; class Betaproteobacteria; order Burkholderiales; family Oxalobacteraceae; genus Herminiimonas; species Herminiimonas sp. GW821-FHT09C12. Next base: position 242,877 of record NZ_JBWKPC010000002.1, read on the forward strand.
ATTGATTGCCAAGCCTTTGCTTTCTTTCTTGATTGAAGCATTTCCGGCATTGACGCAATTTAGTTAGGAGTGGGGAGGGCAGTTTCAGGCTGAATTGCCTATTTTCCTTGGAGTAATAAGTTCATATATGTATTTGTAACTATGCAAATAACAAATAGATTGTTTGACATTTTGTTGCAGTGCAGTATAGTTGACCTGTCTCCTCCAACTCCTCAAGAATTGGATTCAGCCCGCTTCTCATAAGGAAGCGGGCTATTTTTTTGTCTAATAACTTTCTTTTAAGCAATAAAGTTTTCAAAAAAATACTAATTGCATGCTGTTTTATTATCTTTTTGTCAGTGTCATCTCACACGCGAATGGGATAAGCGCTGATTCAAGCCTTTTGTTTGCAGTGTGATGATAGGACCTTGGAAATTATGAACATCCAGGGAGAAGCTCATGGCACAAGTATTAAACGCTCGCAACGCAGCTACAGGTCATCCCGTTATTAACTCGAACGCAATTGCTGCGCTCAACCTTGGGCTGCCGTCTGAGCCTAAGTCAGTCAGTGCTCGTCTCGCGGTGCCAAAAACACTGGCAGGATTGCACGGCCATCATCCTAAGCACAATGGCTTGCTGGCAGCGCTGCCAGCGGCAGACTATGAACGCTTGCTGCCGCATCTTGAATTTGTCGAAATGCCATTTGGTACGACGATTTGTAGTGCCGGTGAGCAAATGCAGTATGTCTATTTTTTGACCGGCAGCATTGTTTCTCTATTGTATGAAACCGCAGATGGCGCATCGTCAGAAACTGCTGTCATCGGCTACGAAGGCGTGGTTGGCGCTGATGTATTCATGGGCGGCGGTGCATCGCTGCACCGTGCTTTCGTCAAAAGCGCCGGTTACGGCTTCCGTATCAAGGCGTCGATATTGACGCAAGAATTCGCCCGTGGTGGTGCGTTGCAGCAATTGCTTCTGCGCTTTACCCAGGCATTGTTTACGCAAATGGCGCACACCGTTGCTTGCAATCGACATCACACCATCGTGCAGCAATTATGTCGCTGGTTATTGTTGAGTATTGATCGCCTGCAATCGGATCAGATCAGCATGACGCAAGATTTGATCGCGAATATGTTGGGTGTAAGACGTGAGAGTGTGACGGAAGCTGCGCGTAAATTACAGGATGATGGCTTGATTCATTACAGCCGCGGTCACATCACAGTGGTCGATCGCGCAGGTTTGGAAAACCATATCTGTGAATGCTACGCCGGCATCAAAAAAGTCTATGAAGGCTTACTGAAAACGAATAACTAGAACCCTTCAGCAAAAACGCAGCGCAAAAAAAAGCCCCGATAAGGGGCTTTTTTATATTCAGCAAAAGCTGCGTACTTGAGCGACTTAGTAACGCGGTTGCTGTTGTGGTTGCTGCTGTTGCTGTTGTTCTGCGACAAAGATTTCAACGCGGCGATTGCGTGCACGGCCTGCTGCATCAGCATTGCTGGCGATAGGTTCGCGGCTGCCACGACCATCTACATAAATGCGTTGCGGTGCGACGCCACGACTTGCCAGGTAATCACGGGTGCGGGATGCGCGGTCAAATGACAGAGGATTATTGATGGCATCGCTACCAGTGCTGTCTGTGTGGCCAATGATAGTAACTGTGGCGGAAGGGTTATCAACCAGACCTGCTGCGAAGCGATCGAGAATCGGGTGCAAGCTAGGATTGAGGTCAGAGCGGCCGGTTGCAAAGGAGATATCGCTAGGGATTTCAAGCTTCAAGCGGTTATCGGCAGTTTGGCTGACTTGCACGCCGGTTCCTTGTGTCGCCTGTTCCATTGCGCGTTTCTGGTTTTCCATTTTGCTGGACCAGACGTTACCTGCTACTGCGCCGATGATGCCGCCCAGCGCTGCGCCGCCTGCGACATTTTTGCCGCCGCCTGTAATGCCGCCCAACAGTGCGCCTACACCTGCGCCTATACCCGCGCCTTGTGCAGTACCGCGCTCGGTTTCAGACATGTTTGCACAACCGGAGAGAACTAATACTGCGGCAAGACTGCCGATCATTAATTTGCGCATGATGGTTTCCTTATTGAAAGATACGGTTTAACTACGCGTCACGAATATTCGTCTGGTCGATACACGTACAAACACAACTAGGGATTCATCATAATGCAGATTGGAGCAAATGACAGAAGCGCATGTGTTTCCATTTGTTACGTGTAACTCATCAATTCGATTGATGCCAATACAGAGCATTAACGATTATCGATTCCAATTCGTTGACACACCGATGCCTATCCATATGGATATTCAAATCGAGTGAAATATTGGTGTTCGTCGCTGTTAAACGTTCTTCAGGAAAGAAGGCGCAAGTGCATGAATTAAAAAAATGGGGGAATCATTTTCATGACTCCCCCATTCGGCATTTACTTCACTATCAAATTGTTTTTAACTGATTGGACACCCTTTACACCGCGGGCAACGCTGGTGGCTTTTGGAATATCTGCAGCATTTTTTACAAAGCCACTCAGTTGGACTATGCCTTTGAATGTCTCGACATTGATTTCAGTCACTTTCAGGCCAGGTTCATTCAGGATCGCTGCTTTGACTTTGGTTGTGATGAAGGAGTCATCAACATATTCACCTGTACCTTCTTGTTTTGCAGTAGAAGCACAACCGACTACGGTTGTCAGCAGGATGGCAGTGAACAGGGCGGTAAGCCATTTTGATTTGTTCATGTTTGATTCTCCGGTTCGTTTATTTTGTAAGCAAGGGAGGCATCGTGATGGATGCTTTTCCTATGCAAGCTTTGTATAGCCTTGAACTTTGTGCATATTGTTCGTCTTTTCGACAAACTGAGATTACTGATTTGCAATGCTGGAGTCTGTGCGTTAGCGAACACAAGATAGAGTCAGCTTATTGGCTATGAGCAACCTTTTATGTGAAGGCGGTTTGCCTCGGATGTGCTTGCCTCTGGTTATGCATGAACGAAAAAAAACCTTCGTACGAGAAAGCACGAAGGTTTTTTGTAGAAGCAGCTAAGAAATCAATCACACAATTGGCGCGGTGTTCTTTCGCTATAGGCGACAACGAAGTCATCGAAATTGCCAGTTTGGTTGCGCTCCATATCTTCCTGTTCGGCCAAGGATGTTTTTGCCAGCGTATTGAAATACTGATTTTCTTCGTCATTCAATGGACGTGCACGGAAGTACTCTGCATGCGCAATGCTTTGACGCAGGCCGAATTGTTCAAACGATTTTTCCGTTGTTTGCAACTCAACTAATACGCGTGCCGATGGTGTCAGATCCGGATGCAGCAATTTCTCTCTTTGTGCAACGAGTGCACGCGCATGTTGTTCGTCATCACGTTGAGCGTCCAGCAAATCAGATGTGGCCTGTATGCGATCGAGTAATTCCAGTCCCCAGTCTTGCAATTTGATCGCCGATGCACCGCGTTGCAATAACAAGCCTGGGCGACGACCTTCCTTGACGGTGAGGGCGAAATTTTCCGTGTTTTCGCGATTGCAGGTTTCACCTGTGAACGGGCTTTCATCCAGTGCGCAGAACAGCAGGAAGGCATCAAGGAAGCGCGATGTTTCCAGGCTGATGCCTAGCGGTTCGAATGGATCGATGTCCATGCAGCGCACTTCGATGTATTGCACGCCGCGCGCGCATAGCGCTTCTACCGGACGTTCGCCACTATTGATGACGCGCTTAGGTCGTATTGTCGCGTAGTACTCGTTCTCGATTTGCAGCAGATTGGTATTGAGTTGTATCCATTCACCATCGCGTCGTGTGCCGATTGCTTCATACGCCGGGTACGGCTGACGTACTGCGCGCGACAGGCTGCGCATATAACTTTCCAGATCGTTATATGGCGGCATCAGACCGGCTTGCGCATTGTTCTGATAACCGAGATCGCTCATGCGCAAGCTGGTGGCATACGGCAGATAGAGCGTGTCGTCCGACAATGTTTGCAGCTCATGTTTGCGTCCGCGCAGGAAGTGCGTGGAAAGTGCAGGCGAGGCACCAAACAGATACATCAGCAGCCAGCTATAGCGCTGGAAGTTGCGGATCAGTGAGATATAGCTTTCGGATTGGTAGGACTTGTCGTCTAGCTTGCTTTGTTCGCTTTTCTTGATGACGCGCCACAAGTCTTCGGACAGCGAATAGTTGTAGTGTAGGCCGGCGATACATTGCATCGCTTTACCGTAGCGCAGTGCCAAACCACGTCGGTAGACGTGCTTGATCATGCCGATATGCGAAGTGCCGTACCAGGCAATTGGAATATCTTCCTCTTCCGGCAAGGTGCACGGCATGGACTGGCTCCACAACAACTCGTGATCCAGTTTTGCATTGGCAAAACGATGGATGCGATCGAGCTCATCCAATGCGGTGGCAACATCAGGTTCAGCCGAGGTGATGAATTCCAGCAGCGATTCAGAATAATCGGTGGTGATTTGCGGATTGGTCAGCGCAGAACCGAGTGCACGTGGGTGCGGGCCGATGGCAAGATTACCTTGCATATCGACGCGTAGTGTTTCCCGTTCAATGCCGCGGCGGCCCTGATTCAGCAGACCGCGGTGCGCGTCGTCTGCCAATAGCGCGAGTCGGCGCGTGAATAAATTGCTCAATTGATGATCCCCTATCGATACACCGCCTGATCAAGCGCGGTAACTTTGGCGGAAGAATAACCGAAATTGAGAAAGCAGGTAGGGCGATGAAAAATTTTTCTAATCGCAACGCATGTCTGCGTTGCGATTGTCATAGCTAAAAATGCGATGGAGGTAGCGAAAAGAAAACAGGGCATGGCCCATGGATTTTATTTTCGCCCACCTTTGCTGGTGACGGTAGTGCTTTTGCGTGCAGGTCTTGCCGCGACTGCACTGCGATTTGTCGTAGTACGTGCAGTCGGGGTGCGCGTAGTTGGCGTACGCTGTACGGCGGCACCTGGACGCGGTTTGTTCTGGCCGAATTTTTTCGCCAACTGATTCGGTCCCGGCGTTTCGCGTCTATGTTCTGCGGCGATAACGGCGCGCGATGGCGCTGCATGACGCGGCACCAGATGATGCTCGCCGCTACCGATCAAATCGCTGCGTCCCATGCGTTGCAAACCTTCGCGCAGGATTTCCCAGTTGTCTGGATCGTGATAACGCAGGAAAGCTTTGTGCAGTTTGCGGATTTTGCCGGTGCGTACGGTTTCTACTGCTTCTGAATCTTCGGTCACTTTGCGCAATGGATTCTTGCGTGTGTGATACATGGTCGTTGCCAATGCCATAGGCGTAGGCATGAAAGTTTGTACCTGATCGAGGCGGAAGTTGTTTTTCTTCAGCCACAGCGCCAGATTCAACATGTCTTCATCGGTGGTGCCAGGATGCGCCGCGATGAAGTAAGGGATCAGATACTGTTCCTTCCCGGCTTCCTTCGAATACTTCTCGAACAGTTCCTTGAACTTGTCGTAAGCACCCATGCCCGGCTTCATCATCTTCGACAATGGGCCTTCTTCCGAGTGTTCTGGTGCGATCTTCAGCAAGCCACCAACGTGATGCGACACCAGTTCCTTGACGTATTCAGGTGAACGCACGGCGAGGTCGTAACGCAAGCCGGAGCTGACCAAAATCTTTTTGATGCCAGGAATGGCGCGTGCCTTGCGGTACAACTGGATCAGCTTGCTGTGATCGGTGCCAAGGTTGGAGCAGATACTTGGATACACGCAGGACAGACGACGGCATGACTCTTCGATGCGTTTGTCTTTGCACGCGAGGCGATACATATTCGCAGTCGGGCCACCCAGATCGGAAATTGTGCCGGTGAAGCCTTTGACCTTGTCGCGGATCAATTCGATCTCGCGCAAGATGGACGGCTCGGAGCGACTCTGAATGATGCGGCCTTCATGTTCAGTGATCGAGCAGAAGGTACAACCACCGAAGCAGCCGCGCATGATGTTGACCGAGAAGCGGATCATTTCCCACGCCGGGATGCGCGCCTTGCCGTAGATCGGATGCGGTGCACGTGCGTAGTTCATGTCGTACACGCCATCCATCTCATCCATGGCCAATGGCAGTGGCGGCGGATTGAGCCAGACGTCGCGTTCGCCATGCGCTTGCACCATTGCGCGGGCATTACCGGGATTGGATTCCAGATGGAATACACGTGAAGCATGTGCGTACAAAACCGGATCGTCCTTGATCACATCGTAGGATGGCAGACGTACGACAGTCTTGTTGCGGACTTCACGTTCGGCTTCACGGCGCTCTTCGCGGCTCATGATTTTGATGACTTTGACGGGTGCTTCTACAGGTGCTGGTGGTGTAGCGGAAGATGCGTCTTCGGAAGTTTTGCAACCTTCCGTATTCTTCATCTTCATTTCATACGGATCGGGATGCGCATCGACTTTGCCCGGTGTATCAACGCGAGTCGAATTGGCTTCTGTCCATTCTGGTGTTGGTTTCCAGCCGGGTGGCACCATGAAGGCTGTGCCGCGCAAATCACGGATGGAAGAAATAGGTTCGCCTGCGGCCACGCGATGTGTCAGATCGACCAATGCGCGTTCTGCATTACCGAAGATCAGGATGTCTGCTTTTGAGTCAGGCAATACCGAGCGACGTACTTTGTCCGACCAGTAATCGTAATGTGCGATGCGGCGCAAGCTTGCTTCGATACTGCCGATGACGACGTTGACGCCGGGATAGGCTTCGCGTGCGCGTTGCGAATACACAGTCACCGCACGATCCGGACGTTTGTTCGGTTCGCCGTTAGGTGTGTAGGCATCGTCGGAGCGGATCTTGCGATCAGACGTATAGCGATTGACCATCGAATCCATATTGCCGGCGGTGATGCCGAAATACAGATTTGGTTTGCCGAGTGCGCGGAACGGTTCTGCCGACAGCCAATCCGGTTGGCTGATGATACCGACGCGGAAGCCTTGCGATTCCAATAAACGTCCAACCAGTGCCATGCCGAAGCTTGGATGATCAATGTAGGCATCGCCCGTTACCAGAATGACGTCACAGCTATCCCATCCAAGTTTGTCCATTTCTGCGCGAGACATAGGCAGAAAAGGCGCGGGCTTGATATCGCGCGGACGTTTGCTTGAATAGGAAAACAGATTTTTTGGCTGTGCGCTCATGAGATGCAATGGTTGGAAGTAATGTCTATATCGACATCATTTCGCGTGGGGCGAGGAAGGCGACAGTATACAGCTTTGGCGTGCAGCAAGGCGGCTTAAAGCAGGCTATGGCCTTGATTTATTTGGGAGTTTTATTTTTAAGTTGCTTTCGTGCCAATAAATTGGGCCGCCGTTTGCATCTGTACTCAGCTTTTTCTTTTTTCAGCCGTTATCAAGGATAGGATCGCGGCAAGTTCGAGTGCGTTGTTGTCAATGCGATCATTTTTCGTCAATTTGATGAGTAAGGGGTCTCGCATGAGCATTACAAGTTTAAATAACAATACGACACAACGACCAGCTACCTTGCCTGCGATGGCTGCACGTGAAGCAACGCAACGTGTCTCCGAAAAAACGGAAACCAGCGTCAGCGACAAGGTGACACTAGGCGCGCAACCGGCAGAAGACGCTACCTACGGTGATCTGCGTAATACAGCGGCGCAAGCGCGTCCTGATGTTGCCACCATGCTGGAAGAGTCCAATCGTAAAGTGAAGGAAATCATCAATCTGATTCTGCCTTTGCTGGAACAGCAAGGATTGAATATTGCGAAAGTGGTGAGTGGTGAGCAGACACTGACGACTGATGCGGAGACTATCGAGGCAGCCAAAGCGGCGATTGCTGAAGATGGTGAGTTCGGTATCAAGCAAGTGTCGGAACGCATACTCAATTTTGCGAAGAGTGTGATCGGTGATGATCCAAGCAAGCTGGCAGCCATACGCGCAGCGGTGGAAAAGGGCTTCAAGGAAGCGAGTGACATGCTGGGCGGGACCTTGCCGGAAATCAGCCAGAAAACGCATGCTGCAATCATGGCGGAATTCGATCGCTGGGAGAGCGAAGGTATTGCATCTGGCACTGCTAGCCCGGCGACGAAAGAAAGCAGCACTGAAGCCAAAGCGGCTTAGTAGCGATACCACTTGGGGATACAACTGGTTGCAGTTTTGCGCCAGTTGTTCCTGCGCCAACTTTTATCCATTCTTTATCGTCATGTTTAACGCTGCGAGCTAAAAGGCTTGCAGCTACCGAGCGGCAAGCTGACAATACACATCTTTTTCAGATTGCCTCATCATGGTCGACTCTATCCGTCTCTCGAAACGCGTCGCCGAATCGGTTCCTTGTTCCCGTCGCGAAGCAGAGCAATACATTGAAGGCGGTTGGGTAACGGTAGACGGGATCGTGATTGAAGAACCCGGTTATCGCGTTACGCAGCAACAATCCATACTCCTGTCTCCTGATGCGACATTGGTCGCGGTCGATCCTGTCACCATCCTTTTGCATAAACCTGCTGGTATCGATGTCGCCACGGCCTTGCAGAGCATCACGCCTGAGAATTTGTATGCGGAAGATCGTTCCGGTATTCGTTTTCTGAAAAAACATACCGTTGATCTGAAGCCGACAGATAACCTGGAAACCTATGCCAGTGGCCTTGTTGTCTACACGCAGGATTGGCATATCGCACGCAAATTGATTGATGAAGCTGCGACTGTGGAGCAGGAATACATCGTTGAAGTCAGCGGTGATCTCGTGCCAAATGGATTGGCTTTGCTGAACCACGGCTTGACCTTCAACCGCAAGCCTTTGCCGCCGATCAAGGTGAGCTGGCAAAACGAAACGCGCTTGCGCTTCGCCTTGAAGGGCGTACAGCGTGGTCAGATCGCACACATGTGCGAGATGGTTGGTTTGAAAGTCGTCAGCTTGAAACGTATACGCATCGCGCGCATGCCGATGTCGAGCTTGCCTGCAGGGCAGTGGCGTTATCTGAAAGGGTATGAGCGCTTCTGACGCTCTCGTACATTCAAATTTCGAGCATTATTCAACGCTTATCGCAAGGGCAGGATTTTCTGCTCTTGCATCATCATCAGTTGTGTAGACGCAAATCAATTGCAATTTAATGCGGTGCACAATTTCTATTATGTATTTGTCCATATTGGTGAATGTTTGCACTATTTTTGTGCTGCACCGTTAACCTTTGATATTTACTGCCGATATATGACAAACGTATGACTAAAAATGTTTTTTGATATTTAGTCCATGTTTTCAAAATGTTATGAGAAAACATGAATGACGGATCGTATCCTCAGGTCAGATGATTTATCAGCATATTGCATGTGTCGATTTTCACTCTGGAGAATGGAATAAAGATGTTGGTAGAACAAAACGTAATTTTGGAGGGGACACGATGCGCATCGCAAATATGAAAATAGGTGTAAGACTTGGTTTGGGTTTCGGATTGATCTTGTTGCTGGTCGCGGCAATGGGAGCAACCGGCATTATGCGTTTGCAAAACATCAATGATGCAAGTCGTCATCTGGTGGATGAATCCCTGCAAAAACAAAAAGCAGCAGGGGAGTGGTTGCAAGGAACGAGTGTTAATGCCGTACGTACATTGGCTTTGGTAAAAGCGTCGAATGCGGAAGTTCAGGCTTTTTTCCAAAAGGCGATTACCGCACAGAGTGCGCAAATTACCGAAATCCAAAAGAGTATTGAAGACCGGATCAACACAGACAAGGAAAAAGGATTATTTGCCGAAGTGGCAAAGAAAAGATCTACCTATATCGACATTCGCAAATCGATTCTTGCGGTTAAGGCTGGTGGCAATATCGATGAAGCCAACCAAATGATCGATACAAAAATGGTGCCGGCGTTGGATGCATACGTTGATAGCGTAAAAGATGTGGTTGCGTATTATCAGAATGAAGTGAAACTGGCGGATGAGTCGATTACGGCTGATTTTGTATCGGGGCGCATGACCTTGATCATAGGTGCCTTGATTGCATTGGTTCTGGGTGCACTCATCGCTTGGCGTCTGACAGTCGGTATCACACGACCATTGCAGGAAGCATTGTCGGTAGCTGAATCGGTGGCAGAAGGCGATTTGACTACACGTAGCACCATGGTTGCTGCGCAAGATGAGCCAGGGCTGTTGCTCAATGCACTGCGTCGTATGCAGGACAGCTTGGCAAAAACCGTGACGCAGATTCGCATGGGTACAGACACGATTGCGACTGCATCCAGCGAAATTGCCAGCGGTAATCTGGATCTCTCTTCCCGTACCGAAGAACAAGCCAGCTCGCTGGAAGAAACCGCATCTTCGATGGAAGAGCTGACTTCGACTGTCAAACAGAATGCTGACAATTCACGCCAAGCAAATCAATTGGCAGTCGCTGCATCGGCGGTCGCAGTCAAGGGCGGCACGGTTGTTTCGCAAGTGGTTGATACGATGGGTTCCATCAACGATTCGGCGAAGAAGATTGTCGACATCATTGGTGTCATCGATGGCATCGCATTCCAGACCAATATTCTGGCTTTGAATGCTGCAGTGGAAGCTGCGCGTGCTGGTGAGCAAGGCCGTGGTTTTGCCGTAGTGGCAACGGAAGTGCGTAATCTGGCACAACGTTCAGCCGCCGCTGCGAAAGAAATCAAGGCCTTGATCGGCGACTCAGTCGAGAAAGTCGATGCCGGTAGCAAACTGGTGGCAGAAGCCGGTAGCACCATGGATGAAATCGTCGATGGCGTGAAGCGCGTTGCTGACATCATGGCCGAGATCACTGCAGCGAGCCAGGAACAAAGCGACGGTATCGAACAAGTGAATCAGGCCATCGGCCAAATGGATCAAGTCACGCAGCAGAATGCGGCGCTGGTGGAAGAGGCGGCAGCGGCAGCTGAATCCTTGCAGGATCAAGCCAAAAATCTGGCGCAAGCTGTCAGCGTATTCCAGGTTGGTGGTGAATATGCATCGGCGCAGCAGACAGCTCCTCGTACAATTCAATCGACAGCAGTGCGTGCACCAGCAGTGACTAAGTCGACTAAATCGTCAGTGGCGGTACCGGAACGGACCAAAGCGACGCCGACCAAGGCCGCAGTCAATGGCAATACGGATGATTGGGAAGAGTTTTAAAATCTGAGTTATCCGACTTGATCGGATAGAAAAATGGCGCTGCAGAGTTGATCTCTACAGCGCCATTTTTTATGGGCATAAAAAAACGGCCGAATGAACATTCAGGCACTGATCGTTGATGATGCGATTACTTGTTCAGGATGCCTGCATGGAAGGCGATGTGATCCTGCATGAAGGTCGAGATGAAATAGTAATTGTGGTCGTAGCCGGAATGACGACGCAGCGTCAATGGCTGCTCAGCGGTCCAGCATGCCGATTCGAAATGATGTGGCAGCAATTCGATATCGAGGAATTCATCATCCAATCCCTGATCGATCAGTATGCCTTGCGGGAACGGTGTCTTGCGCGCACGCATCAATGCGCTCGCATCGTGTTTAGCCCATTCCGCATGATCGCTACCCAGATAATTTGAAAAGGCTTTTTGACCCCACGGGCAATGACTAGGCGCGGTGATAGGTGCAAAGGCTGATACTGATTTATAAATATCAGGATGCTTTAGAGCCAGCGTCAACGCACCATGACCGCCCATCGAATGGCCGAACACGCCTATGCGATCGGCGAGTGCAGGGAAGTTGGCGATGATGATGTTGCGCAGCTCGTGCACGACGTAGCTTTCCATACGGAAGTGCGTAGCCCACGGTTGTTGCGTCGCATCGATATAGAAGCCTGCACCGTGACCGAAGTCCCAGCTTTCAGCAGCGCCCTTGATGCCGGTACGGCGTGGGCTGGTATCCATGGTCACCAGCATGATGCCGTGCTCGGCCGCATAACGCTGCGCGCCGCCCTTGATCATGAAGGTTTCTTCAGTGCAGGTCAGACCGGCCAGATAAAACAATACAGGTACTTTTTTATGCTTGGCCTGTGGCGGTTGATACACGGAAAACGTCATAGGCAAACCAGTCGACGTCGACTCGTGTTTGTAAAAACTTTGTGTGCCGTTAAAGCATTTGTGCTGGCTGGTCAGTTCCACTTCTTTCCCCACTTAACTTTTCAATTAACTTAGTAAACAACAACCGAGCGGATCGATTCGCCGCTCTTCATCAGATCGAAGCCTTCATTGATACGTTCCAATGGCAATTTGTGCGTGATCAGATCATCGATATTCAGTTTGCCTTCCATGTACCAATCAACGATCTTCGGTACGTCGGTGCGACCGCGTGCGCCGCCGAAAGCGGAGCCTTTCCATTCGCGACCAGTGACCAATTGGAATGGACGTGTGCTGATTTCTGCACCGGCTTCTGCCACGCCGATGACGATCGATTGACCCCAGCCTTTGTGACAGCATTCCAATGCTTGGCGCATCGTGTGTACATTGCCGATGCATTCGAAGCTGTAGTCTGCGCCGCCGTCAGTCAATTGCACGATGGCGTCAACCACGTTCTCGACTTTGCTCGGATTGATGAAGTGCGTCATGCCGAACTTGCGTGCCATTGCTTCGCGCGCAGGATTCAGATCGACACCAATGATCTTGTCAGCACCAACCATGCGTGCTGCTTGAATCACGTTGAGGCCGATACCGCCGAGCCCGAACACGACCACGTTGGCACCAGCTTCCACTTTTGCCGTGAACAAGACTGCGCCCACGCCGGTGGTCACGCCACAGCCGATGTAGCAAACTTTGTCGAACGGTGCATCTTCGCGGATTTTCGCCAGAGCGATTTCCGGCACGACGATGTAATTGGAGAACGTCGATGTACCCATGTAGTGAAACAGAGGCTTGCCATCGATAGAGAAACGGCTGGTTGCATCCGGCATCAAACCGCGACCTTGGGTCGAGCGGATTTTTTGGCACAGATTGGTTTTGCGCGACAGGCAGAATTTGCATTCGCGGCATTCCGGTGTGTAGAGCGGAATGACGTGGTCGTCTTTTTTCAGGCTTTTGACACCAGGGCCAACTTCAACCACTACGCCCGCGCCTTCATGGCCGAGGATGGCAGGGAAGATGCCTTCAGGGTCAGCGCCTGACAGTGTGTAGTAATCAGTATGGCAAATGCCGGTAGCTTTGATCTCGACGAGCACTTCACCTTCACGTGGGCCACCCAGTTCCACTTCTTCGATGGTCAATGGTTGTCCTGCTTTCCAGGCGACGGCGGCTTTGGTTTTCATGATGGGATCTCGAAAAATAAATGATGTGAAATGATACGTTATCTCTCAGCTGGCAGATGGCGCATGCATTTTTTTCATGCGGGTGGTGATACTGCTCTGGATTCCCGTATGAGCGGAAATCCAGATGAATGCGCAGAGCAAGGCGAAAATTCCGCCACTTAATTACTACTTAATTACTTGATTGCAGCTTCAATCGCGTCGTCCGGCAGCACGACGTTGACGTCCAACACTTCCAGATTGCCCTGGCTATTCAGAGAAATCTTGATGTCGTCCGGATTGACCTTCACGTATTTTGAAATCACAGCGATCAACTCTTGATGCAGAGCTGGCAGGAAGTCAGGACCGGCGCGGCCATTACGTTCACGCGCAATGATGATCTGCAGACGTTCCTTGGCGGCGCTTGCAGTTTTCGGCTTGGTATTAAACAGGAAAGACAGGAGAGCCATGATTACTTACCTCCAAAAATTCTCTGCAGAAAGCCAGGCTTTTCGTAGTCAGTAAATCGCAATGGGAGGTCTTCGCCGAGGAAGCGCGAGACCACATCTTTGTAGGCTTCTGATACTTCACTGCCTTCGATATGAATCGCAGGATTGCCGGAGTTCGATGCGTGCAATACAGATTCCGATTCCGGAATGATGCCGACCAGTGGAATGCGCAGGATTTCCTGCACGTCGGTGTAAGACAGCATTTCGCCAGCTTCCACACGCTTCGGTACATAGCGGGTAATCAACAAATGTTCCTTGACCGGTTCGCCGCCGTTTAATGCACGACGCGATTTGGCTTGAATGATGCCGAGGATGCGATCCGAATCGCGTACCGACGACACTTCAGGATTGGTGACGATGATGGCTTCATCAGCAAATGTCAGCGCCATGACAGCACCGTGTTCGATACCGGCAGGCGAGTCGCAGATGATGAATTCGAAATCCATAGCAGCCAGATCTTGCAGTACGCGTTCCACGCCTTCTTCCGAGAGCGCATCTTTGTCACGTGTTTGCGATGCAGGCAGCACGAACAGATTGTCGCAGTGCTTGTCCTTGATCAGCGCTTGATTCAGCGTTGCTTCCTTGTTGACGACATTGATCAGGTCGTACACCACGCGGCGTTCGCAGCCCATGATCAAATCGAGATTGCGCAGGCCAACGTCGAAATCGATGACGACAGTTTTATGTCCGCGCATGGCCAGACCGGACGCAAAGCTTGCGCTCGAAGTGGTTTTGCCGACGCCGCCTTTACCCGACGTTACAACGATGATTTTTGCCAAAGGAAACCCCTTTCGTTAAATAATAAGTTTATGCCGCTGCCTTGAGGGGCAGCATGTCGATACGATCGCCTACCAGCCGAACTTGCGTTGCCTGTTGCGCACGATCTGCCGGAAAACCGTTTTCAAATGTGCGATACATGCCGGCGATCGATACCAGTTCCGCTTCCATGCTTAATGTAAAAATACGTGCTTCTGTATTACCGCTTGCACCTGCGAGCGCACGACCGCGCAAAGGTGCGTAAATATGGATGCTGCCGTCGGCGATGACTTCTGCGCCATTGTTGACGGCGGCCGTGATGATCAAGTCGGCGCCACGTGCGTAAATGCGCTGACCTGCGCGCACCGGCGTATCGATGATCATGGTGTTGGCAGCAAATTGTGTTGCCACTGGTGCTGCTGTCTGTACTGGTGCCGGTTCTGGTGCAATCTGCACGACGGGTGGCTCCAGCTCGATTTCAGCTTGTCCCGGTGCGCTTGGATTTTGTTCGCGCGTCTTGACCGTGCCGTCCAGGCTCAGACCTTGCGCCAGTATCTCGGACACCATCTCTGGCGTTGCGTTGCGCACGGCAACCGCGTTCAGTCGATACGATTTGAGCAGAGCAGTGATGGCCGCCCAGTCTATGGTTTGGCCAGCAGGGTCCAGCGAGCCAACATCGATGACAGCAAATTCATCATCGAAAAAATCGGCATTGCCGCCAGTCATTTCCTGCATTGCGGTATCGAGTACGGCAAGGTTGGCTTCCCGCAGAATGGCGGAGACGGCGACGACGGTGGAAATCTTGATTTCGATCGGCTTGCGGGATGAGCTTTTGGACATGAGTACGGTAAATGGTGACGCAGATGCGTTTTAAATTTCTTCGATCAATTTCTGGCGGGTAACGTTGCTTGCGATCAGTTGCTCACGAACACGCGCCGCTCAGATAACAGGTGACGCGTATTATAACCGCTACCGCGAGTGTTTCCGCGGGGTTTGACAGGATAAGACACAGTCTTTTCCATATAAGGTTTTGCGGATCAATACCAGCCTTTTCTGCATTTTATTTGAAGCGGATTCAACGCAATTTTGTGTGTGGCCAGCTATCGGGTCGCGTGTAGAATAGCCCCTTTTTTTCGGGGCAAGCCATGTGGTTCAAGAATCTTCAGATATATCGTCTTCCTGCACCGTGGGCTATTACAACCGAGCAGTTGGCAGCAGATTTGGCGCCGCACGCGTTTCAGCCATGTAGCAGCCTGGATATGCAAAGCCAGGGCTGGGTATCGCCACGCGAAAATGGCGAACTGGTGTATTCACTCAACAAGCAGATTTTGCTCTTGCTTGGTACCGAGAAAAAACTGCTGCCGACTACCGTGATCAATCAAGTCACCAAGATCAAGGCGGCGGAGATCGAAGAGCAGCAAGGCTTCAAGCCTGGCCGCAAGCAAATGAAGGAAATCAAGGAAGACGTCACCGACGAGCTGTTGCCGCGCGCTTTCAGCGTCTGGCGTCAGACTTGGGTCTGGATCGATCCGGTCAACGGTTGGTTGGTAGTCGATGCCGGCAGCCCGGCCAAAGCGGATGAAGTCATCAAGTTGCTGATCAAATCCGTCGAAAAATTACCAATGGAAGCGCTGCACGTAACGCAATCACCGGTCGCGGCCATGACCGAATGGCTGGTTGCCGATACAGCACCGAGCGGCTTTACCGTCGATCAAGATACGGAATTGCGCGCCAACGGCGAAGGCAAGGCAACCGTACGTTATGTACGTCATACACTGGAAGCCGATGATGTACGCCGCCACATTGCATCCGGCAAGCAATGCACACGTCTGGCGATGACCTGGGCAGACAAGATTTCCTTCGTATTGACCGAATCGTTGACGATCAAGCGTGTTGCACCGCTGGATGTGATCAAGGAAAACGCTGATACCACCGCGCAGAACGATGATGAACGCTTTGACTCGGACATCATGCTGATGACCGGCGAATTGAGCCGTATGCTGGCTGATTTGGTAGAAGCTTTGGGTGGCGAGATTCAGAAGCAATGATGGGTTGAAGTGTTGTGATGGTCTTGCCTGTTGCCTAGTGCTTCAGGCATGACATGTCGCAGAAGGGCGAGTATGCTGTGAAATCAGCTTGTCAGAGCTTACTCAAGCAGTTATTTTACGTTTAAGTCGTTTTACTTTTTAGATATAGCCATGGAAATTCAAGTCGGTGACATTGGTCACATGATTCAGTTGTCAGTAGCGCCTGTGTTCTTACTCACAGGTGTGGGCACCAATTTGATGGTCTTGACCAATCGTTTGGGCCGGATCACTGATCGTTCGCGTGTATTGGAAGAAAAACTGCGCACAACCGATCCTATACATCATCCAGACTTGAATGCAGAACTGGTCACGCTTTATCCGCGTGCGCATTTGATCAATCGTGCCATTGTGCTGAGTACAGCCTGTGCCTTGATGGTCAGCATGGTGATCATCTCCTTGTTCGTGGGCGATGCCCTGACTGTCGAGTTATCCAAATTTATCGCGATCTTTTTTATTCTGGCGATGTTGTGCCTGGTATCGAGTTTTGTGATGCTCTTGCGTGAAATTTTGTCTGCGACGAATTCTCTATACGAACGAAGGATAGAACCGATAGCACGACCTGATTGATATCGAAGAACAGTAAGAAATACAAAAGCCCGCAGATTATTCTGCGGGCTTTTTTCTTGTTAGCGCTGCGATATTCACTTCCAAAGTATTTGTTAATTTAATAAAATTAATATTTTTACAATTTAGCAAATAGGAGAAAAAGTATGCAGGATGTCGGCAGCAGCAGATGGCTACGCAGAATAAGCGTGTTGATGGTAAGTCTGGTTTTGGCGGCATGTGCCAGCCAGCAAGGAAGTCCATCGACATCGGCTCATCCAGCCGTGATGACGCAGCAAGTGCAGAGCAGCATGACGGCGGAGCAAGCTTTGCAATTGCTGAAGGATGGCAATGCGCGTTTTGTGTCGGGCAAAGGTGGTGCGCATGATTTGCCTGCGCAAGTTCTGGCGACTGGCAAGAATGGGCAATTCCCGTTTGTCAGCATCGTCAGTTGTATCGATTCACGCTCGTCGCCATCGCTGGTATTCGATCTTGGCATCGGTGACGCTTTCAACGCGCGTGTGGCTGGTAACGTGATTAACGAAGATATTCTCGGTAGTCTTGAATACGGTTCGAAAGTAGCGGGCACCAAATTAATCGTCGTGCTCGGTCATACCTCATGCGGCGCGGTGAAAGGCGCATGCGACAACATCGCGCTGGGAAATTTGAGTGGATTGTTGGCGAAGATACGTCCTGTCGTCAGTGCCACGTCGGATACGAAAGGCGCGGATCGCTCTTCGCATAATTACGCCTTTGTCGATGCCGTAGCAGAAAACAATGTGAAGAGGATGGTGCAAGCTGTGCACGACAGAAGTCCGATTTTGCGCGAGATGGCTGCGAATAATCAGGTGAAGATTGTGGGTGCGATGCTGGATGTAAAGACGGGGGAAGTTCGGTTTTATTAAAACAGCAGACGTAAAAAAGCCGACGCGATAAGACGTCGGCTTTTTTATGTATGAAGCAGATCAGTAGGTTGGTGGTACGTAACCTTGTGCTGCATCAGCGCCGTCGCCGAAGAAGTGTTTTTCCATTTGCGTAGCCAGATATTTGCGTGCACGTACATCGGCCAGGTTCAAACGGTTTTCATTGACCAGCATTGTTTGATGCTTGAGCCAGGCCGCCCATGCTTCTTTCGATACGGTTTCATAAATACGTTTGCCGAGTTCGCCCGGATACGGAGGAAAGTCCAATCCTTCCGCTTCCTTGTCCAGTTTGATGCAGTGAATCATGCGTGTCATGTTGCTATCCTTTTCTATCGCTATACCGCGCTGTTGGGTAAATATCGCGGGTGGCTCAGGTGTTGAATCAAATGCCGCCGCTGCCAGGAGCGACGGCGCATATTGGGTAAAGAGGCGACATTATAGGTTTTTTGTGAAAACCAGTGATTTGCGCTGCCAGTTGTACATTTGTTGACGATTCTTTGGCAAGTCGTCGACGGTCGCCGGGACGAAGCCGCGCTTCAAGAACCAGTGCGCGGTACGTGTGGTCAGGACAAACAGTTTTTTCAAACCGGCAGCACGTGCACGGTTCTCCATGTGCTTGAGCAAACGTTCGCCATCGCCTTGTGTTTGCACTTCCGGATTGACGATCAGACATGCCATCTCTGCCATTTTCTCGGCAGGGAAAGGGTAGAGCGCCGCACAACCGAAGATCACGCCATCATGTTCGATGACGGAGAAGTAATCGATTTCGCGTTCGATCAATTCGCGGCCGCGTTTGACTAATGTGCCATCGGCTTCCAGCGGTTCGATCAATTTAAGAATGCCGCCGACATCTTCAATCGTGGCATCGCGCAGACTTTCCAGATTCTCGAAAGAGATCATGGTGCCGACGCCATCATGCGTAAACAATTCCAGCAAGGCCGAACCGTCGGTGGTGAATGGCACGATGTGTGCACGCGGTACGCCGCCGTTACAGGCTTGTACTGCATGCTGCAAATAGAAGGCGGAATCAGCAGGGACGCAATCGTAGCTCAGCACGGCATCGACCTGATGCGATGACAGCTCATGTATTTCCACACCGCCCATGTCTTTAATCATTGGCGTTTCGGTGATGAAAATCAATTTGTCGGCGCGCAAGGCAACTGCTGCCGAGACGGCTACGTCCTCCATCGTCAGATTGAAGATTTCACCTGTAGGTGAGAATCCCAGCGGCGACAGTAATACCAGGCCACCCGCATTCAAAATTGGGTGTATCGCTTCATAAGCGATCTTGCGTGTCACGCCGGTCAGTTCCAGATCGACACCATCAATGATGCCGATAGGGCGCGCAGTGACGAAGTTGCCGGAAATGATACGAATCGCAGCGTGCGCCATAGGCGTGTTCGGCAAGCCCTGACTGAAGGCGGCTTCGATATCGAGGCGCAATTCGCCAGCCGCTTCTTTTGCGCATTCCAGCGCTGCGGTGTCGGTAATGCGCAAGCCGTCGTGGAAGCGGGCTTCTACATTTCGCAGCGCCAACTGTTCTTCTACTTGCGGACGCGAGCCGTGCACGATGACGACTTTGATGCCGAGAGCATGCAATAAAGACAAATCCTGTGCCAGCACCGGTAACGCGCCAGCCTTGACCAACTCACCCGGGAACGCGATGACAAAGGTCTTGCCGCGGAAGGCGTGAATGTACGGTGCGACGGAACGCAGCCACTGGACGAATTGTTCTTGATTTTCCATGAGACGCATTATAACCATGGCAACCGCTATCGATTGTGCGATCTGACGACGAAATGCGACACTGCTCTGTATAATTCCGCACTACATGTCTGCTCCAGAATCCAACCAAAAACCTAAGCCAGCCGCGACTAATCGTCCCGCGCGCGTCGCTCAAGCCCCATCCGCACCGCCGGTCCGTAACCCGCTGCCTGCGATTACCTTCCCTGAAGAACTGCCGGTTTCCGGCAAGCGGGAGGATATTGCACGGGCTATCCAGGCGAATCAGGTCATTATCGTCAGTGGCGAAACCGGTTCCGGTAAAACCACGCAATTACCGAAAATCTGCCTGGAACTCGGTCGTGGCCTGAACGGCTTGATCGGTCACACGCAACCGCGCCGGATTGCGGCATCGTCAACAGCCAAGCGCATCGCGCAGGAAATCGGCTCGCCCTTGGGCGAACACGTCGGCTTCAAGGTGCGCTTCAACGACACGCTGACCAAAGGCGCGTGGATCAAGCTGATGACCGATGGCATCTTGCTGGCGGAGACACAAACAGATCCGCTGCTGCGTCAGTACGACACCATCATCATCGATGAAGCGCATGAGCGCAGCTTGAACATCGACTTCTTGCTCGGCTATCTGAAGCAGTTGCTACCCAAGCGTCCTGATCTGAAAGTCATCATCACTTCGGCCACCATCGACGCCGATCGTTTCGCACGTCACTTCGGTAGCAACGGAAAACTGGCGCCGGTGATTGAAGTGTCCGGTCGCATGTATCCGGTCGAAGTCCGTTATCGCCCGGTTGAAGCTTTCGACAAGAACACAGAAAACAATCCGAATGCAACGTCGGATGCTGCGGCGGCACGTCGTTCGGCAATGGCGGCCAAGGAACGTGGTCAGCGCGATCTGATGGATGCGGTAGTCGATGCGGTTGATGAACTGGCGCGTATAGGTTCTGGCGACGTGTTGGTGTTCCTGCCGGGTGAACGTGAGATACGCGACGCTGCAGAAGCCTTGCGCAAGCACCATCCGCCGCACGTGGAAATTCTTCCGTTGTTCGCACGCTTGTCCGCGCAAGAACAGGAGCGCGTATTCAAGGTGTCCAATGCGCGCCGTATCGTGTTGGCAACCAACGTTGCAGAAACTTCGCTGACCGTGCCCGGCATACGCTACGTAGTCGATGCCGGTCTCGCACGTGTTAAACGCTACAGCTATCGCAACAAGGTCGAGCAACTACAGATCGAACCGATTGCGCAGTCAGCTGCGAATCAGCGCGCCGGTCGTTGCGGCCGTGTCTCTGCCGGTGTCTGTATACGTCTGTATGACGAGCAGGATTATCTGCTGCGGCCGAAATTTACCGAGCCGGAAATTTTGCGTTCCTCATTGGCATCCGTCATCTTGCGGATGAAGTCGCTGCATCTGGCTGATGTAGAAACTTTCCCTTTCATCGAACCGCCTTTAGGCCGCGCGATCGCTGACGGTTATCAACTGCTGCAAGAGTTGGGCGCAGTCGATGATGAAAACAAGCTGACCAAGCTGGGTCGCGAGTTAGCCAAGTTGCCATTGGACCCGCGTGTAGGCCGCATGATACTGGCGGCGAAAGATAATGTCTGCCTGACGGAAGTTCTGATCATCGCTGCGGCATTGTCGGTGCAAGATCCGCGCGACCGTCCGATGGAAGCGCAAACCGCAGCCGATAACGCACACAAGAAATTCGCCGATGAAAAATCGGAATTCGCCAGCTATCTGAAAATCTGGAAATGGTTTGAAGATGCAGTCGCGCACAAGAAATCGAATCGCCTGTTACAGGAAGAATGCCGCGCAAGTTTCCTGTCGCAGTTACGCCTGCGCGAATGGCGCGATGTTCATTCGCAATTGCTGACCATTGTGCGTGAGCAAGGGTGGCGCCTGAATGAAGCGCCAGCAACTTACGAGCAATTGCATACGGCCTTGCTGACTGGCTTGCTCGGTAATATCGGCTTCAAGTCTGAGGAAGAACAGCATTACCTGGGTGCACGTGCGATCAAGTTTCATATCTGGCCAGGTTCGTCGCTCATCAAGAAAGCCGGCAAATGGATCATGGCGGCCGAGCTGGTCGATACGACGCGCCTGTATGCGCGTTGCATCGCACAGATACAGCCAGAATGGCTGGAGCGTGTTGCCGGTCATTTGCTGAAAAAATCCTACGGTGAGCCGCGCTGGGAAAAACGCACTGCGCAAGTTTCTGCGTATGAGCGCGCGACCCTGTACGGTCTCGTTGTCTACAGTCAGCGCCGGATTCAATATGGCTTGATCAATCCATCGGATGCACGCGAAATCTTTATCCGCGATGCGCTGGTTGGTGGTGATTTCGAAACACGTGCGCCTTTCTTTGCGCATAACCATAAATTGATACGCGAGATCGAGAATCTGGAGCACAAGTCACGCCGTCTCGATGTATTGGTCGATGACGAACTGATTGCGGCTTTCTACGACAAGCTGATTCCAGCCGATATTCATAACGGCATCACGTTCGAAAAATGGCATAAAGAAGCGACGGCCAAAGAACCGAAACTGCTGTATCTGAATCGTGATGATTTGATGCGGCATGAAGCTGCAGGCGTGACGACAGAGCTGTTCCCTAAAGTGATGAACGTCGCTGGCGTTGATATGGTGTTGTCGTATCACTTCGAGCCTGGCACGCCGCGCGATGGCGTGACCTTGACGGTGCCTTTGTATGCCTTGAATCAGGTATCGGCGGATCGCTGTGAATGGCTGGTGCCCGGCATGCTGAAAGAAAAAGTCCATCTGTTGATCAAGTCATTGCCGCAAAAACTGCGCCGTCATTGTGTACCGTTACCGGATTACGCTGCAGGTTTTTGTGATCGTGTGCAAGAAGCGCATGCCTTCGGCAAAGGTAGTTTGCTGGATGCGGTGATTGCCGATGTACGCGAGCAAACTGGTATTGCTACCAAGACGACTGACTACAAACTGGAAACCTTGTCCTCGCATCAGTTCATGAACTTCAAGATCATTGATGAACATGGTCGCCAGTTGGAGATGGGACGTAATCTTGGCACCTTGCGTTCAGAGTTCGGCGGACAAGCAAGAGAGAGTTTTCAACGTATTGCCGAACAAACGGCGATGCCGTTGGTAGGGCAATCAACCAGCGCGGCTAAACCAGTTGCTGTTACCGGTAAAACGCAAGCGACTAGCCCTGCGACTAAAACACAATCGGGCACAGCAACGCATGCTGGTGGCAAAGTCGCAAACGCGACGACGCATCAGAACCTGACCAGCTGGACCTTTGGTGAATTGCCGGAACTGCTGGAAATCCAGCAAGGCAAGCAAACGCTGATTGGCTTTCCCGCATTGGTGGATAAAGGCACGTATTGCGATCTGGAAGTGTTTGACGATCCGAATGAAGCAGCACGCGTGCATCGCATAGGATTGCGTCGCTTGCTGGCTTTGCAGTTGAAAGAGCAACTGAAGTACCTGGAAAAAAACATTCCAGGCTTGCAGCAAATGGGCATGCAGTTCATGGCCTTGGGTTCGCAGGAAGAGTTGCGCGATCAGATTATTCACGCTGGTCTGGAGCGTGCCTGCCTACAAGAACCGCTGCCGAAAAATGCAGAAGAGTTCAATGCACGCAAGGACGAAGGTAAATCTCGACTCGGCTTGCTAGTCAATGAAATTGCACGACTGGTCGGTTTGATCCTGACTGAATATCACGCCTTGCCGAAGAAGCTGCAAACAGTGAAAGCACATGCGCAAGCCGTGACCGATATGCAGTCGCAATTGCAAGGTTTGGTCAGCAAGCGCTTCATCGCAGAGAACGACTACATCAACCTCACGCATTTCCCGCGCTATCTGAAGGCGATCAATGTGCGCATCGATAAATTGCGTGCCGATCCAGCACGCGATACGCGGGCAATGGCTGAATGGCAGCAAGCGGCCGCGCCATGGCAACGCGCATTGAAGGAGCGTCACGGCGATCCGAAGATGACGGAGTTCCGCTGGTTGCTGGAAGAGTTACGGGTGTCCCTGTTTGCGCAAGAGTTGCGTACGCCTATGCCGGTATCGGTCAAGCGATTGCAGAAGGTGTGGGAAACGATGCAGAGATAGGCGATTACTCTGGAGAGTATTAATGACGTTTTATGGGTAATCATAAAACGTCTCTTCTCTTTAACGTATAAAGAAAAAATGTGTTTCGCAAATGAGGTTTTGTTATTTATCCTCAATGATCACGCTCTCGAACAATTTGTCCGCTTTGGCAGAAAATTGATCATCTTTATTCTGATCGTAGTACCTCTGGTAATAGCGAACTTCAAAACCCATACGTTTATATTTTGTCGACCCACATGAAATAATGTGTTGTTCGCTCCATTTTTTCTGCTGGTTGTTGTGCGTGTGAATTTTGCGCAGATCTTCTAATAACAAATGCACTCTGACACATTGATTATTCTGCGGATATTCTTTGACGTCGAGAGTTTGCAGACTGAATTCTTGATTGTTTGCAAAGGCTTTTTGCATGTTTTTTTTGAGATTCTCGATATAAGCGGAAATTGGATTGAATGGTGTATCCAGTTTAATTACGTAGGCTTCAATCTCTTGATTTTCATCGACTGATTCGCCATCCTTCTTCAGCTTGGCACTTAAACCAGACTTTGTAATATTCCAACCAGTTTCATCCGGTGAACCGAAGCTGAGACCTAGTACTGAACCAGTGTTGTCAGTAATGCCTATTCTTACACGCTCATCATTCGTTGCGCGATTGGTCTCGGCGTGAAGATTTGTGATGAACGAAAACAGGCATATGAAAAAGATGGAAAAGTATTTCATTGGAATTTCCTAAGTAGGATTGTTTGTTAAATGGAGGGGCTTAAATTAAGGACGTGTGATCATAGAGATTTGAAAAATAATGATAAATCCCATAATTATGGGATTTATGTAGTCCGCCCCCTTATTTGTATTCTTATCGGCCCGGATCGGATACTTCTTAGGCTTTCACCTGTAATGACGGACGAACTTACACTTGTCGCCTCGCGGGAGCGCGACGTCTCAGAACGGAGTCACAGTGAGTAACCCGCGTTTATAGATATGCGAGGGAGTCAGATTCCTTGGCGATTTCGCGTAAAATTGCGGAAATTCCTTACAACACTCACTTAAATCTAAGAATATGACCATCAAATCCGACAAATGGATACGCCGTATGGCGGCAGAAACCGGCATGATCGAGCCATTCGAGCCTGGTCAAGTGCGTCAGGCTAACGGGCAGAAGATAGTCTCTTACGGCACATCTTCCTACGGTTACGATATTCGCTGCGCTGACGAATTCAAGATTTTCACCAACATCAACAGCACCATCGTTGATCCGAAAAATTTCGATGAAAATTCCTTCGTCGACGTTAAAAGCGACGTATGCATCATTCCGCCAAATTCATTTGCGCTTGCTCGTACGATTGAATACTTCCGCATCCCACGTAATGTGCTGACGATCTGCCTGGGCAAATCAACTTACGCGCGCTGCGGCATCATCGTCAACGTCACACCGTTCGAACCTGAATGGGAAGGCTATGTGACGCTGGAGTTTTCCAACACGACACCGTTGCCTGCGAAGATTTACGCCGGTGAAGGTTGTGCGCAAGTTCTGTTTTTTGAAAGCGATGAAGTGTGCGAAGTGTCGTACAAGGATAGAGGCGGTAAGTATCAAGGCCAACACGGTGTGACTTTGCCTAAGGCTTGAGATGTGATGTTCACGTAGGTTCTATTGGGCCATGATATTAGGGGAGATGTAAATGGGATTCGGATTCCGCAAAAGAATCAAGATAGCTCCAGGTTTGCATCTCAACTTAAGTAAGAAAGGCGTTAGTACATCAGTTGGCGGCAATGGGGCGACAGTCAACCTAAGTTCCAAGGGTGTCAAAGCCACTGTAGGCATTCCCGGTACTGGAGTTTCTTATTCAAAAAAATTAACTGAAGCATCAAGCACAAAAAAGTCTCGAGCTGTAGCGGAACCTGAGCAGTTGGAAGGATTTTCTCCTAGACAAGTTTGGAGTGGTGAGGGAAACCGACCTGTTTCGATTTGGCTTGGTATTGGGATTTTTTTAATGCCTTATTTATTTGCATGGTTTTTACTTCGGCAAGGCTATAGCAAAATGGCGCGCTACTTGGCGTTTAGTTGGACTGCTTTGGTTGTTTTTGCTGTTATGTCAAAATGAAAAATCGTTTTGTAGAGTCGTAGGTTGAACTAACGTTTTATCAGCCCAACACTCAAACTCAGGGCCGTGCAAGCCCCGCCAATTTCCTCGCCTCAATAATCATCCTCTCCACCGCA
Source organism: Herminiimonas sp. GW821-FHT09C12 (assembly GCF_059416385.1). NCBI lineage: Bacteria > Pseudomonadati > Pseudomonadota > Betaproteobacteria > Burkholderiales > Oxalobacteraceae > Herminiimonas > Herminiimonas sp. GW821-FHT09C12. The sequence goes on from NZ_JBWKPC010000002.1 coordinate 268,858, forward strand.
CCTGATTGCGGTATGTCGCGATAAGCCAGATGCAAAGGCGCGCGCAAGCCGGGGGCGTGATCCACGTTCAAATAAACGACTTGTTCCAGTTTTACATGCCGTATCGAGGCTGGAACGATAGATATGCCCAAGCCGGCGGCGACCAAACTTAGCGTAGATAGATTCTTGCGCGCTTCCAGTTTTACTTTGGGGCTGAAGCCTGCGACGCGGCAGGCTGCGATCACGGTATCGTACAAACCGGGACCGCTGGGGCGTCGGTTCAGGATGAAGGATTCTTCTGCCAAAGCCGTGAGCGGCAAACTCTTGCGGCGCTTGTTCTGCGCCAGTGGATGTGTGGCTGGCAGCGCGACGATCATTTCTTCCACCAGCATCGTTTCCATTTTCAATCCTGCTGCATTGCCTATCGGTGAGCGTATGAAGGCGACGTCGACACGATTCTGACGCAAGGCTTCGACCAGATCGGATGTATTACTTTCTTCTACCGCAAGCGTAACGCCCGGCGATACCTGCCGGAACGCGCGTATGACCGCTGGGATGAATGGATGCAGCGATGCTGACTCGGTAAAACCGACTGCAATGCGGCCTAGTTCGCCTTGCGAGATACGGCGCACACCTTCTATCGTGGTGTTGACCTGATCCAGAATGATGCGCGCATCTACCAACAGGGCGTGTCCACTTTCGGTCAATTCCATGCCGCGTGGCAGACGTCGAAACAGTGTGACGCCGAGCTCTTTTTCAAGCGCACGAATTTGCTGGCTCAACGGTGGTTGTTGTATGCCTATGCGTTGTGCGGCTTTGGTCAGATGACCTTCTTCGGCAACGACGACAAAATAGCGCAGCAGGCGCAGGTCTATGGATGACATATATTTTAAGTATGTTTAACTATGATTCCATATATTAGACTGAATGACGCTACGCGCGTAAGCTTTCGCCTATCAATGAATATGACGGAAGCAAGAAGATGGAAAGCAGTACACAAATAGCGGAAACGCCAATGGCGCAAGTGGAAGTGCCGCACCCGACCATTCGGCAATTATTTCTGGGTTTTCTAGCGCTGGGCATGATGGCCTTTGGCGGTGCCTTGCCATTGGCACACCGGATGCTGGTGGAGGACAAGCGCTGGCTGAATGAAACTGAATTCACCGAACTGCTCGGTCTGTGTCAGTTCCTGCCGGGCGGCAATATGATTAATTTGTCGGTTGCAGTTGGCATGCGTTTTCGTGGAGTCAAAGGTGCTTTCGTTTCCATCATGGGTTTGGTTGCGATGCCATCCGTTGTCTTGATCATGCTGGGGATGTTGTATGAGCGCTTCCGTAACGATGCGCAAGTAGGGCATGTATTTGCCGGCCTAGCCGCAGCGGCTGCCGGTTTGCTGATTTCCATGGCGATCAAAATCGCATTGCCTTTGCGTAAGAAGTTCATAATGGCTGGCGTTGCGGTGATGTGTTTTATCGCGATTGCTTTACTGCGCTTGCCATTGTTGTGGGTCATGCTGGTGATGACACCACTCAGCATCTGGGTTACGGCAAGAAGCAAGAAATGACGCAGACCCTGATTGCCTTATTCCTGATTTTTTCCCAGTTGTCGCTGCTGGCATTTGGTGGCGGCAATGCGATCCTGCCTGAGATGCAGCGTCAGGTTGTCGAAGTGCATCAATGGATGAGTGCGAAAGAATTCAGTGCCTTGTTTGCCTTGAGTCAGGCAGCGCCGGGGCCGAACATGATGATAGTCAATCTGGTTGGCTGGCAGGTGGCGGGTTGGGCCGGCATGCTGGTGACTGCTATTGCCAAGTTTGGTCCTTCATCGCTGCTGACTATCATGTCGCTACATGCATGGGAACGCTTCAAAGATAGACCATGGCGTGCCTATATACAGTCCGGCATGGTGCCTGTGACTGCGGGCATAGTTGCTGCCAGCGCGGCAGTGATTGCACATACGTCGGATACCAATTGGCTGCTGACCGTGATTACCATTGCCACCGCTTTGTTGGCCTGGAAAACGCGGATACATCCGCTCTGGCTATTGTTGATAGGTAGCTTGGCAGCTTTGCTGGGAAATGGTCTGGTTTGACTGTTGAAGGTATAGAACAACATACCTTTAGTTTCATGAAGCGAGTAAGTGCAGGGCGTTTCGCCTTGAATGGCGAAGCAGTTTGGTATTAATGCTTCTTCTGCAGTTTCTGTTTCAATACCTGAACAGCATCCAGTTTTGCATCCATACCCGCAATCGACGTCAGCAATTGCAATGATTGCTTGCGAAAACGGAAGGCGTCTACGGTGACGAAGGAGCCGCTACCTACGTAACGTATGGTGACGATGATTTCCGCTTTGCCATCGTGATCCAGATCAGCGAATTTGATGCTTTCCACCGTGCCATTGCGTGGTCGCACAATGCCGGTGATGAAAGCGTCATACGGATAGGCTGGATCATTTTTCGCATACAGACGCAGGCTGTAGCTGCCTATGCTACGCGGTTCAAAATCACCTTCCGCTGCTACAACCATGCCTTTAGTCTCAGGGAAGTTTGCTGCCTTGACGACACGTTCATTGCCTGCTGCGATAGCGGCGGTAGACAGTACAGCGCTCAGAAAAAATAATACAAGCTTGTTCATGGATCTTTGTTTCTTTCATTTAATTGGCAAAGCGCATCTGCATGTTTTCGTCTATGCGTTCGCTAGCGAATCTAATGATGTGTGTGCGGACTGACTGCGACTGAATCACGGCATCTGATGTCTGTTGCATTTTAGTCAGATGCGTCCCAGGCCGGATTCCAGACTACTTCCCAAAGATGTTGGTCGGGATCTTTAAAGTAGCCTGCGTAGCCGCCCCAAAACGTATCGTGCGCGGGTTTGACGATGCTTGCTCCGGCATTCTTTGCTTGCAGCATGATGGCATCGACTTCTTCTTTCGAAGATACGTTATGCCCGATGGTGAATTCGGTAGCACTGATAGGCGCGACAGGAATGCCGGTATCTTGAGAAATGCTCTTGCGTGGCCACAGCGCCAACTTCAATCCTGACTGCAGATCGAAGAAGGCAACTGCACCATATTCAAATTCGGCACCGATGATGCCTGGTGTTTGCAGGCCGAGGCCATCCCGATAAAACTGGAGTGCTTGCTCCAGATCATCAACGCCTAGCGTGATGACGGTAATGCGAGGTTTCATTTCACATTCCTTTCATCAGGATAGCTATCGATTTATTGGCGTACGCAATCGACGAAGTAATCGCGCTTGCCGTCGACTTCGCGTTTGACCAGACCGTGTACATCGGTTTCGAAGCCAGGGAATTTCTCGTTGAAGTCACGTGCAAATTTCAGGTAATCGACGATCGTTTTGTTGAAACGTTCACCTGGAATCAGCAATGGAATGCCCGGTGGATATGGTGTCAACAAGATCGATGTGACGCGACCTTCCAGCTCGTCGATAGGTACACGATCGATTTCGCGATGCGCCATTTTCGAGAATGCGTCGGATGGTTTCATCGCCGGTTGCATGTCGGACAGATACATCTCGGTTGTCAGACGTGCGACGTCGTAGGCTTTGTAGAAATCGTGTATCGATTGACACAGATCGCGCAGACCAACGCGCTCGTAGCGCGGATTGGCTGCTGCGAATTCCGGCAGAATGCGCCACATAGGCTGGTTCTTGTCGTAATCGTCCTTGAACTGTTGCAGCGCAGTCAGCAGCGTGTTCCAGCGGCCTTTGGTAATGCCGATGGTGAACATAATGAAGAACGAATACAGGCCGCATTTTTCAATGATGACGCCGTGCTCAGCCAGGTATTTGGTCACGATGGACGCAGGGATGCCGGACTCGCCGAACTTGCCGTCGAGTGACAAACCAGGATTGACGATGGTCGCCTTGATCGGGTCGAGCATATTGAAGCCCGGAGCCAGATTGCCGAAACCATGCCAGTCGTCTTCCGCGCGGATCATCCAGTCGTCTTGTGTGCCTATGCCTTCTTCGCTGAAGGTGTTCGGTCCCCACACCTGGAACCACCAATCCTGGCCCCATTCCTGATCGATTTTCTTCATCGCACGACGGAAGTCCAGCGCTTCCAAAATGCTTTCTTCCACCAACGCGGTACCGCCTGGCGCTTCCATCATCGCAGCAGCAACGTCGCATGAAGCGATGATCGAATACTGTGGCGAAGTCGAGGTGTGCATCAGATACGCTTCATTGAAGGCGTCCTGATCGAGCTTGACGCTCTCCGATTCGCGCACAAGAATTTGCGATGCCTGTGACAAACCAGCCAGCAATTTATGTGTCGATTGGGTTGAGAAGATCATCGACTCTTTGGCGCGCGGACGGTCTTTGCCGATCGCATGCATGTTTTTGTAGAAATCGTGGAAGGTCGCGTGCGGCAACCATGCTTCATCGAAATGCAGCGTGTCGATTTCGCCATCGAGCATGTTCTTCAGCGTTTCCACGTTGTAGATCACGCCGTCGTAAGTCGATTGCGTGATGGTCAGGATGCGTGGCTTTTTGTTAGCGGCTTCGCGAGCAAATGGATTGGCTTCGATCTTTTTGCGGATATTCTCCATCGAAAATTCCGACAGCGGAATAGGACCAATGATGCCGAGGTGATTACGTGTTGGCATCAGGAAAACAGGAATCGCGCCGCACATGATGATCGAGTGCAGAATGGATTTGTGGCAGTTGCGATCAACCACAACGATATCGCCAGGCGCGACAGTCGAGTGCCACACCATCTTGTTCGAGGTCGAGGTGCCGTTGGTCACGAAGTAGCAGTGATCCGCATTGAAGATGCGTGCGGCATTGCGCTCAGATGCAGCTACCGGACCGGTGTGATCGAGTAACTGACCGAGTTCTTCTACCGCGTTACAAACGTCGGCACGCAACATGTTCTCGCCAAAGAATTGGTGGAACATCTGGCCTATAGGCGATTTCAAAAATGCGACGCCGCCGGAGTGACCAGGGCAGTGCCATGAGTAGGAACCATCTTGCGCGTAATGCACCAGCGCGCGGAAGAATGGTGGCGACAGACCATCCATATAGGACTTTGCTTCGCGGATGATGTGACGCGCGACGAACTCTGGCGTGTCTTCAAACATGTGAATGAAACCATGCAGCTCGCGCAGGATGTCATTTGGAATGTGGCGTGAGGTACGTGTTTCACCGTACAGATAAATTGGGATGTCGGCGTTCTTGTGGCGAATTTCTTCGACGAAGGCGCGCAGCGATTTCAATGCGTAATCGGTTTCTTCAAACGAGCCGGCACCGAACTCTTCATCATCGATAGACAGGATGAAGGCGGACGCGCGCGATTGCTGTTGTGCGAACTGCGAGAGATCGCCGTAACTGGTGACGCCCAGCACTTCCATGCCTTCTTTTTCCATCGCTTCGGCCAGCGCGCGGATGCCTAGTCCCGACGTGTTCTCGGAACGAAAATCTTCATCAATGATGACGATGGGGAAGCGAAATTTCATGAGGTCTCCAGCAAGACGGATAGTGCGGCGTACAGGGTCGATTTGTGCGCCAGATAGGGAAAGCGAATTTTCGCAGATATGTGTGCGATTTGGGGAGAAAAAAGCCGCCGATTGGTCGATCAGCGGCATAGTGGGTCATCAGTGTGACGCCAGTGTTACAAAAACGATCAGACTATTTAATCCGGTCGTAGGTAATGTAGGCGTAATCGAAGCCATTTGCCTCGGAATGATGCTCTTCGCGTACCGTTTCTTGCCACTGTTTTGGGTCGATAGCCGGGAAAAAAGCATCGCAATCGAAGGCTTTGTCTATCTTGGTCACGATCAGGCGGTCAGTGCCTGCCAGTGTGTCGGCATAAATCTGCGCGCCACCGATGATGAAAGCCGGGTTGTCACCGACCAGTGCCTTGGCGGCCTCCAGCGAAGTCACAGCCTCCACACCAGCATGTTGCCACTCCGCATTACGCGTAATGACGATATTGCGGCGATTCGGCAAAGGGCGTCCGATGGAGTCGAAAGTCTTGCGACCCATGATGATCGGATGGCCGGAAGTCGTGCGCTTGAAGTGCGCCAGATCCTCAGGCAAGTGCCAAGCCAGGGTGTTGTTGATGCCGATGCCGTTGTTGGTATCGGTGGCGACGACGATGGTCAGATGTGCGGGCATAGTGTTCGTGTAATTTTAAACAGCCATCGGCGCACTCAATGGTGCGTGATGTTCGTATTTTTCCAGACTGAAATCGCTAGGCTCGAGTTTTTCCAGCCATTCAGGTTCGTACTTGCCGGTGACGGCATAGTCGGGAATGCGATCTGATAAAACCAGCTTGGGCGAGGCATGCGGTTCGCGCATCATTTGTTCGTTGAGCATATCCAGATGATTCTCATAGATATGCGCGTCGCCGATGAAGTAGGTGAACCACTTCGGTGTATAGCCAGTCAGGCGGCCAACTACATGCAGCAAGGCAGCGGCTTCGGCCAGATTGAAAGGCGTGCCGAGACCGATATCGTTGCTGCGGATGTACAGGCAGAGCGAAATTTCTTTGGTCGTCGCATTCGGGATGAACTGATACAGCAAATGGCAAGCCGGCAAGGCAATCGCGTCCAGATCGGCGCAGTTCCAACCGTGGAACAGGATACGACGACTGCCTGGATTCTTGATGATGGTGTCGAGGCAGTCGCGCAATTGATCGATGGCTTTGTACAGCAGGACTTTGCCCTTGCCTTCGTCGTTGACGGCGGAGACGACGCGGAAGCCGTGCTTCTGCGCATCTTCTATCTGCGCCGTGTTGTCAGCGTCCAGCAATTTGTATGCTGGCCATTGGCGCCATTGTACGCCGTACACCGGGCCGAGGTCGTCTTCGCCCTGGCGATACGGGTTGTTCAGCCATTCGGTATTTTCATTGGCATTCTGATCCCATACCTTGCAACCCAGCGCGCGGAAATCGGCAGCACTGCGGGTAGCGCGCAAGAATCCTATCAATTCGCCGATTACGGATTTGAATGCGAGTCGCTTGGTCGTGATCGCTGGGAAGCCGTCTTTTTGCAGATCGAAGCGCAGCATGGCACCAGGAATACTGATGGTGCGGATGCCGGTACGATTTTCCTGCCAGGTGCCGGTATCGAGTACTGTGCGCACCAGGTCAAGATACTGTTTCATGCGTAGTCCGTTTTTTTATATAGGTTGTCGGAATATAACTTTCGCTATATTTCCCGGGAATTCGCTATTTTAACGGGTTAAGCCGCAGGCAGCGGAATCGGCGATCAATGCTGGTTGAATTGCAAGGCGGCCAGGCTGGCATACAGTCCACCGGCCGCGACCAGTGTAGCGTGCGTGCCGGTTTCGACTATCTTGCCGTGTTCCATCACGATGATACGATTGGCGCGCTGTACGGTGGCCAGTCTATGTGCGATGACCAAGGTGGTACGACCGACCATGGCGGCTTCCAGTGCGCCTTGCACCAAACGTTCTGATTCGGCATCGAGTGCGCTGGTTGCTTCGTCCAGCAATAGCAGCGGTGGATTCTTCAGTAGCGCGCGTGCAATCGCAATACGCTGGCGTTGGCCGCCGGATAAGCGCACACCACGCTCGCCGAGGAAGGAGCTATAGCCTTCAGGCAGACGTTCGATGAATTCATGCGCCGCAGCCATGCGGGCAGCTGCAATCACGTCATCGTCACTGGCGTCAGGACGGCCATAGCGTATGTTCTCCATCGCATTGGCAGAAAAAATCACAGTGTCTTGCGGCACGATACCTATCGTATTGCGCAAGTCATGCAAGTCGAGGTCACGGATATCGATGCCATCCAGTTCAATCACGCCTTCCTGCGGATCATAGAAGCGCAATAGCAACTGGAACAATGAAGTCTTGCCGGCGCCGGATGGACCGACGATGGCGACAGTTTCACCCGCTTGAATCGCGACCGACAGATTGGACAGCGCAGGCGTCAACGGGCGAGATGGATAGTGGAAGGTCACCAAGTCCAGCGTCAGCGATGCGCCATTGGCACGCCGTGGCGGCAAGGCGGTAGGCGATGCAGGGGATTTAATGGGTGATTTCTCTGCCAATAACTCAAGCAAACGTTCGGTCGCGCCGGCTGCACGTTGTGCGTCGCCTAGCACTTCGGATAATGCACCGATAGCACCGGCAACAATTGCCGAATAAAGAATGAATTGACCGAGCACGCCGCCGCTCATGGTGCCGTCGATGACAGCATGTGCACCCAGCCACAGTACAAAGACGATGGCGCCAAAGATCAGCAGGATGGCGATCATCGTCAACAAGGAACGTGCGCGTATGCGGCGCATCGCTGTTTTGAATGCGCTCTCTACGGTTTTGCCGAAACGTTGAGCCTCGATTTTTTCATGAGTGTAAGCCTGCACGGTAGGCATTGCATTGAGGATTTCCCCTGCCAGTGCAGACGCATCAGCTACACGATCTTGTGAATCTCGTGACAGCGTACGTACGCGTCGACCAAACCACACGATAGGCAAGACGACGAACGCTAGAGTGATCAAGATGATGGACGACAATTTGATGCTGGTGATGAATAGCATCACCAAACCGCCAGCGAACAGCAACGCATTGCGCAAAGCCATCGAAATGCTGGTGCCTATCAGTGTTTGTATCAGTGTTGTATCGGTCGTAATACGCGACAAGACTTCGCCGCTTTGCGTAGTTTCAAAGAATTGCGGGCTTTGCGTCACCACGTGTGAATACACAGCATTGCGCACATCGGCGGTGACACGTTCGCCCAGCCACGACACCATGTAGAAGCGCGCCGCAGTGGCGATCGCCAACACGCAGGCAACGCCAAACAAGGCGATGAAATAGGTGTTGATGCTGGACGGGTCATGCATGCCGTTGGCGCCAAAGCCCAGATCGATCATTTGCCGGAAGGCATACGGGATCGCCAACGTGGCGGCGGCCGCGACGATCAGCGCAATGCCGGCCAGGGCGAACTGTTTTTTATACGGCAGTAAAAATTTAACCAGGCCGCGTAAAGTGGCGATGCTACCTTTTTGCAATTCTCGGGACGTCTTGATGGTCATGGATACAGTGTTCTGGGTAAAAGATGATGTCAGGAGGCAGAGGCCGCCTGATTCTTGCATTTAAGGCACTGCTGGTATGTAGCCATAAGGCTGGCATGAAGGCGTAGCTTAACACCAGTCAACGCAGCATATTTTTCCGCGTACTTCGTTAAAAAACGCAGAAAACACATTTGTTCTCAGGCAATATGGGGGCGGGCAGGCAGAGCACAACTGTTATCTTTGCCTCGGCAATGAACTGTCACGCCGAAATGGGGTCATTCAGATTCACGCATCACGGGGGAGCAGATTGCTGCAATTCATCCAGTGTACCGAACAGAATGACCAGAGTGTCCGTGACGAGCTGCTCGCGGGCTTGAGCGCAGCACAGGCTTTTACCTCACCCAAGTATCTGTACGATGCCTTGGGTTCCAAATTATTCGAGGCGATCTGTGAGTTGCCGGAATATTATCCAACCCGCACTGAATCTCTTATCTTCAAAACGCATGGCAGGGCGATTGCACAAGCCATAGGCAGTGGTGCTACGTTGATCGATCTTGGCGCCGGTAATTGCGCCAAGGCGGCGCGCCTGTTTCCTGCCTTGCAGCCGGTGCAATATGTGCCGGTCGATATCTCAGTCGGTTTTCTGCGCGATGCACTGCAGCGCTTGCAGCAGCAATTTCCATCTATTGTCATGACTGGTCTGGGGATGGATTTTTCCAGCGAATTGTTATTGCCCGATAGTGTGCGTGAGGAAAAACGTCTGTTCTTTTATCCCGGTTCTTCGATAGGCAATTTCACACCTGAGGACGCACTGGCTTTTCTGCAGCGTATCCGCGCAGCTTGCGGTGAAGATGGTGGCTTGCTGATAGGCGTCGATCTGATCAAGGAAAAATCCATACTGGATGCGGCCTACGATGATGCACTGGGAGTCACAGCTGCTTTCAATCTGAACTTGTTGCGACATCTGAATCATTTGTTAGGTACTGACTTCGATGTGCGGGCGTGGCGTCATCGCGGGTTTTTCAATGACAAAGCCAGTCGTATAGAAATGCATCTGGAAGCAGCGTCAGAGCAAACAGTGCGCTGGCCGCAAGGCGAGCGGCGTTTTGAACGCGGCGAGCGCATACATACCGAAAATAGTTATAAGTACACGCAGCGCAGCTTTACGGATTTGCTGGAGCAGGCGGGCTTTCGTCGCTTGTCGTTCTGGACCGATCCGCAGCAGTGGTTCATGGTGTGCCACGCACATGCGATTTGAGCTGAATAGTTGCTTTGCAGTTCTTGTTTACAGCTTGATTTCGCATTTATTTAATTCGCAGTAAACTGCACAAAGCCGCATCCTGAAACTGTTCCAATAACATGACGGATTGCAATGAACGCACAGACAGAAAATATTCATCTGCTTGCACCGCATCAGAACCTGACGCGTTATATGGCTATACGCGCACGTTCGATCGCCTTGGCAGAGCCGCTGTCGGAAGAAGATTGTGGTGCGCAATCGATGCCGGATGCCAGTCCTATCAAATGGCATTTGGCGCACACCACCTGGTTTTTCGAAACCTTTATCCTTGAACGTTTCGAAGCAAACTTCCAGCCGCATCATCCAGCCTTCCGTGTCCTGTTCAATTCCTATTACAACGGTGTGGGTGACAAGCATGCACGTGCGCAACGCGGCTTGCTGACGCGTCCGCCGTTTGACGAAGTGCTGGCCTATAGACGCGATGTAGATGCACGGATACATGCTTTGCTTGCACAAACATTGCCAGCAGAGGTCATGTCAGAAATGGCGGGTTTGCTGGAACTGGGTTTGCAACACGAACAACAGCATCAGGAATTGATGATGACGGATGTCTTGCATCTGTTCTCGCGCAATCCACTCAAGCCGGCGTATGCCGACTCACTCTATTCGCTAGCCGAAACGGCACCGGCATTGCAATGGCTGTCTTTCGATAGCGGTGTGGTGCAGTTGGGGCATGAGGGTACAGATTTTTGTTTTGATAATGAATTGCCGCGCCATCGGCAGTTTGTTGAGCCGTATGCACTGGCGACACGATTGGTGACGAATCGCGAGTATCTGGCTTTCGTCGAAGCGGGCGGCTATGAGAATCCGGCTTTATGGTTGTCGGAAGGTTGGGATTGGGTGCAGACACAACAAATTTCGCATCCGCTGTATTGGCAGCATGATAGAGGCTGGCATGCATTTTCTCTGCATGGCTTGCGGCCACTCGATTTGAATGCAGCGTTGACACATATTTCTTATTTTGAAGCAGATGCTTATGCACGCTGGAGCGGTGCGCGTCTGCCGACTGAAGCTGAATGGGAACATGCTGCTCGCGAGGCGGGAGACTTGATCCAGTTGTTTGGTACTTGCTGGCAATGGACTAGCAGCAGCTACGCAGCGTATCCCGGTTACCAAGCTGTAGCGGGTGCGCTGGGTGAATACAACGGCAAGTTCATGTCGAATCAGTATGTGCTGCGCGGCTCTTCATGCGTGACGCCGAGTGGACATGAGCGCGTCAGTTATCGGAATTTCTTTCCGGCGACGGCGCGTTGGCAATTTTCCGGGATTCGTTTGGCGCGCTAGATACAGTTACAGGCGGATGCTGATTTCACGCTTGATCATTCAGCTAGTACTTTGAAAACCGGATTCCCAGTTTGTGCTCTATGCTTTCTCCCAGACGTGGCCCCAAGCCAGGTAGAAGCGAGCGCAGGGTTTTAGGCATTTCGCGCAATCCTTCGCGCATTTCCTTGACCATCTTCAAACCGGTTTTATCGTCCATCCCTTTTGCCAGCGCTTCTCGACAACGCACGACGGAAAGTACTATGTCATCCGTCAACATATCCAGTTCATAGTCGTAGGTTTCTCTTAACAGTCCGATCAACCTATCGTAGACGGGCAATAGCTCATACAGATCCGATGCCGCAATGGCTGCGACTTCCTCGGGGGAGGGACGTTTTGCAACGCGTGTGAAGGGCAAGATGTTATTGCCTGCTGCATTCTTCTCGGACATAAGCCTACCCAACCATACTCAGACGATTCCATAGTATGGTTGGCTGGCGAAGCAAGTCAATCGAATTGCCTAAGTGTTTTTGCTTATGGCTTGAGTTGGATAGACGTAGCTTTTTACTCAACTGCTTAACGGAACTCCAGGCGGTTGTAATCCAGTATGCCTGCTTCCAATGATTGCTCCTTGAAGTAGCGTTGATGCAGCGTATCGCTGAATGCCCAGAAATCCTGATTGTCACGACGTACGGCCCAGCGTTTGGTAAAGGCGGCATAGTCGCTTTCCGAACGCAGTCCTTGCAGTGCGGTGATCATCGCTGGCAAGTCCGCAGAGCGGACGCGATAAAAGGCATTCGGATAATTGAAGATGATGCCGGGTGCCAGCGTCAAGGTAGCTTCTTCCGGTATCACTTCTTTCCGCTCACCCAATAGATGGGACACGCTGGCATGCGCCGTATTGCGTATCAGGCTGAATGTTCTGGCTTTGCCGTCGGGCGTATCGATTACCAGCAGCGCAGTTTCCGGCAACCATTGCAATGCCTGGCCCTTGGTCGCTGCGAGTGTCGTCAACGGAGCTTGCAAATATGTTGGTGTTTGCTTCGTCCAGTCCAGATTGGTAGAGATCACGGGTGCGAGTCGTTTTCTCATCTGCTCCAGCAATTCCTTCTTCGGATTATCGGTGACATAGCGAATACCGCTATCGACATCCAAGGTACTGGCTGGGCCACCGTAGACTTGTTCTCGTACAGAAAGACTGTCGCCGCGATACCAGTAGTCACGTGTGGCGATACGCTGAGCCTTGGGCAGCATCAGCAGGAAAGTGGATTCACCTTCTGCACGCAAATAATCCATGTAGAGCCGTGAGTTGAGTTGATGGCCAACGTTGCCATACACATCGTAATTCGCTACCAGCAGATAGTGGATGCGTTCCAGTAATGGGTAGCCTATGACCCAGGCGGTTTTTGGCGTGTCGCCGACAAAGCCTTTGACCACGCTTGCATTGTCAAAATGGCGGAACACGGTTAGTGCTGCGTTGTCGTTATGGCCGTCACCATCCCAGATCAGGTTGAGGTTGATATCAGCCGGTTGTTTGATGACTTTGGCCATCAAGGTGGTGCGTGCTTTCAGGTAATCATTTTCCAGCTTCCCATATTCGAGCCAAGGCACGAGGATGCCGCTGCTGCGATTGCCGGTGGGCAGGCGTGCCAGAGCTGCGCTCTGTTGCAGCAACAGGTCGACCTCTTTATCGTAGGTTTCGGACGGTGCGAGGAAGGTCACCCAGAACTGATCGCGGATGACATTGAGTGCAACCTGGCCGCGACATACAGGCCCTTTGATGAAGCCCATGATGGTGAACTCGGCTTCATCCAGCATGAAGCGATAGCGTGCGCCTACTGGTAACTGGGCGAAGGTGGCAAATGGATTGGCTGCGGTTTCTTCGCTATAACCAGGGAGTTTATCTACCTGATAAGGAACATCGAAAAATAGACTGCGCCAGCGTGTCATGCGTTGTGCATCTAGCCGATAAGGCATGTGAGTTTTGGCGACTATCGCTTCGAGTTCTTCAGTCAGGCGATAGTAGACACGGCCAACATTGGGATTGTCTACCGGACGTGGTGTTGCGATGATTTTTATTGGTTGTCCTGGCGGTGTCGCTGAACGTACCAGTTTGAAATAGCGGCGCTGTTTGTCGTCGTTGAACTCATCGCCGAAATACAGATGCGCTAGGAACAAATGTTCATAGGCATAACGCGCAAACAGTTGTTCTTTCAATGAATCGCCATTGAAGAATTTTTCCCACAGCTTCACTTTTTCCGTTACTGCCGCTGGCAATGCGGGTTGCCCTTCATAAGGCGCACCTCGTTCCAGCCAGTTCGTCATGGTGCGATGCTCTTCCGGCGACAGAGCGGGAAGGCCAAAAGGCATACCGCCTAACGGTGTGCTGCGCTCGTAGGCATCCATTTCGAAATCGGCCGGGCACATGTTTGCGCGGTTTTCCGACAGATCCAGCTTGTTCAGTTTGCTATCGTCAGATGGCCACGGATGTTGCTGCTTGAGTGCCAGCATGCGATGGATCAAGCCGACTGCGCGATTGGCTTCCGGTGTAGACATGTGTTCGTTCAGAACCGGAAAGAAATCGTGCTGGCGCCATTCGGAAGGTTTTTGTGCATCGATATAAAGGCGCGATGGTTCGGCTGCCAGCAGGCGTGTCGCATCATACACAGCGGTTTTGTTGGCACCGCGTGCCAAGCCGTCCCAACTGGTGGTTTTTAGCTGACAGGGCGCGTCATAGCAGGCATGACAAACTACGCAGCGTTGATTGAGTATCGGTTGTATCGTTTGCAGATAGGAATTGTCTACGGGTGGGGGCATCGGCACATCAAAGCGTGTCGGATCTGCCGGGCCATATAAATTATCGATGCGTGAGCTGAGCAGGGTGCTGCAGGCGGCAATCAGTATGACGATGGGTAATAGGATAATCCGACGCATACGACATACCTGAAGAAAAATCTGTAAATGTGACCTTGCCGTATTTTGCCATACGTATCAATTTCAAAGCCAGCAAGCAGTGGCTGGATCAGGTTTGTTGTCGAGAGGGAAAGTTGATCGCATATTGCGGTAATTTCTAGGCGTAAAAAAAGCCGCTGAAACTCAGCGGCTTTTTTTGAAGTTTGCGTAGATCAGGCAGCCTTCATATTCACGGTCAATGCAACATCTCGATTCACTGCGCTCAGCACCGCACGGAACGAGGCCGTCATGATATTGCTGTCGATACCGACACCGAAACGGGTAGGACCATTGTCGACGCGCAGCTCAATGTAGCTGGCAGCATTGGCGCTGGCACCTGCACCGATGGCATGTTCATGGAAATCCATCAGTTTGATATCCAAGCCCAACGCATTGATGAAGGCATCAATTGGGCCGTTGCCAGAGCCGCTTACCGTCACTGGTTTGCCATCTTTTTCCAGCTCGACCTTGATTTGAATTTCATTGCCTTTCGAATCATCGATATGGTGGCTGCGATATTGATAAGGCGTGATGGCAGTCAGATATTCACTGTTAAAAATCTTGTGTATATCGCCAGCAGCCACTTCGCCACCGGTTTCATCGGTGATGCGTTGCACGGCGCGGCTGAATTCGATCTGCAAACGGCGTGGCAATACGAGGCCATATTCCTGTTCCAGCAAATAGGTCATGCCGCCTTTACCAGACTGGCTGTTGACGCGGATCACGGCATCGTAGCTGCGACCGAGATCAGCTGGATCGACAGGCATGTAAGGCACTTCCCAGATTTCGTCAGCTTTCTGTTTGGCAAAGCCTTTCTTGATCGCATCTTGATGCGAGCCGGAGAATGCGGTGTAGACCAAGTCACCGACATAAGGGTGACGTGGATGAACTGGAATCTGATTGCATTCTTCCACGCATTGACGAACTTCATCGATATCGGAGAAATCCAAACCTGGATTGACGCCTTGCGAATACAGATTCAAGGCAAGTGTGACGAGGTCAACGTTACCAGTACGCTCACCATTGCCGAACAAGCAGCCTTCGATACGATCAGCACCAGCCATTACAGCCAATTCCGCTGCGGCGACGCCACAACCGCGATCATTGTGCGGATGGACGCTGAGGATGATGGAATCGCGGCGCGCCAGATTACGGTGCATCCATTCGACTTGATCGGCGTAGACGTTAGGTGTACTGGCTTCTACCGTGCTTGGCAGATTGAAGATCATCTTGCGTTCTGGTGTCGGCTGCCATGCTTCGGACACGGCGTCGCAGACTTCCTTAGCAAAATCGAGTTCAGTCATGCTGAAGGTTTCCGGTGAATACTGGAATACCCATTCTGTTTCTGGATGCGCATCGGTCAATTCGCGGATCAGCTTGGTGCCGGCGACAGCCAATGCTTTCACTTCTTCCTTCGACATATTGAACACAATGCGGCGGAAGGAAGGTGCCGTCGCGTTGTACATGTGCACGATGGCGCGGCGTGAGCCGATGACGGACTCGACGGTGCGGCGGATCAGGTCTTCACGTGCTGGCGTCAAGACTTCAATCGTGACGTCGTCAGGGATACGTTTGCCATCGATCAGTTTGCGCACGAAATCGAAATCGGTTTGCGAGGCGGAAGGGAAGGCGACTTCAATTTCTTTCAGGCCGATTTTCAACAGCATGTCGAAGAAACGGAATTTCTTCTCGTGGTTCATCGGTTCGATCAAGGACTGGTTGCCATCGCGCAAATCGGTGCTCATCCAGATAGGCGGTTTGCTGATGACCTGGTCAGGCCAGGTACGGTCTTTGAGTTGCACGGGTGGGAAGGCGCGGTATTTCGCAGCCGGGTTGGTCAACATCATGATAAATCCTTTAATTCTGTAATCGGGATAAAGCGTCAGGAGTGGCGATATGGGCTACCTGACTGCCACGTGCGCTAGGTCAGGTAACCGATCGGTAGCAATAGCAAAGCCAATGAACGAGCGAACGTCATCCCGGCGAACAAATCGCCATTGATGCGCACTGCTGAAATCGGCTTGATAGGCATGATGGTTACGGGTAACTCGGTTGTACTGCGATATGGACTACGACTGGTAAAACATGTGTGTTGCGTGCAACACAAGGGATCGATACTAGGCTAGTAATAGCGATAGCAGCGTCGATAGCGATGCGCTAGCGATGTGCGATGGTGCGGAAGGAATGTGGTTTGCGTAAGACATGGGGCTAACTTTAGGGGAACAAGGACGTGGCTGTCAAGTTTCATTTATCCAACGGCAGGGTGTAATGCAAGAATTCGTTGTCACGTTGATAACCGGCGGCTTCATACAGTTTCTGCGCCGGGTTGTTGTGCGCGGTTGCCAGTTCCAGTCGCGCAGCACCGTCCGCAATGGCAAATTCCTTGGCCTTTTCCAATAATGCGCGGCCAACGCCATGACCTCGTGCTGTTGTCGAAACGAACAGATCATTCAAGGTCCAGATACGTTTTGCCGCGGTGGATGAAAAGGTCGGGTAGAGCTGAGTAAAGCCTAGTGGTGTAGATGCAACGTCTTCTGCCAGAAAAATCACGGATTCGTTCCGAGTCATGCGCGCATGTATGAAATCACGCGCGACATCGATATCTGCCGCTTCACGGTAAAATTGACGATAAGCGTCAAATAGCGATGCAACTGCGTGTAGATCGTTGATTGTTGCGCTTCGTACCGTGATTGTCATGCAGCTACCTCAACTTTAGCCGCGCCTTTGACCATTTCTCCAATCACTTGCGCATCGGCAAAACCTTCACGATGAAACAGGGCGAGCACTTCGTCGACGCTGGCAGGATCGCATGCGACCAGCAAGCCACCCGAGGTTTGTGGATCGCTCAGTAATGCACGTTGTACCGGTGTGATGGCTGCTGCCAGCGATACATCATGGCCGTACGCATCCCAGTTACGTCCCGATGCGCCGGTGATGCAGCCTTGCTCTGCCAGATGCTGAACATTCGGTAAAAGTGGGATGCTGGGCATATTCAGTTTTGCGCCTAATTTTGCACCGCGTGCGAGTTCGAGCAAATGTCCAAGCAAGCCGAAGCCGGTTACGTCAGTCAGTGCATGTACGCCATCCAGTTTGGATAAAGCCATGCCGGGCTTATTCAATTTGGTGGTGTTCGCGATCATTGCGGCATAACCGTCTGCATCCAGCACATTTTTTTTCAAAGCTGCGGAAAGGATGCCGACTCCCAAGGGCTTGCCGAGTATCAGCTTGTCGCCGGCTTTGGCATCCGCATTGCGTTTGACCTTAGATGGGTGCACCAGTCCAAGCACTACCAAGCCGTAGATAGGTTCGACCGAATCGATAGTGTGGCCACCGGCGATAGGGATGCCGGCTTCAGCGCAAATCGATTCACCACCTTTGATGATCTGACCTATGGTTTCTATCGGCAGTTGATTGATAGGCATGCCGACCAAGGCCAGCGCCATGATAGGCGTGCCGCCCATCGCATAGACGTCGGAGATTGCATTGGTGGCAGCGATACGGCCAAAGTCGTAAGGATCATCGACGATAGGCATGAAGAAGTCTGTAGTCGCGATCAACGCTTGCTCATCATTGAGCTTGTAGACGGCAGCATCATCGGAAGTCTCGATGCCGACCATTAATTCTTTTGGCACAGGGAAGCCGCTGGAGTTCTTCAGAATGTCCGCCAGCACACCAGGTGCAATCTTGCAGCCGCAACCGCCACCATGCGAGAACGAAGTAAGTTTGATTGGTGCATTCATGAATTTCTCTTTTTAAAGTGTGCGTGCTGCTTCTTGGCTGCTTGGCTTTTAGTCGATTTGATATGGCATCATGTCGTATCAAT
This sequence comes from Herminiimonas sp. GW821-FHT09C12, assembly GCF_059416385.1. Taxonomy (NCBI): domain Bacteria; kingdom Pseudomonadati; phylum Pseudomonadota; class Betaproteobacteria; order Burkholderiales; family Oxalobacteraceae; genus Herminiimonas; species Herminiimonas sp. GW821-FHT09C12. Next base: position 287,165 of record NZ_JBWKPC010000002.1, read on the forward strand.
AAAGATGTTTTTATCCATCTGCGACCGGCGTTTATTCAATGACTTCATCTTTTCGCAATGCCACGTCTGAAGAGCTGACCAACGCGCTGCAAGATGCACGTGATTATACGCTGCAGCTTTTTGATTGTTTTTGCGAAGCCGGCTTGGATGTCCCTGCGAATGTGCCGATATCGCCCAACGTTTCTCCACCTTTGTGGACCTTGGGGCATATAGCATGGTTTGCCGAGTGGTATATCTTGCGTGAGGCAGAATCGAGTGCACCGACGGCTGCACAGCGTACCTCGATGCTGACCAAAGGCGATGACTGGTTCGACCCGAATACCTTGTCACATCGTGGTCGCTGGACTCTAGACTTGCCGCGCACCGGTGCCTTGAAAACCTATTGCCATGAAGTGCTGGATCGCGTACTGGACAAGCTCTCGCGTGCAGAAGACGACGATGCTGCACTGTATCCGTATCGCCTGGCATTGGTATATGAAGACATGCGTGCTGAGACGCTGGTTTGCCAAATGCAAACGCTGCGTGTCATGCCTTTGACGCGTCTGGCAGCGCCTGCCTTGCCGAACTGGTCGCAAGGCGAGATTAGTTTCCCCGGCGGCACGATACAGCTAGGCAGTGAAAAAACGGATGACTTCATCTTCGATAACGAGAAGTATGCGCATGCGATGTATGTGCCGGCGTTTACGATGGATTCCACTTTGGTATCGAATGCACAATTCGCCGAATTCATTGCCGATGGTGGTTACGACAATCCGAATTTTTGGAGCAAGGCAGGGCGCGCATGGCTGATGCAACAAGAACGTTCAGCGCCGATTAGCTGGCAGCGTGATGGTCATCGTTGGTGTGCGGAACGCTTTGGTCGATTGATCGTGTTACCTGACCATGAACCTGTACGGCATATCAGTTTGTTTGAAGCTCAGGCATTTTGTCTGTGGGCCCATCGACGTTTGCCGACGGAAGCGGAATGGGAATTTGCTGCAATGTCTGCGCATCCGGCATTGCGCTGGGGCGATCTGTGGGAATGGACTTGTTCGCCATTCGAGCCGTATCCCGGATTCTCTGTTGATGCTTATCGTGAATATTCGGAACCGTATTTCATGACGCATCAAGTGTTGCGTGGTGCCTCATTTGCGACACGGCAAAGAATACGTTCACCTAAATTCAGAAATTTCTATCTACCGGAACGTAGCGACATGCTGGTTGGATTTCGTACCTGCGCTTTGTAACGGAAAGATTTCAACTCAGGAGGCGATATTTATCGCCTCCTGAGCTGGTATTAACAGTTGCCCTTCTTGCCTTGGCCGGGAGGACAGTGATAACCGTTATTTTTGTTGTGGTGTTTGTCTTTGCGATAGTGCTTGTCATGTCTGTTTTGCTGCCATCCACCTTGATGCAAATTCCAGTGACCATGATCCTGGTGCCATTGCGGACGTTGATAGACATAGCCGGGGCGAGCACGTACCCAGTGGCCTTGCGCCCATACGTGTTGATAGCCATTCCAATTCCAGTAACCCGGTGCCCATACATAACCGTGACGTGGCGGCGGCATACGTTCATAACGCAGTGGCGGCGGTGCTGTGCCGATATTGATGCTGACGCTGGTGTGCTGCGCCATCGCTTGCAGTGGTACGACGGCAGTTGCACTGAGCAGAAGAGCGGCGACGCCTAAAAGTAATCGTTTCATGATTTCTTGTCTCGAAAGTGATGATGGGTTCACTATAGCGTTTGCATAAATTACTTCAGCAACTTATGCATCTGCTTACAATTGTTACGGTATGTTATTTCCGTCTTTACATAAAGATACTGTACTGAAAACTGTAGACGCATAAAAAAAGACCGGGTTTATGACCCGGTCTTTTTAGTTCAACGTCTGGCAGACGTCAGCGATTAACGCTCGCCGAAAGGACGACGTGTTGCGCCGCCTGCATCGCCGGTACGTGGACCTTTGTTGAAGCTGCTGCCATCTTTACGTGGTGCATTTGGCTTGCTGAATGTACGCTGACCTGGCTTAGCCGTGTTGCCACGGTTGTCGCCTGGTTTCCAGCCACCTGGTTTGTGGTTCGAACGCGGTGCCGAAGCGCTGCGTTTTGGTTCGAAACCTTCGATGACTTCGACCGGGATCAATTGCTTGATGAAGCGCTCGATACGTTTGACGTTCATGCTTTCTGCGTGGTTTACCAGCGAGACTGCAATGCCGTTACGGCCAGCACGACCGGTACGACCGATGCGGTGAACGTAGTCTTCCGGGAACTTAGGCAGATCGTAGTTAACAACGTGCGTAATAGCTGGAACGTCGATGCCGCGTGCAGCAACGTCGGTTGCTACCAGAACACGGATCTGACCGCGACGCAAGCCATCCAATGTACGGTTACGCGCACCTTGGTGCATGTCGCCATGCAATGCAGCGGCAGCGAAACCAGCGATGTTCAGACGATCAGCGATGGTGTCTGCATCACGTTTGGTTGCGGTGAACACAACAGCTTGATCCATGGTTTCGTCACGCAGCAGGTGATCGAGCATGCGATTCTTGTGCGACAGATCGTCGACGAAGTGGACGCATTGCTTGATGTTTTCATGCTTGGTAGCGGAACCGGCGATTTGAATGATCAATGCATCTTTGGTGATGCGTTTTGCCATGTTGCCGACCATGCCGTCCAGTGTTGCCGAGAACAACATGGTTTGACGACCTTCTGGTGTAGCTGCGACGATTTTTTCGATGTCGTCGATAAAGCCCATATCCAGCATGCGATCCGCTTCATCCAATACCAGGATTTGCAGTTGCGAGAAATCGATCTTGCCCGATTCCATGTGGTCGATCAAACGGCCTGGAGTTGCTACCAGAATCTCTGGATTCTTGGCTAGCAATTGCATTTGTTTCGGGTAAGGCATACCGCCCAGAATCGAAACAGCTTTGACACGTTTCATGAACGCGCCGTATTTGTCGGTCGAGGTAGTTACTTGCAGTGCGAGTTCGCGGGTCGGGGTCAACACCAGCATTTTCGGTTGTGCTGCTTTGAAGCGTGGGCGATCGCCGCGTGAGCGAGCCGATTGCGCTTCTTGATTAGGTGTTTTGCCAGATTCAGGTTGTTGCTGTTCGGATTGAACTGCGAATTTATGCAGCGCAGGCAGCATGAATGCCGCTGTCTTGCCGGAACCAGTTTGTGACGAAACCATCATGTCGCGGCCTTCAATGCCTGCAGGGATCGCCTGGGCTTGCACACCTGTTGGAGCTGTGTAGCCCGATTCGGTCAGTGCTTTGATGATGGACGCGTGGAGGCCTAGTGATTCAAAAGTCATTATTTTTCTTTCGTATATATCAGCGCGACAGCGCGCATCATGGATTGTGTCCACGATGAATGTCTGCGAGTGCGCAAAAAATGCAACGCCAACCAACGAAACAGCTAAGAAAGCTCTGAGAGATTTCGGCACAAAAGCTTTGCGCCGGGACGGTGTCTGGAATTCAACACCTGAAGGCGGGGGGCTTTATCGTTAATGCTAACGGTTCGCGATGCTGCAAAGTGCGATGTCTGTTACAAAGCACAGCGCGCATTGTAGTACAGATTGGACTCACTGTCGAGTCATGTCGCGGAATACAAGCTTTTCTCCTCTGAGGAGCGCTGAAACTGTACTTGTGTCTATGTTAATAAAAAACGCGGCAGTAAGCGTACTGCCGCGTTTTCACATACCGGAATCGAGCCGTTTATCTGACTCTATGCATGGCGTTTATTCCAGACCGTTCATGCCGCCGACCACATGCGAGAAGCCGCCGTCGACGTAAGTGATTTCGCCAGTGATGCCACCTGACAGATCAGACAACAGGAAGGCTGCTGCATTGCCGACATCTTCGATCGTGACGTTGCGACGCAATGGTGCATGCGCTTTGACAAAGTTGAGGATCTTGCTGAAGTCTTTGATGCCGCTGGCAGCCAAGGTCTTGATCGGGCCAGCGGAGATGCCGTTGACGCGCACGCCTTTAGGACCGAGCGATTCAGCCATGTAACGTACGCTGGCTTCCAGTGATGCTTTTGCCAGACCCATGGTGTTGTAGTTAGGCAGGGCGCGCATGGAGCCGAGGTAGGTCAAGGTCAGCAGTGCTGCATTTGGGCGCAACATCGGCAACGCAGCTTTGGCCATCGCCGGGAAGCTGTATGCAGAGATGTCGTGCGCGATCTTGAAGCCTTCGCGTGAAATACCATCGAGGAAGTCGCCGGCAATGACTTCGCGTGGTGCAAAGCCGATTGCGTGGACCAGACCGTCGAGGTGATCCCACGATTTGCCCAGATCGGCAAACAGTGCGGCGATTTGTTCATCGCTACCGACGTCGCAATCGAATACCAGTGTGCTGTCGAATTCTTTTGCGAACTCGGTAATGCGATCCTTGAAGCGGTCGCCGACGTAGGTGAATGCGAGTTCAGCGCCTTCGCGCTTGCAAGCAGCAGCGATGCCGTATGCGATGGAGCGGTTCGATAACAAACCGGTGATGAGGATTTTTTTGCCTTGCAAGAATGCCATGAACGACTCCAGTGGATTTTCGACAGTAACTGCGCGCGAATAAGTGCGGAATGGGCAAGATTGTAGGGGCTAGTCGGCGCAACGGCAACTTTTGTGACAATTCTCTGTTTTTGCCGGCTTTGCCGCAGGTGTATGCAAGAGTGTGCTGGCGTCGGGGCGTTTCTGTAGAATAGCCAGAACGTCAATATATGCGTTGCGCTTTAACAGAGAGCGGATCGCGCGATCAGCAAGCAATCACCATCAATGACAGGCGAATGGCTAAATCACTTTTTTCTCTTCTGCTGTTCTGTTTTATTTCTCAAAGTAGTAGCGCCTTTGCCGCGCACGCTTTCTCTCTCTACGACACGCCCAAGTATCCGGCCGGTTTCACGCATTTTGATTTTGTGAATCCAGATGCGCCTAAAGGTGGTGAGTTATTCCTCGCCAACCCGGATCGGCGTACCAGCTTCGATAAATTCAATCCCTTCTCGATGAAGGGTGTATCGGCGGCCGGACTTACCAATCTGATGTTTGAAAGCCTGACGACTTCTTCCAGTGGCTCTGAAGCCATTACAGATGAGGTGGCGACCATGTATGGCTTGTTGGCAGAAGACATGGAATTGTCAGCGGATCGTATGGCCATGACTTTCCGCCTTAATCCGAAAGCACGTTTCAATAACGGCGATCCGGTGCTGGCTGCCGACGTTAAGTATTCCTTTGATACTCTGGTGGCCAAAGGTGCGCCGCAGGTCAAATCGCTGCTCGCCAATGTGAAGCAATGTGTGGTGTTGAATGAGCGCACCGTGCGTTTCGACTTCAAGACACTCAATCGTGAAATGCCTTTGATAGTCGGCAGCGTGCCGGTGTTTTCGCGCAAATGGGCTGCAAGTACAGACTTCGACAAGATTGGGCTGACACCGCCGATAACCACCGGCCCCTATCTGATTGATAGATACGATACTGGTCGCTCCATTAGTTACAAGCGGAATCCGAATTACTGGGGCAAAGATCTCGCTACGCGCAAAGGCATGTTCAATTTCGCACGCATCAACTACCGTTTCTACAAAGATGATGTGGCGCGTCTGGAAGCCTTCAAGGCTGGTGAATTTGATCTGGTCGTGGAGAACAGCGCAAAGAATTGGGCGCGTAGTTACAAGGGACCTAAATTCAATAGCGGTGCAATCATTAAACGTGAGCTGGCGCATTCTAACGGTGCCGGCATGCAAGGCTTCATGATGAATCTGCGCCGTCCGCAATTTCAGGATATACGCGTGCGGCAGGCATTGGGCTTGGCACTGGACTATGAATGGATGAACCGCCAGCTATTCTTTGGCTCTTACAAACGCATTTACTCCTTCTTCAATAATAGTCCGATGGCAGCCACCGGTATGCCTTCAACAGAAGAATTGGTATTGCTGGAACCGTTGCGTAGCAAGCTCGATCCCGTTGTATTCGGGCCTGCACCAATCCCGCCAAATACCAATCCACCTGGTTCGCTGCGTACCAACTTGCTGAAAGCAGTTGAACTATTCCGTCAGGCCGGTTGGGAATATCGCGACGGTGCCTTGCGTAATGCCAAAGGTGAGCCATTTGCGTTTGAAATCATGGATGATCAATCCGCCATGTCGCGCGTGATCAGCATCTATGTCCGCAATCTGCAAAAACTAGGAATACAGGTCACGCAACGTACGGCTGACTATGCCTTGATACAAAAGCGCATGGAAGATTTTGATTACGATATGACCAGCATCCGCTTCTCGGACGTCAGTACACCTGGCAATGAGATGTTCGATATGTTCGGTTCCAAGGCCGCAGATGAAAAAGGTTCGAGCAATGTTTGGGGCTTGAAAGATCCTGCCGTCGATCGCCTGGTCGAAGCGCTGGTGGCAGCAGATAGCCGGACAGAACTGCAAGGTGCAGCCCGTGCACTGGATCGCGTACTGTTAAACAAACATATCGTCATCCCGCAATGGTATTCATCTACTCACAGGATCGCTTACTGGAACCGTTTCGGCATGCCGGCCAAGTTGCCGCTGTATTACCAGCCGGATCCTTATGTGATTTCAACCTGGTGGCAAGAAAAAGCAAAATGAGGATCTCGCGATGAATCTGTGGTCTTACATAATCAAACGCGTGTTGCTGATGGTGCCCACCTTGTTGGGTGTGATCGCGATTACTTTTGCTGTCATCCAGTTCGTACCCGGCGGGCCGGTTGAGCAGGCTTTGGTGGAATTGAAAGGGCAGTTTGGTGCAGGTGGTGAAGCCGGTGGTGGTGGCATATCGCAATACCGCGGGCGGCAAGGTATAGATGCCGAGCGCGTAGCTGAAATTAAAGCACTGTACGGTTTCGACAAACCGCCGGTGGAACGCTTCTGGCAAATGCTGAAAGGTTTTGCCACCTTCGATTTAGGACAAAGTTTTTATCATCACAAAGATGTATGGGATTTGGTCGTGTCGAAATTGCCGGTCTCTATCACGATAGGGATGTGGACTTTTTTCCTGACTTATTTCATCTCGCTGCCGCTTGGTATTGCGAAAGCAGTGCGCGAAGGTAGTCGTTTCGATTCACTCACCAGCATCGTGGTGCTAATTGGTTATTCGATCCCTGGTTTTATCCTCGGCGTTTTCCTATTAGTGATGTTCGGTGGCGGCAGCTTTGTGCAGTGGTTTCCACTGCGCGGTTTGACCTCCGATAACTGGGATCAATTGTCGTTGATCGGCAAGGTACTCGATTATCTGTGGCACATCACACTGCCGGTGACCGCATCGGTGGCCGGTTCGTTTGCCGTAATGACGATGCTGACGAAGAACACTTTCCTCGAAGAAATTCGCAAACAATATGTGCTGACCGCGCGCGCCAAGGGTTTGAGCGAAAACGCAGTTTTGTACAAGCACGTATTCCGCAATGCATTGATCCCATTGGTGACGGGCTTTCCCGCTGCGTTCATAGGTGCGTTCTTTGCCGGTAGCCTGTTGATCGAAACTTTATTCTCGCTGGATGGCTTGGGTCTGTTGTCTTACGAATCGGTGATCCGACGTGATTATCCGGTTGTGATGGGTACGCTCTATCTCTTTACGCTGATCGGTTTGGTGGTCAAGTTGCTGGGCGATTTGTGCTACGTCTGGGCCGATCCACGTTTGCAGTTTGAAAGTCTGAATCGATGAATTTACCTTCCACTTCTTCATCGTCTGCCGCAGAGTCGGTATCGCCGGGACGGCGCGTTTGGTTGCGTTTCAAGAAGAATCGTCGCGGCTACTGGAGCCTGATCATTTTCAGTATTCTGGTGGTGATCAGTTTGATGGCAGAACTGGTGTCTAACGACAAACCATTGATCGCACGCTATAACGGCGAATTGGTATTCCCTATCTTCAGTACGTATTCGGAGAAGAAGTTCGGTGGTGATTTCGAGTCGCCTGCCGATTATCTTGATCCCTTCATACGCGATCAATTCAAGAAGAACGGCAACTGGGCGATCTATCCGCTCAATCATTACCACTACGACACGCTGAATTATTTCGCCACCTCACCGAACCCTGCACCACCTTCCGCCGAGAATTGGCTGGGTACAGATGATAGAGGGCGCGATGTGGCTGCACGCTTGTTATACGGTTTTCGTGTCTCCGTGCTGTTCGGATTAGCACTGACCTTCACGGGTGTATTGCTAGGTGTAATTACAGGTGCGATCCAGGGTTACTTTGCGGGCAAGACGGATTTGTTCTTCCAGCGCTTTATGGAGATCTGGGGCTCTATGCCGGAGCTGTACTTGCTGATCATTTTTGCTTCTATTTTTCAACCGAGCATAGGTTTGTTGTTGATTTTGCTCTCACTGTTTGGCTGGATGAGTTTGTCTGATTATGTGCGTGCAGACTTCCTGCGTAATCGTAATCTGGAATATGTACAGGCGGCACGCGCGATGGGTTTGTCCAACGGACAGATTATCTGGCGCCACGTGTTGCCAAATAGCTTGACGCCGGTAGTGACCTTTTTGCCGTTCCGCATGAGTGGTGCGATTCTGGCGTTGACCAGTTTGGATTTTCTCGGTCTGGGCGTGCCGGCATCAACAGCAAGTCTTGGTGAGTTGCTGGCGCAGGGGAAGAATAATCTAGATGCGTGGTGGATCGCTTTGTCGACCTTTGTGGTGCTGACTGTGATGTTGCTGTTGTTAACGAATATCGGCGATGCCTTGCGTAACTCGCTGGATGTCCGGAGGAAAGCATGAGTCTGCTGGATATTCAAAACCTGCAGGTGTCCTTCGATACCAGCAAAGTCGTCAACGATGTCAGCTTCAGCATTGCTGCCGGTGAAAAGTTTGCATTGGTAGGTGAGTCGGGCTCGGGCAAGACCGTCACTGCGCTTTCGCTATTACGTCTGAATCAGGATGCGACGTATGGCGGCAAGATTCTGTTTGAAGGTCAGGACATCCTGCAAAAAACCGAAGCCTCGATGCGCTCGGTACGCGGCAATGATGTGGCAATGATCTTCCAGGAGCCGATGACGGCACTGAATCCCTTGTTCACGATAGGTAATCAGATTGCAGAGGTATTGATGCTGCATGAAGGCATCAGCGCGAAAAAAGCGGCTGTACGTACCGTCGAATTGCTCGACAAGACAGGCATTCCAGAGCCGCAACGACGCGCACTATCGTATCCGCATCAACTGTCCGGTGGGCAGCGCCAGCGCGCCATGATTGCGATGGCTTTGGCGTGTAAACCAAAGTTGCTGATCGCCGATGAGCCGACCACTGCGCTCGATGTGACGATACAGGTGCAGATCGTCGAATTATTGAATCAGTTACAGCGCGAAGAAAACATGGCGGTGTTGATGATTACGCATGATTTGAATCTGGTGCGTCATTTTGCCGATCGCGTCGGCGTGATGGAAAAAGGCAAGTTGATCGAAGTGGCGACCACGCAGCAGCTGTTCGCCGCTCCGCGCGAAGCTTATACGCAGAAATTATTGGCGAGCCAGCCGCATCAATTGGTCAATGCCGTGAACGAGGCTGCCACGCCACTGCTGAATGCCGAGCATGTGCGCTGTACCTTTGATATCAAAAAAGGTTGGTTCAAGACAATTCCATTTATTGCCGTCGATGATGTCGACGTGCAAGTGCGTCCCGGTGAAACTTTAGGCATAGTCGGCGAATCAGGTTCCGGTAAGTCAACGTTAGGTTTGGCCTTATTGCGCCTATCCAGTGCGAAAGTGAAAGGCGCAATTGCATTTGAAGGTAAAGCGATAGCGGATATGAGTCGTGATGCATTGCGGCCTTTGCGTGCGCGTATGCAGATCGTATTCCAGGATCCGTTTGCCTCGCTGTCACCACGCCGCACCATAGAACAAATCGTAGGCGAAGGTTTGGCCTTGCATCAACCGAAGTTGGGAGCCGAAGGAATTCGTAAAGCGGTGGCTGATGGTTTGCTCGAAGTCGGATTGTCACCGGAGATGATGACGCGTTATCCGCATGAATTCTCCGGTGGGCAGCGTCAGCGGATTGCGATTGCGCGTGCGTTGGTGTTGAAGCCAGATCTGATTTTGCTGGATGAACCTACTTCATCGCTGGATGTGTCGGTGCAACATCAAGTCTTGTTGCTGTTGGCGGAATTGCAGCGCAAATACGGCATGGCTTACATTTTCATCAGTCACGATTTGGCAGTGATACGCGCGATGGCACATCGTGTGATGGTGATGAAGGATGGGAATGTGGTGGAAAAGGGTATGACGGCGTCCGTGTTATCGAACCCGCTTGAACCCTATACGCAACGCTTGCTGGCGGCCTCAATCTACGCTCGCCCCGATGAGAACACTGCAACGGGGCATGTGTAGGGATTGACCTTATTTGATGTTGCTACCGCTTGCGGAAGCTACGCTGATTTTGCTATTGGAACGGTTGTTGTGAGATTTCGCGACAACCGTTTTTGTTTTGACCGTGTGGCTAGCTTGCTTGATGTTGTGCTTTGTATTAGTTTTGGTTTTGCTTGCCACTGCGCGATAGGGAACGTGCAATTCCAGCTTCTGTCCGCTAGCTAGTTTGTCGTGACGCAGATTATTCCAGTTCTTGATTTGAGCGATAGTGACTTTATAGCGACTCGCCAGCGAATCGATAGTGTCTTTTTTCTTGACGGTCACATTGATGCGTTTGGTATCTGGCACATCAGGCGTCATCGCCAGCGTCGCGTTGTCGGCAACTTCCTGCGTAATATCCTTTTGTGCAGAATCTTCCGTACGTGGCACCAGGATGGTCGAGCCAGCCTTCAGCAACATCTTCGGCGGAATATTGTTGACCTCACGGATAACTTGCGGCGTCGTGTGGAATTTTGCTGCGATCGTTTCTATGCGTTCGCGTGCATTGGTCACGCGGTGCGCTGTCCATGACGACAGTGCGTGTCCCCATTTCGCTAAATTAGCCTTGAATTTATCTGCATTGCTTTGCGGCAGGAGAATTTGTGTATTGCTGCTGCCGGTAATGACTGGGCGATTGAATTGCGGATTCAAGGCCTTGAATTCATCCATCGGCATTTCTGCCAATTGTGCTGCCAGCTTGACGTCGATATCGCGTGTCTTTGCAACGCTGACAAAGTAAGGCTGATTATCGACTTTTAACAGCGTAATGCCGTAGGCATCAGGCGTTGCGATGATGTTTTTGACCGCTTGTAGCTTGGGTACGTAATTCTTTGTTTCTGCCGGCATGTAGGCGGAGAGACTATTGAAGTCAGTTCCTAAGCCGGCTGCTTCTGCTTTCTTGATTGCACGCTGTACAGAACCTTCGCCCCAGTTGTAAGCCGCGAGGGCCAACTGCCAGTCACCAAACATGCCATACAATTTTTGCAGGTAAGTCAGTGCAGCATCGGTTGAGGCCAGTACGCTACGACGTTCATCCTTGAACATATTCTGTTTCAGGTTGAAGTCGCGACCAGTGGATGGAATGAATTGCCACATGCCGGCAGCTTTAGCTGTGGAATAGGCTTGTGGGTTGAATGCGGATTCGATGAACGGCAGCAATGCCAGTTCGGTCGGCATGTTACGTTTTTCCAGTTCTTCCACCACGTGATACAGATAGAGCGATGCGCGCTTGGTGGTGCGGCCGATATAGTCAGGCCGTGAGCTGTACCAAAGTGTCTGGTTGATGACTAGTTGGTTATCAACCAGATCGGGAATCGCAAAGCCCTTGCGTATGCGGGCCCAAACGTCTGCGTCGCTGGTAACGACAAATTCGCTGAGTGGATCGTTGGCAAGGCTGGGATTGTCTTGGAGAGCGGCGTCTTTTACCCAGTTGTACGCTGGCAAGGATAGATCGCTGGCGGCGTGGGCGAAGCCGGCAATGCTCAATAGAGCGGCGGCGGAAGTAATTCTGAATGGCACTTTAAAATCGGATATAGGCATGGGGTCTCGCAAAAATGACCGACCCATGAGCAGCCGGTTGAAAAGGATAATGGCCGAGTGTAAGTAATGCGCATTTTCCGAGTCAAGACAATTTACACAACAGCTAGTGTTTATCGTGGCTATTTCCACTAAAAACGGGTATCAAAGCGATAACGTTTTCGTAGGGAAATGAGAAAAACGCGCATCTCGGTATATGCCGTGAAGCAATTTTCATGCAAACAGCGATTGTTTTTGAAATCTGAGATGGGTAAAACGTTTAGCGGAAGTTGTTTTTCCACTCGCGCAAGGCGGTAAAAACAGCAACAGGATCTTTGCTGTTTACCCGGCCTTCTGTGATCAAGTGTTGAGCAATGGCCGGTTCACGTGCACGCAAAAAGGGATTGGTTGATTTTTCCAGTCCGATATTTGACGGTACAGTTGGAATATCTAGCTCGCGTTTTGCCTGCTCAGCTTTGAATCGTGCTGAAAGTGCAGCATTGTCTGGCTCTGCTGCGAGCGCAAAGCGCAAGTTGGAGATCGTATACTCATGTGCGCAGTAGACTTTGGTGTTATCCGGCAGCGCTGCAAGCTTGTCCAGCGAGGACAACATTTGTGTAGGTGTGCCTTCGAACAAGCGACCACAGCCGCCGGCAAACAGCGTATCGCCGCAGAACAGCCAGCCTTGTTCTTTTGCTACATAGGCGATGTGGCCCAGCGTATGGCCGGGCACGTGCAACACAGATAGATTCAGCCCTAATTCAGGGATATTGACGATATCGCCTTCATCCAGCGCTGTGGTCACGTTGGCAATCGGATCGTGGCGCGGTGCAAAAACCGGTACTTTAAAGTGTTGTAAGAGCGTTGATACGCCGCCGACATGGTCACTATGGTGATGAGTCAGTAGAATAGCGACCAACGACAGCTTGTGCGCTTCCAGCGCGGCAAGAATCGGCGCAGCATCGCCCGGGTCCACCACGGCAGCATGTACGCCATCGTGGATAATCCAAAGGTAATTGTCGTTAAACGCGGGAACAGTTAGTACACTCAACATACGCATGGAAACATTTTCTACAGAAAAATCCATTATATCCCTCGGGCCTTGGCTAGAGACACCGACCGGCAATTACGTGCGGAATTGGGAACATGCGCGCCTGGATGAGCTGACTGTGGATATTTTCGGCTTCAATGCGACACAGCTGGGTTTGCCGCAGATTCAAGCTTTGCGCGCGAGCCGGATGCCGCATACATGGCTGACGGATACGAATATTCCATCAGCTGACAATGACAATGAGGCGCGGCGGATTGTTGTGGTGCAGGATTTTGAAGAGTTGCCGTATGCATCTGCCAGTATTGATTTAATTGTTCTGCCACATGTACTGGAATTTGCTACTGAGCCGCATCAAGTACTGCGCGAAGTGGAGCGTGTCCTGATTCCTGAAGGACAGCTCATCATCTGCGGTTTCAATCCTTACAGTTTTTGGGGAGCGCGCCAGATGCTGGGACGCTTGAGCGAATCTTATTTTTTACCGCAGGAAGGTGAGTTCATCAGCCTGCCGCGTATGAGAGATTGGCTGAAGTTATTGAATATGGAAGTCAGCAACGGATATTTTGGCTGTTATGCGCCGCCGTGCGAAAGCGAGAAATGGCTGAATCGTTTTTCCTTCATGGAAAACATCGGCGAGCGCTGGTGGCCCTATTTGGGCGCGGTCTATGTGGTGCAGGCGATCAAGCGCGTCAAAGGCATGCATTTGATCGGCCCGGCCTTGAAGAAACAAAAAGCAGGAGCGCCGCAAGGCGTACCTGCGACCAACAAAATACACAGATAAGAAATACACAATATGAGCATGGACAAGATAGATATTTATAGTGATGGTGCCTGCAAAGGCAATCCTGGTCGCGGTGGTTGGGGTGCTTTGCTGGTAATGGGCGAACGCGAGAAAGAAATATTCGGTGGCGAGCTGAATACCACCAATAACCGTATGGAATTGAAGGCAGTGATAGAAGCGTTGAACGTATTGACGCGTCCCTGTGAAGTGGTCGTGCATACCGATAGTCAGTACGTACAAAAAGGTATCAGCGAATGGATACACGGTTGGAAGGCGCGCGGTTGGAAAACCGCGGCCAAGGCACCGGTCAAGAACGTAGATCTGTGGCAGGCGCTGGATGCAGCTCAGGCGCGCCACAAAATAGAATGGCGCTGGGTGCGCGGACATAATGGTCATGCCGGTAATGAGCGCGCCGATGCGCTTGCCAATCGCGGTGTCGAAGTCGCAGTCTAAGTTTTGGCTCGATAAGCACTCGTTTTTTCTCACACCTTTTGAATACTGATTAAGCATGCGACAAATTGTTCTAGATACCGAAACCACAGGTTTGAATCCGCGTTCCGGTGATCGCATCATTGAAATCGGCTGCGTCGAGTTGGTCAATCGACGTTTGACTGGTAATAACTTCCATCACTACATCAATCCTGAGCGCGATTCGGAAGAGGGCGCGTTGGCAGTCCACGGATTGACGACAGAATTCCTCAGCGATAAACCGAAGTTTGCGGAAGTTGCCAATGAATTCCGCGATTACATCAGCGGCGCAGAAGTCATCATCCACAACGCACCGTTCGACGTCGGTTTTCTCGATGCCGAGTTCAAGCGTGTGAATACGCCTAGTTTCAAGGAACATGTAGGCGACATCGTCGATACGCTGGTGCAGGCAAAGGAAATGCATCCGGGCAAACGTAATTCCCTCGATGCCTTGTGCGATCGCTACGGTATTTCGAATGCGCATCGCGCATTGCACGGCGCGTTGCTGGATGCTGAGTTGTTGGCTGAAGTGTATTTGGCCATGACGCGTGGTCAAAACAGTTTGACGATGGATTTGGGCGGGCCGGAGGTTGATGGCGATGGCCTTGCGCTGGAAATGGTGGCGATTGCCGATGTTTTGCTACAGCCGGCAACGGAAGAAGAATTAGCCGAGCATGAAGTCGTGATGAAAAGTCTGGACAAAGAAGTGAGAGGGCAATGCCTGTGGCGCAAGGCTGAGGCGAATTGATGCCTTGAGGCTTTTGTGAGATAATTTGCGCCGCTTCGGGAGGTTAGCTCAGGGGTAGAGCGATCGCCTCACACGCGATAGGTCACAAGTTCGAAACTTGTACTTCCCACCACGATTTTCATTATGTATTTTTCATGTTTTGAAAAATATTCATAATAACGCTTGCATGTTCATTGAATATCAGTGTATATTGATTGCGTGACGAGTTCGCTCGTTCACAGATTTGCCACTTTCCACTATAGGACTGGGTGAATCAAAAATACTAGCCTGCTTCCTTTTCGGTCGCGGGCTTTTTGCTTTCTGGGACAGAATAAATCCTCTATCGCTTCTTTTATAGAAGCCTTGCGCAATAAAAATGCCTACCGGTTTCCCGTCAGGCATTTTTGTTTTCTACGAGATGCTTTGTTCTTACGCGCAAAAATCCAATGGTAGGCGACGTGGGAAGTGTTGGCCTTTGCCTGGGCGATCTGCATCGCGCAAGGTGCGCCATGTGTAAGCCAGTGCCGCTTCCACTGCAGTCACAATGTCTTCGCCTAACGCAAGCCGACCAGCCAGAGTGCTGGCGAGTGTGCAGCCCGAGCCGTGGTAACTGCCCGGCAAGCGCGCGCAGGTAAATGTCTGGAAGGTGCCGTCGCGTGAATACAGGCGGTTATGAACTTCTTCTTCATCGCCGTGGCCGCCGGTAATCAGTAAATGCTGACAGAAGGGCAGTAATTTTTCTGCGCATTGATCGGGCGTGCCGTTTGGCAGTTCAGCCAGAATGCGTGCTTCCGGTAGATTTGGTGTGGCGATTGTTGCAAGCGGCAAGAGTCGTTCGCGCATTGCATAACCGACTTCATCCTTGCCGAGTGCGCCACCACCGCCAGCGCGCAATACGGGATCGCACACAATCGGAACATGAGACAGACGTCGCAGAATTTGTGTGACGGTATCGACCATTTCGACTGAACCGAGCATGCCGAGCTTGATACCTGCTACTGGTAAATCAGTGATAACCGCTTCGGCTTGCGCCAACACCCATGCGGAATCCAGCACGCGAAAGTCGGATACATCGACCGAGTTTTGTACGGTGAGTGCAGTAACCGTTGGTGCAGCATGGCAGCCTTGCGCCATTAAGGCTTCGATATCGGCTTGCAGGCCGGCACCACCGCTTGGATCGTGACCGGAGAGACAAAGAACGATAGGACGTGCAGAAGTATTCATTGTGCAGATTGACTCTTTAAACATGGCTGCCTGTAGCTATTACTAACAGTGAAGGCAGACCTGAAAAAAATGTGTGGCGCGAGTATTGATTTGAACAATCGTAGCCAGACGCGTTGCGGTGAACATTATAGCTGTGACTGCCTGTTGCGATGCGAATTGCGGAAGCGGTACGCAGGATGCGTATTGTCGATGGCAGGATTAAGGGAAGAGGTTTTGTTTGTGTATCACGGCGGCGATGTCACCAGCCGGTAAGGGACGTGCAACGTAATATCCTTGTACTTCATCGCAAGAAAGAGTTTGTAAGATCGTTAATTGTTCTATTGTCTCCACACCTTCAGCCACGACGCGCATGCCCAGCGCTTTTGCCATAGAGACAATTGCGGTAAAGAAGATTTCACCATCCTTGCCTCTGCCAAGTTGCGAGGTAAAGGCCTGATCAATCTTGAGTACATCCATATCCAATCGTTGCAATAGAGACAGCGATGAATACCCGGTGCCGAAATCATCCACGTGTACCTTGATGCCCATTCCGTTGATGGCGGTAATTTCATCGAAGATGTCGCCGACATTGCGCATCATCGCTGATTCGGTCAGTTCTATTTCAAGGAGCTTGGCAGGAATTCCATATTTTTCGAGATTGGCTGCCAGCATCTTTTTAACCTTGCCCTCATTGAATTGATGCGGAGAGACATTGACGGAAACTGGCACAACTTCAATACCTTGCTTTATCCATGTAGCTAGTTGCGCACATACTTTATCGACGACGATTTCACCGATTGGATTAATCAAGCCTGTTTCCTCAGCCAGGCCGATAAAGTCGTTCGGCATGACCAAGCCACGCTCTGGATGCTGCCAGCGGATGAGTGCCTCTACACCAAGTAATTTGCCTGTCAACGTTTGCACGCGCGGTTGGTAATAGATACGGAATTGATCTTCCCTGACAGCTTGCAGCAATTCCTGTTCTGTATTGAGCCGCATCTTGATGTCTTCGTACAGCGTGTGATCATAAAAACGGAATTGCCCTTTGCAGCCGGTTTTTGCAGCATACATTGCGATGTCCGCATTCTTGATCAAGGTTTCTACATCCTGCCCGTCGCGCGGGAAAATACTGATGCCGATAGAGGCGCCTATCTTGTTTTTTTGTGGCGTCGTGTCGCGTGAGATATCGAAGGGTTCGCGCAAAATCTGATTGATGGAAAACGCGATATGCGCAGCTTCTTCTTCGCTATGGATCGCTTCCAATATGACGGTGAATTCGTCACCGCCGATTCTGATAATTTTGTCGCTTGCGCGCACGACGGATCTTAAACGCATCGCAACGGTACACAAGAGTTGATCGCCAGCAGAATGACCGAGTGTATCGTTGATGTTTTTAAAATCGTCCAGGTCAATGAACAGAATCGCCAGCATGGAGTGATTGGCTTTGGCTGTTGCCAACGCTCTTGGCAGATACGTCATGAGCCAATGGCGATTCGGCAAAGCTGTCAGACCATCTTCTGTCGCTAGCCGTGCCATTTCACGTTCGTGGCGCTTGGGCTCGCTGATATCACGCAAGGTAACGGCGAGGCCATTTTCTGAACGGACGAATTTTCTTTTCAGCCATTCTGCATCGATAGGACTTTCTGGTGGCACTTGGTAATCGTCTTCATAGAAGCCGGTTTCCATCGCGATGCGATAAGCACCCATGACTTTTTCAAAATATGAGCCCGAGTAGAAATCTGAAACTTTGACGCCAGTAAATTTTTCTTTATCGATGTTGTAGAACGATGCACCTTTTTCATTGCAATCCACGACCTGGAAGTCGGTGATGAAACCATTCCTGTCACGCATCGGAAGCAGAATATAAAATCCCTCGTTGCCACCTTCCGTGGCGATACGATAAGTCTCTCTGATGGCGTCCGCTTGCTGTTTCCTCCAGGTCAATCGTATCGACATCCACATCGCCATGGCAGCAAATAGAAACAAAATGCCACTGCCGATGATGGCAATTTTTCGATACATGTCGTGATGGTCTTCATAAGGCAGAAGAATATCTTCCTTGCTTAAGCCGACCAATACAAAAAAAGGATAGTTGTTTATTTTTTGTGTCGCGACGAAATGCGTCTGCGCACTTGGAAGCAGGGCGGCATCAGCCGTCATGTCTGCGATGCCATTATTTTTGGCTGTAGGAAGTGGTATGAGTGATAGTCCCTCGCTGTACTGGCTATTCACTTTTGTCATGCGTTCGACACCGTCTTCACCAACGAAGGCAAGTATTCCATCGCGCCCAAGAATGGGATCATCGGAAAAAAGTGTAAAGAATTCTGGTGCAATTCCGATGACCAGAACGCCACCGAATGTGCCGTCTTCGTTTTCAAGTCGGCGTGATACCTGCACGATTTTTTTCTTGCTTAATCTACCTATCGTAGGTGCGCCTATACGTAGTTCGCTGGAAACGTTTTTTTGATGAAATTGAAAATAATCACGATCAGTGACAGTGAACGTTTCGGTAACAGGAATCGTTGTTGTTACAGGTACGCCGCTCTCATCGTAAATGGCAATAGATGCAAATTGCGGGATGTTCAATAAGCCTTGATCAGCCATTTCCTCAAAACCTAGATAGCCGTTAGATCGTTCCCATCCGTATTTTATTTGCTGTGATAACTGATCCAGTTGTTCCAGGGTTCTGGTTAAATATTGTGCGTAAGCTTTGGAAATGGAAACGGCTTGTTTAGCTGCATTTTCCTGCAGCAATTTTTTATCGTTCGCCAGTTTTGAATAGATGGCACTCCATAGCAAAGCCATCAGTAACAAGGCAAGCAGGGGCCATAAAATGACGAGACGTAGATGACGTTGAATGAAGCTGATTTTCGGTGAGCTATCGCGCGGGTAATCCCCTTGGTTTTTCGCATGCATAAGAATAGTCAACCGAACGTAGGTTATTTTCTGAGATGGAAATTGGAGGTAAGCGAGCGACAGCGAAAGAATGCGACTCTGCGCTGGCTCTTTGGATTGGTGACTAAACAATCCGGGAGGTCGAAGAACGTTTCTTGCTAACAGGCTTGTCTAAAAAATTTAAATATGTAGCAATTTCTTTGTATAAAGGTTGTGTTTAAAGTGGCTTTTCCCCTAACAAGCTCAACGTATATTTATTCTGTTGTATGCAGATATTTGCTTCTGTTGTTTGCGTAGAGCAAGTTAGTTTAGTCATTCAAAAATATTGCTGTTATCCCATAAATATGGGATGTAAATTAGTAATAATCAGTTAATTAACAAATAGCGATATTTTTGATGGCTAGTACAGTATTGCCTAGAGGGAAATCCACTTGCTTGCTGCTTTGCGTGTATGTAGCTGGACAGATTTTTATTTGATGATTTAACAAATTCATTCAGACGTATCGAACAATCATTAATCAATTGATATGTAAATTGATGTTTGTCCTGATTTTCCTTTCATTTTTGAGATGACTGATTCTTGTATTGATGCGTCTGAATTTATCGCTTAGCTTGATGAGGCAATGCGGTCCACGTTTTGACGTGGTGTGATCTTGTTGTGATTGATTAGAGTGATTTCGTCGTAATCTGTGTCTTGCTGTCAGGCTATGGGACGCGTACCATGAGGTCAGAAAAATAATGACATTTTTTTATGGAGACATCGATGTCAGTACATTTGATTGAGGCAGTGCGTTTTAATGATGCAGGCGACAGAGTTGAAATGGTGAGATGGGGAAGGGGACACCGTAAAGGAGATGGTTCTCCCGGCTGGGAAGCAGTGACAGCAGAACACGACGTTAGTCTGGTAGTCGATGCCTTGCATTTTGGTGATGAGGTGGCTACAGCATTCAAGGTTGGCAACGATATGGTGTTGGGCCCTAGAGTCCACATCGTTATCCATCAACACGGCATTGAAGACATTGATACGATCGACCATGATGTTCCTGGTCGTACCTTGGCTGATTTGCCGCGCTTTTAATCTGTCGCCATTCGGCGGCAGATACACATATATTTGAGATTGGATGCAGTAATGGGTGGTGATTTATCAGTAGATGAGTTCAATGCGCTGGATGAAATAGTTGCTGGCGTGAAGCAAGGACGACCATCTGCCTGCGTGGCAAGAAATACCAAGCGTCTGCTTGGACTCAAATATATCGAGTATGCAAAAAGTGGGAATCTTGTCTTGACCGATAAGGGTAAGCAAACCCTGTTCATCAAGAGCTGTATTAATGGCTTGCGTGCGATAGCGAATGATCCGCTTGCTGTGCTGAAATCGGATGTGGTGACTTTCCTTGGCAAGAAAGGTCATATCGCAGCGAAAGAAGCGGATGGCGGTTTCGACATCACTGAAAAAGGCCGGGAATGCCTGGCTGATATTGATGCTCGTAGTAAATAATTTCAGTTTTTCTTGCAGGTCATATTTGCACGCTCCATGCGTTTCAGCGTGAGCGGCAGATATTCAAACATGATCGTATAATCGCCTCTAGCTACCATGTTGCCATTCCGATGGCATCATGGCGCGGTTAAGTTAATGAGTATGGTTGGGTGTGCTGAGCGCCTGATGAAGTCGGAGTAACTGTTTTTCTGCTTTTAAAAAAAAGAGGAAAGTTACATGAAATCTGATTACTTACTTGTATCAAACCTGCTCCAGTCGATGACTGGCGGTAGGAGAAGTAGAATCGGCTGCGTATTACAGGCAGCGATTATCTCCAGGTTCAATGAACATCGGGCCGCGTTTCATGTCTATACCATTCTTATTGCAGCCGCACGAGCGCGTGCGGTCCCGTCAGGATTTTTTCAGATAGGGCTTAAGCGATGAACGATCGAAACAACAATCTCGTAACATCTTCTTCCTTGTTACCAGAATCTTTCAGTACTCCGCAGACAGATGCCGCGCTGCGTATTCTGAAACATCTCTTGCATAATTTTCCAGGTGCGACAGCATTTCGTTTGATGGGTGAAAAGCTCGACGAAATCGAAATTACCACACCTAAATTCACGCTGCTGCTGAGAGATCCAGCCGTCTTGCGCAAGCTGGTATTCGGCCGTAGTCCTTTACCGCTGGCCGATGCGTATATCAATGGTTTGATCGATATTGATGGCGATCTGTATGCCGCGCTTGGCTTGAAACAGTATTTTGCATCCTTCGATTTCTCACTGGGGACGCGCTGGGCCTTGTTGCGTGATGCATGGCGTCTTCCATCCAAGCCAAAAAATTTACCGACCACACCTTTTGGCTCTGGTGATTTTGCGCACAAGCATTCCAAGAGTAGTGATCAGGCTGCAATTTCTTTTCACTACGATGTGTCGAACTCCTTCTATAAATTGTGGCTGGATAAGCAGATGGTGTATTCGTGCGCTTACTTCCATACGCTCGATGACACGTTGGAACAGGCGCAAGAAAACAAGCTGGATCATATCTGCCGCAAATTGCGTTTGAAGCCCGGTGAACGCTTCCTCGATGTTGGTTGTGGCTGGGGTGCAATGGTGTGTTGGGCTGCAAGCCATTATGATGTGAAGGCGCATGGCATTACATTGAGCCAGAAACAGTACGAGTATGCGCAAGCGCGTATTCAGGCAGAAGGTTTGAGCCATCTGGTGACGGTTGAACTACGTGATTATCGCGATCTGGAAGGTGAGTCTATCTACGACAAGATTTCCAGTATCGGCATGTTTGAACATGTGGGTTTGGCTAATCTGCCGGTCTATAACGCCACGATCAAACGCGTGTTGCGTCCGGGCGGTTTATTCCTTAATCACGGCATTACGCATGATGAGGAGGGTTGGCAACGCACGATAGATACTGAATTCATTAATCGTTATGTCTTCCCGGATGGCGAGCTAGATACGGTTAGTAATATTCAACGTCGTATGGAACAGACTGGTTTTGAAATTCATGATGTAGAGGCGCTGCGTCCGCACTATGCGCTTACGCTCAGACAATGGGTCAGCAGACTGGAAGAGAAGCGAGAAGATGCGCTGCAGTATGTTGGCGAGTCAGCGTATCGTGTCTGGCGTCTGTATATGGCTGCGTGTGCACTGGAGTTTGAGTACGGTGGGACCGGTATCTATCAAATCCTTGCATCGAAACCAGGCGGGCCAGTTCCTGCTGTGCCGTTGACGCGGAGTGATATTTACGCGGCAGGTAGTTAGAAATCGAGAATTAAATCTATCTGAAAAGACAAAAGAAAAGGGCCTGGTTCTTACACTAGGCCCTTTGTGTTTTGTAGCTCGATTTCTTAATGGAGTTATCGCCGTATCTTTTCTGTAAGATGAGCCCCGAGTTGGGCAATATTTGTAGTTGTTCAGTAGTAATGTGCAGTTCGTCTTATCGACGTTTGATCAGATCAAGGAATGATTCGTAATAATAATGACTGCTTGCATAGATAACTTTGTGGCACCACCCTGTATAGATGACATTGAAATCATCTATCAGGATGAAGCCTTCTTGCTGATTAATAAACCCAGCGGTTTGTTGTCGCTGTCGGGAAAGAATCCGCTCAATTTGGATTCCGTACATTACCGTCTGGTACAACAGTTTCCGACGGCCGTGATGATACACAGACTGGATCTTGGTACCTCGGGTTTGCTGGTGGTTGCACTTAGCAAAGCGGTTGCGGCCAATATCAATCGGCAATTTCAGTTGCGCACAGTAATCAAAACTTATCAGGCAGTGTTGGCCGGGCAGGTTGATGCGGACGTCGGTGATATTGAATTGCCGATCGCCAAAGATCTAGTCAACTTCCCAAAACTAAAAGTTTGTTTTGATACAGGCAAGGCTGCGAGTAGTCATTACCAAGTCCTGGGTAGGCAGAGAGAACAGGACACCACTCGAGTATTGTTCACACCGCATACAGGGCGCACTCATCAATTGCGTATACACAGCGCAGGGCTGGGACATCCCATTCTCGGCTGCGATCTTTACGGCACGCCTGAGAGCGAGCAGATGGCTGCCAGACTTCTATTGCACGCAACTACTTTGGAGTTTGATCACCCGATCAGCGGCGAGCGCTTTTACGGTATGAGCGACTGTCCGTTTTAAACGGCGGAGTGAGATGTGTATGCTTACGTAGAAAACGCATGCACGGATTGAAAGGACAAAAGAAAAGGGCCTAGTTTTTCAACTAGGCCCTTAATATTCTGTGGCTCCCCGACCTGGACTCGAACCAGGGACCTGCGGATTAACAGTCCGTCGCTCTACCAACTGAGCTATCAGGGAACAGAAGCGAGATTATAAGATGATTCTTGCTCGCTTGTCAAAGCTTGTGCGATAAATTTCTTTGCTTCGTTTTGCTGCCACTCAGAAATTTACCGCAGGCCGAATATTAAAGAACTTTTGCGATTGCCGCAATGACGTAATCAATATTTTTTGTGTTCAGCGCAGCAACACAGATGCGACCAGTATCGATAGCGTAAATCGAGAACTCATCACGCAGGCGATTCACTTGTTCTTTGGTCAAGCCAGAGTACGAGAACATGCCGCGTTGTTGAATGACGAAGTCGAAGTTATGCGCAGGTGCTTGTTCTTTCAGCTTCTGTACAAACGCTTGACGCATGTCGCGGATGCGAACGCGCATGCCAGCCAATTCTTCTTCCCACAGTGCGCGCAGTTCTGGTGTTGCCAGAGCTGTTGCAACGACTTGACCGCCGTGAATAGGTGGGTTGGAGTAGTTGGTGCGGATGACGCGTTTCAATTGCGACAGGACGCGTGTTGCTTCTTCTGCGTTGACAGCAACGATGCTCAGAGCACCAACGCGTTCGCCGTACAAGGAGAACGATTTGGAGAACGAGTTAGATACGAAAACCGGGCCGCCTGCTTCAGCGAACTGGCGTACAACTTTACCGTCGGATTCGATACCGTCGCCAAAGCCTTGGTAAGCCATGTCGAGGAATGGAATCAAGCCGCGTTTCAATACAACTTCAATGACTTGCAGCCATTGTGCGTCGGTCAAATCTGCGCCGGTTGGATTGTGGCAGCAAGCGTGCAACAGAACGATCGAGCCGCTAGGGATCGATTTCAATGTGTCGAGCATGCCGGCGAAGTTCACGCCGCGGGTTGCTGCATCGTAGTACGGGTAGTTGTTGACGACGAAACCAGCCGATTCAAACAGTGCGCGGTGGTTTTCCCAGCTTGGATCACTGATCCACACTTGCGCGTTAGGCGCAAAGCGTTTCAGGAAGTCAGCGCCGAGTTTCAATGCGCCTGTACCGCCGATTGCTTGTGCGGTCACTGCACGTTTTTCCTTGACTACTGCGCTATCGGCACCAAATACGAGTTCTTGTACTGCTTTATCGTAAGCAGCGAGGCCGTCGATAGGCAAGTAACCGCGTGGCGACAATTTTTCCGCGAGCAGCACTTCGGCTTTGCGTACGCATTCGAGCAGCGGCAATTTGCCGTTGTCGTCGTTGTATACGCCAACGCCAAGATTGATCTTATTTGGATTCTTGTCGGCATTGAATGCCTCGGTAATACCAAGAATCGGGTCACGGGGCGCCATTTCGATGGCGTTGAGGAGCGAAGCAGGAATAGGTGCGTTCATCGTGATAACATCAAAAGTTAGCTGCAAACGGTGGTGTTGCAGACGGGTTGTGTGAAGCGCAAGACCATAAGTCCTGCGGAAAATGCGACTCACTATTTTACCAAAGGTCGGATTTAAATGGCTGATTTATCCCAGGTTTCCAATTCCGTTGACGAATCGAAATTTGTCACCTTCCCAGACTCCCCATTTCGTTTGTATCAACCGTTTCCTCCAGCGGGGGATCAGCCGACTGCAATTGCAAAATTGACGGAAGGTATCGAGGACGGTTTGTTCTATCAGACCTTGCTGGGTGTTACCGGATCGGGCAAAACTTATACAGTTGCCAATGTGATCGCCCGTATGGGGCGGCCGGCGATAGTGTTTGCGCCGAACAAGACGCTGGCGGCACAGCTTTACAGTGAATTCCGTGAGTTTTTCCCGCAGAATGCGGTGGAATACTTCGTCAGCTACTACGATTATTACCAGCCAGAAGCTTACGTTCCACAGCGCGACTTGTTCATTGAGAAAGATTCTTCGATCAACGAGCATATCGAGCAGATGCGCTTGTCCTGCACCAAATCCTTGATGGAGCGCCGCGATGTGGTGATTATCGCGACTGTCTCGGCGATTTACGGTATCGGTAATCCTAGTGAATACCACCAGATGATTTTGACCTTGCGTGCCAAGGACAAGGTCAGCCAGCGCGACGTGATCGCGCGCCTGATTGCGATGCAATACACCCGTAATGAAGTCGATTTCGGCCGCGGCACCTTCCGTGTACGCGGCGACACGATAGATATCTTTCCTGCAGAACATGCAGAATTGGCAATTCGTCTGGAAATGTTTGATGACGAAATTGAAAGCTTGCAACTATTTGATCCGCTGACCGGCCGCGTCAAGCAAAAGATCCCGCGTTTTACCGTTTATCCAGGCTCGCACTATGTAACGCCACGCGCGACGGTGTTGCGTGCGATTGAAACGATCAAGGATGAGTTGCGTGATCGCCTTGAATTCTTCCGCAAGGAAAACAAGCTGATTGAAGAGCAGCGACTGGAACAGCGCACGCGCTTCGATCTGGAAATGATGCAGGAAATCGGCTTTACCAAAGGCATCGAGAATTACTCGCGTCACTTGAGTGGCGCCAAGGCCGGCGATCCGCCGCCGACGCTGGTCGATTACCTGCCGCAAGATGCCTTGATGTTCATGGATGAGTCGCATGTACTGATGGGGCAACTCAACGGTATGTATAACGGCGATAGAGCGCGCAAAACCAATCTGGTTGATTACGGCTTCCGTTTGCCGTCGGCACTGGATAATCGTCCGTTACGTTTCGATGAATTTGAAGGGAAAATGCGGCAAATGGTGTTCGTTTCCGCGACGCCAGCTGATTATGAAAATACACATGCCGACCAAGTGGTCGAGCAAGTGGTGCGTCCGACAGGCTTGGTTGATCCATTGATCAGCGTGCGCCCAGCATCGACTCAGGTCGACGATCTGATGTCGGAAATTACTGATCGTGTGAAGAAGCATGAGCGCGTGTTGGTCACGACGCTGACCAAGCGCATGGCAGAACAATTGACGGAATTTTTGACGGATAACGGCATCAAGGTGCGTTACCTGCATAGCGATATCGATACGGTAGAGCGCGTGGAAATTATTCGTGATTTGCGTCTCGGCACATTCGACGTGCTGGTCGGCATTAACTTGCTGCGCGAAGGTTTGGATTTGCCTGAAGTATCGCTGGTCGCGATTCTGGATGCGGACAAGGAGGGCTTCTTGCGTTCCGAACGTAGCTTGATTCAAACCATAGGTCGTGCTGCGCGTAACCTGAACGGGATGGCGATTCTGTACGGTGACAAGGTGACTGATTCCATGCGTCGTGCGATTGATGAAACCGAACGTCGTCGCGCCAAGCAGATCGCTTTTAATACCGCCAATAACATTACACCGGTAGGTATCAAGAAGCACATACGCGAATTGATCGATGGTGTGTACAGTCCGCAAGAAGCGCGCGAAGAATTGCACGCGGCGCAGGAGCACGCCAAATACGAGGCGATGAGCGAGAAACAGGTCAGCAAGGAAATCAAGCTGCTGGAAAAACAAATGCTCGGCCACGCAAAAAATCTGGAGTTCGAGAAAGCTGCGCAGGTACGCGATCAGTTGCGAATACTGAAAGAGCAGTTATTCGGTGCGCCGGGTGAAGATCATATAGTGCCAACTTGATCAGATAGAGCGTGCAGGGATGAGTTGCAACACTTTGTACTGAGTCACAAAGTGTTGCGGCTACAATCGCTGCTTTCGCCCGCACGCATCAATCCCTGTCTTTATAAAACTCATGCAAACAATCCCACCGTCTTTTATTGCCATGCTGGATGCTGCCGATGCATCCTGGCGTCCTACCTTGTTGGCTGGCTTGAACGCAGTCAACAAAGCCTTTCCCGATTACCTGCCGACGCTGGCGAGCGATGATTATCTGCCGAACGGAGGTCGTTTGTTTGCCGCGTTTGCGCAGCCTTTGGATGCGGTGCGTTATGTATTGGTAGGCGAGGGACCGTATCCGCGTGCTGATAGTGCGACTGGCGTTTGCTTCATGGATGGTGCGGTATCTTCGCTATGGTCGGAAAAAGGCTTGTCCAAGCAGGTGAATCGCGCGACATCCTTGCGCAACTTTATGAAGATGCTCTTGGTTGCAGATGGCCAACTGGCAATTGAGCAGACGACAGGCGATGCATTGGCTGGCGTGTCGGAGGCGGCGCAGGCAGCACCGACAACAGTGATTCAAACCTTGCCTGAGTTGCAGAGCAATCTCACGCAACATGGTTTTCTTTTGTTGAATGCATCGTTGGTATTTCGTGCACATGTTGCACCGGTCAAAGATGCGAAGGCTTGGTTACCGTTCTTGCAAACCGTGCTGGCAGCATTGGCGGATCATGCGCAGCAGTCGGGAGAGGCGCCGCCGACGCTGGTGTTGTGGGGCAAGATTGCGGTGCAGTTGGAAGCGTTGCCCGAGAGTGCGCGTTTCTCCAAGAAGGTTTCCGAGCACCCGTATAACTTGAGCTTCATTGCAAATTCAGTGATGCAAGAGTTGTTTGGCTCTATGCATCTGCTGCGGAAGTAAGATTTAGATCAGACTGAGCTGGCGCAGGTCGGCTGCTTGTTCTTTCGTTTCAGCAGTCGGTGCGACAACATTGGCTTGTGCGGCTGATGCTGTTTTGCCGATTTTTTCTGGTTTGCCTTCTCGTGCCAGCAGGCGCGTAATCATTATTTCAAAGAAGGCAGGCAGCGCGTGTTGGTCTTCATGCGCGTGAAAATGCTGGCGTATAACCATTCCATCCCACATTCCTGTCAGGAACAAGGCCGTTTGTGCCGCATCCAGCGAGGCATCGATCTGCCCACGTGCTTGTGCCGTGCGCAGCAGATTGGTCAGTCCCATAATCCATTCGGCTTCGATTTTGCGTAATACGATGCCGACGCGCTTGCTGCGCATTCCTTCTGCATAGACTTCCGTCATTAAGCTGGCGTCGCCGCTGGCACGATAGCGTTCGGCAAACAGACGCGTTGTCGCGCTTAGTGCTTGCTGAATGGATTCTGTCTCGCGCATTTGCAAGAGCATGGCGCGGGTTTGGCGGCGTTCATCTTCCACCATGGCTTCAATGATGGCTTCTTTTCCAGTGAAATAGCGATAGACCGCGCCTGGCCCGAGTCCGGTTTCTGTACAAATTTGCTGCATGGAGGTTTGGTGGAAGCCGTTTTTGCGGAAGCATTTGCCGGCCGCTTTGAGGACTTCGATGCGTTTCTTGTCAGCTTTTTGGGTGGGCGATTGCGGAGTCTTGGAAATGCGTGTGGCCATTGCGAATGCGAAACGTGGTTTCAATTAATGAACGAAGCGTCAATTATAAATTGAATATTCGCTCAAATATATTTTGAGGGTGAATAGAATGAAATTTCCATGAGTTTTCTCTCTTTCTATTCTGCTTGTATGCGCCTGATTTCTTTAATTTTAAAATTGAATAATCATTCAATATTTAATTTTTTAGGAAGGAAATCCCTGTTGAATCAATTTGTGATGAGGAGGATGTTGATGAAAATGTTTCCTCTGGAAAATTAAATAGATATGTCTTTTGCAATCTTTAATTCTTGCTATTTGTTGGGCAATATCCCGCTTGGTGACTTCGGTCAAGTCTGGATGGGCTGGTTTTCGATAAAATCGAGGCGTAGGAATTGAACGCAGTTTGTGCTGTTGAGCGAGGCTGGCTGCGGGAAAGTGGGTACCTGACAGAATCAGTCAAGTTTGTTATACTTGACCAAATCGATCAACAACTCAGGTTATTCATTTCTGTTGATCACTGGAGGCAAGATTCATGCGTTTGACGACTAAAGGCCGTTTTGCTGTAACAGCAATGATTGACTTGGCATTACGCCAGGACAATGGTCCTGTCACGCTCGCCGGAATCAGCCAACGGCAAGAGATTTCGCTATCGTATCTGGAGCAATTGTTTGGCAAGTTGCGCCGTCACGAAATCGTTGAATCGGTGCGCGGACCGGGTGGTGGTTATAACCTGGCACGCCGTGCAGAAGATGTGACGGTGGCAGACATCATTATTGCCGTCGACGAGCCGCTGGATGCGACGCAATGTGGCGGCAAGGAAAATTGCCACAGCCCTGAGCATGAGCATGGTGGTCGCTGTATGACTCATGATCTGTGGGCAACGTTGAACGCCAAGATGGTGGATTACCTGGATTCTGTGTCGCTGAAAGATTTGGTAGACCAGCAAAAACAAAAGATTTCTGAACAATGCGTGGTGGTCGTGCACCGCAACCACGCAGCCGTTTGATTATTGGAGCTAAAAAGATGAATGCCCCGTTAGACAAAAGCCTGATAGATACGATCAAGGCGCCGCATTTCCCAATTTATATGGATTACTCGGCGACTACGCCTATCGATCCACGTGTCGCTGACAAGATGATTCCTTACTTGCGTGAGCAGTTCGGCAATCCGGCTTCGCGCAGCCATATGTATGGTTGGACCGCAGAAAAAGCAGTTGAAGATGCGCGCGAACAAGTTGCTGCGCTGGTCAATGCTGATTCGCGTGAAATCATCTGGACTTCAGGTGCAACGGAAGGCAACAACCTTGCACTCAAGGGCGCTGCACAATTCTACAAAACCAAGGGCAAGCACATCATCACGGTAAAGACCGAGCACAAAGCTGTGCTGGATACCGTGCGTGAATTGGAGCGCCAGGGTTTTGAAGCAACTTATTTGCAACCGCAAGACAATGGCTTGATCACCATCGAACAACTGGCTGAAGCAATTCGTCCAGACACGATTCTGGTATCGGTCATGTTGGTCAACAATGAAATCGGTGTGATCCAGCCTATCGACGAGATCGGCGAATTGTGCCGCAGCAAGGGCATCATTTTCCATTGCGACGCAGCACAGGCAACCGGCAAAGTAGAGATCGATTTGGAAAAAACCAAAGTCGACTTGATGACTTTCACCGCACACAAAACCTACGGTCCTAAAGGTATTGGTGCCTTGTACGTACGTCGCAAACCGCGCGTGCGTATCGAAGCGCAAATGCACGGCGGTGGTCACGAACGCGGCTTGCGTTCCGGCACGCTGGCAACCCACCAGATCGTTGGTATGGGTGAAGCTTTCCGTATCGCAAAAGAAGAAATGGCTACGGAAATTGTCCGTATCCGCGCTTTGCGCGATCGTCTGGCCAAGGGCTTGCAGGATATGGAAGAGGTTTATATCAATGGCGATATGGATCACCGTGTACCGCACAATCTGAACGTCAGCTTCAACTATGTTGAAGGCGAATCGCTGATCATGGCGATCAAGGATTTGGCTGTTTCTTCAGGTTCGGCTTGTACTTCGGCCAGTCTGGAACCATCTTATGTATTGAGAGCGCTGGGTCGTAGCGATGAACTGGCGCATAGCTCGATTCGTTTCACCTTTGGTCGCTTTACGACGGAAGAAGACGTCGACTTCACGATCAAGCTGATGAAAGAAAAAGTGGCCAAGCTGCGCGAATTGTCGCCACTGTGGGATATGTATAAAGACGGGATCGATATCAGCACGATCCAATGGGCAGCGCACTAATATCTTTCTCGTTCCTGTTGTTGATCAACAGGAATAAGGCTTAACAAGGAGTATCAAAATGGCTTACTCAGACAAAGTTCTCGATCACTACGAAAATCCACGCAACGTTGGTGCGTTTGACAAGGGTGATGAAACAATTGGTACCGGCATGGTTGGTGCGCCGGCTTGCGGCGACGTGATGAAATTGCAAATCAAGGTCGGCGCTGATGGCGTGATTCAAGATGCCAAGTTCAAAACCTACGGCTGCGGTTCGGCGATTGCTTCGTCGTCGCTGGTGACCGAATGGGTCAAGGGCAAAACGCTGGATCAAGCAATGGCGATCAAGAATACGCAAATCGCTGAAGAGTTGGCACTGCCACCAGTGAAAATTCACTGCTCGATCCTGGCGGAAGATGCGATCAAGGCAGCAGTGCTGGATTACAAAACCAAGCACGGCGTAGCTGAATCGAAAGAAGCGGCTTAAGCTTGTTAAGCGTCTGTACCACGCGTGTCAGTAGGATGCGCGTTGTACAGCCAAACAATCTTTTTGAGCAAAGATCATGGCAATTACACTGACTGAAAAAGCAGCGAAGCACATTACTCGCTATATGGAACGGCGCGGCAAAGGTATCGGCCTTCGTTTCGGCGTGCGCACGACTGGTTGTTCCGGTCTGGCCTACAAGCTGGAATACGTGGACGAAAGCGCAAACGAAGATAGCGTGTTTGAATCGTATGGCATCAAGGTCTTTGTCGATCCGAAAAGCTTGCCGTATATCGACGGTACCGAGCTGGATTTTGCACGCGAAGGTTTGAACGAAGGCTTCAAATTCCGTAATCCGAATGTCAAGGATGAATGCGGTTGCGGCGAAAGTTTCCGTATTTGATAGCTGGCTGCTGGGCGTTCGCGCCTGGCGGGAACACCTTATTCTGATTGAGCCTGTCGAATGTGCGCAGGCTTTTTTATTGAATAAACCGAATATTTTCACCACGCGATGAAGTTTGCATCGCCTTAAAAGCCAGCAAATAGCCAGCGCACAAGAATGCAAAACCACTTCGATCTCTTCCACCTGCCGCAACGCTTTGCCATTGATTTGAAGGCACTGGACGGTGCTTATCACAGCGTGCAGAACCAGGTGCACCCGGACAAGTTCGCACATGCCTCGGATGCCGAGAAGCGCGTCGCGATGCAATGGGCGACTCGCGCCAATGAAGCCTACCTGACGCTGAAGAGCCCTTTCAAGCGAGCCGCCTATCTGTGCGAGCTGAATGGTGTCGATTTGCAGGTTGAATCGAATACCGCGATGCCGGTCGAATTCCTGATGCAGCAAATGGAATGGCGTGAGGCGCTGGACGATGCGCGTGCGCACAAAAGTCGCGATGAGCTGGACGAATTGGATAGCGCGATTCGTGCTGCGCGCAAAACCACAGTCGCCGAGATAGGCGTATTGCTGGATGCCGACGATTTTACGCAGGCGGCCGGATTGGTGCGCCAGTTGATGTTTCTGGAAAAATTTGCCGAAGAAGTTTCTTATGCACTGGATGCATTGCCGGACTGATATGGCGCGGTATCGATGTGCAGCAAAACCGATTAATGCGCGAGTAATGCAGTAACGCGCTAACGATGATTGCCCATGGTAGTCATCTCATCTTGAGATAAGTTACAAACGAATATGGCTCTTCTTCAAATCGCCGAACCTGGCATGTCTACCGCACCGCATCAGCATCGGCTGGCAGTCGGTATCGATCTCGGCACGACTAATTCCCTGGTTGCAACGGTACGCAATAGCATTCCTGAAGTATTGACCGATGAAGAAGGGCGCGCACTGCTGCCGTCCGTCGTGCATTACATGAAGAATGGTAATGCGCAAATCGGTTACAAGGCGCTGGCGGCACAGAATACAGATCCAAAGAATACGATCGCTTCGGTCAAGCGCTTCATGGGCCGCGGCTTGAAAGACATCGCTTACGTCGAGAACCTGCCTTACGACTTTCTCGATACGCCCGGCATGGTGCAGTTGAAAACCGTCGCTGGTGTCAAAAGCCCGGTTGAAGTTTCGGCAGAAATTCTGGCGACCTTGCGTCAGCAAGCAGAAGATGCTTTGGGCGACGATCTGGTCGGTGCAGTAATTACGGTGCCGGCATATTTCGATGATGCACAACGTCAGGCTACCAAGGATGCCGCGCAATTGGCCGGTTTGAATGTGCTGCGCTTGTTGAATGAGCCGACGGCAGCAGCGATTGCCTACGGTTTGGATAATGGTTCGGAAGGTGTGTTTGCCGTCTACGATTTGGGCGGCGGTACTTTCGACGTTTCCATACTCAAGCTGACGAAGGGTGTGTTTGAGGTCTTGTCTACCGGCGGCGATTCCGCGCTCGGTGGCGACGACTTTGATCATCGCCTGCTGTGCTGGATCATTGAACAAGCCAAATTGTCGCCTTTGTCGGATGAAGACCTGAGCGTGCTGATGGTGAAGTCGCGCGAAGCCAAGGAATTGTTGTCGACCAAGGTGGAAACGCAAATCGATGCGGCCTTGGGTTCAGGTGAAGAGGTGCACGTTACCGTCACTGCAGCCGATTTTGTAAAG
Source organism: Herminiimonas sp. GW821-FHT09C12 (assembly GCF_059416385.1). Classification (NCBI taxonomy): domain Bacteria; kingdom Pseudomonadati; phylum Pseudomonadota; class Betaproteobacteria; order Burkholderiales; family Oxalobacteraceae; genus Herminiimonas; species Herminiimonas sp. GW821-FHT09C12. The sequence continues at coordinate 320,420 of NZ_JBWKPC010000002.1, forward strand.
ATGACGCAGCATCTGGTGGCGAAGACGATCACGCCAACCAAGAAAGCATTGCGCGATGCAGATCTGACCGTGGACGATATCGATGGCGTCGTCATGGTTGGCGGCGCAACGCGTATGCCGCATATCCGCAAGGCAGTCGGCGAGTTTTTCCAGGCAACGCCTTTGGCGAATATCGATCCAGATAAAGTCGTGGCGCTGGGCGCTGCAATACAAGCCAATTTGCTCGCAGGTAATCGCGCTGCTGGCGACGACTGGTTGTTGCTGGATGTGATTCCCTTGTCGCTCGGTATCGAAACGATGGGCGGCTTGGTAGAAAAAGTTATTCCACGTAACTCGACGATTCCATGCGCGCGCGCGCAAGAGTTCACCACCTTCAAAGATGGTCAGACCGCGATGGCCGTGCATATCGTGCAGGGTGAACGCGAACTAGTGACGGATTGTCGTTCGCTGGCGCGTTTTGAATTGCGCGGTATTCCGCCTATGGCTGCTGGTGCCGCACGCATACGCGTCACGTATCAAGTGGATGCAGATGGCTTGCTGTCTGTGTCAGCACGTGAGTTGCGTTCGGGCGTGGAGGCATCAATCAGCGTCAAGCCATCGTACGGATTGGCCGATGATCAGATTGCACAGATGCTGCAAGACTCATTCAAGTCTGCCGATATCGATATGGTTGCGCGTGCTTTGCGCGAAGAACAGGTAGAAGCCGAGCGCATTGTGTTGGCAACGCAATCGGCGCTGGACGCGGATAGTGCTTTGTTGTCGGACGACGAACGTAAAGATGTATTCGCTTTGCTGGAATCGGTTAAGCAGAGCAGCAGTGGCAGCGATCACGTGGCAATCAAGGCGGCTGTTGATGCGCTGGCGCACGGTACTGAAGAGTTTGCTGCACGCCGCATGGACCGTAGTGTGCGTACGGCGCTTTCCGGTAAAAAGCTGGACGAGATTTGATTCATCGCTCTTCATTCATTTTTATGGATGAAGAGCCGGTTGGCGTTGGAATGAAGTCAGTAATGAGAGACTTTTTATTCAGCGTTTTAATACTTAAACTTTCGAGGTAAACCAAGTGCCCCAAATAGTTGTTCTTCCTCATCATGCCCTGTGCCCAGATGGTGCTGTTATCGATGCACCAGCTGGTAAGTCGATATGCGATGTCTTGCTTGAAAACGATATCGATATCGAGCACGCTTGCGAAAAATCCTGTGCATGCACCACCTGTCACGTGATTGTGCGTGAAGGATTCAAGTCCTTGAATGAAGCGGGCGATACAGAAGAAGATTTGCTGGATAAGGCTTGGGGACTGGAAGCGTCATCGCGTCTGTCATGCCAGGCGATTGTGGCAGAAGAAGATCTGGTAGTTGAGATTCCACGCTATACAATTAATCACGCCAGCGAAAATCATTAAGGAGAGCTGAGATGAAATGGACAGATACCATCCGCATTGCGGAAGAGCTGAACGATAAATTTCCTGACATCGATCCATTGACGATACGCTTTACTGATCTGCATCGCTGGGTTTGCGAACTGGATGGTTTTGACGATGCGCCTGACCATTCCGGCGAGAAAATCCTGGAAGCCATACAAATGGCGTGGATAGAAGAAGCGCAATAATCGATTCGTATTTTTACGATGACAATAAAAAAAGCGACCCGTGGGTCGCTTTTTTTTATTGTTGAGAAGAATTAACGTGCACGCAGATAACCATCTACGACACGGACTGGATCACCAGTGTTCCAGTTAGGTGGGTTGTTGTACGGGAAGGTACGGATGCGGCCATCTTCCATACGTACGCGTACTTCATAAGCTGTTGCTGTACGTGTACGTTTTTCAATTTCATTACCGGCAAATCCGCCGCCAACTGCGCCAGCGACTGTCGCCAGACTACGTCCGTTGCCGTTACCGATCTGATTGCCCAGCAAGCCACCAACCACTGCACCGCCAACGACACCTACGCCGCTAGGTTTGGCTGCTACTTGTACACTACGGATCGATTCGATACGACCACAATTGCTGCAAATCTGGGCGACTGGAGCGGCTTGTGCCACCTTGTTGTTTGCGTTCTCGCGAGCTTGCGCCTGTTTGGCTGCTTTGGCAGCAGCTGCCTGACGTTCGTCAGCTTCCTGGCGCGCCTGATCTGCTTTTTCTTCTGCTGCTTGCGCTGCCGCTGCTTTATCTGCAGCATCTTTTTCCAATGCGGCAATCGCTTCTTTTTGCGAGTCGTTACTGTGCGAGTTTGGCAGCATGCCTGTCATGGCAGCTACGCCAACCAGGCAGACTAGCAATATTGCAACGGCAGCAGCGGCGATGAGCGGATGAATGCGACTTGTATTAGTGTTGGTTTCCATGGTTTCCCTCCGGCTAGATGGATATTGTTGATTTGTGATGACAAAGTATTACCCGCCATGACGCGAATAAAAAGCCGAAACCTGTGTCAGATGTAAGACTATGTAACGCTGTGAGTGTTAAAACAACACTTAGTTTCTACCAAATAAAAAAGGACTGCCTGAACAGTCCTTTTTGTTGGTTTCGAGAAACTTAATCTTCGCGGCGCAAATGCGGGAATAGCAGTACGTCGCGGATGTTTGGCGAGTCGGTGATGATCATCATCAGGCGATCGATACCGATGCCGCAACCGCCAGCTGGCGGCATGCCGTATTCCAGAGCACGGATGTAATCGGCATCGTAAAACATTGCTTCTTCATCGCCAGCATCTTTGGCTGCAACTTGTGCCTGGAAGCGCGCTGCCTGATCTTCGGCATCGTTCAACTCGGAGAAGCCGTTAGCGATTTCGCGACCAACCATGAACAATTCGAAGCGCTCGGTAATGCCAGCAACGGTGTCCGATGCGCGTGCCAATGGCGACACTTCAACCGGGTAGTCGATGATGTAGGTTGGTTCCCACAACTGCGCTTCTGCGGTTTCTTCAAACAGTGCCAGTTGCAATGCGCCGAGGCCTGAGTGTGCGTGTGGTTTTACGCCAAATTTTTTCAACTCAGCTTTGATGAATTCCACATCGTTGAGTTGTTCAGCCGTATAGCCAGGTGCGTACTTGTTGATGGCTTCAACGATGGTCAAGCGGTGGAATGGCTTGGCCAGATCCAGCTCACGGCCACCGTAGGTCAACGTCGCTGTACCGTGTGCATCGATGGCTGCCTGACGAATCACCGCTTCGGTGAAATCCATCAGCCATTTGTAATCGGTGTAGGCCGCATAGAATTCCATCATCGTGAATTCCGGGTTGTGACGGATCGATACGCCTTCGTTACGGAAGTTGCGGTTGATCTCGAACACGCGATCAAAGCCGCCAACGACCAGACGCTTCAGATACAGCTCAGGTGCAATACGCAGGAACATTTGCATATCGAGTGCATTGTGATGCGTGATGAAAGGCTTGGCCGCTGCGCCGCCTGGAATGGTGTGCAGCATCGGTGTCTCGACTTCCATGAAGTCGTTCTTGGCCATGAAGTTACGTATCGATGTGATGGCAGCAGTACGCGCTTTGAAGGTGCGGCGCGTTTCTTCATTCATGATCAGATCGACGTAACGCTGACGGTACTTGGTTTCCTGATCTGCGAGGCCGTGGAATTTATCCGGCAGCGGACGCAGCGATTTGGTGATCAAGCGCAGTTCGCTCACCTTGATCGTCAGTTCATCGGTCTTGGTTTTGAACAGTGTACCGACTACGCCCAGAATGTCGCCCAGATCGTAGTGATGCAGTGCTGCCATCGCAGCTTCGCCGGTCAGATCCAGTGTTGCGTAGATCTGGATGCGGCCGTCAGCTTTCGGACCGGACGCATCTTGCAGGGTGGCGAATGCGGCCTTCTTGCCTGCTTCACGTTTCAACATCATGCGGCCTGCCAGCACGACGGTGACTGGTTCCGCTTCCAGTTCTTCGCGTGTCTTGCTGTCGTACTGCGCGTGCAGATCGGCGGCCTTGTGCTGTGGACGGAAGTCGTTAGGGAAGGCGATACCTTGTTCGCGCAATGCGCTCAGCTTGGCGCGGCGTTCGGCGATGATTTTGTTTTCGTCGATCGGTAGCGATGCTGCAGCGTCGTCGTTATGCGTAGTCATGGGGTAACAATCTGTTAGGGGATGCGATTAAAAATTAAACAGCAAGGCGTGCAAATGAATTACACGCCTTGCTTCAGCGATGCAGCGATGAAATCGTCGAGATCACCATCGAGCACTGCTTTGGTATTACCGGTTTCGAAGCTGGTGCGCAAATCCTTGATGCGTGACTGATCCAGTACGTAGGAGCGGATCTGGTGACCCCAGCCGACGTCGGTCTTGGAATCTTCCAGCTTTTGCTGTTCGCTCATGCGGTTGCGCATTTCCAGCTCAAACAGCTTCGCTTTCAACATGTCCCATGCTTCGGCCTTGTTGCGATGCTGCGAACGGTCATTCTGACACTGCACAACAATGCCGGACGGACCGTGCGTCAGACGCACTGCGGAATCGGTTTTGTTGATGTGCTGACCACCCGCGCCGGACGCGCGATAGGTATCGATACGAACATCGGCCGGATTGATGTCAATCTCGATCGAATCATCGACTTCAGGATAAACAAACAGACTCGAAAACGAGGTATGACGGCCGTTGGCAGAATCGAATGGCGACTTGCGCACCAGACGATGTACGCCGGTTTCTGTGCGCAGGAAGCCGTAGGCATAGTCGCCTTCGACTTTGATGGTCGCGGTCTTGATGCCGGCAACTTCACCGTCGGATTGTTCGAGTATCTCTGTCTTGAAGCCTTTGCGTTCGCAATAGCGCAGATACTGGCGCAGCAACATGGATGCCCAGTCTTGCGCTTCGGTACCGCCGGCGCCAGCTTGAATATCGATGAAGCAGTTGTTCGCATCCATAGGATTGCTGAACATGCGGCGGAACTCCATGCCTTCTACCAGCTTGAGCAATTCCTGCGCATCGGCCTCGATGGCTTCGATGGTTTCTTCGTCTTTTTCTTCACGCGCCATCTCGAACAGATCGCGGGCGTCATTCAGCTCGGCGTCGATCTTGATCAGCGTGTGGACGATCGCTTCCAGCGATTTCTTTTCTTTACCCAATTCCTGGGCGCGTTTCTGGTCATTCCAGACTTCTGGATCTTCCAGTTCGCCGTTGACTTGGTCTAGTTTCTCTGACTTGATATCGAAGTCAAAGATACCTCCGAAGTTCGGTCGCGCGAGTCGTGAGATCGGCGAGCAGGGATTCTAGGGAATTTAAACGTTCAGCTTCCATGATATTTCTTCAACAATCAAACCGTGAATTATACCTGAGCTACACTGCGCTTTTAAGCACGTTTCGAGGGGCACCTTGTCAGGTGAACCGTTTTCCCGTTTTGCTGTCTTCTTATAAATATTATTAAGGGAGTAATAAATATGGAGCGGTCGCAACGCGCTTGGGCATTCTTGTGTGTGTGCGCGGCATTGGCAGGCTGTTCTTCGACACCGGCCCCACGAGGGGAAGTCAAGGGCATGTCGGCCAGCGGCAAGGAGATGGGCCAGTCTGATACCAACCGCATCGCAACCATAGGCATGAAGGACAATCTGGACAGCCTTTATCTGCTGATGGACAAGTTATATCGGCGTAATCCCGCTGAATGGAAAAAAACAGGCATTAGCCGGGAAGAGAGCATCAAGCGGGTGCGCGAGGCGGTCGAGCAAAGGCAGCCGTGGCCGGGATTGCAGGGGCAGCGCGATATCAAGGCTTTATCGCTGGCTTTGATGCCGGATTTCAGCGGTGATCGCGTGGCGGCGTTCATTTACAGCAGTGCCGATATGATCATTGCTGCACACGGCGGCAAGACGGAATTTTTCCTGGTAGACGCTCTGGATGCACAGCATATCTATAACGCGGGACGCAATATTGAAGTCGCGGTCTGGTTGCTGGGTAGCCGTCGCAATACCACGGGTAAGGTCCTGCTCTTATCCGACGATATGAGCGAGGCCAGCCGTAATCTGAGCTTTGAGCGCGAATTTGGCAAAGTCGTCGGGCGGCTTGATTTGCTGGCTGAATTTCTGACTGAAAGATATCGCCGGGCTGGCATCAACTATGTGCAGAATCTGGTCGGTGGCTCGTTCCTGCAATTTCTGCCAGTGCGTTGAAAACCTTATTCAGCAGCCTCGGCATGCTCGACCAACAGCTGCACGCGCGTTCTTCCATTGAATTCATTGGCATCCAGGCGGTAGGCGACTTTAGCTCTGGCTGGCAAGGAGTCGATATGACCAAACCAGATGGCATCGTAACTTTGCCCTTCTTTTTCCAGCGTCAATTTCAGATGGCGTTCTTTCAGAATGCGTTGATTCACAACGCGGAACTCATCGCAGAATAACGGTGGAGCAAAGCCCTGGCCCCAGACCTGTGCTTCCATCAATTCGATGAATTGTGTAGTGAAGTAGGCTGATTCGAGCGGGCCGTCGGTTTCTACTACGCGCTCTAATTGATTTGGATTCAACCAATCCTTGCCGACTGCTTCAAATGCCTGCGTGAATGCGTCTAGTGCGTCGGCGCGTATCGTCAAACCAGCTGCCATCGCGTGACCACCGAATTTATCAATCAGCGTCGGTGCGTGTTTGGAGACGAGATCCAGCGCGTCACGCAGATGGAAGCCAGCAATTGAGCGGCCCGAACCCTTGATCCAGCCATCGCCTGCATCGGCGAAGGTGATGGTCGGACGATAAAACTTGTCCTTCAGGCGCGAGGCAACGATGCCGATCACGCCTTGATGCCAGGTTGGATCGAACACGCTGATGGTGGTCTTGTCTTGCGGATTGAAGTTTTCTAGCAGGATGAGAGCTGTGTCCTGCATATCGGCTTCGATAGTGCGGCGCTCGCGATTGATTTCATCGAGTTGCTGGGCGATGGCCCAGGCGCGACCTTCGTCATCGGTGGTCAGGCATTCAATGCCTAGCGACATATCGGACAAACGTCCGGCAGCATTCAAGCGCGGACCTAATGCAAAACCGAGATCAAATGGAGAGGCGCGACGTGCTTCACGTCCGGCGGCGCGAAATAGTGCAGCGACGCCTGCATGCATACGTCCGGCGCGCATGCGCTTCAAACCTTGTGCGACCAAAATGCGATTGTTGGCATCGAGTTTGACCACGTCAGCGACGGTGCCGAGCGCGACCAGGTCGAGCAGAGCATCCAGCTTGGGTTGTGTCTGTGCATCGAATATGCCGCGTTTACGCATTTCCGCACGCAAGGCGAGCAGTACGTAAAACATCACGCCTACGCCAGCCAGATTCTTGCTCGGGAAACCGCAGTCTGGCTGGTTCGGATTCACGATTACGCGCGCAGCCGGCAAGGTATCAGCTGGCAAGTGATGGTCGGTAACGACGACATCAATGCCGCGTCGATTGGCTTCGGCTACGCCGTCTATGCTGGCGATGCCGTTATCGACGGTGACGATAATGTCTGGCGATTTTTCGCGTACGGCTAGTGCGACGATTTCCGGCGTTAGACCGTAGCCGTATTCAAAGCGATTCGGCACGATGAAATCGACAATAGCGCCCATGGAACGCAGGCCGCGCAGCGCAACAGCACAGGCAGTGGCACCGTCACAGTCGTAATCGGCAACGATGACCAGCTTCTTTTTCGCTGCAATCGCATCAGCGAGGAAAGTCGCCGCGACATCAATTTTCAGCAAACCGGGCGGCGGGATCAGTGCTGTCAGCTCACTGGTCAATTCCTTCATGTCGAGCAAGCCGCGTGCGGTATACAGGCGTGCCATGACCGGATGTACGCCGCTTTGATGCATGCGTTCGGCATCGCGGAATGGATAGGGGCGTGTGGTAATACGTGTCATGGAACTAGTCGTGCGAGTGATGGTTTGCGCCAGAATTTGCGCAGCGATGATTTCTGGACGGCGATAGTCGATAGAGCAGTGTTATGGCTGAGTGTGAGGTTCAGTTGATCAAGCTGATCATTCTTTATCGCTTCCAGCAAAGGCGCGAACCATTCTGTTTCCATAGCTTGCAAACGTCCCAGCCACTCTGCCCAATCACCTGCCATGGCGGGTGCTATCAAGCTGTTTAGCACTAACAAACCTTGTTGTGGTTTGGCTGCGATCAAATTTGTCGCAGAGTTTGCCGGAATTTGTTTTGCGGTCGAAGAGGCAAACAAGTGATGGGTCCCAGCTAAAGTGAACGTTTCTTCAATTTTATGAGGCGTAGATATTTGAACAGTGGACGTGCCGCCCCAGAGCCAGACAGAATTAACCGGCTTCAAACCTCTTGCTTCACGCCCGTCATTGATTGCGTGTCCATGCCAATGCATCTGGACTTCGTTTTGCAATCTGCGCCAATCGCGCTCGTTCTGCCCTTTCGGCATCCAGATGTCGATGTTGTGGCCGCAAGCCGCATCCGGCGTGGAGGTATGCAGTGCCTGCAGATCATCGGCGCGCAAGAACCATGTGCTTGCATCGCCGTAGAGCAAAGTTCTGCCGGTTTCTTCAAATAGCGGCTGGACGGTATCAAACAAGCCGCGTGCATCCTGCTCCGAAAGTTGTAATTGCTGTGGGTCGGTCAGCACCAGATGGTCGCGCGCGATATGCAAATGCACAGGTTGCAAGATAAACCAGGCACCTGCATCGGCTTGCAAGCCGAAAGTCGACATCGCATTGACGGCGACTGAGGGGCTGGAATTGCTATCCGTTGCCAGGCCGAATTGCTGTGCCAGCCAGTTTTCATGCGGCGAGGCGCGGGAAAAGCCATCGGATATTTGTTGCTCTATCAGATTGCCGCGTGCCAGCAGGGTGGCGAATGCAGGCATTTTCAGTTCGCGCAGGAGATCACGTGCCAATTCTTTCTGTGGCAGGGCGAAAGGTAAAAGGAGTGCAAGTTGAGTCATGCCGCGATTGTAGGGCAATTGCAGGATCCGCCGCTATCAAGATCGTTATCTGTATTTGATTTGCCGGGGAACGTAAGGGATGTAGGCATAGTCAACGATGGGTACGCTTGCCGCTTTTCATCTCTGTGCTTTGCTGGCACGGGAGAATGTATGGCAAACTGCGTGCTGCATTCAGGAGCCTTCATTGAGCATCATAAAAAATCTATCTTTCGAGTGGCTGGTCGGCATACGCTATACGCGCGCCGGGCGACGTAGTGGTCGTAACAGCTTCATTTCATTTATTTCGCTGATTTCCATGGCGGGCATTGCGCTGGGCGTGGCGGCATTGATCATTGTGTTGTCAGTGATGAACGGCTTCCAGAAAGAGGTGCGCGATCGCATGCTCTCGGTACTGGCGCATATAGAAATCTTCGAGCCGCAAGGTGCTTTGCCTGATTGGCAAGCGACTGCACGCGAAGTGTTTACCAATAAGGAAGTGCGCGGGGCGGCTCCGTATGTCGATGCGCAGGCCATGTTGACGCGGGATCAAACCTTGCGCGGCGTTGCTGTGCGTGGCGTGTTGCCGGCAGAAGAGCCTAAGGTTTCTGATGTGGCATCGCAGGTGCGGCAGGGTAGTTTGAACGACCTGCGTTCAGGTGAATTCAATATCGTGTTGGGGAATGAACTGGCGCGCAGCATGGATGCGCAGCTGGGTGACAAGGTCACGATGATTGCGCCGCAAGGGCAGGTCACGCCGGCCGGTGTGATTCCGCGACTCAAGCAATTTACTGTGGTTGGCATTTTTGATTCCGGGCACTTCGAATATGATTCGACGCTGGCCTTCATTCATATCGACGATGCGATGAAGATGTTCAAGCTGCCGGCACCATCCGGTTTACGCTTGAAAATAGACGACATGCAACGAGCGCCGCAAGTAGCGATGGATTTGTCGCGGGTGCTCACCGGTAACCTCGTAATACGCGATTGGTCCAAGCAAAACCGTAACTGGTTTGCTGCCGTTCAGACTGAAAAACGCATGATGTTCATCATCCTGACCTTGATTATTGCAGTGGCCGCTTTCAATTTGGTCTCGACACTGGTGATGACGGTCACCGATAAGCAGGCTGATATTGCGATCCTGCGCACACTAGGTGCATCGCCAGGTTCGATCATGAAGATTTTCATGATTCAAGGCGCGCTGGTAGGTTTGATAGGAACTGCATTAGGTGTAGGCGGCGGTGTGTTGATCGCATCCAATATAGACGTGATCGTGCCGTTCATCGAGCGACTGCTGCATGTGCAGTTCCTGCCGAAAGATATTTATCTGATTAGTGAGTTGCCATCCGATCTGCGCTGGAACGATGTCTGGACTATCGGTAGCGTGGCGGTTGTACTTTCATTTGTTGCGACGCTGTACCCAAGTTGGTGGGCTGCCCGCGTAAAACCTGCGGAGGCATTGCGTTATGAGTGAACATGTATTGTCGTGCCGCGATCTTGCGAAGACTTTCACGCAAGGAAAATATTCGGTCAATGTATTGAGAGGCGTGAGCCTGGACATCGTCAAGGGCGAGCGAGTGGCGATCGTCGGCGCATCCGGTTCGGGCAAGTCGACCTTGTTGCATCTGCTCGGTGGCTTGGATACGCCGACTGACGGCTCAGTTACTTTGCTGAACAAGGACTTTGCGACGCTGGATGAAAAGACGCGCGGCAATTTGCGCAATCAATCTTTGGGCTTCGTTTATCAATTCCATCATTTGTTGCCGGAATTTTCCGCGCTGGATAATGTGGCGATGCCGCTGATGATACGTCGCGTGCCTCGTTCAGAAGCGCACGAGACAGCGCGTGCGATTTTGACGCGTGTCGGACTTGAACATCGCGTAACGCATGTGCCGGGCGAATTGTCCGGTGGCGAACGTCAACGTGTTGCGTTGGCACGTGCGCTGGTGACGCAGCCAGCTTGCGTGCTGGCAGATGAGCCGACAGGTAATCTGGATCGGGCAACTGCGCAGAAGACGTTCGATCTGATGCTGGAATTGTCGCGTACGCTGGGTACGGCTTTCGTGATCGTCACGCACGATGTCGAGCTGGCGACGCATTGCGATCGGATACTGCGTTTGTCTGAACATGGCTTGCAGCCGTATACAGATTAAGTACCGCGACTAAATTACCGACTAAATTTATCTGGTGCCTGGATCAATATGCATGATTCTCGCGTTTGCTTTCATCACTACACGTTCATAGACTGATATGTGGACCGATACACATTGTCATCTGGATGCGGCTGAATTCGCCGGTGAGGAAGATGTCATCGCGACTCAGGCATTGCAGAAAAATGTCAGCATGATAGTGATACCAGCTGTCGCGCGCGATAACTTCGCGACGGTGGCTGGTTTGGCGCATCAGCATGCCAATTGCACGTATGCACTTGGTATCCATCCGATCTTTGTACCGCAGGCGCAAGAGAGCGATCTTGCTGTGTTGCGCGAGGCGGTAGAAGCGGCGATGAACGATACGCGTTTTGTTGCGCTGGGTGAAATCGGTCTGGATTTTTTTGTGCCCACGCTGACTACACCGGAGATGCGTGAGAAGCAAGAATTCTTCTATTCAGAACAGCTCAAGATTGCCCGTGATTTCGGTTTGCCGGTTTTGCTGCATGTACGTAAATCGCAAGACAGCATACTTAAATATCTGCGACGCATCCAGGTTATAGGCGGAATTGCACACGCATTCAATGGCAGTTTTCAGCAGGCCGAAACTTTCATTTCTCTCGGATTCAAATTAGGTTTTGGCGGTGCCATGACGTTTACGCGTGCGCTGCAAATCCGGCGCATGGCGGCAACTTTGCCTATCGAAGCTATTGTGCTGGAAACCGATGCGCCTGATATTTCTCCAGCATGGTTGCATCCGCAACGTAATAGCCCGGAAGAGTTGCCACGGATAGGGCAGGTACTAGCCGAATTACGTGAGATGTCGTTGGAAGACATCGCGCGCGTGACCTCTGCCAATGCACTTGCAGCCATGCCGCGGCTGAGTCATTTCAGTTAAGCGGTCGGATGCGTAGCGCGATCATCGGCTTTGTCATTGGAGCTGCGTGGCTGCAGACACAAGCATCGCTACCCAAGTATTTTTCCCTTCTGCTTTTGCTTATCGCGGCTTGTGTGCTGGCAGCACTCGTTCGCTACTCTCTTCTGCATAAATTAAAAATCCCTCTGCTTGCAATGATGGGCGCAGCGCTGGGATTTGCCTGGGCTGCTTTGTTTGCCCAGTATTATCTGACGCAGAAATTGCCGAAAGATTTGGAAGGGAAGGATGTCACCATCGTCGGTACGGTAGATAGCTTGCCTAGTTATTTCGAACGTGGTGTGCGCTTCAATTTCGCGGTTGAAAAGGTCATGCCGTTGGATGGCGTGGTTCCTGTTATTCCTTCCAAATTGTCGTTGTCCTGGTATTCCGCTTTTAATCCAGATGAGATGCAGGCAGTTGGTGAAGTGCATCCGGGTGAGCGCTGGCAATTAACGGTGCGCTTGCGTCGTCCGCACGGCAATGCCAATCCGCATGGCTTCGATTATGAAGTGTGGTTACTTGAACAAAATATTAGGGCAACTGGTTATGTGCGTCCTGATCAACGTTCTGAATTCAAGAATGAGCGTCTGGATACTTTTGTCTACAGCTTCAATAATGTGGTGGAACGTACGCGCGGCTGGTTACGTAGTCGGATACAGCAAGCCTTGCAGGATAAACCGTATGCCGGTGTGATCGTGGCTTTGGTTGTTGGCGATCAGCGAGCCATCAGTCAAGCGGATTGGAATGTGTTCAATCGCGCTGGTGTATCTCATCTGATTTCGATTTCTGGACTTCATATAACAATGATTTCGGCATTGTTTGCCGGATTGATCTTTGCATTGTGGCGTCGCTCATTTTTTACATCTGCCAGATTGCCCTTGATCTTGCCTGCGCAGAAAGCCGCTGCGGTGGCAGGTGCGCTCACGGCGGTAATTTACGTATTACTGGCGGGATCGGGTGTACCGGCTCAACGTACTTTATACATGTTGACGGTGGTGGCGCTGGCCTTGTGGTACGGCCGCATTACCAATGTCTCTTATGTGTTGTGTCTGGCTCTGGGCGTTGTCGTCCTGCTTGATCCGTGGGCGGTGCTGGGGCCGGGGTTCTGGTTGTCGTTTGGCGCGGTGGCGGTGATTCTGTATGTGAGCGTCGGGCGCGCATATACGCCAGAATATTCGGGGCAACCGCGCTGGCGTATCGCGTTGAAGAATGCCACGTTGACGCAGTATGCGGTGACGATAGGTTTGGTGCCGATGACTATCTTGCTGTTTGGTCAGGCTTCGCTGATTAGTCCGGTGGCGAATGCGATTGCCATTCCCTTGATCAGTTTCTTTGTCACGCCGTTGGCATTAATCGGTAGTGTGCTGCCGTCGCCGCTTTCGACATGGTGTCTGGAATTTGCACATTTCCTCGTGGCGCAACTCGCGCAATTGCTGAACTGGATGAGCGCGTTCCCTATGGCGGTGTGGACGACGCCTATTCCTAGTTGGTGGATGTTTGTGCTGGCTTTGATAGGAACGATCTGGATGCTGGCGCCGCGCGGATGGCCTGCGCGTTATCTGGGATTGTTCGCATGGTTGCCGCTGATATTGAATGCGCCTACGCATCCACGAGCGGGAGAAATGTGGGTTACTGCATTTGATGTGGGGCAAGGCATGGCACTCTTGATTGAAACGGAGAAGCATCGCTTCCTCTATGACACCGGGCCTTTCTATTCGCCAGAGTCGGATGGTGGTAATCGCGTGATCCTGCCTTATCTGCGTGCACGCGGGATTAATAAACTGGATGGCGTGATGATCTCGCACAGCGATATGGATCATGCCGGCGGTGCTTTATCTATCTTCAAGGAAACTAAAGTGGGATGGGTTTCATCCTCCTTGCCTATGGAGCATCCCATTGTTGGTAGCGCGCCTGCGCATCAGCGTTGTGCGGCGGGCCAGTCATGGAATTGGGATGGTGCCAGTTTTGACATGCTGCATCCAACCACAGGCAGTTACGACAGCACGAAATGGAAGCCGAATGCGCGTAGCTGTACGTTGAAAATCACCATGGGGGAGCATGCGATTTTGCTACCTGGTGATATAGAAGCCGTGCAGGAAGCAGAATTGGTAGAAGGTCAGCCCGAGATGTTGCGCGCCAATGTGCTGCTGGCACCACATCATGGCAGTGGTACTTCATCGACGGAGCCGTTTTTGCGTGCGGTCGGGCCGCAGATGGCTTTGTTCCAGGTTGGTTACCGCAATCGATATCGCCATCCCAAGAAAGAAGTCTATGAGCGCTATGGCGCTTTGGGCATCTCACGCTTGCGCAATGACGAAACCGGCGCAGTCACGCTACGCTTTGGCTCCAAGATAGAAGTGCATGAGTATAGAACTGAGCATGCCCGTTATTGGTACGGCCGCTGATATATCTGAATTGATTGAAAATTGCGATTTTTGTATTTTTAAGAAAAAGGGAATCGGGCCGCTGAAGAGTCTATGTTCTGAGCGAGCCAGCACATTTGAGAGAAGAGTGCAACGCTAATCAATAGGGGTAATTCGTAAAATCCTGTTTAAAATCCTCTGAAAACCTCAAAGAACTGCGGGGGTTTGAGGTATAATTTGAATTTCCCGCACGTGCCATTCGGCACCTTCTGTAATGACCAAGTTTGTATTCGTCACTGGCGGCGTTGTGTCTTCCCTTGGTAAAGGGATTGCCGCCGCCTCTCTCGCAGCGATTCTCGAATCGCGCGGCCTCAAAGTCACTCTTCTCAAGCTCGATCCGTATATCAACGTTGATCCAGGCACGATGAGTCCATTCCAGCATGGCGAAGTCTTCGTTACTGAAGATGGCGCTGAAACGGATCTTGACCTCGGTCACTATGAACGTTTCATCACTGCCAAGATGCGCAAGGTGAATAACTTCACGACTGGCCAGATTTATGAATCCGTGATCCGCAAGGAACGTCGCGGTGAGTATCTGGGCAAGACCGTGCAAGTGATTCCGCACATCACCAATGAAATCCAGGATTACATCTATCGTGGCGCCGAAGGTTTCGACGTTGCGTTGGTAGAAATCGGCGGAACCGTTGGTGATATCGAATCCTTGCCTTTCCTCGAAGCTGCTCGTCAGTTGAGTTTGCGCGCTGGCCGTAATGCCGCAGCATTCGTGCATCTGACGCTGGTGCCGTATCTGGTATCTGCCGGCGAACTGAAAACCAAGCCAACTCAGCATAGTGTGCAAAAGCTGCGCGAAATCGGTATTTCGCCAGACGCTTTGTTGTGCCGTGCCGATCGTCCGATTCCGGATGATGAGCGCGCCAAGATTTCCCTGTTCTCGAACGTGCAGGAAGATGCGGTGATCTCGGTCTGGGATGCAGACACGATCTACAAGATTCCACAAATGCTGTTCGATCAAGGTTTGGATCGCATCGTTTGCGAAAAACTTGCTTTGTCGCCTAAGCCAGCTGATCTGTCGATCTGGACCAAGCTGGTGCATGCACTGGAAAATCCAAAAGACAGCGTCACCATCGGTATGGTCGGCAAATACGTCGATCTGACTGAGTCGTACAAATCGTTGACGGAAGCATTGCGTCACGCCGGTATTCATACCGAAAGCCGCGTCAATATCGAATATCTGGATTCCGAAGAAATTGAGGAAAAAGGTCCGGAATGTCTCGCTAAATACGATGCGATTCTGGTACCAGGCGGTTTCGGCAAGCGCGGTGTAGAAGGCAAGATCGCTTCCGCTCGCTTCGCACGTGAAAGCAAGATTCCATATCTCGGTATCTGCCTCGGTATGCAAGTCGCGTTGATTGAATACGCACGTAATATGGCTGGCCTGAGCAAGGCTAACTCGACCGAGTTCGATCCGGACACCGAGCAGCCAGTCGTTGCGCTGATCAATGAATGGCAAAACCACGACGGCAAGGTTGAGCGTCGCGATGCCAATTCCGATCTGGGCGGCACCATGCGTTTGGGCGCGCAAACTTGCGCAGTCAAGCCAGGTACATTAGCTGCTGAAATCTACGGTGCTGAAGTGACCGAGCGTCACCGTCATCGTTATGAAGCAAATAACCATTATCTTGGTCGTGTTGAAGATGCGGGCTTGATCGTTTCTGCACGTACGCCAACTGAGTCCTTGTGTGAAATCATGGAATTGTCTCGTACCGGCGACAATGCGCACCCTTGGTATGTGGGTGTGCAGTATCACCCAGAGTTCAAGTCAACTCCACGTGATGGACATCCATTGTTCATCTCGTTCATCAAGGCGGCACTGGCGCATAAACATGCTGGGCAGGCTAAGAAAGTGGCATGATGCCGAGGCATCGTGTCAGGTAAGACAGCTTCAGATTCATACAAACGTTAAAAAAGAATTTGTGATTAGGAGAAATAGATGAGTGCAATTGTTGACATCATTGGTCGCGAAATTATTGATTCGCGCGGCAATCCAACCGTCGAATGCGACGTATTGCTGGAATCCGGCGTCATGGGACGTGCTTCCGTACCGTCTGGCGCATCGACCGGTTCGCGTGAAGCGATTGAATTGCGTGATGGCGACAAGAGCCGCTATTTCGGCAAAGGTGTGTTGAAGGCATGTGAGCACATCAATACCGAAATCTCTGAAGCGATCATGGGTTTGGATGCCAACGAACAGGCTTTCCTCGACCGTACTTTGATTGACCTCGACGGTACAGACAACAAGGCTCGCCTTGGTGCGAACGCTACGCTGGCGGTATCGATGGCGGTTGCCAAAGCTGCTGCTGAAGAATCCGGCTTGCCGCTGTATCGCTACTTTGGTGGTTCAGGCGCGATGCAAATGCCAGTGCCTATGATGAACGTCATCAATGGTGGTGCACACGCCAACAACAATCTTGATCTGCAAGAATTCATGATCATTCCAGTTGGTGCTCCTAGCTTCCGCGAAGCAATTCGCTACGGTGCAGAAGTGTTCCACACACTGAAAAAAATCATCAACGACAAAGGTCTGTCGACTTCGGTTGGTGACGAAGGTGGTTTTGCTCCTTCAGTTGAAAACCACGAAGCAGCGATCAAACTGATCTTGCAAGCGATCGAACAAGCTGGCTACGAGCCAGGTACACAAATCGCGTTGGGTCTGGATTGCGCCGCCAGCGAATTCTACAAAGATGGCAAATATCATCTGGCGGGCGAAGGCATGGCTCTGTCGAGCACTGACTTCACCAATCTGCTGGGAACCTGGTGTGACAAATACCCAATTATCTCGATCGAAGACGGCATGGCCGAAAACGATTGGGAAGGCTGGGCCACACTGACACGTTCACTGGGCAAGAAAATCCAGTTGGTTGGCGACGATCTGTTCGTTACCAACACCAAAATCCTGCGTGAAGGCATCCAGAAAGAAATCGCCAATTCGATCCTGATCAAGATCAATCAAATCGGCACCTTGACGGAAACTTTCGCTGCGATTGAAATGGCAAAACGCGCTGGTTACACAGCCGTCATTTCGCATCGTTCGGGCGAAACCGAAGATTCGACGATTGCAGATATCGCGGTTGGTACCAACTCCCTGCAGATCAAAACCGGCTCGATGTCGCGTTCGGATCGTATGGCGAAGTACAACCAATTGCTGCGCATTGAAGAAGATTTGGGCGATATCGCGAGCTACCCAGGTCGCGGTGCATTCTACAATTTGAAGTAATCGATCTCCGGTCATATAGCAAACTGTGTGACCGGATTTTTCTTGTACATGTCCGATGCGTCTCATCATTCTTTGCCTTGCAGCGCTGGTATTGCTGATTCAGTTCCCGTTGTGGTTGGGGAAGGGCGGCTGGCTGCGCGTATGGGATCTCGATCAGCAAGTGATCGCGGCACAAAAGAAGAATGACGAATTAAAGGCGCGTAACGCCAAGCTTAATTCCGAAGTGCAGGATTTGAAGGAAGGTACTGGTGCCGTTGAAGAGCGCGCCCGTTACGAGCTGGGCATGATCAAGGAAAATGAAGTTTTTGTTCAAGTGCTGGATCCGAACAAGAAATCCTCATTCGTCTCTATCCCACCACCAGTACCTGAACCCAAAGAAAAGCGTTGAACGATGCGCGTGAGATTTAAATACTCCGCACGCATCGTTTTTGTATGGCTTAGTGCTTGATCGGACTTGCTGGAATCAAGGCTTCGACTGGAGCTTCCGTCACAAAGATTTGTGCGCAATCAACCGGATCGAACTCGTAGTGCTGACCGCAAAAATCGCAATCAATCGCCAGTTTCCCCATTTCTTCCAGCGCTGAATCCACTTCCGCTTGACCCAGCATCTTCAACATCGAACCGACTTTTTCACGTGTGCAGGTGCACAGGAAGTGTGGATGCTTGGGATCGAAAATACGAATATCTTCTTCCCAGAACAAGCGTCGCATCAAGGTTTCGATATCGGTAGAAATCAATTCTTCGGTACGCAGGGTGGATGCGAGCATGACTGAGCGATCCCAGGTTCCCAAATCGCCGGTACCGGTTGCTGTGATGCCGCCTTCGTGTGGCATTTTCTGCAGCAGCAAGCCGCGCGATACATTGTCGTCAGCGGCGAGCCACAGTCTGGTGTCGAGTTGCTCTGAACGCAGCATGTAATTCTCGATCACGGTCGCAACCGTATCGCCATCCAAAGGCACGATGCCTTGGTAGGCTTGCTGCCCAGGTAATTTTTCCTTGGGATCAAGCGTAATGACAAAACGGCCTTGGCCATTAACGTTGACTAATTCTGTTAGGGTAGTCTCATCACTGATGACGGCACCATCGACCAATTTGGCAGTTGCGCGCATGTTCAATTCGGAGTCGCATTCAACGACCAGCAAGCGCAAAGGGCCATCGCCGTAAATTTGCATGACGATCGCGCCATTGAATTTCAGATTGGCGGAGAGCAGTGCTGCTGCTGACAGCATTTCACCCAAAATCGTTTTCACGGCTTTGGGATATTCGCGGCGTGCTTGTACGTGCTTCCATGTTTCTGAAATGTCGACCAGTTCGCCACGTACTACTGTGTCTTCGAACATGAATTTTTGGAGTGTATCGGCCATGCTTATCCTATCCGTTTCAATGTATTTTTAAAGTCGCGACCGCGTTCTACGTAGCTGGCTGCGATGCGATGCAGATTAGCGACGTCAGCCTCGCTCAAGGTGCGTGCAACTTTGGCTGGTGTGCCTAGTATTAGTGAGTTATCCGGGAATTCCTTGCCTTCGGTGACCAGTGCACCGGCACCGACCAGACAGTTTTTACCGATTTTTGCGCCATTCAAAATGACGGCCTGTATGCCGATCAAGGATCCTTCGCCGACGGTACAGCCATGGATCATCGCTTGATGACCGACGCTCACATTGTTTTCCAGCGTGAGAGGGAAACCTGGATCGGCATGCAGCACGGCACCTTCTTGCAGATTGCAGTTTTCACCTATCGTGATGTCTTCATTGTCACCGCGCACGGTCACTTGAAACCAGACGCTGGAATTTTCCTTGATGGTGACACGACCAACAATGGTTGCCGAATCGGTGATGTAGGCAGATGCGGCAATGTTGGGAGCGTGTTCGCCTAATTGGTAGATAGCCATGTTGTCAGTAAAATGGGTGGTTGCCGGCTGCGGGCATATTTCCAGATGAGTAGAAATATTGCTCACAGTTTTAATCGTGCTTGTTGGTTGGGCCAAATAGCGGCCAAATAAATCAATTTACTTATGTGGGGCCAACTCCTTGAATTGGAAGGCCCGGCACATTCAACGAATCGAATATTCAAGCCATGCATCTCTTTGGCTGCGCGATTCACTACAAAGGCAGCATTTTACGTTACTCACATGAATATCCCTCATTCTGTACCAACTGATAACACCGAATTACGGGCCTTGTCTCTGTACTGGCTGTGCGAGACCGATGCAAGGCGCAAGGCAAATGGCGTGATCGAATTGGCAAGATTAGGGGCTGAGGGCAGATTGAGCCTGAATACCGATGATGGTCTGCAAGCGCAGCAAGTCATACCCGGTCGTCCTGCCTTGCCAGAATTGATATCCCCCAAGTTTGTGAAGCATCGCTCCATGCGTACGACGGAAGGGCGTGCTGCAATGATCCATGCGCTCACACATATCGAGTTCAATGCGATCAATCTGGCCTTGGATGCGATCTGGCGCTTTGCCGGGATGCCGTCTGCATACTATGCCGATTGGCTAAAGGTGGCCGGCGAGGAGGCTTTGCACTTTTCTCTGCTGGCGGGGCATTTGCAGAGTTTGGGTTATCAATATGGCGATTTCCCTGCGCATAACAGTATGTGGGAGATGGCGGATAAAACCAGCGGCGATATTCTGGCAAGAATGGCCTTGGTGCCACGGACGCTGGAAGCGCGTGGGCTGGATGCTACGCCGTCGACGCGTGCCAAGCTGGCGCAGGCGGGTGATCAGGCTGCAGCGGAGATTCTGGACATCATTTTGCGTGATGAAATTGGTCATGTTGCAATCGGCAATCATTGGTATAAAGTGCTATGCGATGAGCGTGAACTTGATCCAGTGACAACTTATGCTCAATTGGCTATACACTACAAGGCACCAACTTTGCGCGGACCGTTCAACTTGGAAGCTAGGCGAGCAGCCGGGTTTAGCGAGTTGGAGTTAAGGGCATTGGCGGGCGAGTTACCCTAGATTTCGGTTTTACCTGTTTTTTCGTTGTTGTTACACCTTGTTACTGCATGGATGGAAACTTGATTAGAAGTTCATTGTCAGATCGGAAGATTGCTGTTTAGGCAATCCAATGTGCGGAAAATGCAATCGAGGCTAGCAGCGCATTATTGGCTTAAGGCATTTTTTTCATATAACTTCAATTTAAAAGGGAAAATCATGAATTCAAGCAAAACTCTCGGCACCATACTCGTAGCGAGTTTGTTGATTGCAGGTCTGGCCGCCTGTCAGAAAAAAGAAGATGTTGCTGGCACGGCTGAAACCGCTGGACAGAAAATTGATGCTGCAGCCGCAGCAGCATCTCAAAAAGTAGATGAAGCCGCTGCCAAGGTCGGTGAAGGTGTTGACAAGGCTAAAGCTGATGTCGCTCAAGGCGCTGCGAACCTGACTGACGCAACCGGCAAAAAGGTTGAAGAAGTCGGTGTAAAAATGCAGGATGCTGCCAAAGACGGCACTAGCAAGTAATTTACTTACCTACAGCGCGCCGATGATCGTTGATCGTCGGCGCGCTTTGTTGTTTACAGGCTGATTGTGCGAATCTGAATCTGGAATTTTCTTGTTTTTGCTTTGTCTCATAGTGAAGAAATAGCGAGTTGCAGTCCGAGCATTGTTTAGATGGAATGTAAAATGACCATCTGATACAGATCAGCGATGTCTTGCGTCGCGTCTTTCCACATTTTTTACACCCCGTATTTATCGGTCACTTTGCATGAAGTCTTCGCGTTCCGAATTTATTAATATCCGTGGTTTGAGCTATCACATACGACATTGGGGCAATCAGGATGCCCCGATGCTATTCATGTTGCACGGCTGGATGGATATGTCCGCTTCGTTCCAGTTTCTGGTCGATGCCTTGCAGCGTGAGTGGCACGTGATTGCGCCGGATTGGCGCGGTTTTGGCTTAAGCGATCATGCGGGTACGAATTACTGGTTTCCTGATTATCTGGGCGATCTGGATGCGATCTTGCAGCATTATTCGCCCACACAGCCTGTCTATCTGCTCGGACATAGTCTGGGAGCGAACGTTGCTGGAGTTTATGCTGGCGTGCGGGCAAGCCGAATCAAGAAATTAGTCAATCTCGAAGGTTTCGGCATGCCGACCACGCGGCCGGAAGATGCGCCTGCGCGTTTTGCCACATGGCTGGATGAGTTGCAGGGCATACCCAGTTTGCGTAGCTATGCGACGCAAGAAGAGGTTGCGGCTCGCTTGCAAAAGACGAATCCACGCTTGAGCGATGAACGCGCGGCATTCTTGTCTGCACATTGGGCTGCACCGAACGAGAGCGGCGCATGGGAAATTCAAGCCGATCCGGCGCATCGCTTGTCCAATCCGTATTTATATCGGGTGGAAGAAGTGTTGGCATGCTGGAAGCTGATCACAGCGCCGGTCTTGTGGGTGGAAGCGAAGAATAGTGAATTACTCACGCGTATGGGATCTAAAGAAAAAGCGCGCGCAGAAATAGACCGGCGTATTGCATCGATTCCAAATGCCACCATCTTGATGGTGGATAACGCCGGCCACATGCTGCAGCACGATCAGCCGGAAATTCTGGCGGCGGCAATTGATCAATTTCTGGATTGAGTGCTGGCCCCGCATTTGCTTTAGGGCAAATAGCGCTTATCGCGCGTACAATTCAACCATGCGTTGCTTCTAGCGCTATATAACTGATTTTGCATGCTAAACGTAGATCTTCACTGCCACTCTCATTTTTCTGACGGTACCTTGACACCGACGGCGCTGGCTGCCCGCGCCAAAGCGAATGGCGTCGATGTATGGGGAATGACAGACCACGATGAAATCGGTGGCATTGCAGAGGCGCGTGCCGCTGCTGCTGCACTGGATTTGCCATTTGTACCTGGTGTGGAGATTTCAATTACGTGGTCTGGCCAAACTGTGCACATCGTCGGTTTGCAAATCGATGAAACGAATGAGGTGCTGGTTAAAGGGCTGGCAGCAACCCGTGGTGGTCGTGAGCCGCGCGCGCGCGAAATCGCCGAACAACTGGAAAAAATCGGCATTGCAGGAGCGTATGAAGGCGCACTCAAGTTTGTCGATAATCCGGATTTGATTTCCCGCACACATTTTGCCCGTTACATTATCGAGTTGGGTTTGTGTGACAACCTGCATGATGTCTTTGATAATTACCTGGGTGAAGGCAAGCCGGGTTTTGTGCCGCATCGCTGGGCAAGCTTGCAAAATGCGGTGGAGTGGATACGTGCTGCAGGCGGTGTGGCAGTGATAGCCCATCCGGGGCGCTATAAATTCAGTGATCTTGCATTTGATGCTTTATTTAATGAATTTAAAGGCTTCGGCGGTGTCGGAATTGAGGTGACGACGGGTAGTCATACTGTCGATCAATATGATTATTATGCCAAGATAGCGAACAGCTACGGTTTCCTGGCTTCGCGCGGTTCCGATTTTCACGGTCCCGGCGAATCGCGTGTCGATTTGGGTGCACTTCCGGCATTACCGCTCGGTGTGCGTCCGATTTGGCATGATTGGCGTTTGTGATAGCTGAGCAATTTCTGATCAGTATGTTGCGCTCTTGAAATTTTTGATTGCGGCCTTATTTAGGAATCGCTCTTAACCCCCTTTGGAGGCTATTGAATGAAACGAATTTTCCTCTTCATTGCAACGAATATTGCAGTGATTGCGGTGATGTCTGTGGTGCTGTCGCTCTTGGGCGTGGACCGCTTTATTACACAAGCTGGCTTGAATTTGCCGATGCTGCTGGCATTTTCGCTGGTGGTTGGTTTTACCGGTTCGTTTATCTCGCTGTTGATCAGCAAGCCTATGGCTAAATGGTCGACTGGTGCGCGTGTCATTACGGCGCCATCGTCGAGCACTGAACTGTGGCTGATTGATTCAGTTCGCAAGCTGTCGGAGCGCGCTGGTATTGCGATGCCGGAAGTAGCTGTCTATGACGGCGAACCGAATGCATTTGCAACCGGTGCTTTTAAAAACTCCGCTCTGGTTGCGGTATCGACCGGCCTGCTGCAAAGCATGACGAAAGATGAAGTCGAAGCTGTGCTGGCGCATGAAGTTGCTCACGTTGCCAATGGCGACATGGTGACGATGACTTTGGTGCAAGGCGTGGTGAATACCTTTGTCGTATTCCTGTCACGTGTGGTTGGTTACTTTGTTGATCGTGCGCTTTCGTCACGCGACAACAATAACAACGGCGGTCAAGGTATTGGTTACATGATCACGGTCATGGTGTGTCAGGTCGTGTTTGGTATCGCTGCTTCGGTGATCGTTGCATGGTTCTCGCGTCATCGTGAGTTCCGCGCTGATGCAGGCGCAGCTAAATTGCTGGGTAGCCCGCAGCCTATGATGAAAGCGCTGGCACGTCTTGGCGGTATCGAACCTTCGAGCTTGCCGCAAGGTTTAGCTTCGCTGGGTATTAATGACAAGCCTGGATTTGCTGCTTTGTTTTCGAGCCATCCACCGATTGAAGACCGTATTGCAGCATTGCGCAATATCCAATAATTCTTTATCGGGAACGTATGGCGGCGGTGGCCTGAGGGCTGCCGCCGCTCTTATTTTTTATGAGCCAATTCTTTCAGATTCATCCGGAAAATCCGCAGGCGCGCTTGATCACTCAAGCCGTGCAAATCGTCAGAGATGGCGGGATCGTCGCTTTGCCTACCGATTCCTGTTATGCCTTGGTATGTCATCTCGACGATAAGGATGCTGTTGCACGTTTGCGCCGGATACGTAATGTCGACGACAAACATCATCTGACATTGTTATGCCGTGATTTGAGCGAGATTGCGCTCTATGCGAAAGTCGATAATCAGCAATATCGCCTGCTGAAGTCGGCAACGCCTGGACCGTACACCTTTATTCTGGAAGCGACCAAGGAAGTCCCGCGTCGCCTGAGTCATCCTTCACGCAAAACCATAGGGCTGCGCGTACCGGAAAACCGCATCGTGCATGCTTTGCTGGAAGAACTCGCGCAGCCATTGCTCGGGACTACGCTGATCCTGCCGGGTGAAGATGAGCCGCTGACCGATCCGGAAGATGTGCGTGATCGCTTGAACAAGGTGGTGGACTTGGTAATCGATGGTGGTGCTTGCAGTTTTGAGCCGACCACCGTCATCGATTTGACGAGCGGTGAACCTGTGCTGCAGCGTCAAGGGCGCGGCGATGTATCGCTATTCGGTCTGTAATTCAAACTATTCAATCACGGTTGGTGACTGATGTCGTCAACTGTGTCTTGTATGCTGCCGTTCATCCCAATGAGAGTGCGCATATCCGATTGCTTTATCTGTTGTCACAAACGACAGCATCCCCTCTGATAAAATCCTACCGATGAACGATCTTATTCAAACTTTTGCTGTTTATGCATTGCCTATCGTATTCGCGATTACCTTGCATGAGGCTGCACACGCGTATGCGGCCAAATACTTTGGCGATACCACTGCTTATGCGCAAGGTCGCATGAGCTTGAATCCGATCAAGCATATCGATCCTATTGGTACTTTGCTGATTCCTATCGCGCTGTATTTCGCAGGTAGCCCGTTTCTGTTTGGCTATGCGAAGCCGGTGCCGGTCAATTTCGGTAATTTGCGCAATCCGAAAAAACAGATGGCATTTGTGGCGCTGGCTGGACCTGCGGCAAATCTGGTGATGGCCTTGATGTGGATGCTGATGGAAATTTCGTTGCGTGCTTTTGGTTCAAATGAAGAATTTCTGATACGTATGGCGCAGGCCGGTATTTTTACAAATTTGGTGATTTTTGCCTTTAATTTGTTCCCGATTCCTCCGCTCGATGGTGGGCGTGTTATGACGAGCATTCTGCCGCATAAATATGCGTATAAATTTGCGCAGTTGGAGCCGTATGGCTTCTTCATCGTGCTGGCGCTGGTATTCCTGAAAGTGCTGCACTTCTGGATGGTGCCAGTGATGGCTATTGCCGAAATAGGATTACGACTGCTTGTTTCCCCTTTTACTTTTTTACTGAACTGAGTTTTTATGTCTATCGATCGCGTTGTTTCCGGTATGCGCCCGACGGGTGCGCTGCATCTTGGCCACTATCATGGTGCGCTGAAGAACTGGGTCAAATTACAAGATGAAGTTCCTTGCCTTTTCTTCGCCGCCGATTGGCATGCATTGACGACGCATTACGACGATCCTAGTCTTATCGAAAGCAGTACTTGGGAAATGTTGATCGACTGGCTGGCGGCCGGTGTCGATCCGATGAAGTCCAGCTTATTCATCCAGTCCCAGGTTCCTGAGCATGCCGAGTTGCACCTGCTGCTCTCCATGATCACGCCACTGGGTTGGCTGGAGCGTGTGCCGACTTATAAAGATCAACAGGAAAAATTGTCGGAGCGTGATCTCGCGACTTATGGTTTCCTCGGTTATCCCTTGCTGCAAGCGGCAGACGTATTGATTTATCGTGCGACGCAGGTGCCGGTTGGCGCCGATCAAATTCCACACATCGAAATGATGCGCGAGATCGCGCGTCGCTTTAATCATATGTACGGCAAGGAAAAAGGCTTTGAAGAAAAAGTCGCCGAAACATTGAAGAAATTAAGCAGCAAGCAAGGCAAGCAATACAAGGAGTTGCGTGCTGCGTATCAAGAGCAGGGCAATGCCGAAGCTTTGGGCTGGGCGAAAACTTTGCTGGATAGCGTGCAAAGCATCAGCGAAACCGATCGCGAACGCTTGTTCGGTTATCTGGCAGGCACCCGCAAGCAGATTTTGCTCGAACCACAAGTGCGCCTGACGGAAGCATCGCGCATGCCTGGGCTCGATGGACAGAAAATGTCCAAGAGCTATGGCAATTCGATTACCTTGCGTGAAGACAAAGAATCGCTGACCAAGAAAATTCGTACCATGCCGACCGATCCAGCGCGTGTGCGTCGTACCGATCCAGGTGACCCGGAAAAATGCCCAGTATGGCAATTGCATCTGGTGTATTCCGACGCGGATACCAAGGATTGGGTCGTCAAGGGCTGCAAGTCTGCCGGGATTGGTTGCATCGAATGCAAACAGCCTGTCATCGACGGTGTGTTGAAAGAGCAGGAGCCTATGCGTGAACGTGCACAAAAGTACATCGATGATCCGTCATTGGTACGCGCGATTGTGGCAGATGGACGTGACAAAGCGCGTGTATTGGCGCAGGAAACCATGCGCGAAGTTCGCGATGCGATGGGTTTGAGCTACAACAACTGATGATTGCCCAAGGTACCAATGCGCACAATGCGCTGGATCAGCCATCGACTTGGGTGGCGCGTTTTGCGCCCTTGATTCCTGCTGGTGAAGTGATGGATTTGGCTTGCGGTGCAGGGCGTCATAGCCGACTGTTGGCGCAACACGGGCATCCGGTGTTGGCGGTGGATCGTAATGCCGATGCGTTGACGCTGGCAGCGGGCAAAGATATCCAAACCTTGCAACTGGATCTGGAAACGGACAATCCGGCTCAGACATGGCCGTTTGCAGACTATCGTTTTGCCGGAATAGTCGTTACCAATTATCTGCATCGCCCACTCTGGGCGCTCATGGTTGCCAGTCTGGCTGCGAACGGTGTCTTGATTTATGAGACTTTCGCACTGGGAAATGAGCAATTTGGCAAGCCTTCCAATCCTGACTTTTTGCTGAAACATGGCGAATTGCTGGATGTCGCCCGTCAGTATGACTTGCAAGTCGTCGCCTATGAGGATGGCTATATTGCAGAGCCAAAACCGGCAATGGTGCAGCGGATTTGTCTGATCAAGGCTGAAAATGGCCTTGCGGCTGAGAATCTTCGCTTAATTTGATCTTCTATTCTAGGCAAGACAACACCACACAAGCGGGCTATCCGCTACAATCTAATACTCTCTAATTTTTTCGCTCACACACTATTATGATTCAGGGCAGCATAGTCGCAATCGTTACTCCCATGCACGCTGACGGCTCACTCGATTTGCCGGGCTTGCGTAAATTGATTGATTGGCACATCGCCGAAGGTACGGACGGCATCGTGATCGTCGGTACTACTGGTGAATCGCCTACCGTCTCGGTTGACGAACATTGTGAACTGATCCGCGTCGCGGTTGAACATACCGCTAAGCGTATTCCTGTGATCGCTGGTACCGGCGGTAACTCCACTTCAGAAGCGATTGAATTGACTCAATTCGCCAAAGATGTCGGAGCGGATGCTTCCTTGCTGGTCGTGCCTTACTACAACCGCCCAACGCAAGAAGGTATGTATCAGCACTTCAAGAAAATCGTTGAAGCAGTTGATCTGCCTGCGATTCTCTATAACGTGCCAGGTCGTACCGTGGCGGATATGTCGAACGAAACGATACTGCGTCTGGCGCAAATTCCAGGCGTGATCGGTGTGAAAGATGCGACTGCGAATATCTCTCGTGGCATTGATTTGTTGCGTTTGGCACCAAAAGGTTTCCTGGTGTATTCGGGCGACGATGCAACTGCGATGGCATTGATGTTTTGCGGCGCTAAAGGCAATATTTCCGTTACCGCAAATATCGCACCGCGCGCCATGCATCAATTGTGCGATGCTGCGATGAACCAGCGCGTAGCTGAAGCTGTCGAAATCAACAACAAGGTTTCCCCTCTGCATAACAAGCTGTTTGTCGAGCCGAACCCAGTGCCAGTGAAATGGGCGATGGCCGAAATAGGCTTGATCCCAACCGGTATGCGTTTGCCTATCGTGCCATTGGCTGCGGAATTTCATGATGTCGTGCGCGCAGCAATGCGTGAATCGGGTGTATTACAATAAGTCCCGATTTGGCACGTGCCTCTGATATCGACGGCTGAACCTGCTTTTAAAAAGTATTCAACATTATGACTCGGAAGATTTCTTACATGGCTCAATGCAGCTTCGCAAAACGTGGAATGGCTTACGTGCTCGTGCTCTCCGGCCTGGCTGGATGTAGCTCTATCAATTCGATGCTGGAACCAGGTCGTATCGATTACAAAAGCGAGGGGAGCAAGACCAAAACGCCTACGCTGGAAATTCCTCCGGATCTGACTCAGCTCCAGCGCGAAAATCGCTTCGGCCTGCCGGATGCGAGTCGCGGTACGGCAACGGCATCTTCCTATAATCAGCAGCAAGTCACGCGTCCTGCCGAGGTAGCAGCAACGGTTGCACCGAAAGCGCTAGCCGATGTCCGCATCGAACGGGATGGCATGCAGCGTTGGTTAGTCATTAATGAGTCGCCTGAAGTGTTGTGGCCGAAAATCAAGGATTTCTGGCAAGACAATGGCTTCCTGATCAATCTCGATTCGCCACAGTCCGGTGTGATGGAAACCGATTGGGCAGAAAACCGCGCAAAAATTCCACAGGATTTCCTGCGTTCGACACTGGGCAAGGTATTCGATTCCCTGTACTCGACCGGCGAACGTGACAAGTTCCGTACCCGTCTTGAGCGCGGTCCTAATGGCACTACCGAGGTCTATGTTAGTCATCGCGGTGCTGAAGAGGTGTTGACCGGTTCGGATAAATCAAACACCGTCTGGACTGCACGCCCATCTGATCCAGAGCTGGAAGCAGAAATTCTATCGCGCATGATGGTGGCTTTGGGTGTGGAAGGTACACGTGCCAAGGCAGCCGTCGCCAATGTCGTTGCGCAATCGTCACGCGCCAAATTGGTCAAGGCGCCAAGCGGTGATTACGTTCAAGTTGATGAAGGTTTCGAGCGCGCATGGCGTCGTGTCGGTTTGGCACTGGATCGCGTCGGCTTTACCGTAGAAGATCGTGATCGCACACAAGGTTTGTATTATGTTCGTTACGTTGATCAAGGTGATGATTCAAAAGTGACCGAGAAAAAAGGTTTCTTTGCGAATCTCTTTACCTTTGGTTCAAGCAAGGCTGAGAAAGATAAAGCTGCTGCGCGTTATCGCGTTTCCATCAAAGGCGCTGCCGATTCCAGCCAGATTTCTGTGCTGAATAACGACGGCAAGCCGGAAACATCGAAAACAGGCGAGCGCATTCTTGCTCTGTTGAATGAGCAACTGAAATAATTTGTGTATGCCGACTGACGAGGTTTGCGCTTGAAGTTTGCCAGCCTCGGCAGTGGCAGTGAAGGAAACGCTCTACTCATTTCTACCCAATCCAGCACGACAAGTACGACGGTCATGCTGGATTGCGGCTTCGGGATACGGGAAACCGAACGACGTCTGGCAAGACTGCAGATGGTTCCAGGCGATCTTGCCGGAATAATCGTCACCCACGAACATCAAGACCATGTCGGCGGCGTATTCAAGTTCGCGCGACGTCATAAGCTCCCTGTTTGGATCAGTTACGGCACCTATCAAGCTGTGCATGATAAATGCGATGGCGTAGCGCTCAATTTTTGCCGTGATAGCGAACCGTTCACGATCGGCGATCTTCAATTATTGCCTTACACGGTGCCGCACGATGCGCGAGAGCCGGTGCAGTATGTGGCAAGCAATGGTGTGGCCAAGTTGGGTGTATTGACTGATGCCGGGCATGCAACGTCACATGTGATTGCGGCCTTGGGTGGATGTGATGCACTGATGCTGGAGTGTAATCACGATAAACAGATGCTGATGGACTCAACCTATCCGCCATCGCTGAAGCAGCGTATAGGCGGTGCTTACGGCCACTTATCCAATCAGATGGCAGGGGAAATATTGGCCGCGCTGGATAAATCGCGTCTGAAGCGTATTGTAGGCGCGCATCTCAGTCTGAAAAACAATACGCCCGATCTTGCGCGTGCGGTATTGACGCATGAGGTATCTGATCAAGTTGAGGTGAGAATTGCTTGCCAGGAAGATGGTTTCGACTGGCTGGATGTCGCGCCCTATTGACGGACGTCTTGAGGCGATAAGATAGATTTGAAATAGGCATAAAAAAGCCGACCTAGTGGTCGGCTTTTTCATCCAAAAAATGGATTACTTAGCTGCAGGAGCGTCAGCTGCTGGTGCTGCTGGAGCAGCAGGAGCTTCTGTTGCTGGTGCTGCTGGAGCTTCAGCTGCTGGAGCTGCTGCTGGTGCTTCTGGAGCTGCTGCTGGAGCTGCTGGAGCTTCAGCTGCTGGAGCTGGTGCAGGTGCTGCTTCTTCTTTTTTGCTGCATGCGGTCAAAGCGATAGCTAACAGGGATGCGATCAGCAGGGATTTTGTCATGATTATCTTTCAATAATGAATCTAGGTTGATATTAATGTGCGATGAATAATTACCGGTAATTATCGCTCTATAGGGTGCTTCGTATGTATTTCGAACCATAATGCTGCGGTGCGATGAAACGAAACCTTCCTAACCGATAATTATAGTCCTTCTTTTTGCTTGTGACACAACACTTTTACATTTTGGTAAGTGCAATGTTGTAACAAAATATGAAAATTGGCGTTCAAATTTTGCCGCGTCCCATCTTCCATGCGAAATAACTCCGGGTAATTTCGTTTATTTGGCGTTATCCCAGAGTTAGCCAGCCATCTTTGTGCCATGTATGGAAGGCATCAATGACATCTGCAGAGGCAGAAGCGATAATCGTTCCACTCAGATGCCGTTCATTGGCCAATTCCTTCAAAATGGTTAAATCTTCCTCACCAACCTCAAACGAAGTGCCATTTATGAAGATGTAATTGCTGCGATGCAGCATTTGCGTCTTGAGTGAAAGTTTGATGCCGCTTTTCTTTGCATTCTGCAAAAAGCGAGTTCTGGTCAGGTTCTCTTCTGGCGCGTCGAAATACACTTGCGCCTTGGGTTCGGACAAATATTCGCCGAGGAAGAGAGCAATATCTTCCTGAGTAAAACGCACTTTGTTCAATTCGGCAGTCACGCGAGACAACATCGCGCTGCTGATTTCAGCACGGTGTTTGGATGGTTTCAAATCAGGGTCGGCATAACGGCCCGGCAAGTCTATGGAATCGATCATCGATTCCAGGAATGCTTCGCCCAACTCCTGATAGGACGGCGCACGGAAGCCGATGGAGTAAGTCATGCATTCATCCATCGCCACGCCTTCGTGTGCGTACTGCGGTGGCAGGTACAGCATATCGCCGGGCGCGAGTATGAATTCTTCTTCTGCTTTGAAGTTTTTCAGGATCTTTAGCGGCATGTCTTCGACTAGCGTCAGATCTGTTTGTGCACCGATGCGCCAGCGTCTATGTCCATGCGCTTGCAGCAGGAAGACGTCATACGAATCGAAATGCGCGCCGACGCCGCCGGTTTCGGTTGCATAACTGATCATCAAGTCGTCGAGGCGTGCATCCGGCACGAAGTCGAATTGGCGCATCAGAGCATCAACCTTCTCATCGACCAAATTGACGCCTTGCACCAGCAAGGTCCAATCTTTTTGCGTCAATGGAGGAACCTGGTCGAAGGGACCGTTGTCCATGTTCCATTGGCGTTTGACGTGTGTAATCAAGCGCGATTCAACGTCATCGCGTTTGACGAGATCAAATAATTCGTCGCGTGTAAGCAATGCTTGGAAATCAGGAATAGCTTGGCGTATCAATAATGGTTTTTTATGCCAGTAGTCGCGGAGAAATTCTGCAGCGGTCAGGCCGCCTAAAAGAGTCAATTTTTTCATGGCGTCATTATATAGGTAGGTGTATTACGCTGGAGAGTAGAGTAGCGATGCTATCTGGCAGGTGCGCGGGTATAATTGCGGCCATATTAAATGAAAGGATCATCATGAAGATTGCCAAAAATACGGTCGTGACCGTGGAATACAAATTGTCAGACGCGCAAGGCGATTTGATTGAAGACGGCCGTGAGCCTATGGTGTATTTGCACGGCGGCTACGAAAACACGCTGCCTAAGATTGAAGAAGCGCTGGACGGCAAGGAAGTCGGCTTTGAAAACACTATTCAAGTCGAGCCTGAGGATGCTTTCGGCGAATACGATCCTAATCTGGTCAAGATCGAGCCACGCGGCCGTCTGCCGACACCTCTGGAAGTAGGCATGCAGTTCGAAGGTTCGCCAGAAACGGAAGATGAAGATGAGCAACCGCTGATTTTCACCGTGACCGATATCGCTGATGACAAGGTTGTGCTGGACGGCAATCATCCATTGGCTGGGATGGCTTTGCGCTTCACCTTGAAAGTAACGGAAGTGCGTGAAGCAACTGAAGAAGAAATTGCACATGAGCACGTACACGGCGCACATGGTCATCATCATGGTTCGGAAGATGATGAAGGCGAAGAAGGCGATCACTTCCGCACACATCCAATTCACTAATTCGATTTATTCGTCGTGAATGAGTGCAGCCCGGAATAAAACGGGATGCCACTTGATGGAAATAAAAAACGGATGCTTAAAGGCATCCGTTTTTTTATTGCTGCGATGTATGCTGATTTGAATAACGATGCAATCTGTATCCGTTATCGACGTGTCGCTTGTACCGTAATCGGATTCACCAGCGCGAATAATTCAGGCAGTGCGGGGTTGACCATGATCTTGCGCCAAGGTGGATCCACGCGTAAGGCGCCGACATTACCGTGCCAATCTATCCCTTTAGGCGACGTGACCGGACGAGAATTTTGATCGCTGTGAACGATCAAAATCTTGCCGTGGAATTTTTCGCCGAAAGCCAAAATCTGTTTTCGGATATCGGCGAATCCCTCACGTTTCCCGGATGAGAACATCGATGAATGTTCTGCCTTCAGCAGCGGATTGCCATCGCAGAACAAGACGATGCCATCGACCTTGCTGATTTTTGCGGTGAGGAAGAGGCGTTTCAGCCAGTCACTGTTGGCGGTTTGTCTGTCTTCAAATTCACTGTTACGACCAGCTGCATTCAAATAATTATTGTTGTTGGCCGGCAGGTTGATGGTGGCAAACATCACGTCACCGATACGCCAGCGCATGTTTTCTCCGTAAGAACGGAATTGCGGCATCATCGATTGGCGAACCAATGGAAGCTTGCTATCGCCGAAGGAAAATTCATCAGTGAAAAACAGATCACGGATACGGTTCATGTGCTCTGTTGCAGTGATGCGATTCTTCGTATTGCCGCAGCGTGTCCAGTCATTGCCGGTAATCGAAACGATGACACCATTTTTCGCGCTATCGAGCAATGATCGACGTTCTTTGTACAGCGCGTCACTGCATGCTTCGTTGTCGGCCTTGATGCCGCTCACAACGACGAATGCCAGATTATCTGTGTCGCTTTCTTCTATCGACTCACGCAAAGTTGTTTCACTATTAGCTGATTGAACCGGCTTGGCAATCACGCCGAAGCTGAACGGCGTCGCGTCCACAGCATGCGCCAATGCCGGATGGGCGAGCGCAAGGCAAATCAGTAATTGTGAAACAGAATTTTTCATTCTGACGTGTGCTGATTACTCAGTTCCTTCAAGCGATAAAGTGCATCCAATGCTTCACGCGGTGACAAAGCGTCTGGATTGATCGCTGCAATGGCGTCATCAATCGCGGACGCTTGCTGATGCGCAGGCATGATCTCTTCAGATGCCGACGCATTGCTTGTGCTGGCGAATAAATCAAACTGTGGCGTAACCTGCATCGAATTAGCCTCTAAAGAAGCAAGATGTTTCCGTGCGGCACGAATAACTGGTTGCGGTACGCCAGCCAGTTGCGCCACCTGCAAACCGTAGCTTTGTGAAGCAGGGCCTGCCTGTACTGCATGTAAGAACACAATACTGTCTTTATGTTCCACGGCCGACAAATGAACATTGGCGGCAGTCGGGTGAATTTCCGGCAATTGCGTCAATTCAAAATAATGCGTGGCGAACAGAGTGAAGCTTTTGGTTGTATCAATGAGGTGCTTGGCAATCGCCCATGCCAATGCAAGGCCATCGAAGGTCGACGTGCCGCGGCCGACTTCATCCATTAAGACCAGTGAGTTTTCTGTCGCACCATTCAGGATGGCGGCAGATTCCGTCATTTCCACCATGAAGGTAGAACGACCACCGGCTAGATCATCGGCGGCGCCTATGCGCGTAAAGATGCGGTCGATAGGACCGATCACGGCGCGACTGGCAGGGACAAAGCTGCCGACGTAAGCCAGCAGCGTAATCAAGGCGACTTGTCGCATATACGTTGATTTACCGCCCATGTTCGGGCCTGTGATCAACAGCAATTTGCATTCGCTGGAAAGCAGGCAATCGTTGGCGATGAAGCGTTCGATGTGATTTTCTACAACTGGATGGCGACCTTGTTCGATCGTGATCGTCGGTTCGCTCACCAATTGCGGTGCGCACCAATTGTGACGCATGGCATGTTCGGCGAGTGCAACCAGGGTATCGAGTTGTGCCAGTGCATGTGCGATGTTTTGCAAGGTGGCGATGTGCTGCGTCATTTGTTGCAGCACTTGTTCGTACAGGTATTTTTCACGCGTTAGCGCGCGTTCCTGTGCAGACAAGGCTTTATCTTCAAATGCCTTGAGTTCTGGCGTGATGTAGCGCTCGGCATTCTTCAAGGTTTGACGGCGACGATAGTCATCCGGCACTTTGTCAGTTTGACCGTGAGTGACTTCGATATAGAAACCGTGCACCTTGTTGTACTCAACGCGCAGATTGTTGATGCCGGTACGTGCGCGTTCGCGGGTTTCCAGATCAACGAGGAATTGCCCTGCGTTTTCCGACAGGCCGCGCAGCTCATCCAGTTCTGCATCGAAGCCGCGTGCAATCACGCCGCCATCACGCACCATCGCGGCTGGCTCCATTGCAATCGCACGTTCAACCAGATCGAGGCAATCGGTCGGTGTGGCGAGTGCACCGTGTATTGTTTTCAGCAAAGGTGCATCGGCATCCTTGTTGCACATGGACACATAGGCGCGCAACGAAGGTAATTGCTGCAAGCCGCCGCGCATGCCAGCCAGATCGCGTGGACGGGCTGATAACAGCGCGATACGCGTAGTAATGCGTTCCACATCGGGTACCGAGGCTAAGGTGGAGGCGAGGCCACTACAGGCGTCTGCACGCATCAAGGCATTGATGGCGGCATGACGTGCCATTGCGACTGTTTGATCGCGGCGTGCGTGATGCAGCCAGTGACGCAACAGACGCGAACCCATCGCGGTGCGGCAGTGATCGAGTAAGGAGAACAGCGTCGCTGAATTGGCATCCTGACCGCGTATGGTTTCTGTCAGTTCCAGATTGCGTCGCGTGGCGGCATCGAGGCCGATGAATTCGTTTTCTGTTTCAACCGTCAGCGTACGTACATGCTGCAAGCCTTTGCCTTGCGTCGACTGTGCGTAACGCAGCAGTGCACCGGCTGCACCGATGGCGGCGCTTAGATTTTCTGCGCCGAAACCAGTCAATGTTCCTACACTGAGTTGCTCGTACAAAGCTTTGGTGCCATGCGCAATATCGAAGTGCCAGTCGGGGATCGTGGTGTTTTTTGCGTAAGCAAATTCATTGAACAGATCGTTGACGCTGCCGGGCAATAAAATTTCGGCAGGTGCAATGCGTTCCAGTTCATGCTTCAGACGTGCTTCTGCATTTTGCGCATCGGTGGAAAATTCCATCAACTTCAATGCGCCACTTGCCATCGACAGCCATGCGAGACCTATCGTGACAGTCTTGCGTTGTGTCGTGCTGTAGAGCGCGAGCAAGGGTTGCTCGGATTTTTCCGGCAGTAGATCTGAGTCGGTCAATGTGCCCGGCGTGATGACACGCATCACTTTGCGTTCGACGGGACCTTTGCTGGTCGCCGGATCGCCGATCTGTTCGCAGATCGCAATCGATTCGCCTAGTTTGACCAGCTTGGATAAGTATTGATCAACTGCGTGGAAGGGCACACCCGCCATCTTGATCGGATTACCGTTAGATGCGCCGCGTTGGGTCAGCGTGATGCCAAGCAGACGGGATGCTTTTTCCGCATCATCAAAAAATAATTCGTAGAAATCGCCCATCCGATAAAACACTAGCGTGGTCGGATGCTCAGCTTTGATGCGCAGATATTGCTGCATCATCGGTGTGTGCTTCTCGTTCGGAAGAGGGATGTTTGTTTTTTCGGTTACCGACGACATAGTTGATTCCAAAGTTTCTTCAGCACGTTTTGCTTCTCGGCTCAGCTATTGCAACTGAGCACGGGAAGACAAAAGTAAAGATGACATTGTATTCGACGAGATCGATTTTGTTGGCACCGCAATGCAATAGATATGCTGTCTTTGCCCAAGGGCTGCAACATTTAATGCTGCAGCCTCTGGGGCTTAACGACCTCGGCCGCCTGAACGGTGTGGTGCTGCCGGACGTGCGGTCGAGTTGCCACCAAAACTACGCGATGGACCATTCGGTTTTGGTGCAGGTGCTTTGCCGGATTTTGCCGGGGCATTGCGTCCTTGACCTTGTGGGCGACGACCTTGTACATCGTTGCTGCGACGTTGTATCGGTTGTGGTTTCGCGTTCAGATCAGGCTCGAAGCCGGGAATTACTTCCGATGGCAGCTTGCGCTTGATCAGCTTTTCAATATCTTTCAACATGTCCAGCTCATCGACGCAAACCAGCGACACGGCTTCGCCGGTAGCGCCAGCACGACCGGTACGACCGATACGATGGACATAATCTTCTGGCACATTAGGTAAATCGTAGTTCACGACGTGTGGCAATTGATCGATGTCGATACCGCGTGCGGCGATATCGGTAGCCACCAAGACTTGCAAACTGCCATCCTTGAATTCACTCAATGCGCGTGTGCGTGCCGACTGGCTCTTATTGCCATGGATTGCCATGCCGCTGATGCCGTCTTTTTCAAGTTGCTCTACCAGCTTGTTCGCACCGTGCTTGGTACGTGTGAAGACCAGTACTTGTGACCAGTTATTGGTCTTGATCAGATGCGCGAGCATAGGGTGTTTCTTGTCGCGGTCAACTGGATGAATTTTTTGTTCGATCACTTCAACGGTCGAATTGCGACGTGCCACTTCGATCATGGCTGGTGAGTTTAGCAAGCCATCTGCCAATGCTTTGATCTCGTTGGAGAACGTAGCGGAGAACAACAGGTTTTGACGATTCTTAGGCAGCACTGCGAGTACGCGGCGGATGTCCTTGATGAAGCCCATGTCGAGCATACGGTCGGCTTCGTCCAGTACCAGAATTTCAACCTTGGTCAGGTTGACGGTGCCTTGCTGCATGTGATCCAGCAGGCGACCTGGCGTAGCAACGAGAATATCGACGCCGTGCTTGAGCATTTTGATTTGTGGGTTGATGCCGACGCCGCCGAAGATAACAGCGGAGTTCAGATTCAAATACTTGCCGTAGGTGCGTACGCTTTCTTCAACTTGCGCTGCCAGTTCGCGGGTAGGTGTTAACACCAGGGCGCGGATAGGACGTTGGGCAGAAGCTGATGCATGCGGCACGCCGCTGGTAGCAAGGCGATGCAAAATCGGCAGGGTGAAGCCTGCGGTTTTACCCGTGCCGGTTTGTGCGCCAGCCAGCAAGTCGCCGCCAGCCAAAACAGCCGGGATAGCTTGTGCTTGAATCGGGGTTGGATTGGTATAACCGCTTTCGGTAACGGCGCGAACAATTCCTTCGGCTAAGCCGAGGTCAGAAAAAGACATGAATACTCAATAGAAAATTATCGGCCTGTCGCCGCAGAGGGCGCCAGTCGCAGGCAAACGGGATTAGGGTGCGGAAATCGCGAGACAGCGGCAAGGTGACTGGAGGTATGCCGTGTGCGGCGAGTATAACAGGGCAATGCTGCAGTGCAGATTAAATCTGCCTGAGTGATCTTCCATGGACGCGATGAGGATGCAGAAGCATGTTCAAAATGTCATCAGTGTTTCAGCATTGGCATTGCAGAGCTCACGCATCCAGTACGCGCAGGCCTATCGTACCGCTGACGATCAAGGCGATGCAGAGCAAACGCAAAGGCGACAAGGCATCCTGGAACAGAAAAATGCCGAGTATGGCGACACCAACAGTACCCGTGCCAGTCCAGATGGCATAAGCAGTGCCGGCCGGCAAGTTGCGCATCGCCAGTGTCAAAAACAATACGCTGGCAGCAGCGGCAGCAATGCCGATGACGCTGGGCACCAATCGGGTCCAGCCGTGCGCATACTTCAATGCGATGGCCATCATGATTTCCACTACACTTGCGATTAACAGATAGATCCACGCCATTGCTTGTCTCACGAAGAATTGAACAGGTGTTTAGAATATGTAGACACCTTCTCAGCAACAAGTACGCACTTTTTGGTAACCATGGAATCGACAAAAAAAATCGACATTGAAGCAGTACGATCCGACGTTTTCAGCGCGGCATGTCCGTCCAGAAAAGTATTGGAACTGCTCGCGAGTAAATGGGTTTTGCTGATTTTTCCGGCACTGGATGGCGGGCCTATGCGCAATAGCGAATTGCTGCGCAGGATAGAAGGTATTTCGCAGAAGGTGCTGACGCAAACCTTGAAAGAGTTGGAGCGTAATGGCTTGGTGACGCGATGCGATCTGGAAACCAGTTCACCGCACGTTGAATATGAACTCAGCCCTTTGGGCAAGTCTTTAAGCACGACCTTGGTGGCATTGGATAGATGGACGAATCAGCATTATCCTGAGCTGATGCAGGCAAGGGAAGATTTTGATGCCGAGGATGAGAGCATCGCCGGGCGCATCGTGCACAAATTGAGGTGAGATGCGTTGAAATGATTGGCTTGTCTTGCTGAATACTGTCGACGAACTTCCAGCTTGGTCTGCCGGAAGTTCGTCATCAAACTATCGGGCAAATTCCGACAGCAAATTCACTTGTTGCGAGAACACTTTTGGATTCCCAGCCATTACATCGCCTTTGTACAAATAATCTGCTTCGCCTTTGAACGTACCGACGATGCCGCCAGCTTCGGTTACCAGCAAGGCACCTGCGGCGATATCCCACGGTTGCAAACCTTTTTCGAAGAAGCCGTCGAGACGACCGCAAGCAACATAAGCCAGATCGAGCGCTGCAGAACCTGGACGGCGCAGACCGGCGCAGCTTTGCGTCATGATCTTGAACATTTTCATGTATTCATCAAGGTTGTCGGTAGTGCGGTAAGGGAAGCCTGTACCGATCAACGCATCGGCAATCTTGTCGCGTTTGGTAACGCGGATACGCTTTTCATTCAGATACGCACCTGCACCTTTGGTGGCGGTGAACAAGTCATTGCGAGTTGGGTCATAAACCACCGCTTGCGTGATTTGGCCACGCTGTTGCAGGGCGATGGAAACGCAGTACTGCGGAAAGCCGTGGATGAAGTTGGTGGTGCCGTCGAGTGGATCGATGATCCAGACGTTGTCGTTTTCGTCGTGCAGATTGGCTGAGGCGCCAGATTCTTCCGCCAGGATGGCGTGATCTGGATAAGCGGTTTTCAGAACCTCTATGATCGCCTGCTCGGCAGCCTGGTCGACTTCTGTCACAAAGTCGTTTGGATTTTTTTCCGTGACTTTGACGCGATCGAGATCGAAGGATGCACGATTGATGATGGCAGCGCCGCGGCGAGCAGCCTTGATCGCCGTATTAAGCATGGGATGCATAGAGTTTCCGTTAAAATGGCGGTCCCATCGCCTGAGGGCGAGTGGATCCACCTAAATTGAAATTAATGAGCGATGCGGTATAGAGTTGCCATTTCTGACATGATTCCTACCGCGCAATGCCGC
Organism: Herminiimonas sp. GW821-FHT09C12; assembly: GCF_059416385.1. Lineage (NCBI taxonomy): Bacteria > Pseudomonadati > Pseudomonadota > Betaproteobacteria > Burkholderiales > Oxalobacteraceae > Herminiimonas > Herminiimonas sp. GW821-FHT09C12. The sequence continues at coordinate 360,475 of NZ_JBWKPC010000002.1, forward strand.
TATTTTAAATGAACCAGCCACAAACTGACACGCCTCTTTTCAATCGCCTGCGTTTTGTGCTGGTGGAAACCAGTCGCCCCGGCAATATCGGAGCGGCGGCGCGCGCTATCAAAAACATGGGTTTTTCAGAGCTGGTGCTGGTCAATCCGCGCTTTCCTGATGCTGCTATGCAGGAGGAGGCGGTGGCTTTTGCCAGCGGGGCGCAGGATATTTTGACGTCGGCGCGCATAGTTGGCTCGATTGAAGAAGCGTTGACAGATTGCAACTATGCGGCGGCAGTGACGGCGCGTTTGCGTGAATTTTCACCGCCTATCATTTCACCGCGCGTATTGGCGACACGCTTGGTCGAAGAGACATCTTTGCGTGCGGCAGTGGTTTTTGGCAATGAGCGCTTCGGTTTGCCGAACGAAATTGTGGAAAAGTGCAATGTCTTGATTAATATCCCAGCAAATCCGGATTATTCATCGTTGAATCTGGCGCAAGCGGTGCAGGTTTTGGCTTACGAGGCGCGTATGGCAACGGTAGGAGATGCGCGCGTGGCGACGGATATCGGTTTTCAGGGCGAAGCTGCGAGCATGACGCAGATCGACGGCATGTACGCACATCTGGAGCAAGCGTTGGTAGCTATCGATTTTCTGGATGCGAATAATCCGAAGAAGTTGATGCCGCGCCTGAAGCGTTTGTTTGCCCGTACGCAGCTGGAAACGGAAGAAGTAAATATCTTGCGCGGGATAGCGAAGCAGATTTTAGCAAAGCAAAAAAATACCGGATAAGCCCGGTATTTTTTGTTTCAACTTTGGTTTTAGTTCCAGCTACGCATCAAACCTACTGCCAGACCTTCCAGCGCAAATTCATCGCGCGACAGATCGACTCGTATCGGTTCGAAATCCGGGTTTTCCGGTAATAACTCGATCAAGGAGCCAGACTTCTTGTAGCGCTTGACTGTGACGTCATCACCCAGGCGTGCAACCACGATCTGGCCATTTTTCGCAGCATCGATTTTTTTCACCGCCAATAAGTCGCCGTCCAGAATTCCCGCATCACGCATCGACATGCCGCGTACTTTCAGCAGGAAATCAGGTTTGGCTGAAAACAACGCAGGATCTACGTCGTAGGTCGCTTCGATATGTTCTTGCGCCAGGATGGGCGAACCGGCAGCCACACGCCCGACTAAGGGTAAGCTCAGTTGCATTAAAGCTGGATGTGGCAAGGCCAATTGTCGGCCGGGGAAGCGTTCCGCGCCATTGCTGCCCATGTCGCGTAAGCGTATGCCGCGTGACGTGCCGGGCGAAATTTCAATCGCGCCTTTGCGTGCCAGTGCTTGTAAATGTTCCTCTGCGGCGTTGGCAGAGCGAAAGCCGAGTTCTGTTGCAATTTCTGCACGTGTTGGCGGGAAACCGGTATTTTCGATCGCGTCGCGTATCAAATTCAGAATTTGCTCTTGGCGTGCTGTCAGTTTGATCATTGCGTAGCCTGGCTTGAAGTGGCGCGTGAGGAGGCACGTTGCCGTGGACTGTTCATATAAACAGTCTGTATTTTTATACAGTGCATGCCTAAATGCAAGCTGATTTGCTCAAATGTGGATGAAATCACTGCATATTCGGTGCAGATGGTTGCGATAAATGCTTGAAAGCGTTGAGTTTTCTGGCCCGTACGCGTATGATTGCTGGTTTTCCTCTTCCCACACTCGTCTTGACGCCGAGGTGGGCAATCTTCAATCCGTCCAAAAGGAGCTTACATGCGTCATTATGAAATCGTATTTATCGTCCATCCGGATCAAAGCGAGCAAGTGCCTGCAATGATCGAACGCTACAAAGGCATCGTCACCGCACGCGGTGGTGTTGTTCATCGCGTGGAAGACTGGGGCCGCCGTCAAATGGCGTACCTGATCCAAAAACTGGCTAAAGCCCACTACGTCTGCCTGAACATCGAATGTGACGGCGAAACACTGGCTGAAATCGAAACCGGCTTCAAATTCAACGATGCCGTTCTGCGCCATCTGACAGTGAAAATGAAGAAGGCTGAAACAGCGCCATCGCCAATGATGAAGGCTGTGCAGAAGGAAGATGCTGCCAAGAGCCATCGCGCCGAGGCACCTGCTGCCTAATTATTGCAACGACGTATCAGGAGAGTGAATCAACTTCAGTTTGTAGCCACCATCGCCGAGCGTGAAATTTTGCGCTACACCCCGGCAGGTGTCCCGATTGTGTCAGCAGTTTTGCTGCACAGTTCGCAACAGACGGAAGCAGGTGTTCCACGATTGGTCGAGTTTGAAGTTGCCGCGATTGCCGCGGGAGAAATTTCAGGCAGATTCAATCAAGCCGAATTAGGCGGAACATATCAGTTCACTGGTTTCCTGGCACGTAAGAGCCGTAACAGCAAAAGCCTTGTTTTCCATCTCACAGATTTCGAGACCCACATTTAGATACAGGAGCCCAAAATGGCATTCGGTAAAAAATTCGACAAAAGCAAACTCAAAGAAAAACGCAAACAACAAAACCCTTTGTTCAAGCGTAAAAAATTCTGCCGCTTCACAGCTGCACATGTAGAACAAGTTGACTACAAAGACGTGGACACCCTGAAAGATTTCGTTCAAGAAAACGGCAAAATCATGCCAGCACGCTTGACCGGCACCAAAGCAATCTATCAACGTCAAGTCGATACAGCAATCAAACGCGCACGTTTCCTCGCGTTGTTGCCGTACACCGATCTGCACCACGCGTAATAACGACTTGAAATAGGAGAAAAACATGCAAGTCATTCTGTTAGAAAAAGTCGTTAATCTCGGCAACCTCGGTGAAGTCGTTAAAGTAAAAGACGGCTACGCACGTAACTTCCTGATCCCACAACGTAAAGCCCGTCGTGCTACGACTGCTGCCGTTGCTGAATTCGAAGTCAAGCGCGCAGAGCTGGAAAAAATCGCTGCAGAAAAATTGGCAGCTTCGCAAGCACAAGGCGAGAAATTGACCGGTCAATCCGTTCAAATCACGCAAAAATCGGGTGTTGACGGCCGTTTGTTCGGTTCCGTTACCAATGCCGATATCGCTGAAGCGTTGACCAAGCAAGGTTTCGCAGTTGAAAAAGCACAAGTTCGCTTGCCAACAGGCCCGTTGAAAGTCGCTGGCGATCACGTTGTTGCAGTTGCATTGCACACAGACGTAGTCGTTGAAGTGACGATCACCGTAGTCGGCGATCACGCTTAAGTTGTATTAAAGTACCTCAGGCACTCGTTGCCTAGAAAAAGCCGGGTTTTCCCGGCTTTTTTATTGCCCATTTTCTTAAGCCGCCGCTCGCAACAGGTATAATTCGCGCCATGAACACCCGTGCCGATCCGCAATTAGAGTCCCTTCGCGTCCCCCCGCATTCGATAGAAGCTGAGCAATCCGTCCTCGGCGGCTTGTTGCTGGATAACGCAGCGTGGGATCGTATTGCCGATTTCGTCAATCAGGAAGATTTCTACCGTTACGATCATCGGATCATTTTTCAGCACATCGTCAAGCTGATCAATAACTCCAGACCGGCTGACGTGATCACCGTATTCGAGGCCTTGACCAATAGCGGCAAGGCAGAAGAAGTCGGTGGCGTGACCTATCTGAACGCGCTGGCGCAGAATACGCCTTCCGCTGCCAATATCCGCCGCTATGCCGAGATCGTGCGTGACCGCGGCGTACTGCGCAAGCTGATTACTGTTTCGGATGAGATATCCGGCAATGCATTCAATCCGCAAGGCAAGGAAGTCAAGCAGATGCTTGATGAAGCCGAATCCAAGATTTTTGCGATTGCGGAAGAGGGTGCACGTGGTGCGCAAGGTTTCCAGGAAATCCAGCCTTTGCTGACCCAAGTCGTCGAACGTATCGATGAACTGTATAACCGCGACAGCACCAGCGATATTACTGGCGTACCAACCGGCTTTGCCGATCTGGATCGCATGACCTCTGGCTTGCAGCCAGGCGATTTGATTATTGTGGCTGGTCGTCCTTCGATGGGTAAAACCGCGTTCTCGATCAACATCGGTGAAACAGTCGCGATCGAAAGTGGTTTGCCGGTTGCTGTCTTCTCGATGGAGATGGGCGGCACACAGTTGGCAATGCGTATGCTGGGTTCGGTTGGTCGTCTGGATCAACATCGCTTGCGTACAGGTCGTCTGGCTGATGAAGATTGGCCACGTCTGACGCATGCGATTCAAAAGATGAACGATGCGCAGTTGTACATCGATGAAACGCCGGCGCTGAATTCGATCGAACTGCGTGCACGCTCGCGTCGCCTGTCGCGTCAATGCGGCAAGCTGGGTTTGATCATCATCGATTACTTGCAACTGATGTCGGCGAATACTTCAGGCGAAAACCGCGCGACGGAAATTTCCGAAATCTCGCGTAGCTTGAAAGGTTTGGCCAAGGAATTGAATTGCCCGGTGATTGCGCTCTCGCAGTTGAACCGTTCGCTGGAGCAACGTCCGAACAAACGTCCCGTCATGTCCGATTTGCGCGAATCCGGCGCTATCGAGCAGGATGCCGACGTGATTTTGTTTATTTATCGCGATGAGGTGTATAACCCTGATTCGCCAGATAAAGGTACCGCGGAAATTATTATCGGTAAGCAGCGTAACGGCCCGATTGGCAGCGTACGCCTGACCTTCCTCGGTCAATACACCAAATTTGAGAACTACACCGGCTCGGCCGCCCTGTATCAAGGGGATTGATGTAGTGATTGTTTGCGTATTTTAGAGTTCTCTTCAAAGACCACAGGTCTTTGTAGCTAATCACAGTATTTCAACATTTTCATATTCAAAGAGAGTAATTATGTTTGGACGACTTCTACCGAAAGAAGGCAAGTTTTTCGATCTCTTCAACGAGCATGCCGAGTTTTGCGTCAAAGGCGCGAAGGAAATGGTTGCCTTGATGACCAATTTCGATGACCTGGAAATTCGTGTACATGCGATCGAAGGTATCGAGAAGCAGGCAGACAAGGTAACGCATGCGACGCTGGACGCTTTGCATAAAACCTTTATTACTCCGCTCGATCGTGATGACATCCATCAACTGATCACGCGCATGGACGATATCCTCGATTTGCTCGAGGATGCAGCGCAAACAATCTCTCTGTACGACATCAAGGCGATTACACCTGAAGCCAAGCGTTTGGCTGAGTTGTGCCTGGCTTGTACCGAAAAGGTCAAAGCCGCAGTCGCTCTGTTACACAACATGGACAACTCGCGCGAGATTTTGGCTATTTGTCAGGAAATCGATCGTTTGGAATCAGATGCAGATCACGTGATGCGTGCTGCGATGTCCAAGCTGTTCCGTGAAGAACCAGATGTACGCAATCTGATCAAGCTCAAGGCAATTTACGAATTGCTGGAAACTGTTACGGATCGTTGTGAAGACGTCGCCAATATCATCGAAGGCATCATCGTCGAGAACGCTTGATTCATTGAGCATAACGTTGGTGTGCCTTGCCGTTGTTTTTAATGACGCGCAAGGCTGTCTTGTAAGTTTCGCGGTTGCTGATGTAGTTGTCGGCGACATACGCAGATTGAACTAAGAATAAATATCCATGCAAACTCTCCACATGAGCCTTTATGTCCTGGCCTTTTTGATCATATTGGCTTTGATATTCGATTTCATGAATGGCTTTCATGACGCGGCAAATGCAATTGCGACGGTGGTATCAACCGGCGTATTGAAGCCGCAAACCGCCGTGATGATGGCGGCGTTTTTCAACTTCATCGCAATCGGCGTTTTCCACCTTAAAGTGGCGATGACGATCGGTACAGGCACGATTGATCCCATTGTGATTGATCACTACGTTGTATTCGGTGCCTTGGTAGGTGCGATAGTCTGGAATGTAGTGACTTGGTATTTCGGCTTGCCGTCGTCCTCGTCACATGCATTGATCGGTGGTCTGGTTGGTGCGGCAGTGGCCAAAGCTGGTACCGATGCATTGATTTCCTCCGGTTTGATTAAAATCATCGCTTTCATCGTGTTGTCACCTTTGCTCGGTTTCCTGTTCGGTTCCTTGATGATGGTGTTGGTATCGTGGTTGTTCGTCAGATCAACGCCGCGTAATGTGGATCGTTGGTTTAGAAGGCTGCAATTGTTTTCTGCTGCAATGTACAGCTTGGGTCACGGCGGTAACGATGCACAGAAGACCATGGGGATAATCTGGATGTTGTTGATCGCTGCAGGCGTATCGACAGCAGCCGATCCGTTGCCATGGTGGGTCATCATCAGCTGCTACACCGCGATCAGTCTGGGTACTTTGTTCGGCGGCTGGCGTATCGTCAAAACGATGGGACAAAAGATTACCAAGCTGAAGCCTGTTGGTGGTTTCTGTGCTGAAACCGGTGGTGCGATTACCTTGTTCCTGGCAACTGCCTTGGGCGTGCCAGTATCGACCACGCATACCATTACTGGTGCGATTGTTGGTGTTGGTGCATCGCGCAAGATGTCGGCCGTGCGTTGGGGTGTTGCCGGCAATATCGTCTGGGCGTGGATATTCACCATTCCTGCTGCAGCCTTTATGGCAGCGATTGCATGGTGGGTTGGGACGATGATTTTGTAATGCTGTAATGCTGTAATGCATCGCAATAAAAAAAGCCTGCTGATTCAGCAGGCTTTTTTGTTTCTGGCGAACCAGAGTTGTTACAACACTTCGCTCGCGTGATCTGCCAGACGTGAACGTTCGCCGCGTGCCAGTGTGACGTGACCGCTGTGTCCCCAACCTTTGAAGCGATCAACCACATAGGTCAAACCGCTGGAGCCTTCAGTCAGGTAAGGCGTATCGATCTGCGCGATGTTACCGAGGCAGATGATCTTGGTGCCCGGACCTGCACGAGTGACCAAGGTTTTCATTTGCTTAGGCGTCAAGTTTTGCGCTTCATCGATGATCAGGAACTTGTTGACGAAGGTACGGCCGCGCATGAAGTTGAGCGACTTGATCTTGATGCGTGAACGAATCAGGTCTTGCGTTGCGGCACGGCCCCATTCACCGGCATCGCTGTCGGACTTGTTCAACACTTCAAGGTTATCGTCGAATGCGCCCATCCACGGCGACATCTTCTCTTCCTCGGTACCAGGCAGGAAGCCGATGTCTTCGCCGACAGGAACGGTTACGCGAGTCACGATGATTTCGCTATAGAGCTTGGTTTCCAGTACCTGCGCCAAGCCGGCAGCAAGTGCCAGCAAGGTTTTACCGGTACCGGCTTGACCGAGCAGTGTGACGAAATCGCATTCCGGGTCCATCAACAGGTTCAGTGCGAAGTTCTGCTCGCGATTGCGTGCAGTGACGCCCCATACGCTGTTTTTGTTGTGCGCATAATCACGCAGCGTTTGGAGGACGGCGGTCTTGCCGTTGATTTGTCTTACCTGACCGTAGAACGACGCTTCACCATTCTGCGGTTCCATGTAGACGAACTGATTGACCAGCATCGATGGTACGACCGGGCCGCTCAAGCGATAGAAGGTATAACCGGTGCCGTGCTTGTTTTCTTGCCACGACTCCATACCTTTCGCATGTTTGACCCAGAAGTCATCTGGCAATTGCATGATGCCGGAGTAGAGCAGATCAGTATCTTCCAATACGTGATCGTTGAAATACTCTTCCGCCGGCAAGCCCATGGCGCGTGCCTTGATGCGCATATTGATGTCTTTCGACACCAGCACAATGGAGCGACCTGGATATTGTGCTTCCAGTGCGCGAACCACGCCGAGAATCTGATTGTCAGCCTTGCCCATAGGCAGGCCTTCAGGCAGGGTGACGTTTTGCAGTTTGGTCTGGAAGAACAGGCGTCCTTTGGCGTCCTTATTGCCGAGCTTCGACAGAGGAATGCCTTCATCAATGGCATTTTCTTCAATGCCGTTGACCAGTGCATCCAGCGAACGCGAAACCTGACGGGCGCTGCGAGCAACTTCGGACATGCCTTTCTTGTGATCGTCCAGCTCTTCCAATGTCATCATTGGCAGATAAACATCGTGCTCCTCAAAGCGGAACAGCGAAGTCGGGTCGTGCATCAAGACATTAGTGTCGAGTACGAATAATTTGGTTGGTCCTGACTTGTCCACTGGGCGGCGTGCACCAGACTTGGGTGCCAGCGCAACGGTTTGTGCAGAGGACGAGCGTGGTTTCTCGGATGGCGTCTTGTCGGCGATTTTCGCGCGGACAATGGCAGGCGCCGGCTCGGGGGTCTTGCGTGCTACCGGTTCAATCAGTGTCAACGATTTGACAATCTTGTCCTTATCAGCCTTGGGATAGTCTTGCGGTGACAGCAACGCGGCAGGCTTGGTCGGTAGTTTGGGCAGTGGCATCAGGACCTCGATCTAGAAAGTTTGAGAACATTTACAACAGGTACTAACGGTGGTGCAGACGCGAAAAATCGGGGTTGGAAAGCCGAGAAAAAAGTGGATGAGAGAGAAACATACAAATTAAAAAGTAAAAAAGCCGTTTGGGAAGGCGCATGGCCTAATCCGCAAACGGCTTTCTTCGAGAAAAATTCTTTTGAATTCAATGGGTTCTGCAAACCTAAGCAAGAGCCTTCACAAACTCCAGTACTTCATCGATGTGTCCAGGCACTTTCACTCCACGCCATTCTTTCACCAATTTACCTGACTCGTCAATAATAAAAGTAGAGCGTTCTACGCCGCGTACTTTCTTGCCATACATATTTTTCATCTTCATGACATTGAACATGGTGCACAGCGTTTCGTCAGGGTCAGAAATCAGTTCGAACGGCAAGGCTAGTTTTGCCTTGAAGCCTTCATGCGAACGGATGCTGTCGCGGCTGATGCCGAAGACTTCTGCGTTGGCTTGCTGAAACTGTGGATGCAAGTCACGGAATTGAATCCCTTCAGTAGTGCAGCCTGGCGTATTGTCTTTGGGATAAAAATACAGAACGACTTTTTTGCCTTTGTAATCAGCAAGTTGAAACGTTTGATCGCCAGTCATCGCAGCGGAAAAATCCGGAACGATTTTGTTGAGTGCAGAAGGGCGTTCTTCCACGGGGATATCTTGATCCATTTATCTCACTTTCTCTGCCGATAGTGTCGCGCTGCAGGCGCAGCGCCATGATCTACGATCGATTCGTTACCAGTTCAGCGTGCGCATGTGCAATGCGGCCGAATGTGCAGATGGGGACGAGTTTTTATCCTTCAAGCAATAAATGGAAAACTTGTGTTTTTATTTCCACCATCTTGCTGCATAGCGCTCATTGTTGATTGAGCACTATTGAAAAGACAATAATTTTTAGTGTTGGTTCATCAACATGATGGAAAGCGTTGAAGAATGGGAGTTACGCTTCAAATATCAATGCCAGAGCAACTTTACGGCCTTCTGCCATCAAGATATTGTAGGTGCGGCATGCCGCTTGATTATCCATGCACTCAACGCCGATACGGCGTGCTGTCAGCGATGCCGTCAAGCGCGGATGTACAAAGCGCTGGCGTGCACCGGTACCGAGGATGACAACATCGGGTGCGATGGCGTTGATCTGTTCAAAATTTTCAGCCGTTAATGCATCGAAGGAGGCGACAGGCCACGCTGCTGGTGCAATTTCCGGTAGGACAACCAGGCTGTAGTTGAATGGGATTAAATTGATTTCAATGCCATTTTCATCATAGGCAGTAACAGTCTGGTATTGCTGGGTGGCGGTGTTATGAAGCTTCATGATGGTCGTGATCGGAGTGCGGGCGCGGATTTCCGATAAATGGAAGATAAAGAGCGCTTATTGTAACGTTTTCAGCTTTAAACCAGCCTTTATCGATTGATAAAATCGATCGCTTTCGGCAAAATGGATCTCTTTCGCGGTGCAACATTGCCACCGTCATTTGCGCTTGCCCTTCGACCACCGAAGTTTGGTCGATGCTTTCAAGGACATGCGTTCCCATTAGAACCTCAACAAGTTCTGAAAATCACAAGGAACAGTAGCTGTGCGACCGATTCAAAAATCGAAAAAACTGGATGATGTTTGCTACGATATTCGCGGCCCTGTGCTGGAAAAAGCGCGGCAAATGGAAGAAGACGGTCACAAGATCATCAAGCTGAACATAGGCAACCTCGCCGTCTTCGGCTTTGATGCACCAGATGAAATCGTGCAGGACATGATACGCAATATGTCGAATGCATCGGGTTACACCGATTCAAAAGGCATGTTCGCGCCACGCAAGGCGATCATGCACTATACGCAGCAAAAGAACATCACCGGCGTCACGATAGATGACATCTATCTCGGTAATGGCGCATCGGAATTGATCGTCATGAGCATGAACGCACTGCTCAATACCGGCGATGAAGTGTTGGTGCCATCACCTGATTACCCGTTGTGGACAGCGGCGGTCAGCTTGTCCGGCGGCACACCTGTGCATTATGTATGCGATGAGCAGGCCGGCTGGTTCCCTGATATCGAAGATATCAAGAAAAAAATCAATTCGAATACCAAGGCAATTGTTGTCATCAATCCAAACAATCCAACTGGCGCTTTGTACCCGGTTGAATTGCTGCAGCAGATCGTGGAACTTGCACGCCAGCATCAACTGATTGTTTTTGCCGACGAGATTTACGACAAGGTTTTGTACGACGGTGAGGTACATACTTCGCTCGCTTCATTGGCGGACGATTTGCTGTTCATCACGTTCAACGGTCTGTCGAAGAATTATCGTTCCTGCGGCTATCGTGCCGGCTGGATGGTGGTCTCGGGTGAGAAGCGTTATGCCAAGGATTACATTGAAGGTTTGAACATGCTGGCATCGATGCGTTTGTGCGCAAACGCGCCAGGGCAGTATGCAATTCAAACAGCGCTGGGCGGTTACCAAAGCATCAATGATTTGGTCGGTCCAGGTGGACGCTTGCTGAAACAGCGCGATCTGGCGCACAAGTTGTTGACCGAAATTCCCGGCGTGACTTGCGTCAAGCCGAAGTCGGCGTTATACATGTTCCCTAAACTTGATCCTAAGATGTACCCGATCAAGGATGATCAGGATTTTGCCTATCAGTTGCTGGCAGAAGAAAGCGTGCTGATTGTGCAAGGTACGGGCTTCAATTGCCCGACGACAGATCATTTCAGGGTAGTATTCTTGCCAAATTCTGACGATCTGACGCTTGCGATCGGACGTATTGCACACTTCCTCGAAGGTTATCGCAAGCGGCTGGGTTGATCCCGCTTCTATTTTTGTCACCGCGTTCGCCAGCATGGGAACGTTGTCTTTTATGTGACCTTATTTAATACAAAGATTATGAAATCGATCAAAGTTGGCTTGTTAGGAATCGGCACCGTCGGTGCGGGTACATTCAATGTTCTGAAGCGCAATCAGGAAGAAATTTCTCGCCGCGCTGGTCATGAAATTGAAATCGTGATGGTGGCCGATCTGAATGTCGCACGCGCCAAAGAGCTGGTCGGCGATCAGTGTGCAGTGGTGAACGATGGCAATTTGGTCGTTTCTAATCCAGAGATCGATATTGTTGTTGAGCTGATAGGCGGCTACGGTATTGCCAAAGACTTGGTGCTGAAAGCGATTGCCAATGGCAAGCACGTGGTGACAGCGAACAAGGCTTTATTGGCAATCCACGGCGATGAGATTTTCAAGGCAGCACAAGCCAAGGGCGTGATGGTCGCGTATGAAGCGGCAGTCGCCGGCGGCATTCCTATCATCAAGGCATTGCGCGAAGGTCTGACTGCCAATCGCATCGAATGGATCGCCGGCATCATCAACGGCACCACCAACTTCATCTTGTCAGAAATGCGCGACAAGGGACTGGATTTCGATACCGTTTTGAAAGAAGCACAACGCCTGGGTTATGCCGAGGCTGATCCGACTTTCGATATCGAAGGTGTGGACGCGGCACATAAAGCGACGTTGATGGCGGCGATTGCCTTCGGTATTCCGGTGCAGTTCGATAAAGCTCACGTGGAAGGTATCACCAAGTTGGAAGCTGTCGATATTCGTTATGCAGAGCAACTGGGTTACCGCATCAAATTGCTGGGTATTGCCAAGCGCACGCCGCAAGGTATCGAACTGCGTGTACATCCGACGCTGATCCCATCCAAGCGATTGATCGCGAATGTAGAAGGCGCGATGAATGCTGTGCTGGTACAGGGCGACGCCGTGGGCGCAACCTTGTATTACGGTAAAGGTGCAGGCGCGGAACCAACCGCATCGGCTGTGATTGCCGATCTGGTCGATATCGCACGTTTGGCTGATGCTGATCCTGCACATCGTGTACCGCATTTGGCGTTCCAGCCGAATGCGATGGCAGATACGCCTATCCTGTCGATTTCGGAAGTGACAACCAGTTACTACCTGCGTATGCCGGTGGCGGATGAAGTGGGTGTATTGGCCAAAGTGACAAGCATCTTGGCGGAATCGACCATTTCGATCGATGCAATGTTGCAGAAAGAGCCAGCCTTGGGCGAAACGCAGACCGACATCATCATGCTGACGCATCAGACTCAAGAGAAAAACGTGGAAGCAGCGATCAAGAAGATCGAAGCATTGTCGACGGTGCTGGGCAAAGTGACCAAGATCCGCCTCGAACATTTGAGCTAAATCTTGCTGTCACCAGCGGTGAGGCCGGTTTTGTCCGTGCTTCACCGTTTTGGCTGATTTTCATGAAATAAGCCTTCACTATCCTCACGCCGCGGTTTTGTTCGGCTCAGTCTGCCAGCGAAGCTATAATACGGCTCTATATGTAACGCGTCGCTGTGCCTGAATCATCCTGTTTCCTGAACAAGTCGGCCACCAACTAATTCAATTATTCCTATGCAATACATTTCCACCCGCGGCTTGGCGCCGGCACAATCTTTTTCTGAAATTTTGCTCGGCGGTTTGGCACCTGACGGTGGCTTGTATCTGCCTGAGAGCTATCCGCAAGTGAGTGATGCGGAACTCGATGCATGGCGCACGCTGTCGTATGCCGATCTGGCATTTGAAGTATTGAAAAAATTTGCCACTGATATCCCTGAAGCGGATTTGCATGCACTGGTACACAAGACTTACACCGCCGATGTGTATCGTAATGTACGCCGCGGTGAAGAAGCTGCGCGTATCACGCCCTTGCGTTTGGTCGAAGAAAAAGATGGCACCAAGTTGATGCTGCAAGCACTGTCGAATGGCCCGACGCTGGCATTCAAGGATATGGCGATGCAATTGCTCGGCAATCTGTTCGAGTACACGCTGGCCAAGCAACACGCTGAACTGAATATTTTTGGTGCGACTTCCGGTGATACCGGTAGCGCGGCTGAGTACGCAATGCGCGGCAAGAAGGGCATACGCGTCTTCATGCTGTCGCCGCACAAGAAGATGAGTGCCTTCCAGACTGCGCAAATGTTCAGCCTGCAAGATCCTAATATTTTCAATATCGCAGTTGAAGGCGTGTTCGATGATTGTCAGGACATGGTCAAGGCAGTTTCGAACGATCACGCATTCAAGCAACAGCAAAAAATCGGTACCGTGAATTCGATCAACTGGGCGCGTGTTGTGGCGCAAGTGATTTACTACTTCCGCGGTTACCTGAGCGCGACTACCAGCAACGAGCAAAAAGTATCGTTCACCGTACCATCCGGTAATTTCGGCAATATCTGCGCCGGCCATATCGCGCGCATGATGGGCCTGCCTATCGACAAGCTGGTTGCTGCTACCAATGAAAATGACGTGCTGGATGAGTTCTTCCGTACCGGCGTATATCGCGTGCGTAAATCGGCTGAGACTTATCACACCACCAGCCCGAGTATGGATATCAGCAAGGCCTCCAACTTCGAACGTTTCGTCTATGATTTGCTGAATCGCGATGGTGACCGTGTACGTGCCTTGTTCCAGAAAGTGGAAACACACGGCGGCTTTGATCTGTCCGGCAAGCCGGGCAGCGACGGCGACGAGTTCAAGAAGATTGCGCAGTTCGGTTTTGTCTCCGGCAAATCCACGCACGCAGACCGCGTGGCGACGATACGTGACTTGCAAGCCAAGTACGACCTGATGATAGATACGCACACTGCAGATGGCGTCAAAGTCGCGCGCGAGCATCTGACGCCAGGCGTGACCATGATCGTGCTGGAAACTGCATTGCCAGCCAAGTTCAACGAAACCATACGCGAAGCGCTGGGACGTGATGCTGATCGTCCAGCCGGTTTTGAAAATATCGAAGACTTGCCGCAACGCTTTGAAGTGATGACGGCTGATGTAGAAAAAATGAAAGCCTTCATCGCCAAGCATACCGGCTTGTAATAACAAGATGGCTGCGGCCTGGCCGTAGCTGCCGAATAGGGGCAAGCGGAGCGCGATGATGTGCTTCCGCTTACAATCGTTCCATGACCCATAATCGAGCCAAGCATGACTGAACCCAAACCGTTGTTGAGTGTTGCTGAAGCACTTACCTTCCTTCTTTTCTCCGCGAAAAAAATTACCGAGACAGAAATCCTGCCGACGCTGGAAGCGAACGGTCGCATACTTGCGGTCGCACAGGATTCACAACTGAACGTTCCGCCTGTCGACAATACGTCAATGGATGGTTACGCAGTACGTGCCGCTGATTGCGTCAGCGGTGAAGCTGTATTGCGTGTCAGCCAGCGGATTCCAGCCGGTCATGTAGGCAAGCCTTTGGAAGCTGGTTGTGCTGCTCGCATCTTTACCGGCGCCATGATTCCGCAAGGCGCTGATGCGGTCGTGATGCAGGAAGTCTGCGTCGCGGCTAAGGATGCGGATGGTGATGTGGTGACGGTCAAACACAAACCGGCATCCGGTGAATGGATACGTCGTGCGGGCGAAGATATTCGCTCTGGCAGCACAATACTGACAGTCGGTCAGCGTCTGCGTGCGCAAGAGTTGGGCTTGGCGGCTTCAGTCGGTTTGGCGCAATTGCCAGTGGTTCGTAAATTGCGTGTCGCAGTATTCTTTACCGGTGACGAACTCGCGATGCCGGGTGATGTATTGAAGCCGGGCGCGATCTATAACTCGAATAAATTCACCTTGCGTGGCTTGCTGGAAAATCTCGGTTGCGAGATCAGCGATTACGGCATCGTGCCCGACACGCTAGCCGCGACGCGCGATACCTTGCGCCGTGCCGCTGCCGAGAATGATTTGATCATTACTTCGGGTGGCGTGTCTGTCGGCGAAGAGGACCACATCAAGCCTGCGGTCGAAGCCGAAGGGCATTTGAATATGTGGCAGATCGCGGTCAAGCCGGGCAAGCCACTGGCATTCGGTGAAGTGAATCGCGTTGAGAAATCCGGCACAGCATTTTTCCTCGGTTTGCCTGGTAATCCCGTTTCCAGCTTTGTGACATTCCTGCTGTTTGTGCGTCCGTTTATCTTGCGTCTGCAAGGCGTGGAAAATGTAGCGCCCAAAGCCTACGCGATGCGCGCCGATTTCAATTTGAACAAGGCAGACAAGCGCAATGAATTCCTGCGTGCCAAAATCAATGCAGAAGGTGGCCTCGACTTATTCGCTAACCAGAGCTCCGGCGTATTGACGTCTACCGTTTGGGGCGACGGTTTGATCGATCATCCTCCAGGCAAAACAATAGCCGCAGGTGATACCGTGCGCTTTATTTCATTCAGCGATTTGATGTACTGATTACTTAGATGAATATTCAACTTCGATTTTTTGCCAGCGTGCGTGAAGCGCTGAAGGTGACACAAGAGTCCGTCACAGTGCCTGTACATGTAAAAACGGTTGGCGATGTGCGTGCTTTCCTGCGCGAGCGTGGTGGCGTGTGGGCAGAAGTGCTGGCGGACGGACGTTCGCTGCGTATGGCCTACAATCAGGAAATGACGGAAGCAGATACGCCTATCGAAGAGGGTTCTGAAGTTGCCTTTTTCCCTCCGGTAACCGGCGGCTGATCAGGACGGAGCAGAGCAGATGCCAATTCGTGTTCAAGCCGAAGATTTTGATGTCAGCAAGGAAGTGGCTGATTTGCGTGCGAACAGCCCACAGGTCGGCGCAGTCGTGACCTTTATCGGTACCGTACGCGATATGAACGACGGCTCCAGCGTGGCTGAGATGGAGCTGGAACATTATCCCGGCATGACCGAAAAAGCCCTGCAGAATATTGTCGAGCAAGCCAAGGCGCGCTGGCCTATTTTTGATGCGCTGGTGATTCATCGCATCGGACCTTTGTTGCCGCTGGAACAAATCGTTTTAGTCGCTGTCACATCTGCACATCGCGGTGAGGCATTTTCCGCCTGCGAATTCATCATCGATTACCTGAAAACCGATGCGCCGTTCTGGAAGAAAGAACAGACGCCGCAAGGTGCGCGCTGGGTAGACGCCCGTACGACCGACGATACTGCGCTGGCGAAATGGAAGCTGCCGACAGATAACGCAGGTAAGACAAAATGAGCTGGCTGGCCGTCGGTTTAGGGGCGGCACTTGGCGCATGGTTGCGCTGGGGTTTGGGTATCTGGTTCAACATGATGAATACCCATGTGCCTATCGGAACCTTGGCCGCCAATCTGGTCGGTGGCTATTTGGTTGGTCTCGCGGTTGCATTCTTCACCGGCCATCCCAGCCTGCCACCAGAATGGCGTCTATTCGCCATTACAGGCTTTCTCGGCGGCTTGACTACGTTTTCCACCTTCTCGGCTGAAGCGGTGCTGTTACTGCAACGTGGCGACTATATGTGGGCCTTGGCGCACACAGCACTTCATTTAATAGGTTCCATCGCATTCTGCATTGCCGGATTTGCCACCTATCGCGCACTCGCCGCATAGACTACTATTGACCCAGACGGCGACGATTTCTGCTCGCCGAACTGATGACGAGATTTGCCTGATTTGCACTAGCTGTTATAGGGCTTATGTAGTTAACCCAAAATCCCTCCTTGAAAAGTGGTTACTTGGCCCAATTTTCTTTCCATGAATGAATTTCTTTGGGAGAGTATGCAATGCGTCTCGATAAACTAACAACCAAACTGCAGGAAGCGCTCGCTGATGCGCAAAGCCATGCAGTAGGCAACGACAATCAATATATAGAACCCGTACACGTGTTGGTCGCCCTGTTAAGCCAGGACGACAGCAGCACGCGTTCGCTGCTGCAACGTGCCGGTGCGAATATCAACGGCATGGTGACCTCTCTGAAGAGCGCACTGGATCGTTTGCCCAAGGTATCTGGCAACGGTGGTGAGGTGCAGGTTGGGCGTGAGCTGACCTCATTGTTGAATCTGGCGGACAAGGAAGCCCAGATGCACGGCGATCAGTTCATCGCCACTGAAATGCTATTGCTGGCGCTGACCGAAGACAAATCGGAAGCAGGCAAGATCGCACGCGAAAACGGCTTGACGCGCAAGGCTCTGGAAGCCGCAATCAAAACCATACGCGGCGGCGCGAAAGTCGATTCGGCTGAAGGCGAAGGCCAACGCGAAGCTTTGAAAAAATACACGCTCGATCTGACCGAGCGCGCACGTATCGGCAAGCTCGATCCAGTGATCGGCCGTGACGATGAAATTCGTCGCGCCATCCAGATCTTGCAACGTCGTTCTAAAAACAATCCTGTATTGATAGGCGAACCAGGCGTGGGTAAAACCGCCATCGTCGAAGGTTTGGCGCAACGTATCGTCAACGGCGAAGTACCGGAAAGCCTGAAAGGAAAACGCGTACTGTCGCTCGATATGGCATCGCTACTGGCCGGTGCCAAGTATCGCGGTGAATTCGAAGAGCGCCTGAAAGCTGTGCTGAATGAACTGGCGCAGGATGAAGGTCAAACCATCGTTTTCATCGACGAGATGCATACGCTGGTCGGTGCAGGCAAGGCTGAAGGTGCAATGGATGCGGGCAATATGCTCAAGCCTGCTTTGGCACGTGGCGAGCTGCACTGCGTAGGCGCAACCACGCTGGACGAATACCGGAAATATATCGAGAAAGATGCTGCGCTGGAGCGTCGCTTCCAGAAAATCATCGTTGCTGAACCGACTGTGGAAGCAACGATCGCGATCCTGCGCGGTCTGCAAGAAAAATACGAAGTGCATCACGGTGTAGATATTACCGACCCTGCGATAGTCGCAGCAGCGGAGCTGTCGCATCGCTACATTACTGATCGCTTCTTGCCGGATAAAGCCATCGATCTGATCGATGAAGCCGCATCCAAGATCAAGATAGAACTCGACTCCAAACCGGAAGTGATGGACAAGCTAGATCGTCGCGTCATTCAGTTGAAGATCGAGCGCGAAGCCATCAAGAAAGAGAAAGACGAAGCTTCGCAAAAACGTCTGGCCTTGATTGAGGAAGAGATTGAACGCCTGGGTCGCGAATATGCCGATCTGGAAGAAGTCTGGAAGGCCGAGAAGTCTGCTGCGCAAGGTGGTCAGCACATCAGAGAAGAAATTGAAAAAGTGCGTCTGCAGATGGAAGATGCAACGCGCAAGAGCGATTGGCAACGCGTCTCCGAGCTGCAGTACGGCACTTTGCCGCAGTTGGAAGCACAACTGAAAAATGCAGTGAAAGGCGAAGCTTCTGCAGGCAAACCGAAGCTGGTGAGAACTCAAGTCGGCGCGGAAGAAATTGCTGAAGTCGTCTCGCGTGCAACCGGTATTCCGGTCTCGCGCATGATGACGGGCGAGCGCGAAAAACTGCTGCAGATGGAAGATGCTTTGCACAAGCGCGTGGTTGGTCAGCATGAAGCAATTGTTGCAGTCTCCGATGCGATCCGTCGTTCACGTGCAGGTCTGGGTGACCCTGATAGGCCATATGGTTCCTTCATGTTCCTCGGCCCAACCGGGGTTGGTAAAACCGAGTTATGCAAGGCGCTGGCGTCCTTCATGTTTGACACCGAAGATTCACTGATTCGTATCGACATGAGCGAATTCATGGAGAAGCATTCGGTCGCACGTTTGATTGGTGCGCCTCCAGGTTATGTCGGTTACGAAGAGGGTGGTTATCTGACCGAAGCTGTACGTCGCAAGCCGTACTGCGTGATCCTGCTCGATGAGATCGAGAAGGCGCATCCAGACGTCTTCAATGTATTGCTGCAAGTGTTGGACGATGGTCGCATGACGGATGGACAGGGACGCACTGTCGATTTCAAGAATACGGTGATCGTGATGACATCGAATCTTGGCTCGCACAGGATACAGTCGATGGAAGGTAGCGATCCTGCATTGATCAAGATGGCGGTGATGGCCGAAGTGCAAGGTCATTTCCGTCCAGAGTTCATCAACCGTATCGATGAGATCGTTGTGTTCCATGCGCTGGATGAGAAAAACATCGGCTCGATTGCGAAGATCCAGTTGGCAACACTGGAACAACGTTTGGCACGTATGGATATGTCCATGGATGTATCGGAAGATGCGTTGCAGAAAATCGCAGAAGCCGGTTTCGATCCTGTGTATGGCGCACGTCCTTTGAAACGTGCGATTCAGCAACGGATTGAAAATCCTTTGTCCAAGGCAATTTTGGAAGGAAGGTTTGGGCCTAAGGATGTGATATCAGTTGACGTGAGAGACAGTGAATTGATATTCACCAAAAAGCAGTAAAGTTGTAAGTAGGCCTATAAGTAAAGCCCGCCATGTGATGAACATGGCGGGCTTTTTTATTGGCAGGATTCAGGTACTGATCGTCATTAGGCTGGCATTGCCACCAGCAGCCGTAGTGTTGATGCAGAGTGCACGTTCGGTAACGAGACGCCACAGTGGGATGGCCTGCGGGAAGTTTGTTGTCACGACAGGCACGATGGCACCTTCTCGTGCAGCCAGTGTTGTGCGTAAATCGGTGTGATGTTGCACACGTTCCAGCAGGGTGAGTCTTAACTCTTTGCATTCGTGCTGATATTCGATAATCGTCATGCTGGCGTGTAAACTCGCAGGGAAATCTGTAGGTACGAGCAGTGCAGTGTTTTGCAATAACACGACTTGATTGCCGCTCGCGTAAGCAGCGGCTAATTGATTCAGCAAGGCAGGTGTTGTTTCTGCGACGCATAAGACGAGACCACGCGCACTGAAGTGTAAGGTATTCAGTTCGCCGGTGACGCCATGTAATTGTATGGTCTTTCCAAACAGGCTGGTGCGCGCATAGTCAGCGATCAACTCACTGAGTTCTTGTTGCTTATGCGCTAGGCTCCATGACAGGAATTCTGCTAACGCGGTCTGGATTTGCTGCGTTTCAATCAAATCTTCTTTTGCCGTTTTTTCTATATCCGCAACGTTGGCGCTTTCTTGTTGCAGGCGTTTCAGATATAGCGGTCCACCGGCTTTCGGACCTGTGCCAGACAGGCCTTCGCCGCCGAAAGGCTGTACGCCGACTACAGCGCCGACGATATTTCGGTTCACATAGATATTGCCGACATGCGCATGGCTCACCACGTAGTCTATGGTCTCATCGATGCGTGTATGTATGCCCAGCGTGAGTCCAAAGCCAGTCGCATTGATATCCTTGATCAGTTGTGGCAAGTCGTCGCGGCGATAGCGTAATACATGCAGTACCGGTCCAAAAACTTCACGCTGCAGTTCGATGATGCTGGAAATTTCAATAATGCACGGCGCGACGAAAGTACCGGATGCAGTTGTTGCCTGTAATGGCAGTTGTCTGATCAGCTTGGCTGCGTGTTCTGCTTGCTTGATATAAGCCTGCAGATGCTCTTGTGCATCTGCATCGATCACAGGGCCAATATCCGTAGCTAGGCGATCCGGACTACCTATCTGCAATTCTTCAATTGCACCATTCAGCATGTGCAGCGTTTGTTCGGCGATATCGGTTTGCAGGCATAGCACGCGTAGGGCAGAGCAGCGCTGGCCAGCGCTGTCGAAAGCAGAACTGATGACGTCGCGCACTACTTGTTCACACAATGCTGACGAGTCAACAATCATCGCATTTTGCCCGCCGGTTTCTGCGATCAATGGAATGTCTCTATCCTCATTGATGCTGCGCTGTACCAGTTTGCGATTGATGCTTTGTGCGACTTGTGTCGAGCCGGTAAAGACGACTGCGGCTACGCGCGCATCTGCAACCAGTTGGGCACCTATGGTTTCGCCACGGCCGGGCAGAAACAGTAGCGCGTTTTCCGGCACACCGGCCTGATGCAAGAGCTGCACGGCGCGGAAGGCAATTAATGGCGTTTGCTCTGCCGGTTTCGCGAGTACTACATTACCGGCCGCCAGCGCGGCGCTGAGCTGGCCTGTGAATATCGATAAAGGGAAATTCCACGGACTGATGCACACTACCAGCCCGAGTGGCAGCGCTGTTTCAGATACGATGGCCTGCATACTGTAATAGCGCAAAAAATCAATTGCTTCACGCAACTCGCCTATGGCGTTCGGTAAGGTCTTGCCGGCTTCGCGTATAGCCAGCGCAATCAGTTCGGTCGAATGGTTTTGGAATAAATCTGCGGCGTGTATCAATATAGCAGCGCGTTCTTGCGCTGGCTTTGCTTGCCACGCGCTCGCACCAGATGCCGCATAGTTCAACGCCTGTTCTACATCGCTGGCACTTGCTTGCACTACGGTACCAATTACATCCGTATGATCTGCGGGATTGCGTACATTGCTACGCGATGTGGATACAGCGTGGCCGATCAGCGGCAGCGCATGCCATTTTTTCTTGCCGTATGTGCTTAAAGCCTTACTGAGATCGCGCAATGCATGTTCATCGTTTAAATCTATACCGCTGGAATTGCATCTCTCCGTGCCGTATAAATCGCGTGGCAAAGTGATGGCAGGATGGGGCTGCCCGCCGAACTTTGTCGCGAGCGTGACCGGGTCTTGCAGCAAATCGGCCGTGCTTATCTTCTCGTCGACGATTTGATTAACGAAGGACGAGTTCGCACCATTTTCCAGCAGACGTCGTACCAGATAGGCGAGTAGCGTTTCATGCGAACCGACAGGTGCATAAATGCGGCAAGGTACATTTACATTGTCGTTACCTACGATCTGGTCGTACAGAGTTTCTCCCATGCCATGCAGACATTGGAACTCATAATCTGTCACCTGCATCGCTTGTGCCTGTTGATAAATCGCGGCGAGTGTCAGCGCATTGTGAGTGGCGAATTGCGGATAAATGACATCGTTGGCTGCCAGCAGTTTTTGCGTACAGACAAGGTAGGAAAGATCGGTATAGACCTTGTGTGTATAGACGGGATAACCGGATAAGCCATCAACTTGCGCGCGCTTGATTTCTGTATCCCAGTACGCGCCCTTGACCAGACGCACCATGAATTTTCGATGGCTGCGATGTGCGAGGTCAATCAGATAATCAATGACGTAAGGGCAGCGTTTTTGATATGCCTGCACGACGAAGCCTATGCCGTCGAAATCAGCTAACTCTGGATCGAAGGCGAGTACTTCCATCAAGTCCAGCGACAGTTCGAGTCGATCAGCTTCTTCTGCATCGATGTTGAGACCGATATCGTATTGCTTTGCCAGCAGCGCCAGTTCTTTCAAGCGCGGTATTAATTCCTGTATCACGCGTGTGCGCTGTGCACGTGTATAGCGCGGATGCAAGGCTGATAATTTGACTGAAATACCAGGGCCATTTCTGATGCCGCGTCCATCGCTGGCCTGGCCTATCGCGTGTATGGCTGAGACATAGGACAGATAGTAAGTTTCGGCATCCGCTGCCGTCATCGCCGCTTCGCCCAACATATCGTAGGAGTAGCGATAACCACGTTCTTCATGCTCGCGGCCGTTGTCTAGCGCTTCTTCTATATTGCGCCCGGCGACGAATTGATTACCCAGCATGCGCATGGCGAGATCTACGCCTTTGCGTATCAATGGTTCGCCACCTTTATTGATCAAGCGTGTGAGTGCAGCGCTCAGTCCGTGTTCGCTGGTATGGCTGACCAATTTACCTGTGATGAGCAAGCCCCAGGTTGCCGCATTGACGAATAGCGATGGTGACTCACCCAGATGGCGCTGCCAGTCGCCTTTGCTGATTTTGTCTGCGATTAAACGATCTGCAGTTTGATGATCGGGAATGCGCAACAGCGCTTCAGCCAGACACATTAGCGCAACACCTTCTTCCGACGACAACGAAAATTCATGCATCAATGCATCTACGCCTGAGGAGCGGCTACGTTTGGCACGCACGGTTTCTACCAAACGCTGTGCCAGCGTTTGCGTTGCTATTTGTAATGCGGGATCGACTTTGATCTGCGAGAGCAAGTCCTGCACTGCGTCGACTTCATTGCGGCGGTAGGCGCTGGTGATGGCGTTGCGTAATGGTGATGCCGTGCCGATGATTTCTTCGGCAAAGGCGAGGAATGGCGTGGAGACGTTGAGTGAGGACATTGATGCACCGTGTTTGAGTGAATCATCCGACTCCATCTTACATGCAAGTCATGCAAATGTTGCGACGGCGTTTTCTGCGATTTTGCGTCGTCAAGTTTTACCTCACTCTATCCCCTTATTCTTGTGATGATTGGATTTGTTTCTTTGGAGATTGGGCTGATAAAACGTTAGCCCATGCTGCCGTGATCACTAACTTGGGATCTCAGGTTCGACGAGTGTAGCAAGTTGAAGCAGTGATTCCTGCCAGCCGAGATAGCACATCTCTACTGGGATTACTTCAGGGATTCCTGCTTGTACGATCTTGATTTCGGTTCCGCATAAGACTTTGGTTAAAACCACAGTCACTTGTATTTCACCGGGTAAGTTCGGATCATCGAATTTATCCGTGTAGCGAATTTTTTCGTGTGGAACAAGTTCGAGATACTCACCACCGAAAGAATGTCCGTTACCCGTGTTGAAATTAGAGAATGACATTTTGAATGTTCCACCGACTTTGGATTCCATGTGGTGAACCTTGCATGTAAAACCGTAAGGCGGCAGCCATTTTTCTATTGCGTCGGCATTCAAAAATGCACGATATACACGTTCTGGTGGTGCACGGAGAACACGATGTAGTTGTACGGTACCTGTAGACATAATCAATTCTCTTTTAAGTGAAATATTGATTTAACCTGGATTAGATATTAGCGAAATAAAGCTCTTAACATAATTTTTTAAAAGTTAATCTGCTGTGGACGGCGCTACAGTTTTTCGCACTATGCAAGCTTATGTCGCACTAAGTTCGCAAGTCTCGAAAGCGAACTACTGCATCATCAACGAGCGGTATCAACGCAATAATAAACAAAACTAGCGCGAGTGGCAGCACGGTGCTGTAGCCAATATATTTGAAGCCTACTGCACCCAGAATCCCACCGATAAAAAACATCGCAAGAAGGGCGCTATAAAAGAACATTTTTTCATGTCGTGCGCGTACATAGCCTTCTGCATTTCTGGCATGTCTGTGATTCCAGTAAAGCATTTTTCCGAGTTCGATACCGAGATCGGTGACTACGCCGGTCAGGTGTGTGGCGCGTATGCTGGCATCTGACATCTTGGTCATGACGGCGTTTTGCAGGCCCATAATGAAGCAGAGCAGGATCACAGTGAGCGGCACCGTAATGTCAAGATAGGCGTCGAGGTTGGCACCAAGCAGGCCAAACAGCAGCAGAAGCATGGCTTCTGCAATGAGGACGATGGCATAGGTGCTGTGCAAATTTCGGTGCCGTGCCCAGTTGACCATGATCGCAGTCGCTGCTGCGCCGCTGACAAAAGAGATCATTGATCCTATGCCTGCGATGACCAATATTGCATTCCCTACGATCAGATTATCGGACACTGCGGACATGAAGCCTGTCATGTGCGATGTGTATTGATGTACCGCCAGAAAGCCGCCTGCATTGACAGCTCCTGCAACAAACGCGAGTGCTACGCCAAGTTGTTGATTGGCGCGATGCATTCTATTTTTTCCTGATAATTCTCTGAGAAAGTTCAGCGGTTGCATGTAGTCCTTGACTCCCATCACACTGTCGTTCAGATGTCGGATTGGCGCTGCTCAATGGATCGTGAGCACATTGCATGTCAGTTACTTGATGATCATAGCAACTCCACGCTATCCAGATTCAAATAACAACTCTCTCGCGTTGTTGCTACGAAATCCGCCAGATAAGGTTTTGCCGATGTCTCGGGCAGACATGCTGCATACAGACGGCCGGTCAATCCTTCCGCCGTAATCCGTTTTGCCAGCACGTAATTCCGATTCAGATAATTCTGCGCAGCCCATACCGGCAGCGTTGCAATGCCACGTCGGCTAGCGACCAGTTGCAACATCGCGACCGTTAGCTCGGTGGTGCGGCGTTCAACTTTTACGCCGGCAGGTTTCAATACCTGTCGCACAACGTCCAGCATATCGTCAGGCACAGGGTAGGTAATCAGCGTATCGCCGATGAAATCCTCCGCTGTCAGAAATTCCTTGCCTGCCAGCGGATGGTCGTGCGCGACCAAGGCGACGATTTCAAAACGGAAGAGCGCGTGGTAATCGACTTTTTCGTCAGGGTCGATTTCGGCCACGATGGCGACGTCGGCTTTATGTTCATACAGCAGACCGACCGGATCGGCTTGGAAGCCGGAGACGATGTCGAGCTCGACTTCCGGCCAGCGCCCGCGGAATACATCCATCGCCGGCATCAGCCAGTCGAAGCAGGTATGACACTCGACCGCAATGCGTAACTGACCGGCGACGCCTTGAGCCAGGCGCACCAAGTCGCGTTCGGTTTCGGCAACTTGCGGCAAGACGGTATCTGCCAGTTTTAATAAACGCTCGCCAGCCGGGGTGAAACGCACCGGCGTCGACTTGCGTTCGAATAGCTGAGTACCGTGATGATCTTCCAACTGCTTGATTTGATGGGATAAAGCAGATTGTGTGACATTGAGCAGAGCCGCCGCGCGCAGCAGATTGCCTGCCTCGCGTAGGGCCAGCAAAGTTTTCAGGTGCCGTAGTTCAAGGATGGATTGCATTATGAATTTTGCTCATGATGAATCTGAATATTTATCGTTTGAATCATAGTTCATCTGCGCGCAACATGGCAAGCTTCAAAAATCTACATTGGAGTTGGGCATGGCAAAGGCGCATATCTTGGGTTTTCCCCGCATCGGGGCGCAGCGCGAACTGAAGTTCGCCGTTGAATCATTCTGGCGTGGCGATACCGCACTGGCTGCATTGCAGGAAACCGGCAAGACCTTGCGTCAGCGTCACTGGGCGATCCAGGCGGAAGCCGGGCTGGACTATGTTTCGGTAGGCGATTTTGCCTGGTATGACCAGGTGTTGAACACGCTAGCCTTGCTCGGTGCAGTGCCGACCCGCTTCAAATTCGATCCGAAAAAACTCACGCTGGCCGATTACTTCACGCTGGCACGCGGCAATCCCGAGCATTTTGCGATGGAGATGACCAAGTGGTTTGATACCAACTACCACTATCTGGTACCGGAGTTTACAGCTGATGTCAGCTTCGACGGTGGTGTCGATTGGCTGTTTGAAGAAAATGCAGAAGCTGTTGCGCTCGGTCATAAAACCAAGGTCACGTTGGTCGGTCCATTGAGCCTGCTCTATCTCGGCAAGATCAAGTCTGGTATCGCAAACAAGCTGGATCTGTTGCCTAAAGTCGTTGCCGGTTACCAAAAGGTATTGAAGCGCTTGCAGGATGCAGGTGTCGAGTGGGTGCAGATTGATGAACCAATTTTGGCACTGGAACTGGATGCCGCATGGCGCGATGCATTTGAGCCGACCTACAAAACACTGTCACCTGCAGCGCCTAAATTGTTATTGGCAACTTACTTCGATCAAGTGCGCGAACACAGCGCCTTGTTGCGCAGCTTGCCGGTTGCTGGCGTACATCTGGATCTGGTGCGTGGCGCCGGTCAATTGTCTGAATTCTTGAAAGACTGGCCGCAATACCGCGTGCTGTCGGCTGGTATCGTCGATGGTCGTAATATCTGGCGCGCCGATCTGGATACTGCATTGGCGTTGTTGAAGCCTTTGCAGGCAACGCTGGGTGATCGTTTGTGGGTCAGCGCAAGTTGTTCGCTGTTGCACGTGCCGGTCGATTTGGCGAATGAAAATAAACTGGATGAAGAGCTTAAAGGTTGGCTCGCATTTGCGACGCAAAAAGTGTCGGAGATTACTGTGCTCAAACGTGCATTGAATGGCGAAGAGAAAGAAGTTGAGGCGCAATTCAAATCCGCTGCGTTGGCCGTTGCTGCGCGCAAGATTTCGCCGCGCATTCACAATCCTTTGGTGCAAAAGCGCTTGAGCCAGATCGATACGATTTCTGCCGACCGCAATAACGTCTTTGCCGATCGCATCGTCAAGCAGCAAGCGCGTTTCAACTTGCCTGCTTTCCCGACGACTAACATCGGTTCTTTCCCGCAAACAGCAGATATCCGTCAGGCGCGTGCGCAATACAAACGTGGCGAGATCGGTCATCTGGATTACCTGAATCGCATGCGCGATGAAGTGCGCATGGTCGTGCAGAAGCAGGAAGAAATTGGTCTGGACGTGTTGGTACACGGCGAGCCGGAACGTAACGACATGGTCGAGTACTTCGGTGAACAATTGTGGGGCTATGCCTTTACCGCGAATGGCTGGGTACAAAGCTACGGCTCACGTTGCGTCAAACCGCCATTCATCTACGGCGACGTCTATCGTCCGGAAGCAATGACAGTCGGTTGGAGCGAGTTTGCGCAAAGCCTGACTTCGAAACCGATGAAGGGCATGCTGACTGGTCCGGTCACGATGTTGCAATGGTCTTTCGTACGTGACGATCAACCGCGTGATCAGACTGCCTTGCAAATCGCATTGGCTTTGCGTGATGAAGTCGTGGATCTGGAAAAAGCCGGCATCGGCATGATACAGATCGATGAACCTGCATTCCGCGAAGGCTTGCCCTTGAAAGCTGCTGATTGGGCGCATTACCTGGATTGGGCGGTGAAGGCATTCCGCATCAGCGCATCCGGCGTGCAGGACGATACGCAGATTCATACTCACATGTGCTATTCGGAGTTCAATGACATTCTGCCGTGGATCGCTGCGATGGATGCCGATGTGATCACGATTGAAACTTCGCGCTCGGATATGGAATTGCTCGATGGTTTCGGTAAGTTTGCTTATCCAAATGATATCGGTCCTGGCGTCTACGACATCCATTCGCCGCGTGTCCCGCAAGTTGCTGAAATGCAGCGTCTGCTACGCAAGGCGCGTGGCGTGATTCCTGATCAACGCCTGTGGGTCAATCCGGATTGCGGCCTGAAGACCCGTGGCTGGCCGGAAACCACTGCTGCATTGGAAAATATGGTGCTGGCAGCACGCACTCTGCGTGAGGAAGTGGCGACACAGCAGCAAGCAGCTTAAGCAAAGTTGTTTTACTCATCAGAAACGGGCACAGAGAACAGTCTCTGTGCCCGTTTTGTATTGTTCGGCGTGCTTTTCCTGGACAGGCCGCGCTGGCCGTATACGCGGTAATCGTATGTATTCAAGCCGGTAATTGTTAGAATGGCGCATTATTGAGTCGCGCTGACTTCGCCGCGCGATTTTCCTTCCCTCATTCTTGCCAAGATAGACATCCCTTATGTTGAGTTACCGTCATGCCTTCCACGCAGGCAATCACGCCGATGTACTCAAGCATCTGGTTCAGATTCAGTTGCTTAAATACATGAATCAAAAAGACACGTCGTATATGTACATCGACACCCACGCGGGTGCTGGCGTGTACGCGCTCGATAGTGCTTATGCTGCGAAAAATGCCGAATTCGCAACAGGTATCGCCAAGCTGTGGGATCGCAAGGACTTGCCTGCGCCGCTGGCTGAGTATGTGCAAATCGTCAGAGACTTGAACCCGAGCGGCAAGATGCGCTATTACCCTGGTTCGCCGTATTGTGCGGATAGCGTCATGCGCGAACAAGATCGTTTGCGTCTGTTTGAACTGCATCCAGCCGATAGCAAGCTGCTTGCAGACAATTTCCGCAAACTGGAAGCACATGCCGCAGAGCAGGGCAGACGCCCAACAGTGCGCGGCAAGCGCATCATGATAGATCGTGCCAACGGCTTCCTCGGACTGAAAGCCTTGTTGCCACCGCCATCGCGCCGGGCTTTGGTGCTGATCGATCCGCCGTATGAAGACAAGAGCGATTACCGTAGCGTCGTGCAGACGGTATCTGATGCCTTGACGCGTTTTGCAACCGGTACCTACGCTGTTTGGTACCCAGTGCTTAATCGCCTGGAATCGCGCCAGATGCCAGACAAATTAAAACGTCTGACCGCCAATGGCTGGCTCAATGTCACCTTGTCTGTCACCACACCATCGCCAGATGGATTCGGTCTGCACAGCAGCGGAATGTTTGTACATAACCCGCCATGGACGCTGGAGCCGATGTTGCGCGAGTTGATGCCGTATCTGGTCTCGACTTTGGGTGGCGATTCGGGAGCTGGCTTTACTTTGGAGTCCGGCACAACAGTCGCGCCCTACACCGGAACCCGACGCGTGTAAACAATAGACGCTCGTCTTGTAAATTTTGCACTGAAAAACCACAGCTAAGCAGGCGGAAATCGCATGACGAGCAGAATACTTGCGCGTCAGAAATATTAACGGAATAATGGGCCAAAATTGGTTTGCATCAGTTCCGCTTGGATTAGCTGTGTTTTTATTTCAAGAGGCAAGTTCTGCGGTACCTTGCAAATCCATATTGCACGATCAGGCTAGAGAATAAAAATAAAGATGCCGGTATAGATGCATCGCATGTTGGATCGAACGTGAACATCGCGGTGCTCAGCGCAGCGGTTGTTTTTTCAAGGTGTAACAAAGACGCGTTGGGGTTGATCCATGCGTTCTGTTCAATAAGCAGAGACAACAATCTTGATGATCACCAATCTCAATCAGCACCTGCCTGATGATCAACCTCGTGTGAAGGAGTTCTTCCTCGCGAGACAGCCCATATTGAACAACGATCAGAATCTGGTCGCTTACGAACTTCTGTTTCGTCGCGCCTCATCTGGGCCTGCCAATGTGGTGGATGATCTGGCCGCAACTGCTTCGGTGATCGCGCATGCTTCCGAGCTAGGCATAGATAACGTGATCGGCAACTCCTTAGGTTTCTTCAACGTTGATGCCGCAGTACTCATGTGCGACTTTGTTAATTTCCTTCCGTGTGAAAAAGTAGTGCTGGAAATTCTTGAGACGGTAGAGATTACGCATGATCTGGTCGAGCGTGTATCCGAGTTGGTGGATCAAGGCTTTACGTTTGCGCTGGACGATGTAATTTCCCACTCAGACGCGCTGCAGAAATTACTGCCCTTGGTCAAAATCATCAAGATCGATATCACCGGCATGAGCAAGGGCGAGCTGGCTAAGTTGGCTGAACATTTCCGTCTGGATGGCAAGGTGCTGTTGGCGGAAAAAGTCGAGACAATCGAACAATTCCAGGATTGCATGGAACTTGGTTTTCATTATTTCCAAGGCTATTACTTTGCGCGTCCCGTCATTCTTTCCGGTAAAAAACTCGCGCCGTCTCAACTGGCGATCTTGCAGTTGATGACTTTGGTTGTTGCCGATGCAGATACGTCTGAAATTGAGTGCAACATCAAGAAGGATGCATCGCTAGTGCTGACGCTGCTGCGCTTGGCCAATACGCCAGGTGTAGGTGTCACGCAGCGTATCGATTCCTTGGGGCAGGCATTAACAGTACTTGGCCGTCGCCAATTACAGCGCTGGTTGCAAATCATTCTTTACGCGGAACATAACAAGGGTAGTCACTTCACTTCGCCTCTTTTGCAATTGGCTACCACCCGCGGCAAACTGCTGGAACTGATTACCGAAAAACTCCGTCCTGATCATCGCGCCATGGCAGATACCGCGTTCACGGTCGGCATCATGTCCTTGATGGATACCTTGTTTGGCCAATCGATGGCAGACATTCTGGAGCAGGTGGCGGTAGTAGAAGAAGTCAGTGATGCCTTGCTGTATCGCAAAGGTTTCTATGGCGATTTGCTCAAGCTTGCCGAATATATTGAACAGATAGAAAAGACCGGTGCTTTGCTGATTCCGACATTGCAAAAATTGGGATTGTCGATCGAAGATCTGTATGCGCTACAGTTGTCGGCATTCGAGTGGAGCAATAACGTATCAAGCCGCGTGTGAAGTAACTATCAGGCTTAAGGTCAGGCCTGATTCAATGTAATTCCCTTATTGCAAGATGGAGCACCGCATAGGCGTGACTCATCTTGCATTCTTGTTTGCATATCCCTACAAAATTTTTACATACTCAACTCGAGTGGCCTCAAATAAACAGGATCACCTTAATGTCATGGCTGCATGACGTTAAAATAGGCTTATGACGAATCAAGCAAATACCACTGAAAATGATGACGATGATGGCGAGAATAGCGCGCCAGCCATTCCTGCGGGCACAAAGAATTACATGACGCCGCAAGGTCATCTACGGATGAAAACCGAGCTGCTGAAGTTGATCGATGTCGACAGGCCTGAAGTGGTGCAAATCGTTTCCTGGGCGGCATCGAATGGTGATCGTTCCGAGAATGGTGATTATATTTACGGCAAGCGGCGTTTGCGGCAGATCGATGGGCGGATACGCTTCTTGACCAAGCGTCTGGATCTGGCCGAGATTGTGGATCCAAGTATTCATCACGGCAGCGATCAGATCTTCTTTGGCGCGACGGTGAAGTACGAAACGCAAGCGGGTGAGGAACATACCGTCACGATATTGGGTATCGATGAACTGGATCCGCTCAATGGAAAAATCAGCTGGATATCGCCAGTTGCACGCGCGCTGACCAAGGCACGCGAAGGCGATACCATTACCTTGAAAACACCAGGCGGTGTGGAAGAGTTGCTTATTCTGGAAGTGACTTACCCGGCACCTGCTTAAGGTGCCGGCGAGGCAGGATCAGCCCTTGTCTCGTAGCAAGCGAGTAACGCCAGGAATGGCGCGCAGATTGCGCATGAGGCGAGCGAGATGTACACGGTCTTCAACTTGCACCGTGAAATGCAGATACGTAATCATGTGATCTTTATCTTCATCCATACCGACATGCGTGATGTTGGAATCAGATTCGCTGATCTCGGCCGCGACGCGTGCCAGGATACCTTTTTCATTGCGTGCCAGCAGTGTGATGCTGCAATCGAAGCGGCGATCAATGTCAGAGCCCCAGGTCACGTCTATCCAGCGATCAGGTTCTTTTGAACGCTGTCTTCTTGCTACGTCACAATCGTGCGTGTGTATCGTCAAGCCTTGATCGCGTTTCATCTGGCCGATGATGGCGTCGCCCGGAATAGGCTGACAACATGATGCCAATTGGACAGAAATACCTTCGCTGCCATAAATAACAACAGGATCAATTTTATTCGGCAAGACTTCGCCGTTGGCATCAACTTGCGGCCGTGGCACTAATTGATCGTTCTCGACCATGCCGAGAATATGGCGTGCAACCAATGCAGCCATACGTTTGCCGACACCGATATCTGCATAGAGATCATCCAGCGATTTGGCGCTCGACTCATTTAGCAAACGTTCGGTCACAGGTGTTGGTAATTCGGGATTCAGATTCAGTGTGACTAATGCTTGTGACAACAAGCGGCGACCAAGTTCGATCGATTCAGTTGCATTGATGGTGCGCAGATGATGTCGGATCGCCGAACGTGCCTTGCCGGTACGCACAAAGCCCAACCAATTAGGATTAGGGCGCGAAGTAGGCGAGGTGATGATTTCGACGATATCGCCGTTACGCAGTTCTGTGCGTAGTGGTACTTGTTCCAGGTTGATTTTGACCGCAATCGTCTGATCGCCGATATCGGTATGAATCGTATAAGCGAAATCGAGCGCAGTCGCGCCGCGCGGCAAAGCGATGATCTTCGATTTCGGCGTGAATACATAAACCGAATCGGGAAACAGATCGACCTTGACGTGTTCCAGAAACTCGGCGGAGTCGCCAGTCTGTTTCTGAATGTCGAGCAAGGATTGCAGCCATGCGTGCGTGCGCTGTTGCAGATCGGACAAGCTGCCTTCATCATCCTTGTACAGCCAGTGCGCTGCCACGCCGGATTCGGCCACGCGATGCATGTCTTGTGTACGGATCTGGAATTCGATAGGCGTGCCGTAAGGACCGATCAACGTGGTGTGCAACGATTGATAGCCGTTCAGTTTCGGGATCGCAATGTAATCCTTGAACTTGCCTGGCATTGGTTTGAACAAGGCGTGCAAAGTGCCAAGCGCGACATAACAATTTGCAAAACTGTCGACCACGACGCGGAAGCCGTAGATATCCAGCACTTGCGAGAACGACAGACGCTTGTGCAGCATCTTCGTATAAATGCCGTATAGCGTTTTTTCACGGCCGTAGACTTGCGCAGTGATACCGGTGGCATCCAGCGTATTGTTGACCGATTCCAGAATCTTGCTGACCACTTCGCGACGATTGCCGCGCGCAGCCTTGACTGCTTTGCCCAGCGTTTTGTAACGCATCGGATACAGATGCGAGAAGGCGAGATCCTGCAGTTCACGATAGATATTGTTCAGGCCAAGTCGGTGTGCAATCGGCACATAGACTTCCATCGTTTCGCGGGCGATACGGCGCTTCTTGACCGGTGCCATCGAGCCGAGTGTGCGCATATTGTGCAGGCGGTCGGCCAGCTTGATGAGGATGACGCGCACATCGCGTGCCATCGCCAGCAGCATCTTGCGGAAATTTTCAGCTTGCGCCTCGACCTGGCTCTGGAATTCCAGTTTCTCCAGCTTGGAAAGGCCGTCGACAATATTGGCGACCGGTGCGCCGAAGCGTTCGATCAGCTCATCTTTTCTGACGTCTTGGTCTTCCATCACATCATGCAACAACGCTGCCATGATGGCTTGCGCGTCCAGCTTCCAATCTGCGCAGATTTCAGCGACAGCGATAGGGTGCGAGATATACGGCTCGCCCGACATACGCATTTGACCGAGATGCGCCTCATCCGAGAAGCGATAGGCTTCCTTGACCTTCTTCAATTCAGAAGGTGTCAGGTATTCAGCGAGTTTGGTGGTGAGTTGCGTAACAGATGCCACACCTGGAACAGGTGCGGGCGTTGTCGTTGATGCTGTTTTTTTCTGCTGAGTTTTGGCCGAGCGATCGGAAACCGCTCGGTTATTTGAAGCGATGGATGCTGTTGAATCTGTAGGTGTCAGGTTCATACTGATAGCTTATCAGCCGCATCGCGGTTAGCAGAAGGAGTTAATTAGCTTGGGACTTTTTTCAACATTTCAATGCCGATATGGCCTGCTGCGATTTCACGCAGAGCGATAACGGTTGGTTTGTCTTTAGCATCAACCTTAGGTGTGTGACCTTGCAGCAACTGACGTGCGCGATATGTCGCGGACAATGTCAATTGAAAGCGATTAGGGATGTGTTTGAGGCAATCTTCAATGGTAATGCGGGCCATACGTGCTCCTAAAAATACGATATCAGCTTAAATTGGCATGAATGCCCAATTGGGCGAACAGGGATGCGTTCCGAGTTGATTGTTGTGCAAAACGACAACGTGTGGCTTTTACGATCGCGCTTAACTCGGCTAAAGCAACTGTAAACTCTTGATTGATAATAACATATTCGAACTCCGAAGCGTGGGCGATTTCGCCGCCGGCAGCGAGAATTCGGCGCGTAATTACGTGGTCTTCGTCTTGTCCGCGCTTTTTCAGACGCTCTTCCAATGCAGCAATGGACGGTGGCAGGATAAAAATGCCTACAGCATGCGGGAATTGCTTCTTCACCTGCTGCGCGCCTTGCCAGTCGATTTCCAGCAAAACATCGGTGCCAGCGGCCATTTGGTCAGCAATTTGTATGCGGGAAGTGCCGTAATAGTTGCCAAATACTTCGGCAGACTCGAGGAATTCATCGGTATGGCGGCGTGCCAAAAAGTCTTCCGGGCTGGTAAAGAAGTATTCGCGACCATGCTGCTCGCCCGGGCGTGGTGGGCGGGTAGTGTAGGAAATCGACAGTTTGATGCTCGGTTCCTGTTGCAGCAGGGCGTTGACCAGGCTGGATTTGCCGGCGCCAGACGGCGCAACGACTAAAAACAGGCTGCCGGAAGAAGTGGGTTGCTCAGACATCGTTGTCCTTGATGAATGGATAATAGTTAAAGTGGCAAGTTACGCAAAAGATTGTAGCGCTGCTTGATGTTGCCCTATGCCGGATTTATTCCAGATTCTGAACTTGCTCGCGCATTTGCTCGATCAGTAACTTCATTGCCATCGATGCATCGGATAATTCCTTGACCGCGGCTTTGGAGCCGACGGTATTGGCTTCGCGATTGAGCTCCTGCATCATGAAATCCAGGCGTTTGCCGACTTGGCCACCTTTTTTCAGGATGGTGCGGGTTTCGCTCAAATGTGCTGCCAAACGTGTCAGTTCTTCTGCGACATCGACGCGTATGCCGTACAGCGTGACTTCCTGGCGGATGCGATCCAGTGCTTCTTCGCGCGTGATGGTCGGTTGAGCATTGCTTTCACCATTCTTGACGGCGAGGCCGAGTGCTTCCTGCATGCGCTCCGTCGCTTTTTGCTGAAACTGCGCGACGACTTGCGGGATTAGCGGCGTGATGCGTTGTACGATTGCTTCCAGATCGCTGACGCGCGACAGCAGCATGGTTTGTAGCGCATTACCTTCGCGTTCGCGGCTTTCTACGAAAGCGTTCATGGTTGTTTGTATCGCTGCAGTGACATCGGCTTGCAACGTATCCTGGCTCATTTCAGCTTCTTCGATGACACCAGGCCAGCGCAGTAATTCATTGACCGATAAAGGTGCTGCATCGGCAAAATGTTGGCGAATATCGGCCTGCAGGGTTGCCAGTGCGCCGAGCGCTGTGGCATTCAATGCCTGCGTTGCACCAACTGCGACCTTGCGGCCAAAGCTTAAACGGCATTCAACTTTGCCGCGGGTGGCACGTGCCATGATGGCTTCACGCAACACTGGTTCCAGTGCGCGCAAGTCGTCATTGATGCGAAATTGCAAATCAAGGAAGCGCGAGTTGACGCTTTTGACCTCTATGGTCAAGGTGCCACTGCTGGTCTCATGGGTAGTGACGGCATAGCCGGTCATGCTGCAAATTGTCAAAATGAGTTCCTCGTTTTTCTTTACAAAGCAGCGATTTGTCCACACAATCCACAACGAACATGGTTGCCGAATTCAGGTAGCCGGAAAAAGGCTAAGCAATATGCCGCGTCACTTTTTGCCGTGCTGTATTCCCCAAGTTTCTTGACATTATTTATAGGACGACATGGCTGCGCAAAACAATGCTCCGTTGCCGGATGGCTTGGAAATCGCTGGATATCGCATTGTAAAGAAGATTGCGTCTGGCGGGTTCAGTATTGTCTATCTGGCCTATGACGAAGATGGCAATGCTGTCGCTATCAAGGAATACCTTCCCAGCTCACTGGCATTGCGCCAACCAGGTGAATTGGTACCGGCTATTTCCCCGGAAAATCTGCCAGTCTTCCGCATCGGTTTGAAATGCTTCTTTGAAGAAGGACGCGCATTGGCGCGTATCGCACATCCAAATGTGGTGAGCGTGACCAACTTCTTCCGCGCCAATGAAACTGTTTACATGGTGATGGGCTACGAGTCTGGCCGTTCACTGCAGGATCACATCCTGCGCCGCCGTGACAAGGGCGAGAAGCCACTGGTATCCGAACGCTTTATCCGCAAGATGTTCAGCCATGTGATGAACGGCTTGCGCGAAGTCCACACGAATAAATTGCTGCATCTGGATTTGAAGCCGGCAAATATTTATTTGCGCGTGGATGGCACACCTATCTTGCTGGACTTCGGCGCTGCGCGACAAACACTGCAATCGGATTTGCCTAAACTGTATCCGATGTACACGCCGGGTTTTGCTGCGCCTGAACTGTACGTCAAGAACGGTAGTCTTGGTCCGTGGACCGATATCTACAGCATAGGCGCATCCATGTTTGCTTGTATGGTCGGTGCGCCACCGCAACCGGCTGATCAACGCAAGCTCAACGACAAGATGGATGGTCACTTCAACAAGCTTGAAGGCGTTTATTCTTCTGACTTGATCAAAGTGATACGTTGGAGTTTGATGATCGATCCACTGGAGCGCCCGCAAAGTGTATTTGCCTTGCAAAAAGCTTTGCGTGAGCCGATACAGGATAAGCAGGGCGATGCCAAATTGCAGCAAGTCGCGCGCAAACTCAAAAGCATATTCGGCAATATGAGCAAAAAGTCGGCGCACGCATCGACAACGATACAAGAGCACACGCGCTAAGCTCACTCCTACCATTTTTATCTAAGAAGCCATGCGATTCTCTGTCTATCAAGAAAGCCATATTGGTGGTCGCAAGAACAACCAGGACCGCATGGGCTACAGCTTCACGCGGGATGCCTTGCTGCTGCTGGTAGCCGATGGCATGGGCGGGCACATCATGGGTGAGATGGCAGCGCAGATCGCGATGCAAACCATTGCTTCTTTGTTCCAGGAAAACGCCACGCCGTATGTGAAAAAACCAGAGCGTTTTCTCGAAGACAGTTTCTTCGCTGCACACCGCGAGATACATCGTTAT
Source organism: Herminiimonas sp. GW821-FHT09C12 (assembly GCF_059416385.1). Classification (NCBI taxonomy): domain Bacteria; kingdom Pseudomonadati; phylum Pseudomonadota; class Betaproteobacteria; order Burkholderiales; family Oxalobacteraceae; genus Herminiimonas; species Herminiimonas sp. GW821-FHT09C12. The sequence continues at coordinate 397,816 of NZ_JBWKPC010000002.1, forward strand.
CGCGCCATTAACAACTTGCCAGAAACGCCACGCACTACCATCGTCGCTTGTTTGATTCAGCACAATAGTGCGATGTGGGCACACTGTGGCGATTCGCGTTTGTACTGGATGCGTAGCGGTCAGATTCTGGCGCGTACACGCGATCACTCTCGCATCGAAACTTTGATTGCTCAAGGCAAGGTCGATCCATCGGAGCGCGATACGCATCCGGATCGCAATAAGCTATTTAACTGCCTTGGTGCACCGAATATGCCGATTGTGGAAATCTCTCGGCGCGCCAGCCTGCAAGCGGGCGATATCATGCTGCTGTGTTCAGACGGCTTGTGGTCGGTACTGCCGGATCATGAGCTGGCGGAACGTCTGCATAACAATACTATCGTGCGTGCGGTACCGGAATTGCTGACGACTGCTACTGGTATTGCCGGTAAAACAGGCGATAATGTCACCGCTTTGGCAATGATGTGGGAGAGCAGCGAAAATCTGCAGGGCAATAGCACCATCACCACACATACTTTGCCTATAGGCAGTGTCACCACCACGATCCAGGCGCCACGGCACCAGGATCTGGAAAATGCAGACACCTATAACGATTCAGAAATCGAAAAAGCGATTGAGGAAATCCGCAACGCTATCGATAAATCATCACGTATCACTTCCAGGAATTAAAGCCACATGTCGTATGAAAATCGTCCCAGCGGACGCGCCGCTGACGCCTTGCGCGCCATCAAACTGACCCGTAACTACACCAAGCATGCCGAAGGTTCTGTCCTGATCGAGTGCGGCGATACCAAAGTCATCTGCACCGCCAGTATCGAAGATCGCGTACCCGGCTTCCTCAAGGGCAAAGGCCAGGGCTGGTTGACAGCTGAATACGGCATGCTGCCGCGCTCGACACACACACGCATGGATCGTGAAGCCGCACGCGGCAAGCAATCCGGCCGTACGCAAGAAATCCAACGCCTGATCGGTCGCTCGCTGCGCGCCGCTTTTGACTTGCAGGCTTTCGGTGAGCGTACCCTGCACTTGGATTGCGACGTTATCCAGGCTGACGGTGGCACACGTACCGCAGCGATTACTGGCACCATGGTTGCCGCCTATGATGCTTTCAGCAAGCTGGTGGCGCAAAACGTTATTCCTGCGATCCCGCTCAAGCATTTTGTCGCTGCGATCTCGGTCGGCGTGTATAAAGGCCAGCCGGTGCTGGATCTCGATTACGACGAAGACTCCGATTGCGATACCGATATGAATATCGTCATGACCGATGCTGGTCACTTCATTGAAGTGCAGGGCACCGCTGAAGGTGCTGCTTTTGACCGCGCTACCATGGATAAACTGTTGGACTTGGCGCAAGACGGCATCAGCGATCTGATCGTGATGCAAAAACAGGCTTTGGCAATAGCTGCGTAAAATAGAGCCTGCTCTGAACGTCGTTGCTTTAATGTAAATGTCCATGCAGCCTGGCTGCTGTGCATTACATCGAATAACCCGGCTGTTTTTGAGGCCGGGTTTTTTATCGTTTTTATTTTCGGATCATCATGTCGCGTACCCTTATCCTCGCCTCCAACAATGCCGGTAAATTGAAAGAATTCAGTGCCTTGCTGTCGTCCATCAATTTCGATGTACATGCACAGGGCGAATTCAACGTACCTGAAGCGGAAGAGCCGCACGTTACCTTTTTTGAAAACGCGATCGCCAAAGCGCGCCACGCTGCACGCCTGACTGGCAAGCCGGCACTGGCCGACGATTCAGGTGTATGCGTCAACGCCTTGGGCGGTGCACCCGGTGTGTACTCGGCACGTTATGCTGGTGAACCGAAGTCCGATCAACGCAATAATGAAAAACTGATCGCCGACTTGGCGGCGCATGCGGATAAATCCGCTTACTACTATTGCGTGCTGGTCTTCGTACGTCATGCCGATGATCCGCAGCCGGTAATTGCCGAAGGTCGCTGGAACGGTGAAATGCTGGCAGAGCCGCGTGGGCAGGGTGGATTTGGCTACGACCCTTACTTCTGGTTGCCGGAACAAGGCAAAACCGCGGCTGAACTGACTGCCGAAGAGAAGAACCGTCTGTCGCATCGCGGCCAGGCCTTGCGTGCGCTGATAGAAAAATTGCGATGATCCCGATTAAACCGATCAGCAATGACATCGCTGCTGCACTCAATCATTCAGATCCGGCGCGTGTCGCCACGGCTTATCTGAAGCCGGGAGCATTGAGTCTGACCGCATTGCCGCCGCTGTCGCTGTATGTGCATTTCCCATGGTGCGTGAAGAAGTGTCCTTACTGTGATTTCAACTCACATGAAGCGACGGGTGGTTTCCCGGAAGAGGAATACTTGTCTGCCTTGCGTGCCGACCTGGAAATGGCTTTGCCGCTGATCTGGGGCCGCAAGATTTATACGATCTTTATCGGTGGCGGTACGCCCAGTCTGCTGTCTGCTGCAGGCTTGGATCGTTTGCTGTCCGACATTCGTACCTTGCTGCCGCTGGATGGCGCAGTCGAGATTACGATGGAAGCCAACCCGGGTACTTTCGAAGCAGAGAAATTCAAGTCTTATCGTGCGAGTGGTATTAATCGCCTGTCGATAGGCATACAGAGTTTCAATTCCCGTCATCTGGATGCGTTGGGGCGTATACATAACGGTGACGAAGCACAGCGCGCAGTAGATATCGCCGCCAGCAACTTTGATAACTTCAATCTCGATTTGATGTACGCGCTGCCATCGCAAACGCTGGAAGAAGCACGACAGGATGTGCAGACGGCAATTGCCTACGCACCGCCACATTTGTCACTGTATCACCTGACGATGGAACCGAACACTGTCTTCGCGAAATATCCGCCTGTCGTGCCGGACGACGATGCCAGTGCTGATATGCAGGATATGATAGAACAGGAAACTGGTGCCGCCGGTTATCAGCATTACGAAGTATCTGCCTACGCTCAGCCAAAGCGACAGGCGCGCCACAATCTTAATTACTGGGAGTTTGGTGATTACCTCGGCATAGGTGCCGGCGCGCACACCAAATTATCTTTTCCGCATCGTGTGATTCGACAGGCGCGCTACAAACAGCCTAAGAGTTATATGGAGCACATGAGATTAGGCAATCCGATTCAGGAAGAGAATGAAATCACGCGCAATGAGATGGGGTTTGAGTTCATGCTCAACGCGATGCGTTTGGTTGATGGTGTAGACGTCAATCGGTTTGCTGAGCGCACAGGCATGCCATTGAATGCTGTCGAGCAGGCGCTGAATGAAGCAGAAGCCAAGGGTTTGTTATACCGCGACCATAAAACGATCAAGCCGACCGTGCTGGGTCAGCGCTTCTTGAATGATTTGCAGCAATTATTTTTAATCGACTAAGAATTTATTGTCAGGTATTCGGCAATTTAGTCTGAGTTAGGTATAATGCGACCTCTTGGAAGTTGATGGGCTCCATCGCCGATAGATTGCACGCTCGTGCAATCAGCTAGTAAATCGGATAAATGGTGTTCATTCGTCAATATCCGAAATGGAAGTGTGGCCGAGTGGTTGAAGGCACCAGTCTTGAAAACTGGCGACGGTTTATCCCGTTCGTGAGTTCGAATCTCACCGCTTCCGCCAATTGCCTTCAAAGCTAAGGCTGGCGCGGAAATGTGCCGTTAAGCATAAAGTGGCCAAGTGGACAGCTTATGCTTAATTCCACGATAGGCCACATTTTGCTTTATTCAAAAAACGTGCTACCTGCGCGCGACATTTTGCTCAATCAAAAGCTGTAAGCGTAAAAAAACCGACCACAAGGATTGGGTCGGTTATGTTCGCGTAGAGAATAGTTAGACTATTAATTCGCTCTTCGTGATGGGCTCTGATTGTTGGAGATGTTCTTGAACCTCCTTCAGAACATTCAACAGATTAGGCACTGGAGATAAAACTTCTTCAGGTACCCGTTTCACGATTTCTCGTCGAGTAACGGTTTTTCCTTCTGCCCAGATATCAAGACAAGCCTGTTCAAGATAGGGCCACACCTCAACCACTTTCGCTTCCTGCTTTCTTTTTAAGTAGTCTTTCCAACGCTCGCCCACTTGGCGCGTAGTTTTGTTTGCGCGTAAGTACAGCTGTCTCGCCTCCACGTCCAACCGTCGCGCAGCCTCCAGCACGCTGATTGGTGTTGGCAGTAACAAGAATGCTGCAAGTTTTTCTTCCATACTGGCCCAGTCAATCGTACGTGGTGCATCACGTGGCTTTGGGTTTGCTTGAGCAAGTTCAAATGCCAACTGTTCACGCAGTGTGGGTGGCTGCCATTGTGAGAGCTCACCTGTGAGCAAATTCTTTAGGCTTACGCCATAATGCGCGGCTATTTTTAAACTAATTCCTAGGCTAGGGGTGCCACTCTCTTTGAGCCAGTGGTGAACAGTGCTTTTTGCAATGCCAATACGTCGTGTAAATGGTGCACTCTGCCCACCATGCACCTCACCGACAATTCGCGTAATTGCGCCGATAGATTGATTTCGATTTGGCCGAACTACCAAGTCAGCATGCGATGCCAACAACTCGCCTATTTGGCGTGCCTTCCATAGTGAGCCAGGCTCTATTGCTTCTGAATTTTCAGATTTCGCTTTATCTCCTAAAAATCCCCCGCAGCTCGTACACCATCCTGGTACTACAGCAGCTGCAGCATGGCGGATATTATTTTTTCCACAGCTCGGGCAATGGCAGCTCAAAAGTTGGCGATGTACGGGACAACAAGTAACTTCTGTCGACTCCCATGCTAATCGGAAATATGGGTGGCGACCGCAAGCGACATCCTCAGCAAAGCAATGACTGCAAAACTGTCCACGTTTGAAGATGGACAGGCCGTTCTGAGAGATGACTTCACGCCATGGCAGGAAGGTCAAATTGTCCAAATTTTGCACGGACGTTAGTGCTGACAACGCTGCCGACCAAGTGAGAGCAGATTCCCGGATTCCTGCTATTTGCCTCTCATGCCAATCAAAATTGGCGGCAACCGTATGTCCAAAATGTTGCGCTATCGTTCGTGACAGTATCAATGTCGAGACACTGTGCGATACCGCTAATCGACAAAAGTAACTCAACAGACTTTCGACATCCGATGTGCCCACACCGTACGGGGTCAGTGCATGCAAGGTTGAGCGTGGGTTGATGAGTGGGCGATTCATGCGACGCTCCTAGCTTGACGACCAACCGGTCTGTTCTGGGGACGCGGCATCGTTCTCGTCAGTCCTGGGTTGATAGCAGATTCACCATCGATAATTTCTTCGAGAATTTGTTTGCGCTGAGCTTCTGTAAGAAGAGCACGACGCAAGGCATCGACAGTCCATCGTTTATCTTGTTGGGCTAGCATTGCCGCGCGCGTGAGTACTGCACTCAACGTCCCGACGCACCCTAATGTGTTTTCAAGAAGAGCTGGAGTATGTTGTTCCAATTGCTGACCCCATAAATCAGGCAGTGCATCTTGGAATTTTTTGACACATGCTTGAAAAGCACGCAGGTCCTCATTGTTGTCTTGGCGATACCGTTCGAAGTGCAGTACGTGCGTACGTCTGGCAAGCTGTCCTGAAAGTGACACCAGTTGATAGAGGTCATATGAACCAACCAGAATCATCTGTGTGCCACATTCATTGGCCAAGGACTTCAATGTATCTAACTGTATTTCAAGGCGGTTACGGCGAGTCTGGCGAATAATATGCGCTGCTTCATCAATGACTAGAAAGCGCGTTCCTCTCGCTCGCAATCCGCGTTCGACGGCGGTCCGCAATGCAGCCAAGCTATTGCCGGAGGCACCCCGCGGGCGCACCATGCGGCCAGTACTGGCATCTATGCCATAGTCACTCTTAGGCATGCTGAGTTCACCTTCTAACTGATACAGAATGCGTTGATAGAAAAGGCGCCAAGAGAAGTCATTTTCCCCGGATGATGGTGCTTCAACGTAGACAGCGGGTATTAATCCCGCATCACTATCCATCTGCGCCGATGTGTTTGTCAGTGTTTGCTTGACCATTTGCCGTGCAAGAGTGCTTTTGCCGACGCCTGAGGGGCCACAAACGAGCAAAATACTATCTTGGCTTTCTGGGTAAATAAGGGTTTCTAATTCCGCCATAATTTGCTTAATGCGCGTATGTTTAATACACAAGCCATGTAGCTTCTCCGGCGAATTTGGTAAAGAAGATAACGACGAAGTCGACGGGGTAATGTTGTTTGAGTTGCTCATGAATAGGTCCTAAAAAGTATCAAAATCTGGAAGTGGGCCAGACGCCGGCGTCTCAGGTTGCGTCTGTGAAAATTGGTCAATCGATGACCTCGTGTCCGCAAGTGGCGCGGCCTCTGATATTTCCTCGGTGAGACTAATTTTGCTTAACGATGCAACTGGCGTAATAGCCCCTAGCTGCAGCGTGTTGTAGAGAGCTTTGTTCTCTTGTTGACGCTCGAACGCGTCTTGCATGGCACCTTCCGGTGTAAAGACCTGCATAAACTCGCGCAGTCTTTGCGACGAACGTTCATCGTTGGCCGAGATGCCATTTTTATTTGTGTATTCGGTGGCTAGAGCACGTCGCTCCATGTCTGTTAGCTGACCTAACCCAATTAAATTACGACAGATTGCGTGCACCCAGCGGTCTTTTAATCTGACGTAGACAGAAGAGGCATCCCAAGGGTCGTAACGAACCGGGAGTCTTTGAGCAGCAACGCGTGCATCACGAAACTCGGGACACCAGTACAACATGTCATTTACCTTCACTCCGCGTTGCCTGTTCACTAGCCGTACTCCTTCACGGTCGACTGGTGGGCAAGTCGCAATCAAGAAATCTTGATTGCATAAAATATGCTTGTGGCTACGAACGCCACTTTCACGCTGGCCTCGTAAAAATGCTTCTCGTGGAGTCTCGTCAAGTGCCGGGTGGCGCTCTTGTTCGTAGTATTCGGTGGCCCAATGTTCAATGCCGTAATACATGGCTTCTAACGTCCACTCTGCGAAATTAACGGGCATGTGTTTACCCGTGGTCATACGCACGTTTTTGGTCGCTTTGGTATTTCCTGCCAGATTGTGTATGTATTCGGTATGCGCGCGACCGAAGAGACGTTCAAGCACTGCGCCATGTCTTGGTCGGCCAGCGGGACGAAAGCGCAAATGCACGCCCATGACCTGCAAGAATGCTTCGAATGCAGTTGATTGGAAGTCTTTGCCGTTATCCACCACGATGAACTCAGGTAGGCGATGAAATCGCTGCACCATATCGCGTACAACCATCATGACGGAGTGGTACGAGGGCGGGTCGTAGGTGAGATAGAACGCGACAATGCGGCGCGACCAAGCATCAATCGCGAGCGATAGCCATGGCCTCCCCATTGGTTTGCCATTGCGACTGGAAATGAGCTCGATATCAAGTTGCGTATGGTCGATATGGACATACTGGAACGGACGGCTTCCGTGGACAGGTGTATCAACGTAGAGAACATCTACGAACTCGTTGAGTTGATAAGCCATCCGTTTGCCGTGACGTATACGTACGTCATGGTTTGTTTCCTCTGCTTTTATGCGAGCTATCAGCGTTGGGTAAGAGGGCGTGCTGATGCCCGCCATCTCGCAATAAACTCTGAGTTCGCGGAAACATGATTTATAGTTTTTAGCTTCGTGACTACGCCATTTTCCGTCGATGATTTTTCGTAAAGCGTCTTCCTGTGAGTCGCTCAAACGAGCACAGCGATTACCGCGTGCTTCAAGATTCGGGACTAAGGCAATGACCTCATTCCCTCCATTAGCCAGAGCAGCGTTTTGTTTAGCTAGCCATCGACGTTGGGTTCTGTCGCTTACCTGCGCTTGTTGACTTGAAGCGGATTGCAAAATTGCCTGACGCCGCAAAGCAACCTCAAGGCTCGCCTGTGAATGGCGCGTTAAATCCAGAGTGGTGGAATGTTGCGAATTGACCGGAGTAATGCGCTCCTGTAGAAGTGCGTCTGTGAGCCAATCTCGCGTGAGATTGATTGGGGGCCCATCTTTCCTAGAACACACTACCTCTTGTGCGCCAAGCATGGAAATGGTGAGTTCCTGTGATTCGTAATGAAATACAGAGCCAACTGCAATCTCCAGGACGAATTTATCTTGCCCCGGAACTACCCCTGCGCGGACTTCACTAGCCATGAAATCACGCAGGGTCGAATCGCGATAGAGTCGAGAGCGCCGTGGACTGGTTAAGGTTTCACGGTCAAGGTCAGCCACAACCTGGCCATCGGCGATGGCTTTAAACAGCGCGTCAGCAGAAAAGTCGAAGGGTTTTGCACATAAATCATGAATGTGAAGAGCCCCATGTTGCTGCAGAGCGGCGTGTAAGCGAGCAAGTTCGCTTTCCAAACACGGTTCAGCCCCCGGGTGAAAGTAATCAGCCAGGTGGAGCAAATTCTCGATGCGCTTGCGAGGGATGTCTTCGTCACTGCAGATACGGTATCGAATCCCCATGTTGGCAAGCTGCCGTTCGATTTGCGGGGATGACCAACGACCGTCGCTTCCCTTTACATAGCGATAGGGTTGTCTTTCTGCCAGCCGGGATAGTTTGAGAGTGCTTTTCCATTCCTCGAGCGCGAAGCCATCCTTCGTAATGACCAGATAATCAGGGAAATGATGGATTTTGTGAATCTCACCTGTAGAAGGGTCTGTAAGCTCCAATTTCAGTTCGCAAGGTTGAGCGTAGTACTCGAATACGGCCGGGTCATATTCTTTGTCTACTGCCGCAGCAAATTCAATATGCCGGCTTTCGGTGCGAATCTCCCTGCCCATTTTTCTGCTTGCTAGTAGCGTGATGACATTGCCGCCACGCGATTGCACGTCGCGCACAGGTGCATGCACACGCGCTTTGGATATGAGTTTCCGCCCGGCTCGCGGTGTGGCGAGGCGGTCGAATAATTCCACGAGTTGAGATTTTTCTAACATCAGCTATACGTCCAGAAAATTGGCCTGAGTGGAGGTATAGGAAAGCGACTTAGGCTAGAATCACGATTCGGTCGTATATGACCGATATGATATTTAAAAGGGTGCTGGTGAATAAAAAAGATAAAACATTGATAATTAAATTGCCGCAGTCCGTGGTTTGGGCTGAATGGGAGAACAATGCTAGGAATTGCCTGGTTGGTCGTATGAACGAGTGCAAGCTCACTTACAAGGAACTGTCCGGCCGATTGGAGGACTTGGGCATCTACGAAAGTCCAGACCGCTTGAACCGTAAGGTCAATCGCAAGCGATTTTCTGCTGCGTTTTATCTGGTGTGCTTGGAAGTGATGAAGGACGACGTCACTGCTGTGACGGAAGGGGAATAGCGGCCGCTGAACTGTGTGTTTGCCTGCTAGGCAATACTCAATATCCCATAGCAGGGGTAGCGAACTGTTGTGGCAATAAGTGCATTTACTCATCTCTTCACCATTTAGTACCCTCTCACTAAATGGCAAAGCTGCTTGCTGGCGTTGCTAGCAAGCGTAAAACAGACTATTTTTCTTACGTTAGGCTAATGCCTAGAAAAAGATTATTCCTATTTAAGATAAGTGGCAAGGCCAGTCTTAATTGCTCGTTACTATAGCTAAGCGAACGACTGGAATTAATTTTTAACTGATATCACCCGCGGCCACATTTTGTTGGTGGCGTTGGCCAAGAGTTCCATACAGTTTCAGCAGAGCTAACGTGAATTATTTGTTTCTATTTTTTAACATTTCTTGCTTTAAAAAATATAGCGTTTATATTCGTCCCAATAAATAAGTAAAACATCATCACAGGGGGATGCATGAAAGTATTTAAGTTTTTAATTCCAGTTGCGGCGGCGGCGGCAGCGCTGAGTGGGCAAGCACAAGCAACAGCTCATAGCACACAAGAAAATGCATCAGAAAAAACTTCTTTTATGCCGACGCCTTCCGTAGGCGATGCTATTGAAAGTTTTTATGTCAAAGACGGGGAACGTCATTCCTTGATGATGAAACCGTCTGCATTGGGTCAAATGCTCGCTTATCACGGCTCGCACTCATCGCATTCTTCTCATAGCAGTCATTACAGTCATCGCTCTGGCCGCTAATCTGGTTAATGTCCACGTAAACGCCCTGGAGAACCCGGGGCGTTTCCTTTTACGCGCCTGCTATTAATCTTAGTGCGCTATACCGTTACGTATTTTGATTTTCAGGAGTTCTCTTGATTGAATCACTTACATTGGAATTTGATTCCAATGCCTTCTCGCTTTCTGCCGTACAAAAGGCCTGTTATCGATTTACGGACGTAGCGTCTTTTGAGGTGCGGCTCGAAACGCAGGGCAACAAGTCTGCCATTTTGGTGGTTGTGACTACTCTTGGGTCTAAATCTGAAGTTGGGCTTGAGCACCTTAAGAAATTAATCCGGAATGAGGCCCTTGACCAACAATTGCGCGAACAGATTAGTGCGAAAACACAAGATGTACGAAACCTCATCTTAGCTCACGCCTTTTCCAAGACAGGACTCATCGCTCCTGACGGTGCACCACCGGCTGCTTGAGGTAAGTAATGAGTAAATTTCAGCCAATTGCATTCTTTGACCGACAGCCTGTAGACAAACCTGCGCAGTACGAACTTCTTCCTTTTCGCTTCACTGCTCTGGATGACGAGCGCTATGTCGCTACTAATCTAGCCGGCGAATACATGCTTCTTGAGCGTGAGCCACTGCAACAGCTAATCAAAGGTCAACTGAGAGTTGACGGTCCTGATTACACCGAACTTCGTTCACGGCACTTTCTATCCGATGAACATTCAAAAATGGCTCCAGACCTGCTGGCTATCAAGGTTCGCACAAGGCACGAGCGACTAGCGCAATGGACGGGTTTGCATATATTTGTATTAACCCTGCGATGTGAACACGCTTGTCCATACTGTCAGGTATCCCGACAGTCCGAAGATAAAGCCTCTTTTGACATGAGTCGAGAACAAGCAGATAAGGCAGTTGCGCTTGTGATGCAATCGCCTAATCCGGCAGTAAAAATAGAATTTCAAGGGGGAGAATCCTTCTTGAATTTCGAACTGATGAAGTACGTGGTGCTGGCGGCTAAAGAAGCTAATAACAAGCTCGTTTCGCCCAAACACTTGGCCTTCATTGCGGCCACGAACTTGGCTATCGTTACTGACGAAATGTTGGATTTCTGCGCTCTGCACGAGATTGGCATCTCGACTTCACTGGATGGCCCGCGCGAACTGCACAACAAGAATCGCCCTCGTCCAGGAGGCGACTCTTATGAGCGCACACTTTCAGGAATAGAGAAAGTACGACAAAGACTAGGTCGTAACGCGGTCAGTGCGTTGATGACGACTACACAATTGAGTCTGCCGCAGGTTCGAGAAATTATCGATGAGTACCTAGCATTGGAATTAAACGGCATCTTCTTAAGGCCGTTATCTCCTTACGGATTTGCTCTTAAAACAAAGTTCTACCGGGCTTACGACGCCGAGCGTTGGCTCCAGTTCTACGATGAAGGACTGGACTACATCATTGAGTTGAACAAGCAGGGTGTAGATTTCCGGGAGTATTACGCAAGTACCATTCTTACTAAGATGCTGACATGTCGTGACCCTGGTTATGTTGACCTTATGTCGCCGGCAGGAATAGGACTTGGTGCGGTGGTCTATAACTATGATGGCGCAGTCTATGCCAGTGACGAAGCGCGGATGCTGGCGGAAATGAAGGACATGACCTTTCAGCTTGGCACAGTAGATGACAGCTTCCAGACACTGTTTACTAATGAAACTTTCTTACAGGCGCTGGACGAAAGCTTTGCCTACTCGGTACCGATGTGCCATGACTGTGCCTTTGAACCATGGTGTGGTTCCGACCCAGTATTTCATTGGGGGCAACAGAAGGACTTCGTTGGTCGCAAACCTGATAGTGAGTTTTGCCAACGGAATATGCACATCTTCCGAGGACTTATTCGTCGCATGGATGAAGACCCGTTTGTACGGCGACTTTTTACAAGGTGGGCAAACACATGCTGAAGCTCCGCGGTAAAGTAGTGGCGCGTAATACAACTATGCATCAGCCTTGCTTGGTGAATCTGACGCGCAATCAAAACCTTCCAGCGCCTTTGCGCCGTAAAACTGCACTACTAATAAAAGGCTCCGATATTCAGGCATTGACTGCTGAGTCGGTTGCACGCCTATCTTCCTCAAAACCATTCGCGGCACTCATCTTATGTAGTGCAGATGAAGAGCTAAGCCGCATTGAGGCCCTGATTGCTGATGTCAAAGATGTGTTTCTGCTTCCGGCAGACTACGATTATCTGGAAGAAGGAGATATCCTTCGCCTTAATCCTACTGGTCAGAGTATTTCAGCACTGTTTCGAAAGAATGCGGCGAACAACTCTATCCTCCTGACAGAGCGCTGCAATCATCTTTGCTTGATGTGCAGTCAGCCGCCAAAAAGTGCAGACGACTCCTGGCTAATCGATGAAGCACTCGAGTTAGTGCAAATGATGCCCGTGGGTACACCTAATATTGGCTTTACTGGTGGTGAGCCAACTATCTACGGTGACCGGTTCATAGAGCTCGTGGAAACTACCAAGCTGAGTTTGCCAGGAACCGCTCTCGATGTGCTGACGAATGGCCGCTCCTTCAAGAACGAAGCATTTGCGGCTAAGCTTGGTCGAGTCGCACATCCAGACATGCAACTTGGCATCCCGCTTTACTCAGATGACCCTGTAAGGCACGACTATATTGTGCAATCGAAAGGCGCTTTTGACGAAACGCTTCAGGGCATTCTAAATCTTAAGCGTCATGGCGTTCGTGTTGAGATTCGCGTAGTCGTGCACCAGCAAACACTTCCACGGTTGGTGCAGACATGTGAATTTATTGCTAGAAATTTGCTATTTGTTGACCATGTGGCTTTGATGGGACTTGAGATTACTGGTTATACCAGAGCAAATCTGGATATTTTATGGGCTGACCCACACGCGTATCGCGATACTTTGTCGGAAGCAGTCGAAGTATTGCGTAGCCATGGCATGCATTGCTCTGTCTATAACCATCAACTGTGTCTGGTCAATCAAGATGTCGAGGGTGTCTACCGCAAATCCATCTCTGACTGGAAAAACGAATATCTACCGCAATGCAACGGATGCGCTAAAAAATCGGAATGCGGAGGATTTTTTTCTACTCAGGTGATGTACCGACACAGCGAACACATTAAACCATTTTTGACGGGAATTTCTTGCTAACGGTCCCGGTATTTCTTAATCAATAGTCCTACGGATATAGAGGCTCAATATTCATGAATGCAGTTAACGAACAAAGACATTTATAAAATTTAAAGGATAAAAATATGAGATTGTTCGGGGGCAAGTTGCCAGTACTAGGGAGCGGGCTGAAAGATTCGTGCATCGACGCCAAAAATAAGGTGGTGGCCGTAGTAGAGAATGTGGAAGTCATACTTGCGTTGACAGAGCTAAGCTAGCTTTGCTGTCGGTGGTGAGGCTGAGCTCAGCCACCCGAGCAATAAGCCAAGATACGGTTTCAGACTCAGCCATCACGGGCAATGCCGTATGGAGCAGCTCTGCCCGCCAGCCATTCGTCTAGCCTCCTGGCATGTACTTTCTTTGTATCCAAGGAGAGCCAAAATTAAAAGATGCACGACGTGCGGACATTCTGGGGGAAATCAATAGATTTACCGCGCTGTGCGAGAAGTACTCATTGGACTTGGGCAAGGAAATTGCAAACATTAAAGCGAAAATGACGCTTGAATCAGTGCTGGTGAAACATCGTACAGAATTGACCGCCAAGGTAGGGAGTGGGCGCCATCAATTGGATTTCCGGGGCGCTAAGAGTACTGACGCGCTGGAACATACTACGACCGCTTTGCTGACTCATGACAAACCAACGTGACTTCTATTTGAGTATAAGAACAAAGAGTTGGTTGGTGTGGCTGAGTATCGCTAATAATTTTGACTACTTGAATGTACGTGGTCATCGATTTGATTGAAGGTTGAGGATGAATAAGCATCTTAAAGAAGAGTTGCAAGCATTTATGGCCGATTCCCGGCTGGGAAAACTTTGTGAATTTCAGCGAACGAGCGATGAGGTTTTTGACGTTATTCGCCTTATTGAAAATCAGCACTCCGATATTTTGGCTTGGTTGTTCGATGCAAAGGAAGGTCACGGCCAAGGCGATGAGATATTGCGAGATTTACTGACCTATGCGTCGTCCATAGCTCGTCAGGCGGACTGTGCTTTGGCGCAGAAAGGAGAGACTGCAAAGTTTTTCCGCGAATGGTCCTCGTCAAAGCTGCGGACCACCAGTTTGGGGGCTGCATTTTCGGCGCGTGAGTTAGGAGTAGAAGTTCGCGAACGAGTGGACCTTTTCGTTATCGACCCACAGAACAAGTTTGTACTTATCATCGAAAATAAATCCCGCGGGTCTCATACTGAGACGCAGCTGAGTAAGTATTGGAAGTCGTACGAAAAGTTGGTTCTTAATACCAAGGGCTTGGAAAAATACGACCGTGCCTACATTGCGTTAGATAGGGAGTTCGAGGCGGATGAAGATGCTGAATCGCCAAAAGGACGACCTCAGAATAATCGCTGGCTTCACATTAGTTACGATTGGTTGAAGGCATCGGCTGAACGAGCAAGGCGTCATGTCGAGCGTGGTAACGCCGCTGCAAATTTGGTCTTGAGCTACTGTAGTCGCCAGACAGATTGGGAGGACCAACGCAAAGAAGATTCCCTTCAACTGGCCGTCGAGCTGTATAACCATCATCCCACAGCAGTTAAATACTTGGTCGATACCTACGGCAAGCGGTCCGCCTTAGAGTGGTTCAACAGTCCGACGAAAGAAGATGAGTATTCGTTGTTCATGTTGCAGAACAAAGGCGTGGCTGAAATTCTCAAGGAGAGTTACGGGATTGTGGCGTTCAGGGCTAATGTGCTACGTAACGTGAAAGGTCTACCCGAACTCAATGTCCGAACTCGCCGAATTTCCTTGGCAATTTGTCCTCCAGGTTACGAGCGCTTCGCAAATGCGGAAGGGAAGTGGCCAGTTCTTTTCATCGTTCGGCCTACGGGTAACGAGGAGAAACCATATAAACTTATTCTTTGGTGGCGCAAACAGAATGCCACTTCCGAAGATACCGCGAATGCCTTGCGACATCATTTGACCAACGGCTATAAGAAGCTATCGCAACATCCAACAAGTTCACGGCGGAGATTGCTGCTCGCTGACGGATTAACGGAAGCCGAGTTGATGGTAGAGATTCAGAAGCAGTTGGGGGTCATCGGAAAACTTCGAGATACAACTTGAGGCATTTAGTTGCGTGCGACGTTGAACGTTTATCTAGCTATCGCCTCACTGATGCTGGTCTTGGAAGACATTCTTAATCCAGCTAATCAGGTCGTTGTAGCCTTAGTAATAGCCGTTGGTTTCATTTCGGTATATGAAGAAGGCGCGATTCCCCTCTCCGCCGGTGTGTGATTCACTCAAACATTGGATTTCCGACATGAAGGTTGCTATCGGCCAAAAACGGACATCGAATAAGCTAAAGAAAGCTTGTTGATGCGACGAACATAAGCAGAGAGACGACTAAAAAAGGAGAGTGTTTAATGCTTCAATCTTTTGCGTTCAAGAATCGACACGGACAGCATGGTGTCTTTCAAAAAGATGGAAATATTGTCCATTTATATTTGGAAAGCCATATCTATGAAATCTCTGAAAGATTAGAGTGGTCGCAGTGGGTGCAGCAGGTGGAAAACGGTTATAGCCAAGGCGACATAATTAATCCCACCGCATCCGCTATTAGTTTTTTCTTGCAGCCACATTGTGAAACCATCGACCATATTGTCACTGAACTGTCATTAGTAGAAAAGCCTGGGTATTATTTCCCACGAATTAATCGCGGCAATGTTAAGTTTAACTACGTAAATGATGCCTTTCATCTTGACCTAAGAGCATACCGAAATATACAAGTATCGTTGGATAACTTATTCGACGTCATAGAACCTGATTCGAAGAATTTTGGCAGCTACGGACACAAAATCCGTGAGCTCTTAATTCTTGCCTGTACTGAAGTAGAGTTTCTGCTTCTTAAGGCGCTAAGCGAAAATGGGTATCCCAAAAAAGATGTTTACTCAACTTCTGACTACGTGCATTGTTTTGACCTTTTTCGATTGAATCTACGTAAGGTTGAACTGATTCAGTATCCAGGAATTAAGACCTTCGCACCTTTCGCAGAATGGAATAAAAATAATCCAACAAAGAGTCTGTCTTGGTACCGTGCATATAATGCGGTTAAGCATAATCGGGGCGATAACATTGCAGAGGCAAATTTTGAACATGCCCTAGATGCCGTGGCAGCGCTACATATTCTTTTAGAAGCTCAATACGGACATAATGTATTCAAGCGAATGCATCAACGTTCAGAAGAACGAAGTTTATTCATTACAGTCGTGACTCCTTCATGGGCACCCGCTGAGATGTCTGTACCTATTTTTATGAACGGCAACGGTGATACAAGTTGGACTCCCCATGAATATTTTTCAGTGAGTCCTTTGCAGAGCTTACAACAAAATAAATAGTGATTACTGTGTTGAGTATCTACAGACCAATGGAGACTCGATTTTTCATCGAACTAAGGTGTTTAGGTCGATTGAAAGCAGTAAAAAAATATACAAATATGTGAAATTTGTAGCTGACTTGAATCATTCAAAGTAATTACGCAAGGGAAGTACACAAGTCCTCTAGTGCGATAAATAGATAATAGATTGAGGGTATGAAATGGCTTTTGTTCAGGCGCTGACATTTACAAGTTGGAACGGTGAGGAAAGAACCGTGAGTTTTATTGCGCCTGAGCAAGGAGAGCATGGCCGTGGTTATCAAACTACTGTAATTACAGGCCAGAACGGCTCTCACAAAAGTACCGTGCTAAAAGAGCTAGTTGCCGCTGTGACGTTGCCAAGTGAGGCGGGAGCAATAAAATTTTCAAATGGAAGCACACCACCGACTCACGTGATTTGTACTTCGGGTGCAGTCGCAGACAGATTCCCCATTCGAAGCAGAACTGCATTCGATGTTCCAAACTACACATATCTTGGGCAACGAGTTGGTGCAAATTTATTAAGTAAAAAACAGCCGTTGGAAACGTTGCTCGCCTTCGCACTGGATGAAGATAACGCTGAAAGATTTAACTGGGATTTTTATGAGGATGCCCATAAATATGCGGGAATTCTCCCCGAGGTTGAATATCAGCTTCAGAATAAACGGGGAAATGCTAAAGAACAATCCAGTGATATTTTGGGGCAAATTCAAGACATAGCAAGAGGGCGTGAACGCCCTCGAATCAAGCCCTATCCAAATTTATCGAAAGAGATGTGCAACTGGCTGCTTGAGAACTTTAGCTACGATGATTTCACTGACCTAGGTCTGCTCGTCACAACAAAGAAAAATAGAGTTCGAGTATTGTTAAATTCAGAGGGGGCACGCTGTGAATTGGTGAGTAATTCAGCAGTTCGCTTAGGACTGCTATCTGATTTTCTAAGTATTGCAGATGTCAAAGTAATGGCACGTAATTCGAGGGCAAAGTTCTCAGTGTTTGACCTCAGTTCTGGTGAATATCACATGTACTGCAGTCTACTTGGCTTAGGATTTGGTATGAAGGAATCCTCTATAGTTCTGATTGATGAGCCTGAAAACAGCCTTCATCCGCAATGGCAACAAGAGTTTATGGAAGCAGTTTTTAAAATAAGTGCCAAAGCCCTTAAATATGGTCATTTGATAGTCTGCACTCATTCTCCTTTAATTGTAGGAACAGCGCTGGAAGGCACGACTATTGTCGACCTAACCAACCAACATTCAACTGTAGAGTCTGCTTCATTTGGAGCCTCTAGCGATGAGGTTCTTCTTACGCAGTTTGGGGTCGGCTCCAGCCGTAATCGACTAGTTGTTGACACAGTGCAACGTGCGGTATCTCTTGTTGAGAGAGGCGATTTTGAGAGTGTAGAGTTTAAAAAAATGGAAAATGAACTCATCTCTATTAAGAATGCACTACGACCAGACGACCCATTGTCTGAAGTTATTGCTGCTCTATTGTATGAAGGGGATGCGTAATGAACATAGGATTTGAGAAAATCAATCCAACTCCCCAATACCCCGATGGATTCGGTGTTGCAAATTACTTAAGATATCAATGGGAAAGCAGAGCAAATATCGTATTGGAGTTCAAGCAATCCTTGAAGAAAGACCTGTGGACAGCGCAGGTGGGAAGATGCTGCTATTGCAGGCGTCAAATTATTGATGATATGGCGGCACATCTCGAACATTTCGTCGAAAAGTCTCGATATCGAAGGTTTACGTTCGAAATTAAAAATTTAGCTTTGTCTTGTGGACCTTGCAATACCTACAAGAATGGAAATGACTTGAAATTGGCAGGATTAATAAAGCAGAGAGCTAAAAGAACTGCAAAGAACTTTGTGCATAGATGCCCAACACTCGTTTCCGAAGTGACGGCTGGCTCAGCGCTTCCCAATGAACCAACGCATTATAGATGGGTGCATCCACACTTAGATATTTACTCGGAAAACATTCGGATTTCGAAAGGATGGATTTTCGAAGGGGCGACACGAAAAGGTATGCGTACTATTCGCGGTGTAAGGTTAAATGCGCTTGCAGCAGTTGAATATCGAGCCCTCGAGCATCGGATGCTTTCAAGGGGGGGAAGGCTCTCCCTACTTATTGGTGCGATTGCTGAATTAGAGGCCCATAAGGCAGTTGCGGTTGCGGCAGCGGTCGTCAAGGTCTTGCGACGTCGACGAGAAATATCGAAGAATACCTAGTAGGTATAAGTACGCTACGTTATCTAAAGAGAAGAAGCATCTATTTGATATAACTCTTCTGATAAAAATCCATATCTAAATCTAGCTTAATGTCTGCTTTGGGGCGAAAGCAGACGACCATTTTTAGCCAAAAGCTATTGGGTTATGTTTGTTTTTTTGATAGAAATTTTCAGGCTGGAAAAACTTTAGAATGCTCAATTAATCTGATTGCAATGAGGGTACTTAATGTTCTTTGAGGCAGAACGGCAAAGTTTCTTCCGACCGTTAAATGGTAAGCGGCGTGAGCTCGTGGTCGCCTGCCTTCAGTCACTCTACGAGCGGTTTCACGGCCCAGGAGCCGACTATGCTCAAAATCTAACTCGGGAGGCGCTTCGGGATTTGATTTCGCCCGTCATGCAAGCCAATGCAAACAGCATTGCTCTTGATGCAGATGCACAAGACGACGAGCTCTCACATCTTGATGGTTCAGACGACCAACAGCTTGCCAGCGCATTGATTCGAAGCTTACTCAAAGATGGATGGCTTGAAACCTTCGGGGACCGTGTCGGACTGGTCACGGCCTATAGATTTTCTCGCGCCGGCAAGCTCTTTGCCGAAGCACTTTGGGCGATGGACCGGCCGCGAGCCCGCGCACGCCAACGTAATATGCGTAGTTGTCGCAATGCGCTAGAAGCCACACTAAAAAATGTTGATGCATATGACTTGGTCGACGCATATGACCACGCAGAAAAGGTCATTAGCGACTTGTCTGAGGGGGTGGACTACTTCCAGGAGTTGGTTCGCCGCTTAATGGTCGAAGCCTCAAGCACTCCATGGGACGAATTCATGGAATTCTTGGACCGCTTTGAGAAAGAATTCAAGAAACAACTCACTGCCGATAACGTCGAACGACATCGACATGCCATCCGTGACACGCTCACTAGGCTACGCTGCATCGACGACCTCAAGGCACGAGCATTAGAAAATCAGCTTAACGATACAGCTAGCTGGGCCGCAAAGGAAAAGAACAGTGGCACAACCTTTGACTGGATGCTCGACCGTATTGAAGAGTTGGTGGAAGCTGCATGCTCTACGAAACAACCCGAACTACTAAAGGCAATGAACGGCTATATGCGACGTGCAGCCAGTATCGTGCAACAAGCAATGATGCTGCGCGCAGGGAGTCAGCGTCATGCTTATTCGACCGCAATCGCTATAGTTGCCAATTTAGGTCAAGGTGAACAGGATGAGTTCCTCGAGCGTCTAGGTGTTCACATCGCAGCTTCTGAAGTGCGACTGCTTGACCCTTCCAGCTTCCGATTGCGTACCGCTTCGCAACGACGCAAAGCGCTGACAATTACTGCCTTGCCGAAAGTCACCCGCGACGCGCGATTAAGAGCTGCCTTAGACCGAGCTGCTGCTGCGGCCTTTTCTGTCTCCAATGATGATGTACTTTCATCGTTGCGAGCAGAGCTGCGCCTGCGTGCAAGACCTTTGCGAATTTCGAGTTTGCCTTTCAAGGACGCAACGGATGTTCTGCACGCCATGCAATCAGTAGAAGCTATTCGCTCATCACGTGATGTCGGCATAAAGGTTACGAAACTTCCCACCAAACTTCTGACAGATTTTTACGTTGGAAATGATTATCAAATAGAGTTAAAGACCGATGCTGACAAATCAAATTCATGAGCAACTAACTGCGCAGAACCTGAAGCTTGAACGCTTTCAGGAAATTGTCACGCGCCTTTTAGCCTCAGGCATCGTCGTTCGCGAAGAAGACGGCGTCGAGCAACGGATGTACGACGACGCACGTCGTATAGAGGATTTGCTGAATGAGTGGTTCTCCCTCATGTCCTTCCGCCTGGTTCACGATATTAAAAATGAATTCTTCCGACTCTATGCACCTGGCGCACAAGTTCCGGGCATAGCCGATGCGGACGGCGAGCCTGTAGCTGCCCTGCGCGCAAGACTCTCTCCTGATTTTGTTGCTGCGGCGCTGGCGCTGCGTTTCATGTACCAACAGGGATTGGCGGATGGAGGAGGGAGAGTCACCGATGCCGGCGAGGTATTAATTAGTTTTGAAGAACTTGCAGCCACCATGCAAACTCAGGTTAAACGGAGTCTTCCCGCCACCCCCACTGAACGCAAGAATCTTCTAGCCGAGTTAAAGAAACACCGGCTCATCCAATATGGCAGCCATTTTTCAATGACCGATGAAGACGCGCTTATCGCCGTGCGTCCAACTATTTTAGGCATCATCAGTGATGATGCTCTCGCAATCGCCCTCGAAGCCGAAGGTGTGGACGAAGAAAGCATTGAACAAAAGGCGGAGGAAGCGCAATGAAGCTCGACAAACTTGTCCTCGTCAACTGGGGCTCGCTACGTCCTCAAGAATACGATATGGGTAATATGACCCTATTGACGGGCCCCACCGGCTCGGGCAAGTCGACCATGCTCGACGCGCTACAAACGGTCATGACGGCGGTGTATCAGAACATATTCAGCTACAACCCTGGTCAAGACGAAACGAACCAGTCTTCGCGCAACGGAAAAACCAAACGCACACTTTGGTCTTACATCGTAGGCGCTGAAGATAACTTCTTTGCGCGTCCCGATGGTGCGAACGGTTATATCGCGGCAGTTTTCAAACCAAGCGAAGGAGAAGAAGGACATCCTTTTACGGCTCTCGTTGCAGCAGCTGCGCGTGTTGATGGTTCAGGTGGTCGCCGTCAGGCCGTGCAAGAACGCCTAGTTCTTCTCATTATCGATGACGCGTCCTTAGGACTTGAGGATTTCATTGATGTTCAAAGCGACGAACTGTGCGTCTTCCCTGTCGACAAAATCGATTCCTTGCTGAATCTGAAATATCGCGGACATGTACACAATTACCGCGATACCAAACGCGAATATCTCTGCCAGTTGTACGGCCGGTTTCTGGGGAAAAAGAACGGCATCTCATTTGGTGATGCAGAACAAGCGGCAAAAGCCTGGACGCAAGCAATTGCACACAAGCCTATTGGAAGCATAGACGAGTTAGTAAAAACCCAAATCCTCGACCACGACCCACAACACCTCTTTCAGCGCATCACGCAAATCAGCGGAATGATGCGCCAGATTTCCGGGCTACGCGCCGACGGTGAGCGCTTGAAAGCCAACATTGGTCGCTTAGAACTCATCGCTCATTCCGCCGACCAGTCCACGCATTCCTACCAGTCAGCGCTGCAACACCAACTATTGAGCTCAAAGCGGGCAATGCGCGACGATGAGCACAAGCAGGAAGAAGCTGAAGCTGCCATCAAGGAGTTGGGGGAACGAATCGACGGGGAATCTCGCCGCACAGAATCCTTGAAAGAAGAAAACAAGGCACGCCAAAAAAGTAGAGTGCAGGTGGAGGCCCGTCTGTCCGGCATTCCAGCCGCCGAACAAAAAAATCAGGCCGAGGCAAAACTTGGTCAGGCGAATAAGTTGGCCAAGACTGCACTCGCCACACTTATATCTAGCATTGGTGATGCTGACTTGATGCAAAAAATTGCACGCCAACTTATCGGCCAAGAGTACCCCAGCAACTTGCGCTTGGTTGAAGCCGCAACGCAATTCGTGGCACAAGCCCTCTCCGACTGTGCGAGCCTTGGGTATGCTGTCAATTCTGATGTTCTAAAGCGTCTTCAAGAAGCGTCCGAACTAGACACGCGAGAAGCAATTGGCCTGTGTCGTGCCTTCGAGGGCGCAGACGCAAAATTTGAGGCACTGTACGTGGCTCTAGCAGGAATGGAAAGCGCCAGCTTCGTGTCAGCGCTGCACACGCAGATGGGTTTCGCCAATTCGGCTATCGCCAGTGCCACAAAGCGTGAAGCAGAAGTAGCCGCCCGAAAATCCAATCTTGCCCAAGGTGGCGCGGACTATCCTAATGACATCCGCTATGCACTGAAATTACTTCGTAGCGACTTGGCTGGAGCACGTCCACAAGTTCTGTGCGACCTCATTGAACCGGCGAATTCAGGATGGCAGTCAGCCATCGAAGGCTACATGGGCGGTGCACGCTTTAACTTCGTCGTCGACCAAGAGTGGGAATCTCGCACCATCAATTTTTTGCGCGAAAAAAACTTGAGGGGTAATATTATTCAAGGCTCCCTGTGTTTGAAACATGCCAAGGAAGAGCTACTGTCATCTGAATCGATTATTCATGAGCTGACTACCGAACACCCCATTGCACGAGCTTATTTAGTCGAACAATTCGGTACCGTAGTGAAAGTACCGGATGCTGAAACCTTGCGCCACACTCCGCGTGGCTTAACGAAAGATGGCAAAGGTAGTGGTGGACGCACGATGTTCACAACCGACGTACGTGAACTGGTATTTGGTAAGGAAGCTAAACGCCTTGCGCGAGAACGAGCTGAAAAAGAACACGCTGAGGCTGAGGCAGAACTTGTCACACTGAAAGGCCAATTAAGCACGCTACAAAGTCTGTTAGGAACGGTTGGTCGTGTGAAGATGCCGACCTTCACGGCTGCCGCAGAAGAGCTTGAAAGTTCTGCTCGTGAAATCGAGCTGGCCAAAGCTGACCTGTCTCGTCTAGATTTGACCGAAGTGAAGGAACTACAAGCGCAAAGCGAGTCTCTTTCACTAGAAATCAACACTATCGATATACAAATCGGAGAAATCAACAAGCGTGTTGGCGGCTACGAACAAAATATAATCCAGCACAACAACGACCTCACTAAACTGAAAGCCTTGCGTGATGCCAAGCAGGCTAAGGTTCGTGACGACACGATTCGCCTGCAGAACCTTGCAATGGTCAACGGTAGCTTGTCTTTCACTGGTCTAGAAGCGGAAGTAGATGCATTGCTGCTTGCTGCATCTCCAACTAACAGTGAAATTCAAGCCCGAATCAATAAGGGAATGCAGGACGCGCTTAGCCATCTTGGTGACATGAGGGAAGCACTGGCTGACTACAACACGCACGCGCGCAACGATGAACGTTTCGATGCCCACTTTGGTGCCGAGGTTCGCAATGAGGACTTCGGTCCTATCTATGCCCAGCTGGTAGTCTTACAAGAGAAGGTACGAGACCAGCTCGTATCGCAACGCGAAATAGGCATGGTGAAGAATGTGGAGCAGCTCCGCACATCGGAATCATCCTTCAAGGATGTCTTTACCAAACAGTTTTGCTTTGAAATTCGCAATCTTGTAGATGGCGGCATCAAGACACTGCGTATGCTCAATCAAGAGCTTTCGCAATTGGAGTTCGGTGACGACAAATTCAGGATTGACTGGTCAGAGTGGGTACCCGAATACAAGGAATACTATGACTTTTTTACAGCCGCCTATGACATGAGCGACTCTAACGAGTCCGTTGACCTGTTTGGTAAGGACGAGTTGAGTCCTGATAATTGCCGTGTACGTGACAGCTTAGTTGCGTTGCTCTTGTCAGACGACCATGAGCGCGCGCAAAAGGAATTGCAGCGCATCTCCGACTACCGAAATTTCCGTCGTTACGAAATCTGGAAAGAATCCAAGGGGGGCGCAAAGGTAGCTCTTTCCGAGTGGGGCACCGGTTCTGGTGGCCAATTGGAAACGCCTGCTTACATCATCCGTGCAGCGGTAGTGACCAATCGCTTGAAGCACTTTGATAAAGGCATGAACCTAAAAATGATGGTGAATGACGAGTCCTTCTCCAAGATGGATGAACGCCGTGCGCATGACGTCATCTCATTCATCCGCGATAGTCTTGGCATGCAATTAATTTGCGCTATGCCGACCAAGCACGCCGGCGCGCTGAAGTCGGAGTTCACCAAGGAATGGAGTTTCACTCGCACAGATGCCGAAAGTAATGGCGAAGTCGTCTTCGTGTCGGAGGCAGATGAGCGCGACCTTAATCCAGACACGCTCAGAACACTCTGGGATGCACGCCGCGAGCAGGTGCGGCTACAAGCTCAAATAGAGTTCGAGGAAGACGAACTTAAGCGCGCATGAGCATGACTTATTGGCTCAAACATCCAGGCGTACAACAACTTCTTCAGACTTTGATTGACAGGATAGATGACGCGCAAGCACAGGGGAAAATCCTCGTGCGTGGCATCCCGCTTGATACCAAGACATTCCCCGCCCTTTACAAAGCAAAACTTGAGCTGGAGAAAGAGGAGCTCTGGGGTTATGTCGATAATTTGGTCAAGACGGGCTGGCTATCCCTGCAACTCGACCGCGGCAAGGGCCATCAAGCAGGTTATGAACGGCGACCCCGGGTAAAAATCATCGATGAGACTTCGGTCAGAGTAGCCGCCGGTCGGCCAACGCGTATTAAGCCCGCTTCGGAGCTATGGAAAGAGGCAGTACACGGTTTTCTTCAAGGAACTGAAGCCACTCGGGAAACTGTTGCGAGGTACCGTCTAGAGATTCCGGGAAAGCCTGCTGTTGATATCGTAAATCGCCTGAATCTACTTGAAACTCTGAGAGATGAGCCACTATTACTGCGCGAAGTAGCCTCTCGTCTATTCTGGGGTGCATCCAAGGTGCTGGATAAGCGCGGTGCGCTTGTTGCCGCGATTCTTGAGTTGGATGAGTGCCCGTTCCCGGAGATGCCTGTTCATTTACAGGTTTATTTGCCTGAAGGCGGTTTTGAGGGCGTGCTCTTTATCGAAAATCTAACCACGTTCGAGCAAGCTGTTCGCATGAAACAGAAAAGGTTTGAACGATTAGCCCTCATCTACGCATCTGGGTTCAAGGGGAGCGCGCGCCGGCTGAGAACAGATGGTGGCTCATCTGTATTTTTTGCCGAGTGGGGTACGCTTGAGCCGATGGCTCGCCAGAAATTCCTATCCTGGCTTCGCTCGGATAATGAGATGCTGTGCTGGTTCTGGGGAGATTTAGACTATGCCGGAATGGATATTCTTCGCACTTTGCGTCAATCCTTTCCGAACGCCGAAGCTTGGCAACTAGGTTACGGCGCGATGCTTACCGAGCTCACAACCGGTGGTGGACACCAACCTGATGAGGCGGGTAAGGGGGGGCAGAAAAAAGTGCTGTTAACAGGTTGCTCCTATGCTGACCATGCGCTCCTACCAGCCATCCACAGCACTGGCCGTTTCGTCGACCAAGAAGTTGCTTAGCTGTGAATATGGCTTTGTGTTGAACCACACTGTCGTAACCAGGTAGAGAAGTTCTAACGCTGATTGCCGCTGCCATTGTGGTCCAAGTACCACGTTAATCTTTACCTTATCCAATTGATATTGGATTACTTTGATGACCGAAGATAAATTTTCTGCTTTGCTTGAACGTTCATTTCACTTTCAGCAGACTGTCCAGGAGCACGTCGTCGCAATGTCGCCTGCGCCCGAAGCACGCTACGAAGTCGCGTTTCAATCAAATCTATTATCTTTGGAACATGGATTTAGCGCGCTGATTCTTTTAGACCAAGGTTTGTATTCCTCGGCGTTTTCGTTGCTGCGGCCACAATATGAAAGCTTAGTGCGTGGCATGTGGTTGCTTTATGCTGCGTCTGCCATCGATGTGGACAAACTTACGCAGCCATTGACTGGTGTAAGCGCGCAGCAGGCAGCTAATCGGTGCTTGAGCATCTCGGAAATGTTGGACAGACTGGAAAGCTCAGCTGAAGCGTCGACGCAATTGATTCAACAACTCAAAGAATTTAAGGATGTCGCCGGCAAGGCACTGAACGACTTTACGCATGGAGGATTCCATGCGCTCTCGCGGAGTTCATTTGGCTACCCAGTTCAGCTCACATATGATGTGATTCGCAATTCAAATGCGGTTGTAGCAATTAGCGCGCAACTTGCATCGATATTGTCCGGCTACGCGGAGAACATGGTGCCCGTCAGACGTATGCATGAAGACTTTGTTGATTGCCTTCCAATCCTCAAACAAACTTAGCAAAACATATGTCCTGTAATTAGTCTGGATGTATTTCTATCAAAAAGGGATTCCCTCTCCGCCGGTGTGTGGTTCGCATATCAAACGCCGACTCTTTTTAGTGGATGAACATTCGTAGCTTCAGCCCATCGAACATTGGATTTTCGAATTAAAGGCCGCTATCGGCCAAAAGCGGACATTCAAAATCACTGCCACATATTCATGGCATATCCACATAAAGGATTCAGCATTAAGGGAAGAGACAAAAAATGCGACTTGATAGGAATTCACGGCCTTAAAGTCGAATACACCCATTGCGAACTACCCTTTCTAGTACAAAGGTCATGAGGCTGCAAAGCTACTGACTCACCCTTGATATTGACTCGTCCAAGATGCAATCTCCATTGCGCATCCGGTCTCGGAGGCTTGGTATCAAACTTAATGTAGACACGTCCGTATAGGGAGTTGCCTGATTTGTTACTTAATTGGATTTCGTCGGAGTTGATGTTGACCATTCCAGTACTAATCCACCTGCCTGGTTTCGCATGGTCACGCTGGTCCGCAAAGTAAATTCCTGGCGCAGCCTTGATTACAGTCCCATCATCGGCTTCTATAAACGCATGCTCTGTTGAGTACAACATTGGGACGGCCTCGGCCCCGTCATACCATCGCATACCGTAGCCATCGCGGTTTCGATAATAGTATTTTCGGTCTTTGTTAAACGCGACAATCCGAACCCAAAACACCTCAGCATCGATGGGCTCATCCCCATTAGTAATTTCAGGTGAAAATAAAAATTCGGTCTTCTTTCCGTCAACTTCGGATGTAAAAAATCGGTTCGGAGCCGAGCAGGTATACACATGTTCTTTCACCGTGTGTTTTGCGATGCAACCACTAAGAAGAATGGGAGTGATGAGGATGCTACAGAATTTTGTTGGATTCATACGTTGGATACTGAATTGTCGTCGTGATGAGATGAGATAGCACTGTCGAAACAAGTGGGAGAATTTAATATCGACATACAATTTTCACACTCCCATATTTATGGGATATTCGTCATTATTCTCTTCGGCAATACTACGTTCCCAATATGACAAGCATCCTATCCATTACCAATGCCGAGGACGTCGCATTAGCTTGTCTTGAGTTTTACTCTCCATTTTACTTTTCACAGCCAATGAAAGTGGTCAATGAATAACGTTAAGTTCTTGGGTCTTTTGCTTGTCTTTACACACATTAATATTTCTAACGCTGCGTCACTTTCACAAGATGAACTTCAATTGTTTGAGGACATAAATTGTACTGTTGCTGTTGCAAGTGAGTTTGGGCACCAAATCGGAGACATGCGTGCATTTTTAGGAGTCGCAAGGGGATGTATCACATTAGCGCAAGTGGAAAAATTCGGAGCTGCTGACGCTCATTCAGTGAATTGCCGTTCAATATTAGAAAGAGCTCGCAGTGCTATTAATGGAAGAGCGATTCCTGTTGACGAGCAGGCGATAACAGATATGTGTTTACATACCATCCGTTCCAAAGCACCTGAACGCTCATTACAAGCACAAGCTGCTGAGACATATATCGAGAAAGTATCTGGAAACTCCATTTCTAGAGTTCAGTTTTGTCGTTCGCAAGGATGGATACCTCCCGCATCGGGAAAGCAATGCGTCGCATTTTATAACTACCTCGCGAGCGAGTCTCCAAATAAAAAACAATAGGCAATGCACCAAAAATGACAGACCTTATCTCCGGAGTTCGCGCTGTGCTTTTAGGCGGTCTCTGCGCAATTGGAATTAGTTGCTTCTGCGGTTCAATACTTGCTGGGGTATGGCTGCGTGTGGCCATGTGGAATGGAGCAAGTCTCCAAGAAGTGTATGCAACACTCATGGCTAGTTGGGGTTCGCCATACTCGTGGCTTGGGCTGATGCCGCAGGCTGTTGCGACAGCAATTGGAGGCTACATCGCTGCACGAGGTGGCGATAAGCCTGTTCGATATGCAGTGCTTTCAAGTTTGGTATATCTGTCTTTCGTCGGCACCATGTACATCAACCCGTCTAGCCAGGTGGCACCCTTTTGGTACTTGCTCATTTCCCTTGTTATCCCAGTTTTCTCGGCCGCTCTTGGGGGTGTTTTGTATGCGCGCAAGAGCTAATTATCTACAACGCACTCAGTCCGCATATTGAAAGAATTAAACGGCTACGTGGAAACGCCGTCTCTTCCGAAATATTCAAGCTAATTTTTGAGCATTAGCGATGTCCGCTTTGGGTCGGAAGCGGGCGATGAAAGTCTATCGACTCTCTTTTTCCATCCTCTTAGTCGGTCATCGCAAATACAATGCCAGTATCATGAGTGAAATGAATAGGATTCCACCTACCACTATAAATTTGGTAAGGCAGCCCATCAACTTATGGCGGTTTTCTTGGACATCAAGGTAGGCCCAGATTTTATCGAGCATGTGTAACTCCTCAAACGAGCCATCAACGGCTATCTAAGTCCGCAGTTTTCGCGCAGCGGTGAGCTAAATGCTCCATCCAGACAGAGTCAGTAACATCTATCCATGTTTCAAGTGAATGTATATACGCCCATTGTTCCCAGACATACGATGCATCTGAGTTATGTCCCGGGTCACCATTGAGCAAATAAAGACGGCCGGATTTTGTCGTTGCTTGTAACGTTTTAAGTTCAAGATTGATGACGGGGGAGCTCACTCTTCCCTCGCAGTTTTCAATGCAGTAACCTATGAGATGACGGTCACCATCGTGTAATTCTAAGATGCGCCATTCAGTAAGGTTGATTGCACCTTGCTCAGTTATCGGACGTGTTGGCCATATAGGCATTTTCTTCTCCTTGTAAGTTCGCTATTCGAAATAGTGGCTCTCTCTTAGGTGAGGAATCACAATCACAATTAAAATTTTAGCGAGCAAACAGGGCGGTAAGTATGGTGAGACAAAGATAAAATCTAGGAGTGCAACAAAGGTGTTTTTCTTTTGGACGCGATATGTTTTATTAGTCAACGATGGGTCAATTTATACTTTATATCGCTCATGCAGAACGTTTAAAGCTCCTACGTAGAGCAGACAACTTATGCTTTATTTCGCGGACGGGAAGTGGCTAACGGCACACAAGGGTTGGTTAGGATTTCTCGGTAGTTACTACGCTCCCGCTTATAAAAGCGCTTATGCGAGCTAATCGACTTTAAATGAATAGGGAACGCGTGGTGCTTCGAAGACAGCCCCGTTTTTCATGATTAAAGAAATAGAATTTGCCACGCCGGACGCATTCGCGTGCGAGTACACCCAGACCTGTCGCTGACCTTGCGCTGTGACCGCATAAGGTTTCCCTATTTTTTCGATTACTTCCTCTTCCGTCATGCCGGGCTTAATGCTGCGTGCCTGATCCCAATTGAAGGTGGTTCCAGCGCTAGCACAGGCTGAAAAAAGGATAGGGGCCAAGGCAGCTATGGCTATAGTTTTCCAATCTGTATTTCGTGACATACAAACTTCCTCGCTCAAAACATTTGTCTTCATCGGCAAGTATACATGCGCAAATTTTAGACTTATTGAATCTGGAAAATTTGCGTAAGTTGTTTCTCGTGCATATGAAAACTTACTTCGCTGGTTGTCGTTTGGCCTCAAAGAATAAATTTCATTGCCCGAAAAAGAACCTGACTTAGGTTGGGTACATGCCAAAAAAATCCCGCCGAGATTGCTCCGGGCGGGAAATGCTTACAGCTATTTGTACGACCTAGTCAGATAATGACCCTGGCCGCTCTTGTTAATCCGAAACCGATTTGAATTGTGTTCAATCGATACCGGTTGCCGATGCGACGACAGCAAGGTGACGCGGTGCCGAGACTGCGCGTTTGATGCTCGATAGTTTGGAGGCAAGTGCTGGCCTGACGGAGGTTGAGCGCGTCACTATTTCCTGCTGCTCCACTTGTGTTGTTGCGCCGTCGATTTTGAAGACGCTGACGGTTTGCTCAAGTTTAACCGCTTGGTCCTTGAGCGAACCTGCGGCTGCGGCAGCTTCCTCTACCAATGCTGCATTCTGTTGCGTGACGTGATCCATTTGCGCGATAGCCTGATTGACTTGTTCGATGCCGGCGCTTTGTTCCTGGCTGGCGGCCATGATCTCGGCCATGATGTCTGTCACGCGTTTAACACTATCGACGACTTCTGTCATGGTGGAACCGGCTTGCACTACCAATTTGCTGCCGGTATCGACTCTTCCGACAGAATCATCAATCAATGTCTTGATTTCTTTTGCTGCTGCTGCGGAACGTTGTGCCAGGTTACGCACTTCGCTTGCAACAACTGCAAAGCCGCGACCTTGTTCACCCGCACGGGCAGCTTCTACAGCCGCATTCAATGCCAGGATATTGGTCTGGAATGCGATGCCGTCGATGACGCCGATGATGTCGGTAATCTTCTTCGCGGAGTCATTGATGCCATTCATCGTGACGACGACTTCGCTAACAACTTGACCGCCTTTGACGGCAATTTCCGACGCAGACAAGGACAGGCTGTTGGCTTGGCGTGCATTGTCTGCATTTTGTTTGACAGTCGAAGTCAGTTCTTCCATCGAAGAAGCAGTTTCTTCCAGTGAGCTGGCTTGTTCTTCAGTGCGCGAAGAAAGATCCATATTGCCGCTGGCGATTTGATTGGAGGCTGTGGCCATCGTTGCTGTGCCGCTGCGTACTTCATCGACGATGCCGATCAGACTTTGATTCATTTCTTTCAGTGCTTGCAGTAATTGACCAGTTTCGTCTTTGGATTTAACTTCTATTTTGCTGGTCAGATCGCCACTGGCAACAGTCTGTGCGACTTTGACGGCTTGATTGAGCGGACGTGTAATCGCACGGCTAATAAGAATGCCAAGGCCAATGCTCAAGAGGAGAGCGACAGCTGAGATCGCGACAATGATGGTGATGGATTGTCGGGCAGCTTGATTTGCTTCCTCACTTTTTGCATCAACGACTTGTTGCATGGATTTAACGACGGTACCGATGTCGGCGACGATTTGTCTACGCAAAGGGCTGCATTCGTTGACGAGAAATTTACCGAACTCTTCCATCTGTTCCGCTTCGCGGAATTTACGTGGACGTTTGAGTTCTTCGGCCATTGATAGCAAGCCTTTGCTGACTTTTTCGAAATCAGCATTGCCTTTGAACAGCGGTGTCATTTTGCTCAAGGCATCGAGATAAATGGCCTTTTGCTCATCCAGAATATCCAGCTCTTTCATCGCATCGGCTTTGTCCGTGAATATATATGCATTACGCGCTGCAAGCCCGGTTTGACCGAGTGCTTCGCGCGCAGTGTAGAGACGTTCTAGCTGTTGTGTGCGGATGTCGTTTTGGGTGGCTATGACGCCGTCGATCTGGTTGATTCGCAGTAAGGAGAACACGGCGATCAACAGTGTGAGCAGTGCGGTGATGCCAAATCCAAGGCTTAGTTTGGTTCCTACCTTCATGTTTGCAAACATCGTCATCTCCCAAATTACTTCGTTGAAGTGCTAGGTCGAGTTGCGGTTCCAGTGCTGAACGCGTTTGTTAAAAAAGGTGATCCAAAAGGGCAAAAATGTATGGTGCTCTGCGGAAATTTTAGTGACGCTACCATGCAAATTAAAAATAAACGCTCCCATGAATATGAGATTTTTTAACCTTTTGATGCTTATTTGCGACGATTTTGTCGATAAATAAGGCTAATTGAAACAAAGATAATAATTTTAGATGTGTGCTTGATAAAAAATTTAACAAACTTCTCACGTGCAAAGATATGAGGGGTATTGCTAGTGATATGTCAGGAACGGCTCGTGCGTTTTATGCTGATGGCAGCGCACGAGCGGTTTTTTGAGGAGGGATGTACTGTGGTTCTATCTGCCACCTGTGTTTATGCCAAATATCTGATCTTGTGCAGATATGTATAAAGTTGTTGGCGTTGCGCAGTATTGAGCCTCAGGCATTCGCCGTTGACTGCGATGGTGAGTTCGCCATCGGAAAATAAACCTGCGATTACGGGTGCTGAATACGAGGAGCTTGGCTCAGTCTCATGATGCATCTCGTTGCATGCGTGTTCGTTCTCTGTGTTGCGAAATCCGCCAGCTAATGCGTGTGTGTTGGAGGAGATCAAGATCAATGCTTTTCCCTGTGAAGGTAGGGCCGATGTCTGATCGTCTGCAAAGGCGTTGCCATTACCTACTTTTTGAAAAGCCGTGGCTTCATTACTACCCACAGCTACGAAACGTTCGTCTAAGGGCGTGCCGGGTAAGGCGAAATACAAGCGCCCGGTTTTATCTTTTATCTTGATGATGGCGGAGTGCGCTAAGGCACGCAGTAATAGCGCATTGACTGCTGTGCTCGCTCTTTGTACGACCTTGCCTAATTCATGTGCTGTCATTGGACCGTTAAGC
This sequence comes from Herminiimonas sp. GW821-FHT09C12, assembly GCF_059416385.1. Lineage (NCBI taxonomy): Bacteria > Pseudomonadati > Pseudomonadota > Betaproteobacteria > Burkholderiales > Oxalobacteraceae > Herminiimonas > Herminiimonas sp. GW821-FHT09C12. The sequence goes on from NZ_JBWKPC010000002.1 coordinate 430,862, forward strand.
ATTGCGCTGATGGCCATTGCGACTTTGCTGCCTGGACGTGGGGAGTACGGTGGTATTTGTCTTCTCATGCTGTGCCTTCTGTCAGTGAGGTGCTGCCATTAATGCGATGAGGGTTTTCGCAATGCCGATCAGGTTTTATAAAACTTCATTTGAGTAGATAAAGTCTTTTGATTGCATGTATTGCGGTGACATTGCGGACTTAAGCTAATAACAACAATACATAAACTATATGAGAATGAATCGCACTGTCAATACGTGAATGGTTAGATATTGTGTCTTTTGCTTATGAGGCTGGAGATGTCATTTACATATTGAATATGTAGAGGTGAATATCTGAGCATTTCTATCCGCCCAGATATTTTGTGCATGGCATCTTGTGGGATGCAGCTTGACGGGATGGTAACGAGGAGTTGTTCGGAGCATTAGGCCGAATGCCAGATTTTTCCAGTGTATGGATTAATCGGATTCGTTTTTTGGTACGGGTTCGGCAATCGTGTCGATGATTTTGATGGCCTGATTCAATTTGTACTCGGGCATTTGCTGCATCAACTTGACGGCATGCGCTATGCGTTTGTCCAAGACAGGATAGATTTTGGATTGCGGTTCATGCGGCGTGATGTTCTCGATAGCGTCGAAATTTTCGCCTTCGTTAAGCCAGGAAAAGGACACCTTGCATGCTCTTGCAAGCTTTTTGATGGTTTCTGTTTCTGGTCCTTTGGCACCGACACCTTTTAGAATTCGGCTGATGGTTGCCTGTGGGACGCCGGAAATACGCGCCAGTTCGCTTTGCGATTTTATTCTTGCGGCATTCATTGCCTGATCAAGGCGGTTTCCAATAGTCATGGAAAGACTATACATACGCGCATAAACATGATCAAAGTTGAAACCATTTGTGTATCGATAATATTATCCATTCGCGTATTGTTGGTCGCGCTTGGTGTAAATAAGGCGGTTGTTATCTGGGTTTGTAGGGTGTTGTTGGCAGGTACTGATTCGATTGTGAGTTAATACTTTATTGATCTCACAATTGGTGAGGAAGTTGCATCAAACTTGATTTTCCGTAAGTGGAGTATATTATATCCATAAATGGAGGGATATATGAGTGCCGCATACGCTTATCCAAAAAGCCGATTCGAACCAGCCGGACTAGTTGACCTGAATGCGAAATCAGAACGGGAGAGATTGTCTCGTTCTGCGTTAAAGGGCTTCTTCCGGCTTGCGGAAGCGTGGAAGCTTCGCGACGAAGATGCGCGCGAACTTTTGGGTGGCTTATCCAGCAGTGCATTCTATGAATGGAAAAAGAATCCTGATCGTGTATTAGAGGTTGACCGCATTACGCGCATTTCCTATCTGATTGGTATCTATAAGGCACTCCACATTCTGTACGGCGATAAGTTGGCGGATGAATGGATCAGCTTGCCGAACAAGAATGTCATTTTCTCCGGTCAGTCACCACTGGCTTATATGCAGGCAGGTGGTTTGCTTGCCATGCAAATTGTCCGCAAATTATTGGATGCGCGGCGCGGAGGTTTGTAATGGCAGGACCGCCGCTTGTGCAATTGCGTCAGTTCGACACTTGTCGTTTAATTCCTTCCCGTTTTGTTGATAAAGAAGATTCTGTGCTTGTGCCGCTTGCTGATAATGCCAAGCACCTGGCAGATATTTTCGAACTCGACAATGCAACCAATGAGCGTTTGATTGCAGAGCATGGTCGTGCGACTGGTATCGGCGTAGATGAGTTGGTATTTGGCGTGCCACATTTCCGCATGATCAATGCGGCGTTCACGTATGCGCGTCCAGAAGGAAGCCGCTTTAATAACGATGAGCGTGGCGCGTGGTATTGCGGTTTCGATATAGAAACGTCTCTGGATGAAATCATCTTCCATAAAACGGTCGAGTATTACGAGATCGATCGCTTCGACGATAGCGTGCGTTATCAAACCTTATTGGCAGATTTCAATAGCGAATTCCATGATCTGCGCAGTGCCAGTCGCTATGCAAAATGCCTGACGCCGAATAGCTATGTTGCTTCGCAGAAGCTGGCTGCGCAATTACTGGAAGAGGGTTCGTTGGGCATCATCTATCCTAGCGTGCGACATGCAGGTGGAACGAATCTCGCCTGCTTTCGTCCCGCCTTGGTAGGTAATGTAAGGCGCGGTACAGCGTACGAACTTGTGTGGTCAGGAACGCCGCATCCGACGGTTCGCGCAATTTCTTCTTAGTGTTGTTGCGACGGCGATTGCTCATCAGCACATCTCATGAATACGTTAAATATCCTTGCCATGTCGATGTATTTTTTGATGATATCTAGTCAATGAATTGTTAATTACCTATACTGGTGCACATGTTTTAAATCTGGGTTTTAACTCTTGCTAGCGAGAAAATATTGAAGATATTTTTAGCCATGCGATACCAGTTCGCAACCAGCAATTCTCAGCGTTATTCCCGACGCGCCTTGTATATCGCATTAGGCTTGATTGGTTTGACTACAAGCAATGTCTGGGCCGATTGTGACAATACCGCACCGACGTCCGGCACCACCGTTACTTGTACGGCTTCAGTCGGTACCGCCACCAGCGTCATCGCTGCGCCTGATAGCAGCGCGGTCACCGTCAATTCTTCGGGCAATATTTCATTTACCCGCATAGGCATACAAGTCATTAGCGACAGCAATATTACGAATACCGGCACGATCAACACGGCTGCCGGTCCGGGCAGTGGCCTGAGGGCCGCGATCTCGGTATTGCGTAACAACAATACGATTACCAATAATGGCCTGATTGCAGTCACGGGGCCCAGCATTTACGGCATTTCTGTCGGTACTTCAGCCGCCGGTGGTGGAGGTGTCGGCAACATTATCGTCAACAGTACAACTGGCCAGATCACTACGCTGAACAGCGGCTCGGATGCGATCCATGTGGTGGGCGGCAATAATACGATCACGAATGATGGCACTATCACCACCAGCGGTTCTTCGTCGACGGCTGTTTACGCACAAGGCAATGCCAACAGCTTTACCAATAATGGCACCATCAATGTAGCGGGTAATGGCTCTGACGGCGTCTTCATGAATACGGTGAGCTCGACCTTCACATCAAGCATCACCAATACCGGCAGCATTACCAGCGCGAACTCGTATGCGATACGCGGCCTGAACGGCAGCGATACGGTGATCAATTCCGGTTACCTGGAAGGGCATGGCGGGACGGCCAATGACACCGCCATCATCCTCGGCAATAGCCTGAATAATTCGCTTATATTGCGCACCGGCTCACAGATTGTCGGTGCGGCTGACGGCGGACGCGGCAACAGCAATGTTTATCTGGAAGGTTCGGGCCTGGTCGATAGCGCCTTTCGCAATTTCAATACGCTGACCATGCGTGGTGTGGCGTGGAACTGGACTACGGACGCGACCTTTAATAACACCACCATCCAGACCGGTACTCTGACGCTGGATAGCGTATTGACCAGCCCGGTGTACATCGATACTGCAGGGATACTGGCGACTACCGGTGGCACTACGACGGTTGCCAGTAGCGCTGCTGGAGCCGCGCCCGGGACAGTGGTTGGCGTGTTGTCCGGCATCGGTAGCGTCGCGGGCAATCTGATGAATGGTGGGACTGTACATCCGGGCGCTGGCGATGGCACCGGGGCGCTGACGATCAACGGCGATTACACCAACCTGAGTTCAGGCACGCTGGCGATAGACCTTACACCGACCTCTGCTGGGAAATTGGTTGTCGGTGGTGCTGCCAATATTCAAGGTGGGCAGGTTACCGCAAATTTTTTGCCAGGGAACTACGATAACTTTCAGCAGCAAGAGATTATCCATTGCCAAACCAATGGTTGCGTGACGGGGGCTTTTACCGCTTATACACCATCTGCATTTGTGGATACGAGTGTATTTAATGCTGGTGCCGGTGGTAACAGCAGCGTGGTCATCGGCTATCAGCGCAACAGTGTCGACTTTGCCGATGTCGCTACGACACCTAATGACAAGGCACTAGCTGCATCGCTCGATGCCAATGCCAAGGCCGGTGGCATGACAAATACGGTTGATCAACTGGTCACGATGTCGGCAGCGCAGGCGCAAAGTGCTTTCAGTAGTTTGGGCGGTGGTGATGTGCATGCGACGCTTGCTGGCTTGAATATGCGACAAGGCGATATATTTGCGCGCGCACTGACACAGCGCTTATCCGGCCGCTTACCGCGTGATACCGAGCGTGATTCAGCCTTGTGGGCACGGCCTTATTACACCAGCGGTCGGGTCGATAGTGATGTTGTGGCCAGCGCGAGTTACAGCGTCAATGGTTTGGCTGCTGGTATGGATCGCTGGATCAACAGCGATTGGCTGTTTGGTGCTGGAGTGGATGTCTCGCAGATGCGCAGCAACTTCTCAGCCTATGACGCATATGCCAAAACGGACGCTTATCAAGTCGGTCTGTACAGCAGCTATCAACATGATCGTTTTTATCTGGATGGCATAGCCAGTATTGGTTGGCAAAAAAATACCGTCAATCGCAGTATCAATTTCAATAATGTTGTCTCACAGGCGAATGCAGATTACACGGGACGGCACATCAATCTCTATGTCGAAACCGGTTATCAACTGCCTTTATCTACAGGTTTGATATTGAAACCCTTGGCCTCGCTGAGCTACGTTCGACAACGTGAACCAGGTTTTGTGGAAAATGGCGCTGGTGAAATTGGTTTGAATGGCGAGAGTGCGACAACGCAAAGTTTGCGCTCTGGTTTAGGTGCGACATTAACGAAAGATTTTGCTCTCAGCAGCGGTGTGCTGACAGTGGAAGGCAAGGCGCGTTGGTTGCATGAATTTGAAGATCGCACGCCACAGTTCCAAGCTGCTTTTATTGGCGATGTGACCGGTCAACGTTTCACTGTTCAGGGCGCGCAAGGCTGGCGTGATGCGGCGCTCTTGGGTGTTAATCTTGTTTATGCTCAGGCTGCGAATATGCATGTCTACCTTAGCTACGATGCGACAGTGGCGAAGAGAGATACGGCACATACCATCACAGCTGGATTGCGTTATGCATGGTGATCTGTGGTGGAAGTGAAGCAGGCTAGGATTTCAAATCAAGACTGAAGGTTTGCGGTGATGAAAAGGATCTGACCGATTCCTTTTATTCACTTTCTTGCTTCATCGCTTTCGTGACATTTTTTCTGTTCAATATTTCTCCCCATGATTCGATGCGGTAAATGTCACCGAATTTGTGGATAGTCATGCCGTACTGTTCACGCAACTTGTCTACTTGCTGCTCTATCGTACTTTTATCTATGCCGGTCAGATCGTCGATTGCGGTTGGGGTGGGGCGTTCAAGCAGGTCTATTGCTGCAGCGAGGACAAACAATCTGCGCGCATCATCAATAGGATATTGCGGCACGCCGAATTTATTTTTGAGCAGAGTCATGTGATGATCCTTTGCCATCGTCCTTGCATCATGCGAAGAGAGCCGAGCGTAACGATGTCTTTAATATAGTACCGACTCACTTTTCTGGCAAAAATTCCTCTTTCATTTCGTCAATATTCCTTGTCTGAGCAGTCCACCACTCGAATAGCATTTTTACGTTAGTCTTATGCTGCTCGGAAATACTCGCTTGTCTATCTTGCTTGAGTTCGAGTTCTCGCATATTTGTGTCTTTATTATTGCCGAGTAGCTATGCCAGATAAGGCGGATGCATACGGTTTTTTCAGAAAGCGCTGGATTTCATGTTTGTGCAATCTCTTCGTATGACGCAGCGCGATTGGCGCGCGGGTGAACTTCGCTTCTTGCTGGTTTCGCTGATTATTGCCGTGGCGGCATTGTCTTCGGTCGGCTTCTTTGTCGATCGCATGCGCGCAGGTTTGAATCGCGATGCACATCAATTACTCGGTGCCGATCTGATTATTCGCGCGGACGAGCCAATTGCTGCGTCCTTGCGCGGCGAAGCAGAAAAGCGTGGCTTGCAACTGGCAGACACCACTGTTTTCCCCAGTATGGCGATTGCCGGAGAGGGTGAGCAGGCCGTATCCAAGTTGGCCTCCATCAAGGCGGTAAGCGATGGCTATCCCTTGCGTGGAAAAGTGAAAGTTGCTGATGCGCCGATTGGCGAAGGCGCGGTGACGAATGCCATTCCTGCTGCCGGTACGGTGTGGGTTGACGCGGGCATTCTGGAAAATCTGAATATTGCAGTCGGCAGTCCATTGAAGTTGGGCGACAAGGTTTTCACGATAGCCAAGGTACTCACGTTTGAACCTGATCGTGGCGCGAGTTTCATGAATTTTGCGCCACGTGTGATGCTGGCGGAAAGCGACCTTGCAGCGACTAATTTGGTGCAAAACGGATCGCGTGTCAGTTATCGCTTGCTGGTAGCCGGTAAGGCCAGCGATGTGAATGACCTTGATAAATTAGTGCAAAACCAGATCGAGACGCAGAACCTCAAAGGTATCCGCACAGAATCGCTGGAATCGGGGCGTCCGGAAATGCGCGCGACGCTGGAACGTGCCGAACAATTTTTGTCGCTGGTTGGCTTGCTGTCGGCCATGCTGGCAGCGGTTGCCGTAGCGATGGCGGCGCGTCGCTTCATGCTGCGTCATGTGGATGCTTGCGCGATGTTGCGCTGCCTGGGTATGACGCAGAACCAAGTGACTGGTTTGTATCTGCTGGAATTCCTGATAGTGGGTGTGATAGGCAGTGCCATAGGTGCGACGATTGGATTCGCGGCGCATTTTGTGTTGATCGAATGGTTGGGCAAGTTGGTTACGAATGAGTTGCCAGCAGCATCGTTCTTGCCCGCACTGCAAGGCGTGGTGACAGGATTGCTACTATTGATCGGCTTTGCAGTACCGCCAATTCTGCAATTGCGTAATGTGCCGCATAACCGTGTGATTCGACGCGAGCAGGATATGCCGCAGCCGATCACGATAGCCACTTACGCTTTGGGCTTGTTGACGTTTATCGGATTGCTGTTGTGGCAGGCTGGTAATGTGAAGCTCGGCCTGCTGACGGCAGCCGGTTTTCTCGGTGGCTTGGCTGGATTTGCAGTGATTAGCTGGTTGGCACTGAAGTCTTTGCAGTCGCTGCGTGGTGCGATCAATCATCCGAGTTGGCGCTTTGCCGTGACAGCTTTGCAGCGTCGTCCTGGTGCGACTGTTGTGCAAGTTGTGGCGCTTGCCTTGGGCTTGATGGCTTTGTTGCTGCTGACCGTGATACGCGGTGATCTGGTGTCTGCATGGCGTAACGCCACGCCACCCGATGCGCCGAATCGTTTCGTCATCAATATTCAACCGGAACAGAAGGCACAGATCGAAGCGCGTCTGAAACAAAACAATATCGTCGGTAATCATTTGTACCCAATGATTCGTGGCCGCTTACTGGCGATCAACGGCACACCTATCACGGGAGAAAGCTTCATCGAAGATCGCGCCAAGCGATTAGTCGATAGAGAATTCAATCTGTCGACGATGAAGGATATTCCTGAGCAAAATGAAATCACCGCTGGCCGCTGGTACGACAACAGCAAACCGGAAGCATCGGTGGAAGAAGGCTTGGCCAAGACATTGAACTTGAAGCTGGGCGATCATTTGAAATTCGATATCGCTGGCGAAACCGTCGATGTGCCCATCACCAGTTTGCGCAAGCTGGAGTGGGGTTCCATGCGGGTTAATTTCTTTGTCATCATCAATCCGGCAGCGATGACGGATATGCCGCAAACCTGGATCACGGCTTTCCATTTGCCGGCAACAAATACTGGTCTGGAAAATCAACTGACGCGCGATTTCCCGAATCTGACGGTAGTGGATATCGGCAGCGTCGTGAAGCAGATTCAGGATGTGGTTGATCAAGTGGTGACGGCGGTTGAATTTCTGTTCATGTTCACATTGGCATCCGGCATGCTGGTTCTGTATGCAGCGCTGGCCAGTTCGCAGGATGAGCGTACGCGTGAAGCAGGCTTATTGCGGGCATTGGGCGCAACGCGCAAGCAATTGTCGCAATCGCAATGGATAGAGTTCACGCTGGTTGGTGGTTTGGCAGGTTTGCTGGCGGCAACAGGTGCGACGGCCGTCGGTTGGGGGCTGGCGCATTTCGTTTTCGATTTCGAATGGATATTCAGCCCTGTTGTCTGGTTGGCAGGTTTTGGCATAGGCGCAGCATGTGCCTTTATCGGTGGTTGGGTTGGTTTGCGTCATGTACTCAATCAACCGCCGTTACAGACCCTGCGCGAGGCTTGATTTTGCTTGTGTAGCCTGTCGTGCTGTATAGCGATGCGGTATCATGCAGGCTATGACTACTGAACAAGAAACTCAACAAGCAAGCATCTATGAATTGATCGGCGGCGATGCCAAAGTGCGCGGGCTGGTTGATCGATTTTATGATTTGATGGATCTGGAGCCAGACTTTGCCGGCATACGCGCGATGCATCCGACTACGCTGGATGGCTCACGCGACAAGCTGTACTGGTTCCTCTCCGGCTGGACCGGCGGTCCAGATATGTTTGTCGAACGCTTTGGCCACCCGCGCTTGCGCGCGCGCCATTTGCCATATGCCATCGCAACAAGTGAGCGCGATCAATGGTTGCGCTGCATGCAAGCAGCGATGGAAGATGTCGGCATCGACGCATCATTGCAAACACGTTTGCAACAGGCGTTTTACGACACCGCAGACTGGATGCGTAATACCCGCGATTAAATTCTCCTGCTGTTGCGGTTTCCCACACATTACTCTGTTCGAACAAGGCTTCATCCATGACACAAGTGCATTTCATTATTCTGCTGCTGGTTGCCGCAGTCATCATCGTGTTGCAGGTGGTGGCTTTGTTGCGCGCACGCGGCACGGATATCGCACCGCAATTGATGCAGTTGCAGAATGACTTGCAACGTCATCAGCAGCAAGGCAGTGAACGTATAGAGCGTGAATTGCGCGAGCAGGTGCAATCGACTGCGCAAGCAACACGGCAGGAATTGGGCAGCAACTTCACGCAGTTTCAGCAGGCCTTGGCAACGCAATTGACCAGCGTTGCAACGATGCAGAACAACCAGATTGATTCCTTTGCACAGCAACTCGCAAAGCTGAATGAAGCGAACGCGCAGCAGTTGGAAGCCATGCGTCAGGCGATTACCTTGCAGGCGCAAACCGGACGTGAAGAGCAGGCGACTGCACTCAAGCATTTTGGCGATACCTTGAATCAGACGTTGACTGCGCTGACGGAGTCCAATGCACAACGCATGGCTGAAGTGCGCGCGACGCTGGAAGCGAAGATCAAGGATCTGCAAACCGATAACGGTGCGCGTCTCGAAGAAATGCGCAAGACCGTCGATGAGAAATTGCATGCGACGCTGGAGCAGCGCTTGGGTGAATCGTTCAAGCTGGTTTCTGATCGTCTGGAAAAAGTCCATCAAGGCCTGGGCGAGATGCAGCAGCTGGCTATCGGTGTCGGTGACCTCAAACGCGTGCTGACCAACGTCAAGACACGCGGCACATGGGGCGAAGTGCAACTTGAGATGCTGCTGGAACAGGTATTGACGCCAGATCAGTATGCAAAGAATGTCGAGACAGTTCCGGGTACTGGCGAACGAGTTGAGTTTGCGATCAAGCTGCCGGGCACCGACGATGGACAGACGCCGATCTGGATGCCTATCGATGCGAAATTCCCGAAAGAGCAATACGAACGTCTGGCGGAAGCAGCCGATAAAGCCGATGCCGATGGTGTGGCCTTGGCGGGGCGCGAACTGGAACGGGTAGTGCGTTTCGAAGCGAAAAAAATCGCAGAGAAATATTTGTCTCCACCACTGACGACAGATTTTGCTATCTTGTTCTTGCCGACTGAGGGCCTGTATGCGGAGGTCATGCGTCGTCCTGGTTTAGCTGACGATCTGCAACGCACGCATCGTGTCAGCATTGCCGGCCCATCGACTTTGTCGGCATTGTTGAATAGCTTGCAAATGGGCTTCCGTACCTTGGCATTGGAAAAACGTTCGTCGGAAGTCTGGCAAGTATTGGGCGCAGTGAAAACGGAGTTTGGTAAATTCGGCGATGTGCTTGCTGCAACCAAAGCGACGCTGGAGCGTGCAGCCAAGAATATCGAACAGGCCGAGACCAGAAGCCGTCAGATGACGCGCAAATTGAAATCTGTAGAGGCATTGCCTAGCGAAGCCGCGCAACAGCTCCTAGGCGTTGATTTGCCTTTAGGCGATCTGCTGGACGATAAAGAATAACAAGGAATAGCAAATTCTGCCGTCGCCAGCAGCCTTTTTTAAATCATGATAAATTCACGACTACTGATGAAATGAATTGCTGAAGTTTTTCAGTCATTCGTTTCATCAGTTTTACGTTCTCGGGGCGGGGTGAGATTCCCCACCGGCGGTAATTACGTTTAGGCGTATAGCCCGCGAGCGCTTGAAGAAGTTCTCCATCTGCTTTCTGCAGATGCCTTCGACAAGGTCAGCAGACTCGGTGTGATCCCGAGGCCGACGGTCATAGTCCGGATGATAGAGAGCGGAATGACTTTTCACGCACGGTAACGTGCGCTTTGCCATTCCTGTACGCCCTGTTTTTCAATTTGCAAACAGGAGCTTCACATGCAACATCCGATTGATATCAAAACAAAATCAGCAGTACGTCGTATCGCCTTTATCCAGGCTAGCTGGCACAAGGAAATCGTTGATCAATGCCGCATTGCATTCATCGCAGAAATGGCCGAGCGTGGCTATTCCGAAGATGTGATCGATTTCTTTGAAGTAGCTGGTGCATTCGAAATCCCACTGCATGCCAAATTACTGGCCAAGAGCGGTCGTTATGCAGCTGTAGTTGGTACTGGCTTGGTAGTTGATGGTGGTGTCTACCGTCATGAGTTCGTGTCGCAGGCGGTCATCAGCGGCTTGATGCAAGTACAACTGGAAACAGAAGTGCCGGTGATTTCTGCCGTGCTGACGCCGCATCATTTTCATTCGCACGATGAGCATCAAAACTTCTTTTATCAGCACTTCCTGGTCAAGGGTAAGGAAGCGGCACATGCTTGCGCCGATACGATCGCTCGCTTGCAAAAAATTGAAGCACTGACGCAGGAACGTATTGCTGCATAAATCGTTGCATCTCTGCGGTGCACATTTGCCGATCTAGTAACGGCATTGTGCGCAGCACGGAAAGAAAAAAGGGAGCCTAGGCTCCCTTTTTTAACGACTGTACATCCTGATTTTTCAATGCAGGATGTGCTTGCGTCTTACCGTTTTGTTTCCATTTGCACCAATGGCTCCGTCGATTGCGGTGGCAGTGGTTTGCGTTCACGCGGTACACGCGCTGGCGCTACAAACTTGGCAGCTTCTTCCTGTGCGGCACGCAGTTTTTCTGGATTGGTGGAAGCCAATACCAAACCGGCAGCTTGCAGCACTTCGTTCAAATCCTTGCTAGCAACTGGCGCTGCTGCAGGAGCAACGACTGGCGCTACGACGACAGGAACGACGACAACAGGAGCTTGCTGTGCAACAGGTTCCGGTGTGGCTACTACCACTGGCGCAGTTTCTTGAATCGACGGTGCCGCTTCAATGACTGCTGCTGGTGCAGCTTCCACAGGTGTTGCAACTGGTTCCGGTGCAACAACAGCAACCGGTGCTGGAGTAGCAACTACAGGCTCAGGCTGGCGACTAACTTCTTGTGGCACGGATGGTGCAGCGATTGCTGCAGTCAATGCGCTCACAGATGCTTCAAATGCAGTTGGCGCTTCGTTCACTTGTGCAACAACTGGTGCTGGTGCGTTGTGAACAACGGTTGATGCCACTTCAATTGCGCTGACATGCGGAGTATTTGAAGTTTGATCTGCTTCATCTTGCAGAGATTGTTCCTGCGAGGCGTCTACACCATCTTCATTGCCTTCGTTTTCAGTACCGGTTTCGGTATTGTCACGATCACGACGATTACGGTTGCGACCACCACGACGACGACGACGACGAGGTTGTTCTTCGCCTTCTACAGCTGGAACTGGAATGCCGTTTGCGTCCAATACCACAACCGCTTCGCCTGCTTCGCTAGCTGGAGCCGCATTACGGGTTGGAGCGACGCTGGCAGCGATTGCTGCGCCTTGCAACAAGACTGGATCTTCTGCAACGACTTCCTTACGCTCTTCGCGTGGAGCACGTGGTTGACGTTCACGACGGGCTTCATTGCCTTCACGTGGTTCACGCGGCTCGCGTGGTTCACGAGGTGGGCGAGGAGGACGTGCTGTTTGTTGTGCTTCAGCTGCCGGTGCTTGCGCTGGCTTGGCTGTTTCGTCGCGTTCTTCACGATCACGACCGCGACCACCGCGGCTGCGGTTGCGTTGGTTACGACCGCCAGAATTGCGTTCCCCGCGTTCGCGGTTACGTTGTTGCTTCTCTTCTGCTGTAGGTTGTGCAGCAACTTTTGGCTGTTCAGGCGTACCGCTCAGGAAGGCAAACAGTTTTTGGAAGAAGCCTTTTGCTTCAGCTGGAGCCGCTTTTGCTGCTTCAACCGGTTTGCGTTCCACGATAGGCGCTGGTTGATCTGGCGTAATGCCTTTGACCATAGCTTCCTGACGTGGCTTGCTTTCTTCTTTTTGACGCTTGCCGTAGCTGATGTCGGTATCTGCTTCTTCCGTCATTGCGTAGCTGGCTTGTGTTTCTTCCAAACGTGGATCGTCGTGCTTGATACGTTCCAGTTTGTAATGTGGTGTTTCCAGATGCTTGTTCGGGATCAGGATGACGGAAACGCGGTGACGCGTTTCGATCTTCAGGATTTCGCCGCGTTTTTCGTTCAGCAGGAAAGCTGCAACGTCGACTGGCGCTTGAACGTGGATAGAAGCTGAGTTTTCCTTCATTGCTTCTTCCTGGATGATGCGCAGGACTTGCAATGCGGAGGATTCGGTATCGCGGATGTGGCCAGTGCCGTTGCAACGTGGGCAGGTTACATGGCTGCCTTCGGACAAGGATGGACGCAGGCGCTGACGCGACAATTCCATCAGGCCAAAGCGTGAAATCTTGCCCATTTGTACGCGAGCGCGGTCAAAGTGCAACGCGTCTTTCAGACGGGTTTCAACTTCGCGCTGGTTCTTCGCATTTTCCATATCGATGAAATCGATGACGATCAGACCGCCCAAATCGCGCAAGCGCAATTGGCGAGCAACTTCTTCAGCGGCTTCACAGTTGGTATGGAATGCGGTTGTTTCGATATCGCTGCCGCGGGTAGCGCGTGCCGAGTTGACGTCGACGGAAACCAATGCTTCGGTGTGATCGATAACGATAGCGCCGCCGGATGGCAACGGTACGGTACGTGAGTACGCGGTTTCGATCTGATGTTCGATCTGGAAGCGCGAGAACAGCGGTACGTCGTCGTTATAACGTTTGACGCGATGGACCATGTCCGGCATTACGTGGCTCATGAATTGCTGAGCTTGTTCGTAGATGTCGTCGGTGTCGATCAGGATCTCGCCGATATCCGGTTGGAAGTAATCACGGATCGCGCGGATGACGAGTGAGGATTCTTGATAAATCAGGAATGCGCCGCCGCCGGATTGACCAGCGCCTTCGATCGCACGCCACAATTGCATCAGGTAATTCAAATCCCATTGCAGTTCGTCAACGTTGCGGCCGATACCAGCGGTACGGGCGATAACTGACATGCCTTGTGGCAAGTCCAGTTTGTCCATGGTTTCGCGCAGTTCTTGACGATCTTCACCTTCGACGCGACGTGAGACACCGCCGCCGCGTGGATTGTTAGGCATCAAGACCAGATAGCGACCGGCCAGCGAAATGAAGGAGGTCAGCGCAGCACCTTTATTGCCGCGTTCTTCCTTTTCGACCTGGACCATGATTTCCTGGCCTTCGCGCAACGCATCTTTAATGGAAGCGTTACGGACATCGACGCCTTCCTTGAAGTAGGTGCGGGCGACTTCCTTGAATGGCAGGAAACCGTGACGATCTTCACCGTAGCTGACAAAGCAAGCTTCGAGAGAAGGCTCGATACGGGTGATGACGCCTTTATATATGTTGGACTTGCGTTGTTCGCGTCCGGTTGTTTCGATATCGATGTCAATGAGTTTTTGCCCATTAACAATGGCAACACGCAATTCTTCTTGCTGTGTTGCGTTAAATAACATGCGTTTCATGTAAGTGCTCCGTGGCTCTAGGGCCGTTTTTTTAATGCAGTAGCGCTACATATCAACATTGATGCACAAGCGAATCGGCCGGTTGACCTGCGTGAAGCGAATAGCGGCGATAGCGTGGCTACCGGGGAAATTCGCAGCAATCTGTGGTCAACAGCGTGTTTCTATGTGACATCAATGGCGACATGCGCCATCTACAGCAACAGTACAGGGATGTACGCGGGGCAGGAACGTTTGGGGAGGGAATTGCCTTGGTGTGTGGTACTTAGCGCAAACGCGCTGTAGTCACAACGGGGCGCGGATAAAGTGATGCGGTTGCCGAATGCGCACTTGATCCGCATCGTGCGCATCGAATAGATCGAGCGCAACGAACATCGCGAGTGGTGAGCAAATTGGTTGAGCCATACAAAGCATGGGCAAAATCGGCAAACAGTTTCAACTTTATCAACCAGCAAGCTTGCTATTAAATATAGTGAGCTTGCCGGACTTATCCTAACAATCCAAACATTCTTGACCAACACCCTTGCGCGTTATCCGATTACAACAACGGTGCAACCTTGACTCGCACAGGGGCGGTGCATACACATCTTTTCCATCGAATTTGCAAATTGGCGAGGCCGATGGAGACGCCCCTGTGTAGAATGTGTTTTTTATTCTTACACCAGCAATGGTTTGGTAACCATTGCGAATTGATTATATATTCAAAATGAAGGACTTAGCGATATTTTCTGGGAAAGAGGCTCAAACCCTATCACCCTCCCGATCGTCACAGGTCTCTTCTCAAGTTCCGGCACAAGTGCAGCTTGTCACGATTACTGATGAGGAAGCCGGGCAGCGGATTGATAATTTTTTGATACGTATTTGTAAAGGCGTACCGAAAAGCCATATCTACCGTGTGCTGCGCTCCGGAGAGGTGCGCGTTAATAAAGGGCGGATTGATCAAACCTATCGTTTAGTCGAAGGCGATATCGTCCGTATTCCACCCATACGCATAGCGGAAAAAGCCCCATCGACGGCACCCGGTGCCGAATTCAAAATATTGCTTGAAGATAATCACTTGCTTGTCATCGACAAGCCGGCTGGCGTCGCTGTGCATGGTGGCTCTGGCGTCAGTTATGGCGTGATCGAACAATTGCGCGCGGCCAGACCAGATGCAAAGTTTCTGGAATTGGTGCACAGGCTGGATCGTGATACCTCCGGTGTCCTGGTTTTGGCCAAGAAGCGTTCGGCATTGACAAATTTGCATGAACAAATCCGTGGCGGTGAGCCGGACAAACGTTACCTAGTATTGGTGCATGGCGATTGGAAGAATGCGCGCCAGCATATTAGATTGCCATTGCACAAATATTCAACACCGGAAGGTGAGCGACGTGTACGCGTGCAGGCGGACGGCATGGAGTCGCATACGATTTTCAACTTGATCCAGCGTTACGGCCCGTTCGCCTTGTTGGAAGCGGAACTAAAAACCGGGCGTACCCATCAGATACGCGTGCATCTGGCATCTAGCGGTTTTGCGATTGCAGGCGATGACAAGTATGGCGATTTCGCATTGAATCGTGATTTGCAGAAAGCAGATGGCGAGCGTGTCGCATTGAAACGCATGTTCCTGCATGCGCATCAAATTACATTTATCCATCCTGAGACTGGCAAGCCAGTGACATTGAATGCGCCGCTTCCGCCGGAATGCGAGCGCTTCCTCAAGAGTTTGAAAAAGACCCCTAATTAATTTATTGCTCATTGCCCCAAGTGGAATTTGAGCAATAACCTATTTATATAGTTAAAGGAGCTGGCAGCGCGCTGTCAGGTTACATGGCAAGAAAGCAATTTGATCTCATCGTTTTCGATTGGGATGGCACTTTGATGGATAGCACTGCAGTCATCGTCAACTGTATACAAGCAGCAGCCAAAGACCTCGGCTTACCGATACCGGACGAAAAAGCCGCTTCGTATGTCATTGGCCTTAGTTTGCAAAAGGCAATGGAAGCGGCGTTGCCCGGCGTTGATCCTAAATACTATCCGCGTATGGTGGAGCGTTATCGCTACCATTATTTGAATCAGGATGGCGGTTTGACGCTGTTCAAGGGCGTGCGCGAGATGTTGGAAGATTTGTCGCAGCAAGGCTACTTCCTCGCGGTTGCTACTGGTAAAAGTCGCGTCGGCTTGAATCGCGCACTGGATGTTTCCAAGCTGCTGTCATTATTCGATGCGACGCGTTGCGCCGATGAAACCTTCTCCAAACCGCATCCGGCGATGTTGCAGGAGCTGACGCGCGAATTGGGACAGGACATGAAGCGTACTGTGATGGTGGGTGACACTACGCACGATTTGTTGCTGGCGCAGAACGCAGGTGCGGCTGGTGTCGCCGTACATTATGGCGCGCATACGCCTGCTGAATTGCAGGCTCTCAATCCTCTGTACGCAGCAACTTCTGTAGCTGAGTTGCATACCTGGTTGAATGAAAACGGATAAACACGTTGACTGATGCCATTCTGATTCCTGTCTGTGATTCTGCCGCTCTTGAAGAGAGCGGCAAGGGGATACGTTTTCCTCTGACAGCAGGCGGTGAGGATGCAAACGGTTTTGTGATTCGTTACAACGGTGTTGCTTACGGTTACCTGAATCGTTGCGCGCATATTCCGATGGAACTGGATTGGAATGAAGGCGAGTTTTTCGAGTCTGATGGACGGTATTTGATCTGTGCCACACATGGCGCGATTTATGCTCCGGAAACAGGTCGTTGCGAGGGCGGTCCATGCCGTGGTCGCCGCTTGCGTACAATTGTCATCATCGAAAAAGATAATCAGGTATTCTGGCAGGCAGATGAATACGTAAGACCCGCGCGGGCATAAGCAACGCGGAACAAAACACACGACAACATGAGCAACGACAACGACGAACTGAATCAGCCACAATCATGGCAAGCATCGGCAGCACCTGCGCCTAAAAAAGACGGCTGGGAGCGAGAAGTGCTGGAAAAACTCGCGTTTGCAACGCTCAAGGAACAACGCGCGCGTCGACGTTGGGGTATTTTCTTCAAATTCGTCACAGTGGCCTTGGTTGGATTTGCCTTGTGGATGAGTTTTGGTCCTGCCGTTGGCGACATGGAAAATGTCGGACCACATACTGCTTTGATTAAGATAGACGGCACGATCGAAGCGAAAGGTGCGGGCGATGCCGACACGGTTATTTCTGCACTGACTAAAGCGTATGCAGATCCCGGTTCAGTTGGCCTGATTTTGCAAATCAACAGCCCAGGTGGTAGCCCAGTACAAGCAGGCATGATCAACGATGAGATCACGCGTTTGCGCAAGAAGTACCCGCAAAAACCTTTGTACGTCGTGGTGACTGAAATTTGCGCGTCGGGTGGCTATTACATTGCCGCTGCTGCTGATCGCATTTATGTGAACAAGGCGAGTATCGTTGGCTCGATCGGTGTGTTGATGGATGGTTTCGGCTTTACTGGCACGATGGAAAAGTTAGGCGTTGAGCGACGCTTGTTGACTGCCGGTGTGAACAAAGGATTCATGGATCCATTCAGTCCACAAACTGAAACGCAAAAACACTACGCGCAAGACATGCTTAATGAAATTCATCAGCAATTCATCGACGTGGTACGTAAAGGCCGTGGCAAGCGCTTGAAAGAAACACCGGACACTTTCTCTGGTCTGGTTTGGACTGGCGAGAAGTCAGTGGAACTTGGCTTGGCAGATGGCATCGGTACTGTCGAGAGCGTAGCGCGTGAAGAGTTCAAGTCCACCAACATCGTTGATTACACGCAACGCGAAGGTTTGTCGGATCGTGTGTTGCGGAAATTTGGTGCGGCGGCAGGGGCTTCTGCAATCAAAGCGATGACGGAACAGCTTGCTCCAAATCTGAAATAATTTTTTTCATCTGCATCGTCAGCGATGTGAAAAAAATTCCGGAACAAGAATGTAACCGAGCTTGTAATCCCTTTGTGCTTGGCTATAGTGGTAGTGCGTTATCGGCATCTGAAGATGTGAATGCAACAACGTCTGCAACTGCTAAGGAGCATCCGCTCGCATTTTGGTGACGCGTCTACGATGGAAAACTGAAGGTCTCCGACCTCTCCAAATGCCTCGTTATGAGGCAGGCAAAACGGCGATGAAACATCGCCGTTTTGCGTTTACATTCAGCCGTCAGCCAATAGTAAAAATACAGTCGGCTTCTTGTGGAAGTCTGGCGTTTTCCCGGATGCAATATCCGCTTTCCATCTTGTGGCTGTCTGTGTTTTGATCGCTTCGGACGGCAGTGTGAGATCGGTCGCGATGCAAATAAGTGTGTTGGGATTGCAGGTCGTTGCTAATGTTTCCAGCAGTCCGGCATTGCGATAAGGCGTCTCAATAAAAAACTGCGTTTGTTTTTCCGCGCGTGAGCGGTCTTCCAATTGCTTGATACGTTTCGTGCGTGCAGCGGCATCAATAGGCAAATAACCATTGAAGGCGAAATTTTGCCCACTCAAACCACTGGCCATAACAGCGAGCAATAGTGACGACGGGCCGACCAAAGGTTTGACCTGAATGCCGTGCGCATGTGCCAGTCGCACCAGATTTGCTCCGGGATCGGCTACAGCCGGCACGCCTGCTTCTGAAATCAAGCCTGCATCTTGCCCGGACAGTAGCGGCTCCAATAATGCAGGTAATGCTTTGGCGTCGGTGTTGACGTTGAGCTCGGCGATGCGTATTTCCTGTATCGGCTTTGCCAGTGTGTTGTGTGTACCTATTAGCTTTAAAAAAGCGCGCGTCGTTTTGGCATTTTCCGCAATGAAGTAATCCAGCTTGGCGGTTGTCGTTTGTACTTCCAGCGGGATGATGTGTGCAAGCGGATCGGTGGTGCTAACTTCTGCCTGACCTAGTGTATTGGGGATGAGATAGAGAATGCCGGGCATGTTGGAGTATTGAGTAGGGTATGTGTTGCGCGCCATTAATCAAGCACGCGCTTATTTTAATTGTCTAGTTACCGAAAAAGCCGATATTGGCACGACGCAGCATGGTCGTGAGGGCGATGAGCGGTAAGCCAGTGAGCGCAGTAGGATCGTTACTTTCTATTTTTTCGATAATGGCGATGCCCAAGCCTTCATTCTTTGCACTGCCTGCGCAATCGTATGGTTGCTCTATGCGTAAGTAAGCATCGAGTTCAGCATCTGGCAAATCACGGAAGGTGACGAAGGTTTGGATATTTTCCAGCTGTATCTGTGGTGATGAAATACCGGCGCGGCCATCGAACAGGCAGAGCGCTGTATGAAACACTACTTTGCGGCCGCGCATTTTTTGCAGTTGTTTCAGTGCATTTTCATGTGTGCCCGGCTTGCCTATCTGTTCGCCGTCCAGCGTGGCGACTTGATCTGACCCGATAATCAAAGAATTCGGTGCTTGGGCGGCAATGGCAACTGTTTTTTGCTGTGCCAGCCGTAATGCGGTTGTGTCGGGTGATTCGTGAGGATGAGCAGTTTCATCAATATTCGGCACCATGACTTCGAAGGGCAGGTGTAGTCGAGATAGCAATTCTTTGCGGTAAACCGAGCTTGAGCCCAGTATTAATCGCGCTTGGATGGATGGAGAAGGCATTATTTGATGTTTATTTGAATGACCGCTCAATAAAAGTGCGCTAACACTTTGACGAATAAAGGAAAAGCCTGTTATTATCGCAGGTTTTCCGGGTTCGGCTTAGCCTATGAATGCTTTTGTAATTGATGCCTTCGAGTTCAGTCGGCTTAGAGAGCAGCGTGAAGGCGACGTTGCTATCGCTGATTTGCCGCGGCTTGCTGCAGAATCCGTAAATATGCCTGCATCGCTGCATTGGTCTTTGCAAGGTGGCTTAGATGGAATTGGTCACCCGCAATTGATTATGTCGGTATCCGGCTCAATTCATTTAATGTGCCAGCGTTGCATGACGCCACTGAAACTCGATATTGCATCGGAATCAGTGCTGATTCTTGCAAAAAATGATGAGCACGCTGATGAAATTGACGCGTTGCTGGCAGACGACACCATAGACGTGATTGTCGGATCGAAGACATTGAATGTCACCGATCTGATTGAGGATGAGGCTTTGTTGGCGATTCCTCTGGCGCCTAAGCACGATGTGTGTCCCGACAATGCAGCAGTTGAAAGTGCGATGAGTGCAAGAAAACCATCACCCTTCGACGTGCTCAAAGGTATGAAACAATAGATTCGCTGCAGCTGTGAGGCCTTAAGCGGGCATATTGAGATTTTGTAGTAAGGATTATCGGTTTTGCCGTGAGTTTGCAAAACGGATGTGTTAGAATTTTAGAACTTAAGGTTTAGGAGTTATCATGGCTGTTCAACAAAACAAAAAGACACCGTCGAAACGCGGTATGCACCGTTCGCACGACTTCCTGGTTGCTCCGCAACTGAGCGTTGAGCAAACCACCGGTGAAACACACATGCGTCACCATATCAGCCCTAACGGCTTTTATCGTGGTCGTAAAGTCCTGAAAACCAAAAACGACGAATAATCATTCGTCTTTCAGGCACAGAAAGCGGCGCGGTAAGTTCATGACTTTGCGCCGTTTTTTAATATGCTAATCCAGCACATTCCGTCATTTTGAATCAAGCTGAATCTGGCCCATAATGCGGTTAGAGTGAGGCCCTGAGTCAATCCAATGACAATTAAAATATCTATCGACTGTATGGGTGGCGATCACGGCCCCTCAGTCACCATTCCTGCTGCTATTTCGTTTGTCGAAAGCGAGCCAGATGCCGAGCTGATTTTAGTCGGGCTGGAAGATCAGCTTTTGGCCGAACTGAAAAAACACAAGGCAAGCGGTCATCCACGTCTATCGATCGTGAACGCGACCGAAGTCGTGACCATGGACGATCCCCTGGAAGTTGCATTGCGCCGCAAGAAGGATTCTTCTATGCGCGTCGCCATCAATCTGGTCAAGCAAGGACAGGCGGACGCATGCGTCTCTGCCGGTAATACGGGCGCCTTGATGGCGATCTCGCGTTACGTGCTCAAGACGATCCCAGGTGTTAATCGTCCTGCCATTTGCAGCATACTCCCCAATCAAAAAGACGGTCCTACCTATATGCTCGATCTCGGCGCCAACGTCGATTGCGAGCCGCAGCATTTGCATCAATTTGCATTGATGGGTTCTGCGCTGGTATCGGCGATGGAAGGCAAGCCAAGACCAACAGTCGGTTTGCTCAATGTCGGCGAAGAAGATATCAAGGGTAATGATGTCGTCAAGCAGACGGCTGTCTTGCTGCGTGCGGATCATGAAAAAGGGACGTTGAATTTCTACGGCAATGTCGAAGGCAACGATATCTTTAAAGGTACGACAGATATCGTCGTGTGCGACGGTTTTGTCGGTAATGTCACCTTGAAGGCATCGGAAGGCTTGGGCCGCTTTGTCAAAAGCGTGCTGACCACCGAATTCAAACGTACGCCTTTGACCATGTTGGGTGCTTTGATTGCGCGTGGTGCATTGAAAGCAATTTCACAACGAATGAATCCTTCTCGCTACAATGGCGGCAGTTTGCTGGGTCTGCGCGGCTTGGTATTCAAAAGCCATGGCGGTGCTGATGCCTACGGTTATCAGTGGGCCATCAAACGCGCATTCGATGCGGCCAAATATGATGTGCTGACGCGTATTTCGACAAAAATTGCCGATCTCATGCCGCAATCAACTTTGGCTTCGTCTTCTGAAGACTCGGTTAGTGCCACAACAGAACAATAGAATAGAAAATCGCATGACTCTCTATAGCAAAATTATCGGTACCGGCAGTTATCTGCCGCCACAACGTGTCACCAATCAGGATTTAATAGAGCGTCTTGCTCGTGATGGCATAGAAACATCCGATGAATGGATCGTTTCTCGCAGCGGGATTGCTGCACGTCATTACGCTGATGCGGATATGCAGTCGAGTGATCTGGCGGTTGAGGCGGCAAAACGTGCTCTGGATATGGCGCAATTGGCACCGAACGATATCGACCTGATTATTTTGGCGACCTCGACACCTGATTTTTTTGGCGGTTTCCCGAGTACTGCATGCGTGGTGCAACGCAAGTTGGGTATCACGAATGAATGTGCTGCTGTCGATGTGCAGGCTGTGTGCAGTGGTTTTGTCTATGCGCTGTCGACGGCTGACAAGTTCATCAAATCCGGTTCGCATAAAAAAGTACTGGTGATCGGTGCCGAGGTGTTTTCGCGCATCATCGATTTCAAAGATAGAACGACCTGCGTATTGTTCGGTGACGGTTCCGGTGCGGTTGTCTTGAGTGCATCCGAGGAGCCGGGCGTGCTGGCGACCAGTTTGCATGCAAACGGCAGCTATGGCGATATTCTCTGCGGACCTGGAAGAATCAGTAATGGCGTACTGGAAGGTAGTGCCTTCATGTATATGGATGGTCAGGCGGTATTCAAGCTGGCGATCGGATTGCTGGACAGGGTTGCCAACGAAGCCTTGCAACTGGCAAAAATGGATGCGTCCGAAGTGGACTGGATCGTGCCACACCAAGCCAATATTCGCATCATGCAGGGGACAGCTAAAAAACTCGGCCTCAGCATGGATAAGATGATCGTAACGGTTGATCAGCATGGCAATACATCTGCTGCATCGATTCCATTGGCGCTGGACGTCGGTGTCCGCGATGGTCGCATCAAGCCGGGTCAGAATGTCATGATGGAAGGTGTGGGCGGCGGCTTCACCTGGGGTGCTGTGCTGGCACGGATGTGATTCCCGAGACAGGGACGCAAATCATTTTTTAATTAAAACTAGAAAACAAGCATGAGCAAATTCGCATTCGTTTTTCCAGGGCAAGGATCGCAAGCGATCGGCATGCTCAACGGTTTTGCTGACAACGCAGTTGTGCAGCAAACGTTGGCTGAAGCATCGGACGCATTGCAGTTCGACCTCGCCAAATTGATTTTTGAAGGTCCGAAGGAAGAGCTGGACCTGACTACCAATACTCAACCTGTCATGCTGACTGCCGCTGTCGCGATGTATCGCGCATGGATAGCTGCAGGCGGCAAGATTCCTGCACTCGTTGCTGGTCATAGCCTGGGTGAATATTCGGCACTGGTTGCCGCAGGCGTGATTCCATTCAAGGATGCTGTGCCGCTGGTGCGTTTCCGCGCAAAAGCAATGCAGGAAGCAGTTCCTGTTGGTCAGGGTGGTATGGCGGCGATTCTGGGCTTGTCTGATGCAGACGTGCTCGCAGTATGCGTAGAAGCGGCACAAGGCGATATCGTCGAAGCAGTCAACTTCAATGCGCCAGCACAAGTCGTGATTGCAGGCAATAAGGCTGCGATTGAACGTGCTTGCGAAATAGCAAAAGCCAAAGGTGCCAAACGTGCCTTGATCTTGCCTGTTTCTGCGCCGTTCCATTCTTCATTGCTGAAGCCTGCATCGGATCGTTTGCGTGAGTACATGGCAACACTTGCTTTCAATGCGCCACAGATTCCATTGATCAATAACGTCGACGTCGCGATTGTCAGCGATGTGGATGGCATCAAGGATGCGCTGGTACGTCAAGCAGCTAATCCGGTGCGTTGGGTTGAGTCTGTCCAAAAAATGGCAGCAGAAGGCGTCACGGATGTCGTGGAATGTGGCCCTGGTAAAGTGCTGGCAGGTTTGACCAAGCGTATTAATGGTGAATTGACCGGTCACGCGATTGTTGATCAAGCGTCGTTGGACGCTGTTTTGGAGCTTTTGAAATAATGACTACAGTTGATTTGACAGGCCAAGTAGCTCTGGTAACCGGCGCCTCGCGCGGTATCGGTCGTGCAATTGCACAAGAACTGGCAAAGGTGGGTGCCAAGGTCATCGGCACTGCGACGTCGGAATCTGGCGCTAGCGCGATTTCCGACTATTTGGGTAGTGGCGGCAAAGGCGTGGTGCTGGACGTCAATGACGCAGCACGCTCGGTTGCGCTGATTGATGAAATCCAGAAGGAGTTTGGCGCAGTCAGCATTCTCGTCAATAATGCCGGTATCACCCAGGATCAACTGGCGATGCGCATGAAGGACGAAGAGTGGGATAGCGTCATTGCGACCAATCTGACGTCGGTTGCGCGCTTGTCCCGTGCGGTATTGCGCGGCATGATGAAGGCTAAAACCGGCCGTATTATCAACATTACATCGGTTGTCGGTTCGTCCGGCAATGCGGGTCAAATGAATTATGCTGCAGCAAAAGCTGGCGTCGCTGGCATGAGTCGTGCTCTTGCTCGTGAGATCGGTAGCCGCAACATTACTGTTAATTGTGTGGCTCCTGGTTTTATTGATACAGATATGACCAAAACCTTGAGCGAGCAGCAAATTGCTGCCTTGCTGCAACAAGTTCCGTTAGGACGTTTGGGCTTGCCGGAAGACATCGCTTCGGCGGTTAGCTTCCTTGCTTCGCCTCAAGCGAGTTACATTACTGGTACCACGTTGCATGTCAACGGCGGTATGTACATGAACTAAGTTTGTAATTAGTCACTTTTAGCCGAAGTTTCAGCTTTCTTGATGACAAAAGCTAAAAATGAATTTTCAGTGCGCAAACCTGCTAAAATGCGCGCACTTTCTGTAACCACCCATTGGAGTTAAAACATGTCGGATATCGAACAACGCGTTAAGAAAATCGTCGCTGAACAATTGGGCGTCGCCGAAGCAGACATCAAAATCGAATCGTCGTTCGTTGACGATCTGGGTGCTGATTCCCTCGACACAGTCGAATTGGTGATGGCACTCGAAGACGAATTCGAAATGGAAATCCCTGACGAACAAGCAGAAAAAATCACAACAGTGCAGCAGGCGATTGACTACGCCAAGGCACACGTAAAAGCAGCGTAAGTTGTTTTGAACGACTCTAGGAGAATTGCTTGAGCCGCTCGAGTAAACGTCGTGTCGTCGTCACTGGTCTTGGTTGTATTTCCCCCGTTGGCAACTCGGTTGCAGACGCATGGAGTGCCGTGCTTGCAGGGCAGTCCGGAATTGCGACCATCACTAAGTTTGATGCGACGCCCTTCAGCACGCATTTTGCTGGAGAAGTAAAAAACTTCAATATCGAGGATTACATTCCCGGTAAAGAAGCCCGTCACATGGATACCTTTATCCATTACGGCGTGGCAGCTGGCATGCAGGCAATGCGCGACAGTGGTTTGGTGGTGACCGAAGAAAATGCCGAGCGTATCGGTGTGATCGTCGGTTCGGGTATCGGTGGCTTGCCGCTGATCGAAGATACACACGCCGAACTGGTTAACCGCGGCCCGCGTCGTATCAGCCCATTCTTTGTACCTGCGTCGATTATCAACATGATTTCCGGCCATCTTTCGATCATTTATGGTCTGAAGGGGCCGAACCTGGCGATCGTAACGGCATGTACCACTGGTTTGCATTCGATCGGCGCTGCCGGTCGCATGATCGAATACGGTGATGCAGACGTCATGATTGCTGGTGGTGCAGAGTCGACGATTTCGCCATTGGGCTTGGGCGGTTTCGCCTCGGCACGCGCGCTGTCTTCCCGTAACGATGATCCGGCAACGGCTTCACGTCCTTGGGATAAAGACCGTGATGGCTTTGTCTTGGGTGAAGGCGCTGGCGTGATGGTGCTGGAAGAGTACGAGCATGCGAAAGCACGCGGTGCGAAAATCTATGCTGAGTTGGTCGGTTTTGGTATGAGTGGCGATGCCTACCATATCACTGCTCCAAACATGGACGGCCCACGTCGCAGTATGGCTAACGCATTGAAGAGCGCGGAAATCGCTCCTGATCAAGTGCAATATCTGAATGCACACGGCACATCGACGCCATTAGGCGATAAAAACGAAACAGAGGCAGTGAAAGCTGCATTTGGTGCGCATGCGAAGAAATTGACTGTCAACTCGACCAAATCGATGACAGGGCATTTGCTTGGAGGTGCTGGTGGACTTGAGTCGGTATTTACCGTTCTCGCCATCCATCATCAGATTTCACCGCCGACGATTAACATCATCAATCAGGATCCGGAATGCGATCTCGATTACTGTGCCAATACGGCGCGCGAGATTCCGATTCAGTACGCCATGAAAAATAACTTCGGTTTTGGCGGTACAAACGGTACCTTGATTTTTGCTAAAGTCTGATCAAAATCCGATTATTCCGTAAGGGTAATCGGATTTTTTACTTATCCCCCCAGATGTCTATTGCGGTTTCTACCGTTATCAATCAGTCCAGATTATTATCTTGGCTGATAGGTGGCATGTGTGTCGGCTTATTCTTTATTGCAGGTATTGTGCTTTTTGGTGGCGTTGGGGATATCTCTAGCGTAGCAAGAGCTATTGTCGCCTCTGTATGTGTTGTGGTTGGGGCTTATGTCTTCTTACGCACTTTGAAGAGCAGAGGCGCACATGAGATACACATATCCGGCACTGGGCAGATTAGGCTTGCTGTTTTGCAGAAGAATAATCCGGTTGGGATGGAGCAGGGCGAGTTAGTGTATTTGTTGGCAGACTCCACATTGTGGTCAAGTTTGTTACTCTTACGTCTACAAAACGAAAAGCAGCAAATTCACTCCGTGGTGATTTTGCCGGACTCAGTATCAAAAGAAAGTTTCAGAGCATTATTGGTAGCGTGTCGCTGGATAGTCATGCGTCATGCAGATGTCGATAATCGGTATATCGACGAGAATTAATTTTGAAAATTTTGAACCAAACCAAGTTTCGCTTAGTCAATAATGCGAACCGCGTGCGTGTTGCAAAATAACAAGGGAATGGATTGACGACAGAACGCGATATTGATCAGCTACTTGTCGAGCGTGTACAACGCGGTGACAAAAAAGCTTTCGAGCTGCTAGTGATCAAGTACCAACGGAAACTGATGCGACTGGTCTCGCGGCTTGTCCGCGACCAGGCTGAGGCTGAAGATGTTGTACAGGAAGCATTTATCAAAGCGTATCGTGCCTTGCCGCAGTTCCGCGGCGATTCTGCGTTTTATACCTGGCTATATCGCATCGGTATCAACACCGCAAAAAATTATTTGGTCACCCAAGGCCGTCGTGCGCCGACATCAACTGAAGCAGATGTCGAAGAAGCAGAAACTTTTGACGACGGAGACCACCTAAGAGATATCAACACACCGGAATCGTTGTTGGCAACAAAGCAAATCGCGCAGACTTTGAATGTTGCGATGGAAGAGTTGCCTGAAGAGTTACGTATGGCGATTACGTTGCGAGAGATCGAAGGATTGAGTTACGACGAGATAGCTGAGTCGATGGGTTGTCCTATCGGCACGGTGCGCAGCCGGATATTCCGGGCGCGCGAAGCCATCTCTGAAAAATTAAGGCCGTTGCTGGATACGGCACTCGATAAACGTTGGTGAAAAATAAATAAAGAAGCGCTTTTTGCTGCAAGTTATAGGGGTAGCCTTAATTTTTTCGAGGTAGTGATGAATACGACGAATATGACGCGAGAACAAATATCTGCTTTTGCCGATAACGAATTGTCTGATGGACATGCAGATATCGCTTTGGCTGCGCTGCGTCAGCAAGATGGGCGTGATACGTGGAATCTGTATCATCAAATCGGCGACGCTTTGCGTTCAGACGATTTGAATACGCAACTCAGTGCTGATTTTACTGCGCGGATGTTTGCCCGTTTGGATGCGGAAGCGACCATTATGGTGCCAGCAGACAAGCGCGTGAGTGTGGCAAAGGAAGTGTCGATTAGACGCTTCGCGATGCCCGGCATGGCGGCTGCAGTCGCAGTTGCTGCATTCCTGACCGTGCCGCAGATGATGACGCCGAATGCTCCGGCTGTCACAGCAGCGGTTGCGCCAGAAACAATTATGGTTGCAAGCAAGGATGGCGATGTATTGCGCGATCCTCGCATTGACGACTATTTGCTGGCACATCAACGTTTTTCACCTTCTGTGTACAGCAGCGCACAATATGCGCGCGCAGCTACGTTTGCTGTTGATTCGGACAAATAACTGATATGCGGCAAACATTAGGATTTCTCAGATTTGTTGTTCTTTTTTCTAGCGTCATTGCGTTTACAGCTCAGGCAGAAAACGTTGGCACAAATAGTGGACAGCACGATACGCAAGTCTGGCTGAAGAAGATTCAGTCATCTGCTCAAAAGCTGAATTACTCAGGTACCTTTGTTTATCAGCAAGGCAGCCAGGTGCGTACTTCTCGTATCACGCATATTTTCAATGGCAAAAACGAGCTGGAAAAACTTGAAATCCTCGACGGTAAACCGCGGGAATACATACGCAACAATGAAGAGATTGCTTGCTATGTGCCGGAAAACAAATCGATACGCGTAGAAAAACGCATCACCAAGGATGTGTTCCCAGCCATACTGGGCGCGAATCCGACTGACTTGGCTGAGCATTACAACCTGAAAAAAGGTGAAACAGGTCGTGTCGCTGGTTTCGACTGTCAGGCAATTATCCTGGAACCTAAAGACAATCTGCGTTACGGCTACAAGCTGTGGGCGGAGAAGTCGACCGGGCTGTTGCTGAAAGCACAAACGCTGAACGAAAAAAATGAAGTGGTTGAACAGATCGCTTTTACGCAACTGTCCATCGGTCATATCGACCCTAGTCGTGTGAAGCCTAGTTTTCCTAATACGCATGGTTGGCGTGTAGAAAATGCTGTGATGAGTGATGCAAATCTCTCCGGCTGGTCGGTTAAAGAGATACCGGCAGGCTTCAAAAAAATTCGTGAAATGAAGCGATTGATTACTGATACTGCGCCTGCTGCGGACAATGCAGCGCCAACGCAGCGTGAAGTGTCGCAAATTGTTTATTCTGATGGGCTGGCCGCGATCTCTGTATTTATTGAGTCAGGCTCGCAAAGTCGGACCGAAGGCTCGATGCAGCAAGGCGCGATGAATATCGTCGGCAAGCGTCAGGGCGATTACTGGCTGACAGTTGTTGGGGAAGTTCCTGCGACCGCGATCAAGCAAGTCTCGAATTCAATTGAGTTCAAATCTAAGTAATTAAAATATCGGTACGCTTATGAAAATGATCATGCCTGCTCAGAAAAAACTGTCGACTGTCTTGCTCTCCGTAGCGAGTGTATTTTTCATTCCGGTTGCAACAGGAATGGCACCAGCGGCGATGGCTGCGGCGACCGCCTCAGTTGCAGGCTTGCCGGATTTTGCCGACCTGGTTGAAAAAACCGGCCCGGCAGTCGTGAATATTCGTACGACCGAAAAAGCCAAAGTCAGTCAGCAAGGTAATGCTGCGACAGACGATGAAGAGATGCAGGAATTTTTCCGTCGTTTCTTCGGCGCGCCGGTTCCTCCGCGTCAGCAGCAACCAGCACCACGTGGACGCGGCAAGGCTGCTCCTGATGCCGAAGAAGAAGTGCCGCGTGGCGTTGGCTCAGGTTTCATTATTTCTCCTGACGGTTATGTGATGACGAATGCGCATGTGGTTGATGGCGCAGATGAGGTCTATGTCACCTTGACCGACAAGCGGGAATTCAAAGCGAAGATCATCGGCGCTGATAAACGTACTGATGTCGCTGTGGTCAAGATTGAAGGCAGCAATTTGCCGCGCCTGGCCATGGGTGATTCGAACAAGATACGCGTCGGTGAATGGGTGATTGCAATCGGATCGCCATTCGGACTGGAGAACTCGGTAACTGCCGGGATCGTTTCGGCCAAGGCGCGTGATACTGGCGATTACCTGCCATTGATTCAAACCGACGTTGCGGTTAATCCAGGCAATTCCGGCGGTCCACTGATCAATATGCGCGGTGAAGTTGTCGGTATCAACTCACAGATTTACAGCCGTTCCGGCGGTTACATGGGCATTTCATTTGCGGTGCCTATCGATGAAGCGATGCGTGTCTCTGACCAGTTGCGTGCGAGCGGTAAAGTAACGCGTGGTCGTATCGGTGTACAGATCGGTGAAGTCACAAAAGACGTTGCTGAATCCTTGGGTCTTGCGCGTGCACAAGGTGCATTGGTGCAACGAGTTGAGCAAGGCGGTCCTGCAGAAAAAGCCGGCGTGGAAGCAGGCGACGTGATCCTGAAGTTCAATGGAGTTGGCATTGAGCGCACCAGTGATTTGCCACGTTTGGTCGGTGGTACCAAGCCAGGTACACGTTCTACCGTGACGGTATGGCGCAAAGGCGCGATGCGTGATCTGAGCATGATGGTCACGGAGCTGGAGCCAGAGAAGGTCGTGAAAAAAGATGAGAAGAAACAAAAAGCTGAGCAAGCACCGAATGCACTAGGCTTGATTGTTAGTGATCTCACGCCAGCACAAGTCAAAGATTTAAAAATTGATGGCGGGATCTTGGTTGAATCAACAGACGGTGCGTCTGCGCGTGCTGGTTTGCGTGCCGGTGACATTATTTTGCGATTGAATAACACGGACATCAAAGATGCGCGTCAATTCAATGGCTTGGTTGCCAAGCTGGATACGAAGAAAATAGTATTGTTGTTGGTGCGACGCGGCGACTCCTCACAATTCGTGATAGTTAAACCACTGGCTCAATAAAGTCACAACGCAGAACAAGGCTGCCTGCTGAAAAGCGCGCAGCCTTTTCTTTTGTCAGCGAAGGTTATCTTGATTCAGTTCACTCTTTATTCGCGTACTTATTGCCATTTGTGCGATGACATGCTGACTGCATTGCAGGCGCTGATGATCTCTGATGAGTTTGCTATCACGGTGCTTGATGTGGATGCTGACGAGGCTTTGGTAGCGAAATATGATGAGCTGGTGCCGGTGCTGCTTGCCAGCAAGGATGGCGAGGCTGCGCAGCAACTTTGCCACTATTTTCTGGACGAGGCGGCTGTACGGGCATTTATTGCTGGCGCCTAAACGCTGGCCCATTGCGCAGGCTGGGAAATGCTATTTCACTTGATATTTAGGCTACAAATGCAGGCTAGGGGAATTTCCGGGATTTCCCCTCTGAAATCCGGTAAAATGCCGGTGCCGTCATCCCTCTGTAACAAGGCGCTCGCCTAGGGAAAACATCCCAGCGTTGAGCGCTTTTTTTGTAATTGTCACTTGGTTAATGAACAACATTCGCAATTTCTCCATCATCGCCCATATCGATCACGGTAAGTCGACGCTCGCCGATCGCATCATTCAATTGTGCGGCGGCTTGTCCGATCGCGAAATGGAGGCGCAAGTTCTTGATTCTATGGATCTAGAACGCGAGCGCGGCATCACGATCAAAGCCCAGACCGCAGCGCTGTCGTACAAGGCACGCGACGGCAAGGTGTACAACCTGAACCTGATCGATACGCCGGGCCACGTCGATTTCAGCTATGAAGTCAGCCGTTCGCTGTCCGCTTGCGAAGGTGCGCTGCTGGTGGTCGATGCGTCGCAAGGTGTAGAGGCGCAGACAGTGGCTAACTGCTATATGGCGCTGGACTTGGGTGTTGAGGTTGTTCCTGTACTCAACAAGATCGACTTGCCGAATGCTGATCCGCCGGCCGCTATTGCCGAGATCGAAGACGTCATCGGAATTGATGCGGGTGATGCTGTGCATTGCTCGGCAAAAACCGGTTTTGGTGTGGCCGATGTGCTTGAGTCACTGATCGCCAAAGTGCCGCCGCCAAAAGGCGATCCTGATGCGCCGCTGCAAGCGCTGATCGTGGACTCATGGTTCGATAACTACGTCGGTGTGGTGATGTTGGTGCGTGTGATCAACGGCACCTTGAAACCAAAAGAAAAAATTCTGCTGATGGCGAGCGGTTCGGTCAATCTGGTCGAAAACATCGGCGTCTTTGCGCCACGCTCGGTATCGTTGCCTACACTGTCTGCCGGACAAGTGGGCTTCATCATCGCCGGTATCAAGGAGTTGAAGGCTGCCAAGGTTGGCGATACCGTCACATTGGCCAGCCGTCCGGCTGCCGCAGCTTTGCCTGGCTTCAAGGAAGTGCAGCCGCAAGTGTTTGCTGGTCTGTTCCCGGTTGAAGCTAACCAGTACGACGCCTTGCGCGATTCGCTGGAAAAATTGAAGCTCAATGATGCTGCACTGATGTACGAGCCTGAAGTCTCGCAAGCGCTGGGCTTCGGCTTCCGCTGTGGCTTCCTTGGCTTGCTGCACATGGAAATCGTGCAGGAACGTCTTGAGCGCGAATTCGATATGGACCTGATCACGACGGCACCGACCGTCGTGTACGAAGTCATCATGCGCGATGGTGAGCTGATCAAGGTGGATAACCCATCGAAGATGCCAGACCCATCGAAGATTGAAGAAATCCGCGAGCCTATCGTTACCGTCAATCTGTACATGCCGCAGGAATATGTCGGCTCGGTCATCACGCTGTGTATTGCCAAGCGCGGTGTGCAGATGGATATGAGCTATCACGGCCGTCAGGTAAAACTGGTGTACGAAATGCCGATGGCTGAAATCGTGCTCGACTTCTTTGATAAGTTGAAATCGACCTCGCGCGGTTACGCATCGATGGATTACGAGTTCAAGGAATATCGTGCCTCTGATGTGGTCAAAGTCGACATGCTGATCAATAGCGAAAAAGTCGATGCGCTCGCCATCATCGTGCATCGCTCGAACAGCCAGTATCGCGGCCGTCAGGTGGCGTCCAAGATGCGTGAATTGATTCCGCGTCAGATGTTTGACGTCGCTATCCAAGCCACTATTGGTGCCAACATTATCTCGCGTGAAAACGTCAAGGCACTGCGCAAGAACGTGCTGGCGAAATGTTATGGCGGCGATATCAGCCGTAAGAAAAAACTGCTGGAAAAACAAAAGGCCGGTAAAAAACGCATGAAACAAGTGGGCTCGGTTGAGATTCCACAGGAAGCGTTCCTGGCAATTCTACAAGTGGACGATAAATGACACTGCAAGACATCTTAGGTAATTTTTCGCTGATTCTTTTCATTTTGACGATAGGAACCGGCGTGGTCTGGTTCCTCGACGTGTTTTATTTGAAAAAGCAGCGTCGCGCCAAAGCGAATGCGGTTTTGGCTGAATTTGATGCACGCAATGCCAAATTGGCTGGCGATGGCATCAAGCCGGACAACACTGGCCGCGCCGAGCTGGAAGCCAGCATGTTGCGTCAACCGGCCTGGATTGAATATTCGGGCAGCTTTTTCCCGGTGATCTTGCTGGTATTCGTGTTGCGTTCCTTCCTGTACGAGCCGTTCAAGATTCCATCGACATCGATGGTGCCAACGCTGCAAGTCGGGGATTTGATCTTGGTAAATAAATACCAATATGGTGTTCGTTTGCCAATTATTAACAAAAAGATCATTGAAGTTGGCAATCCGCAACGTGGCGATGTCATGGTTTTCAAATATCCGGAAAACATGGCACTGGACTACATCAAGCGTGTGGTGGGTGTTCCAGGCGATACGGTGACTTACAAGAACAAGCGTTTGATTATTAATGGCAAGGAAGTTTCTTACAAACCATTGCCTGATTATCTGGATGAGGAGACACTAAGTTACTCCAAGCATCTGAGTGAAGATCTGAATGGTGTAGCGCACCAAATCTTGAACAATCCGCGTGCGCCGTCCTATGTATCGAATCCGCACGATTTCCCGAATCGCGATTTGTGTACTTACGACGTAGAGGGATTTACTTGTAAAGTCCCGGCTGGACAATATTTCATGATGGGCGATAATCGAGATAACAGTCTGGATAGTCGTTACTGGGGTTTTGTGCCGGATAAAAACATTGTCGGAAAAGCATTCTTTATTTGGCTGAACTTGAACAATTTCCCGAGTAACCTTGGTCGTATCGGTAATTTTCAATAATTCTCGTCGGGAGCGAATACATGGCATATCGGTTGCATAGTAGTCGTCATCAACAGGGCATCACATTAGTGAGCCTGATTCTGGTTTTGGCTGTGATTGGTGCGATTGCCGTACTGGCGCTCAAGGTGACGCCGACTGTTACCGAGTATTTTTCGATCAAGAAGGCCATAGCCAGCGTGAAGGCAAGCGGCGGCTCGATCCCGGAGATGCGTGCGGCGTTTAATCGGCAAGCCGAAGTTGGCTATATCGATGCGATCAGCGGTACGGATTTGGACATCACCAAAAATGGTGATGATGCGGAAATCAGCTTTGCATATCAAAAGACGATTCCGCTGGTTGGACCGGTTAGTTTGTTGATCGATTACGCCGGCTCGACCAGTAACCGTGTACAAAAAAAAGCAGCACCATAAGGTGATAAAGCGATAGAAAAATGGATGTAACGTTATTGCAAAATCGGCTGGGCCACACTTTCAAGGATGCTGTCTTGTTGCAGCAGGCCTTGACACATCGTAGCCACGGCAGCGTGCATAACGAACGTCTGGAGTTTCTTGGCGACTCGATTTTGAATTGCGTAGTCGCCTCGCTGCTGTTCGATCGTTACAGCAAGATTGATGAAGGCGATTTGTCGCGTCTGCGCGCTAATCTGGTCAAGCAACAATCCTTGTATGAAATTGCACAACGCCTAGAACTGTCGCACTTTTTGCGCCTGGGTGAGGGCGAGTTGAAGTCGGGCGGTTTCCGTCGCCCTTCGATACTGGCTGATACGCTGGAAGCCTTGTTTGGCGCCATCTTCCTCGATGCCGGTTTTAATGCAGCACGTGATGTGATTCGCGCGCTTTATATTCCGATTCTGGATAGCGTCGATCCGAAGACGCTGGGCAAGGATGCAAAAACTTTGTTGCAGGAATATCTGCAAGGCAAAAAGATTGCTCTGCCGCAGTACAACGTGGTGGCTACACATGGCGCTGCCCATAATCAAGAATTTGAAATTGAATGTCTGGTACCTAAACTGGATATTCAAGTATTTGGTACCGGCGGTAGCCGTCGCGCAGGTGAGCAAGCCGCAGCCAAGCTGGCATTGGAAGCTGCACTGGCTGCTTTCGTGAAAACGCCAGGCGCCAGCCGCAAAGCCAAGCCGCGTACTGCACAATTGAAACTGGCAGGTATCGCAACGGTGCAATTGGATGAAGCGGATAAACCCGCTGCCAAAGCACCTACCAAAGCGGAATTAAAAACTGCCAAGTTAGACGCGCAAGCGTCGACTGACGCGGTCACTGAACAAAACGAAATACACGATGGACAAAAGAGTCTGATCGCCGAGCATGATGCGGCGAAAACTGCTGATGTCGCATCGGATGATGTTGCAACAAAACCTTCTACCACTTCCCATTCCAAAATTGCATGACTGAATCTACCGCACTGTCTCACTTTCGATGCGGTTATATCGCGATCGTCGGTCGCCCTAACGTCGGAAAATCGACGTTGATGAATGAATTGATCGGCGCGAAGGTCAGCATTACATCACGCAAGGCGCAAACTACGCGCCATCGCATCACCGGTATTCAAACTGTTGAAGACGCACAGTTTGTGTACGTCGATACGCCTGGTTTTCAGATGCGTCATTCGAATGCATTGAATAAAACGTTAAACCGTACCGTGACGAATACGCTCACGGCGGCAGACGTGATTCTGTACGTGATCGAGGCAGGTACTTTCGGTCAGGCAGATCAGCAAGTACTGGATTTGATTCCGAAAAATGTGCCTTGCATACTGGTGATCAACAAGTCGGATCGCGTCAAGGATAAGGCAGTGTTACTGCCATTCGCCCAGCAAATCGCTGCCAAGCATGACTTCGCTGCGGTTGTGCCGGTATCGGCTAAATTGCGTTTTCAGCTCGACGGCCTGCAAGGCGAGATCAAAAAATATCTGCCGGAAAATCCACCGGTCTTTGGTGAAGACGACATTACAGATCGCAGCGAAAAGTTTCTTGCCGCAGAAATCGTGCGCGAAAAATTATTCCGTTTCGTCGGTGATGAATTGCCATACACCAGCACCGTGCTGATCGAAAAATTTGAAATTGAAGGCAATCTGCGCCGTGTCTTTGCCGCGATCCTGGTTGAGCGTGATACGCACAAATCCATGGTCATTGGTAACAAGGGCGAGCGTCTGAAAGATATTTCCACGCAAGCACGACTCGATATGGAACGCCTGTTTGGTGGTCCGGTGTATCTGGAAGTCTGGGTCAAGGTCAAATCAGGCTGGGCCGATAACGAAGCAGGCCTGCGCGCATACGGATACGAATAATATCGATCAAAGATGGCCGTACTCATCGCCGACATCAATACACAAACAACTTCTTCCTCCGAGGAAAAAACGGCGGTGCGTGGAGAAGATGTCGGTTCCGCATCACTGGCTGTCAAGCCTGTAACAACAGCCAAAGCGGCGCCGCGCCGCGCACGCTCTCCCGAAAAAGACACACGCATCGCCGATCAACCCGGCTTTGTGCTGCACAGCTATCCTTACAAAGAAACCAGCCTGATCGTCGACGTATTCTCGCGCGATCATGGCCGCATTGCCTTGGTTGCCAAAGGTGCCAAGCGTCCTCATTCCAAACTGCGTGGTGTCTTGCAGACTTTTCAGCCTTTGTCTGTGGGTTGGAGTGGCAAGGCGGAAGTGCGCACGCTGATTGCGGCGGAGTGGGTCGGTGGTTTGTTGCCTTTGGAAAAATCGGCCTTGTTGTGCGGTTTCTACCTGAATGAATTACTGGTTAAATTGCTGGCACGTGATGATCCTCATCCTGCCTTGTTTGATCATTACGTCAGCGCGCTGAATCAACTGGCGCATGATGAGCCAGCACCTATCGTGTTGCGTAAATTCGAGCGTGCCTTGCTGAAGGAAACTGGTGTTGCCAGTGATTGGCGTACTTGTACCATGACTCGCAATGCCATCATCCTCGAACAAATCTATGTAGTCGATCCTGAGCGTGGCCCGCGTCCGGTGCGTCCTGCAGATGTATGGCCGCGCGTGTCCGGCAAGACTTTGCTGGATATGGAGAATGAAGATTACACAGATGCGCTGACGCAAACGCAAAGTAAATTCCTGATGCGCTTTTTGCTGGCGCATCATCTCAGTGGAGCACCACTGAATACCCGCCAAATATTGATCGATTTGCTGCAGCTTTAACGGAAAACATTCATGAGCTTTCTTCAGCCTGGTTCAACCATCATCGACCTCGGTATCAACATCGATCACGTCGCTACCTTGCGCAATGCGCGCGGCACCGTGTATCCAGATCCGCTGCAAGCTGCCTTGCTGGCGGAAGAGGCAGGTGCTGATGCAATTACTTTGCATTTGCGCGAAGACCGCCGCCACATCAAAGATGCCGACGTTGAGTTGATACGTCCGAAGTTGTTGACGCGCATGAATCTGGAGTCAGCAGTGACGAACGAGATGGTTGACTTCGCATGCCGCATCAAGCCGCAAGACGTTTGTCTGGTGCCTGAGCGTCGTGAAGAAGTGACGACCGAAGGTGGACTGGATGTCGTCAAGTATTTTGACGTTGTCTCTGCGGCCGTCAAGCAATTACAGGCTGAAGGTATACGCGTAAGTTTGTTCATCGATGCCGATGCCGCGCAAATTCAAGCTGCGGCTGAAGCCGGAGCGCCAGTGATTGAATTGCATACCGGCCGTTATGCTGATGCGCACGATGCAGCGCAACAACAGGTTGAATTGCAACGCGTGCAGCGCGGTGTGGCAGAAGGTATGGTGCGTGGTTTGAAAGTCAACGCTGGTCACGGTTTGCATTACACCAATGTGCAGGCGATTGCCGCGATCCCGGATATTGCTGAACTCAACATCGGTCACGCAATCGTCGCACATGCTGTATTTGTCGGTTGGCAAAATGCCGTGCGCGAGATGAAAGCAATCATGATTGCTGCGCGTCTGGCTGGAATGAAGAAATGATATACGGCGTAGGTACCGATATCATCAAGATAGATCGCATAGCTGCGGCGCTGGGCCGGCATGGCGATCGTTTTGCCGAACGTATATTGGGCAAGGAAGAGCTGGAAAAATACCATAGGCGTAAAGCCAAGGTAGAGGCGCGCGGCTTACGTTTCCTGGCAACACGCTTTGCAGCGAAGGAAGCATTTTCCAAAGCAATCGGTTTGGGCATACACATGCCGATGACATGGCGTGCTGCGCAGATATTGAATGCGCCTAGCGGCAAACCTATCATTGTCACCAGCGGCAAGCTGGAAGAATTCATGCAGGAAAACGGACTGACCGCACAGGTTTCGATTACGGATGAAGTCGAATATGCGGTCGCTTTTGTAATTGTGGAGAAAAAATGACTACGGCAGTTTTAAATTCGGCAACTTCAAATTCAGTAGAAAAATTTGGTCCAGTCATGCTGGATGTAGTGGGCACAACTTTGAGTGCAGACGACATTCGTCGCATCCAACATCCACTGACCGGTGGCGTGATTCTGTTCGCGCGCAATTACACAGACCGCGCGCAATTGACAACTTTGACGGCAGCGATTCATGCAGCGCGCCCAGGTATCGTGATCGCGGTTGATCATGAAGGCGGACGCGTACAACGTTTCAAGACAGATGGTTTTACGCATCTGCCAGCAATGCGCAAATTAGGTGCCTTGTGGGATAAAGATGTGTTGGCTGCGACCAAGGCAGCGACTGATGTTGGTTACGTGCTTGCAGCAGAATTGCGTGCCTGTGGCGTTGATTTGTCGTTCACGCCTGTACTCGATCTTGATTACGGTGAATCGGGTGTGATCGGCGACCGCGCTTTTCATCGCGATGCGCGCGTCGTGACTATGCTGGCCAAGAGTTTGAATCACGGCTTGATGCTGGCTGGTATGTTGAATTGCGGCAAGCACTTTCCAGGACATGGTTTTGTCAAAGCGGATTCGCATCTGGAGATTCCAGTCGATGAGCGCGAATTGAAGCAAATTTTGGCAGAAGATGCCGCGCCGTATGACTGGCTCGGCTTAAGCCTAGCCGGTGTGATGCCTGCGCATGTGATTTATCCTAAAGTGGATAAGCATCCTGCAGGTTTCTCGCGCAAGTGGCTGACTATGCTGCGCAAGGATTTTGGTTTTGAAGGTTTGATCTTCAGTGACGATCTGAGTATGGAAGGTGCCAGTGTTGCCGGTACGGTGATTGATGGTGCGCATGCTGCATTGAATGCAGGTTGCGACATGGTGCTGATTTGTAATTCGCCAGACAAGGCTGATCAGTTGCTGAATGGATTGACCGTCAAAGATAACAAAGCGATGCAGGAATCTGCTGCGCGCATCGCCGCATTGACGCCGCAATCTCCTGCGTTGGCATGGGATGCCTTGCAGCAGGATGCACGTTATATCGCTGCGAAGAAAGCTGCGCAAGCTCTCGCTGCTGCTTGAGCCTGACATTTAGATGAGCGTGTAATGTCCGAAATAGAGCCTCCAGATCCGCGTGCAATCGTGCTGGAAACGGTTGCGAAGTTGCCGCATTTGCCTGGCGTGTATCGCTATTTCGATGCTGATGACAAGCTCCTGTATGTCGGCAAGGCACGTGATCTGAAGAAGCGTGTCTCCAGTTATTTTCTGAAGAATCTGGCCAGCCCGCGCACTGCGATGATGGTAGAGCGCATTGCGCGCCTGGAGACTACGGTCACGCGTAGCGAAGCAGAGGCGCTGCTACTTGAAAATAACCTCATCAAGACTTTGCAACCGCGATACAACATTTTGTTTCGCGATGACAAGTCGTATCCCTACCTGAAAATCACAGGGCAGGAATTCCCACGTATGGCTTACTACCGCGGTGCGGTAGATAAAAAGAATCAGTACTTCGGTCCTTTTCCTAGCGGTTGGGCAGTGAAGGAATCGATGCAGATTTTGCAGAAGGTCTTCCTGCTGCGTACCTGTGAAGATTCTGTTTTTGCCAATCGGACTCGACCTTGCTTGTTGCATCAGATCCATCGTTGCAGTGGGCCTTGTGTCAATTACATCAGCAAGGAAGACTACGCGCTGGATGTGGAGAATGCAGCCAAATTTTTACGCGGTCGCCAGAGCGAAGTGCTGGAAGTATTGCAGGCGAAAATGCTGGCGTATGCGGAAGAGCTGAAATTCGAGCAAGCCGCAGTTGTCCGCAATCAGATCAATGCCTTGTCGCGTGTACTGCATCAGCAAAGCATGGAAACCGGCGGTGATGCCGATATCGATATCATCGCGGTGATCGTGCAGGGCGGTCGCGCCTGCGTCAACCTGGCTATGGTGCGTGGCGGCCGGCATCTGGGTGACCGTGCCTACTTCCCAACACATGTCGATAATGCACTGACGAATGCAGAAGAGTCGATCGCGGCAGAAGTGATGAAGGCTTTCCTCGCGCAGCATTACATCGATAAATTCATTCCGAGCACGCTGATCCTGAATACTGAGTTTGATGAGCCTGAATTGATGCTGGCTTTGATGGAGCAGTGTGGCCATCGCATCAATCTGGTTTTCCAGCCGCAAGGGCAGCGTCGTCAGTGGCTGGAGATGGCGCACAAGGGCGCAGAAATTTCGCTTGCTCGTTTGTTGTCGGAACAAGGTTCGCAACAAACGCGTACTCGTATGCTGGTTGATGCTTTGGGTATAGACGTAGCCGATATCGAAGCATTCCGCGTGGAGTGTTTCGACATCAGTCATACGCACGGTGAAGCAACGCAAGCGTCGTGCGTCGTGTTCCATCACCATGCCATGCAGAATGGCGAATACCGTCGTTACAATATCAACGACATCACGCCAGGCGATGATTACGCCGCGATGCGCCAGGTCTTGTTGCGTCGTTATGAGAAGGTTGCCAACGGTGATGGCGTAATGCCGGATGTGGTCTTGATCGATGGCGGCAAAGGGCAGGTTGAAGTAGCGCGTCAGGTCTTTGTCGAGCTGGGGTTGGATATCAGCCTGATCGTCGGCGTCTCCAAAGGTGAGGGCCGTAAAGTTGGTCTGGAAACATTGGTTTTCGTCGATGGTCGTGCTGCGCAAGAATTGGGCAAAGAATCGGGTGCCTTGATGCTGATTGCACAAATTCGCGATGAAGCGCATCGTTTCGCCATTACCGGCATGCGTGCCAAGCGTGCCAAGGCACGCCAGACCTCGCGTTTGGAAGAAATCGAAGGCATAGGCGCCAAGCGTAGACAGAAGTTATTGGCGCGTTTTGGCGGCTTGCGTGGCGTGGTGGATGCCAGTATCGAGGATTTATCGTCGGTGGAAGGCATTTCTCGGCAATTGGCAGAAGACATTTACAAGCAATTGCATTAGATTACGGGTGCGCAGGCAATGCTTGTCCTGCGCCCTTCATGGAAACGTAAAGTTTGATATGCCCTTCAATATTCCTATTCTTCTTACATGGCTACGAGTCGCGCTGATTCCATTGATGGTCGGCGTGTTGTATATCCCCGATGCATGGCTGGGTTCGTTCAATAAAACGCAGGGTCTTGCCGCCACGTTGATTTTCATCGTTGCAGCGCTGACAGACTGGATAGACGGTTTTCTCGCGCGTCGCTGGAATCAGACTTCTGCCTTCGGTGCCTTCCTTGATCCGGTCGCCGACAAACTGATGGTTGCCGGTGCCTTGCTGGTATTGATCGAGCTTGAACGAGTGAATGCAGTGATCGCCTTTATCATTATCGGTCGCGAGATCACGATTTCCGCTTTGCGCGAGTGGATGGCGCAGATCGGTGCATCGAAATCGGTGGCTGTTAGTTCACTGGGCAAGATCAAGACGATTGCGCAAATGGTGGCAATTCCGATGCTGCTTTATTACGACACTATTTGGGGCATCAACCTCAAATTCTGGGGTGATATTCTGTTGTGGGTCGCAGCAGTACTGACGGTGTGGTCAATGTTTTATTATTTACGCAAGGCATGGCCACTGATCAAAGAAAGCGCAGGGCATTTATTGTAAGTTTTGCTGTGTGGAGTGCTTGACAAGCAAAGTCATTCCTCTATAATGTGCACCTGTCGATGCGGGAGTAGCTCAGTTGGTAGAGCGCAACCTTGCCAAGGTTGAGGTCGAGAGTTCGAGACTCTTCTCCCGCTCCAAATATTTTAAAGGGGAGCTGAACAAGCTTCCTTTTTTATTGAATGATGTGCGACATGATCATTCAAAACGGTTTGATGTAGTAAGAAGTACATGCGGGAGTAGCTCAGTTGGTAGAGCGCAACCTTGCCAAGGTTGAGGTCGAGAGTTCGAGACTCTTCTCCCGCTCCAG
>NZ_JBWKPC010000002.1:473017-518099 GCF_059416385.1 Herminiimonas sp. GW821-FHT09C12
AGATTTAACTGCAATAATTTGCAGACATCAGGTGTTAAAAAAGGAGCTTATAGCTCCTTTTTTCATTTTCGCTTCACTTTCTATCTCTTCCACTGTTATTTGCCCGAGCTTGATGCATACGCTGTTGTGCGGTCTTGCCTATGCAAAATGGAACGTCGTCGCATTTCTGTTTTGTCATCAACGAGCTTCCGATGTGCTTTCAATTCTGCCATCGTCATGATGTTTGTGAAATGTTCTGGCCTTCCAGCTTTTCCCTCCACAAATTCCACACAATTCCTCGACAGTTGCGAAAGATTGCCATTCCAGAATGACGCCAGTCGTCGTTGCGCCTATGGGCTAGCAATGACTTTTCAACGCACAATCTGGAGTATGCATGAGCGCAAACCTGTTGGCTGACGAAGCGAAATATTGTTCCTTCGGCGATACCGTCCATTACGTTAACCCGCCTAAGATTTTCGCCGGCTGCGAAGGCAGCTACATGATCGACGCTGAAGATACGCGTTACCTTGATTTACAGATGTGGTATTCGGCCGTTAACTTCGGTTACAAGAACAAGCGTCTTGAAGATGCGATGCGGAAGCAGCTCGACGTGTTGCCACAGATTGCCAGCCAGTACCTGCATCCAACCAAGATTGAATTGGCAAAATGGATAGCACAGGATGCAGAGAAAAAATGGGGCCGTGAAGGTCGCGTGCATTTCAACGTCGGCGGTGCGCAGGCGATTGAAGACTCATTGAAAATTGTGCGTAATGCCAGCAACGGCAAGAGCCTGATGTTCGCCTTCGAAGGCGGTTATCACGGTCGTACCTTGGGCGCATCGAGCATTACTTCCAGCTACCGTTATCGTCGTCGCTATGGTCATTTTGGTGACCGTGCGCATTTTCTACCTTTCCCTTATCCATTTCGTCGCCCTAAAGGCATGACGGCTGAAGAATATGGTGAGTCGCTGGTCAAAGAATTTGCGCGCAAGTTCGAAAACGAATATCACGCAGTGTGGGATCCAAAAGCCAATCAGTGCGAATACGCTGCTTTCTATATTGAGCCGATTCAAGGTACAGGTGGTTACGTCATTCCACCACCGAACTACTTCAAAGGTATGAAGAAGGTTCTGGACGATCACGGTGTACTGCTGGTGGTCGATGAAATCCAAATGGGCTTCTGGCGTACCGGTAAACTCTGGTCGATCGAAAACTTTGGCGTGCAACCTGACGTATTGGTTTTTGCTAAAGCGTTGACGAATGGTTTGAATGCACTGAGCGGTCTGTGGGCACGCGAAGAGTTGATCAACCCTACGATCTTCCCACCAGGTTCGACACACTCGACCTTCGCATCTAATCCGCTGGGCACCGCCATCGGTCTGGAAGTGTTGAAGATGACGCACGAAGTGGACTTTGGCAAACAAGTCTGCGACAGCGGTGCTTACTTCCTCGAAGGTTTGCGCGATCTGCAAAAACGTCACAAGGAAATCGGCGATGTCGATGGCTTGGGTCTGGCCTTGCGGGCAGAGATTTGCACGGATGACGGTTTCACACCTAATCGTGCATTGCTCGACAAGATGGTCGATATGGGCCTCGAAGGTACGCTCGAATACAAAGGTCAAAAACGTGGTTTGGTGCTGGACGTTGGCGGCTACTATAAAAACGTGATCACCTTCGCACCGTCATTGATGATCAGCCGTGACGAGATCGATGAAGCAATGGTCTTGCTGGATCAACTACTGACACGCGCCAAGCGTGCCTGATGTGCAGGATGGCGTGTCGGCGACACGCCTGAATCAGCTCGAGCCGGATGCGTTGGTCGCACTGTTTGAGGCGCATCCTCCGCAAGGGTTTGCGCCTCTTTCACTGTTGCACGGCACACCTGGTTTCGTTGCGTCTTTTGATTTATTGACGACAGCGGACGATGCGTTGCGACGACGTGTGCATGCCTTGCCGTGGGCCAGCCGCTGGCTGCCATGGTTACGCGTGCGTACCGCGTTTGTCGGCACTACCGTCACTGAATACACCTTGTTGCCAGATGCTGAGCCTGCGAGCTTTGCCGACAGCTTGCGCTGTGTGCCAGGGCGCGATTATCGTCTGGTCATCGTAAAAGACATTCCACAGCAATCTCCTTTACTCGATGCACATACCAATGCACGTGCAGAACAATTTGCGCTCGCGTGTGAGGAGCAAGGATTTGTGTTGGTCGAGGGACAGGCGCTGGCTTATGTGGCTATCGATTTCGATCATATCGATGCTTATCTTGAGCGACTCTCTAATAGCCGTCGTAAAAACCTGCGCCGTAAATTACGCAAGCGTGATGGTTTGCAGATAGATCGTGTACATACCGGCAATCCACTTTTTGATGACGATGCTGTTGTCG
The DNA here is from genome assembly GCF_059416385.1 of Herminiimonas sp. GW821-FHT09C12. Lineage (NCBI taxonomy): Bacteria > Pseudomonadati > Pseudomonadota > Betaproteobacteria > Burkholderiales > Oxalobacteraceae > Herminiimonas > Herminiimonas sp. GW821-FHT09C12. The sequence goes on from NZ_JBWKPC010000002.1 coordinate 475,379, forward strand.
ATACTTACTACGCGCTGTATCTGGATGTGTATAAACAGAGTGAAATACATTTCGACTTGCTCACGCGTGATTTCTTTGCGGCTATGCTGCGGGATGGTAAGAACGGTGGCATCAGCTTTGAATATAGGTACGAAGACGAACTGATAGGCTACAACTTGTGCTTTGAGCACGATGGGCGCTTGATCGATAAATATATCGGTTTGCGTTATCCGCAAGCGCGCGAGAATAATTTGTATTTCATTAGCTGGTTTGTGAACCTTGAGTACGCCTTGGAGCGAGGATTGACACATTACGTAGCAGGCTGGACCGATCCACAGGTCAAGGCTGACTTGGGTGCGTCTTTCACCTATACGCGGCATGCGGTGTATGTGCGTAATCGTGTGTTGCGTGCATTGGCACGACGATTCGTAGGCAGTTTTGAAAGCGATAGACAATGGAGCGAGCAGCATCATGCATAAACAGCCGATAGTGCTAGATCTTGATGGCTCTACTGGTGTTCCGGATGGCGCATTGCATTTGCCGTTGCAGGATTGGCAGGAACGTCTACGCTTTGGTTGTCGTCGCAGTGTATTGGCTGCATTTGCTCGTTATCTGAGCACGCAGTTGCCGGCCGAATACGGACCGGTGTTGATGGGGAGCGGAGATTTCCATCATCTCAGTTTGCCCTTGGTAAAACGCTTGGCGGAAAAGCGGCAGCGTCCGCTGCGCTTGGTGGTGATCGACAATCATCCAGACAATATGCGTTACCTGTTTGGTGTGCATTGCGGTTCGTGGGTGCGACGTGTGGCGATGTTGCCGCAAGTCAGTCACGTGCATGTGGTCGGAATTACTTCACCCGATATCGGCAGTGGTCATGCGTGGGAAAACTATCTGACGCCGCTGCTGGCAGGCAAGCTCAGTTACTGGAGTGTTGGTGTAGATACGAGTTGGTCACGTTTCTTGCGACTGAATCACGCTTTTCACAACTTCGATAATGCGGCAACGCTGACTGATGCAGTGTGCGCAATGCTGGTTGAGAACAAAGAAGATACTTATCTATCCATCGACAAAGATGCATTCAGTCCGGACGTGGTGCGTACCAACTGGGATCAGGGGCAATTGCTGGAAGAACAGTTGATGCGCATGATCGCTACCCTTGATGGTCAAATGATGGCCAGCGATATCACTGGTGATGTTTCGGAATATCGTCATGCAAGTGCGTGGAAGCGTTGGTTGAGTGCGGGCGATGAACAGACTTTGGCGATTCCTTCTGCCATGTTGCAAGCTTGGCAGGTTGATCAACAAGCCTTGAATCAGCGCTTGGTGACACGTTTGCAGCAGGCGATGAGCAGAGATTAATTATGTTTGTTTGCAGATACGTGCAAGCGTGCTGCAGATAGATGCAAATGTTGCGTCGTCCAACCACGGACTGTTGCTGATTGTCAGTACGCGTGTAGCCAGCATGCGAGCGTTTGGCAAAGCATGTTTATCTTGTGCACTAGTCGGTATTACTTCATTCAAATACGCGTAGTCGGGTAGAGCATGCACGAAAGGCAGGCTCACACCGCATCTCATTCCCCATAAAGCCTGCAATGCCGCATCGCGACGCGTGCGATCCGGCATGAGCAAGCTGAGCACCGGCCATGTGCCACAGCCTTCTTCATCTTCAAACGGTATGATTCCTTCGATGGAGCGCAGTTGGGGCAGACGGCGTAGTGCTTGTTCGCGTGTACTCGTTTGAAATGCAGCTAATCTTTTTATGGCACGTACGCCAACTACCTGCCGCCATTTTCCGGGACGATGCAATACGGTACGAGTAGGGAAGCGATCGCCTGCGGCATCCAGCCAATCGTTGAGCTGCAGCGCGCGGCGTAATGGTTTGCCGTAGGCGAGGGGTAACAACGAAGGACGATATAGCACGGCATAGGCAGCCAGTTCCAGCGAACGCTGGCATTCGACAAGAGGGCGCGCTGGTGCAAGACGTGCGCTAGCCTTGGCGCAGGCAGCACGTACTGCGGCATCGCGTGCGATCAGAATGCCACCTTCGTAGATAGTCAAACCTTTGCCGATTGCAAGGCTAAAAATGGCGAGATCGCTTTCAGTACCGACGCTGTGTCCATCTACACGTGCACCTAGCGCTTGTGCTGCATCTTCGATCACCCAGGCACCACAGGCGCGGGCGCATGCTTGTATGGGGGTGACGGCGCTGATTCTTCCACATAGATGCGTGGGCAGGATGGCGAGCGTGTTGGCATCACACAGGCTCGCCAGCATGACTGGATCCATGCTCAGACTGTCTGGCAGCAGATCGCAGATGCGTAGCGTCAAGCCGCATTGTGCGACGGCCAATGCAACCAGCGGGCAAGTGTAGGCAGGAACGATGACGGTGTGGCGCGTCGGCGCGATGTCGTGCAGGGCATGCAAGGCAATGACCAGTGCAGCGGTGCCTGAGCTTTCCAGTTGTGCGTGTTCTACATTCAGGAATTGTGCGACGGCTACTGCCAGGTCGGCACTGCCAGGCAAAAGATCGCTTAGGTACAAGGGCAGGCCGGCGGTCGGCGGTACCTCGTACCTGGCATTTTTACTTTCAGCGAACTGCATGTTCCTCACCGCTGGCGGCTTCGGGATGGAGTTCGTTTTCACTGAAGGCGAGGCAGATGACGCCGGCAACAATCAGAACGGCAGCGAGTATTTGCGGCCAACCGATTTTTTCGTCGAACAGCCAGACGGACAGCAGCATGACGGACAGGATTTCCAAATGCGAAGCAGCAAAGGCCGGGCCGATGGGCGCGTGTTTCAGCAGCGTCATCCAACTGAAGAATGCACCTATGTAACCGATGAAGGCGCCATAGATCCACGGCATGCTGAATACCCGTAATAGCCACTCGGTATTTGCCTGCAGTGGTAGCGCGTGGATGGCTGCGTACTTGAAGCTTAGCTGCGCCAAGGTGTCGAAGGCGAGCAAGGCCATGAAGCCGATGATGTAGAAACTTTTCTTCATGCCGGCAATCCCACAATCGCGACGCCCAAGGACACCAGCAGAATACCGATCACGCGCAAGCGTGTGAGTTTTTCACGGAACAGCCAGCGTCCAGCCAGCATGATGGCGACGATATTGATCGACCCCATCAGCACGCCTTGCGACAGTGGTACCAGCGACAGAAAAGCCAACCACAGTACAAATTCCAATACGTAGCAACCTATGCCTAACCACAACCACGGTTGTTGCGCCATTCGATACCAACGTGCCAAACCTTCAGCATCCGCATCATTGATGGCAGCAGCCTTGAATGCCAGTTGACCGGCACTATCCACAATCACATTGGCAGCCCATAGGACAATTGCCAGCCACGGCAGTGTTTCACCTATCATGCTGCGGCCAGATGGGACGATGTAGAGTTGGTGTGCTTGCTTGTCGAGGAGTTCATGCCCAATGTCTGTGCGATGAAGTCGCAGGCTCGTTCGATCACCAAGCGGCGTTCGCGGTCGATGGTGACCATGTGATAGCTGTCTTGCAGCCACAGTGTTTGCACTGGACCTTTGACACTGTTTTGCACAAGCAGAGCGTTTTTTTGCAGACTCGCGACATCGTCCTCTGTGGCGTGAACCAAGAGGCAGGGAGCGGTGATCGCAGGTAGTTGGCGGCGTACTTCTGCAGCTAAACCATACAGTTCCGCTACCGACCACCATGGATTGCCAGGCAGGCCAGCTTCCGAGCTATCGCCGGAATGCATTTGCGCCACGATACGTTTGCGCAGGGCAGCATCCTTGATGCCATACGGTGGCTGTTCGGTAAAGCAGCTATTGCGACCTATACGCAATGCTTTGAAAATACGCAGCAGAAAACTGAGGCGCGTATAACGCGGCATGCTCCAGCCATCATGTTGGAACATGGTCGCCAATGCGCCTACGCCGGCCACTTTTTCTGGCTGATCGGCGGCAAGCTTCAAGGACAATAGCGCACCCATCGACAGACCCATGACGAAGATGCGATCCACGCCCACGCGTGTACGTAAATGATCTGCTGCAACGAGTACGCTGTTGTACCAATCCTGCCAGCTGGTGGCAATCAAATCATCTGCCGTGCCGCAATGGCCAGCCAGTTGCATGCCGTACACGGTATGGCCTGCACGATGCAGACCTTTACCGAGCAGGCGCATTTCATTTGGTGTGCCGGTCAATCCGTGTATCAGCAGCACACCAGTACGTCCACCTTCGAACAGAAATTCATGTTCGGTCATGCCTGCATTTCCTCTCTTGCGACTACCTGTGACAGCAGCGTAATGGCTTCATCAAAGTCGGCGAAAGCGGCGTGCGCATAAGCGTTTTTGCGGCAGTGTTCGAGCAAACGGCTGGTGGCCAATACGAAATCAGCTTGACCAGATACGCAGAAATCAGATGTGCCATCGCCAATGAAAAGCACGCGAGCATGCTTGGCGCGTTGTGTTTCCAGCAGTGCGCATTTGCAAGTACCGCTGTTACGGTTGCAAGATGTGCTGGCGTGTGGTGATTGTAATTGCCAGCTACGTGGTCCGGTTTGTACCAGGTGATTGGCTAGGACTTGCAGATGGCCGAGGCCATGGCGTTTCAATACATAAGAGATGACATAGTCCATGCCATCGCTGACGATTTGCAGCGGTAGTCCGCGTGCCGATGCAGCTTGTACGAATGCAGGGAAGGCCGGATCAATTTCAATCAGATCCAGATGTGCGTGCAAGTCGTCCATGCTCATATCGAGCAAGGCAATTTGTTTTTGCATGCAAACGCGCGAGCCGATTTCTCCACGTACCCACGCTTCTTCCAATTCTTCGTAGCCGTCACGGGCAAAGCGGTTAAGCAGAGAATCGGTCACGTCAACGGTACTGATGGTGCCGTCGAAATCACATTGGATTGCCCATTCCGATATTTCGGATGGCGCCTGTCTGGATGCCGTGACAGGGCGGAAGTTCAGGTTCTTATTCATGGAAGCTCACTCTCACATTTTGTCCGATGCGTACATCCGGCACTTCGTCGAAGGCCAGTACACAATCGACCACGCGTAAATTGCTGCGTGGATTGCCGTCATCGCTCAGGCGGCTGTTGGCGAATACCTGCCCGATGCGTACTACACGTGCGCGCAGGGGTTTGCGTTGCGGATCAGCCTCGATGCTGATGTCGGCATGCATGCCGGGTTTGACTTGCGATACAAAACTCTCATTCAACTCGGCGCGAATTTGTGGTGGACGTGCTGGCAACAAGGTCATCAGCGGCTTGCCACCTTGTGCCAACGTTTGTGTACCGATAGTGGCGTCGAGCATGATGATCGTGCCTGCTTGTGGTGCGTGCAAAGTGCGTGCGGCAAGACGTTGCTTGGCAGCTTCCACTCGTTCACGTGCAATCGCGACATCGTTGCCGGATATCGTGGCGGCAGCCTGTAGTTGTTGCACACGTTGATTGGCTTCATCCGCACGTTGTACGTCGCTGGCACCAGCTTCGGCAGCTTGATGTAGTCGTTGTGCCAGATCGCGTGCACCGGACAGCGGTAAAGTAGCTGCTTGCGCCTGTGCTTGCGCCTGACGCAGACGCGCTTCGGATTCACTCAATTCAATTTGTTCATTGCGGCTGTCGAGTTCTGCGAGTACGGCGCCGGACGCAACTTGTTGCCCTTCGCTGACTGGCAAGCGTACGACACGACCGTCTTGTGCAGGTTGGATAGCGACCAGGCCTCCTTGTGCTTCAATCTTGCCGCGTGCGATGGCAACGTAGGCATGATCGTTTCCAGCAGCTTTGGGTGCGGCTGCCGGTTTGTCATCGGAGCAGGCAGTCAAGCCTATGCAGGCACTCAGTGCCAGCAGGCTGTAAATATGCCGATGGGCATTCATCATTGTTGTCCTTCTTTGTAAAGTGGCGTGGGCCGAATACGTTCAGGGCGCCAATCATTGCGGATCACGCCATCTTCCATTTCCAGTACGCGGTCGGCGTGTCGGATCAAGCGCGGATCATGGCTGACACAAAGCACGGTGGCTTGGTGTGTGTGGGCGATGCGATGCAGGATGTCGATCACGTTCTGACCATTGTCAGCATCGAGTGAACTGGTCGGTTCATCTGCAAATAAAAGTTGTGGTTGCTTGGCGATCGCGCGTGCAATAGCAACGCGCTGACGTTCGCCACCGGACAGTTTGGCAGGACGTTCATCGGCGCGATGCGACATGCCAACTTCTTCCAATGCGGCCATCGCGCTTTTACGCGCATCGTTGTCGTTCATGCCCATATAACCAAGCGGCAATTGCACTTGTTCGCAAGCGGTGAGGGCAGGGAAAAGATTGAAGCCTTGAAACACGAATCCTGTGTGCTTGAGGCGGAAGCGTTCTAGTTGATGGCGGCCGATATTGCCCAGCTCTTCATCCAGCGCAGTAATACGACCTTCATCCGGTGCCTGCAGTCCGCTAAGCAGTGACAGCAAGGTACTTTTGCCGCAGCCGGATGGTCCGGAAATCAATGTCAACTCACCTGGGTAAATCGATACCGATAACCGTTGCAGGACGTGAATACGCACCAAGCCGGAAAGAAAAGATTTGCTGACACGCTCGGCGGCCAGACTAGGTGGGGGGGTGTTAATGTCGAGCGGCATGATTTACCTTAACAACAGGGTAGGGTCTGCACGCATCAAGCCGCGTAATGCAAACAGGCCGGAAACAAGTGCCAGTATCAGGACCAAGGCCGTGCAAATCAGCGCGACCGATATGCTCATGTTGATGGGCACACCATACGCGGCAGCGATAGAGAGCAATGCGGTAGACGCCAGTGCTGCGATGATCAATCCAGCACCACCTATCCAGCCGGATTGCGAGATGACGACACGGCTGAGCGAGCGATGACTGACGCCGAGCGCATTCAGCATCGCGTATTCACGCGCTGAAGATGCGACCACACCAAGCAACGACTGACTGGTAATGACGGCACCAACCAGCAACACAATCGCGGCCATGAACAGTACTGCTACACCGGCACCGGTATCGAATAGCCAGTACAGTTGGGAGCGTTTGGCAAAGGAGCGTGCGGTCCATACGGAGAATGGGCCGAAGCGAGCATCAGGTTCGAAGCGTGCTGCAACTGTTGCAGGCTTCGCGTTACTGCGAATTTTGGCGACGTAATAGCTTGGACCTTGTGCACCGTCTGTTTGCAGCATGCGAGCGGTATCCAGCGATGTGATCACGTTGACGCCACCCAGTCCGCGCAAGCCATTGAGAGCAGCAACAATATGGACGCGCTGGCCATTGATCCAGGCTGTGTCATCGGTGCCAGCACGTAATTGATCACGTTCGGCGCGATCAATGATGACGGCACCCGGTTCTTGCAATAGCTGACGCATACCCGGCGAGAGTATGCGTGAAAACATCATGCTGCCTTGTGTGTCGATACCGGATACATAAACCGAGACGCCACTAGCGCTGGCACTACCGCGCCAATCGCCATCAACCCAGATGTATGGTTCTACTGCGGTCACGTCCGGATCCATACGCAAGCGCATTTCTACATCCTGTCCTATCGGACGGCCAAAATTGACACTTTGCGTACCTGGATAACCGGCCCATAAGTCAGCGGAAGACGCGGTGACATACACTGCGGCGCTACCAAAGATACCCATTACCAGTGCTGCTTGTACGGCGAGAAGAACGCCAGCGAAGCCGACTGCCATCACGGCCGGCATAAAGCGGAACCATTCGTACAGTAGCGTCTTGCGTGCTAATGGAATCATGATTGCGGCTCGTTATCAGCTAGTGGCAACGGGGCGCCGCCAAGAGCGCGGAACAAGGTGGCGTATGCAATGCCGTAGTCAGTTTCAGCAGCGGTCAACGATTGCTGCGCCTGCAGTACATTTTGTTTGTATTCGAGGCCACTCCATTCGCTGGATAATCCCAATCGCGTCAGTGAACGGTCTTTATCTGCCATCGTTTGCGTTGCTGCCAGTGCATCGCGCAGATGTTGCACGCGTTGTTGAGCTTGTGTGAGCAATGCAATGCCGGTTTCTACCTGCGCAACGCTGTCCAGCAATACTTGTCGATAACCGGCCAGTGATGCGTCTACTTCATGTTGGCGGGCTGTGGCGATGGCTTTACGTTGTCCCCAATCAAACAGCGGCAGATCGATGAGTGGTCCGATGGTAGGCACGCCGTTTTGGGTCGTTCTTCCATTCTGGGTCAGATTGTAGGAGTACAGATAAGATGCGCCGAGTGCGATACGCGGATACAGCGCTGATTTGGCGATGCCAAGTTCGCCGACGGCTTGCAATACTTCTGCTTCGGCAACACGCATGTCAGGGCGGCTACGTAATAGGTCACTCGGAATTTGTGTAATTCCTCCTGCTTGCAAAGCCGGTAATGGATGTGGCTGTGACCAAGTGCTGTCTGGTTGGGCTTGTCCGACTAACGCTGCCAATGCGTATAGCGCGCGCGCCTCTGCTTGCTTGGGCAAACTGAGTGCTGCTCGCGTGCGTGCCAATCGTGCTTGTAGTTGCAAGCGTTGATCAGGACCGGCTAAACGATTGGTGATGCGTACCTCTGTTAATTCCAAGGTGCGTCTATCGAGAGCGACCAGTTCTTCTGCCGTTGCAATTTGTTGTTGTGCTGCACGCAGCTCCAGATAATTGCGCACGACTTCAGCTACCAGCCCCACTCTTGCTTCCTGCTCGGCAGCGGCAGCACGTTCTAAGCTGGCACCAGCGCGTCGTTCAGCACCTTCTTGATCGCCGAACAAGCCTAGTTTCCAGACTGCGTTCAGACTCAATTGATAATAAGCGTCTACTGCCGCAGCATCTTCTGTTCCATACGAACTGAAGTCTAATTGCGGCAAATAGCTTTTGCTGACATTGCCAGCTAATGCGCGTGCTGCCTGCAGTCTGAGTTTGGCTTGTCGCAGCGACATATTTGAACTCAATGCACGTTCAACCAACGCATCCAGCTCGGCATCGCCGAAACGTTTCCACCAGCCAGTCAGATCAACAGGCGGAATATTTTTATCGGGAGCAGATGCTGCTGGTGTCTGCGTCCAGTGGGATGGCAGAAGGTTGGGCAGCTTGGGCATGTCCACCTGCGCGCAGCCTGACACCAGCACTAGCGATACGCATGAAACAGCAAATCTGGGGAGAGGAAATCGCAGCAAATGGGTATCCGCTTGAAAGGGGCGGCAAGAGGCGAAATAGCCCTTTATTGCCGAAAACCCGATTCTGGCCGCGCAAGATTGCGCCGCCATGCAGATATTGTGGAGAAATGATGGAGATTAGAGAGGGCGACGCTATTAACTACGTGGCAACTGAATGACAAACCGTGCGCCACCGCGTTCAGCCTTGTCGATGGAAACATGGCCACCTTGCAATTCTACCAAGGTACGTACTATCGACAGACCTAATCCACTACCACCGGTAGCCCGATTGCGCGACGGATCCAGACGATGAAAGCGCTGGAATACCTGTTCATGCATATCCGCTGACAGTCCTTCGCCTGCATCACTGACTGAAATGACAACATCGTTATCTTTGGATTGTAAATCTATGCCCAACCAACCACCGCTCTGAGCATATTGAAGTGCATTTTCAATCAGATTGTTCAACATCTGATGCAAGCGGTCTTCGTCTGCTTGAATCAGCGGAATCTCGCCCTGTATCGTCAATTCGGCCTGCATGCCGTGTTCTTCAAGACGGCTGGCGTACTTGGACAGAACATCGCGTACCAATGCGACCAGATCGAGTTCTTTGCGATGCAAGGACAAGCGTCCCGCATCGGCAACGGAAAGCGTATGCAAATCGCTCACCAGACGCGTCAGATGACGTACCTGTTCCAGCAGACGTGAAAATTCTTTCGGATCGGCCGGGATCACGCCGTCGCATATCGCATGCAGTCTGGCCTGCAATACTGCCAGTGGCGTACGCAATTCGTGCGAGATCGCTGCCATCGTCGATTTGCGCTCGCGCTCCAGCGTTTCCAGCGCATCGGTCATGTGATTGAAATCGTTGACGAGGCTGGTCATTTCCCCGCCTTGGCTACGTGCATGTGCACGCACGCTGAAATCGCCGACCGCGACTCGCCGTGCCGCCTCGGCTATCGATTGCACCGGTTGTGTGACCATGCGCGAAGTCCACAAGCCGGCAACCAAGCCGAATGGTAGGCATACCAACAGATCGATGATGATCGCAAAGACATCGGTGTCCCAGCGATTACCTAACCAGTACTGCTGATAGATTTCCATTGCACGCGGACTGTCATCCATATCACGCGCATTGAGTAGATCGAATTCGACGCGCACTTGTTCGGGAAGGCTGTCACGAAAACGCTCGAATTCCACTTGCCCGTAAACATAGCTGGTTGCGCCCATGACGACCATCGTGACCAGCACCGTTGCAGCGATGCCGAGTCCGAAGCGGATCCAGATGCGGTCTAGGTATCGCGCCATAGTCGGTATCCGATGCCACGTACGGTTTCAATCAAATCGTTGCAACCTGCGTCCTGCAATTTTTTCCGCAACTTGCTGAGATGGGAATCGATCACGCGATCGAGTGCATCGCTTTCTGGCAGACATGCCTCAATCAGTTCTGCACGAGAGAAACAGCGCTTGGGACGTTTTGCAAGACAGACCAGAATGCGGAATTCAGTCAGCGTCAGTGGCAGCACAACAGGACGTTCCTCCGCATCAAAAGCGCGCGCGGTGTAAGCCTGTTGATCGATTTCGAGTTGACCTATACGTAGGGGAGCATCGTTGCGCGGCTCCGGTGCGCGGAATGTTCGACGCAGCACGGCGCGCACGCGCTCAATGATTTCGGCTGGATTGTAAGGTTTGACAACATAATCGTCGGCGCCCAATCTCAGACTAAGCATTTTGTCTAGATCGTCTGCCAACGCTGTTGTCATGATGACAGGCGTATCACTTTCCTGACGAATTTCTTTCAAGACATCCACGCCGTCTTTGCCTGGCAGTCGAATATCGAGCAATACGATAGAAGGCTGATGCTCGCGAAAGAGGCGCAAGGCATCCGGCCCAGTTGCCGCATGCAAAGTGCGCAAGTTATCGCGTTGCAGATAAGCCAGCAGGATGTCGGACAGTTCGGTTTCGTCTTCGACGACCAGTACGAGCGGGGTAGTCGCCGTATTCGTTCTATTCATGGATAAACAATTCCGATTCTGTCGCGATGATAAAAAACAGCATTCTATGCAAAGAGTAATCACATGACCAGCGCAGCCCCGACGCTCAGATTTTGTGTCGCCAGGAAGAGGGCAACTACGGAGTCAGGCGCGTTAATGTTGTTCATGGAACGTCACAAGGTATTTGCATGCCAGTACATCTTGCAAAGCTGCAGCATACTAGGGCATAATACGCGCTACCGGAAAATCTTTCCGACTCGGATTTCCAAAAGGGAGCTCGTTCGTCAGCTTCCTTTTTTATTCGCTGTAGGTTTGAGATTTCGTTTTCGTTTTGTTATGCACATGCGGCAACATCGCTTGCGCTGTACAATACGGCCCCATGGCGGGGTAGCAAAGTGGTTATGCAGCGGCCTGCAAAGCCGTTTACGCCGGTTCGATCCCGACCCCCGCCTCCAGTTTTTTTGAAAGCGCCGCGAGCGCTTTTATTTTGTCCTAGAATCGTGGTTTAAAATCGTGATTATGCCCGGGTGGTGAAATCGGTAGACACAAGGGACTTAAAATCCCTCGCTCTAATAGGCGTGCCGGTTCAAGTCCGGCCCCGGGCACCAAACTCATGAAAGTCTATAACCTTTGTTGTGAACTCGATCATCGCTTTGAGGGATGGTTTTCCTCCGAAGATGACTTCTTCACGCAATCCTCCAAACATTTGATTGAATGCCCTTTATGCGGCAATCAAGAGATCAAACGTTTACCATCATCTCCTCGTTTAAATTTATCCGGTGCAACTGCACGTGTGAACGACGACAGTGCGCGTATGCAAGATCAGTTAATGGATTTTGCGCGCAAGGTGATTGCCAATACGGAAGACGTCGGCAATCAATTTGCCGAAGAAGCACGTCGCATTCATTACAAGGAAGTTGCGGAGCACGGCATACGCGGTACCGCGACAGCCGACGAACGTTCTGCCTTGGCAGAAGAGGGAATCGATGTCATGACTTTGCCCATTCCTGATGTGTTGAAACAACCGCTCCAATAAATCGATCGGAAACGATATGCGTCAAATTGCATCGCTGGCTGAATTAAAAGATTTGGTCGGACAAGAAGTGGCCGTATCCGATTGGCTGGAGATCACGCAGGAGCGCATCGATCTGTTTGCGCAGGCCAGCGGCGATCACCAATGGATACACGTCGATGCCGAACGTTGTCGCCAAGAGTCACCCTACGGTGCGCCGATTGCACACGGATTTCTAACTCTCTCTTTATTGCCGACCATGTTGCAGGTATCGATTGCGTTCCCGCTGTGCAAACTGGCGGTGAATTACGGTTTGAATCGGGTACGTTTTCCGGCTCCGGTGCCAGTTGATCATCGCGTACGTGGCCGTATGCTGTTGCAGTCAGTCGAAGAAATTACCGGCGGAATGCAGATGGTGTGGCAAGTAACAGTTGAATGCGAGGGCAGTGACAAGCCCGTCTGTGTCGCTGAATTGATACTGCGGCATTACATCTAACTCTCAAACACCAGCGATTATTCCTCACATTAAAACAGGAATAATCGCTGATACTTTCTCATTAGCGCTTCGCGTACTGTGTTGCGCCAAACAATATTTCCTTCGATTTTTCATCAGCGATAGGCTTGCGCAGATCTGTAAACAGCGTGACGCCTTTCTTGACTGCCGGACGTTCGCTGATTTCGTTGAACCAGTTTTGCAGGTGAGGGTAGTCGGACAATTCGATTCCCTGTTTTTCCCACGAGCGCAGCCAAGGGAAAGTCGCGATATCGGCAACGGTGTAGTTATCGCCGGCGAGGTATTTACTTTCAGCCAGACGTTTTTCAATGACGCCGTACAAGCGCTTTGCTTCATTGGTGTAGCGATTGACTGCGTAATCGATTTTTTCCGGTGCATACATGCGGAAGTGATGCGCTTGGCCCAACATAGGACCGACGCCACCCATTTGGAACATCAGCCATTGCAAGGTCGTGAATTTTTCGCGATCAGTCATGCCGAGAAACTTGCCAACCTTGCTGGCGAGATAAATCAGAATGGCACCAGATTCGAACAAGGACATCGCTTTGCCGTCAGGGCCGTCGCTATCAATAATTGCTGGAATCTTGTTGTTCGGCGAGATGGCGAGGAAATCTGCTGTGAATTGATCGCCTGCGCCGATATCGATGTGATGCATGTTGTACGCTAGGCCGCATTCTTCCAGCATGATGTGGACTTTGTGGCCGTTGGGCGTGGCGGTGGAATAAAGGTCTATCATTTCTTCTCCTGTAAGTGAGCTGCGGCAGAGCGCATAAATCTGAATCTTGGGCGAGATTATGCAGAAATTCAGGATTCCTTGCTCTGCAACGCGAGAAACGGCGGAAGGCTAGCGGCAACCTTACTTACAGGCCACGTGATCTGCGGTAATGCAGCAGGACTTCTTCCATCGTGGTGAGGCGCGATGCCGTATGTAGCGGCAGTGGCGGTGCGTAGTTGATGGTTTGGATGACCCAATCATCTGGGCGTTCGCCTACATCCAGAATATTGATGCAGCCAGGCGCTTGTTCGATATTGCCGAGGAACAAGCGTTGATTGGTAATCGCATAAGACAAGACGGCACGATTGACTCCGCCGTGCAAGACGAGCAAAACAGTGTCCCACGAAGTATCTGCACGCAGGCGATCAATCGCTGTGTGGATGCGATCCATTAATTGACCGACGCTTTCGCCTTCCAGGAATTTTTTATCTTCTGCTGCCATGCACGTAAAGGCGCCGGTAAAGGCATGCTCAAGATGGTCGTCTGCAATATCTTCCAGTGAGTGACAGCCACGTACTTCCTGCAAGTCTTGCCATTGTTCCAGCGTGATTTGCTGGCCGGTTTCTGCCAGTACGCGGGTAGCGGATTCCACCGTGCGCGGTAGATTGGAGGTGATGACGCGGTCGAATTGTATGCCTTGTCGCGCGAAGGTTTTACCTGCTTCGCTCGTTTGCATGCGGCCTTTTTCGTTCAGCGGTACTTCATCATGTGCGTATGGTTTTCCTTCGTCATCGAAGTAAGTCACACTGCCGTGACGCATCAGATAGACGCGCCTTCTTTTCGCTAATGTCATTTGTAATGTGGTTTTCTTTTTTCCAGGAACGCGTGGATACCTTCTTGTGCATCACGATGATTGAGGCTTTCAACGAAGTTGAATTTCTCCAACTCGAAATGCTGTGAGAGTGGATGATCTTTGGCATCGCGTATCAATGACTTGGTACGTTCGACAGCATTGCTTGATAACTCAGCTAATTCATCGGCCCACTTCAGCGCCACATCCAGTGTCGTGCCATCGGGAACCATCTTGTTGATCAGACCCAGATCGTACAAACGTTGAGCAGGAATCGTTTTGCCTTCAATCAAGATCTCGGTCGCCAATTGGCGAGGCAGACTTTGCGTCAAGAACCAGGATGCGCCGCCATCAGGCGTCAATCCCACTCTGACGTAAGACATGGCAAATTTCGCATAGTTACCAGCGACGATTAAATCGCAAGCCAAGGCTAGAGAGAACCCTGCGCCGGCAGCGGCACCTTCGATGGCGGCGATCACAGGTTTAGGGCAATCGCGGATTGCGTCTATCCAGCTACGCAAGCTATCGACGGCATCGCCTTGATCGACCTTGCTCATGGCACGATGTTCCAGCAGATGATTGAGATTGCCGCCAGCACAGAAGAAGTTGTCTGCGCCAGTCAGAATCACCGCACGGATAGAGTCATCGCGCTCGGCTGTCGACAGCGCTTCAACAGCGGCGGCGAACATATCCGGGTGCAGTGCATTCTTCGCACCAGGATTGGAGAGAGTCAAGATCAGGGTCGCTTCGTGACGGGATGCTTGGATTTCTGCAGACATGGTGGCCGTTAGAGTAGGGTGGAATTGTCTAAGAATATACAGCAAGCTTTTGCGTTTGGCAGCTTGCCGCATGGGATGGGAGCCAATGCTGCTTTGCTCGGCACGGCATTTGCGATGAGTCATCGTTAAGCAATGAAGTGTTTCATTAACGACGGTCAATTTGTTAATTCACGATAAATGCGGCGGAACATAGGATGTTCCGGCATAAAATACGCACGTATTTTTAATGAAAAGGACGATATGGCACGGCCCGAAAAGGTTCGCTTAGGTGAAATCCTGTTTCAGCAGAAATTGATTTCTGAGGAACAGCTTCAATTTTCTCTCGCTGAACAAAAGCGCACAGGGAGAAAGCTCGGGCGCGTTTTTGTCGAAAACGGTTTGGTGACGGAAGAGCAGATATCGACTGCACTCGCCAAACAGTTGGACATTCCTTACATCAATATCAAGTTTTTCAACGTACATCCAGAGACGGTACGCCTCTTGCCAGAGACGCAAGCGCGCCGCTTCCGCGCCTTGGTGCTGGAAGACAGGCGCAAGACGCTGCTGGTTGGCATGGCCGATCCTACCGATCTGTTTGCTTACGATGAAATTTCCCGCGCGGTCAAAAGAGATATCGAACTTGCTGTCATTAACGAGAGCGAGTTGCTGCATGCGATAGATCGTATCTACCGTCGCACTGAAGAGATTACAGATTTTGCACGTGAGCTAGAGCAGGATCTGGGCGATAGCCATGTCGATTTCGGCTCGTCTGGCATGACGCCAGGGCTGGAAGAGGCTCCTATCGTCAAGCTGCTGCAATCCGTATTTGATGATGCGACGCAGGTGCGCGCATCCGATATTCATATCGAGCCGCAAGAAGGACGCTTGCAGATACGCTTCCGTATCGATGGCATGTTGCATCTGCAAACCGAGGCCGACATCAAAATTGCTGCCTCGCTGGCGCTGCGTTTGAAGTTGATGTCCGAACTGGATATTTCAGAAAAACGCTTGCCGCAGGATGGTCGTTTTGCGATCAAGGTGCGCAATCAGAATATCGACGTACGTATTTCAACCATGCCGACGCAATATGGCGAATCGGTCGTCATGCGTTTGCTCAATCAAAGTGGTGGCACGCTGATGCTGGATTCGATCGGCATGCCGGTCGAGATGATGAAGCGCCTGCGCAAGATCATCCGCCGTCCAAATGGTTTGGTACTGGTAACTGGCCCGACCGGTAGTGGTAAAACGACGACGCTGTATGGCGCCTTGGCAGAATTGAATTCGCAAGAACGTAAATTGATTACCGTCGAAGATCCGGTTGAATATCGTCTGCCCGGCATCAATCAGGTGCAAGTGAATGACAAGATTGATCTGAATTTTGCGCGAGTCCTGCGTTCTGCATTACGGCAAGATCCCGATGTGATTCTGGTCGGCGAGATGCGTGACCAAGAGACGGCGCTAATTGGTATGCGCGCGGCATTGACAGGCCATCTGGTGCTATCAACCTTGCATACCAACGATGCGATCAGCACGCCTATTCGTCTGTTGGATATGGGTGTGCCGCACTACATGGTGGCGACGTCCTTGCAGGCAGTGTTGGCGCAGCGTTTGGTACGCGTTAATTGCGAAAGCTGTGAGACCGACTATGAATTGCTGCCTACCGAGCATGAGTGGTTGCAAATAGAGTTGGGCGATACGGTGGATCACTATCACTATAAACACGGAAAAGGCTGTTCGCATTGCAATGGTACTGGTTATCGTGGACGTACTGGCGTGTATGAAATGCTGGAAATGACGGCCGCTGTTACGCATGCGGCAAACAGTCAGGATCCGAATCTGTTTATTAAAGTTGCTCAGGAGCAAATGGCGGGGCAAACCTTGCGTCGTCATGCGGTTACCTTGGTGACTGCCGGCAAGACAACG
The DNA here is from genome assembly GCF_059416385.1 of Herminiimonas sp. GW821-FHT09C12. Taxonomy (NCBI): domain Bacteria; kingdom Pseudomonadati; phylum Pseudomonadota; class Betaproteobacteria; order Burkholderiales; family Oxalobacteraceae; genus Herminiimonas; species Herminiimonas sp. GW821-FHT09C12. The sequence goes on from NZ_JBWKPC010000002.1 coordinate 492,244, forward strand.
GTGAGTGAAGCCATGCGGATAACGAATCAATTTGAAGAGTGATGCAATATATTTCACGTCACATTATCTTGCAGCGTGGCAATATGGCGGCCGTTGTTCTCCTCGATTTTTAACCCCGGCATTGATTGCTTGTTTCTTCTCCGCTTGTTTGGTCTAATGCTGGCGGCCACATTTTCAATGTGAATGATGGGAGAAACAGCTTCTTTTATTTCGAGCTACTTGCTTGATAAAAGCGGGATGATGAATAATAAGTTTCCACGCGGAAATTTGTGTGCACTTCCTTCCAATATATTTGTCAATTTTTGTTAAATAAGCTTATTCGCTTTGGTGCATAAGCATTTTTCTATTACTCTCGCGCAAGAACTCATCTTAGGAATCGATGTGCCGTTTTTTGCGTACAAAGCTCGAAATGCTCGTGGCGAAATGCTGCAAGGTGTTCTGGAAGGTCCAGATAGCGGAGGCGTCGCCGATCAACTCTTCAGCACAGGTATCACGCCGGTTGAAATCGTCCTCACCAGCAAACCTGCTGGCAATGATGTCGATAGTTGGTGGAGCAAGCTGACCGAACAAAAAGTACGCTCTATCGATGTGCAACTCTTCAGCCGTCAGTTGTACACCTTGCTGAAGGCTGGCGTGCCCATCATGCGCAGTCTGGCAGGGCTGCAGGAATCGGCGATCAATAAATCCTTTGGACGTGTCATCAAGGATTTGCGCGAATCGCTGGATGCCGGGCGTGAGTTATCCGCCGCAATGCGTCGCCATCCAAAAATATTTACTCCTTTCTATACCAGCATGGTGCGCGTCGGCGAGATGACCGGGCGATTGGAAGAAGTGTTCCTGCGCTTGTTTGATTATCTGGAGTTCGATCGCGAGATGCGTCAACGCGTCCGCACTGCATTACGTTATCCGATGTTCGTCGTCTCGGCTTTGTGCGTGGCAATGGCTGTGATCAATCTGTTCGTCATTCCAACTTTTGCCAAGGTATATGCCGGCTTCAAGGCGGAATTGCCTTTCATGACCAAGCTCTTGATCGGCGTATCGGATTTCACTGTGGAGTATTGGCCAGTGATTTTGGCACTGGCTTTGGGTGCGGCAGTTGCTTTCAAGATGTATATCGGCACAACTAGCGGCAAGTATCAATGGGATAAAACCAAGCTGCGCATTCCTATTGCTGGAAAAATAATGTTGAAAGGTACGCTAGCGCGCTTTGCGCGCAGCTTTGCCTTGTCCAGCAAGAGCGGCGTGCCGATAGTACAAGGCTTGAACGTGGTCGCGCAGACGGTGGATAACAGTTATATCGCTAGTCGCGTCGAACAAATGCGTGATGGCGTCGAGCGGGGTGAAAGTATTTTGCGGACCGCCGTGACTACGGGTGTGTTTACACCGGTCGTCATACAAATGATTGCAGTCGGTGAAGAAACCGGTGAACTGGATAGTTTGATGGATGAAGTCGCGGCGATGTACGAGCGCGAAGTGGATTATGAATTGAAGACGCTCTCTGCGCAGATCGAGCCGATCTTGATTATTGGTTTGGGAATATTGGTATTGATACTGGCCTTGGGCGTGTTCTTGCCGATTTGGGATTTGGGCAAGGTAGCGATGGGTCGCTAATGCTAGATTCGTTACGGGATTTTCAGTTTGCTAAGCGTACTGGTTTCACACTGCTGGAGTTGATGGTTGTTGCATGCATTGTTGCAGTACTGTCGACGATATTGTTGAATCGTGTGCAGTTTTACCAGCGAATGGCGGAAAAAGCCGCTGTGGAACAAACGGTTGGTGTGTTGCAAAGTGTATTGCAGCTACGTTTTGCGTCGTTGATTGCAAGCAACCAACTTGGCGAAGCGAGTGAGCTTGTAAAGCAGAATCCTATGGAATGGCTTGCACAAAAACCAGCTAACTATGCAGGAGAATATTTTGATCAGATACCGGATGAAGACGTATCTGGGAAGTGGTATTTCGATTTGAGTGCGCGCGCTTTAGTGTATTTCGTGCATAACCATGTGGTTTCAGGTAATGCCAATGAAGTGCCTCCTCAGTTGCGTTTTAAAACAAATTTAGTGTTAGCAGTAAAGAATTTTCCAGTTGCGGAACGACCGATTTCTGGAAAGGTAGTTGAAGGTGTAGTGCTGGAGCAGATCGTTCCTTATGCATGGAATTAAGCAAATTTATTATTTTTACAGGGAGTTTTAAAATGAAAGTGAAGTCTTTTTCCAAACAACAAGCAGGTTTTACGTTGATCGAATTGGTTGTCGTGATTGTCATTCTGGGTGTTTTGGCAGCGACGGCTATTCCGCGCTTTATCGATCTAGGGAAGCAAGCACGTGACGCAGCATTAGATGGGATGTTGGGCGCAGTGCAAGCGGCCTCTGCTCTTGCGCATGCTCAATCTTTGATTACAACTACTCCTAATGGAAACATTACGATGGATGGTACGCAAGTTGCCGTAGTAAATGGTTATCCAACTACAGCAAGTATCGGGACGGCATTGGCGGCTCAGGATGGCTTTACTCTTGCTGGCGGCGTATTTAGCTTGAATAAAGCAACAACTCCTGCTACTTGCATTGTTACCTATACTGCACCAGCGGCCGCAGGCAGTGCACCTGGGATTGTGGCCGATAAGTCCGGTTGTTAATTTACAAGTCGCTTGTTGAAGCCCGTGCCTGTTAGCTGGCGCGGGTTTGTTATATGTAGATTTGGAGATGTCGTGAGAGATGAACGCCATTTGTTCGATGCTGGTTTTACCTTGATCGAACTTATTTTGGTTTTGATTCTGCTTGGCATTCTTTCGGTTTTTATCCTACCGCGTTTTTTCGACCGAAATACATTTGATATTCGTGCTTTTGGCGATGAGGCGCAGGCAACGTTGCGTTACGCTCAAAAAACGGCGATTGCACAAAACAGGCCAGTTTTTGTTGGTTTGGGGGGCGGTAGGCTTGCATTATGTTTTGATGCAGCTTGCAATATACCTGTCCTTGGGCCCGCTGCACGCAGAGCATTGCCCGTGTGTGGAAATAACACGGCATGGATGTGTGCAGCGATTCCCGATAACGTTGTTGTAGCGCCTGCTGAGTCAACTTTTTTTTTCAACGCTTTAGGGCGCCCATTCAATGTTAGTGATGTTGATCCGGTATCCAGTTTTGCGCTTTTGAACATTACGTTGACAAGCGGTGATTTGGTTCGAACCATCGTTGTTGAACCGGAAACTGGTTATGTTCACTAGGCATCGTTTACAACCGCGATGGATGAAGTCCGGTTTCACTCTGGTGGAGCTGGTGATATTTATTGTCATCGTCGGTGTTGCGGTAATTGGAGTTCTGCAGGTCTTGAATATGACGGCAAGTAATAGCGTCGATCCGCAATTGCGTAAGCAAGCCTTGTCGATAGCAGAAGCGCTGATGGAGAGAGTGTCGTCGGCGCGTTTTACTTTTTGTGATCCTACAGATCCAAATGCTGAAACGAGTGCAGGAGCTTGCACCATCGCAGAAGTTGCTGGACCGGAGAATGGCAATCTCGATAATGTGAATGATTTCGTTGCAGCATTTGATGTGCCGCAAGCGATTGCGATTGCAGATGTAAATGGAGTAAATGCCCCTAATTTGGCCAACTATGCTGCAAGGCTTACGATTTCACAGCAAGCGTTGGGAAATGTGCCTGCGAACGCATCACTGTTGATTACGATTGAGGTTGCATACGGCACCGAAACAATCCGGCTAGATGGTTATCGGACTCAGTACGCACCGAATTGGATGCCATGAACAAGCAACTTTTCTCCTTGTTCCTGACATCGACTGGACGTCAGCGCGGATTTACTCTGGTTGAGATGGTGATTGTGATTGTCATCACTGGGATTGTTGCGGCGATTGTTGCTGTATTTATTCGCGCGCCAGTGGAGGGCTATGTCAATAGTGTGAGTCGAGCTGAGCTGACGGATGAAGCTGATACTGCAGTACGTCGCATGTCGCGTGATTTGCGCCTAGCTTTGCCGAATAGTATTCGCATTGTTAATGTTGGTAATAATACGTTTCTTGAGTTTTTATTGACGCGTACAGGTGGTCGATATTTGGCAGACGAGGATGGCATCTTGAATGGTGACGTTCTCAATTTTATTGATGCAGCAGATCTAAATTTTAGAGTAGTAGGGCCATTGGTTGGAGCAGGCTCTCAGCAAATTGTGGCTGGCGATCAAATCGTAGTTTATAACCTGGGTGCGGGGCAGGCGCCTGCGGATGCTTATAACTGTCCCGGCCCTTGCAATCGGGCGGCAGTTGTAGCGGTTAATTCAGGTACGCGAACAATTACATTGGCAGCTAATCCGTTTGCATTACAAGTGCCGACTATGCGTTCGCCTGGTAATCGCTTCCAGGTTGTTAGTACGCCAGTGACGTATATGTGTGATTTGGATGCAGGGTCGCTGACAAGATTTAATAGATATGCGATTCAGGCTGCACAGCCGCTTAATGCAAATGCAGCGCCACTTGCTGGCGCTGCATTTGGATTGCTGGCTGCGAATGTGACGGCTTGCAGATTTGATTACACAACGGTAGCGAACGCACGTAGTGCGCTGGTGGGAATTACCTTGAGCATGCGACGTGATGCGGATAGCGGCGAGGTTACTTTGTTCCATCAGCTTCATGTGGACAATACACCATGATTTTTCAGCGAAAAGTTCTAGGTAAGCTCTCGGTTGGTTTACATCGCATGCATGGTTTTAGTTTGGTCAGTGCGATATTTCTATTGGTTGTACTTGCTGCCTTGGGAGCTGCAATCGTGAAAGTTTCCACTATTCAGTATCAAAGCTCTGCCCTAGATGTGCAAGGTGTACGTGCCTATCAGGCGGCACGGGCAGGAATTGAATGGGGCTTGTTTCAAAGGTTGCGAACGGGCGCTTGTGCTGGTGCCGCGAATATTGCTTTACCTGGGGGAACCTCGCTGTCGAATTTTACTGTGACGGTGACGTGCGTAGTCGATAATGGACTGGGCTTGAATATTCCTACTGCGGTGATACAAGCGACTGCTTGCAGCCAGCCGACGCCAGCCGGAGTTTGTCCCAATCCAGCACCGAACAGCGGCGATTATGTGCAAAGGGTATTACAGGTACAAGTGCAGTAATAACAGATTTAAGCAGTAAGCCGAGTTGAAATATGGCGTTGTGTGATTCACGCTTAACCAGAATTAACAATTGAATGACTGCGATTACCGTCATTCCTTTTATGATGAAGAAAATGTGATTTTTTAAACATCGCATCTGATTCGACGCAAGTTTTAGCAAAGATACCGGCATGGGTTTGTTTGACAAGAACAAAAAATTTACAGGATGGTTGATTGTTCACATAGCGCAGGATTGCATCTATGTGACAAGCATCAAACGTTCGCCTTCTACCAAGCCTTTGGTGGAAGTAGCGGCGCGTTTCTCTCTGGATGGAACGACACCTTCCGATGCCTTGCCTCGATTGGCGAAAGAATTGCGGGCCGAACGTTATAGCTTTACGAATCTGCTGACGGCGAATGAATATCAACTTCTGTCGGTTGAGGCACCGAATGTGCCTGTCGATGAATTGAAAACGGCGATACGCTGGCGTTTGAAGGATATGCTGGATTTTCATATTGATGATGCCACCATTGATGTGCTGGATGTGCCGCTCGATAAAAGTGCAGGCAATCGTAATCATTTGATGTATGCGGTCGCTGCACGTAATCAAGCCATCGAACAACGTCAGACCTTGTTCAGTGAAGCAAAGTTGGCATTGCGCGTGATCGATATTCCGGAAATGGCGCAACGTAATATTGCGGCCTTGCTGGAGCCGGAAGGACGTGGCTTGGCCTTGCTGTCATTTGATGCAGAAGGTGGTTTGCTGACGGTATCGTATGGCGGCGATTTGTATCTGTCTCGACGTATCGATGTCAGCTTGGCGCAATTGCTGCAAACAGATGAGGAGCAGCGTAAATCCTGCTATGAGCGTATTACGCTGGAATTGCAGCGCTCACTGGATCACTTCGACCGTCAGTATCACTACATTACTTTGTCCAAACTGGTGTTGGCACCCCTTGGTGCGACGGAAACCGGTTTGCTCGCATATTTGACCGAGAATTTATACATACCGATTGAGGCCTTGAGTCTGGAAACTATCCTCGATTGTGCCAAAGTGCCTGCATTGAGATCGCCGGATGTGCAGCAAGCGTATTTTCTTGCGTTAGGTGCAGCGCTTCGCCCAGAGTCGGTGGCGTCATGAGTCAGCAGATCAATCTTTTCAATCCGATTTTCCTGAAGCAGGAAAAGCACTTTTCTGCGCTGACGATGTTGCAGGGCTTGGGTGTGATTCTGTTTGCCGGGATTCTTTTGACGGCGTACACGGGCTATCAATTGTCCAGTCTGCAAAATGAACAGACCAATATAACGACGCAATTGCAACTGGCGAAAAATCAATTGGCGAAAGTAACGGCAGACTATCCGCCAAAACAAAAAGATGCGCAGTTGGAGGAGCGACTCCAACAAGCAGAAGCACGTGTGAAATCCTTACAGCAAGTGTCGGATGTGTTGGGAAAGGGAGAGTTTGGCAATACCAATGGATACGCGGATTACTTCCGTGCATTTGCGCGTCAGATCATCGATGGTGTGTGGCTGACCGGATTAACGATACATGGAGCTGGTAGCGAGATTTCCATACAAGGCAGTACCTTGCGTCCGGAATTGGTGCCGGCGTATTTGACGCGACTGAAATCAGAACCCGTGATGCAGGGCGCATCTTTCTCCACTTTGGAAATGGCTTTGCCGAAAGAGAAAGATGACAAGGCACCAGATGCTGGTGACAAGAAAGCGGCGACGCCTGCGTTTATTAATTTCAATTTGCATTCTTCCGGCATCAAAGAGAAATCGAATCTGCCAGGAGGGAATACGCAATGAAGCAATTCTGGCAAAAATGGTCGCTCAAGATCGATGCTCTGTCATTGCGCGAGCGCGTGATTGTTTTCACAGTGGCGGTTCTGATTCTGGTTGTGTTGATCAATACCGTATTGCTTGATCCGCAATATGCAAAGCAGACCAAGCTGTCGCAACAAATCAGGCAGCAACAGTCGCAGATCGCTGATATTCAAAATCAGATTCAGCAAAGAGTCAAAGCACAAGCAGACGACCCTAATCGCATGATGCAGGAGCATCTGCAAGTATTGAATCAGCGTGCCAGCCAAATGAATGGTGCCTTGAGCGATATGCAAAAAGGCTTGGTGCCGCCGGAAAAAATGGCAGATCTGCTGGAAAGCGTTTTAAAGAAAAACAACAAGCTATTGCTTGTGTCATTGAAGACTTTGCCGGTCAAAAGTTTGAATGAGCCTATAGATGCGATTCTGCCCAACAAGGCTGGTACCGTGAAGACAGGCGATGAGCAAGCGGGGAGCGTGGAGGCGGTTTTCAAACATGCGGTCGAGCTGAAGGTGCAGGGCAGTTACATGGATATGCTCAATTACATGCAATCGCTAGAGCGTATGCCTTGGCAGATATTCTGGGGAAGTGCGCAATTGAATGTGGATGAGTATCCACGGGCGACATTGACGCTGACCTTGTTTACATTAAGCCTGGACAAGAAATGGCTGAATCTGTGAGAACACTTTTATCCATAGCTGGAATGCTCTGCACACTCTCCTTGAGTTTGACTGCTTCAGCACAGCAATTGCAGGACCCGACCCGGCCGTCAGGTGTGAATGATCAAGGTGGTGTGATGAGTGCCGACGGTGGGCCGGTGTTGCAGTCCGTTCTTATTTCTCCCGGTCGTCGTGTCGCTGTCATCAGCGGACAGACTGTCAAGGTGGGAGATCAGTTTGGTGGTGCGAGAGTGATCAAGATTGCAGAAAACGAAGTGGTGCTGCGTAACGGCAATGAGTTACAGACTCTGAAGCTTTTCCCCAGCCTTGGAAAAAAATTGATGTCCAATCGTGTGAATCAAAATCCCGATAATCGGAAGTGATGAGGTAGGCAAGCGTGTATAAATTTTCATTAGCCATATTGGTTCTTTTCGTTGCCGGGTGTGCAGCGCCTACGTCCAAGCGAGCAACCTACGACTTGATGAACGAGGAAATGGCCAAAGCGGTACAGGGTAATGTGCAGCCTGCGAAACAGGATGCGGTATCCGCAGCGCTTCTACCTCCTATTAATATCGAGTTGCCACAAGCGAGACAACCGCTTGAAGAGCGCTTCAGTCTGACATTCAATAACGTCCCGGCAACGCAATTCTTCAATTCGATAGTGACAGGCACACGCTACAACATGCTGGTGCATCCTGATGTGAATGGCACGATTTCGGCAACGTTGAAGGATGTGACTTTGTTCGAGGCGCTGGATGCGATACGCGAGTTGTATGGCTACGATTACAAGGTAGAAGGATCGCGTATTGTCATCAAACCGCTGACGATGCAAACCAGTGTATTTCAGGTCAACTATCTGACAGGTAATCGTAAAGGGGTGTCGAATACACGTGTTATCTCTGGTGGATCCAACACTTCGCAACCAAATGCATCAGGGAATACGAATAATCAGAATAATACCGGCGGTACCAATCCAACTACTTCCAATCAGGCGGCAATGGAAAGTAGCCGGGTCAATACAACTTCTTCCAGCGATTTCTGGGCAGAGTTGAAAATGGCGCTGGATGCCATTGTCGGTAATGGCAAAGATGGTCGTAGTGTCGTGATCAGTCCGCAATCTGGTGTGATCGTTATCAGAGCGATGCCGGATGAGTTACGTAGTGTTGCCACCTATTTGAAAGCCACACAATTATCGGTAGATCGCCAGGTAATTCTGGAAGCGAAAATTCTGGAAGTGGAGTTGAGCGACAGCTTCCAATCCGGTATTAACTGGTCAGGATTTCGCACCGGTAGCACGCGTATCTCTGCCGGTTCGGTTGCGCCGGGTACTGTGTTGCAAACTAATGGTTCTTTGGTAACCGGCGCATCTAGTATTGATACCGCGGCCAGAACCTTTGCAGGTGGTGTCTTGAGTTCGGTCGCTGGTCAGGATCTGGTTGGAAGCACAGCCAATTTGGGCAGTATGTTTGGCTTGGCTTTGCAAACCAAGAATTTTTCTGCCTTGATTTCTTTCCTTGAAACACAGGGCAATGTGCATGTGTTGTCCAGTCCGCGTATTGCGACGCTGAATAATCAAAAGGCTGTCTTGAAAGTGGGCACGGATGAATTTTTCGTGACCAATGTCAGCAGCAATATCAATACTTCGGTAACGGGAACAACATCAACACCGAATGTGACCTTGCAATCGTTCTTCTCTGGCGTGGTCCTAGACGTGACGCCGCAAATCGATGAGCAAGGCAATATCATTTTGCATATTCATCCTTCGGTCAGCGATGTACAAACTTCTGAAAAAGTCATCAATCTGGGTACTAGCGGAGGCACGCTGATTCTTCCTTTGGCAAAGAGCAATACATCTGAAACAGATAGCGTAGTGCGTGCGCAAGACGGCAATATCATTGCGTTGGGTGGTTTGATGCGTCAAGCCACCAGTTCGGATCGTTCACAAATACCGGGCGCAGGCGATGTGCCGGTGTTGGGTAATCTTTTCCGCAATACCAACCAGACTACGCAAAAACGTGAACTGGTGATTCTGTTGAAACCGACCGTCATCCAGAACGAAAGCAGTTGGGCGCAGGATATATTGGACGCGCAGAGTCGCATTCAAAATATGGCGCCGCGTGATAGAGCGCGGGATTAAAACTGAAATGTACAAGCAACATTTTGGTTTAAGAGAACTGCCATTTGGTATCACGCCTGATACCAGTTATTTCTTTGCCTGCCCGAGTTATCAGCAGGCGCTGAATACCTTGTTGGTCGCGGCGAAAAGCGGCGAAGGTTTTATCAAAATTACTGGCGAAGTCGGTACGGGTAAAACACTGCTTTGCCGAAAATTCCTGGCGACATTAGATGATGGTTTCGTCACTGCCTACATCCCTAATCCTTATCTGGAACCGCGCAGTTTAATGCTGGCATTGGCAGATGAGTTGGAAATCGAGCTCGAAAAAGACGTCGATCAACATCAATTGCTGAAGGCGATCAATCATCGTTTATTGATACTGGCACGCGATGGTAAGCGCGTTCTTCTTTGCCTGGATGAAGCGCAAGCGATGCCGTTGGAGAGTTTGGAGGCATTGCGTCTGCTGACGAATCTGGAAACGGAAAAACGCAAGTTACTGCAAATCGTTTTATTCGGCCAGCCGGAACTGGACGTGAAGTTACAGCAGGATGCGATCAGACAGCTTACGCAGCGCATTACCTTTCACTATCAATTGCAACCTTTATCCAGAGATGAACTGGATTTTTACGTGGCACATAGATTGAATGTGGCGGGTTTTTCAGGCAGCAGATTATTGGCGCGAGATGCGATCAGGGCGCTACATTCCGCCAGTGGCGGTGTTCCTCGTTTGGCGAATATTCTTGTGAACAAGGCATTGATGCTGGCCTATGGCGAAGGCAAGCAGCAGGTGCGAGCGCAGCATATACACGCGGCAGTAAAAGACACAGAGGCGGCTCGAAATGGCCTGCGGCCATGGATGACCTGGCTTGCAGGCGCAGCACTTTTGATTACCGTATCAGGCATGGCTTGGGCTTATTTGCGATGAGTATTATTAATAAAATGTTGCAAGACTTGGAGCAACGTCATCCAGATGGTGTTGTCAATGGCATATCAGGTCAGGTCAGAGCTGTCCCTTATGAGAAGAAGTCGCGGGCACCATGGCTGGTTGCGGCATTGCTCGCCGTGTTATTGGGCGGCGTGTTGGCATGGTTTTGGTTGAAGCCTGTAGCAGTTGTAAAGTCCTTGCCGATTGCGCAAACAGTGCAAGCACCATTTGCATTGAAGCCAGAATCGAACTTGAACGAGTTGCCGCAAGCTGCAGTAACGGAGTTGGCTGAAATAGCGGAAGCGCCATCAGCTCCACCATTGCTTGATGCGGCTGCTATCCAGACGGCGAGTGCGCCACCTCAGGAAAATGCAGCGATCTCCTCTTCAGTTAAAAATGATAAACCTCTTGCGATCAAGCCGACTCCTGTTCCCCTTGCGTCGGCGCAGCCAGTGTCTATCAAAGCTAAGACAGTTGAAAACGCGCAAGCGCCAGCAGCGGCAACCAATAATGTCGCATCACCCACCACGAATAAAGTAGTAGCAACGGACACATCAACAACACTGAACAAACAAGTTAAAGAACTGACTCCGCAACAGCGCGCAGAAAATGATTATCGCAGGGCGACCAGTTTGGTTCAGCAAGGACGCACAGCAGAGGCGATCAATTTGCTGGAGCAAGTATTGCAAACTGATGCTGCCAATGCCGCCGCGAGACAAACATTGATTGCTCTGTTGATCAGCAGCAAGCGGCAGGATGATGCGATGCGCTATGCGCAAGAAGGGTTGAATCTAGATGTGAAGCAAACTGGCTTTGCGATGATATTGGCGCGCTTGCAAGTCGAAAAAGGCGATCAGCAATTGGCGATCAATACTTTACAGCGCAGCCTGCCTTATGCGCTGGAACGTGCAGAGTATCAGGCATTCCTGGCTGCGCTATTGCAACGCGAGGGGCGACACAAGGATGCGATAGAACATTATCTGGTGGCTGTACGCAAAACGCCGCAAAGCGGCTTGTGGTGGATGGGGATGGGAATTTCCATGCAGGCAGATAAGCGTGATGCAGAAGCGCGTGAGGCTTTTACGCGTGCGCGTGAAACACAAACATTGTCGCCTGAGTTGCAAGCCTTTGTTGATCAGAAGTTGAAACAGCTACCGCGCTGATTTCACGCGCCTGCTCTCTGAGCAGGCGCGTCCTCATATTTTGGACAGACGTTCTAGTGCTGTTTTCAGTGTTTCTTCCTTCTTCGCAAAACAGAAACGCACGATGCCGGAATTCTTGGGTTCGTTATAGAAGGCAGATACTGGAATGGCTGCTACGCCGATTTCGGCAGTCAGCCATTGCGCAAAATCATTCTCAGGTAAATCTGAAATTGCACGGTAATCGACGCATTGGAAATAGGTGCCGTCTGCAGGTAATAATTTGAAGCGTGTATTTTTCAGACCATCGCGGAACAGATCACGCTTGCGTTGGTAGAACGTCGGCAAGGTCAGGTAAGGCTGCGGATTTGCCATGTAAGCCGCAATCGCATGCTGCATAGGCGTATTGACTGAGAACAAACTGTATTGATGAACTTTGTGGAACTCTTTCATCAATTCAGCTGGCGCTGCGACATAGCCGATTTTCCATCCTGTGACGTGATAGGTTTTGCCGAAGCTGGATACGACGAAGGTGCGTGCGGCCAGTTCGGGATGGCGACATATGGATTCGTGTTGCATGCCGTCGTACACCATGTGTTCGTAGACCTCATCGGACAGCAATAAAACGTCTGTGTCGCGGACGATATCAGCGAGCTTTTGCAAATCGCTTGCGCGCAATATAGAGCCAGTAGGATTGTGCGGCGAGTTGATCAGTATCAGACGTGTTCTGTTAGTGATGGCTGCTGCGACTTTGTCCCATGGCACTGCATAGCCGGTTTCATCAACTTCCATTTGTACGCATACGGCTTTGCCACCAGCGAGCGCGATGGCCGGCAAGTAGCTGTCGAAAGCCGGTTCGATCACGATGACTTCATCATCGGTACGGACGCAGCAAAGTATGCTGGTTAGCAATGCTTGCGTGGCGCCTGCAGTAATCGTGATCTCGTTTTGCGGGTTGTAGCGATGGTCGTAGATGGATGCTATTTTTTGTGCAATTGCTTCACGCAGTGCAGCTACGCCAGTCATGGGTGGATACTGATTCCAACCATTTTTCATGGCAGTTGTTACTGCGTCGAGCAATGCCGGATCGCAGTCGAAATCCGGAAAGCCTTGACCTAGATTGACTGCCTTTTTCTCTGCGGCGAGCGCTGACATTAAAGTGAAAATAGTCGTGCCTACTTGCGGCAGCTTGCTCGCTATCGATGGCGTATTGAATAAGGACGCGTCGTTTGCAGGGTTGTTGAGAGTAGGCATGCGATGTTGATTGTTTGAAGGTATGGGGTTATTCAATCGCTTGGGGCGGTGCCGACATTTCAAGCGTCCATGCTTCTGGTGTCATGATAGCGAACAAGCCGTCACGACGCGTTTTTCGGGCACATTTCAGTAGTGCCTTGTCTTTTGTGATCAGCACATCTGCTTTTTCATCGCGCGATAGCTCAAGGAATTTTTGATCGTCTTTGTCTTTGCAGACGGGTAATTTAGCCGACTCTGCATTGACTTCAGCTATGGGATAGCAATGTATCAAGGTATCAAACTCTGCCGAGACGCGCACGCGATCTGCTTCGTCCAACTTCAAATGTGGATAGCTTAAAACGATGTTCCACTCCATGCGACAATCGACGCGCGTGATGGCTTGCACTTGCCCACTTTTGAGCGCGTCATGCAGCAGCGTCCAGCGTGGATCACGAAATACAAACAGATCCAGACAGACGTTTGTGTCGAGTACGATGCGCTTCGGTATCATTGTCAAAATTATTCTTGCCCGGATGTAGAAATGCTTATTGTTTTATCGCCTGCCAAAACCCTTGATTACGACACGCCCGCCCATACGGAAATCAGCAGTAAACCTGATTTCATCAAGCGATCCGCAGAATTGATCGCCATCTTGCGACAGTCGTCGCCGGATCAGATTGCCAGCTTGATGCGTATCTCTGATCCTCTCGCGACCCTGAATGCTAATCGTTTTGCGGAATGGTCGCCTAAATTTACGCTGAAAAACTCCAAGCAGGCGATGCTGGCATTTAATGGCGATGTATATGAAGGCTTGGATGCTGCGAGCTTGAACGCGCAACAACTCGCTTATGCACAATCACACATCCGCATTTTATCCGGCTTGTACGGTGTATTGCGACCGCTTGATTTGATGCAGCCATATCGCCTGGAGATGGGGACCCGACTGGCTAATCCCGTCGGCAAGGATTTATATGCATTCTGGGGTGATGCTGTCACGCATACCTTGAATCAGCGTATGGCCGAACATCGATCGGAGGCTTTGATCAATCTGGCATCAGAAGAGTACTTCAAGGTTGTTAAGTCCAAATTGTTGAATGCGCCAGTGATCACGCCTGTTTTTCAGGATTGGAAGAATGGGCAATACAAGGTGATTTCTTTCTATGCCAAACGGGCGCGTGGTTTGATGGCGCGTTATGCGGCAACAGAAGGAATTGTTAATCCTGATGCACTAAAGTCGTTCAATGTTGATGGTTATGCCTTCGATCAGGCTTTGTCGGATGAAAAAAACTGGATGTTTAGACGAAAAATAACGGCCTGATTTTCAGAAAAAAGGCTGATTAAATTTCCTTGTGGAAATTAATATTTCTACAAGGAAATAAAATGCTTGTAATTGCACAATTGCATCGAATATTTTTTGTAACAATGAAATTGTTAAATCTTTCTTCGTGTTCCACGACCTCTTTGTTACCTCTATTTGTTGCATTGCAAGGCTAACTTGATTTGCTGACGATATTGAATTGTAAATTCGAGTTGTCGATATATCACGCATTGCAAATTTAATTGTTAAATCAATAGCTTATCTAAGCAAATCTGAGCGATTTATCGTTGTTCGCCTACAACTTCTTTGTCGTGCGGCAAGCATTCTCTCAGGCATGTTCCCCTATAATACTTCCTTGTAAGAACGGGAAGTTATTTTACCTTTTGTCACATTTGGAACTTATTTAGAGCAGCATGCATGAGATTGCATTGGATGCACCTTTTTGCAGCACAATCGCCGGTTGGCGGAATTGATCGGCCAGTTGTTAGATGACAAGTACATTCAAATTAAGATTGCTCGCAGGTCTTCAACTTCTCATTAGCTCGCAAATAGTTTTTGCAGAGCCGCTGCAACTTTCAACCGCACTGAATGATTCAAATCTGTTTCGCTCCCCATCGCGCGAACAACCATTTTCCCAAGACGTACAACGCCTCACCCCAACACCGAGCGCAGATATAGCGCCGGCATCTCCTGCATTGCCATTACCTTCCGATGTACCAAAGTCAGTGAAGCCGCGTAATAGCGGTAATGCTGCGAAAGCATCGGAGAATCAGGCCGCAGATTTGGCTAAGGATGATGAAATCATTCAATTACTGCGCCAATCCGACAAGGCATTTGCAAGTGCTTCAGTCGCCTTGCCGGAAGATATTGTGGCGGCAGGAGATGGACGCTTGCAAAACATGCTGTCGCTCGAAGAAGCTCTGGCACGCACATTGCAGAACAGTTATAGCTACGCTGCGGCGAGTGCACAGGCAGAGGGCGCTGTGTATGGCAAAAAAGCGGCATTAGGGCAAATGGGGCCGACGATTGATTTGCGCGGACAGCGTGGTCGCGAGTATTCAGCGCCTGGTGCGTACACAGATTTGAGCACTGGTAGAGCAGTGGCCAATGATACGCATATACGCTGGGACAACAGCGTCATCATTCGTCAACCGATTTTCAATCCAGGTTCCTATTTTGAATATCGCAAGCAGGCGACGCTGGCCGATGCTGCCGACTTCCGCAAAGAAGATGCGCGTGAAGCCTTGTACTACCAGACGATCAAGGCGTACTACGATTTGCTGCGTAGCTACGTCGCATTGACCTTTGCACGCAGTTATGCCGAGCGCATGGATACCTTGCAGGATTACATGAACAAACGCTTGCAGGGCGGTGGTGCGAGCAAGGTTGATTTCGAACGTGTACGTGGTCGTGCGTTGACGGCACAGTCGGCCATGATCGAAGCGCAAGGCGTGCTTGAAAGTGCAATGATCACACTGGTGCAATTGACTGGTGTGCGTTCACAGCAACTTGGCATTCCATCAAAGATGATGCCGATTGTTCCGGTGACGTCCAAACAGGCACTGTCGCTTATTTATGAAAACAATCCTGCTGTGCGCGCGGCTCGTCAGGACGCCGCAGCAGCGAATGAAGAATTGAAATCGGCACGTTCGCGTTTTTCCCCAAACCTGTCAGTCGAAGTTACACAGGCGCGGACAGATAACGCTGGTGGTGGCGGCATACTGACCACGGACAGACGCTACATGCTGGTCATGAACATGAATCTGTTGAACGGTGGTTCGGACTACTACTATCAAAAACAAATCGGCAGCAAGTTTGTCGAGAAGTCGAATACCGCAGCCGATATCGAGCGCAAGCTCAAGGAACAGATAGAAATCAATTACCGCACGCTCGATGCGGTTAGAAAACGAATCGTCATTGCGCGTCAGGCGTATCAAACCAATGCAGGTGTCGCCGACGTGTTTCTCGAACAGCTGACAACGGGCAATAAGCAATTGCTCGACGTACTTGATGCGTATCAACAAGCGTATTTATCGCGGGTTGATCTGGCGCAGTTGCTGTTTTTGCAGGCTGATATCAGCTATCAAATTTTGCGTAATACCGGTCGTGCCTCTTCCTTCGTGGAAGGCATGCAGCAGCCTTAATGCCGTAACCTTGGGGGAAAGATGGAAGGTGGAAAGGAACAGAATTTCTGGCCCGGATTCGTCGATGCGTTATCCAATGTCGTGTTGGTGATGATTTTCGTCGTCGTCGTTTTTGTGGTGACCCTGTTCTACTACTCGCAGAAGCTTGCGCAATTCAAGGCCGTGAAGTTCATGGAGAAGAAAGAATTGCAGGAGCAGGTCGCTACGCCATCGAAGAACCAACCGAATATCAGCCGTCTCGATGATGGCAAAAATCCCGATGTCGCGCGCTTCAAGCTGGAGAGCCAGGAGCAGATAAAAGAAATCGCAGCATTAAAAGGCCAGGTCGCTTTGCTGCAGGCGAAGCTGAACAGTACAAGCACATCAGCTGCTGGTAGTTTGCGTAGCGACGAAGGGGCACCGACTAATGCGATTCAGATTGAGAAGACACGTACCTCGACTGCAGTCGATACCTTGGCCGGGATCAAGATCGATGGTCGTACCGATGCGATCACATTGCGTTTTGATAAAGATGGCGTGGAGTTGAACAATGACGCCACAAAAACGTTGGATGCCAATATCAAAAGCTGGACTGACAAGATCAAATCACGCCAAGGAAAATTGGTCATCACCGGTGTGGTTGGTTCGCTTGCGTATACCGAAGGCCGTCGTCGCGCTTATTACCGCACGATCGCAGTTCGTAATTACCTGATCGATCTTGGCGTTGCGCCGACCAGTGTCGTTAGTCGTGTTGTACCAGGTAATGAAAGCGCGGAAAGCGACTCGACCGTAGTGATTCAATATTCTGCAGCAGCAAAATGAAATTTCCTCGACTAGCCAGCTTTATCAAGACCAGCCTTCAGCGTGCAGAAACTGCAACGCGCAAGGCTGTGCCTTTGCTGGATCGAGGTTTGGAAATGCATCGCGAGATGCCAGGGCCAAAACTATTCGTGCTATGGCTGCTGGCTATTTTGTTCTTGTTGGTTATTTGGGCGTATTTCGCACCTATCGATATGGTTGTGCGTGGGCAGGGGCGCATTGTTCCTTCTGACCATAATCAAATCATTCAGCATCTGGAAGGCGGCATCGTCTCGACGATTGCTGTGCGCGAAGGTGCAGCGGTACGCAAGGATCAAATACTGATCACGATCAAAGACGTGCGCGCCAGCTCGGATCAAGGCGAAGGCAGAGTCAAGCTACTTGGCTTGCGTACACGTGTCGCACGACTGACGGCAGAGGCGAATGGCGCAACGCAGCTGAGCTTGCCTGCTGATATACCGCTGGATGCGGCAGCAGTACAAAGTGAACAAGCTGCATTTGTTGCGCGTCAGTCCAAGTTGAATGGTGAGTTGAATATCTTGCGTGAACAAAGCACGCAACGTCAGGCTGAGCTGAGCGAAACGACTAGCCGTCAAAAAAGTTTGACCGATGAATACAACCTCGCGCAACAGCAATATCAGTTAGTGCATGCGATGTATGTCAAAAGCGCAGCATCTCAACTGGAAGACATTCAAGCGCAATCGAAAGCGCAGGATGTACGTAGTCGCTTGAATGCGACCAGCGCGATGATTCCGCGGCTGCGTGCTGCGATCTCTGAAGCGCAGGCCAAGGTGGCGGATGGCGTATCGCGTTTTCGTGCGGAAGCACGTGCTGATTTAACGACAGCAGAAACTGAACTGGCGCGTCTGTCGGAAGAGATGAAGTCACGCAATGATCGCGTGCTGCGTTCTGAAGTCAAAGCGCCTATGGATGGCGTAGTCAATCGCATCTTCGTTAATACCGTAGGTGGCGTCGTCAAGCCGGGCGATCCGATACTGGAAATGACACCGATTGATGACAAGGTTGTGGTTGAAGCCAACGTCAATCCGACTGACCGTGCCGAATTGGCGATAGGCAAACCAGCACGCGTCAAAGTGACCGCGTATGACTACGGTGTCTACGGTTCGATGCAAGGCGTGGTCACCGAGATCAGTGCCGATACCGTGCCGGAAGAGCGTGGTGAGCGCCACTATCGCGTCAAGATCGAAGTCACACGCGACATGGAACACCTTAAGAATGCTGACAACGGTACACCGCTCATGCCTGGTATGACGGCTACTGCAGATATCGTCGTTGGTCGTCGCACAGTATGGCAATACCTGATGTCACCGTTAAATCGTTTCACGCAGACTGCTCTGCGTGAACCACGATGAAAATGAAAATAATCCTGATAGCAGCAATGTTAATTTCAATTACCCGATCGGAATATTCCGCACCATGAAAACGCTACGCAAATACTACCTTCTTGCGATGATTCCTTCCCTCGTTTTGCTGGCGGGCGGCATCCTTTTCAAGGACTTCGTTCTTCACGCGATTCATATCAATCCTGTATTGAATTTGTTCATCATCGGGGTGGCGGTATTTGGTGTTGCCCTGATCATGTACGACATCTACAAGGTCAATTGGGAATACAACAAACTGAAATTATTCTATGCGCGCGCATCTGCTGGCGAGTCGCTGGAAGATTTGGTGCTGGACCCAACATTTGAAGGTACGGAGATTGCCAAGGTGCTGGTCAGTGTGGCCAATACCAAAGGGCGCTTGACCACGCGTATCGAGCAGGAAACCATCGAACGTTCGTTGGCTGAGTTGCATACCCATCTGGAAGCACGGATGGAGTTCCCGCAATATCTGACGGGCTTCATGATCGCGTTGGGCTTGTTGGGTACGTTTATCGGCTTGTTGGAAACCCTGGTCAGTACCGCTGATCTGATTAATGGATTCGGCAAAGCGAGCCAAGGTAGCGACATGGATGCATCGTTTGCGCATCTGGTGGCCGATTTGAATAAACCATTGGCCAGTATGGGTACGGCGTTTAGTGCATCCATGTTCGGTTTGATCGGATCGTTGACGCTAGGCTTGACGCTGGTTTGTTTGCGCGGTGCTGGTAAGCGTCTGGTGGTGGCTGCACGCCAATGCATCAGCGATATGGTGCAGCACGTTGTGCATGAAATGTCTGGCCCGGGCGCATCGCAACGCCAAGGTATTTCCGAATCCTTCCTCACTGAATTTCTGCACGATTTGATGGTCTTGCAGCGCGAATCAGTGCTGACTTCACGCAATAGTTCAGACGCTTCATTGCAAGCGGGTGTGAAACTGGAAGCAATGAATGAACGTCTTGCGACTGTAGCGCGTTTGTTCCAGGACAGCATCGATGAATCGAAGAATATGCGGCAGCTGGTTTCATTCGGACCACGTATGCATGAAGTCGGGCAGCAGACGCTGGAAGAAATTCGCAACCTTGGCCAGATGATCAATCAGAAACTGGCATCGACCGAAGACATTACACAAAGCTTGTCGCTGTTGAGTGAACGTTTGAGTGTCAACGGTGATATCGCGTTGCGCAGCTTTGATGTGTTGCCGCAAATCGTCGGCACGATGCAAAGTGGACAGACCGCGTTGTCGTCAGCTTTGTCTTCGCTGCAAAGTCAACAAGCCGATCTGGCCAGCGTGCATGAAAAATCAGCACAGCACATTGCGCAATTACCCGGCTTGCTGTCGCAGGTTTCTATCCGTATGGGCGATGAGTTGAATGCGATTCAGCATCAGGCGGAAATCCATTCGACGGTGGCGACACGTCTCGGTCAGCTTGGTACGGTCATTGGCGAAAATTCCAGCAACATTACGCGCGATGCCTTGGCTGCACGTCAATTGCAGATCGATTTGGCCAAGCACATGGCTACGCAGAACGAACGTATCAAAGGTCTGGATGCGATTCCGCAAGCCTTGGCAAACATCAGCGAAGCGCTAGTTCGTCAGAATGTCATGTCACAGACCATCATTGAAGAAATGCGGAATGGCCGCCAAACGATGATCAAGGATTTGCGTTTGGAGTTGCGCGAAGCAATGCGTGAACTCGCTACGCGTACTGATAATAAATAAGCAGGAAGTATTCAGTCATGAGCAAGATACCCGA
This sequence comes from Herminiimonas sp. GW821-FHT09C12, assembly GCF_059416385.1. Classification (NCBI taxonomy): domain Bacteria; kingdom Pseudomonadati; phylum Pseudomonadota; class Betaproteobacteria; order Burkholderiales; family Oxalobacteraceae; genus Herminiimonas; species Herminiimonas sp. GW821-FHT09C12. The sequence goes on from NZ_JBWKPC010000002.1 coordinate 512,628, forward strand.
CCTTCCAACTGCCGCCGCGCAGTCAACCGACACCGGTGCTCCCGCCGCTGTCGGCGTCGGTGTTTTGAGCGATGCACTCGGAAACATTACACGTGATCCGATGTATGTGACGCTGCTGCGTGCATACGGCAAGCGATTGGTGGAGATCGTGGTCGCCGGATTCTTGATCAATATATTCGGTTTGCTGTTGCCGCTTTATTCGCGTCTTGTGTACGACAAGGTGATTGGTAACCACATTCCAGATACCTTGTGGGCGTTGACGCTGGGTATGTTGTTGTTCATTGTGCTGGAATTCGTTTTGCGCGTGATCCGCACGTTTTATATTGAGCAACTTGCAGGCAAGTTCGATATCGAATTCGACCAGGCAGTCGTCAAGAAATTGTTGGCAGCACGTGTGTCGTGGCCGGTTGGTGTGGTGCTGGCCAAGTATCGCGATATCACCGGTGCGCGTGATCTGCTGTCATCTAATTACATGCTGATCATCATCGATTTTCCATTCCTACTTTTGTATTTGCTGGCGATTGGTTTGATCGGTGGTTCTATCGTTTGGGTAGTACTGGTCGGCGGCCTATTGTTGGTCGGCGCGCAATTGCTGTGCAAGATTCCGGCAAACGACTATGCACGTATAGGCATGGGCGTAGGTGCAGCCAAGACCGACAAGCTTGCCGGTTTGGTATTTGGTATTGAAACTCTTAAAACATCAGCGTTACAAAAACGCGTGATTGATCTGTTTGCAAAAGATGCGGAACAATCGGCCGTGACGCAGGCAAAAAGCCGCTTCTGGTCAACTGTGGGTTATACGATTTCATCCAGCGGTTATACCTTGATCACGATAGGCACGATGGTCGTCGGCGTGTATTTAGTAGAAGCCAATTCGCTGACAGTCGGTGCCTTGATTGCATCGTCGATGCTGGCTGGCCGTGCTGCATCGATGCTGTCTTCGGTTGCATTGGTGGTAGGGCGTATCGATGCGTTCAAGCAGGCGAGGGCATCCTTCGAAGAGTTGTTTGTCGAAGGGCCAAACGCCAAGACAACGAACGAAGTTGATCGCCAGCAGATACAGGGAAAAATTCAAGTTTCAAATCTGAGCTTCAGCATCAAACCTACCGAACCAGCGATGCTGAAGCAGATTTCCTTTGTGATCAATCCGGGTGAAAAGGTTGGTTTGGTCGGACGCTCAGGTTCCGGTAAATCGACATTGCTGCGTTGCCTGGCGGGTGTGCACCATGCAGACGATGGGCAGGTCTTGATGGATGGTATTTCCGTCAACGCTTATCCAGAAGCTGTACGTATGCGCTCGATTGCTTACAAGCCGCAGGATCCGTTTCTATTCGATGGCACGCTGGCTTCCAATATCTTTGTCGACAACACCATCAGCACGGGGATTTATCAGACTGTATTGCATGTGTCTTGTCTGGACGATTTATTGGGCGGCGGGCAGTTACGCCTCGATCAGATGATCACTGCGCCGGGCAATTTGTCTGGTGGCCAGAGGCAAATGGTTGCGCTGGCGCGTGCGGTGGCTGGCATGCCTAGTGTCTTGTTGCTGGATGAACCGACAACCGGCATCGATCAAGTGACAGAAAACAAGATTATCGAAAGACTGGTCGCGTTTGCCGCTAATCGCACGCTGGTTGTGGCGACACACAGTCCGGTGCTGTTGCGCCAGATGGATCGCATTATCGTTATTAATGACGGCAAGATCGTGGCTGATGGGCCACGGGCTCAAATATTGCAGTAATCACTTTGATGGGCCGGGGGTATGCCGGTTTCACAATGAAGGAAATTCAGATGGCAACCGCTCCTGCTTCCAAGTCGGGTACGAATCAGTCCACCGTAGACAAGAACGGTGCGCCGATCAGAGTCGTCACGCCGGATCAAAGTGGTAATTTTCAACTGAAAATTTCACAGAGCGATGTTGCGAAAATTCATATCGTCGACGTCGATATGGTGCTTTATCTGAATGATGGCACCAAGTTGGTGCTCGCAGGCGGTGCCATCGGTGCGATGGATGCAACTGTCATGGTAGATTTCAGCAGCGGCCGCGATAGCGCCAGCCACATGCTGGATCAAGTCGGCAAGATTCCACTGCAAAAACTCGATCAGCCTTTGGTGCTCAGTACTGAACCTGTGAATTCGGATGGTCGAGGTAATGGCGCCGAAGATGCAGCCTATCGTCAGACCGAAGGTGCACAGGATCTTGCGAGCCAGGCACAGGCAGCCAATGCTGCGTTGTCGGCCATCAGTAAAGCCATGGTGCAATTAGCCAATGTGGTGCAAGCCAACACGACACCGGTCAATAACTTCAAATCCAATTTTGACGGACAAGCGGCACAGCAACAGCCTTTGACCAAACAAGTTGCTGAAATTCTGCCAGAGCGTCCAGGTAAGGCACCGCAAGAGTTTGTCATCGGCCCGAATGAACCAGCGATTGCTATTCATCTGGTTAATACGGTTGGTACTACGCAGATAGGTGATAAGTTGTACGGTAGTGGTGGTAGCAGTGAACTGCTGTCCGGAACCAATACATCCAACGCTGCGCAGATTGCTCCGCAGATTATCAATGCGGGTAATGACGTTCGTACGATTTATGCGACAGGCAATGAGCAACCTGCCGGCAACAATGTGCCGGTCGAAATCTTCAGTAAAGTTTTGGATATTCAAATCACGGGTGATGGCAAAGTACAGACGCTGACAGTATCAGGTGTGCCCACAGGCATGAGCATTGTGGGGGCGACATCGTTGGGTGGCGGAGTGTATCAAATTGCCGTGTCGCCAGACATCAAGAATTACGGGCTGGAGCTACAGTACAACACTGTACCGCCAAATGCTGGCGCACCTATTCATCAAGATTTCAAACTAACATTTTCGTTATCGGTTGTTACCGCCGATGGTGTGCAGTCGCTGACTAGCGTCAAGCAAGTTGTGGTCAAGGATGCGACTACCGCAAATGATCTGTCGTATGCCAATCCAGTGACGGGCGAAAGTGTCTTTGTATTACCGGCACAAGGTTTGTCGCACATTGTGCATGCTGGGGACAATGCGGGAACGACGATTTTTGGCAGTAATGCCAATGACTTCCTATATGGCGGTACCGGCAACGATACGATATATGGCGGCAAGGGCAATACCTATTTCGAAGGTGGTGCCGGCAACGATACCTTGGTTGGTGGCGTGAATGCCACCGCTAGTAATGTCAACACTGTTGGCTATACAAGCTCAACTGCAGGTGTGCTTGTCGATTTGAATACAGGTCATGCGCTGGATGGTTTTGGTGGGCAGGATACTTTAAGTAATATCCAGAAGGTAATCGGCAGCGCACATGACGATACTTTCATCGTCGGCGCTACAACCAAGGGAGTTGATGGCGGTTTATCTGGTAGCGATACGATTGATTTTTCAGCGTCGAACGCGGCGGTTAACGTCAACCTGAATACCGGCACTGGTACTGGTGGTTATGCGCAGAATGTAACGTTCAGCAATATTGAGAATGTAGTCGGCAGCAGCTATAGCGATACTTTCATCGCTAGCAGCGTTGCGAATATTTTTGATGGTGGCGCAGGTGGCTCGAACACGGTGTCGTATGCGAATTCACCATCGAGCTCGACGTCAGGTGTGACTGTTGATTTGCTGAACGGTGTGGGCAGCGGTAATGATGCAACTGGTGATAAGTACATCAATATCCAGAACGTGATTGGGAGTGCTTACAACGATACGTTCATTGCGAATCAGGAAGCCAATAATTTCGATGGTATGGGTGGTATCAACACGGTCAGCTATGCGGGTTCAGCTGCCGGCGTTGAAGTGGATTTTTACAAAGGCCAGGGTGCGGGTGGTAATGCCGCGGGCGACACCTATAAAAATATCCAGAACGTAATCGGTAGTTCTCACGACGATAAGTTTGTTGCCGATACCGATAGCTTGAACTTTGATGGTGGTGCGGGTGGCAACGATACTGTTAGCTATGAACGTTATCTGTCAGGTGTCATCGTTGACGCATCGCGTAATGTTGGCGGCATCGAACTTACGCCTGCTGATGCACAGCATCTGGCGACCTACTCCAATAGCTATACCAATATAGAAAAATTCGTAGGCACCGCTTATGCCGATACATTTATCGCCAGCAATCGCGCCGATAATTTTGATGGTTTGGGTGGTGTAGACACGGTCAGCTATGCAGCGGATACCGTAGGTGTGACTGTCAATCTGGTAACCGGACTTGGCTCTGGTGCGGGCAGCTTGGCTGATGGCGACCGGCTGGCGAATATCGAAAATGTCATCGGTGGTAGTGGCAACGATACATTTGTCGCGAATGATTCCGCGAATGTATTTGATGGCGGCGCCGGCTCCAACACCGTAGATTACAGCGCATCGACTACTGGTGCGGTGACAGTCGATCTGTTCCATGCAAACGGCGTGGGCACCAGCGGTGGTTTTGCGCAGGGCGACAAATTCATCAATATTCAAAACGTCATTGGTAGCACGTTCGACGATACCTTTGTCGCCAGTGCCGATGCCAACACCTTTGACGGCGGTGGCGGTACGCACAATCGCGTCAGCTATGCTAACGATACGGTAGGCGTGACGATAGATCTGGTTAACGGACTGGGATCAGGCGTAGGTAGCCTGGCGGCAGGCGATAAATTCATCAATATCCAGGATGCAACGGGCGGCAGCGGAAACGATACTTTTATTGCGAGTTCTGTTGCGAATGCCTTCAATGGCGGACTGGGTACGAATACTGTCAGCTATGAGTATTCGAATGCCGGTGTGACGGTTGATTTGGTCGCTGGCACGGGCAGTGGTGGCTATGCAGATGGCGATACTTTAACCAATATCCAGAATGTCAAAGGTAGTACCAGCGATGATTTGTTCATCGCGAATAATGTTGCCAACTCCTTTGTCGGTAATGGTGGCGTTGATACCGTCAGTTATATCAAAGCAACCGATGGTCATGGCGTCACGGTAGATTTGAATGCCGGCGTAGGTACTGGTGGTTATGCGGACGGTGACCATTATCAGGGCATACGTAATGCAATCGGTACCAGTTACGACGATACCTTCGTCGCCAGCAATCTGGTCAATACTTTCGATGGTGGCCTGGGTTCCAATACCGTTAGCTACGCTGCTTCCACCAGCGGAGTGACGGTTGATCTGTTGGCTGGAACAGGTACTGGCGGGTATGCACAAGGCGATCAGTACATTTCGATTCAAAACGTGATCGGCAGTACCAGCGATGATTTGTTTATCGCCAGCGCAGCAGCGAATGCTTTTGATGGTGGTGGCGGTACACACAATCGTGTCAGCTATGCGACTGATACAGCGAACCTGACGATTGATTTGTTGACTGCAGGTGCGATTGGCCTGGGCGGCAATGCACAAGGCGATACCTATACCAATATTCAAGACCTGACAGGCGGCTTGGGTAACGACACCTTCATCGCCAGTGCAGCAGCAAATGCGTTCGATGGG
>NZ_JBWKPC010000002.1:518196-1454819 GCF_059416385.1 Herminiimonas sp. GW821-FHT09C12
ATATTCAAGACCTGACAGGTGGCTTGGGTAATGACACCTTCATCGCCAGCGCAGCAGCAAATGCGTTCGATGGTGGTGGTGGTACCCACAACCGCGTCAGCTACGCGACTGATACAGCGAACCTGACGATCAATCTGTCGGATAAGACGGCGTCTAGTGTGTTGGCTGGCGCTGGCGCTGGTGGTAATGCGCAGGGTGATACGTACGTCAACATTCAAGATGCAACTGGTGGTAGCGGTAACGACATCTTTGTTGCTAGTTTGGCGGCGAATAATTTTGATGGTGGTGCCGGCTCTAATACGGTGAGTTATGAATCATCTGTTACTGGCGTGACAGTCAATCTGTCGTCGCAAACAGTCAATGGCTTGGCAAGTAACACGGGTAGCGGCAGTTATGCCGAAGGCGATACCTACACCAATATCCAGAATGTCATCGGCAGTACCGGTAACGATACCTTCATAGGCGGCGCAGCAACCAATACCTTCACTGGTAACGGCGGTAGCGATACAGTCAGCTATGCGGCCTCGACTGCTGGCGTCAAAGTCAATTTGTCTACTACTGCGCTGGAAACAGTGGGTGCTGGTCGTGGTGTGGGTGGTGATGCAGACAGCGATACTTATGTCGGCATCAGCAATGTGACCGGTAGTTTGTTTGATGACGTGTTTTTTGCCAATAGCTCAGTCAATACCTTTGACGGTGGCGGTGGCACCTTGCACAACCGCGTCAGCTACGGCGCATCGAGTACCGGCATCATCGTCAATTTGTCTGATAAACAGATATTGGGCGTGAACGCAGGACGTGGCTCACTGGGTGATGCCAATAACGATACCTATATCAATATTCAGGACATTACCGGTACTTCGGGTAATGACACGTTTATTGCCAGTGCCGCGGAGAATATTTTCGACGGTGGCCTAGGCAACAATACGGTGAACTACGGTGCATCGGACGTCGGCGTGATCGTCAACTTGAGCGCCGTGACGCAGAACGGCGTCGCTAGTTTACGTGGTAGCGGCGGCTACGCGAATAATGATGCTTATGCGAACATCCAGAATGTCACGGGTAGTTTGTTCGATGATTTGTTCTACGGCAGCAGTGTCGCGAATATCTTTGATGGTGGTCTCGGTACTCTGCATAACCGCGTCAGCTATGCCAACGATACGGCTAACCTGACGATTAATCTTGTTGCAGGTACCGGTCTCGGCGGCAATGCGGCTGGCGATACTTATATCAATATCCAGGATGCGACCGGCGGTAGCGGTGACGATACCTTTATCGCCAGTTTGGCCGCAAATAATTTCGATGGGGGTGCCGGTTCGAATACTGTGAGCTATGCCTCGTCAGTTGGTGGCGTGACAGTCAATCTGTCGTCGCAAACAGTCAATGGCTTGGCAAGTAACACGGGTAGCGGCAGCTACGCCGAAGGCGATACCTACACCAATATCCAGAATGTAATTGGCAGTACGGGTAACGATACCTTCATAGGCGGAGCAGCAACGAATACCTTCACTGGTAACGGCGGTAGCGACACCGTCAGCTATGCGGCTTCAAGTGCTGGTGTCAGGGTGAATCTTTCCGGTAGTACGCTGGAAACAATTGCAGCAGGTCGTGGTTCGCTTGGTGATGCAAACAATGATACTTATGTCGGTATCAGCAATGTGACCGGTAGTTTGTTTGATGATGTGTTCTTTGCCAATAGTTCAGTCAATACCTTTGACGGTGGCGGTGGCACCTTGCACAACCGTGTCAGCTACGGCGCATCGAGTACCGGCATTATCGTCAACTTGTCCGATAAAACGATACTGGGCGTGAACGCAGGCCGCGGCTCATTGGGTGATGCCAATAACGATACCTATATCAATATTCAGGATATCACTGGCACCTCGGGTAATGACACGTTTATTGCCAGTGCAGCTGAAAATATTTTTGATGGTGGTGCAGGCAATAATACGGTGAACTACGGTGCATCGGACGTCGGCGTGATCGTCAACTTGAGTGCAGTGACGCAGAACGGTGTGGCCAGTTTGCGTGGTAGCGGCGGTTACGCGAATAATGATGCTTATGCGAACATCCAGAATGTCACGGGTAGTTTGTTCGATGATGTGTTCTATGGCAGCAGTGTTGCGAATATCTTTGATGGCGGTCTCGGTACTCTGCATAACCGCGTTAGCTACGCCAACGATACGGCTAATCTGACGATTAATCTGATTGCAGGTACCGGCGTGGGGGGGAATGCACAGGGCGATACTTATGCCAATATTCAGGATGTGACCGGCGGTAGTGGTGACGACACCTTCATCGCCAGTGCTGCTGCAAATAATTTCGACGGCGGTGGTGGTTCGAATACGGTCAGCTATGCCGGTCAGGCCACGGCCGTGAAAGTTAATCTGTCTTCGCAATTGGTGAGTGGCGTTGCTGCCAATACAGGCAGCGGTGGCTTCGCTGCAGGCGATACCTATACCAATATCCAAAATGCGATAGGTGGTACGGGCAATGACACGCTGATCGGTGCTTCCACCGGTATGACCGTACTGACAGGCGGGTTGGGTAACGACACCCTGATTGGTATCGCTAGCAACAGTGCCAATACCTACGCAAATTATGCCGGGTCCAACGTCGGTGTGACCGTCAATCTGTTGACAGGGCTGGGTGCGAACGGCCATGCGGCCGGCGATACCTTGACCAATATCGATAATCTGATCGGCAGTTCCTTCGACGATACGTTTGTTGGTAACGGCAATGTCAATATTTTTAATGGTGGGCTTGCTGGCAACAATACGGTTAGTTATGCGGGAGCATCAGCTGGTGTGATCGCCAATTTAAATACTCCGACTGGTTCAACTGGAAATGCTACCGGCGATACCTTCATCAATATTCAAAATCTTACCGGGACAGCTTTTGCCGACAAATTAACTGGTTTGGCTGCAGGTGGTTCCGTTCTGATCGGCGGTGCAGGTGCCGATCAACTGATAGGGTTGGGCTATGTCGGTACGAATGCAGCTACCGCGGCCGCTACATCGAACACAGCCAACTATGCTGGTTCCACCGCAGGCGTGACCATTAATTTGTCGTCTGTGACGGTTGATGTATCGAATCCTTTGGGTGGCTTGGCAGCGGGTAATGGCCGCGGCGGTGACGCAGAAGGTGACGTGTTGTCGGGTATCCAGAATCTTGTTGGTAGTAGTTTTGACGATACCTTCTATGCCAGTTCACAAATCAATCGATTCGATGGTGGTGTATCAAGCGCAAGTTCACATAATAAGGTTGTGTACACAAATACCACTGGCGACATGATTATCAATTTGTCGGATACGACAGTCGCTGGCGTGGTCGCAGGCAAAGGTAGCGGAGGTGACGCTAATTTGGATACCTACGTCAATATCCAGGATGTAACCGGTGGTGGCGGTAACGATACGTTTATAGGTGGGGCAGCGGCCAATTATTTTGATGGCGGTGGCGGCAACAACACGGTCAGCTACGCCAGTACTAACAGCACAGCGGTTACCGTTGACCTTTACCATAATACCGGCAGCGGTGGTTATGCTCAGGGCGACACTTACGCCAACATACAAAACGTTATTGGTAGCGCTGGCAACGATTTGTTCTATGCGAGCACAGTTGCGAATATCTTCAATGGTGGTAGCGCCGGTAACGATACGGTGAGTTATCAGTATTCGACGGGCGCACCTATCGTGGCAAGTCTAGCAACGGGCGTAGGTGGCACTGGTGGCGACGCAAATGGTGATTCATACATAAACATCGCAAATTTAACGGGTAGTGCAGTAGCTGATAGCACCCTCACGGGTAATACGGCAGATAATATTTTGACGGCGCTTGGTTTGACCAATACTAATATTCTGAATGGCGGTGATGGCAACGATACGCTTGATGGTCGCCTGGGTGGTCACAATAGTTTGTTTGGTGGTTTGGGTGCAGATACCTTCTATGTGCAGGCAACAAGTGGCGTCATGACGAATATCACGACGATCAATGGTGGTGGCGGTACCAGTCCGACTACATATGCCGCCAGCACTTTCGACACCTTGAAGATATTTGGATTAACCAGTGCCGAGCCCGTCTTGAATATGAATACTTTCCTCGATGGCAAGGTCAGTAGTATTAACCGGATTGATGTGACAGGGGACGGTACTTCAACCAAGCTCTTGTTTACAGCCGCTGATGTACAGGCTTTGGTGGGTGTGGGCGGAACGCTCACAGTGATGCTGGACAATAACACGTCAAACGACGCTATCGTGGCCAATGGCTTTTTCGGCGCTGGACAGAACGGCTCACAAAGTTACTATGCCTTCTACAGTGATGCTACCTATGCGCATGAGATCGCACGTATCAATGTGCAGTATGTTTAAGTACTTGTCTTACTGCTGAATTAAAAAAGCCTCGCAATGCGAGGCTTTTTATTTGGATGGATCTGGTTCGAAAAAGGATTACCAGAGTTTCCACCAAGGTGAATCATTCTTCGGTCCGCCGCTGAAGTAGACGCTGTTAGGGAAGTTCGTCTTCATCACACGTTCGGCATCATCGCGTAATTGTGGCAGGTTCAAGGCATCGTACGATTTAATCATCACATACAAAGCACCTTCGGCTGCCGGTGCACCTGGATAATTCTTGACGGCTGCTTGTGCACGGTTGGCTGCAGCGATGTATGCGCCACGACGGTAGTAGTAATTGGCGACGTGCACATCGTATTGCGCCATCGAGTTGATCAGATATGCCAGACGCGCTGTTGCATCAGGTGCGTACTTGCTGTCAGGGAAGCGTTCAACCAATTTCTTGAATGAGTCGAATGCTTCGCGCGCAGCTTTCGGATCGCGTTCAGTTGCATCCTGACGTGACACGAAATCAAAGATGCTGACTTTGTCGTTGAAGTTGATTAGACCACGCAAGTAGTACATGTAGTCGACATTTGGGTGATCAGGATGCAGTTTGATGAAGCGTTCAACTGCAGCCAGTGCCTGTGGTTGATCACTCTGACGGTAGTAGGCGTAGGCGATTTCCATCTGCGCTTGCTGGGCGTAGGTGCCGAACGGGTAGCGCGATTCGAGTTTTTCGAAATGGGAGATGGCTTTGGTGTAGTCACCTACATTCATCTCTTCACGTGCCTCCGAGTATAATTTGGACGGAGACCAGTTTTTGGTCTCGTCGAATTTCTCAGGTGTGAGGCTACATGCCGAGAGTAGGAAGGCGAGAGCGACGATGGTAATTTTTAGCATTTGTTTTTGCATGAGATTTCGCGAGGATGCCGCTAGACAATGAATGATTATAGCCGATGGGACTTGTAGTGATACCAACCGAAACACCGATTTTGAATAAAACCATGCCCGACAGTCATTTGGAGGGTGTGGATGATGGCGACGATCTGTCGCTGGATATGCCCCCGATTGAACTGAATTTAAGCCCTGAAGTCTGTGGCGTCCGTTTGGACAAGGTTCTTTCCACGCTGGTTCCACAATATTCCCGTAGTCGTTTGCAACAATGGATAGATGCCGGCCACGTCAGCGTGGATGGCGAAGTTGCCCGCGCGAAAATGACTGTCTACGGTGATGAAAAAGTCATCATTCTCCCTCAACCAGCCCCTGAAGATGAAGCTTTCAAGCCGGAAGCAATGGATTTGGCCATTGTGCACGAAGATGCAGAGATTCTGGTTCTTAATAAACCGTCTGGTTTGGTCGTGCATCCTGCCGCCGGTAATTGGTCCGGCACTTTGTTGAATGGTTTGTTGCATTATTTGCCATCAATTGCCGGTGTGCCACGTGCTGGTATCGTGCACCGACTGGATAAAGACACCAGCGGTTTGATGGTCGTGGCTAAAACACTGATTGCACATACCGATTTGGTGCGCCAGTTGCAGGCGCGTACGGTCAAGCGTGAATATCTGGCAATGGTGTGGGGTACGCCGAATGCTTCCGGGCGTATAGATGCTTCTATCGGCCGCCATGCACGTGATCGCATCAAAATGGCTGTTTCTGAAAACTTGACGGCGAAACCTGCCGTGACGCATTTCGAACGTTTGGCAACAGGCATGCTCGAGGGACGCCCGGTCAGCTTGATGTTATGCAAACTGGAAACAGGCCGCACACATCAAATTCGTGTGCACATGCAATCAATCGGTTTCGCGCTGGTTGGTGATGGCTTGTATGGCAAGCAGCATCTGGTGCCGGTATTTCCACGCCAAGCGTTGCATGCACGTCGTCTGGGCTTGATACATCCAGTCTCCGGTGTAGCTGCGGAATGGTCGGCGGAAGCGCCGCAGGATTTTGCTGATCTCATTACACGCGCCGGCATCAAGACTTATTAAGCTGGTTTTGATGTTTTCCTGTTTACATTCAACAATGTACCGATCATGGAATTGATTCTTCCCCAATGGGGTCTCTCATTGCCGGCAGTCGGTACCTTGGCGACTACACGTCCTTGCGGTATCAGTCCTGCACCGTATGACGATGGATGCGGTGCAGGAGGTTTGAATCTGGGCGTGCACGTTGGTGATGCCATCGATAACGTGCAACACAATCGTGCACAAATTCGCCGTCAGTTGCCGGCGGAACCAGCATGGCTGACGCAGGTGCACGGTACTAACGTTGTTGATGCAGCCCAGGTCTCGGGCGCACCGGAAGCCGACGCCAGTTTTACTACGCAAGCTGGCGTGGTTTGCGCAATCATGACGGCAGATTGTTTACCGGTTCTGTTTGCTGATGCGGCTGGTCGCGTTGTCGGTGCAGCGCATGCGGGCTGGCGTGGTTTAGCAGGTGGCATTCTGGAAAACACCGTTGCACAGATGCGTGCAGCCGGTGCAGAAACTTTGCATGCATGGCTAGGTCCGGCAATTGGCCCAACGCAATTCGAAGTGGGTGAGGAAGTGCTGGAAACGTTTGTGGCTAAAGATCCTGCTGCTCGTCAGGCATTTCTAGCGATTGACCGCCGCCCTGGTAAATATCTGGCCGATATCTATATGCTGGCACGGCAGACGCTGGCGAATGTTGGTGTTACGAAAACGTCTGGTGGTAACTTCTGTACAGTCAGCGATCCGCAGCGCTTTTACTCTTATCGCCGCGACGGCGTGACTGGGCGCATGGCTGCGCTGATCTGGCTGCGATAGCGATTCTGTAATCGCCACTCGATCAAGCTTCTGGCTTGTGCTCTGCCGGTGAACTCTCACTTCTTTGCATTTCTGCACGACGCTGTATTTCTTTCACTAGGCGCTTACGCTTGCGTTGTCCTGTCCCCATCACGTATACAATAATCGAGACAGGCAAGACGCCGTATAAAAGGAAGGTCATGATGCCGGCGACTACCGATACTTCGGTGATCGCCATCATGAATACGACGTAGATCCACGCGATGGCAACAATGTACATAAAAATGCCTGAAGTGAAATTCAAACCGCAAAGATACTCGAAAAGAGAACTGCAAGTATGAATAAGTCCGAATCGTCTCAGTCCTCCGCGCACGCGCAAAGCATGGGCATAGACCCCGCACTTGCTGCAGAAATGCAGCGTGACTATACGCAACAGCTGACTACCTTGTGGCAGCAGATGTTGACGGCGCAAGTGCCGCCGGTTGCCGACAAACGTTTTTCCAATGCGGCTTGGCAGTCGAGCACCTTGCATGCGTTTAATGCTGCAGCGTATTTGTTAAACGCCAAATTCTTGACGGCGATGGCAGATGCGATGGAAGTGCCGCCTAAAGCCAAGCAAAAAATCCGCTTTGCTGTAGAGCAAATGGTGAATGCAATGTCGCCGGCCAATTTTCTGTTTTCCAATCCGGAAGCACAGCAAAAAATTGTCGAGACTAAAGGCGAAAGTCTGACGAATGGTTTAAAGCATCTTTTTGCTGATATGCAAAAAGGGCGGATTTCACAGAGTGATGAAACTGCTTTTGAAGTTGGTCGCAATGTGGCGATTACCGAAGGTGCAGTCGTCTTTGAAAATGAATTGTTTCAATTGCTGCAATACAAGCCGCTGACGGCTACCGTGTATGAGCGGCCGCTACTAGTGGTACCGCCTTGCATTAACAAGTATTACATTCTGGATTTGCAGCCGCATAATTCCTTTGTGCGCTATGCGGTCGAGCAAGGACATACGGTGTTTCTGGTTTCATGGCGCAATGCCGATGCATCGATTGCGCATGCAACGTGGAATGACTACATCGAAAATGGCGTGATCCAGGCGATGGATGTCACCAAAGCCATTTCCAATCAGGAAAAAATCAATGTGTTGGGCTTTTGCGTCGGCGGTACTTTGCTGACGAACGCGCTTGCGCTGTCATGTGCACGTGGAGAAAAACCGGCAGCCAGTTTGACCTTGCTGACGACTTTCCTGGATTTTTCCGATACCGGCATTATTGATGTGTTTATCGATGAATCCAAGGTCAAAGAAACTGAAGAATCGATTGGACATGGTGGTTTGATGAAAGGGCTGGACTTCAATGCCGCCTTCGCCAGTTTGCGTTCGAATGAGCTGATTTGGAATTATGTTGCCTCCAATTATTTGAAGGGTGAGAACCCCGCACCGTTCGATATGCTGTACTGGAATGCCGACAGTACCAATCTGCCAGGACCCATGTATTGCTGGTATTTGCGCAATACTTATTTGGAAAATAATTTGAAGAAATTCGGCGAATTCATGCTTGCCGGTAAAAAAATAGATTTTGGAAAAATCGATGCGCCCAGCTTTATCTATGGATCGCGCGATGATCATATCGTGCCGTGGACTAGCGCGTATGAGTCGACCAAAATTCTCAATCGTAAAAAACCGCAGCAGAATCGTTTCATACTGGGCGCAGCTGGGCATATCGCAGGCGTCATCAATCCGCCGGCAAAAAGCAGACGCCAATATTGGATCAATGATGATCAGCAAGTGCTTGATCCGCTCTCATGGTTAGCGAGTGCGACAGAAGTTGCTGGTAGTTGGTGGCCAGCGTGGTCAGATTTTTTGGCCAGCCATTCTGGCGAGCGCGTGAAGGCGGCGCGCAAATTGGGTAATGCGAAATACAAGCCGATAGAGCCTGCTCCAGGTCGTTACGTAAAGGCAAAAGCGACGTAAATCGTCGTCGCGGAGGTGGGGCAGCAATTTGGCCTCGTCTTGAGGTGGGTCAAGGTCTGGCGTAATGTTGCGTAAACCTTTGTTTTTTCGCACTATAATGGTTTGTCGAATTAGACTTCGTTCGCTTTTTTAGCCGATTGATATAAATGCGTTGTGACGCCACAAGTTGGGAAGACTGATGACGAGTACAAAAAAAATCTCCGAGCGCTTGATTAAGAAGTATCCGAACCGTCGTCTATACGACACGCAAACAAGTTCGTACATCACGCTCGCCGATGTCAAACAATTGGTGCTGGATAGCGAGCAGTTTTCCGTGCTCGATGCCAAGACCGATGAAGATTTGACGCGCAGCATCTTGTTGCAAATCATTCTGGAAGAAGAAGCGAATGGTTCGCCTATGTTTTCCAGTGCAGCCTTGTCGCAAATCATTCGTTACTACGGTCACGCGATGCAGGGCATGATGGGTTCGTATCTGGAAAAGAATATCCAGGCTTTCATCGATATCCAGAATAAATTGACGGAAAATTCGAAAGATCTGTACGAAGGCAAGCCGTTCAGCCCGGAAATGTGGGCGCAGTTCATGAACGTGCAAGGCCCGATCATGCAAGGGATGATGAGCAATTACATCGAACAGAGCAAAAGCTTGTTTGTACAAATGCAAGAGCAGATGCAGACGCAGTCGAAAAACATGTTCGGCGCTTTCCCCTTTGCTCCGCCAGCTCCACCACCTAGCGATAAAAACAACAAGTAAGCGCATCTGGCTGCACGCGCTACGTCAAGTGGCGAGCGTGCCAGCCAAAAGGGTACAATAGCGGCTTCGTTTACACAGCCAGCTTTTTGCCCGCCTCAGCCATGACCAACGCTCTTCAAGCAACACCCAAAATCGGCTTCGTTTCCCTCGGATGCCCGAAAGCTCTGGTCGATTCAGAACAAATACTTACTCAGCTACGCGCTGAGGGTTATGACACTGCCAAGTCTTACGATGGTGCCGATCTGGTCATCGTCAACACGTGCGGCTTCATTGATGCCGCCGTGCAAGAGTCGCTGGATGCGATAGGTGAAGCATTGAATGAAAACGGCAAGGTCATTGTGACCGGTTGCCTGGGCGCGAAAAAAGACGCCGATGGCGACGACATCATTCTGAAAGTCCACCCGAAAGTGCTGGCCGTTACCGGTCCGCATGCGCTGGGCGAAGTAATGGATGCTGTGCACAAGCACATGCCTAAGCCGCACGCACCGTTTATCGATCTGGTGCCGGCGCAAGGTATCAAACTGACACCCAAGCATTTTGCCTATCTGAAAATTTCCGAAGGCTGTAACCATCGTTGCAGTTTCTGCATCATTCCATCGATGCGTGGTGATTTGGTATCGCGCCCGATTGCAGATGTGATGATGGAAGCGGAAAACCTGTTCAAGGCCGGCGTCAAAGAGCTGTTGGTAATTTCACAAGACACCAGCGCATACGGCGTGGACGTTAAATTCCGCATGGGTTTCTGGAACGGCAAGCCGGTGAAGACGCACATGACGCAACTGGTTGATGCCTTGGGCGATTTGGCCAAGCAATACGGCGCCTGGGTACGTCTGCATTACGTTTATCCATATCCGCATGTAGACGCGATTATTCCTATGATGGCTGAAGGCAAAATCCTGCCGTATCTGGATGTGCCACTGCAACACGCGCATCCCGATGTGTTGAAGCGCATGAAGCGTCCGGCCAGTGGTGAAAAGAATATCGAACGCATCCAGGCTTGGCGCGAGATGTGCCCGGACTTGACTATCCGTTCGACCTTCATCGCCGGTTTCCCTGGCGAGACTGAAGCTGAATTTGAATACCTGCTCGACTTCTTGAAAGAAGCGCAAATCGATCGACTCGGTTGCTTTGCTTATTCTCCGGTTGAAGGCGCTACCGCCAACGATTTGCCAAATGCTGTGCCGGAAGAAGTGCGTGAAGAACGCCGTGGCCGCGTCATGTTGCTGCAGGAAGAAATTTCGAAAAAACGTTTGCAGGCAAAAGTCGGCAAGACCATGCGCGTGCTGCTGGATGAAGTCAATCGCAATGGTGGCGTTGCCCGTTCCGGTGCTGATGCGCCGGAAATCGACGGTGTGGTCTATGTCAAGCCGCCGTATGAGCCGCATTTGAAATTGAAGGTCGGTGAGTTCGTCGATGTAAAAATCACGGCTGCCGATGCACATGATTTGTGGGCAGAAGCATAATGAAAAAAATATTGATCACGTCTTTGTTTGCCTTGCTTGGATGCGCGGCTACGAATGTATTTGCAGAAGAAGAGCCAATGGCGCCGGCACCTGTCGCCGTCAGCGCACCTATGCCAGCACTTTTCCTCAAGCCGGTTTCTTTTCGCGGTGCCGTGGGCGATGTGCAGGTACAAGTGAATCTTCGTCCGAAAGCTGATATTGAAGAAGGCATAGAAGGTGAGTACTTCATCTTCGGTAATTCGCACAAGATTCTGCTGGCGGGTGAAGTCGAGGGCGATCAGCTGTTAATGGAAGAGTCGGAAAATGGCACCAATATTTCCGGTCAATGGGATGGCAAGATTGATGGCGATGCGGTAGCTGGTCTATGGACATCTGCGGACGGTTCGATTACCAAGCCATTTTCCTTAAAAGCAGTTGTGCTCAAGCAATCGGCGGCAACAACACGTGCTGCAAAAAAAGTGGCGACGGGTACCAACAGCAAGTAATCATTTCATTGGAGAGCGCGCGTGACTGATCGCACATCGTTACAAACGGCATTGATCCACAATGACTATCGCGCTCCCGATGGTTTCTCCGCACTTCCACAAGCTATACATCACGCCTCGACAGTCTTGTTCAAGGATGTGGCCAGCATGCGCTCGCGCAACTGGCAGGACAAGAATGCTTATACCTACGGTTTGCACGGCACGCCGACCACTTTCACGCTGGAAGCACGTTTAGCCGCCATCGAAGATGGCAAGCATTGCGTGCTTGCGCCTAGCGGGCTGGCTGCAATTGCATTAGTCGATTTCGCTTTTCTCAAAAGCGGCGACGATGTACTGATCCCCGACAATGTCTACAACCCGAATCGCGATCTGGCCAATTGGCTGATGAGCGACTTTGGCATTACTGCGCGCTATTACGATCCGCTGATAGGTAGCGGCATCGCCGATCTGATACAGCCGAATACCAAATTGATTTGGACTGAAGCGCCTGGTTCGGTATCGATGGAAGTGCCGGATCTGCCGGCAATCTGCAAGGCGGCGCATGCCCAAGGAGTACTGGTCGCGCTCGACAATACTTGGTCAGCTGGCATCGCACTGCGTGCGTTTGATCTCGGCGTTGATATTGTGATGCAGGCTTTAACCAAATATCAGTCCGGTGGCTCTGACGTTTTGATGGGCGCAGTTATTACCCAGGACAAGGCTTTGAATCAACGTCTGGAGACGGCGCACATGCGTCTAGGCTTCGGCGTTGCAGCGGATGATGTGTATTTGGTGCTGCGCAGCTTGCCGACGATGAAATTGCGCTTCGATGCACATGACGCTGCCGCTCGCAAGATCGCTGCGTGGTTACAGACACGGCCAGAGATCGCGACTGTGCTGCATCCAGCCTTGCCGGAATGTCCGGGGCATGAACTCTGGCAGCGTGACTTCAGTGGTGCGGGCGGATTATTCTCCGTCGTGTTCGATTCGCAGTATACGGAAGCGCAGACTGATCGCTTTGTCGATAGTCTGAAATTGTTCAAGATCGGTTTTAGCTGGGGCGGCGTGCATAGCCTTGCTGTGCCGTATCGCATGCCGCACATGCGCAAGAACTGGCCGCATCAGGGGCAATTGGTGCGCTTGAATATCGGACTGGAAGAGCCACAGGATTTGATGGCGGATATAGAGCAGGCTTTTGGAGTGCTGAAGGCATAGAGTTCGCTAATGCACCGGCTTCCGGCCAGCACGGAAGTGATGTTGAAGTTACTCAAAAAAGAAGCACTCTTGCGTAGAGTGCTTTTTTATTTTGCGATCTGTTTTTCCCGAAACTTGTTTGCGATTCTATGCCGGAGCGTTTTTCGGGCATGTCTGAGTCGACTCACTGGCCAGGAGGATCATTGTCCTTGTGCACGATTCCCAACCCAAGACCCATACCCATGCCAGCAGCACCTGCGCCGCCGGCATTGCCTCCGCGAGCAGAGTTTTTGCCGCTGTCAGCATCGCCTTTGCCACGGCTAGCGCTACTTTGCGCTCTGGTCGGTCCTTGCAGCGGAATCTCGACGTCACCCGGTATCGGGCCTAAATCGAGAGCGGTGCGAATAAAGTTGCGCAAGGAAGTAACGAGCGTCGCTGTGTGGATGGGGCGACCGGCGGCCATATCGATTGCCGCTTGGCTCGCCAAACGAACATGCTCCTCGGTGCCGAGCAGAATAATATCTGCCAATGCTGCTTCGACTGCGTCGCGTATGCGTCGTGAACGATCGGAACTCTTGTATTCATCTTGATCAGCTTCGTCTTCGCTCTCTTCTCGTTCGCTCATTCGCAAGTCGCGGAGGTGAGTGGGGTTCACCGTCAGTTGGCCAGTAAAAGAGCCACCCAAGGTTCTGTATGCGGAGATCAGGGTTTTCAGCCGCTCATTAATCTGGCGGTTCATGCGCTCGCGACGTTGCTGTATGGTTTGCATCATGAGCACACGTATGCCCACGCCTATCAGGGTAAATACAGCGAGTCCCAGAAGCGTCGTCAGTATGCCTTGCCACGAACTGAAATCGAAATAGCGCATTGAATTTAATGAACCATTAGAGTGAGGCTCGCTGTCAGCCTAGGATCGCGGTAACGTTGTAGCCTATCGTACAGAGACCGTGATGACTTGGTTGGCCCCAGTTTAGCATCGCTGTGCTGAACTGAAACGTAGCCAGGTTTCTCCACCTCCGCTTGGATACCTTCAACACTCTGTCACGCTTGCTTGACGAACAGGCGCTCACTTTGTCCGAGTCTCTGTCCCATCCAACTGTCCAAAATCGGGCAAAACCTCAGTTCCAAAACAGCATTTTTAGCAATACGCGCATCACGATTGTGCGAACTTGGACCCAGAAGAGGGAAATGCTGCGTACGGAAATTGCTCAGTAAAGTAAGAGATAAACGCCTCTTGTCAGAGAGGAATCTTCCACAGAAGTAAGGGCTGGCATGCCACATGCTTATCTCTGGCATGTCACATTGTTTTGGTGGCTTATTTACTGGGAGATTGTTATGTCGTTGGATAAATGGATTGCACGATGGTTGATGGTGGTACCTGTCGCGCTGGCACTGCATTCGGGGGCGCACGCCGAAACAGTAGCACGCTACGGGATCTCGATGGCGGATATTCCGCTGACTACAGGCCAGCCGGATCGCGGTGCTGGTGCTTATCAATTCACAGGTCATACGATTTACGATCCGTTGATCGCGTGGGAAGCGAATATCGGTACCCGTCCGGGCAAGTTGATTCCTGGCCTCGCAACTGAATGGAAGGTTGACCCCAAGGATCAAAAAAAATGGATGTTCACGCTGCGTAAAGGCGTGAAGTTCCATGACGGTTCCGACTTCAAGGCGGATGCCGTGGTGTGGAACCTGGACAAGGTATTGAATGACAAATCGCCGCAGTTCGATGCCAAGCAAAGTGCGCAAGTACGTCCGCGTATTCCTTCCATCGTGTCGTATCGCAAGGTCAATGATTACGCGCTTGAAATCACAACTAAAGATGTTGATGCACTGTTCCCTTACCAATTGCCATGGTTCCTGATTTCCAGCCCGGCGCAGTGGGAAAAAGTCGGCAAGGACTGGAACAAGTTTGCTTCGCAAGCTTCAGGTACAGGTCCTTTTAAATTGGACAAACTGGTGCCGCGCGAACGTGCTGAACTCGTGAAAAATCCGAACTACTGGGATAAATCACGCCTCGCGCAAACTGACCGCATCATCTTGTTGCCTATCCCTGATGCACTGACACGTGCGAACGCCTTGATGAACGGTCAGGTCGATATCATCGAAACGCCACCACCTGATGTCTTGCCGCAATTGAAAAGCTCGGGCTTCAAGCTGGTGACTAACGTCACACCGCACGTCTGGCCGTATCACTTCAGCACACAGCCTGGTTCGCCATGGACCGATATCCGCGTACGTAAAGCAGCCAATCTGGCGGTGGATCGTAGCGGTATCGTGGCCTTGATGAATGGCCTGGCAGTTCCTGCCTACGGTCAACTCGATCCGACCAGCCCATGGTTCGGCAAACCGACTTTCAAAATCAAGTACGACCTTGCTGCTGCTCGTGCATTGATGGCGCAGGCTGGTTACAGCCCAAGCAAACCTTTGAAAGCGAAGATCGTGATCGCACAAGGTGGCACAGGTCAGATGTTGTCGCTGCCTATGAATGAATACATCCAGCAAAGTCTGGCGGAAATTGGTATTCAGGTTCAGTTCGAAGTCGTGGAACTGGAAACCTTGTACCTGCACTGGCGTAGTGGTGCCAAGGGCGATATCAATGCAAGCAAAGGTATCACCGCTATCAACCTTGGTTATGTGACTGCTGATCCATTCTATGCATTGACCCGTTTTGCCGATAGCCGTTATGTCGCGCCGAATGGTGTGAACTGGGGCGGTTGGTCGAATCCGAAAGTGGATGCCGAGTTGGATCAGATCCGTACAACTTTCGATACCAAAGTGCAGGACAAATTACTGGCACAAGTCCATCAAGCGATGGTCGACGATGCCTTGATGCTGTGGGTTGTACATGACGTTAATCCGCACGTGATTTCGCCAAAAGTGAAGGGCTTTATCCAGGCTCAACACTGGTTCCAGGATCTGACCACGATCCGTATGTAACAAAGCGTTTGGGGCGAAGCGCGTTCTGCGCCTCGCCCTCCATACGCCCATCTTCTGTATTACTGAAAGTTGTCCATGTTTTCCTACATTCTGAAGCGTCTGCTGTATGCAATACCGATTGCGTTGAGCGTCACGCTACTGTCTTTCATGCTGGTGTATCTGGCGCCTGGCGATCCGCTGAATGCGATTGCGCCGGCCGATGCACCTGCTGATGTTATCGCTGCACTGAAGAGCGCCTATGGCCTGGATAAGCCAGTGCCGGTGCAATACGGCATGTGGCTGCTACGCGCGGTGCAAGGCGATCTGGGTACTTCGATTGCTTCTGGTCGCGAAGTCGTGACTGAGGTCATGAGTGCCGTGAGTAATACCTTGTTGCTGGCTGGTGTGGCCGGTTTTATTGGCGTGCTGTTTGGGTGTGTGCTGGGTGCACTCGCCGGTTACTGGCATGGCGGCTGGATCGATCGCATTGCCACCTTTTTGTCCGTCATAGGCGTGAGCGTACCGCACTACTGGCTGGGCTTGGTATTGACCATTATTTTTTCCATCTGGCTGGGCTGGTTTCCGGCGATGGGTGCAGGACCGGGCGGTTCATCCGAATGGTTGTGGGACTACGCACACATACGGCATTTAGTATTGCCGGCGATTACGCTCGCAGTCATTCCTATGGGCATTATCACGCGCACCGTGCGTGCTTTGGTGGCTGACATGCTGGAGCAGGAGTTTGTGGTTGCGCTACGTGCACGTGGTTTGAACAATCGCGCCATCTTTCGCCATATCGCGAAGAACACTGCACCGACTGTGTTGGCTGTGGCTGGCTTGCAGATCGGTTATCTGATGGGTGGCTCGATACTGGTGGAAACCGTGTTCGCATGGCCGGGTACCGGCTTCTTGCTGAACACTGCGATTTTCCAACGCGATATGCCGCTGCTGCAAGGCACGATCCTCGTGCTGTGCATGTTCTTCGTCGGCTTGAATTTGATCGTCGATATCCTGCAACCGCTGCTTGATCCACGTATGGGACGTTGACTATGGCCTTATCTTTAAAATTTGGAGCGCAAGCTGCAGTGCCGGTGATGCCTGCACCGGCGCGTGGTTACTGGACGGTCGTATTGCGTCAGTTGATGCGTGATCCGGTTGCCATGACTGCTGCATTGGTGGTCTTGCTGATTGTATGTGCCGCCGTGTTTGCACCTTGGCTGGCGCCTATGGACCCGTACAAAGGCAGCATGATCAAACGTTTGCTGCCTATTGGTAGTGAAGGTTATTGGTTGGGTACCGATGAACTTGGACGCGACATGCTCAGTCGCTTGATGTACGGCGGGCGCTTGTCCTTGCTGATGGGCGTGACGCCGGTATTGGCAGCTTTCGGTATCGGTACTTCTATCGGTTTGCTGGCAGGTTATGTCGGTGGTCGCTTGAACATGATCATCATGCGCGTGCTGGATGTATTCTACGCATTCCCGTCAGTGTTGCTGGCGGTAGCGATCTCTGGTGCGCTTGGTCCAGGCATGACGAATAGTATTTTGGCTTTGACACTGGTCTTCGTGCCGCAAGTAGTGCGTGTGGCAGAAAGTGTAACCACGCAAGTGCGCAAGCTCGATTACATCGAAGCAGCGCGCATGAGCGGTGCCAGTGCATTCTCCATCATCCGTGTACACGTCTTGGGCAATGTGCTGGGGCCGGTATTCGTCTATGCGACCGGTTTGCTCAGTGTCAGCATGATTCTGGCCGCCGGTTTGTCCTTTCTCGGTCTGGGTGTCAAACCACCAGAGCCGGAATGGGGCTTGATGCTCAATACACTGCGTTCAGCGATCTTCCGTAATCCATGGGTCGCGGCTTTGCCCGGCTTGTTGATTTTCATCACGTCTATCGGTTTTAACTTACTTGCCGATGGTGTGCGCTCTGCTATGGATATACGCCGATGAAACAAGAAACTGTAAATCTGGCGTCAACAGATAAAGGTGGCCCTGCGCAACCGTTGTTGATGATCAAGGATCTCAAAAAATATTTCCCCGTGCGCAGTGATCTGTTCCAGCGCGAACGCAAATTTGTGCACGCCGTCGATGGCGTCAGCTTCTCGGTTGCCAAGGGCAAGACGCTGGGCATAGTCGGTGAATCCGGTTGCGGTAAGTCGACAACGGCACGTTTGATCGCACGTCTGATAACGCCGGATAGCGGCAGCATGATATTTGACGGCGAAGGCGTAGCTGAATTTGGCGGTATTGAGTTCAAGGAGTTTCGTCGCAATCTGCAGATGGTGTTTCAGGATTCATTTGCTTCGCTTAATCCGCGTTTGACGATTAGTGAAACGGTGGCGTATGGCCCACAAGCGCATGGCGTGTCCAAGGCGAAAGCAACGGAACGTGCACATGCATTGCTGGCGCGTGTCGGCTTGAAGCCGGAGCAATTCGCGACGCGTTATCCACATGAGCTGTCGGGCGGTCAGCGTCAGCGTGTCAATATCGCGCGTGCATTGGCTTTCGAGCCGCGCTTGGTGATACTCGATGAAGCCGTCGCTGCACTGGATAAATCAGTGCAGGCGCAGGTCTTGAATCTATTACAGGAACTGAAGGCCGAGCACGATCTGACTTATCTGTTCATCTCGCACGATTTGCATGTGGTGCATTACATCAGCGATGAAGTGATGGTGATGTATATGGGGCAGGTGGTAGAGATGGGGCCGGTTGATCGTATTTACGGTAATTCCAGACATCCATACACGCGTGCCTTGCTATCGGCAGTGCCGTCTATGGACCCGGCAAACCGCACTCAGCATTCACCACTCAGTGGCGACCCACCGAATCCTATTAATCCACCTAGCGGTTGTCGTTTCCGCGAGCGTTGCCCACATGCAGAAGCCGTGTGCGCATCGCAGGTGCCTGCTTTGGTCACGGCAGATGGTCATGTCGGGCATACAGTCGCTTGCCACATGAATGATCCGCAGTCCGGCCATACGCAAACCTTGATGGAGGTGGCGGCATGAGTAAGCCTTTAGTCTCGGTACGCGACTTGAGCGTGGAATTCCACGGTAATCGTCGTGCGAATGCGCTGGATAAAGTCAGCTTTGAATTGAAGGCCGGAGAAGTCCTGGGATTGTTGGGTGAATCAGGTTCCGGCAAGAGCGTCACCTTGCGCACTTTGCTGCGCCTGCATCCACAACGCACTACGCGGATCAGCGGCAGCATAGAAGTAGATGGCGCAGATGTGCTGGCATTAAAAGGGCGCGATCTCGAAGCATATCGTGGCGGTACGACGTCTATGGTGTTTCAGGAGCCGGGATTGGCCTTCGATCCTGTCTACACCATCGGTCAGCAAATTACAGAAGCGATACGTGCGCATGAAGCAGTCGATCACAAGACTGCCATGCAGCGCGCCTTGCAAATGCTGGAACGCGTACAGATTCCGCAGGCGCGCCGTCGTTACGATGCATATCCGCATGAGCTGTCTGGTGGTATGCGTCAGCGCGCGATGATCGCGTTGGCGTTGGCATGCAAACCTAAACTATTGCTGGCAGATGAGCCGACGACGGCGCTGGATGCAACGGTGCAGATTCAGATTTTGCTCTTGCTGCGTGAACTGCAAAAAGAAACCGGCATGTCGGTCATCTTCGTTACGCATGATATCGGTGCCGCAGTTGAAGTCGCTGATCGCATTGCCGTGATGTATGGCGGACGCATTGTGGAAGAAAATACCGTCAGCGGCATCGTACACACGCCGCGTCATCCATATACGGCCGGTTTGCTCGCTTCTACAGTCGGGACTGAGAATCGTGGCAAGCCGCTATTGGCTGTGCCTGGTTCTCCGCCGGATTTATCGGCTTTGACGCCGGGTTGCAGCTTTGCGCCGCGTTGCAGTAATGCGCAAGAGCGGTGCCTCAGTGAACGACCATCGGTGATTACCTTGGGCGGAGAGCGTCTGGCTTGCTGGAACCCTGTGATTCCATTGGTAGTTGAAGAGCCTGCGTTAGCGTCTGCTTGAGTAGATGAGGTTGTGTCACACAAAGAAAAAAGCATCCATACGGATGCTTTTTTTATGAGACCAAGATGAACAAACTCAAGGCATAGGTTTGTTATCGTTCAGATCGACGAT
Organism: Herminiimonas sp. GW821-FHT09C12; assembly: GCF_059416385.1. Taxonomy (NCBI): domain Bacteria; kingdom Pseudomonadati; phylum Pseudomonadota; class Betaproteobacteria; order Burkholderiales; family Oxalobacteraceae; genus Herminiimonas; species Herminiimonas sp. GW821-FHT09C12. The sequence goes on from NZ_JBWKPC010000002.1 coordinate 538,160, forward strand.
GCCCTTGATCAGACGATACAGCTTCCACAACCACGCTATGCCCCAGATCAGGAACGCGGTAGGAATACCGACAAAGGTCAGAAACAATACGCCGCCTAGCGTCATCCACACCAGATACCACCAGAAGGAACGAATTTGCCAGCCGTGGTGGCTGTAGACAAAAGTATTGGCAGAGTCGGCGCGCTTAACGTAGTTGATGATCAGCGGGATGAAAGAAAATGCGCCCAGCGAAAACAGCAGGCTGGCTGCATGCGCGATATATAACCACCATGCGAGATTCTTGGCGGATTGTGTCGAGGTGTCTAAAACGAGTTGCTGGTCCATGATGATATTTTCTTGTGAGTGTGTAATTAGGATATCAATTGTCCGGCAGAGTTCCTTGCAGCATGATTTTCCCTTGCTGCTTCAATGCACAAGCAGATGGTGATGATCGTATCAGAAGAGCAGACAAGGATTCACTTTGATTGCATGAAGCGGGCAAACAGTGGCACTTTGATTTTTTCTTTTTGAGGTTCGGCTGGCGGCAGACCGAGAAAAATGTGGCGATAAGATGCATACAAGAGTCCGCCCAAAACAGGATAGAGCGGCACCACGGTCAGACCGTGGAAGAGCGCACCGCCCATCAGAACGAGCACGCATATAAATACGACGACCACGACGAATTTGTTTTGATTAAAGGCGACGAAGGTATGGTCCAGGCACATCTTCAAGGACAAGCTAGTACAAACGAAAAGTGGAATCGCGAACCATGGCAGGATCGCAAGTAGCCAGAGTCCGATAGTGAACAATGCCTTTGAGCCACCCATGAAGTCACTGACGTCATAGGACTGCGCAATATAAGGAACGGGGGATTCTGGTGCAACGACGGATCCTTTGATGAGAAGGACAGTGGCGGAAATGACCAGCGCCATGATCAGGACCGTAGCAGCCGAGCACAGCAAAATTCGCAAAAGTCCGGCGGGTGAGGATTTTAGAATTTGCAGAACGGGTTGTTTGGTGTCGGCACTGTAGGCGACCAGTACGAAGACGCCGACCAGAACCGGCGAAACGATGATCAGAACCAAGGGCGGGAATGATCCGAACAAGCCTATCGTCGCAAGCACTAGACAGACATTGAGTGCCAAATGCTTGCCGGAGAAATGTATGGCTTCCTTGATCCAGCGTTGCCAACTGGATGTTTCAACCTGCCGAGGTCCAAAGGTATTCATCATGATGGTCGAAGCAAGTGATTTTCAATGAGAGGGACTTCTCAAAAACATCAATAACCTGAACTACGATGATCTTTTTTACTTAAAGATTGTTTAGAGCATAAAGGAAATTTGGCAGGGAAGGCAACAAACTCGGGACCGGGAGTATGTTTTTTATCGGTAAGCGGGTTTTAGGCGTGCGTTTGGCAAACGAGTTACATGTCTTGCCGTCAGCAGCGCGTGCCTAATCAGTTTGGCAACAGGTTCAACACGCCATCCAGACCGACAAAATTCAAGGCGATATCTGCTTGCGCTCGCACCACTGGTTTGGCACGGAATGCAACTGACAAGCCGGCAATACTCATCATCCGCAAATCATTGGCTCCATCACCCATGACTATCGCTTGTTTCGGTGAAATCCCTAGTTCTTTGCAGACGCGCTCTACAGTCAGTTTCTTTTCCTCGCCATCAACGATACCGCCGATGACGCGACCGGTCAGTTTGCCGTCAATGATTTCCAACTGATTGGAATGGGTGTAGTCGAGGTTGAGGCGCTGTTTCATCATGTCTGTGAAGAAGGTAAAACCGCCAGACACCAGCAAGGTTTTCATACCCGTAGCCTGTATCGCCGTCAGCATTTTTTCTGCACCGGGTGACAGTCCCAAGCGTTCATCGTAGACACGTTGTAGTGCGCTGGCATCTAGGCCTTTGAGCAGGGCGACGCGACGGGTCAGGCTTTCCTTGAATTCCAGTTCGCCGCGCATGGCGGCTTCGGTGATTTCTGCAACTTGCGGCTTCAGACCTTGCATGTCGGCGATTTCATCTATGCATTCAATCGTGATCAAGGTCGAATCCATGTCCATCGCGACCAGCTTGAAGTCCGACAATGTGCGGCTGCGTTCGATGAACGCGTAATCCAGTTTGGCGGCCCAGGCGGCGATATCGATTTGCGACTTCACTTCATCGTTGTAACTGATATCGGTGCAGCGGTAGGCATGCTCATTGATGGCGACAATCGAGCGTGGACGGGCAAGACCGGCGATTTGTTCGACGATATGGCGTTGGGTGTTGAGTCCTTGCAAGATCAGATTCATGAGTTTATCAATTCAGTTAAGTTCTTATGCGAGTAGTGCGCGTATCGTGTTCTTGATCTGAAGCACGCGTGCCGCCAGATCAGGCATATTGGCCGTGATGCGTAATTTATCTTGACCGTTCAATTTGATATGACGATTCTTTTGAATCAGCTCAATGATGCGCATCGCATCGATAGGTGGATTCGGCTCAAATTGCAGTGTGGCAGATTCTGCGTGTGCGTCAATCTTGATGATACCAACCGGCACGGCGGCGACCCGCAATCTATGCGTTTCCACCAGCGCTTGTGCGGCGTCCGGCAATTTACCGAAACGGTCAATCAACTCTTCTTGCAGATCAGTGACGGCTTCCTGCGTTTTGCAATTGGCCAGACGCTTATAGATAGACAGACGCTCATGTACATCGCCGCAATAGGTGCTTGGCAACAAAGCGGGCACGTGCAGATTGATTTCGGTTGTGGTCGAGAGCGGTGCTGCGAGGTCAGGTTCCTTGCCGCTTTTCAGTGAGCGCACCGCTTCATTCAACATGTCGGAATAAAGCTGGAAGCCGATTTCACTCATCTCGCCAGACTGGTTGTCGCCGAGGACTTCGCCGGCACCACGAATTTCCAGATCGTGCATCGCGAGGTAGAAGCCACTACCGAGTTCTTCCATCTGCTGAATCGCATCGAGTCGACGTTGTGCCAGTTTGGTCAAACCTTGTACATCGTGTACCAGCAAATAAGCGTAAGCCTGATGATGCGAACGACCGACGCGGCCACGTAATTGATGCAATTGCGCCAGGCCGAATTTATCGGCTCTGTGCATGATGATGGTGTTGGCGGTCGGCACGTCAATACCGGTTTCGATAATCGTCGTGCAGAGCAGAATGTTGAAACGCTGCGCCACAAAGTCGCGCATGACGCGCTCCAGATCGCGCTCGTGCAACTGCCCGTGCGCCACACCTATGCGTGCTTCCGGCATCAATTCTTCCAGCATCGCTTTGCGGTTCTGGATGGTTTCGACTTCGTTGTGCAGGAAGTAAACTTGCCCGCCGCGCTTCAATTCACGTAGACAGGCTTCGCGAATGACAGAATCGTTTTCGCTACGGACGAAAGTCTTGATGGCCAGACGTTTCTGCGGTGCCGTGGCGATGATGGAAAAATCGCGCAAGCCTTCCAGCGCCATGCCCAATGTACGTGGGATAGGTGTCGCAGTGAGTGTCAGCACATCGACTTCTGCACGTAATGCTTTCAGGGCTTCTTTTTGTCTGACGCCGAAACGATGTTCTTCATCAATGATGACCAGACCGAGTCGCGAGAATTTGATATCGGCCGACAGCAGTTTATGCGTGCCGATCACAATGTCTAGAGTGCCATCGGCCATGCCTTTGATTGCTTGCGTGACTTCTTTCGCGGTGCGGAAGCGCGACAATTCTGCGATACGTACTGGCCAGTCGGCAAAACGATCGGCAAAGGTCTGTGCATGCTGTTCTGCCAGCAAAGTCGTTGGTGCCAGAATCGCGACTTGTTTGCCACCGAGTACTGCAACGAATGCGGCGCGCAAGGCGACTTCTGTTTTGCCGAAACCGACGTCGCCGCAGATCAACCTATCCATAGGCTTGCCGCTGGTCATATCCTTGATGACGGCATTGATCGCAGCAGCCTGATCGGCGGTTTCTTCAAAGCCGAAGCTTTCAGCAAAGGCTTCGTAATCGTGTGCCGAATATTCGAAGCTGTGGCCTTCGCGCAGTGCGCGGCGGGCGTACAGATTCAATAGTTCGGCAGCGGTGTCGCGGATTTTTTCAGCGGCACGGCGCTTGGCTTTTTCCCACTGGCCGGAACCGAGTGCATGCAAGGGCGCATCTTCCGGCGATGCGCCGGAATAACGTGAGATCACATGTAACTGCGATACTGGCACGTAGAGCTTGGTGTCCTTGGCATATTCCAAGTGCAGGAATTCGGTTTCGCCTTCGCCGAGATCCATGCTGATCAGGCCCATATAACGGCCTATGCCGTGATTGACATGGACTACCGGATCTCCGATCTTGAGTTCGGATAGATCGCGCACCATCGATTCGACTTGCGTCGCGCCTTCCTGCTTCTTGCTACCGACGCGACGGCCAGAACCGGCGTACAACTCGGTTTCAGTAATGAAGGCGTAGCCGCCCAATGCATGGCCCAGTTCGAAACCGGCATGCATAGGAGCAACACCGAGCATCAGCTTGGCGGATGCGGTGCTGAAATCGGCAAAACTTTCTGCGGGTGCAAGCGACAGATCGTATTCGTTGAAGTATTGCTGCAGGGTTTCACGTCTACCGTTGGTTTCTGCACAGATCAATACGCGTTTATCGGTTTGCAGCAGATACGAGCGCAGATTGACCAATGGATCGTCGGCGCGACGATTGACGGCGATATTCGGTAGTGGTGCAGATAGCTCGGAGGCGACGTCTTCGTTTTGCAGAATCCAGCGACCATAAGGTTTAGCCAGCGTGAAGAAATTTTCGTCGCTGAGGAAAATCTGTTCCGGCGCGAGGATAGGGCGCTCGCGATCCGATTTGAGGAAGCGATAACGCGATTGGGTGTCGTCCCAGAAGCGTTTGATCGCGGCTTCTATATCGCCTATCAACGCGAACGTCGTGTCTGTCGGCAGATAGTCGAATAGGGTATTTGTTTCTTTAAAGAACAACGGCAGATAGTATTCAATACCGGCGGATGCGATGCCGCTACCTATGTCTTTGTAAATCACTGAGCGGCTAGGATCACCTTCGAACAGTTCGCGCCAGCGGCCACGGAAGGCGGTGCGCGCTTCTTCATCCATAGGGAATTCGCGCGCCGGCAGCAGGCGTACTTCCTTGACTGGATACAACGAGCGTTGCGAGTCCGCATCGAAGGTGCGTATGGTATCTATCGTGTCGCCGAACAAATCGATGCGATACGGCAAGACTGAACCCATAGGGAAGATATCGATCAAGCCGCCGCGCACTGAATATTCGCCGGGCGACATTACTTGCTTGACCGGACTGTAGCCAGCGAGCTGCAACTGCGCCTTCAGCTTTGCTTCATCCAGCGTTTCACCCTGTTTGAAGAAGAAGGTGTAAGACGCTAGGAAGACAGGTGGTGCCATGCGTACCAGCGCAGTGGTGGCTGGTACGATCAAGACATCGCATTGCCCGTTTAAAACCTCGTACAAGGTCGCCAGGCGCTCGGAGACGAGATCTTGATGTGGCGAGAAGGCATCGTATGGCAATGTCTCCCAATCCGGCAGCAGATGGCAGCGTAGATTGTTCTGTTCTTTACCGAACCAGGGAATTTCAGCCAGTAGGCGTTGTGCATCGCTGGCGTTCGCCACGACGACCGTCAACATGCGCTTTTGCGATTTCAGTTCTGCGGCGGCTTGCGCCAGCACATAAGCGTCCGCTGAACCGTGAACAGGAGGCAGAACGAAACGCGAACCGGGCTTGGGGAGAGATTTTTTTAGGTCGAATGACATCAAATAGCGACATTGAAAATGTCAGGGTGGTCACAAAGTGCCTGCAACTTGCCTATACGCACTTCATTTGACAGTGAAAAATTATGATGCGATTATAAACCAAGCCCTTCTTTACGTCGGGCGCGTGCGTATTCGGATAATAATTTCCCTACAATAGAGCGCACCCATGCACGCAGTTACGCATCTTCCCACCACGACAACATGAATTTACCTCGCTATTTCGCCTTGATCCCTGCCGCCGGTGTTGGCGCACGCATGGGCGAAAAGATTCCAAAACAATATGTGCCGATTGCCGGCAAACCGATGCTGCGGCATGTGCTGGATACGTTTTCTAGCGCGGATGTGATTGCGCATACCTTTGTAGTGGCAAGTGCCGAGGATGGCTATATCGATGCCACCATGGCGGCCTTGCACGATAGTTCTTACGTTACGGTACTGAGAGTCGGTGGTGCAACCCGGCAGTTATCGGTCTTGAACGGTTTGCATGCAATGCGCGAGATGGTCGACGATGAGGATTGGGTGCTGGTGCACGATGCCGCTCGTCCGGGGCTGAGCATTGCCTTGATCGATAAACTGATTACTTTGTTGCAGGATGACGAGGTCGGCGGCTTGCTGGCCGTGCCGGTGGTCGATACCTTGAAGCGTGCTGGCGAAAAAGGGCGTGTTGATCAAACAGTGCCGCGTGATCGCTTGTGGGCAGCGCAGACGCCGCAGATGTTCCGCTACGGCTTGCTACGTCGCGCGCTGGAGCAGGCGGTGGTAGTGACGGATGAAGCAAGCGCAATCGAGGCGCTAGGCTTGCAGCCCAAGCTGGTCGAAGGCGATGCACGTAATTTCAAGGTGACGCTGCCGCACGATGTGGCGCTTGCCGAACTTTATTTAAAAGGATTTGTATGAGTGTTCCATTCCGCATTGGACAAGGTTACGACTGCCATGCCTTGGTTGAAGGTCGCAAGTTGATCATAGGTGGTGTGACAATTCCGCATACGACGGGTTTGCTGGGGCATTCCGATGCGGATGTGTTGCTGCATGCACTTACTGACGCCTTGTTTGGCGCAGCAGCCTTGGGTGATATCGGACGACATTTTCCGGATACGGCGGTTGAGTTTGCTGGCGCAGATTCACGTGTGTTGTTGCGTGAAGCGGTGAAGCGCGTGGCAGCGGCCGGTTTCAGCATTGGGAATGTGGATGCCACCATCATTGCGCAAAAACCGAAGATGGCGCCACATATTCCAGGCATGGTGGCGAATATCGCAGCAGACTTGGGCGTTGCTATTGATCAGGTCAATATCAAGGCAAAAACGAATGAAAAATTAGGTTATCTGGGACGCGAAGAAGGAATTGCTGCGGAAGCCGTCGCCTTGATTTATCGAACCGTATGAAAATGTTATGTCTGTTGCACGCGTAGCGTAGTTAGCTCATGCAAAAAGGATAATTTTTGCGGCATTCACTGTATTTTTGACCTTCTTGCGGCGAATTTTACGAATAAAAGTGATTATGTATTGAATTTTCAAGAAGAATCGCTATCTACTTGAAAACGGACTGTATGCAGGCGTGCCCAGCGTGGGTATTGCGGGATAAGTCGGGAAACAATCGGTTGCGCCTATTTGGCGTATACTAAAGAGACAGGAGTGATTACAACTATGGCATCTTTCTTTTTCAGCCAACAGGCTCAAAACTGGCAACAACTATTCCGCCGTCATCAATCTGGTGGATTTTTCTCGCGTCTGATCGCGTGGCTGGTGTTGGGTTTAGTCCTGGCGGCAGGATTGCTTGTCGTCGTGACGGTCTTGTTGCTGAGCTGGTTATTGATTCCAGTTTTGCTGTTCAAAAAACGCAAAGCAGCGAAGGCTCGCTTTACCGCTGAGCGCGCTTATCAGCAATCGCGTAATGACATCATCATCGAAGGCGTGATCACTGAAGTAAAAGACGACAGAGTCTGAATTTAAATTCTGCGTTCCGATTTCAGGAACGCGGCTCTAAAATAAAACGCACATCCTCTTGAAGAGCATGTGCGTTTTATTTTGTCTGCTGCGATAGTGTGATGCTTCTATGCCGCGAAATGGCTGTATCGTTTTTTCGCATTGTGTAGCACGATTTGTATGACCAAACCGCCGCCATCCCGATTCGATAGTTGCAACTTTCCACCGTGTCTTTTGACGATGCGATCGACAATTGCCAAGCCCAGACCGGCGCCATTCGCTTGTCCGCGCGCGCTATCCATACGTGTGAAGGGACGCAGCAATCTATCGATTTCGGCTTCCGGTACGCCAGCGCCATGATCGGCGACTTCAACTATGACTTTATCGCCTTCCACGTAGCAGGATAGATCAATTTCTACAAAATCAGCGCCGTCCGCTTTGCCATAGCGCCGCGCATTTTCAATCAGATTGCTGATGACGCGTTTGATGTCGATAGCATTGCCGAGTATGGTGATGTTGTCGTCGATCTTGCTGGTGATCTGTACATCGCTTAAACGTGCGGCTTCATGTGCTGTACTGGCAATCAATGCTGTCATATCGACAGGTTGGAAATGCGTGCTATCTACTGGCTTTGCATAGTCGAGGAACTGGCCGATGATGGCATCCATCTGCTCCAGATCGGATTGCATGCCTTCGCGTGCTGCATCTGGCAAGCCCGCTAATTCTACTTCGAGTTGCATGCGTGCGAGCGGTGTACGCAGATCATGCGAGATGCCTGCGAGTACCACGGCGCGATCAGATTCCACACGGTTGAGATCGTCGACCATTTGATTAAAGCTGTGATTGGCTTCGCGAATTTCTGTCGGGCCGCGTTCTGGTAGTGGTGGCGGACGCTGTCCATTGGCGATGGCACGTGTGGCGGCGGTCAGACGCGCCAGCGGCTGATTGATCAAGCCGGAAATAATCATCGCGCCTATCAGCGATAACAATAATGTTGCGGCACCCCAGCCGACCCATTGTGCGCCGGAACTGCCTTCTATTCGATCACGATCCAGCATCAGCCAGTATTCATCATCGGAGATCGTGAAGCTGACCCAGAATCCGGCAACATCGTTGACTGTGCGTGCAAAACGCGTGTCTTGCCCCAGGCCGGCACGTACATGTTCCTGAATGGTGCGCATCAGGCTGTTATTGGTAGGTGGTTCGACGCGATCAGTATCCTCCAGCGGATACACGCGGATACCTTCGTTGCTTGATAAATCGAACAGGAGTTCGCGGCGTAAATCAGGTGCGGAGTGAGTCAGTGCAGCGCGCGTGATGGTGACGACGGAGATCACCTGTGCTGCGATTTGATTGGCGCGCGGGGTTTGTTCAACTACACGATAGCTGGCAACCCACGCAGCCATACTGGCTGCGATCACAAAAGCGAGCAGGAAAAAAGTGCGCCAGAACAGGCCGCTTTTAATCCAGTTCAGACGATTTGATGTGGTGGGCATCCTTTGAGTTTTCAGTCGGCCAGCGCTGTCTTAGCGCGGCTTGCCTTCTGGAATGAAGACATAACCGAGACCCCACACGGTTTGAATATACAGCGGCGTGGAAGGATCAGGTTCTATCAGTTTGCGCAGGCGCGAAATTTGCACATCCAAACTGCGATCGAATACTTCATATTCGCGGCCACGCGCCAGTTCCATCAATTTTTCACGAGAAAGAGGTTGACGTGCATGACGTGCAAAGACTTTCAACACAGAAAACTCGCCAGTAGTCAGCGGAATGGTTTCATCATTTTTCTTCAGCGTGCGTGTGCCTAGATCGAGTACGAATTCGCCGAAGGTAAAGGATTGTGGTGTCTCGGATGGTGCGCCAGGAATTTCGTCGGGTGCGACACGGCGCAAGACGGCGCTGATGCGCGCAACGAGTTCGCGTGGATTAAAAGGTTTGGCGAGATAATCGTCGGCGCCCATTTCCAGGCCGACGATGCGATCGACATCTTCGCCTTTGGCCGTGAGCATGATGATCGGTGTTTTGTCGCCGGCACCACGGAGACGTCGGCAGATCGACAGACCGTCTTCTCCCGGCAGCATCAGGTCGAGCACCAGCAGATCGTAGCGTTCGCGCAGCCAGAGCTTGTTCATGGCTTGCGCATTTTCTGCGGTGACTACATTGAATCCCTGCTCGGCGAGATAGCGGCGCAGCAGATCGCGCAAACGCAGATCGTCATCTACTACCAGAATTTTTGTCTGGTGAGAGTTGGTGGAGTGGGCCGTGTCCTTGCTGGGTGGATTTGTCGTATTCATTTTGCTATGGTAACGTCAGAAAGACTTCTCGACATAGCGAGGAGTGTAGGCATTACAAAGTGTTACAACCTTTACGGAAATGAACTTAGGGCTTGAGGCAAAGCAGCATAAACTTTGTGCATGGTTAATAAATATTTGCCAGGCATCCAAAAGTGCTGCGGAAGATGATGATGAATATAACATTGAAAAGAATGGGATTGGTATTGCTGCTGGTCAGTACGTTTGCTGGTACGACGGCGGTTTTCGCACAGTCGCGTTTTCAAAGCAATACATTCGGTTCCTACGTGCAAAACGATCGTAATAGAGGAGAGCAGAATCGTGGTGGCGATGATGGACGTCGTCAGCAAGCTGAGCGCAATTACGATAACAACCGCAACATGGAACGGCAGCAGGATTCGCGCCGGGATGGACGTTTGTCCGCAGATGAGCGTCGTGCCTTGCGCCGTCAGATCGATGAAGCCGGGCGCGATATTTATGCGCCGCGTCGATAGGGATATTTGTCCGCACGGTATTTTGATTCAGTAAAAAGAAAAAGCCACCAAGATGTTTGGTGGCTTTTTCTTTTTAAACTTCTTGCGCGCTTAATCTAGAGATAGATGTGCGAACGAGTGTAGGGTTTAACCGGTGACGATATGACGGCTGACGGTTTTGTTTGCGGTTTGGCCGTTAGGGCCGTAGACACTGCTGCCTTGCACGTTGCCGTGCTGCAAAATGTTGAGTACGTTTTGATTACGCACCATCTGTTTGTTGATCAGCGTCCCGTTGACGCGATTGAGCTCTTTGGCCTCTTCAGCCAACTCTATGAGTTCATGCCAGGATTTGCTCGTGGTTGCCGAGGCACCGGAGCTTTCCAGCCAAGTCTTCATGCTGGATTCTTTTGCTTCGAAACCTGCTGCAGCCAAGGCCTTGTGACGGCTGGTTGCCAGCTCAGTCATGTGAGCTGCTGCTTTGGCTTTCGCTTCGGTCAGAGCAGAGATGCCATCAATATCAGCGGCAATCAGGTGCTCTTGTTCCAGCTTCAATAATTGCGTCAGAGCACGAACGGCTTTGTGTTCTTCACTCAAACTATCTGCAGGGCTGGTACCGAACGAATCCATGTTTATTAACCTTTACGTGCAGAGATCAGGTCTTTTACCGTATCCATCAATCCGTCGGCAACGCGTTCTGCATTTACCTGGAATTGACCACCGGCAATTGCTGCCTTGATCTCATCAACTTTTTTAGCATCAAATACGCTGGCACTAGAAACTTGACTTGTCAGTGCCTGCACCTGTGTCGACAACGTTACATTGGAAGAGGCCGCGCCGGTATCGGCTTTCTCCGGCGCCTTGCCTGCACGAGTTTGCGTTGCTGCAACGCCTACTCCTGCGATTTTCTTACTTGCGTCATTAATTTTCACGACATCACCCCGTTTGGTTTGCGGCAAAACGCCTATCTCTGCTTGGTCTATCGGCGTAATCACGGCAAACTTTAGTCCTAAATAGGTGAAACGTAAAACATTGTGTATTAATTTGTGTTGCTAATACGTTAACTCTACTATCCCGCCCAACTTCGCAATCCCGCTCACAACCTGGCCTGCCGGTGTGCGTACTTGTGTCAATTGTCCTTCATTTGCATTGTTCAAGGCGCGTGCTTCGCTGGATACGCTGAAGCCGTCGCCATTAAAAACGACGCGTACTGCCTGACCTTGCTGTATCGCTTGTTGATTGCGTAAAGCATCCTGACGCAACGGTGAACCTAATGAAATGGTGGTGGCTGCGGTACGACCAACTGCCAGCGACGCATCCGTAATGACACCGGATGGCAAATTGGTCAGGTCGCCCTTGACCTTGGCAATGTCGCCCTGGGTAATGGTTTGTCCTTGCGCCAGTGGCGCCGCGGCAGCGATGTATTCGCCATGCACCCGTACTTGGGCTGAAACGTAAATAGTCCAAGCCGATGGCGCGTTACAACGTATGCCTACTGTAGTTTTGCCCCAAGCCTTGCTGGCGGGCGGTAAAAAACCTTCCGGCACAGTGCAAGCCGGCAACTTCATGCGGGGATCGATGGCACCAACGGTTACTTGTACTTCGCCGGGTAATCCGGTTGCTTGCGTGCGTAAAAACTGTTCAGCAGTCTGTTTCAGCACAGCCAAATCCTGACGCGGCTCAGCGGCGGTCTGTGCCAACGCCAGTTGCGTTGTCAACAAGAGTGCTGCGATAGCGATGTGAAAAGAGTGTTTCATGGCGGCCAATGTAGTGACAGTGAAGTAACTGCACGATCATGGTACTGAATTGGCGAGCAGGTAAAGCCGGGAATAGCATGGATTTTTGTCTTCTTATCGTTTGATCGAAGCGAAGAGGTGCTCCGTATGATCGACGCTATACAAATCCATTATCAGTGCAAGGTAGCCAATCCTTGAATGCACACTTCGGAGGTCGTAATGATCGGAAAACTTGATGACTTGATGCGCTTTCAGGAGACGGCACTGAGTTTGCGTGCGCAACGCCAACAATTGCTGGCATCGAATATTGCGAATGCGGACACGCCTAACTTCAAGGCGCGTGACATCGATTTTAACAAGGCCTTGCAAGGCGCGCTAGCACGCAGTACCGGCGCGGCCGCATCGCCGAATGAACTGGCGAAGACATCGACGACGCATCTGTCATCCAAGGTGCTGCCAACCTTGGGCGGTGCGCCGCTACTGTATAGCAATACACAGCAGGGCAATGTCGACGGCAATACCGTAGATATGGATGTGCAGCGTAATCAGTTTACTGATAACGCCATGCGCTACGAGGTCGGCCTGACACTTGTCTCGTCGAAGATCAAGGGAATGCTTACCGCTATTCAGGGGCAATAACCATGTCGCTATTTAATATTTTCAACGTCGCCGGTTCAGCCATGAGTGCGCAGAGTCAGCGCCTCAATGTGGTATCGAGCAATATCGCTAATGCGGAAAGCACGACTAGTGCAAACGGCAAGACGTATCGCGCGAAACAGGTGGAGTTCCAATCGTTGCCGATGAAGGGTGGTGCTACTTCAACCGGCGTCAAAGTTAATCGTGTGGTGGAAGATGCTTCTCCATTGAAGATGGTGTTCGATCCGAAACATCCGAACGCGGATGAAACAGGTCATGTCGCGATGCCGAACGTCAACGTCGTGGAAGAGATGGTCAACATGATCTCCGCCTCACGCTCCTACCAGACCAACGTCGAAACCATGAACACGGCGAAGACCATGCTACTTAAAACGCTGACGCTCGGTCAGTAAAAACAATAAGGATTCATCATGACCGCAGTCAACAGTAATACCACCGTTCTGCCGCAAGCATTGCTGGACCAGATGAATGGCGCCAGCGCCAGCAAAAAAAGTACGGCAGAAGAAGCACAGGATCGCTTCCTGACCTTGTTGGTCACGCAGATGAAAAATCAGGACCCGTTGAATCCACTGGATAACGCACAAGTCACCAGCCAATTGGCGCAATTGTCGACCGTTACCGGTATCGATAAATTGAATGGCACGCTGGAATCCATGATGAGTAGTTATCAATCCAATCAGGCGCTGCAGGCAGCGAACATGATAGGCCACGGTGTACTCGCTCCAGGAGCGAATATCAGCCTGACTGAAAGCAAAGGTTTGATGGGTGTTGAATTCCCGCAAGCAGTTGATACAGCAACAGTGACCGTCAAGGATTCTACCGGCAAGGTAGTTCAGACTATCGATCTCGGCAAGCAAACAGCCGGTACGGTGCCACTGTTGTGGGACGGCAGTATGGCAGACGGCACTAAAGCACCAGATGGTAATTACACATTTGAAGTTTCTGCCAGTCTTGGTGGTACGGCTGTGAAAGTTAATCCATTGCAATTCGGCATAGTCACGACGGTCTCGACTTCGTCCAGCGGCGTGCAAATCAATGTACCTGGTCTGGGTGGATTGAGCCTCTCAGATATTCGTCAAATTCTTTAATACAGCGGCACATAACCCAGGAGAAATAGAATGAGTTTCCAACAAGGTTTGAGCGGATTGAATGCCGCAAGTAAAAGTCTTGAAGCTATCGGTAATAACGTTGCCAACTCCGGCACCGTAGGCTTCAAGCAATCGCAAGTTCAATTTTCAGATATCTACGCCAGCACATTGTCCGGCTCGGGTGCGGCGCAGATCGGTATCGGTACGCAGATCGCACGCGTGGCGCAGTTGTTCAGCCAAGGCAATATCACTGCGTCGAACAATCCGCTCGATATGGCAATCAATGGCGACGGTTTTTTCCGTATGAGCAGTGGCGGCACGATTACCTATGCACGTAACGGTCAATTTGAATTGACGAAGGAAGGTTATATCCAGAGTGCATCTGGTGCGCGTCTGACCGGTTATATGGCGGATGCAAATGGCGTGGTGCAATCGGGCGCGCCGACTGAATTGATCATCAACAAAGCTGATCTGGCTCCGAAAGCAACGACCAAGTACGAACTCAAGCTGACGCTGGATTCGCGCAAGGATGCATTGGACCCGCTCAATTTCAATCCAGACGATCCTGCTACCTTCAGCGATTCGACTTCGGCATCTGTGTATGACAGTTTGGGTAACGCGCACGTGTTGCGTACCTTCTATGTCAAGACCGCCGGTGGCGAATGGAGCGTATTTGCAACCAATGATGGCGTACCTATCGGCTACAACTTGCCGACCGATGCAACCAATCCACCAGTACCACTGGGAACTATGGATTTCGGTACAGGTGGTGTCTTGGTCGGTACTACGCCAAGTCCATTAGTCGCAGACATGGCTGTGACCACAGGTGCAGCAACGCCTTTCCAGATCGCTATCGATTACAAGGGTACACAGCAATTTGCTCAGACCTTTGGTATCAATAAGCAGCTTCCAGATGGTTATCCGGCAGGCACCTTAACCGGCTTTGATGTCGCCAATGATGGCTCCATCGTTGGGCGTTACACCAATGGCCAGGTAAACGTTTTAGGTCAAGTCATCCTGTCCAGTTTCGCCAATCCAAATGGTTTGCAAAATATTGGTGACAACCAATGGGTGGAAACAGCTGAATCCGGCGTGCCATTGACCAGTACTCCAGGTAGTAGTGGCCTGGGTGCAGTGCAATCGGCGCGGATTGAAGAATCGAACGTTGATTTGACGGCAGAGCTGGTCAACATGATTACTGCTCAGCGCTATTACCAGGCCAATGCACAAACCATCAAGACGCAGGATCAGATCATGCAGACTTTGGTGAATTTGCGTTAATGCATTAAGCGATTTGCATTAATGAAGGTGACCAATGATCGGCGTGTTTGTCTTCTCGTAATACGAACACGCACGATCACAGGAGGAATGAAATGGATAGGCTGATTTATACCGCGATGTCGGGTGCCAAGCAGATTCTGGAGCAGCAGGCCACGACTTCACACAATCTGGCTAATGTCTCGACAGCAGGTTTCCGCGCTCAGCTCGACACTTTCCGTGCCGTGCCTGTCGTGAGCAATGGTTTGCCGACACGTACCTTTGTTGTTGACTCTACGGTAGGCACGGATTTCCGTGCTGGTCCGATTCAACAGACAGGCCGCACGCTGGATCTTGCTGTGCAGGGAAGAGGCTGGCTCGCGGTGGAACGTGCAGATGGTACCGAAGGTTATACGCGCGGCGGCAGCTTGAAGCTGAATGAAAACGGCGTCTTGCAAACTGAAGGCGGACTGAATGTGTTGGCGGATGGTGGACCAATCACGATTCCACCAAACGTGAAAATTTCATTTGCCAAAGATGGCACGATTTCTTCCGTTGACTCCGGCACGACGCCGGGCGCAACGATTGAAATTGCTCGTCTCAAATTGGTTAATCCGGACGAGGCTAATCTCGTACGCGGTACGGATGGCTTGTTCGTGACCAAAGACGGCCAGCCGGCAGATGTTGATGCCACTGTAGGCGTGATTAGCGGTGCGGTTGAGGGCAGCAATGTCAACGTGGTGGATGCCATGGTCAACATGATCAGTCTTGCACGTCAGTTTGAATTAAACATGAATATGCTGAAGCATGCGGAGAGTAACGCTGCCAAAGCCACTGAATTTCTCGCTTTGAGTTAATGCGAGTACAGGCAAAATGAAGATGGATGCTGAGTCCGTAAGCAGTTTGCCGAAATACTGGAGAAGAAAATGATACGTTCACTATGGATAGCCAAAACAGGTCTGGATGCGCAACAAACGCAGATGGACGTTATCTCCAATAACTTGGCCAACGTCAGTACTACGGGCTTCAAGCGCACACGCGCTGTATTCGAGGACTTGTTGTATCAAAACTTGCGTCAACCAGGTGCAGCATCGTCGCAGCAGACACAACTGCCATCCGGTTTGCAAATCGGTACCGGTGTGCGTCCTGTTGCAACTGAGCGTATTCATACGCAAGGCAATTTGCAATTGACCAGCAATAGCAAGGATCTGGCGATTCTGGGCGATGGATTCTTCCAGGTGATGATGCCGGATGGCACTACCGCTTATACGCGCGATGGCTCCTTCCAAAGCGATAACCAGGGACAGATGGTGACGTCCAGCGGCTTCCCGATTCAGCCGGCGATCATCATTCCTGCAAATGCAACTGCGATTTCAGTCAGCCGCGACGGTATTGTGAGCGTCACTGTGCCAGGTACCACAGCGCAGACCCAAGTTGGTACGCTGCAACTGGCGACCTTCATCAATTCAGCGGGTTTGGAAAGCAAGGGCGAAAACCTGTATGTGGAAACCACCGCATCCGGCAACCCAACCACGAACAATCCAGGCACCAATGGCGCCGGTTTCGTGCAACAGAATTATGTAGAAACATCGAACGTGAACGTCGTTGAAGAAATGGTCAACATGATCCAGACACAACGTGCTTACGAGATCAACAGCAAGGCGATTACGACGTCGGATCAAATGCTGCAACGCTTGACACAGATCTAAGCAGTCTGGAGCGTAGAGGAGTTGTAATGAAGAGCAAGTTACTAAGTCTGATGTTGGTTGCGATCGTCTTTCTCGGCGGTTGCGGCGGCATGCCGGAAACGATAGTGCAGACACCATTGTCGGCGCGACCACAGTCTGCGAGCGCGATTAAACCAGCGGCAAACGGTGCAATTTTTCAATCGGCTTCCTACCGCCCAATTTTTGAAGATAAACGTGCGCGTCTGATAGGCGACACGATCACGATCACGATTAACGAAAATAGCTCTGCCGGCAAACTTGCGGGTAGCTCTGGCAGCAAATCCGGGAGCGTGAACGCAGCGGCGCCTAGTCTTTTTGGTTTGTTTGGTGGCGTGACCCAGAATCTGAGCGCAAGTGCATCGTCGGCTGCACAGTTTGCAGAGAAAGGTGCCGTTACTTCCAGTAATAATTTTGTGAGTACGATCACCGTTACTGTCATCGATGTGCTGTCGAATGGCAATCTGGTGGTCGCTGGCGAGAAGCAGGTCTCGCTGGACAAGGGGGCTGAATTTATTCGTTTCTCTGGTGTGGTTGATCCTATTTTCGTGGGTTCCGGCAATATTGTTTCGTCGACCAGAGTTGCTGATGCACGTATCGAATACCGTACCAATAGCCGCATAGACGGCGCCGAAGTGATGTCCATGATGGCTCGCTTCTTCTTGAGTGTCGTGCCTTTTTAATGCCGATGCTGATAGGATTTTCCATGAATACCGTATCTGTTATATCGCTGAAAAAATCACTGCAAATCATTGCATGTTCGGTCTGTCTGTTGATGTCGTTTGCATCGCAGGCTGAACGTCTGAAGGATCTCGCCAGCGTGCAAGGCGTGCGGCAGAATCAATTGATCGGTTACGGTCTGGTTGTTGGTCTGGATGGTAGCGGCGATCAAACGACGCAAACGCCGTTTACGATTCAGAGCATCATCAGCATGATGCAGCAGATGGGCGTCAATCTGCCGCAAGGTATCAATATGCAGTTGAAGAACGTCGCTGCCGTGATGGTGACGACCTCACTGCCTGCATTTGCGCAACCTGGACAAACGCTGGATATCACGGTGTCTTCCATGGGTAATGCCAAAAGTTTACGCGGTGGTACTTTGCTGATGACACCGCTCAAAGGCGCGGATGGTCAGATCTACGGTATGGCACAAGGTAACGTTGTTGTTGGCGGTGCAGGTGCAGCTGCAAACGGTAGCAAGGCACAGATCAATCATTTAAGTGTCGGCCGTATTTCTGCCGGCGCTACAGTTGAACGCGCAGTGGTAACGTCACTGGGGCAGGGCGATCTGATTTTTCTGGAGTTGAAGGATAGCGATTTTTCTACTGCCAGCCGCGTGGTTGATGCGGTGAACAAGCGCTTTGGTCCGGAAACAGCAGCAGCACAAGATGGCCGTGTCATTCGTGTGCGTGCACCGATGAGCAATGACGAACGCGTGTCCTTCCTGGGCGCATTGGAAAGCATCAATGTCACGCCGGCACAAGTAAGCGCCAAAGTAATCCTGAATGCACGTACCGGCTCGGTCGTGATGAATCAGGCAGTGACGTTGGATACCTGTGCGGTATCGCACGGTAATTTGTCAGTCACGATCAATACACAACCGATTATCAGCCAGCCTGCACCGTTCTCCGGTGGACAAACCGTGGTGGCGCAGCAATCGCAAATCGAGATCAACAAAGATCCGGGCAAAGTCATACTCTTGAAAAATTCAGCTTCTCTGGCTGATGTGGTCAAGGCTTTGAATTCGATAGGCGCAACGCCGCAGGATTTGCTGGCGATTTTGCAAGCGATGAAAGCGGCAGGTTCACTGCGCGCAGAACTGGAAATTATCTAAGCTCACTATGATTACGCCTGCCGACAATTCGAACAGCAGCCTCGCGATCGATGCCAAGGGCCTCGAATCACTGAAGCAATCTGCGCGGCAGAATTCGCCTGATTCACTGAAGGCGGCTGCCAAGCAATTCGAAGCACTCTTCATGAACATGATCATGAAGAGCATGCGCGAAGCGACGCCGCAAGACGGCATTCTGGACAATCAGCAAACCAAGATGTACACGTCGATGCTGGATCAGCAATTGAGCCAGAACCTGGCCAGCCGTGGCATTGGCCTGGCGGATGTATTGATACGTCAATTGTCCAGCAATCAGATGAATTCCGCAGTCGCGCCTGAAGGTGCCGATGCGGCTAAAGATCTGGCCGATCCATCAGCAAGCTTGAGAACGGAAATCATGCGTTCGATGGCGGAGCGCAATGCGCTTGCCGCACAACGCTCGAATGCTGCGCATGCCTTGCAGTCAGGTGGTAGCGTCACCTCAGCTTCGGCCAAACCTGCTCACGTACAGGCTTTCCAGGACAAATTGAGCGCACACGCGGAAGAAGCCAGTCTTACTACAGGTATTCCTGCCAAATTCATGCTGGGACAGGCCGCGTTGGAAAGCGGTTGGGGCAAGCGCGTTATCAAGACTGCCGATGGCAGTAGCAGCAACAATCTGTTTGGCATCAAGGCAGGCGCTAACTGGAAAGGCAAAACTGTGGATGCAGTGACCACCGAGTATGTGGATGGTGTTGCGCAAAAACGCGTTGAAAAATTCCGTGCTTATGACTCTTACGCCGATTCATTCCGCGATTACGCGAAGTTATTGCGCAGCAATCCGCGTTACGAAAAAGTATTGGCGAATGCCAGCGACGTTAATGGCTTTGCGCAAGGTTTGCAGCGCGCGGGCTATGCAACTGACCCGAATTACGCCACCAAACTGACCAACCTGATCAATCGTAATTTGTCCGCTTAATCAGTCTTTTTTTGCATGAAATATAACTTTCTTGCATGAACAACATGATCTTCGGCTCAAGTTTTTCACCGATCTGCCGTACATACCAACATAGAGTTAATAAATAAATTATGTCTAATCTTCTCAGCATTGCTCAAAGTGGACTTGCCGCAGCCCAGGCTGGAATTGCTACGACAGGACACAATATCGCCAACCAGGCAACGCCAGGCTATAGCCGGCAGTTGGTGATACAGGCATCGCTGGGCGGTCAGAATATTGGCGGCGGTTATATCGGCAACGGTACCAACGTAGAAACCGTTAAGCGCATCTATAACGATTTCCTCGGCGCGCAAATAATCGGCGCGCAATCCAGTAAAAGCCAGCTGGATACGTATTACGCGCAGATCAGCAAGGTCAACAATATGATGGCCGATTCGGATGTCGGATTGACGCCGGTCATTGCGGATTTCTTCAAGGGTGTTGCGGATCTGGTTGCCAATCCGGGTACTGCGTCATCACGTCAGGCCATGTTGTCGGGAGCGGAAGCACTGACTGCACGCTTTCAAAGCATGGATGCGCAATTCCGCGGTATGCGTGATGGCGTTAATGATGCAATCAGCGGTGCGATCACCGATATAAATGCTTACGCGAAGCAAATTGCGCAATTAAATGACGCGATCGCCAAGGCACAGAATGGCACCGGTCAGCCACCAAATGATTTGCTCGATCAACGCGATCTTTTGGTTGGTGAGCTGGCGAAGCAAAGCAAGGTGTCGGTTGTTAAGCAAGATGGCAGTTATAACGTCTTCATCGGTAATGGTCAGCCTATCGTGGTGGGAACATCCGCGTATGAACTGACTGCCGTTACATCGCCGACCGATCCAGGCCGTACCGAAGTTGGCTATGTCACTAACGGTAAGACGGTGATCTTGCCGGAAAGTGCATTAGTCGGCGGTAATCTGGGCGGCTTGTTTGAATATCGCAGCAAGACCCTGGATACGATACAGAATTCACTGGGACGTATTGCACTTGGATTAGCGGCGACCTTCAATGCACAACATAAGCTAGGACAAGATCAAAACGGCAATTTGGGTGGCGATTTTTTCAGCATGGCTCCGCCTGTTGTAAATGCCAGCAGCAAAAATGCCGGTAATGCGAATATTAGTGCCAGCATCAGCGATGTCGGTGCTCTGACGACTAGTGATTATCGTTTGACCTACGATGGCACCAACTACAACGTGACGCGTCTGTCGGACAACGCATCGATGTATTCGAATGCGGCTTTTCCTACAACAGCAATTGATGGTGTGACTTTCGCACAAGGCGCTGGAACAATGGCTGCCGGCGATGAGTTTGTTATCAGACCGACGATCAATGGCGCATCTGGTCTAAGTGTATTGATCAAGGATGTAAAAGAAATTGCTGCAGCGACGCCGATTCGTACTAACGCACCAACGACGAATACAGGCACTGGCGCGATTAGCGCAGGTACGATCAATTCAAGTTTTACCGGAGCGACGGTTACACCGGCAGTGACCTTGACGTTTGATGCTGCGACTGGAACCTTGAGTGGTTTCCCGGCTGGCATGCCTGTGACAGTAACGACAAATGGTGTCCCGACGACTTTCCCTGCTGGTACGCCAGTAACTTACACAGCAGGTTCCAGCATCTCGTTCGGTGGCGCTGAGATCACGATGACTGGCGCACCAGCCAATGGCGATACTTTCACCATCAGCAGCAATTCAAATGGCGATGGCGATAACCGCAATATGCTGGCATTGGGGCAATTGCAGACTAAGAATGTCTTGCAGGGCGGCACCGCCAATTACAACACTGCTTACAGTCAGCTCGTCAGTCTGGTCGGTAATAAAACACGCGAGCTTGAAACCAATAGCGCGGCCGAAGGTGCATTGCTCAAGCAGATGCAGACCGCACAGCAATCGGAGTCGGGCGTTAATCTCGATGAAGAGGCAACCAATTTGTTGCGCTATCAACAGGCTTATCAGGCGTCCGGCAAAGTGATGCAGGCAGTCAGTGATATGTTCAATGTGTTGATTTCATTAGGCCGATAAGGATTACAGATCATGCGCATAAGCACGAATACAATTTTTGAAATGGGCTCGGGCAAGATCGGTGATATGCAGGCTGCCATGCTCAAGACGCAGCAACAGAT
Organism: Herminiimonas sp. GW821-FHT09C12; assembly: GCF_059416385.1. Taxonomy (NCBI): domain Bacteria; kingdom Pseudomonadati; phylum Pseudomonadota; class Betaproteobacteria; order Burkholderiales; family Oxalobacteraceae; genus Herminiimonas; species Herminiimonas sp. GW821-FHT09C12. Next base: position 559,995 of record NZ_JBWKPC010000002.1, read on the forward strand.
TTCGACTAACCGTCGTGTCCTGACGCCATCAGATGATCCTGTTGCAGCTGCGGCGGCATTGGGTGTGAATCAAGCCATGGCAATGAACGATCAGCTGGCTGTCAATCGTACAAATGCGAAAAGTGCTCTGTCAGAAGAAGAAAGTGTTCTGCAAAGCGTTAACTCCTTATTGCAATCGGTCAAGGATGTAGTCGTTGCGGCAGGTAATGGCATATTGACTGATCAAGACCGCCAAACGTACCTTACTCAATTACGCAGTAATTTCGACGAATTGATGGGATTGGCGAATACACGTGATAGCAACGGTAATTATATTTTTGCCGGCTATCAAACCTCGACCCAACCTTTTTCTCAGTCAGCCACAGGTGCTAACTATATTGGCGATCAGGGGCAACGCATGTTGCAGGTCGGTACTGCACGTCAATTGTCATCGGGCGATTCTGGTTCTACGGTTTTTGAGGGCGGTGTTACGGGTAATGGACGTTTCGTTACCGCTGCAAACTCAAACAATACTGGGACTGGTATTGTCAGCACAGGATCGGTTACTGACCTTGCACAGTTGAACGGCCATAGCTATGGCGTCACGTTTGCGGTTGATGCAACAACAGGTGCAACGACTTATCTGGTAACAGAAACACCGCCACCCGCCATACCTGCGACACCGCAACCTTATGTGAGCGGCCAAGCAATTACATTCGGCGGCATGCAGTTCGATATCAAGGGCAGTCCGGCCGATGGTGACACGTTTAGCGTGAAGCCGAGCACAACTCAAAGTGTTTTTACTACCATCACAGATTTGATCGGGGTACTTTCTACTTCTACACTTGGCCCCGCTGGACAGACTAAATTGGCGAACGGTTTGGCGACAGCGAATACTAATATCGAAAATGCGCGTGAGAATATTTCTACCGTGCGCACTACAATTGGCACGCGCTTAAAAGAAATCGATAATCTTGACAGTGCAGGCTCTGATTTAAAAATTCAGTACACGAAGACTTTGAATGACTTGGTAGGTGTAGATCCGGTTGAGGCGTACTCACAATTTACGCAACAGCAATTTACGCTGGAAGCAGCACGTCAATCATTCATGAAAATTGCCGGTCTGTCTTTGTTCAATATGATGAATTGATCAGCCGGCTTGTCTGCGCAGCTGCAAAGACAAACCGATTTTATCTCCACCGCTTAGTTCAGCGGTGTCAGCGCCACAGTAATTCTCCCCATCGCATCAATTCCTTCCTGCAGTAAATTGATAATCGGATTCATCAGATAAGGCAGCACTATGCCTATCATGATGAAGCCGACGCCGATCGTGATCGGGAAGCCGATACCAAAAATATTCAATTGCGGCGCTGCACGCGTCAAGATACCGAGCGCGATATTCGTAATCAGCAAGGCTGCAACGATAGGCAAGGACAGTTGCACCCCTGCACTGAAAATACGGCCGCCCCAGTGGACTACTTGCAGCATGCCTCCGGGCGATATAAAGCTGCTGGTGATAGGCAGTAACTCAAAACTCTGTGCCAATGTGCTCAACAAGACCAAATGCAGATTGGTCGCGAGATAAATCATGAGTGTCAGCAAAGCGAGAAATTGACTGATCGCCGATGAACGCGCGCGCGTTTGCGGATCGAAAAAGCTGGCGAAGCCCAGGCCCATGGTCATACCGGTAATTTCACCGGCCATTTCAACACCGGCGAAGGCAATCCGCATGGCAAAGCCCATCGCCAGACCGATGATCAATTGCTGCATCAGAATCAGTAGTCCGGTTGGCGAGAATGGATCCATCGCCGGCATGGCTGGCACTGTGGGAGCAATGATGATGGCGAGCATGACGCCCAGTCCGATTTTGACGCGTGCTGGCACACTGACATTGCCGAACAGAGGTGCGACCGTAACCAAGCCCATGATCCGCGTGAGCGGCCACAGGAATGCGGCTATCCAGGTGTTCAGTTCTGCGCTGGTGAGGTTGATCATGCCGATCTGCTGAAGGTATAGGCAGAGGTGCTTGCGTGTGACACTAGCTGACGAACAGAGGAATGTTGGTAAACATTTCGCGCATGTAGTCGAGCAGCACTGTCAGCATCCAGGGACCTGCAACGACGAGTGCGACAAAAATGCCGACCAGCTTCGGGATGAAGGAGAGGGTGGTCTCATTAATCTGTGTAGCTGCCTGGAAGATACTGACGACCAGGCCGATGCCGAGTGCGACCAGCAGCATCGGTGCAGCCACCATCAACGTTACTTCAATTGCGTGACGGCCCATGGTCATGACGGTTTCGGGAGTCATAGCGTCCTCAGTAGAAACTTTGCGCGAGCGAGCCGATCAGCAATTGCCAACCATCGACCAGAACAAACAGCATCAACTTGAATGGTAGAGCCACAATGGCGGGCGACACCATCATCATACCCATCGACATCAAGACACTGGCGACCACCATGTCGATAATCAGGAAGGGAATGAAAATCGCAAAGCTGATCTGGAATGCAGTCTTTAATTCGCTGGTCACGAAGGCCGGTACCAATATACGTAATGGAATATCTTCCGGTCCTTGCAAGTCAGGGCCTTTGGATAATTTGACGTACAGCGCCAGATCGGATTCACGTGTTTGCTTGAGCATGAAGGTCTTCAGCGGCGCAACAGCCTTGTCCAAGGCTTCCGTCATTTGAATCTTGTTTTGCGAGAAGGGCTGATATGCATCGACGTAAATCTTGTCGAGCACTGGGCTCATGACGAACAGAGTCAAAAACAGCGAGAGGCCGATGATGACTTGATTCGGTGGTGAACTCTGCGTACCAAGTGCCTGACGCAACAACGACAGCACGATGATGATGCGCGTGAAGCTGGTCATCATCAACAATGCTGCTGGCAGGAAGGAGAGGCCAGTCAGCAGCAGCAAGGTTTGCAGGCTGAGCGAATAGTTCTGACCACCACCGGCTGCCGGTGTGCTGGTGAATGCAGGCAGACCTTGCGCCATCGCAGCGATAGGTAAGGCCAGCAACAGCAGCGGCAAGCCGCGGCGTACTAATGGATAAAATTTATTGGCCATTGCGTTTTTCAATTGTTTGCGCAAGCCAGGTCGAGAAATTTCTCGAAGGCGGTGCTTCGGTTGCGATCGTGGTTTCTTGCTTAGACATGGTTGCCAGAGAATTGACGCGACCTGGTGCGACACCGACAACTATCCATTGGTCAGCCACTTCAACCACGATGATGCGTTCGCGACTACCGACACTGACGCCACCGATAATCTTGATGTTGGCGTTGTTGACACCTTTGCCTGCGTTAAGGCGGCGCAGCAACCATGCTGCAGCTGCCATCAAACCAAGTACAACGACCAGCCCTAGTGATACCTGCAATAGATTGCCGGCAGTCGAAGGAACAGCGGTCTTGGCGGAAGCGGTGGCTGCGTGGACGCTGGCCGTGAGCAAGCTCGATGCGAGCAGTCCTGATGCGAGTAAGGCGGGACGAATGCAAATCATCTGTTCAGTTTTCGAATGCGTTCCGCAGGTGTGATGATATCGGTCAGGCGAATACCGAATTTGTCATTGACGACGACGACTTCACCTTGTGCGATCAGGCAGCCATTGACCAATACATCCATAGGCTCACCGGCCAGACCGTCGAGTTCAACGACTGAACCTTGTGCCAATTGCAGCAGATTCTTGATGGCGATCTTGGTACGGCCGAGTTCAACAGTCAGTTGTACCGGGATATCGAGAATGAAGTCGATATCGTTGTGTGTACCTGTCTTCAAGTCGCCACCGGCGAAATCCTTGAATACGGTAGCCGATGCAGGTTTGGCGTCTATGGCAGCCGCTTCGGTCTGCTCTTGTTCCGCCATCGCTGCACCCCAATCGTCCTCTACTGTGGTTTGCGGTTCGTTTTCATCAGCCATGATCTTCTCCTTGCGTTGATTCGTTTGCGCTATAGATCAATTTTTCTACGCGCAATGCGTATTGTCCGTTCAGCTTCCCATACGAGCACTCCATCACCGGCACGCTATCGACTTCAGCGGTAATTGTGTCTGGAACGGCGATAGGGATGATGTCGCCTTTTTGCATATTCAGGATATCGCCTAGTGTTACTTTGGCCGAGCCCATATTCGCCAGAATTTCTACTTCTGCGGTCTGGATTTGTTGTGTCATCAAACGTATCCAGCGCTTATCCATTTCCAGCGTTTCACCCTGCATGCTGCTGGTCAACAGATCGCGGATCGGTTCAATCATCGCGTACGGTGTGCAGAAGTGCATATCGCCGCTGACTGGTCCAAGCTCAATGGTGAAGGTGGTAGCCACCACGACTTCGTTTGGCGTCGCAATATTGGCGAACTGAGTATTCATCTCGGAACGGATATATTCGAATTCAACCGGATAAACCGGCTCCCACGATTTGGCGTAGGTTTCGAAAATAATGCCGAGTATGCGTTGAATGATGCGTTGTTCTGTCTGTGTAAAGTCGCGACCTTCCACCCGTGTGTGGAAGCGGCCATCGCCACCGAACAGATTATCAACCAGCAGGAATACCAGATTTGGATCGAGTACGATCAGACCGGTACCGCGCAGCGGTTTCATGTGTATCAGATTCAGATTGGTCGGGACCACCAGGTTGCGGATGAATTCGCTGTATTTGGATACCCGCACCGGACCGATCGATACTTCCGCACTGCGGTGCAGGAAGTTGAACAGACCTATACGCAACAGACGCGAAAAGCGTTCATTGATAATTTCCAGCGTAGGCATCCGACCACGGACGATACGCTCTTGCGTTGCCAGATTGTAGGGGCGTACGCCCGTCGCATCCTCCGGCTTACCGGTCTCATCCTGATCGCCGTTGACGCCCTTGAGCAGGGCATCAACTTCTTCTTGAGAGAGGAAATTATCGGCCATGATCTTATTGAACGACGAATGAGGTAAATAAAACGTTGGTGACGGTCACTGTTTGGCCTTGTGGCGTAAATGGCTGTTTAAAGACAGCGATGATTTCTTCAGAAAGCTTGTTCTTGCCTTCGACGCTCAGAATCTCGGATGCTTTTTTGCCCGACAATAAAAGCAGCAAACGGCTGCGCACGTGCGGCATGTAGAGCTTGATCAAATCCAGTTGCGCTTGATTCGGCACTTGCAGCGTGAAGCTGGTTTGCAGGAACTGCTCGCCGTTCTCGCCTTGCAAATTCACCGTGAATGCTTCCATCGGCAAAAATACCGGTGGCTTGCTCAGATCGACGGCATCAGCCGCTTTCGGCGCATGCGACTCCGCTTTATTACCAAGGAAGTACCAAGCACCTGCGCCGCCAGCACCCAGTGCGAGCACAAGCACAATCAAAATGATCAATAGGCGGGATTTTGGTTTCCCTGTTGCGGTATCGGCGCTACCTGCTTTTGCGCCTGCCTTTGGTGCTGCTGTTGCCATCTGTTTTCCTCAAGTACGACATGAGTTCTTTTACTTACATGCCATTATTAAAAAAAAACGACACACAGGATGCATTGAAAAGAGAGGGGAACACGACGCATATCGACGTATTCGCGCCATCAAGGCCTGAGGTCGAATCTTCTAGCGGGGTTCCGTTCCGCCATTTGGCAGAGACGAAAGCGATGCTCAAGGCGTATTAAACCATTATTAATTGCAGCAAACATCTGCAGTGTGCGAAAACAATGCGAATTTTAATGAAGGCGAGACATACGTTGCCGTTCAGAGACGTGATCAGGCTGGACAGGCAGGTAACAGGATGGCAATTTCTGTCGAAACGGCCATCCGTCCTTCTTCAGGCAAATGTATCGACGATCCCAGTGCCAGCGGTGGAGACGGGGATGTGACTGACATGCAGTGCCGGATCTACGGCATTGTCGGCTTGATTCGACTGACGCGAACCGCCTTGGCGTTGTTGTTCGCTGAAAGCACCTTGCTGATTAGGCGAGCCGGCGCTGACGTTGGATTGCCCCAATTGAATGCCTGCATCGTTCAACATCTCGCGCAGACGCGGCATGGCAGCTTCCAGCGCATGGCGGACTTCAGGCTGATGTGCGGTGAAATTGGCAGTGGCCTGGTTGTTGGAGACATGCAGCGTGACTTGCATCGGTCCCAGATCAGGCGGATTCAATGTCAACGTTGCGCTTTGTTGCACGCCTTGCACCATCCACACTACTTTTTGACCCAAGGCCTGATTCCAATCCGGCGTGCCGACTTGTGGCGCGAGTTTGTTGGATTGCGGTCCTTGTGCGTCGTTCATCTGTTGTAGTGCTGCAGTTGTGAGCGCAGCGACATTTTGCGGATTGGATACGGTGGCTGGTTCGACAGCCTTGACGGTTTGTACAACGGCAGCGGCTATTTCAAGATCAGTTTTAGTCGTTGCTGCTGCTGGCGCAGGTTTGCCATCGCTGGCTGCATTAGTCGCTTTATCAAGCGCGGAGACGAAATCAGATTTCTTGCCTATGGCATCTTTTTCACTGCTACTTGCTGCGCCTGTTGTAGCAGCGCCCAGTGTGATATCGGCAGCAGTGTCAGTTGCAAGGCCGGCACCTTTGCCGAGTTTGACTGCGGTATCTGTTTCTGCAGTCGCTGCTGGTGTGACGGCAGTTGCGGTATTGGCTTGTGTCAGGGCTGCGACAAAGGCGAGCAATTCAGCCGAAACGGTGGTCGGCTCGGTATCGGTTTCATCCGTTTTGCCATCGGCTACGGGCGCGGCTTTGTCCGCGTCTGTTGTTTTGGCTGTTTCGGTAGGTGTTGCTGCGGTATTGGCGTCGCTCTTGGTCTTGGTTTTGTCGCCGTTATTTGCACTATCTTTAGGCGCGTTCTTGCTGGCTTCGTTAGTGCTGTTGCCGGAGTTGTTGCGACCTGCGATTTCACGCGACAGCATTTGATTGAACGTGCCCGCATCAGAGGTTGAACTGGCGTCTTGTTTATTACCAGGGACTGGTGCCTGCAATACGCTGAGAGGGCTGTTGACTGCTGAGGTGTTCATCGTTGTGCCGCCTTCTTAATCGTTTATCTTTTGTACTGCAAAGCTCTTGCAGCATGTTCATCTGTTTGTTTTTGGTCGCGTTTGTTTTCTTGCAACTGCTTCGCTTTCAATGCCCGATTGGCTAGCGTGCCGTAGGACATGCGCTTGCGTTCACTGGCTTGCCAGGCTGCTCGTTCGCGGTCAACACGGATATGTGCGTCGCGGACGACTAATTGCTGACTGGTGATCGCCTGTTCCAGCTTGTCCAGAAAGAGCTGGTAATTGCGATAACCCATCGCCGTCAACCCGGTGGTCAGGTTTTGCTGAAAACGCGCTGCGTAATCGTCGCGATATTGCTGCAGCAAAGCCAGCTTCTGTTCGGTTTCTTCGGCGGCCTTCATACATTTTCCAAGACGTTTGGCGGCCTCGTCGGTTTCCTTGGTCGCCAATTCGATCAGTGTGTCTAATGCAGAAGATGTAGCCATTTTTCTTGATTATATTTTTGAGAGCGGAGTGTCCATCAGTCGAATAGAGAGGCAAGTTGCCCCAAGCTCTCGTTTATGCCGCACCGTTCGGTAATATCCTGTTGCAAAAATGACTCTATTCTTGTGTTCAAAGCTATCGCTTCATCCAGCACAGGATCGGAACCTGCACTATAAGCGCCTACGCTGATCAAGTCACGATTGCGTTGATAACGTGAGGTGAGCTGTTTCAGCTTCCGTGTCTGTTTCTGATGCTCTGGCGTGGTGATGTTGTGCATCGCGCGGCTGATCGATTGTTCGATATCGATGGCCGGATAGTGGCCGGCTTCTGCCAATGAGCGATTAAGCACAATATGACCGTCCAGAATCGCGCGTGCTGCATCGGCGATAGGATCTTGTTGATCGTCACCCTCGGTCAGCACAGTGTAAAAAGCGGTGATCGAGCCGCCGCCTTCTTTGCCGTTACCGGCACGTTCTACCAAGGCAGGTAGTTTGGCGAAGACCGATGGCGGATAACCTTTGGTTGCAGGCGGTTCACCAATGGCTAACGCAATTTCACGTTGCGCCATTGCATAGCGGGTCAGCGAATCCATAATCAGTAGGACGTCTTTGCCTTCATCGCGAAAATGCTCGGCGATAGCGGTGGCATAAGCAGCGCCTTGCAAACGCATCAAGGGCGGTGTATCGGCAGGTGCGGCGACGACAACAGAACGTGCCAGACCTTCCGCACCGAGAATCTGTTCGATGAATTCCTTCACCTCACGACCCCGTTCACCGATCAGCCCGACCACGATCACATCAGCGGTGGTATAGCGCGCCATCATGCCGAGCAAGACGCTCTTACCAACGCCGGAGCCGGCGAACAAGCCCATACGTTGACCACGTCCGACAGTCAGCATGCTGTTGATTGCGCGCACGCCGACATCCAGTACATCGGTAATCGGTGCGCGTGATAAAGGATTGGCAGCACGTACATTCAGTGGTGCTGCATGTACGGCATTGAGTGGACCTAAATTGTCGAGCGGGCGACCTGCGCCATCCAGTACGCGACCGAGCAGTTCTATCCCGACTGGCAAATGGCGGCCGCGGTCGCTAGGGCGACGACGCGGATGCGTGACAGCGCCAGGGCGCGGCAAGGATTGCACGACTTCGACCGGGAACACACGTGTGCCGGGGACGATGCCTTCGACATCGCTTTGCGGCATCAGGAACAGGCGGTCGTTTTCAAAACCGACAACTTCTGCTTCGATACGCGCACCGTTGGCCAGTGGCACTGTACAGGCGCTGCCGACAGCGAGTTTTAAACCAACAGCTTCCATGACCAAGCCGGCGACGCGTGTAATGCGGCCAGATACCAGCATAGGTTCAGCGATATCCAGCAGCATGCGGCAATCGCGCAGATAGGCTTGCCAGCGACCGCTGTTGGGATGGTCAGGAGTCATCAGACTAGCCAGTCAGATTCTTTACCGAGCGCAGCGGCAATGCGCTGCCAGCGGGTCGACGTGGTGGCGTCGATCTGGTTGGTGACGGTTTCTACGCGACAGCTGCCTCTATCCATGTGCGGATCTTCGACCACGCGCCAGCTGGCTGTACTCAATTCATCACCCAGATGGGTGGCGACAATCGCCGCATCGTCCGGATGCAGATGGAGCAGGGCAGGCTGTTGCAAAGTCGGTAAATAATGAATCGCTTCGCGTACCAGCGGGATGATCAGCTCGGGACGCACGTTCAATGCTGTTTTCAGCATTGCCTTGGCCAGATCGAGTGACAGATCCAGCATATCGCTGGCGATCAATTCATTGGCTTGTGCAATTTCGGTGCCGAAGGTATCGGCAATCTGCAACAAGCTGAGTCTTTCCTGTTCGGCCAGTGCACGTCCTTCAGCCAAACCTGCGGCGCGACCTTCTTCCATGCCGGTGGCATAGCCTTCGGTATGGGCTTCCGCACGGATACTGGCGATTTGCTCTTCCATGGCCGCAATGTTGGCCGTGTGCGCTGCCGCTGCAGCATTGGCAGCCGCGATACTGGCACTATCGAGCACAGGTGCGGCCGCAGTGCTTGTGCTGGCGGGTTCTTCGTTGAAAGACGTCATCTCCCAGCGTTGATACGCTGATTGACGTTCTTTAGGAATGACATTAGACATAGGCATCTTCCGCTTTGCCGCCCAGTGTCAGTTGGCCTTCGTCGGCCAGACGACGGACGATTTGCAGAATTTCTTTTTGATTTGCTTCGACCTCGGACAGACGCACAGGGCCTTTCGATTCGAGATCTTCGCGCATCATCTCGCCGGCACGTTGCGACATGTTCTTGAAGAATTTTTCGCGCAAATCCGGCGTCGCACCTTTGAGTGCAATGATGAGTGCTTCGGACTGAACTTCACGCAACAGCAATTGAATGCCGCGATCTTCGATATCCATGATGTTATCGAAGACGAACATTTCGTCCATGATCTTCTGCGCCATATCGTTGTCATAGCTTTTCAGATTGGCCATGACTGATATTTCATTTTCACCACTGAAGAAGTTGAGAATTTCTGCCGCTGCGCGTATGCCGCCCATCGGTTTTTTCTTCAGATTTTCGTTACCTGTGAGGAGCTTGGTCAGCACTTCATTGAGTTCGCGCAAGGCGGCTGGCTGTACGCCATCCAGTGTGGCGATACGCAACACGACATCGTTGCGTAGCCGTTCTGTAAAACGTTCCAGCACTTCGCAAGCCTGATCGCGTTCCAGATGGACCAGGATGGTGGCAATAATTTGTGGATGTTCATTGCGAATCAAATCGGCAACCGATTGGCCGTCCATCCATTTCAGACTTTCGATACCGCTGGCGTCACGCGCACCGAGGATACGGTTGAGCAGGGACGCAGCTTTGTCGTCGCCGAGCGCTTTGGTTAATACGTCGCGAATGTAGTCATCGGAATCCAGTCCGAGCGAAGTATTTTTCTCTGTCTCGCCTCTGAACTCACTGAGGACGGCCACCAGCTCTTCGCTCTGGATTGCTTTCATCGTGGACATGGCTGCGCCGAGTTTTTGCACTTCTCTTGGGCCTAGATACTTCATGACTTCAGCCGCTTCATCTGCGCCGAGTGCGAGCATCAGAATGGCGCCTTTGTGTATGCCGTTATCAATCATTTCCCACCCACGCTTTAACTATGTTTGCGACGACTTTAGGATCTTTTCTGGCCAGCTCTTTGGCGGCTTCCAGATTTTGTTGATACGTATTTTGCACACCCATCGGTCCAACTTCTGGCTCTTCAAGGTGTATCTTTTGTATTGGTTCACCACTCTCATCCATCAACGCCAGTGGCGGTGGTGGATTCAGCTTGTTGAGCATAGGCTTCAACATTTTGAAGTAGAGAATCAGGAGCGCAATGCCGATAGCCAGATACTTGGCAGCCTGTAGCGCCATATCGATGACTTCAGGGCGTTCCCAGAGTGGCGGTTTGGCAATTTCTTCCTTGTCTACACCGGCAAACGGGCTGTTGACGACGTTGAGCGTGTCGCCACGATCCTTGTTGTAGCCCATTGCTTCTTTCACCAGATCGGTGATTTGTGTTTTTTCGATTTCGGTCAAAGGCTGTACGGTGACTTTGCCGTCTTTCGCTACAACGCGTTTGTAGTTGACGACGACCGCAACGGACAAGCGTTTAAGACCGCCCATAGGTTGCTGAACGTAGCGGACGGTTTTATCCACTTCGAAGTTGGTGGTCGTGTCTTTTTGCGTTGGTGTCGCTGCAGCCGCAGCTGCGGCCGCAGTGGCAGCAGCTGCACCAGGCGCTCCTGGTGCGCCGGCTACTGCTGCAGGTGTACCTGGTACAGCAGGTGGCGGAGTTGTATCTAACGGTGCGGTAGCGGCTGGTGCAGGTTGGTTAGTCAACGCTCCTGGGACACCGGTTGCATTGGCGCCGCCGTTGCTCGATTCGCTTGTTTGCAAGCTGCGTACGGTTGCGCTGTTCGCTACTTGGTTCGGTTTGTAAATCTCGGCAGCTTGTTCGCTGGTCGAGAAATCGACATCGGCAGTTGCTTCAGCACGAATATTGTTTTGACCAACGATAGGCGTGATGATGGATTCAATACGTTTGGTAATGCTTTGTTGCAGCTCTTGTACGTATTTGAGTTGCGACGGGTCCAGTGTGTTGGCACCGGCCGGTTTGTTGTTTTCGGACAGCAGATTGCCGGATTGATCGACGATGGTGACATTCTTCGGCGACAGCTCGGGAACGCTGCTGGCAACCAGATGCACGATGGCGCTGACTTGTTGCTGATCGAGTGCACGGCCTTGGCGCAAATTCAGCAAGACGGATGCAGTTGGTTTTTGCTGATCGCGTACGAAGACGGATGCTTTTGGAAGAGCCAGATGTACACGTGCGGCTTGTACTGCGCCGACGGATTGGATGGAGCGAGCCAGTTCACCTTCCAGCGCGCGCTGGAAATTCACTTGTTCGAGGAATTGTGAAACGCCGAGTTTTTGATTTTCCATCAACTCGAAGCCGACACCACCGCCTTTAGGCAAACCTTCTGCGGCTAGTTTCAGGCGAATTTCATGCACTTTATCAGCGGGTACCAGAATCGCACCGCCGCCTTCTGCGAATTTATACGGCACATTGGCTGCTTGCAGCGAAGCCATGATGGCACCGCCGTCACGGTCGGAAAAATTGGAAAACAAAACACGATATTCCGGCTTCTGGCTCCAGAGTACCAAGGCGATCATGACCGCAATCACTGCGGCTGCACCCAGCATCAATATGACTTTGCGCCCATTCGGCGACTTCGCCAAATTGAGGAAGTTGCTGGATATATTGGTAGCGCCGTCCGCAGGGACGTTTTGAGGAAGGCCGCCTTCGCCTGCTACGACTACTGCCATGATTGGGCTCCTGCTTGGCTATCGTCAAATGTGAGTGTGTTGTTCATTGCTGTTCTCGCTATCGAAGCTTTTCCGTAGCTTGAATTGTCGGGCTTGCTCGAAATTTCAATCTTTGGAATAGAGCAATGTTTCTATGGCTTATCAGAGCGATTCAAATTAGACAGCGTGATAACTTGTCGAGGTAGTTTGAACACACCTGTGCGAGGCACCCGAGTCACTCAGTTTAGGCAAGTATAGTGCCCGCAAGCAACTAGATGGAGAGAATGATGAAAGTTGGTGGAATTGATTCAAGCGCGATAGACGCTATGGTTAAGCAGCTTAAAGCTGCTGCAGCGCGCGCTCAGCCTGACGTTAATCCCTTGGCCGGGGTGGCGCAGACGGAAAAATCGGCGACGCGTGTCGATTTTTCGCAAGCGCTGAAAGCATCGCTGGATAACGTCGCCAGTGCCCAAAATAGTGCAGATAAACTGGGACAGAAATTTTCTACCGGTGATGACAGTGTCAATCTGTCGGATGTGATGATATCGATGCAGAAGGCGAGTATTTCATTTCAGGCAACGGTACAGGTGCGTAACAAGCTGGTATCGTCGTATCAGGAAATCATGAACATGCAAGTGTGACACTGTTGTAGTGCTATAAACATGCCGCCTTGCGCGGCATCGTATCTTCCTCGTTTTATCTTCGATTTATTTCCGCTTTACATCAACCGAGTCCGGTTGCCTTCGCGTTCTGTTCTCTTTCTATCTTGGTAATGTACTTTTGTACGACCGCCAGCGTGCCGTTGGATGGATTCGTGAACTCGCATCCAATCCGATTGATGCTCTTGCCGTTGGTCAGAGTCAATTCCAGCAAATTACGTACTTGCAGTGTGACAGTGATGACGCCGCTGCCTGGTAAATCGATCTTGCAATTTTTGTAGATGAGGCCTTGAGTCGCATCGAGCAACTTCTTTTCATCGACGATCGATATGCCGCCGCCGCTGATATTGTGCAGCGTGGTGATAACTTCGGTAGTTACTCCATCCACTGTGACTGGAATGGTGCAAGACACCGGCGTCGTGAGCGGAGTCGGGACGCGATAGAACTCCCGCCGTTGCAGACGAATGACACTTTCCGGCAAAGGGATAATGAAAGCAGGAAGGCCTTCGTATATACAGCTTTCTGCTGTGGGAGAGGTGAAAAGAATACGAATGTTTTCTAGAACAGTTTCAAACGATAACTTTTTGCTATCGAGAACGCGCTGATTCATGATAGCCGTAGGGGCGCAGTCAAGCAAAACAGTGTTGTTGGCTTCATCAATCTTGAGGATGGATGTTACGATCGTATCCACGCCATGATTAATGACCATCCTGACGAGCTGATTGCGTTCACCTATGCTGCGCAGCAAAGCGATTACTTCCCGACGGGAGTTAACCCGATAAGGGTTCAATGCATCATTATCGTGATCGCTTACAAGTGTCATTATTATTTCTTCAAAACTAGGTGTAATTCATTGGTAGCAAAAATTACAGTTGGCTATGATACATTGCCGCCGCGCTGTTGAGCGGCTTCGACGCGATATAACCACGCCAGAAGTTCAGCTACCGCTCGGTACAGGGCAGGCGGGATGTGATCATCCAGCTCAACTTGCAATAATAGTGCCACCAACTCTTTCGATTCATGGATTGCAACGCCATGTTCTTTGGCGCGCTCGATAATCTGTTCTGCTATGGCACCACGTCCTTTGGCGACGACACGCGGTGCCGAATCGCCACTCTGATAGGCGATTGCAACGGCTTTGGCTGGTGGCGTGGCCTTATCCATCCTGTTTTACCAATAAGGATTCCAGCTTTGAGCCTGCTGCACCCAATGCCTCGGCCAGTGAATCGCCGTGTGTACGTAATGCGGTTGCTGTGTCTGGATTGGCTGTATTGACCTGTACCTGAACGCGATCGCCGATCAGGCGAATGGTCGCTGAGACAGAACCTAACGTTGGCAGGGAAAAGCGCACAGTGCTGTTCCAGGCTGGTTCAGCCTCGGCTTGATCCTTGTTTTTTTCTGGAGCGTCTTCTTCAATTTCCCATTCCAGCGGCTGACCGGGGAAGAGTTCACCTTGCCACATCACGCGGCGTTGTTCCAGTGTGTCGAGCTGCAAGCTGATGAGCTTGACGCTTTCTATTCCCGACAATTCCTGTTGTTTGCCAACGATGGGATCGACGCTGTCCTGTATGGCAGGATTGCGTGCCTGCGTTGCCTGCAATTTATCCGGTAGACGTTCTGCGCCGACCCATTCGCGTATGTTGCTCATCAAACGATTCAAGTCGTTTTTGCCTATTTCTGCCTCTGCTGGTGCTGGCTGCGTAGTTCCAGCCGGTGTATTACTGATGCGTTTGGCTTGTGGCTCGCGGAATAAGTCGGCTATTGGACGCGCGCCGACAGCCCATTGTGCAACATGCGATTCGTAAAAAAGTCCGCTGAAGGCAATGGCGCTATGCAAGGCGGTAGCGATCTGTTGTGGACTTGCGCCGGGTGTAGCGACGAGCGGTGTTTTACCAACGACAGCAGTCGGCATCGCACCTTGTTCAGCCAGTTGCAGCATATTGCCTATCAAGCGGCCAGCATTGCTGAGAGATGTGGTGGCACTGGCATCTGGTTTGCCGAGCAAAAAAGTAGGGCGTGGCTGAATCGCCAGCAAGGTTAGATCCAGAATGTCGCCCGGCTTGGTGCCAGGAGGCAGCGCCATATTGGCTGGCGCATTGTCCACCTTAACCAGGAAGGTGCCATCTGCCAGACGCGACAAAACTTGCGCCTGGTATTCTTTACCAAGCGTGAGCTGGATGAGCCGGTCTAGTGTTTCCTGTTTGGCTTGTCCCAACGCCGTTGACGGCGTGGTTGCCTCGATCAAGATTACGGGCCGGGTTCCTGTTATGTCGGCCCGTGGCAGCATCTATTATCTCGATTGATTGGCACCATAGGCGTGACTGAGCTTGCGTTCAGTTCCGGTACTATTGATGAGCATAGTAAGCTTGGCCATCCACGGTTCTGTGATGTTGCGGATTTCTTTGTCATCAGCCAGAATTTTTTTGATGATCGCAACTTTGCGCTCACGCTCCGCTCCGGTCAGCGGCACTGGCGGTTCGCCAGTTTTCAGGATACTGACCTGTGCCGCACAACGCTGTTCCAGTGCTGTTAATTCTTCCCAATCGCCAAGGCGTGCAGCTGCCAGCATCTGATCGGTAATCGTTGCAACGTTTTCGTAAAGACAAATGATTTCTTGTTCGTTCATCATCGATCAGGCTTTCATTAAGCGAGGCATGTTAGGTGCGAGAGCATCGTAGGAGGACGATTGTATTTGCCCGGCTAACTCTGTTACAGGTGTTGATGTTGCGGAATTTGGTGCAATAGCTTCCCACGCGCTTTTGATGTCGTTCAGAAGGGTTTGTACTTCTTGAATGATCTCAGGCTGGTTGTTGCGGTTTGCCAGCAATAAGCGTCCGCCCATGTATTCGTAAAGCGCATCGAGATTGATCGCGATTTCACCGCCTACGGATTTGTCGAGGCTGGCACGTAGACCATTTTCAATAATCATGATGGCCTTGGAAAGAGCTTGCCCTTTTCCGGCAATATTTCCTGCCTGCATTTGCTGTAACGCGTTGTTGAGTGCAATTTGTGCGCCTTCGAACAACATGATGATGAGCTTGTGTGGGTTGGCCGCTATTACGCCGGTTTCCATGCCAACTTTGGCATAGGCACTCGCTCCGTTTTGCATTGATCCAAACATCCGTATCTCCTGAAATTTTATTTGCCAGTGTAGGTATTTGCAGCAATCGATGCGAGTTGCTGCGTCAGGTAGGTTTGTGTTGCCTGCATGCTGGCAACCATGGTGTCCAATGCCGAAAATTGTTTGCGATAGCGTGCTTCGATGTCGACAAGTCGCAACTTGAAAGCATCTGCATCATCAGTAAGGCGTTTGATGCTGCTATTCAGACTGGCTGTATTCCCAGCAATCAAGCCATCGGTGCCGATGAAGTTATCAGTCAGTTTATTCAAGCGATCTGCATAGCCTTGCGAGAAGTCGATTTTGCCGCGGCTGCCTAATGTCCCGCCCACGATTTCCAGCTTGAGGCCATAGGCGTCCGATCCTTTACCTGCGCTCAAAATTTGACCTGAACCAGTTGCAGTAACACCGCCGATGGTGCCTTCTACATCTTCGCCATTGGTACCGGTTGATACGGTGCCAAGGAAGGCTGTTACAGGTGTCCCTGAATCCGAGTTGACAGTAATTTTGGATGCTGAACCGTAGCGGTCGGACTGCAAATTAAGGAAGCCGTTGCTGTCGATGGTCGCGGTCACTTTGGAACCGGCTCCTGATATTGCGGAAGCACCATTGATGGCCGATTGGACCATTGCAGCAAGTTCTTTCGCCGTATATGTTCCCTCGGTTAAATTGATCTTGGCGTCGACACCGTCGACCTTTACACTCAATTTTGTACCTGGTGCAATGATGGTGCTGCTTGCATTCAGATTGACGTCGCCAGTCATATTGGCGCGGGTTGCCAATTTGCTGACGGTAATGTCGTAGCTACCGGCTTTGGTCGCGGAGGTGGAACTGCTGAAGTTGATCAAGCTATCGGTCGCTTTGCCTACGGTCGCAAATAAACCTGCGATATCGTCGTAGTTGGTGGTCATCGCTTTACTCAGCTTGGCAGAATCCAATGCGAGCGTGCCGTCTCTTTGAAAGGCAACGCCGATTTGAGGCAGTGACATATTGCTGTTGCTCAAGCCTTGCAGCGAGGATGAAAGCATGTTGCGCAATTGATCCTGAATGGTACGGGCAGTGGAATCGCCAACTAACAAGCCACCAGTTTTGGTAGTTGGATCGTAACCAGTCAATTTCTTCAAAGTCGAATTGAGATCGTTATAGGCTTTGACAAAAGCGTTGACACTCGTTTCGACCGCCGCCGTGTCTTTTGCGATGGTCATCGAAGTCGTACCGATTTTGGTGACGTTCAAGGTCACACCTTGAATCGCCTCCTTGACTTCATTGGTTGCGCTATTGACAAAGAATCCATTCACCGTCAATTGTGTATTTTGTCCAGCGCTGGTTTGTGTCAGAGTTTGTGTGCCGGCAGGGTCATATTCCAGCAAATTCTTCAGGGCAGCGTCACCGTTCACATCGATCTTCATGCTGGAGACTTCGCCAGTTTTATTGGAAGTGAAGATCAAGTGATCAGGCGCAGAGCTACCGTCAGAAACGAGTGTCGCTGTTACACCGATGTTGGCTGCGTTGACTGCATCACGTATCCCTTGCAGTGAGTTGTTGCCATCCGTGATCGTGACAGTGCCGGTAGCCTGATTGGCATCTTGTACGAAATTTGCACCAGTGTAAGTGCCATTAGTGAGCGTGCCACCACTGATTGTGCCGAACTGAAAGGTCAGTGTGGTCGTGCCACTTCCACCAATCAGTGCCGTTTTACTGGTTTGCCCAGCCGTGGAGATGCTGTGCGCCTGGGCCATCTGCGTGACATTGACTTGATACTGGCCCGATGCAGCTTTGGTGCCTGCAGTGGCGCTAAAAATCGTTTTGTCAGCAATCGTGGTCTGCAGGTTATCAAACGTCGAGCTTTTCCCCAGATTGGCCATTGCAGTCTGAAATGCAGAGAGTGCGCCATTGAGGGTGCCATAAGCAGATAGCTTGGCTTGATAACTTGCTTCTTTTTGCGCCATCAACGTCAGAGGCTGACTTTCAGCCGTCATGATATTGGTCAACAAAGTGTCGAGGGGTAGACCGGAGCCAACGCCGAGTGATGAAACGGCCATTTGCTTCTCCTGCTAGAGAAAAACCATAATATAAAGGAAGGCAGACTAGGGTAAGCCCGAGGTTAGAGGGCAATTTACCCGTCTGTTTGATGCAATTTATGCTTTTTGCTTAACCAACAAACCTTGTAACTTATCCAATGCTTTGGAAATTTCGAGCGCCTCAAGCGATGGCATCTGACGAATAACTTCCTTGGTCTGTTGATCGACGACCTTGACGACAGTGCGATTACTGTCGGAGTCAACGGTAAATTCCAGATTGGAAGATAAGGCTTGCAGTGCTTTGTTGATGCTTTCTAGTGCTGGCCCGACCTGGCTTTCTGCGAGGGCGGCATCTGGCTGTTGTACAGCGCTGGATGTAAGTACTGGTGCTGATGCAGCTTTGACCGGGGCGGTCACTGAGCCGGCGATCGGCGCTGATTGATTATCGATTCGTATACTTGCTTTCGCAATGCTACCGATTTGCCCGATATCCATGATTCACTCCTGTTGTAACGAATCCCCGGCTACTGAAATGCAGCCGGGGATTCATTTTTTACTACGCTAGCTGCTGTTGATTAGCCGCGGAGCAGGGCGAGCACACCGTTAGGCAGTGAGTTCGCTTGTGCCAGCATGGCTGTACCAGCTTGTTGCAAGATCTGACCACGTGTCAGGTTAGCTGTTTCCGAAGCGAAGTCAGCATCCAGGATACGGCTGCGAGCTGCGCTCAAGTTTTCGCTGGTGGTGCTCAGGTTAGCGACAACTGATGTGAAGCGGTTTTGCAACGCACCCAGTGAAGCACGTGAAGAACTTAAGTTAGCCAGAGCGGAGTCGATGATTTGCAATGCATCGTTAGCGCCGGATGGAATGCCGTTGGTAATCGAAGTGATGTCAATCGAAGAGACCGCGCTCAACTTGCTGCTTGTTGCGCCAGCTTTTTGAACAATCGCAGCATCCGCAACAGCACCGCCAGCAACAGCCGTGAATGATGTTGGCGAGTTGTATGTCACTTTGCCACCGACTACTGCTGCATCGGCGACAGTGCCACTAGCAACCAGCGAAACTGCAGTGCCTGTACCGCCATCTGCAGTGCCTGCACCAGAAACCTTGATGCCAGTTTGCGCACCTTTATTAACAACACCAATGTCATAGCCTTGCGCTTGAGTCAGCGCAATTTTACCGGTAGTTGCATCTGCGATTGCGGTAATGCCAGTCGAGCCAGCTTGATCGTTGATCGCTTTAGTCAACGCGCCCAAGTCGCTGGCGCTAGTCACTGTTGCAGTGATGGAGATTGGATTTGCAGCTCCAGCAGCTGTAGGCGCACCTTGCAAGTTCAGCGAAACAGTACCGAATGCGCTCAGTGCAGAAACGTCCAATGTCGCGGTAGTAATAGCTGAAGCTGTTACGTTAGTTGCACCTGCAGCGGCGTTGACTTTATCAACGATTGCTTTTGCCGACAGATTGGTTACTACCAGTGCGCCAGTGCTTGCGCCGTTGCCTTGAATCGTCAAGGTAGTTGCAGCAGCTGTATTGTTGGCTGTTGGAATTGTACCAATTGCAGTACCCAAACGTGCGTCAACCATCGTACCGGCACTTGCTTGAGTCAATGTATTGTTGCCAATAGCAGAAGCTTGTGCGCTGGCGATCGAGAAGTTGATGGTTTGGTTTGCGTTCGCGCCAACTTGGAATTGGGCGTTGCTCAAGGAGCCGTCCAGAATGTTTTGGCCGTTGAACTGGGTTGTGTTTGCAACACGGTTCAATTCTTGTTGCAACTGGCTAACTTCTTCTTGCAGCGAAGCGCGGTCAGATGCGGAGTTGGTGCCGTTGGCCGATTGCACAGCCAAGGTACGCATACGTTGCAGCAGATCAGATGCGGTGCCGAGGCCGCCTTCAGCTGTTTGCGCCAGCGAGATGCCGTCGTTTGCGTTACGTGCTGCTTGATTCAAGCCGTTGATCTGGCTGCTCATACGATCAGAAATCGCCAAGCCTGCAGCATCATCTTTTGCGCTGTTGATACGCAAACCGGAAGACAGACGTTGCAGCGAAGTTGCGAGGGAAGCTTGGGATGTCGTCAGATTGCGTTGTGCGTTCAGCGACGAGATGTTGGTATTAATGACTGCGGCCATGGTGATTCTCCTGTAGTAGTCCGATGGAAGTCCGACTGAAGCACTTCAACGTCTGGTGTGCGGTGTTTTGCATATACAGCGTCGTTGTAAGTTTTATCGGACGGTTCCGGGAAAAGTTTAGTGCTTGACTGAAACTAATTTTTTCCCGGTATCGCCCGAACTGCAGCCAGATAAGTCTTTTGACGGTTGCTATCTGGAAAATCTTTAAGGAAATAAATCGATATTTAAAACAAATAAAATGTGATTTTGCCCTTTATTTTTTTAAATTCCTGCCGTGTAAGGAGGTTGTTTAAATAGTCACTTTTCAAGCGGCTGGGGTCTGAAAAAATATAAAAATAAATAAAGGAAATACGGCGGGGAGTGAGGAAGTAAAGGCGTGTGAGAGGAAAATATATAAATAGCGCGGGATTTTATTTTTGAAAATAGTTGGTAAAAAGGTGTTGGGCGCTTAGCCCAACACCTTAATCTGCTGCCGTGACACGGTTCTTGCCAGCTTTTTTCGCTTTATATAAGGCAGCGTCCGCACGTTTGATCATTGATGGCTGATCTTCTTTTTCATTGCGAAGGGCGACGCCGGCGCTGAATGTCATCAGCAGGCGAGTGTGGTTGTGCATGAAGATCTGCTTGGTGAGTTCTCTTTGCAGGCGTGTAATGGTTTGAATGGCTTCTTCCATCGACGTGTCTGGCAGCACGATCAGGAACTCTTCGCCACCAAAACGGGCGATCATATCCATGGAGCGTAGTGTTTCCTTGATAACGCGCACCAGATGGATCAATGCTTCATCACCAGCAGTGTGGCCGTACTTGTCATTGATTTTCTTGAAGTCATCGAGATCAAGCATGGCGATGCAAAGTGGCGAGGCCCGTCTATCAGCACGTGCCATTTCGCGTTCGAGTACATCATCCAGACCACGACGATTGAGACTGCCGGTCAGTTGATCTTCGCGTACCAGCTCACTCATCTGTTCCAGTTGCAGCTCCAGATTATGGATGCGTGCCTCGGCGTCTTCGACATCTTTGCGTGCGGCGATGATGATGTCGCGCGAACGCAGCGCCTCGGTCTGTGCGATACGCGTCTCGCGCTTCACTTCATCGAGAATCTTGTTGAGTTTGGTGATATCGGCAGTCTGCGTAATCTCTTTTGAGTAACGGTCAATTTGCTGATGGTAGTTGCCGGTGGTATTGGCGATGTCTGCAAGGCGATCGATAAATGTATTGACCATATTTTTGACGGAAGTTTTTGCGTCGGAGAGACTGTGTTTCAGAGTCCCTTGTTTGTAGATCACTTCTTTCAGACTACGCATAACTTCGTTGAGTGCAACGTCATTAATAGGTGCTGAAATCAGATTGCGGACAGCTTCGATTTGTCCTTGCATCCATGAGTCTTGTTCGAGCAGATTGCTGATATTTTCCAGTAGCAGTCTAAACACGCGAAGTAGCAGTTCCTGCTGTTCTGCCATGTCACCGCTTTGCAATTCAATCTTGAAACACAGTTGCTTCAGGCGCGCTGAAACCTCATTGAGCGCTGATTCTGTTTGCGCATCCTTGATCGATCGACCCAAGGCTTCAGCTTCTTCTGCTAGCGCAGGTGCACCTTGCAGCAAAGAGGCAACTGCGAGCGAGAGTGTGCGCGTCAGCAAGTCGCGCAGCATGAGCGGCTGCGGGTCGTCTATCAATGACATCGTCGTGTTGACGACAGCCGGTGCTGTACTAGTGGTAGTGCTGCTTTGCGCGGATAGCTGGGTTTGGTAATGCTTGACCAGTTGGGTCAGGCCTTTGCTGTAATCCGGCCAGTAAGGTGTGGTCGCTGCTTCCTGCAAGGTCTTGCCGATGATGGCGACACCATCCGGTGCGTTAAGCAGGGTGGTGGCAAATTCGCTCAGAACTTCTTCTGCAGTCGGCTCCATGGCGTAGCCGGCGATCTCGTCATAGATCGCACGGTAAGCATCGGGCGTTGGGGCAATTCTGCGGACGGCTAGTTGACGGAAAGCTTCGCGTGCGATCTCTGCAGGGTTTTGTGACGGGTTGTCTCGCTTGTCTTGCATGAAGGCACGCACGTTTCTTTATCGTTGACTGGCCGGAAGTCGGCCTATCTCTGAATAATATAACTATGCAGACAAGTTTGATGATGGGATTAGGTGGGCAAATGATTGTCACTTTGCCGCTTTATCTAGGCCTGGACTGAAAAGAAGGCTTATCGGGGAGTTGGCATCTTGTTGATTAGATAAGACATTGTTAAGACTAAAGTTCTAAGGCAGGTGTTTTTGATGCTTACTCGACCAGATGATTCTTGATGGCGTAATGCGTCAGCTCAGCGTTATGGCGCAGTTTCATTTTCTGCAATAAGCGGGAACGATACATGCTGATCGTTTTGACGGACAAAACGAGTTCGTTGGCGATGTCGCTGACAGTTTTGCCGGAAGCAATCATGGTCAGGGTTTGGTATTCGCGATCGGACAGGGTTTCGTGCAGGGGCGTTTCGTGATCGTCGCTGATCTGGTTGGCAAGTTCTTGCGCCAAGGCTGCGCTGATGTACTTGCGTCCGGTTGCAACTTGGCGAATGGCGTTGACCAGTTCAGCCGGTGCACTTTGCTTATTCAGATAACCGGAGGCGCCAGCTTTGAGCGAGCGGATTGCGTATTGATCTTCACGATGCATGGACAGCATGAGAACGGCGATCTTGGGTGACTCTTTTTTGACTTGTTTGAGCACTTCGATGCCGCTGCGATCCGGCATGGAGATGTCCAGCAGTAATACATTGCACACGCCTTCGCGCGATAACTTGATTGCTTCTATCCCATTTTCTGCGTGGCCAGCCACGATGATGTCTTTGGTGTCTGCCAGAATTTGCTTCAGCCCTTCGCGTACGATCGCATGATCGTCAGCAATAAGGACTTTGATTACGTTCTTCGTTGTCATTGTTCTGTTTTTATAGAATCTGCGTGTCGCCAGATACTGGGTGGCGATTCGTCCGAATGTGACAAATTTTGGACGAGCATAGCGCTATATGACCAAATTATGTCGGTTAATGTCCAATATTATTCGTCTGAATGCGATCAGACGGCAAGGTATTGGGCAACGGGACATTGATAGCAACGACTGTGCCACCTTTAGGTGCTGTGCTGACAGACAAACTGCCACCCATGGCGACGGATCGCTCTACCATGCCGCGGATGCCAAATGATTTTGGCTTGGTGCGATCTGCGACCTTGATGCCACGTCCGTTGTCTGTAATCTCTAATCTGACATAAAGATGTGTGTGAACCAGTTGCACATTGACCTGACTTGCTTTTGCGTGTTTGGCAATATTGGTCAGTGCTTCCTGGAAAATACGGAATAGGGCGGTAGCCTGATCCAGGCTCAGATCGATTTCAGCCTTGTTGGACAGGAATTCGCAGGGAATACCCAATTGCTTCTCGAACTCGCCGGCTTGCCATTCAAGCGCGGCGACCAGACCGAAATCGAGTATGCCTGGACGCAGATCGCCGGCGATGCGATGTACGGTTTCTATAGTGCGATCGACTAGTGATTCAACGTAGGCGGCTTTCTCTGTTAATTCTGGTGTTTTGACAGGTAGGCGACGCGTTAATAGTGCGAGTGCCATTTTGATCGCAGTCAGATTACCACCCAAGTCGTCATGGATTTCGCGTGCAATGCGTGTGCGCTCTTTTTCTTTTACGGTATCGACGTGAGCTGACAGCTCTGCCAATTGGGCGCGCGAACGGATGATCTCTTCCTGTTCCAGTTTGCTGGCAGTGATGTTGGTCATGATGCCTTCCCACTGCACGCTATGCTCATCGAGTGCGCGTGGCGTGGCACGAAGATTAATCCATTTGATGTCTTTCCATTTCTCTACCCAGATGCGACCTTCCCAGTTCCAGTTGCTCATTTCTGAGGTAGAGATACGCATCGTCTCGCGATAAGAAGATCTATCTTCAGGAAGAATCAGATCGACGAACAGAGATGGTGTGTCATGTAATTCTTCGGATGTAATTCCCAATAGCGCTTCGCAACCATCGCTGACATAGGGGAAGGAGAACTTCCCATCGTCACACAGCAGGAATTGATAAACCAGTCCAGGTGTATTGGACACCATTGCGCTGAGTCGTGATTCGCTTGCACGTAAGGCCTTGTCCGATTTGTCGCGCGAGCTGACATCGTTGCCGATGGCGATGATGGTCGGTGCGGTATCGGATGCTAAATAGAACAGCTGGAATTCAATCGGATAGTGCGTGCCATCCTTGCGCGTATGTAGGGTATTGATCGCGACAGATGTTTTACTACCATCCTGCAAACCTTGGATAAATTGCGAGTAGACCGCTGGCGTCACGTTCTTGGCGACGCAGGTCGGCGACATCTGCGCCAATTCATCCAGACTGTATTGCAGATTATTTAAAGCGGTGGGATTGGCATATTCGAAGCGTAAGGTATTACAGTTCAATACGTAGATTTCGCTGAACGATCCTTGCAGGATCGTTGGTAACCACTCGGCGTGCATCGTGTTAATGATGTTTCCTTTTTGTTCAATGTTTTTTTCGCTTTTGGGACGACGGGCTTGGTATTGGCGATTAGCGACCATATTGGCTCCGGCAAGCTACTGTATTTGGCGATAAAAATCACTTTGCCGACTTTAGCATAAGTTTTTTCGCCAACATGTTCGCGAGTAATAAGAGGGCTGCAAGTTTGTCTTGAATGCGACGATGTGCGAAACAATGCGTGCTTATATATACGAACTTGTTGATCAAAGATGTGTATCTCGTATCATTTTCATGATTTCTTGCTGTTGAAATGTGCAGCTCATTAGTATCGATGAAAGAAAGTTGATAAAAATCTTCACGAGAGGCTTCCAAAATGAATTCTACTCATGCTATAATTTTTTCTTTCGCGGCTGTAGCTCAGCTGGATAGAGTACTTGGCTACGAACCAAGGGGTCGTGGGTTCGATTCCTGCCAGCCGCACCAGATATAAAGGGTCCATCGCAAGATGGGCCCTTTTTTCTATTCTGCTTTCCCTTTTTGCAGAAAATCGCATCAGATCTTTTCTGTTATTCCTTTTCTTGCTGTCGTCATGCAATGCCAAACATTCGTTTTATTCAAAACGTCTGCGCCAACATCTTTTGTATCGATCGTTGCATACACATAATGTGTGTTTGAGTCCGATGCGAGTTGATTCAAGAGAGCGCTTTTCATTTCGACTCATCAAAAACAAGATGCTGTTGAAAGTGCAGTGGCCCGACATTGATATTTTTCATGCATTTATCTGCGCCGCAGCTCATCTTTTGTCGACGAAACTTGTTAAATTGCACTAAAATAGTGCGCTCTGTGAAAAATCGCAGACTCAGCTCGTCCCTTCATGCAGTAAATAACGCTATACACAGATTGTGATTCGATACTGAAATCAGATCGAAGGCGTACGCCCCCATTTTATTAGGAGAAATTTTGACTCACGCCAATGTGGATGGCTTTCTCGCCATGGTCGCCAAGCGCGACCCGCATCAACCAGAATTCCAGCAAGCTGTTAAAGAAGTCATGCTTAGCTTGTGGCCCTTTATTCAAAACAATCCGAAATATGCAAAAGAAGGTTTGTTGGAGCGCTTGGTAGAGGCTGAGCGCGTCATTCAATTTCGTGTGTCCTGGGTAGATGATCGTGGTCAAGTGCAAATCAATCGCGCTTTCCGTATTCAGCACAGTTCGTCGATCGGCCCATTTAAAGGCGGTATGCGTTTCCATCCGTCGGTCAATTTGTCGATCCTGAAATTTCTCGCCTTCGAACAAACGTTCAAAAACGCATTGACGACTTTGCCTATGGGCGGTGGCAAGGGCGGTTCTGATTTCGATCCTAAAAGCAAGAGCGATGGCGAAGTCATGCGCTTCTGTCAGGCTTTGATGTTTGAGCTGTATCGCCACCTGGGTTCTGATACTGATATCCCTGCTGGCGATATCGGTGTCGGTGCGCGCGAAGTTGGCTATATGGCTGGCATGATGAAAAAATTGTCGAACGATACGTCGGCTGTCTTTACCGGTAAGAGCCTAGCCTATGGTGGTAGCTTGATGCGTCCGGAAGCGACTGGCTACGGTACGGTTTACTTCGCGGAAGAAATGTTGCGTCGTAATGGCAAATCCTTCGATGGTATGACTGTCTCCGTCTCTGGTTCCGGTAACGTGGCGCAATACGCAGTTGAAAAAGCCATGGAGCTGAATGCCAAGGTTGTGGCGATGTCGGATTCCAACGGTACTGTGTATGACAAAGACGGTTTTAACGAAGAGAAGCTGGCAGCACTGATGAACTTGAAGAATGTCCAGCGTGGTCGCATAGAAGACTTCGCCAAGGAATTCAAACTTCAATATGAGCCAGGCAAAAGACCGTGGCATATTCCGGTACAGATTGCCTTGCCTTGCGCAACGCAAAATGAATTGGATGGCAAGGATGCGGAGATGTTGGTTAAAAACGGCGTTATCTGCGTGGCAGAAGGTGCCAACATGCCGTCCACACTGGATGCTGTTGATGTTTTCTTGAAGGCGGGGACGCTCTACGCGCCGGGCAAAGCCAGTAATGCAGGTGGTGTAGCGACTTCAGGCCTGGAAATGTCGCAGAATGCTTTGCGTTTGTCCTGGCACCACGCAGAAGTGGATGAGCGCTTGCATAGCATCATGAAAGAGATCCATCTCAATTGTGCGCACTACGGTAAGCGGGCTGATGGATCGGTCAACTATGTCGACGGCGCAAACATCGCCGGTTTCGTCAAGTTGGCTGACGCGATGCTGGCGCAAGGCGTGTACTAATAGTTTCTGTAAGGCACTATTCCGAACGCTCCCTCACTGGGAGCGTTTTTTTTCGTACGTATTATCCCTTATCAATGAAGGCTAAAAGAGGGATCGAAAATGTGCCATTATCTGTCTTTGGAATATCTGTCAGTCGGCGATTGAATAACTGCCGGACGAGAAATTCTAATTGGATTTATAATCAGTGCACCGATGCAACAAATTATCTCAATTGATCCCGTGCGCTGTTTGTTCAAGTGCAACCGTCAGGATCATTGCTACAAATGAAATCCCGTTCATCAATTGTCTATATCTGGTTTGCCTTCTTGCTGCTCTTTTCGCAGCACGTTGCGTTTGCCGGTGCGCTGACATTTGTACAACAAACGGCTTTCGATCATCAGTGCACTCTGGAAGAGGGCGATTCTGCTGATGGCAACCTTTCCAAGCATCTTGCATTAGATGAGTTTGATGACGGCGCTTCGTCGTTATCCATCACGCCGTATGTGCCGCAGTTGGTTGTGGCGCAGCTTGAAGTCACTTTCGAGCAATTCCTCTCGGTAGCCTCGCTACCATACCGCTCCCGCGCACCACCTCTCGTTTAGCAGGCATTTGACGTAATGGCGTGTGCTTGTCTGCACACATCTGGCCATGTTGGTCAACGTCATCAATCACGCGAATAAGTCATAGATCGTCGGATGGTCTTGACCTACATCGGAAACCTTACGTTTCCCTATTCGGATGCCTGCAGTCAAACAATCAATTTCGAAACAAGCTAGTCGGCCCGCAGTGGCTATCGACTCTGTTTCAACGTTTATGACTTCTTGAGAGGTAGTTAATGAGCAACAATCAAACAATAAGCGCGTCTAATTTGCAGGGCGCAAAAGGTTACAAAAACCGCTGGATGCAATTGATCATTGGTATTGCCTGCATGGCTTTCATGGCTAACTTGCAATATGGCTGGACACTGTTCGTCACGCCTATCGACAATGCGCATCACTGGGGTAAAGCAGCGATTCAACTCGCGTTCTCGATTTTTATCGTGACCGAAACCTGGTTGGTTCCTATCGAAGGTTACCTGGTCGATAAATTCGGCCCACGTCCTGTCGTTGCTGTCGGTGCTGTTTGTGCCGGCCTGGGTTGGGTACTCAACAGCTACGCTGATACGCTGCCTATGCTGTATTTCGCAGCGGTTGTTTCCGGTGTTGGTGCAGGTTGCGTTTATGGCACCTGCGTTGGTAATGCTTTGAAACTGTTCCCAGATCGTCGTGGTTTGGCCGCTGGTTTGACTGCTGCCGGCTTCGGTGCAGGCGCTGCGATCACCGTGATTCCAATTGCGAACATGATCCAAACTTCGGGCTACCAACAAACATTCTTCACCTTCGGCATTATCCAAGGCGTAAGTATTTTCATCTTGTCGCTCTTGCTGATTAAACCAGTTGCTCCTAAAGCTGCATTGGCTAAAGCTGGTTCCGCAACTAAGGTTGATTACACAACCAAGCAAATGCTCAAATCGCCTGTGTTCTGGGTTCTGTACATGATGTTCGTTCTGGTTGCTTCCGGCGGCTTGATGGCAACAGCACAACTCGGCCCAATCGCAACTGATTACGGTCTTGCTTCCTTGCCAGTAACATTGTTCGGCGTCACTTTGCCATTGTTGACCATGACCTTGTCTATCGACAACGTTGCAAACGGTATTACACGTCCATTGTGCGGTTTCATCTCCGACAAAATCGGTCGTGAAAACACCATGTTCATCGTCTTCATCGGCGAAGGCTTGGCATTGCTGGGCTTGATGACTTGGGGTCACAACATGTACGCATTCATGTTCTTCGCTGCCTTGATCTTCTTGTTCTGGGGCGAAATTTTCTCGATCTTCCCAGCAATCTGTGCAGATATCTTCGGTAGCAAATATGCCGCTGGTAACTCCGGTACTTTGTACACTGCAAAAGGTACTGCTGCTTTGCTGGTGCCATTGGCATCGGTGTTGGCAGTTGGTGGTGGCTGGAGCCGCGTATTCGTGGTGGCAGCAATCATCACGATCTTCTCGGGCTTGTCGGCTAAATTGATCTTGAGCCCTATGCGCAAACGCATGCAGGCAAAAGAAGTTGCTGCTGCAGCGGAAGTCGCAGACGAGCGCGTTACTGCTTAAAGTGCATGCAGAAAGCATGTCATGACAATGTCGGGCAACTCAATATTTGAGTTGCTGCTTTGTAGAAAATTGCTCTCTTTAAGTAGCGAATAATAAAAAGGCTGATGCCATAAGCATCAGCCTTTTTTCTTTATGCACGACGGGAAAAGACATCGGCATGCAGTTACTGAATGATGTGTCTTATCTCTGCTGGATACGAAAATGCAAGGAGTGTGAATGTGAGGTTGTTCAATTTTTCCTCATCATTGATACATGTGAGGATGGAGTGTAATAATTACTTCATTCCATCTTTCAAGGCTGGCCATCTATCCTCCCAGCAGCAATGGTGATCGAATTCAGGAATGACTACGATGGTCGGTGCCAAGCTAGACGTGAAACGCGCAGCATAACTACGTGCTACTGATTCCCCAACAATACGATCCTTGCCACCGACATAGTGCTGTTGCGGAATCGTTTTCAATTGTTCCCACACATCTGGTGGATTAAGCGATCCTGTTAATGGAGAAAGATGTCGTTCTGTCGTCCAGTTACGGTGATCGAGATTGCCTGCGATGGTAATCAAGCGTACGACGTCTCGACGTTGTGCAGCCAGCAAGGTAGCGACTGCACCACCGCCGGAATAACCAACCAGTATCAAATTCTTTGCAGCGAATTGATGCTTAAGTTGATCTACTGCTTGTCCCGTCGCACGTATAACTTCGGGCGCAAAGCGATGACTAGTCCAATAGATGTCAGGGCAATTGCGTTGCTGTTCTGCATCCACGTATTGGCACGGGCGGGCAAGATAAGCCGATGGTGTGCGATCACGCAAAGCCAGCTTCAATGCCAGTGGATTATTCGGTGTAGGGTCGAAAGAAGGTGTGGATGAATTAATCCATGCCAGCCCATCGCCTTCCAGATAAATCGTAAGCGTCTGCGTAGTACGGGCTTGTGCTGGCAGATACGCCACTAATTTAAAGTCATTGGTCGCGATGATTTGCTGCTTCCAGCCAGCTTGTGCGGCAAGCTGGTCTGCATGAGTAGTACGTTCCTGAGGGCTAGGTAGTTGCGCGCAAGCTGTCAGCCATATCGTTGTGGTGAGCAGCAATAAACGCTGGTGCCATGTTTGATGAGCAAAGGTAAGGAGATCGTTCACTTCAATATTGTCCTGTGATGCACTGATATGTGTCGCAGCATTATTTGTGTGCTTGATGCTAGGTGATGCGAATTTTTTTGGGGATAAATCGATTTGCCGTCGAGTATCTATTTATTGCATGAAAAAAGCCACGGCTATCAACTGCCTTGCCAGTTCATGCGGAACGAAAGCTGCGAGATATTGAGGAAGTTATATAGGTGGCTAGGCAATGCGTATCGTTTTGTTGCGAAACGGAACAAAATATTTTCCGATATTGGGCTGTGTTAAAGTCTTCAGGCATTGATAGTCACGTCGTTTCCTCGTACGTTTCAGCTTAAAAATAATGACTACAGCGTTGCCAAGTACTGCCGAATTCGATACAGACGCTATTACTCCCACTACACAAACGCGACGCGTTATTACTGCTGCTGTTATAGGCAACGGCCTGATTGTGTACGACTTCACGGTGTACAGCTTTTCTGCGGTGATTATCGCCAAACTGTTTTTCCCCTTCAGTACGCCACACGCTTCGCTACTGATGGCCTTTGCCACATTTGGCGCCGGTTTTTTCATGCGTCCGCTAGGCGCGATGATTATCGGTAATCTGGCTGATCGCAAAGGCCGCAAGGCCGGACTGACTTTTTCCATCGCGATGATGACATTGGGTACCGGCATCATCGCCTTCACACCGTCATACGCATCGATGGGTATTGCTGCACCCTTGCTGATTGTGTTGGCGCGGTTGATGCAGGGATTGGCAGCCGGTGGTGAAATTGGCGTGGCCTCCACTGTTTTGATGGAGTCTGCACCAAAGGAGCGTCGCTGCTCACTTGTTAGTTGGCGCGCTGCGAGTCAAGGCGCATCGGCACTTTTCGGGGCATTGGTCGGTGTCTGTACCACTGCGGCCTTTACGCCTGAGACCATGGAAAGCTGGGGATGGCGTATTCCCTTCGTGCTTGGATTGTTGATCGGGCCGGTCGGCTGGTATATCCGTTACCACATGACCGAAACCTTGAAGGTGAAAAAGAATAGTTCAGTATTTAGGCAAGTATTTGTACAACACCCTCGCACACTCATATTCGGTATTTTGTCGATGGCAGGACCTAGCGCCAGCATTTACATCATGGTGTTTTACATGCCCACTTATCTGATTACGACAACGGATATGTCGCCTACGATTAGTTTGCTTTCGTCTTGTTTCGCCGGTGCGGTAATCTTTATTTGCACTTTGTTGCTAGGGCCTATCGCTGATCGACAGCGTGAGCGTAAATCGATCCAGCGCTATTTGTTATTAAGCTGCATCGTCGTGGTTTATCCTGCCTTCCTTGTACTCACGCATGAAGTAGGTGAGGTCGTCTCCTTACTGGTGATCGTCGGGTATTGTGCGATGGCGCTGAATAATGGCGGCGGTGCGCATACGGTGATGATGCTGGAAGCTTTTCCGCCGCAGCATCGGGCTGCGGGGATGTCGATGATTTATAGTTTTGGTGCCACTATTTTTGGTGGTTTTTCACCCTTCATTGTGACCTGGCTGATCGGTGTGACGGGTGATCCGATGGCACCTGCCTGGTATTTGCTGATCGCTTTGGGCATCAGTTTGCTTGCTCTTAATCGCTTCCCGGAGCCAATACCTGATGAGCTTGCAGATCTGATGTACGTTAAAAGTTAGTGTCGCGGAGATCGGCTTACAGTCTGCCGTCACGTTCAAAACGCATATCAGGACCGTTTTGCATCATTTTGACAACGCCATTGTTGTCAAAATGGACGTACATGACGGAATTCCAAACGTTGCTTTCTTTGTATGGATAAGCCCAGACCTCGAGTTGCAGGCGCGATAAATAGGACGTATCCGAAGGGTGGCCTATGGCGCGCAAGACATCTGCTTTGGTTGCTACACCCGGTTTGATGGTGGCAAAGTTCTCTACGGTTAAAACTTGCTCATAAGACACTAGTCTGCCGTTGCTGTCGAAGCGAGCCATATTGGTGGCTTGGCCCCAAGGATTGCGTGTGTATTCAAGTAGAAATCCGTTGGTATCTGGAATCCGCGCAGTTGGTTTGCCTAATTTGGCTACGACTTGTGCTTCCGTCTCACCGGGAGTCAGTTTGGGCGGTATAAAAATGGCGCAGGCGCTTAGTGTGAGCAATAACACGCTCAATATTGCTTTTTGACTATATTTCATGCTGTTTCCTTCAAATAAATGCGCTAAGTGTTTGAATCACCTAGGTCTTTCCGCTATACTGCGGGGCTGGTTAATTCGACCAGTTTATTTAATCGTTGTTCACGGTGTATGGGGTCAAGACTCTATGCATCGCATGTGAAAGGTAAGTCTCATGTCTCTCGAAAAAGCAAGTAAAGCAGCTATTGTTGCTGATAACGCCCGCGGTCAAAACGATACCGGCTCCCCAGAAGTGCAAGTTGCATTGCTGACAGCTCGTATCAACGAACTCAACGGCCATTTCAAAGCACACTCCAAAGATCATCATTCCCGTCGTGGTTTGATCATGATGGTTAATCGTCGTAAGAGCCTGTTGTCGTACCTCAAAGGTAAAGACGCTACTCGTTACCGCGATCTGATTGTAAAGCTCGGTCTGCGCAAGTAATTCGTTGCGCTATTTTATCCGGCTTTCATAGATAAAAATGCCTGCGTCAGTTCTCTGATGCGGGCATTTTGTCTTTTGGTGGTTTGTACTTGTTTGTAAAGAAGTCAGTAATAAAAACGATTCGTCATTTTGATCGGTCGTTTGTGGTGAGGTGAACGACAGCGCCTGAAAATCTGTCGGTAAAATTAGAAAGGAACACCGTGTTTAATAAAGTCACTAAAACCTTCCAGTATGGCCAACATACGGTCACGCTTGAAACCGGCGAAATCGCCCGTCAAGCTTCCGGTGCTGTACTCGTCTCGATTGAAGATACTGTCGTGCTGGCTACTGTTGTGGCAAAAAAAGATGCCAAGCCAGGTCAGGACTTCTTCCCATTGACCGTTGATTATGTAGAAAAAACCTACGCTGCCGGTCGTATTCCAGGTGGCTTTTTCAAACGTGAAGGCCGTCCTTCCGAAAAAGAAACACTGACATCGCGTCTGATCGATCGTCCGATCCGTCCGTTGTTCCCAGAAGGTTATTTGAACGAAGTGCAGATCATCATTCACGTGATGTCGGTCAATCCTGAGATCGATCCAGACATCGCTGCAATGATCGGCGCATCGGCAGCATTGTCGGTTTCCGGCATTCCATTCGCAGGCCCATTGGGTGCAGCTCGCGTCGGTTACATCGATGGTCAATACGTATTGAATCCGACTTCGTCGCAGCTGAAAACATCGCAAATGGATCTGGTTGTTGCCGGTACCGAAACTGCAGTGTTGATGGTTGAGTCGGAAGCGCAACAATTGTCCGAAGAAGTCATGTTGGGCGCGGTTGTTTTCGGCCACGATCAAATGAAAGCAGTTATCGATGCGATTCACGACTTGGTGCGTGATGGTGGCAAGCCAGAAGTGCAATGGGCGCCTCCAGCAAAGAACGAAGCTTTGATCGCACGCGTAGCACATTTCGCAGAAGCGAAATTGCGCGCTGCTTACCAAACCAAAGACAAGCAGGCGCGTACTGCGAAGTTGAAAGATGCGTTTGCAGAAGTGAATGCTGAAGTCGCTGCAGAAGCCATTTCGGTCGGCGGCGTTGCTCCGGATTCGTCCGAAGTCGGCAACATCCTGTTTGATCTGGAAGCAAAAATCGTTCGTTCGCAAATTCTTGATGGCGAGCCACGTATCGACGGTCGCGACACACGTACCGTGCGTCCAATCACGATCCGTACCGGCGTCTTGCCGCGCACTCACGGTTCGGCATTGTTCACACGTGGTGAAACACAAGCGCTGGTTATTGCAACCTTGGGTACCGCACGCGACGAACAAAAGATCGATGCATTGATGGGGGAGTACTCGGATCGCTTCATGTTGCACTACAACATGCCTCCGTTCGCAACTGGTGAAACGGGGCGCGTTGGTACACCTAAGCGTCGCGAAATTGGTCACGGCCGTTTGGCTAAGCGTGCATTGGTTGCTGCTTTGCCAGCACCAGAAGATTTCAGCTACTCGGTTCGTCTGGTTTCGGAAATTACCGAATCCAATGGTTCGTCGTCAATGGCTTCGGTCTGCGGCGGTTGCCTGGCATTGATCGATGCTGGCGTTCCTATGCAAGCACACGTGGCTGGTATCGCAATGGGCTTGATCAAGGACGGCGGCAAGTTTGCAGTCTTGAGCGACATCCTTGGCGACGAAGATCACCTCGGCGATATGGATTTCAAAGTGGCTGGTACAGCAAACGGTATTACCGCATTGCAAATGGACATCAAAATCCAGGGCATCACCAAGGAAATCATGCAAGTCGCTTTGGCGCAAGCTAAAGAAGGCCGTATCCATATCCTCGGCGAAATGGAAAAAGCAGTGCCTAGCGGCACGACTGGCGAATTGTCTGACTTCGCACCACGTCTGATCACCATCAAGATTAATCCGGAAAAAATCCGTGACGTGATCGGTAAGGGCGGCGCAGTTATTCGCGCATTGACCGAAGAAACCGGTACGCAAATCGATATCAGCGACGAAGGCGTGGTCACAATTGCATCCGTTGATGCAGCTGCGGGTCAAGAAGCTAAACGTCGTATCGAAGAGCTGACTGCTTCGGTTGAAGTTGGCAAGATCTACGAAGGTACCGTATTGAAACTGTTGGATTTCGGTGCAATCGTTCAAGTGATGCCAGGCAAAGACGGTTTGTTGCACATTAGTCAAATCGCTAATGAGCGCGTCAATGCAGTTGCTGATTACTTATCAGAAGGTCAGCAAGTACGCGTTAAAGTTCTCGAAACAGACGACCGCGGCCGCTTGAAACTGTCGATGAAAGCAGCTGTTGCAGAAGAAAATCCAGAGCAGGCAGCGCAAGAATAATCAACTGCCCGTTTTGTTGTAAGTATAAAAACCGCCCACCGTGTAAGCTGTGGGCGGTTTTTCATTGTGGGAATGGGGGGTCTTGCGTTTGACCGTGTTGACTGCAAAGAGCTAGAATAGCGGGTTATTAAAATCATAGGTTTTATATGCGCCGCAAACTCGTCGCAGGTAATTGGAAAATGAATGGCAGCCTGGCTGCCAATACTCAATTACTGACCGAGATCAAGAGCGAACTTGGTCATGCTGGTGCATCATGCGATGTTGCGGTGTGCGTTCCGGCTCCGTATCTCGCTCAGTGTCAATCGTTGTTGTTCAATACGTCTGTTGCACTTGGCGCGCAAGATGTGTCTACGCATGAAGCAGGTGCGTATACCGGAGAAGTTTCAACCGGTATGTTGTTGGAATTTGCTTGTCGTTATGTGATTGTTGGTCATTCCGAGCGTCGTGCATATTTCGTTGAGTCGGATGAATTGGTTGCGCAAAAAACAGCACGTGCATTAAGTGCAGGATTGACTCCTATCGTTTGCGTTGGTGAAACATTGGCGCAGCGCGAAGCAGGGCAGACCGACGCTGTCGTCGGCGCGCAACTGAATGCGGTGTTATCGTCGATTGCTGCAAGCGATCTGGCAAAGATTGTTGTAGCATACGAGCCGGTTTGGGCGATTGGTACAGGCAAGACTGCAACGCCTGAAATGGCGCAAGAAGTACATGCGATGCTGCGCAAGCAACTGCGTGCGAAAAATGCAGTTGCAGCAGAGGAAGTCAGAATTTTATACGGCGGCAGCATGAAGCCGGAAAATGCCAAGGAATTGCTTGCCATGTCAGATATCGACGGCGGCTTGATTGGCGGAGCAGCATTGAAGGCAGTGGATTTTCTCGCGATCATCCGTGCGGCGTAAGTCGCAATCAGCTTTATTACGAATTACCTAAAACTGGAATTTAAATGAATAGTTTGCATACCATCATCGTCGTTGTTCAAGTGTTGTCGGCATTGACGATTATTGGCCTCGTATTATTGCAGCACGGTAAAGGTGCTGATATGGGCGCGTCCTTCGGTTCAGGTGCGTCCGGTAGTTTGTTTGGTGCGACTGGTTCGTCCAACTTCTTGTCTAAATTTACTGGTGTTGCTGCGGTTATCTTTTTTGCTGCAACACTGGGTCTGGCGTTCATTGGGAATAAACCGGCAACTCCAAGTGCTGGTGTGATGGAAAATCTGCCGGTTTCTGCTGTTCCAGGTGCAGAAGCGACAGCTCCAGTTGCACCAACTGCGGCTCCAGTAACACCTGTTGTGCCATCCGGATCTGAGCAATCAAATCAGATTCCAAAATAAGAGCGTTTTATTCGCTTTTTGTTCTTGTTCTATTGCAATTGCTCATTGAATAAATGTGTCAAAGCAGGTTAGAATATGAGTCTTGGCCGACGTGGTGAAATTGGTAGACACGCTATCTTGAGGGGGTAGTGGCGAAAGCTGTGCGAGTTCGAGTCTCGCCGTCGGCACCAACGAAATTCTAAGCCAGCAAGGGGGATTCCTAAGCTGGCTTTTTATCGACAAAACTGTCGTTTGATTTAACGGATTATTTTGCAAGTCAATTAATCGTTCAACATACTGCGCTAATCGTGAACCTCGAAAACTATTTCCCCGTTTTGCTTTTTATTCTGGTCGGCATCGGTGTTGGTGTTGTGCCACAGGTGTTGGGTCGTGTGTTAGGGCCGCACAAGCCAGATGCACAAAAACTTTCCCCGTATGAGTGTGGTTTCGAGGCGTTTGAAGATGCGCGTATGAAGTTCGACGTGCGTTACTATCTCGTCGCGATTCTGTTCATCCTGTTCGATCTTGAAGTTGCGTTCCTGGTGCCTTGGGCCGTGGCGATGCGCGAAGTCGGGATGCTGGGATTTTGGTCAATGATGATTTTCCTTGGAGTACTGACTGTCGGTCTGGTGTTCGAATGGAAAAAAGGCGCGCTGGATTGGGAGTAAGTCATGGCAATTGAAGGCGTATTGAACGAAGGTTTCGTTACTACTACAGCTGACAAGCTGATCAACTGGACGCGCACAGGCTCAATGTGGCCAATGACGTTTGGTTTGGCATGCTGCGCAGTTGAGATGATGCACGCTGGTGCGTCGCGTTACGATCTGGATCGTTTTGGCGTTGTGTTCCGTCCATCCCCACGTCAATCAGACGTGATGATCGTGGCAGGTACCTTGTGCAACAAGATGGCACCTGCGTTACGTAAGGTGTATGACCAGATGGCCGAGCCACGTTGGGTTATTTCGATGGGTTCTTGTGCCAATGGTGGCGGTTATTACCATTACTCGTATTCTGTTGTGCGCGGCTGTGATCGTATCGTTCCAGTCGATGTATATGTTCCTGGTTGTCCTCCAACTGCCGAAGCGCTGTTGTACGGGATCATGCAGTTGCAAAACAAGATCCGTCGTACCAACACGATTGCTCGCTAAGGCTGGTTTTTAAATGACGATCAAACTCGAACTCCTTGAAGCCGCTCTGCGCAACGCGCTGGGTGAGCAACTTCAAAGCCTGACGTTGGCATTGGGCGAAATTACCATTGTTGTGAAGTCGCATGATTATGCGTCGGCAATGCGTGTATTGCGTGATCATGCTGATCTGCGCTTTGAAGAAATGATTGATTTGTGTGGCGTTGATTACTCAACGTACGGCGACGATGCGTGGGAAGGTCTGCGCTTCGCAGTAGTTTCGCACTTGCTGTCGATCAAACATAACTGGCGTGTGCGTGTGCGTGTATTCGCAGCGGACGACGAAATGCCAGTGGTTGCATCGATGACTGATATCTGGCCTGCTGCCAATTGGTACGAGCGTGAAGCGTTCGACTTCTTTGGTGTCTTGTTTGAAGGTCATAACGATTTGCGCCGCATCCTGACTGACTATGGTTTTATCGGTCATCCATTCCGCAAGGATTTCCCTGTCTCTGGCTATGTTGAAATGCGCTACGATCCGGAACAAAAACGCGTGATTTATCAACCCGTAACGATAGAGCCGCGTGAGAATGTGCCGCGCGTGATTCGTGAAGAACAATACGGGGCGAAATAATGGCTGAGATTAAGAATTACACCCTCAACTTTGGTCCTCAGCATCCTGCTGCGCACGGTGTGTTGCGCTTGGTTCTGGAGCTCGACGGCGAAGTTATTCAGCGTGCTGATCCGCATATCGGTTTGTTGCACCGTGCGACAGAAAAACTGGCTGAGCAAAAAACCTATCTGCAATCCGTGCCTTACATGGATCGCCTCGATTACGTCTCGATGATGTGTAACGAGCACGCGTATGTGATGGCTATCGAAAAGATGCTGAACATCGAAGTGCCTTTGCGTGCACAGTACATCCGCGTGATGTTCGATGAGATTACTCGTATCCTGAATCACCTGATGTGGCTCGGCGCGCATGCGCTGGACGTTGGTGCAATGGGCGTGTTCCTGTACGCATTCCGCGAACGTGAAGACTTGATGGACTGCTACGAAGCAGTATCGGGCGCACGTATGCATGCTGCTTATTATCGTCCAGGTGGCGTTTATCGTGATCTGCCGGATGCAATGCCACAACACAAGGCATCGATCATCCGCAATGCAAAAGCAATCAGCCAGTTGAACGAAAATCGTCAAGGTTCCTTGCTCGATTTCATCGAAGACTTCACCAATCGTTTCCCGACTTATGTCGATGAATACGAGACTCTGCTGACTGATAACCGTATCTGGAAGCAACGCCTGGTTGGTATCGGTGTTGTATCGCCTGAACGTGCGATGGCGATGGGCTTTACCGGCGCGATGCTGCGCGGTTCAGGTATTGAATGGGACTTGCGTAAGAAGCAACCATACGAAGTGTATGACTTGATGGACTTCGATATTCCGGTTGGTACCAATGGCGATTGCTACGATCGTTATCTGGTTCGCGTTGAAGAAATGCGCCAATCAAATCGCATCATCAAGCAATGTGTTGAGTGGCTGCGTAATAATGCTGGTCCTGTCATGACGAACAACCACAAGGTTGCGCCGCCATCACGTGTAGGCATGAAGTCGAACATGGAAGATTTGATTCATCACTTCAAATTGTTCACTGAAGGTTTCCACGTGCCAGCAAGTGAAGCGTATGCAGCAGTTGAGCATCCGAAAGGCGAGTTCGGCGTTTATCTGATTTCTGATGGCGCGAACAAGCCATATCGTATGAAGATTCGCGCGCCAGGCTTCCCGCATCTGCAAGGTTTGGATGAAATGGCCAAGGGTCACATGATTGCCGATGCAGTAACCATCATCGGCACGCAAGATATTGTGTTTGGTGAAATTGACCGCTAATCGCGGATCAATAATTGAGGCATAGACATGCTGTTATCAGAGCAAACGTATAAAAGAATCGACCGCGAGGTCGCCAAGTTTCCTTCAGATCAGAAGCAGTCTGCGGTCATGGCCGCGCTGCAGATTGCTCAGGATGAGACCCGGTGGCTGCCACCTGAAGTCATGCAAGATGTTGCTGACTATTTGGGTATGCCTGCGATCGCGGTGCAAGAGGTTGCGACCTTCTACAACATGTACAACACCAAGCCGGTCGGCAAGTTCAAGATCTCGGTGTGTACCAATCTGCCATGCCAATTGTCTGGCGGCGAGAAGGCTGCGCATTACCTGAAGCAAAAGCTCGGTATCGATTATCGTGAAACCACAGCGGACGACCAATTTACTTTGGTTGAAGGCGAATGCATGGGCGCTTGCGGTGATGCGCCTGTCATGCTGGTCAATAACAAACGTATGTGCAGCTTTATGTCGGATGAAAAAATCGACGCTCTGGTAGAGGAATTGAAGAAATGACCAGTCTGCATAATCGTCATATCAAACCTTTGATTTTCGCCGGCCTCACCGGTGATAACTGGGGTCTGGAAGAGTACGTCAAGCGCGGTGGTTACGCATCGCTGAAGCGCATCCTGAGCGAAGGCCTGACGCCTGAGCAGGTCATTGCCGAAGTCAAGGCATCGACCTTGCGCGGTCGCGGCGGTGCAGGTTTTCCTAGTGGTTTGAAGTGGAGCTTCATGCCTAAGAATTACGCAGGCCAAAAGTATCTGGTTTGTAATTCTGATGAAGGCGAACCAGGCACATTCAAAGATCGCGACATTCTGCGTTACAACCCGCACGCTGTAATTGAAGGCATGACCATTGCTGCCTATGCAATGGGCGTCAGCGTCGGTTACAACTATATTCACGGCGAGATTTTTGCCGAATACGATCGTTTCGAAGAAGCACTGGAACAAGCTCGTGCAGCAGGTTTCCTTGGTGATCGCATCCTGGGTACTGAGTACAGTTTCCAGTTGCATGCATTCCATGGTTTTGGCGCGTATATCTGCGGCGAAGAAACTGCGTTGCTGGAGTCGCTGGAAGGCAAAAAAGGCCAGCCACGCTTCAAACCGCCGTTCCCAGCCAGCTACGGTCTGTACGGCAAGCCAACCACGATCAACAACACTGAAACGTTTGCTGCAGTGCCGTTCATCTTCCAGGTGGGTGCTGAAGCATATGCAGCACTGGGTAAGCCAAACAACGGCGGCACGAAGATTTTTTCAGTGTCCGGCGATGTGGAAAATCCAGGTAATTATGAAATTCCGCTCGGCACCCCATTTGCCGAACTGCTGAAGCTCGCCGGTGGCGTGCGCGGCGGTAAAAAGCTCAAAGCTGTGATTCCAGGTGGATCGTCGGTACCTGTGGTCAAGGGTGAGTTGATGATGGCGACGGATATGGATTACGATTCGGTCGCCAAGGCAGGTTCGATGCTGGGCTCAGGCGCAGTCATCGTCATGGATGAAACACGTTGCATGGTGAAGGCACTGTTGCGACTGTCTTACTTCTACTATGAAGAATCTTGCGGTCAGTGCACGCCGTGCCGTGAAGGCACAGGCTGGTTGTATCGCATGGTGCATCGTATCGAGAACGGTCAAGGTCGTCCGGAAGATCTGGACATGCTGAACTCGGTCGCTGACAACATTCAGGGTCGTACGATTTGTGCGCTGGGCGATGCAGCTGCGATGCCAGTACGCGCAATGATTCAGCAGTTCCGTGAAGAGTTTGAATATCACATTGAGCATAAACATTGCTTGGTGCCCGCTTACATTTAGCCGATCACTTCGTTTAGTTATAAACCTAGTGAGAACACTGAAGTCAACAAAAGCAAAGCCATGGTTGAAATCGAAATAGACGGTAAAAAAGTCGAAGTGCAAGAAGGCAGCATGGTGATGGACGCTGCCAATAAGCTTGGCACCTACATCCCACACTTTTGTTACCACAAAAAATTATCCATCGCGGCTAACTGCCGTATGTGCCTGGTAGAGGTTGAAAAAGCACCTAAGCCATTGCCAGCCTGTGCAACGCCAGTTATGCCAGGCATGATTGTCCGCTCCAACAGCGAGAAGGCAGTCAAAGCGCAAAAAGGTGTGATGGAATTCCTGCTGATTAACCATCCGCTCGATTGCCCAATCTGCGATCAAGGTGGCGAATGCCAATTGCAAGATTTGGCAGTCGGTTACGGTGAGTCCACATCGCGTTACGAAGAAGAAAAACGTGTCGTTGCACCGAAAGATGTCGGCCCGCTGATCTCGATGAAAGAGATGAGCCGTTGCATCCACTGCACACGTTGCGTCCGCTTCGGTCAAGAAGTCGCCGGCGTGATGGAATTCGGTATGCTGGGTCGTGGCGAACACGCAGAAATCACTTCCTTCGTTGGCAAGACAGTTGACTCCGAGTTGTCAGGCAACATGATCGATCTGTGCCCGGTAGGCGCACTGACATCGAAACCATTCCGTTACAGCGCCCGTACTTGGGAATTGTCGCGTCGCAAATCGGTTAGCCCACACGATAGCTTGGGTGCAAACCTGCTTGTTCAAGTCAAGGCCGGTAAAGTCATGCGCGTGCTGCCGTTGGAAAACGACGACGTCAATGAATGTTGGATTTCAGACAAAGATCGCTTCGCCTACGAAGGCTTGAACAGCGAAGACCGTCTGACCAGCCCAATGATCAAGCAAGACGGCAAATGGCAAGAAACAGATTGGCAAACTGCTTTGGAATACGTGGCTCACGGTCTGCGTAACATCAAGCACGAACATGGTGCTGATTCCATCGCTGCTTTGGCAACTCCGTATTCGACACTGGAAGAGTTGTCGTTGTTGCAGAAACTGGTGCGTGGCATTGGTTCCGAAAACATCGATTTCCGTCTGCGTCAATCGGACTTCTCGCTGGATGCTTCCATTACGCCATGGCTCGGTATGTCGATCGCAGAATTTGGCGCATTGAAACGTGCATTCGTTATCGGTTCCTTCCTGCGTAAAGATCACCCATTGCTGGCAGCACGTCTGCGCCAGGCAGTGAAGCAGGGCGCAAGCGTTAGCATCTTGCACGCAACAGACGACGATCTGTTGATGCCGATTGCTAACAAGATGATCAAAGCTCCTTCGGATTGGTTGGCCGCTTTGAGCGAAGTTGTTGCCGCCGTAGCGCAAGCTAAAGGTATTGCAGCACCAGCTG
The DNA here is from genome assembly GCF_059416385.1 of Herminiimonas sp. GW821-FHT09C12. Classification (NCBI taxonomy): domain Bacteria; kingdom Pseudomonadati; phylum Pseudomonadota; class Betaproteobacteria; order Burkholderiales; family Oxalobacteraceae; genus Herminiimonas; species Herminiimonas sp. GW821-FHT09C12. The sequence continues at coordinate 602,651 of NZ_JBWKPC010000002.1, forward strand.
GTTTTGAAGCGATACAAGCATCTGCTGAAGCGAAACAAATTGCTGCGAGCCTGTTGTCTGGCGAGCCAAAAGCTGTGTTGCTGGGTAATGCAGTATTGCAGCACCCACAAGCAGCTAAATTGCACGCCGCCGCACAATGGATTGCGCAAAACACTGAAGCCAAGTTTGGTTTCCTGACGGAAGCAGCCAACAGCGTTGGTGGCTATCTGGTCAATGCAGTTCCTGGCGCTAACGGTGCCAATGCAGCGCAAATATTTGCACAGCCACGTAAAGCGTATGTGTTGTTGAATGCTGAGCCAGAGCTCGATAGCTTCAATCCACAAGCTGCACGTAGTGCGTTGAACAAAGCTGAGATGGTTGTCGTGATGTCGCCTTACAAGCACGGCAATGATTTTGCCGATGTCTTGTTGCCTATCGCGCCGTTCTCCGAAACTTCCGGTACTTTCGTCAATGCTGAAGGCCGTGCACAAAGTTTCAACGGTACCGTCAAGCCTTTGGGTGACACACGTCCGGCATGGAAGGTATTGCGCGTTCTGGGTAATCTGCTGGAATTGAGTGGCTTTGATTACGACACTTCAGAAGCAATTCGTAACGAAATCCTCGGTGCCAACGCACCTGCTGATGCAAATCTGCAGTTGCGTTTGAACAATCTGAGCAAGGTAGTTCCGCAGGCAGAAGTTGCCGCAGCTGGTTTGCAGCTGGAGCGTGTTGCTGATGTATCGATTTACTCAACTGATGCAATCGTTCGTCGTTCCTTGCCGCTGCAGCAAACCAATGATGGCGCAGCGCCAAAAGCATGGTTGTCGTCGGATCTGGCCAGCAAACTTGGTGTCGCTGCCGGTGATCAGGTCAAGGTAACGCAAGGTGAGGGTAGTGCGGTATTGGCTGCTGCGGTTGATGCCAAGTTGCCAGTTAATGTGGTGCGCGTAGCGGCAGGACATCAGTCCACAGCTGGCTTGGGCACAATGTTCGGTTCTATCAGCGTGGAGAAAGCGTAATGGATCAATTGTTTGCATCCATCCACGCGATGGGTCAATCATTGCTTGGATATTATTGGCCGCTGGTTTGGACTTTAGTAAAAATCGTTGTGGTTGTTGCGCCTTTGATGGGTGCAGTTGCTTATCTGACTTTGTGGGAACGTAAGGTTATCGGCTGGATGCATATTCGCCTTGGCCCTAACCGTGTTGGTCCTGCTGGTTTGTTGCAGCCTATCGCTGACGGCCTCAAGCTTTTGCTCAAGGAAATCGTTGTTCCATCGAAGTCCAATAAAGCATTGTTTGTGATCGCTCCGATCATGACCATCATGCCGGCATTGGCTGCATGGGCTGTGATTCCATTTGGGCCAGAGACAGTATTGGCTAACGTCAATGCAGGTTTGTTGTTCGTGATGGCGATTACTTCGTTGGAAGTCTACGGCGTGATTATCGCCGGTTGGGCATCGAACTCGAAGTATGCGTTCCTCGGTGCGATGCGTGCATCGGCACAAATGATTTCGTATGAAATCGCAATGGGCTTCGTATTGGTTGTTGTGTTGATGGTTTCCGGTAGCTTGAATCTGACCGAAATCGTGATGACACAAACCACCGGTCGCTTTGCAGAGATGGGCTTGACCTTCCTCTCATGGAACTGGTTGCCGCTGTTGCCTATGTTCTTCATCTACATCATCTCGGGTACGGCTGAATTGAACCGCCATCCGTTTGACGTGGTTGAGGGCGAATCGGAAATCGTTGCCGGTCACATGGTTGAATATTCGGGTATGTCGTTCGCGATGTTCTTCCTGGCTGAATACGCCAATATGTGGTTGATCTCGATCATGGCAACGCTGATGTTCCTGGGCGGCTGGTCGTCACCTATCGACATGGCACCATTTACATGGGTACCAGGCTGGATCTGGCTCGGTGCGAAGACATTGTTCGTTGTGACTCTGTTTATCTGGTTCCGCGCATCGTTCCCACGCTATCGCTACGATCAAATCATGCGTTTGGGCTGGAAAGTGTTTATCCCACTGACTTTGGTTTATCTGTTGATCGTCGCGATCTGGATGAAAACCCCGTGGAATATCTGGAATTAATGCAGCAAGGCTGAGCAAAGAGGGAAGCCAAGATGGAAGCAATTAAAGATTTTTTCGGTAGCTTGATGCTGCGCGAGCTCTTCAAAGGGCTGGCGCTGACAGGTCGCTACATGTTTGCACGCAAGATTACCGTGCAGTTCCCGGAAGAGAAGACACCGCAATCGCCACGTTTCCGTGGTCTGCATGCACTGCGTCGTTATCCGAATGGGGAAGAGCGTTGTATCGCATGCAAACTGTGTGAAGCAGTGTGCCCGGCAATGGCGATCACAATTGAGTCGGATCAGCGTGAAGACGGCTCGCGTCGTACCACTCGTTATGACATCGATCTGACCAAGTGTATTTTTTGCGGTTTCTGCGAAGAATCCTGCCCGGTCGATTCGATTGTGGAAACACATATTCTGGAATATCACGGCGAAAAACGCGGCGACTTGTACTACACCAAGGAAATGTTGCTGGCAGTAGGCGATCGCTACGAACCAGAAATCGCAGCAGCACGCACCGCCGACGCGGCCTATCGTTGATTTATTAGTACTGGCAGCTGTATTACGCTGACCTTTTGCTGACTTTTTGGTTGATTATGGAATTTACAACTGTCTTGTTTTACGTGTTCTCAGCGATTCTTGTACTCGCTGCCATACGCGTCATCACCGATTCCAATCCGGTTCACGCAGCCTTGTTTCTGGTGCTGTCGTTTTGCTCTGCAGCTGCATTGTGGATGCTGCTTAAAGCTGAATTTCTCTCGATCGTACTGATCCTGGTATATGTCGGCGCGGTCATGGTGCTGTTCCTGTTTGTTGTGATGATGGTTGATATCAAGCTCACCAAAGTGCGCGAAGGCTTCTGGGGTTACTTGCCATTGGCTGCAACGATTGGTGTTGTCATTGTTCTGGAAATGGCCGCCGTATTGTTCCGCGGTTTCTGGAGAGCGCATACACAAGTGCCAGACGCATCGGCCATGATCGGTAATACCAAAGAACTCGGCAAGCTGATCTATACCCAATATCTGTACGCGTTTGAAATCGCAGCGTTGCTGTTGCTGGTCGCGATTGTGGCTGCAGTGGCATTGACTATGCGCAAACGTAAAGATACAAAATATTTCGCTCCTGGCGATGCCGTTAAGGTTAAGTCTGGCGATCGTCTGCGTATCGTGAAAATGAAGGCAGATTCGATTCGCGGCGATGGTCAACCAGCAGCTGCTCCTGCAGCAGAACAAAAATAAGGGGAGTGTTGTGGAGTTATCGCTCGTACATTACCTGATACTCGGCGCGATCCTGTTCGCGATTTCGATTGTCGGTATTTTTCTGAATCGTAAAAACATCATCATCTTGTTGATGGCTATCGAATTGATGCTGTTGGCGGTGAATATGAATTTCGTCGCTTTCTCCTATTTCCTGGGTGATGCAGCCGGTCAAATTTTTGTTTTCTTCATCTTGACGGTGGCTGCTGCTGAAGCTGCGATTGGTCTTGCCATTTTGGTTTCCATGTTCCGTACTCTGGATACCATCAATGTGGAAGATCTCGACAGCCTCAAAGGCTAATCCCAATCAATAACGATAAGGTTCATCATGGCGGGGCAACTTAACCCTAACCTCCTTCTAATCGTACCGCTGGCACCACTTGCCGGTTCTATGATTGCTGGTTTGTTTGGTACTAAATTTTTTGGTAACTTGATCGGTCGCAAGACGTCGCATACTGTGACGATACTTGGCGTCTTGATTGCATTCATCTTGTCATTACATACGCTATCGCTGGTACTGGATGGTGCGACGTTCAATGGCAATCTCTATACATGGATGACAGTCGCTGGCATCAAGCTTGAAGTCGGCTTCCTGGTTGATAGCTTGACTGCGATGATGATGTGCGTGGTGACATTCGTCTCCTTGATGGTGCACATCTACACGATCGGTTACATGGAAGAAGATGAAGGCTATAACCGCTTCTTCTCCTACATTTCCCTGTTCACGTTTGCAATGTTGATGCTCGTCATGAGTAACAACTTCCTGCAACTGTTCTTCGGTTGGGAGGCTGTGGGCCTGGTCTCGTATCTGTTGATTGGTTTCTGGTACACCAAACCGACCGCGATTTTCGCAAACATGAAAGCCTTCCTGGTGAACCGTGTTGGTGACTTCGGCTTTATTCTCGGTATTGGCTTGTTGCTGGCTTACGCTGGTTCGATGGACTACGCAGAAGTCTTTGCGAAGAAAGAACAACTGGCAACCTTGACTTTGCCTGGTACCGACTGGATGTTGTTGACCGTTGCCTGTATCTGCCTGTTTATCGGCGCGATGGGTAAATCGGCTCAATTCCCGCTGCACGTCTGGTTGCCGGATTCGATGGAAGGTCCTACACCGATTTCCGCGCTGATCCATGCTGCAACGATGGTTACCGCAGGTATCTTCATGGTGGCACGTATGTCGCCGCTGTTTGAATTGTCGGATACGGCCTTGTCGTTCATCCTGATCATTGGTTCGATTACGGCCTTGTTCATGGGTTTCCTGGGCATTATCCAGAACGATATCAAGCGCGTGGTTGCTTACTCGACGCTGTCGCAGCTTGGTTACATGACGGTTGCACTGGGCGCATCTGCGTACTCGGTTGCCGTGTTCCATCTGATGACACACGCATTCTTCAAGGCATTGTTATTCCTTGCTGCAGGTTCGGTCATTATCGGTATGCATCACGACCAAGACATCCGCAATATGGGTGGTCTGCGCAAGTACATGAAAATTACTTGGATTACGTCTTTGCTCGGTTCGTTGGCGTTGATCGGTACACCGTTCTTCTCCGGCTTCTACTCAAAAGACAGCATTATTGAAGCAGTGCATGCGACTCACATTACGGGCGCAGGTTTTGCCAACTTTGCAGTGCTGGCTGGTGTATTTGTTACGGCGTTCTATTCTTTCCGTATGTACTTCCTGGTATTCCACGGTGAAGAGCGTTTCGGCAAGGAACATGCACACCATGATGACCATGCTCACGCAAAAGCTGCGGCACATGATGATCACGCACACGATGCGCATCATGCAGACGACGATCATGGACATGATGAACACCATGGTTTGGCACCTGGTCAAAAGCCGCACGAATCCCCATGGGTCGTGACGCTGCCATTGATTCTGTTGGCAATTCCATCTGTGTTGATTGGTTACTTTGCAATTCAACCTATGTTGCATGGCGATTTCTTCAACGGCGTGATTAGCGTGAGCGAATCGCACGGCGCAATGGCTGAGTTGAAAGAACACTTCCACGGCGCAACAGCGATGGCAATTCATGGTTTGACAACCTTGCCGTTCTGGTTGGCATTGGGTGGTGTAGTGTCTGCGTACTATTGCTACATGATCAATCCACGTGTACCTGCATGGTTCTTCAAACACTTCCACGCATTGCATACACTGCTGGATAACAAGTACTACATGGACAAGTTCAACGACTTTTTCTGGGCAGGTGGCGCACGTTTGTTGGGTGGCGGTTTGTCCAAAGTCGGCGATAAGACACTGATTGATGGCTTGATTGTGAACGGTAGTGCAAAGGTTGTCGGATGGTTCTCACGCATCGTTCGTACCTTGCAAACCGGTTACATTTATCACTACGCATTTGTCATGATTCTCGGCGTGCTGGGTTTCCTGATTTATTTCTTGCCATTCCCATCGTTCGCCAAATAAGTTAGCGAAGTAAAGCAAATAAAAATCATGATGCAGTCAACATTTCCTCTCTTAAGTCTCGCGATCTGGCTACCAATCGCGTTCGGTATCTTCGTTCTGGCTTTTGGCCGTGACGCGAATCCTAACGCTGTGCGTGTCGTATCGCTGTTTGGCGCGATCGCCAGTTTCCTCGTCACCTTGCCATTGGTGTCGCAATTCGATAATGCTGCGCACGGTATGCAGTTCGTCGAAAAGCTGAAGTGGATCGATATTTTCAATATCAATTACTCGCTGGGTATTGATGGTCTGTCGATGTGGTTTGTCATATTGACTTCCTTCATCACGATCTTCGTTGTGATCGCAGCATGGGAAGTGATTGAGAAGCGTGTTGCACAGTACATGGGCGCGTTCCTGATCCTGTCCGGCTTGATGATTGGTGTGTTCTGCGCACTGGATGGTTTGCTTTTCTATGTGTTCTTTGAATCGACACTGATTCCGATGTTCATCATCATCGGTGTATGGGGCGGTGCAAACCGTGTTTATGCATCGATCAAGTTCTTCCTCTATACATTCTTCGGTTCGCTGTTGATGCTGGTTGCCTTGCTGTACTTGTACTTCAAGTCCGGCCACAGCTTTGACATCCTGGCTTGGCACGCATTGCCATTGCCGATGGATGCACAGATCCTGATCTTCCTGGCATTCTTGATGGCGTTTGCTGTCAAGGTACCTATGTGGCCTGTACATACATGGTTGCCAGATGCTCACGTTGAAGCACCTACTGGTGGTTCAGTGGTACTGGCAGCGATCATGCTGAAACTGGGTGCTTACGGCTTCCTGCGTTTCTCGTTGCCGATCACGCCAGATGCAAGTCACTATCTGTCGGGCTTCATGATTACCTTGTCGCTGATCGCCGTTATCTATATCGGTCTGGTCGCACTGGTACAAACCGATATGAAAAAGCTGGTTGCGTATTCGTCGATTGCGCACATGGGCTTCGTTACCCTCGGCTTCTTCATGTTTAACGACATGGCAGTGCAGGGCGGTATCGTGCAAATGATTTCGCACGGCTTCGTGTCCGGCGCAATGTTCTTGTGTATCGGTGTGTTGTACGATCGTATGCATACTCGTAACATCGCTGACTACGGCGGAGTTGTGAACACCATGCCTAAGTTCGCTGCATTCTTCGTATTGTTCTCCATGGGTAATGCAGGCTTGCCGGCAACCTCTGGTTTCGTCGGTGAGTTCATGGTGATTTTGGGTGCAGTCAAATTCAATTTCTGGATAGGCTTGCTGGCAGCAACAGCTTTGATTCTGGGCGCAGCTTATTCGCTGTGGCTGGCCAAGCGCGTGATTTTTGGTGCTGTTGCCAACCATCATGTTGCTGAACTCAAAGACATCAACAAGCGTGAATTCCTGATGCTTGGCTTGCTTGCTATCGCTGTTCTCGCGATGGGCTTGTATCCAGCACCATTCACTGATGCGATGCAAACTTCCGTTACCGACTTGCTCAAGCATGTTTCGATTTCGAAATTGAATTAATGAACGCCGCGATCGCGCAACTGAACGCACACTAACTGCGACAAAATGAATAATTTGAATCTGATACCCGTCCTTCCTGAAATATTCCTGGCAATTGCGATCGTCGCAATTCTGCTGATTGATCTGTTTCTGTCGGACGCGAAACGCCACATCACTTATGTGCTGTCGATTATTGCATTGCTGGTGTGCGGTGTACTGAGCTGGTGCGACTTCAGCACAGGTGCGACGGTCTATACCTTCAACAATATGTTCGTCTCGGATCCGATGTCGAACCTGTTGAAAATCTGCTCGTATGTGGCAGTTGGCTTGACACTGGTTTACTCGCGTCAATACGGTCTGGATCGTGACATGGTCAATGGTCGTCTGGGTGGTGAGTTTTACATCCTCGCGCTGTTCTCCTTGCTGGGTCAGATGGTCATGATTTCGGCCAACAACTTCTTGATCATCTATCTTGGTCTGGAATTGATGTCCTTGTCGCTGTATGCACTGGTTGCGATGCGTCGCGATCACGCTGTATCGACTGAGGCAGCGATGAAGTATTTCATTCTGGGTGCTTTGGCTTCTGGTTTTCTGTTGTACGGCATCTCGATGTTGTACGGTGCGACTGGTTCGCTCGACCTGACTGAAGTTGCAAAAGCAACAGCAGCTGGCACGGTCAACAAACCTATCCTGATTTTCGGTTTGGTATTCCTGGTCTCTGGCCTGGCGTTCAAATTGGGCGTAGTACCGTTCCACATGTGGGTACCTGACGTTTATCAAGGCGCGCCAACTTCCGTGACGTTGTTGCTGGGTGGCGCTCCTAAACTGGCTGCGTTTGCGATCACGATCCGCTTGCTGGTCGAAGGCTTGCCGGCACTGGCAGTAGATTGGCAGCAAATGCTGACTATCCTGGCGGTGTTGTCCATGGCTATCGGTAACATTACTGCGATTGTGCAGACGAATATCAAGCGCATGCTGGCGTATTCGACGATTTCGCAAATGGGCTTTATTCTGCTCGGCCTGTTGTCCGGCGTGGTTGTGGGTGCTGATGGCTCCACCACCAACGGTTACAGCGCAGCGATGTTCTACTCGATCACTTACGTACTGACGACTCTGGGCATTTTCGGCGTCATCATGCTGTTGTCGCGTGCTGGTTTCGAAGCAGAAAACATTGACGATTTCAAAGGCTTGAATCAACGCAGCCCATGGTTTGCACTGGTTACCTTGATGTTGATGTTCTCGCTGGCAGGTGTGCCACCAGTCGTCGGCTTCTACGCAAAACTGTCCGTGTTGCAAGCTGTATTGAGCACAGGTCAAATCTGGCTGGCGATCGTAGCCGTATTGTTCTCGCTGATTGGTGCTTACTACTATCTGCGCGTCGTTAAAGTCATGTACTTTGATGAACCGCTGGATAATTCGAAGATCGTTGTGAGTAAGGACATGAGCGTGGCCTTGAGTATCAACGGTGGTGCATTGTTGGCGTTGGGTCTGGTACCAGGTCCACTGATGACCGCATGTGCTGCAGCAATCGTCAAGACGCTTGCGTCTTGATCGATGATTAGCTACTAACGAGTGGATGTCTCTCTGGTAAGTTGGTTTGTGATTCTGTTGGCGCTGTTCAGCGCCAACCTTCCATTCTTCAATGAGCGCTTATTCGCCGTTATTCCCTTGTCCTTGAAGATCAAGCCGGTGTGGCTGCGCTTGATCGAATTATTCCTTTTGTATTTTGCGGTCGGACTCATCGCACGTGCGTTGGAGTCGCGTATCGGTAGTGTTTTCCCGCAAGGCTGGGAATTTTTCGCCGTAACCGGCTGTCTGTTTATCGTGCTGGCCTATCCGGGCTTTGTCATGCGCTATATGCGCAAGCGCCATCACTAAGCAAGACCTTAGTCTCTTCCGCTTTACCATTTCTGCCAAGTACGTCATCGGAGCTGGAATATGGATAATCATCTCAAAGAAATTCGCATCGACAGTACGCTGGCGTACGATGGCCATTTCTTGAAAGTTCAGCGTGATACGGTGCGTTTGCCGAATGGTCAGCCAACGACACGTGAATACATCAAGCATCCAGGCGCTGTAGTGATTTTGCCCTTGTTTGAAGATGGATCCGTGCTGATGGAACGTCAATTCCGTTATCCGATTGATCGCGTATTCATCGAATTCCCGGCAGGAAAAATCGATCCGGGCGAAGAGCCGCTGGCTTGCGCCAAACGCGAGTTATTGGAAGAAACCGGTTATACCGCGACAGACTGGCAATTCGTTTGCACGATACATAATGCGATTGCTTATGCCGATGAGCATCTGGATCTTTATCTCGCACGCGGTCTGACTGCTGGTGAACGCAAGCTCGACGATGAAGAATTCTTGGACACTTTTAAAGTGGCTGCCAGCGAATTGCCGAGCTGGATCAGGGAAGGTAAGATCACCGACGTGAAAACGGTAATCGGTGCATTCTGGCTGGAGAAGATAATCAGCGGTGAGTGGAAACTTTAAGCGGAAGCTTTAATCTGCCGCAGAGTGAATTGATTGTAAAAAAAGCCGCATAGCGGCTTTTTTGTTTTCTACATATTTGGATAGTTAGGTCCACCGCCACCTTCAGGCGTAACCCACACAATATTCTGCGTCGGGTCTTTGATGTCGCAGGTTTTGCAATGCACGCAGTTCTGCGCATTGATCTGCAACTTATCTTCACCCGCATCGCTTTTGACGAATTCATAGACACCAGCCGGGCAATAGCGTGCTTCCGGACCTGCATATGTCGCAAGATTGACCTGAACAGGAACGTTAGGGTCTTTCAGCGTCAGATGTATCGGTTGATCTTCAGTATGGTTGGTATTCGAGATAAATACCGATGACAGGCGATCGAAGGTCAACTTGTTATCAGGCTTCGGATACACGATAGGCTGGAACTCAGACGCTGGGCGCAGATAGGTGTGATCAGCATGCGTAGTACGCAAGGTCCATGGTGCCTTGCCGCGGAAGAGAATTTGATCGATGCCGACCATGAGCGAGCCGGTATAGAGGCCTTTGCTCATCCATGGTTTGAAGTTGCGGGCGACATGCAACTCTTCATGCAACCACGATTGTTTGAAGGCTATCGGATAGTCGCTCAATTCATCTGCCTGACGGCCTTCGTTCAGAGCAGTGAAAGCGGCATCAGCGGCCATCATGCCGCTCTTCATGGCTGCATGGCTACCTTTGATGCGGCTCGCATTCAGGAAGCCGGCATCGCAGCCGATAAGCGCGCCACCGGCGAACACCAGTTTAGGCAATGCTTGCAAACCACCTGCTGTAATGGCTCGTGCGCCGTAGGAGATACGCTTGCCACCGACAAAGAAGCGGCTGATCTCAGGATGCGTCTTGTAACGCTGGAACTCTTCAAATGGCGACAGATAAGGATTGTCATAGGCCAAGCCGACGACATAGCCAACAGCAACCTGATTGTTTTCCAGGTGATAGAGGAAGGAGCCACCGTAGGTATCACTAGCCAGCGGCCAACCGGCGGTGTGGATCACCAAGCCGGGTTGATGCAAGGCTGGATCGATTTCCCACAGTTCCTTGATGCCGATGGCATAGGTTTGTGGCGCCTTGCCTTCATTGAGATTGAATTTTTCCAGCAACTGTTTACCAAGGTTGCCGCGTGAGCCTTCGGCAAACAGCGTGTATTTGGCGTGTAATTCCATCCCGAGCTGGAATGCTGCAGTTGGCTGGCCAGTTCTATCAACACCCATATTGCCGGTGGCGACACCTTTGACGGAGCCATCATCGTTGTACAGGATTTCAGCCGCAGGGAAGCCTGGGAATATTTCTACACCCAAGGCTTCGGCTTGCTGACCCAGCCAGCGTACGACATTGGCCAGTGAGACGACATAGTTGCCGTGATTCTGGAAGCAGCCAGGTAACAGGAAATTAGGTGTCTTGTAAGCTTTCTTCTCGGTCAGGAACAGGAAGCGGTCTTCGCTGACAGCCGTGTTTAACGGTGCACCTAGTTCTTTCCAGTTCGGGAATAGCTCAGTGATGGCTTGCGGGTCCATGACCGCGCCGGACAGGATGTGCGCGCCTAGCTCGCCACCTTTTTCCAGGATGCAGACGGAGACTTCCTGATTCTTTTCTGCAGCGAGTTGCTTGAGGCGGATAGCCGCGGACAGGCCGGCAGGGCCACCGCCGACGATCACGACGTCATATTCCATCGCTTCGCGCGGGCCGTATTGTTCAAGCAGGCTGGAATTGGAAGTAGGAGTATTTGTCATTGTTTTAAAGCAGTCAAAATGATCTTCACGCAAGATTCGATATTGTCCCTTGTTTTAGCAGCAATACGAAGCGTAAAACGCGCATTCCTGCGCTTTCGTGTAATCATAACGCCTAAGCCATGCTTTTTATTTGCAGTACGTTAATAAACGGGAGAATTCTGTGGGTATAGAAGTCAATTTTGAGGGCAAAGTAGCTCTCGTCACAGGTGCTTCCAGCGGGCTGGGCGCGCGGTTTGCAAAAGTGCTTGCCATGGCGGGTGCACAAGTCATTCTGGCCGCTCGACGGGTAGATAGGCTCAAGGAGCTACGCGCGGAGATTGAAGCTGAAGGTGGTGCTGCACATGTCATCAGTTTGGATGTGACTGATTACGCGAGTATCAAATCTGCCATTGCACATGCTGAAACCGAAGCCGGCGCTATTGATATCTTGGTCAACAACTCAGGTGTTTCGAGTAGTCAACGTTTGGTGGACGTGACGCCGGAAGATTACGCGTACATGATGGACACCAATCAACGCGGTGCATTTTTCGTGGCGCAAGAAGTTGCTAAGCGCATGATCACACGTTACAAGGGTGATGCGAAAAAGCAGCATCGCATCATCAACATCGGATCGGTTGCCGGTCTGCGTGTTGTACCAGAGCTGGGTCTGTACTGCATGAGCAAAGCTGCTGTTGTGCACATGACCAAGGCGATGGCGGTGGAGTGGGGCAAGTTTGGTATCAACGTCAATGCCATCTGTCCGGGCTATATCGGTACCGAAATGAATCTTGAATATTTCAAAAGCGAACAAGGTCAGCAAGTGATGAATATGCTGCCGCGTAAACGCATAGGCAAGCCAGAGGATCTGGATGGCTTGCTGCTGTTATTGGCAGCTGAAGAATCGCACTTCATCAATGGCGCCATCATGACTGCCGATGATGGCTACAGTGCGCAGTAACTAAATCGCTTTCAGATTTGCCGCGCTACGCCGAGCAAGCGATTTACCAATTCGCTCGATGTGGTCGCGGTAAATTTCCGCATCAACTTTGCTCTATGCATTTCCACCGTGCGTGGGCTCAAGCCGATTTGCTTGGCGATCAACTTGCTGGTTTTTCCATCAACCAGCATGGCGGCAATTTCTCGTTCCCTTGGCGTCAATTCGGCTGTGACTGGACGTTTCTCACTTAAATCCTCGAAGGTCCAGATTCCCGCTGCATGTGGGTCGCTGGCAATCAATGCGCGTCCGCTGACGTGACACCAGAATAGTTGTCCATCAGCGCGCTTCATGATGCGCTCGTCTGAATAGTAACCTTTGGTATTCATAATGGGGATGATACGTGCGCCGGTGCGTTCGAATTCGGCATACGTCGGATACAGCATTGCAAAGGATAAGCCCGCTAACGCGCCCTTGGTGTACCCAAACATCGTAGTTAAGGCATGATTGCAGTCATGCATGACGCGATGTTGCGAGATGCACATGCCTATGGGGGCATGTCGGAAGATGGTTTCGTAGTCGATTTGTGCTGGTTCGCTCATGCCTAGTCTCGTCTTCAGTCCTCGTAGTTCTACGGTATTGTGACTATTGCTGCATCGCCGTATGCTGGCAGATGCACTTTTTGCGATCTTGACTCGGTTTACTCTACACAAAGAAGGGTGGCTATGAACAAAGTTTATCCCGATGCAGCGGCTGCGCTGGCGGATATTGTCAAAGATGGGCAAACCATCGCGGTAGGTGGCTTCGGCCTATGTGGCATTCCTGAGGCCTTGATTGCTGCCTTGCGCGATTCGGGCGTACAGAATTTAACGGCTATTTCCAATAACGCTGGCGTCGATGATGCTGGTTTGGGTCAATTGCTGGTAACGCGCCAAATCAAGAAAATGATTGCCTCTTACGTAGGTGAAAACAAGGAGTTCGAGCGGCAATACCTGGCCGGTGAACTGGAACTTGAATTTACCCCGCAAGGTACGCTGGCTGAGAAGTTGCGTGCCGGTGGTTCTGGCATCCCTGCGTTTTTCACTAAAACCGGTGTGGGTACTATCGTCGCAGAGGGCAAGGAAGTACGCGAGTTTGACGGCGAACAGTATGTGATGGAACGCGCCTTGGTTGCTGATATCTCGATAGTCAAAGCGTATATGGCAGACAAGGCTGGCAATCTGGTGTATCGCCATACGGCGCGCAACTTCAATCCGAATGTGGCGATGGCCGGGAAAATCACCGTAGTCGAAGTAGAGAAGCTGGTTGAAATTGGCGAGATCGATCCGGACCAGGTGCATACGCCAGGTATTTTTATCCATCGCATCGTGCTTAATGCGCATCCGCAAAAACGGATAGAGCAACGCACGATACGGGCAAGCTAGTCGAACCTACGCGGAGAATAAAATGGCTTGGACACGAGAAGAAATGGCTGCGCGTGCAGCGCAGGAATTACAGGATGGTGCTTACGTCAATCTCGGCATAGGTTTGCCAACGCTGGTTGCCAACTATGTGCCGGATGATATTCATGTCTGGTTGCAATCGGAGAACGGCTTGCTCGGCATAGGCCCGTTTCCGACTGAAGATGAAATCGATCCTGATTTGATCAATGCTGGGAAACAAACGGTGACCTCGTTACCAGGTTCATCCTACTTCAGCTCGGCAGATTCCTTCGGCATGATACGCGGCGGCAAGATCGATATTGCATTGCTGGGAGCGATGCAGGTATCGGCGCAGGGCGATCTTGCGAATTGGATGATCCCGGGCAAGATGGTCAAAGGCATGGGCGGTGCGATGGATCTGGTCGCGGGCGTCAAGCGTATCGTGGTCTTGATGGAGCATGTGGCACGTGCCAAGGATGGTTCCGTATCGCACAAGATATTGCCGCAATGTACCTTGCCACTGACGGGTGTTGCCGTGGTTGATCGCATCATTACCGACCTAGGTGTGATGGATATAACACCGAATGGATTGAAGTTGATTGAGTTGGCGACGGGCGTCACTGTCGATGAAATCCGCGCCGGCACCGGTGTGCCTTTGGATGTCAGTGCCTTGCATTAATCGGATTGATACAAAGCACGGGTGGATGCGCTGATTAATTACACTATTGTGCCGTCCACCCACCATCCATATTCCACGCCGCGCCGCGTACCTGATTAGCGGCATCACTACAGAGAAAAACGGCTAATGCTCCTAGTTGTTCCGGTGTGACAAATTCTCCAGACGGTTGCTTCTCGGAGACCAAGTTCTTTTTCGCATCCTCATTCGACAAGCCGTCTCTTGCTGCGCGTGCATCGACCTGTTTTTGCACCAGCGGTGTCAATACCCAACCCGGACAAATGGCATTGCAGGTTACGCCTGTATGCGCCATTTCCAATGCTGTCACTTTGGTCAAGCCGACGACGCCGTGTTTCGCTGCAACGTAGGCGGATTTTTGTACGGATCCAACCAAGCCATGCACCGATGCAATATTGATGATGCGGCCCCAATTCTTGGCCTTCATTGCTGGTAGTGCGAGACGAGTGGTGTGGAAGGTAGAGGAGAGATTGATGGCGATGATGGCGTCCCATTTTTCTATCGGGAAGTCTTCTATCGTCTCTGTGTGTTGGATGCCTGCGTTATTGACCAGAATGTCGACGCTGCCGAATTGTTCTGCAGCAAACGCCATCATCGCTGTGATCTCTGCCGGTTTCGACATGTCGGCGGGATGATGTGTAGATTTGACGCCGTATTCTTTTGTCAGCGCAGCTTGCAGTGCCTTGATCTCATTTGCATCGCCGAAACCATTCAAAACAATCTGCGCACCTTGCTGAGCCAGTGCACGTGCAATTCCTAAACCTATGCCGGAAGTTGAGCCAGTTACCAGCGCCGTTTTACCGTGAAGAGTCGTGTTCTGCATGACATGCCTTTCAGTCTGAAAGTTTCGATGATGCGATCTTTGGTAAGATTCTACGCGTAAGACCACGAAAAATGTGGTCATCATCTACTGGCGACCTTCATGACCCAAGTTCAAATCAAAGAAGTGCAATGTCTTTCTCCTTCAGGTCTGCATCAAATGGCGTACAAGGAGTGGGGCGATAGTTGCAATCCGAATACATTGATTTGTGTGCATGGACTGACACGTGTATCGGATGATTTTGATGTACTGGCCAAGGAGCTGGCGAACGACTATCGCGTGATTTGTCCGGACGTGGTGGGACGCGGGCGCTCAGGGCGTTTGCGCGATCCGATGTATTACCAAGTGCCGCAGTATGTGAGCGATATGGTGACCTTGATTGCACGCTTGAATGTGGAGTCTGTGCACTGGTTTGGTACGTCCTTGGGCGGCATCATTGGTATGGGACTTGCGTCGCTGCCGGGGAATCCGATACGCAAATTGATACTCAACGACATCGGTCCCTCGATGAATGCAGAAGCCTTGGCGCGTATTGCAGAATATGTTGGTCAGGATGTGCGTTTTGCAACTTTCGATGAGGCATGGAATTACGTGCGTGCAATCTCGCTATCATTCGGTCCGCATAGCGATGATCAATGGCGCAAGCTGGCCGCAGATGTCATGCATCAGAATGCCGAGGGGCAATGGGTGTTTGGCTACGATCCTGGTATTGCTGTGCCATTCAAGGCGGCAACGCCGCAAAGTGTGCAATCAGATGAGCAGCGTCTGTGGGCTGCCTATGACGCGATTACCTGCCCAACCTTGGTTGTGCATGGCGTCGAGTCAGACTTACTGTCGAGCCAGACAGTGCAAGAGATGTCACAACGTGGCCCGAAAGCGAGTTCGATTGAGTTGCTTGGAGTCGGTCATGCGCCGACTTTTTTACATGCAGAGCAAATTGCGCTCGCAAAGAAATTTTTGCTGGGTTGATATTTTCAACTTGGTTTTTATATTGGATAGATGATGAACATTACACGCTTGCATATTGGTGACACCTTGTCTGAAGTGGCTATTCACAATGGCACTGTATACTTGGCAGGACAGATAGCAGAAGACACGACTCAGAATATTCAGGGGCAAACACGCGAAGTGCTGGGTCATATCGATCGTTTGTTGGCAGAAGCGGGTAGCGATAAAACACGTATTTTGTCCTGTCAGATATATATTGCTGACGTTAAAGATTTCGATGGCATGAATGATGCGTGGAATGAATGGGTGCCTGAAGGCCATACGCCGCCGCGTGCAACAGTGGCAGTGCGGTTCCCTGATCCGAAACGTTTGGTTGAAATAATAGTGGTTGCAGCAACTTCCTAGGTTCTACATGGTTTCCATAGCATCAGCACAGAGCGATGTGCATGAACTTCTCCGCTCTGGTTTAACAGAACACGATAGTGCCCGCGTGATGGATGCGCTCGCTTTCGTGAAACCGCTTTATACCGGCAAGAAAGTGTCTGCCGGGCAGGATGCCTTTGAAAGCGGGCAAGATGCTTTTGAATTCGCACAAGGCGTTGCCACGGTTCTTTCCCAACTGGAAACAGATGCCGACACGCGTATCGCCGCACTGTTGTTCGAACTGGCGACGATAGATCCGGTTGCCGCTGAAAAAATAGAAGAGCGATTCGGCAAGGACGTGTGCGATTTGGTTGATGGTGTGCGTCAGTTGATGCGCTTGCATGAGACGACTTTCGTGCAGCATGAGGCTGCACGCGGCAAGAACGCTGCACAAGAAGCCGCTGCTCAATTGGAAGTGGTACGCAAGATGTTGCTGGCGATGGCTTCCGATATGCGTGTCGTGCTGGTGCGCCTTGGTACGCGCGTAACGACCTTGCGTTATTTTGCCGATAACAAATTACAGAATGAGCGCTCGCAACAATACGCACGCGAGACTTTTGATCTTTATGCACCATTGGCGAATCGACTCGGCGTTTGGCAACTGAAGTGGGAACTGGAAGATTTGTCTTTCCGCTTCCTGCAGCCGGAAGCCTACAAACGTATCGCATCGCAGCTTGAAGAAAAACGTGTAGAGCGTGAAGCCTTCGTCGAGAACGCGATCAAGCGCTTAAAAGCAGAAATGGCCGCAGCAGGGATCAAGGCGGAAGTCTTTGGTCGCCCTAAACATATCTTCAGTATCTGGAGCAAGTTGCGCGGCAAGGACATCGAATTCTCTGATCTCTATGACGTGCGTGCATTTCGCGTGATCGTTGAAGATGTGAAAACCTGCTACACCGTACTTGGAATTATTCACAACATCTGGGCGCCGATTCCGGAAGAGTTTGACGATTACATCTCACGCCCCAAAGCCAACGGTTACCAGTCCCTGCACACAATCGTCATTGCAGAAGATGGTCGTCCGCTGGAGGTGCAGGTACGTACCAACGATATGCACGACTTCGCTGAATATGGCGTAGCTGCGCATTGGCGTTACAAGGAAGCAGGCGGCTCGAATTTCTCTGGTCAAAAATATGACGAGAAAATTGCCTGGCTGCGTCAATTGCTGGCGTGGAAAAGTGAGGTCGTCGATACCGTCGTCGGGCAAGAAGATGTACATCGCGATTGGGTAGAGAAACTTAAATCAGCAACACTGGATGATCGTATCTATGTGCTGACGCCACAGGCGCGCGTGATCGAATTACCTAACGGTGCAACCCCGATTGATTTTGCATATCACTTGCACAGCGATGTTGGCCATCGTTGCCGTGGTGCGCGTGTCGACGGTGCTTTGGTGCCGCTCAATACAGTTTTAAAGAATGGTCAAACGGTAGACATCATTACGGCCAAAGGTGTCAGCACGGTTACAGGCACAGTTGGCCCTTCGCGTGATTGGTTAGCTCCTGGTTATGCCGCTAGCGCGCGTACACGTGCCAAGGTACGCGCATGGTTCAATGCCATCGATCAGCAAGAGACACTTTCCAGTGGTCGTGCCTTGATTGAAAAAACCTTGCAACGTGAGGGCAAGACCGCAGTTAATCTGGAAGAGCTGGCGCATAAGCTCGGCTTTTCCAAGCTCGACGATTTATTCCTTGCTGTTGGTAAAGATGAATTCAGTCTGCGCACAGTTGAGCAGGCATTGCATGGTGATAGTGCCAGCGCTGCCAAGCTGGCTGAGCTGGAAGATACCGTTATTCCACGCAAGAGCCGCGCATCCAGCGTTGTGCATGGTGCCAAATCAGGTGTGCTGGTAGTCGGTACCGATGGCTTGATGACGCAATTGGCGAAATGCTGTAAACCGGCACCGCCGGATGAAATTGTTGGTTTCATAACGCGCGGCAAGGGCGTGTCGATTCATCGTGCCAACTGCAAGAATTTTGTCGAGATGCGGCACAAGGCACCGGAACGCGTGATTCAAACGGCATGGGGCGGTCCGCAATCGTCGACGGTTTATCCGGTGGATATTTTTGTATTGGCTGGTGATCGCCAAGGATTGCTGCGCGATATCTCGGATATTTTCTTGCGCGAGAAAATCAATGTCATTGGCGTTAGCACGCAAAGCGTCAAAGGGCAGGCGCGCATGGCATTTACGGCAGAAATCGGTTCGACCGCACAATTGCTGAAAGCACTGGCGGTAATCCGCGAAGTCAATGGTGTATTGGAAGCGAAGCGGCATTGATTTGCATGAATTTCAATGCTCAGAATTGTTGAGCTTTGATTTTTTTGCAGTTAGTTCACACAAGCACTAGCTAAGTAGATAATTTGTCGCTATAATTTCGCTTCTTTAGGCGCGTAGCTCAGCTGGTTAGAGCACTACCTTGACATGGTAGGGGTCGTTGGTTCGAGTCCAATCGTGCCTACCAACGAAAAATTGGTAAAACCTGTAAGAGCGAGAAAGGCAAACCCGGTTATGACACCGCGAACGACAACCACATCGGTTTCTGAGCGACGCTAAGTCGGGTTCTTTTTCGTCATTACTATTTGAAAAAGCGCGGCTAGCCCGCGTTTTTTTTCGTCCGCATTTTTTGTTGTTCAATTTTAATCTAGCGTCAGCATGCAGGTCCTCGCTGAAACGGAGCGCAAAATGATTACAGTCCGCCTTCCCGATGGTTCGCAACGCGAATTCGATACGCCTGTCACCGTGGCACAAGTTGCTGCCAATATCGGTACTGGTCTTGCCAAAGCTGCACTTGCCGGCAAGGTCAACGGCAATGTCGTGGATACCTCGTATCTGATCGAGCAGGATAGTGATTTGGCTATCATTACTGATAAAGATGCGGATGGCCTCGATGTAATCCGTCATTCGACTGCTCACTTGCTGGCCTATGCAGTGAAGGAATTGTTTCCTGACGCGCAAGTCACCATCGGCCCGGTGATCGACAACGGCTTCTATTACGATTTTTCGTATAAGCGTCCGTTCACTCCGGACGATTTGGTCGCGATCGAAAAGAAAATGACCGAACTGGCGAAAAAAGACGAGCCAGTTACTCGCAAAGTCATGCCGCGCGACGAAGCTGTCGCCTATTTCAAATCGATAGGCGAGGCTTACAAAGCTGAAATCATTGAATCCATTCCGGCAGACCAAGAAGTCTCGCTCTACACCGAAGGCAAGTTCACCGATCTGTGCCGCGGACCGCACGTGCCATCGACCGGCAAGCTGAAAGTATTCAAGTTGATGAAGCTGGCCGGCGCCTACTGGCGTGGCGATTCCAAGAATGAAATGCTGCAGCGTATCTACGGCACTGCATGGGCGAAGAAAGAAGAGCAGGAAGCTTATCTGCACATGCTGGAAGAAGCCGAGAAGCGCGATCACCGCAAGCTGGGCAAGCAACTGGATTTCTTCCACTTCCAGGAAGAAGCGCCAGGCTTGATCTTTTGGCATCCAAAAGGTTGGTCGATCTGGCAACAAGTTGAGCAATACATGCGCAAGGTTTACCAGGACAACGATTACCAGGAAGTCAAAGCACCGCAAATTCTGGATCGCGGCCTGTGGGAGAAAACCGGCCACTGGGATAACTATCGCGAAAACATGTTCGTGACCGAGTCGGAAAACCGTTCATACGCGCTCAAGCCTATGAACTGCCCGGGCCATGTGCAAATTTACAATAGCGATATGCGCAGCTATCGCGACCTGCCTTTGCGCTACGGCGAATTCGGCCAGTGTCATCGCAATGAACCGTCCGGCGCCTTGCACGGCATGATGCGCGTGCGTGGCTTTACGCAGGATGATGGCCACATTTTCTGTACTGAAGAACAAATTGCCGAAGAAGTAACAGCTTTCCATGCGCAAGCGATGGCGGTGTATGCAGCCTTTGGCTTTGAAAATATCGACGTCAAGCTGGCTTTGCGTCCGGAAAGTCGCATCGGCACTGAGGAAAGCTGGGATATCGCCGAGGAATCGCTGCGTTCCGCGCTGCGTGCCTGTGGCGTCAGCTGGACTGAATTGCCGGGCGAGGGCGCGTTTTACGGCCCTAAAATCGAATATCACCTGAAAGACAGCCTAGGTCGTGCATGGCAAGTAGGTACCGTGCAGATCGATCCATCGATGCCGGGTCGTCTGGGCGCGGAATATGTTGCCGTTGATAACACTCGTAAAACACCAATCATGTTGCACCGAGCCATCGTTGGTTCGCTTGAGCGTTTCATCGGCATTTTGATCGAGCACTACGCTGGTGCGTTGCCATTATGGCTGGCTCCGGTGCAAATCGCGGTGTTGAACATTTCAGACGCACAGGCTGAATATGCGCAGGCTGTTGCACAAAACCTGAAAAAACAAGGGTTTAGAGTTCACCTTGATTTGCGTAATGAGAAAATAACCTATAAAATACGCGAGCATTCCGTTCAGAAGCTGCCATACATCATTGTTATTGGCGATAAAGAGCGGGACGCAGGTACAGTGGCCGTGCGAGCGCG
The DNA here is from genome assembly GCF_059416385.1 of Herminiimonas sp. GW821-FHT09C12. Classification (NCBI taxonomy): domain Bacteria; kingdom Pseudomonadati; phylum Pseudomonadota; class Betaproteobacteria; order Burkholderiales; family Oxalobacteraceae; genus Herminiimonas; species Herminiimonas sp. GW821-FHT09C12. The sequence goes on from NZ_JBWKPC010000002.1 coordinate 623,859, forward strand.
AGGCAATGTCGATCTGGGTGTAATGCCTGTCGATTTGTTGGTGGAACGTCTCAACAATGAGACTGAAACCAAAGCCTAACGGGGCAACCCATAGCGCAAGAGCACGGCTTAATTATTTGATTTTAAAAGGAAATTGCAATAGCTACTGACAAGTCGCATCGGATCAACGGTGAAATTACAGCGCCTGAATTGCGTTTGAGTGGTGTCGAAAACGAGGCACTCGGTATCGTTACTCTGGCAGAAGCCTTCCGCTTGGCGGAAGAGGCTAACGTCGATCTGGTAGAGATTGCGCCAACTGCGCAACCACCGGTCGCACGCCTGATGGATTACGGCAAGTTCAAATACCAGGAACAAAAGAAGGCGCACGAAGCCAAGCTGAAGCAGAAGATCATTCTGGTTAAGGAAGTTAAATTCCGGCCTGGTACCGATGATGGTGATTACAACATCAAGCTGCGCAATTTGATCAAATTCCTGGAAGATGGCGATAAAACCAAGATCACACTGCGTTTCCGCGGTCGTGAGATGGCCCATCAGGATATCGGCTTTCGCATGTTGGAACGCTTGAAAGCTGACTTGGAACCATACGGCCAAGTTGAGCAGTTTCCTAAGATGGAAGGCCGTCAGATGATTATGGTTCTGTCGCCTAAGAAGAAGAAGTAAGAATTTCGTGCGAGTCGTCCGGCAACGGACGATTTACACAAAATAGCAGTGGACTTGATTCCACTGCATAACAAGTGAGAGTAGGCATCCAAGTGTAGCGAAATTGCTGCCACCTGCAATCATGTTAAAAATGGAGCTGTCCCCAAAGGACAGATAGTGTCATGCCTAAAATGAAAACGAAAAGCAGCGCCAAAAAGCGCTTTCGTGTACGTCCAGGTGGAACCGTTAAACGCGGTCAAGCTTTCAAACGTCACATTCTGACCAAGAAAACTACCAAAAACAAACGTCAATTGCGCGGCTCTGTAGGTGTTCATGACACCAACATGAATTCCGTTCGTGCAATGATGCCGAACGCTTAACCTCACTCAATTAATCAGGAGCAATCATGCCTAGAGTAAAACGTGGGGTCACAGCACGGGCCCGTCATAAAAAAGTCCTCGATCAAGCTAAAGGCTATCGTGGTCGTCGCAGCAAGGTTTATCGTATTGCCAAGCAAGCAGTTATGCGCGCTGGCCAATATGCATACCGCGATCGTCGTAACAAGAAACGTGTTTTCCGCGCACTGTGGATCACCCGTATCAATGCAGCATCGCGTGAACATGGTCTGACATACAGCGTGTTCATGAATGGTCTGAAACGCGCATCCATCGAACTGGACCGTAAAGTCCTGGCCGATATGGCTGTGATGGACAAGCCAGCATTCGCGGCAATCGTGAATCAGGTGAAAACTACCATCGCTGCTTAAGTTGTGATCGTATGCACTGTCTTCGGACGGTGCAGCAATATCCGAGAGCGGGGCAGGGTTTATACCTATGTCCCGTTTTTATTTTTGCACAGCCTTTTGGGCTTCTTTTTCGGCTTCCTTGTTAAGGACGAAAACATACCGCATGAATCCCCTAGAACAACTTGTCATTCAAGCCCAGACCGATTTCGCCGCCGCAGATGATGCCGCCGCGCTGGAAAACGCGAAAGCGAAGTACCTCGGTAAAACAGGACAGATCACCGAACAAATGAAGAGCCTGGGTAAGCTTGCGCCGGATGAGCGCAAAGCACAGGGCGCTGTCATTAATTCTGCCAAAGAAAAAATCGAAGCTGCGCTGACCGCACGTCGTGATGCATTGTCGAATGCACAGATGGAAGCGCGTCTGAACGCAGAAGCGATCGACATTACATTGCCAGGCCGCGGTCGTGGTACCGGTGGCATACACCCAGTGATGCGCACATGGCAGCGCGTCGAAGAAATTTTCGGTTCGATTGGCTTCGATGTTGCCGACGGCCCGGAAATTGAAAATGACTGGACCAATTTCACCGCATTGAACAGCCCGGAGAATCATCCAGCGCGTTCGATGCAAGATACTTTCTACATCGACGGCAACGATACGCAAGGCAAGCCATTGCTGCTGCGTACGCACACCAGTCCGATGCAAGTGCGTTATGCGCGCATGAATAAACCACCGATCCGCGTGATTGCGCCGGGCCGTACTTATCGCGTCGATAGTGATGCAACGCACTCACCGATGTTTCATCAGGTTGAAGGTTTGTGGATTGATGAAAACATCAGCTTCGCCGATCTGAAAGGCGTCTACCTCAATTTCGTCAAAGCCTTCTTCGAAACCGACGATTTGCAAGTGCGTTTCCGCCCATCGTATTTCCCGTTCACGGAACCGTCGGCCGAGATTGATATTGCTTTCGGTAGCGGCCCATTGAAAGGTCGCTGGCTGGAAGTCTCTGGCGCTGGTCAAGTGCATCCGACCGTGTTACGTAATATGGGTATCGATCCTGAGCAATACATCGGCTTCGCGTTTGGCTCCGGTCTGGAACGCTTGACGATGCTGCGTTACGGCATCAACGATCTGCGCCTGTTTTATGAAGGCGATTTGCGGTTTCTCAAACAATTCAACTAAAAGCAGTGACAAGCCGGAGCGCGCTTATAGAGCGCCTGCTCTGATTCTTTCTGTATTTTTGTGACGTCTGTGGCAAAAGGTTTTAATCATGCAATTTTCCGAAAGCTGGCTCCGTACGATGGTCGATCCGAATATGACTTCGGACGAATTGGCACACTTGTTGACGATGTCTGGCCTCGAGGTCGAAGAGGTTGAGCCGGTCGCGCCACCATTCTCGAATGTGGTGGTGGCAGAAGTACTGGAAGTCGCCAAACATCCAAACGCTGATCGTTTGAATGTGTGTCAGGTCAATGTTGGTACCGGCACCATGCTCAACATCGTCTGTGGTGCGCCTAATGTGCGCGTCGGCATGAAGGTTGTCTGTGCAATGGCAGGTGCAATCTTGCCGCCAGGTGAAGACGGCAAACCGTTCGAAATCAAAGTCGGCGCATTGCGCGGTGTGGAATCGCAAGGCATGTTGTGTTCGGCAAAAGAATTGAAATTGTCGGACGAGCAGGGCGGCTTGATGGATTTGCCCGCCGACGCACCGATCGGTCAAAATTTCCGTGATTACTATCAACTGAACGATCTGAAGTTCACGATCAAGCTGACGCCGAACAAGGCGGATTGTCTGTCGGTATTGGGTGTTGCGCGTGAAGTATCCGCGTTGACCGGTACGCCATTGAAAGCACCGACCTATCAGATAGTTCCGGCAACGATTACTGACGTATTGCCAGTGACGGTTTCTGCTCCTGATTTATGCGGTCGTTTCTCCGGCCGTATCATTCGTGGTTTGAACGCTAAAGCACAAACACCAGACTGGATGAAGCAGCGTCTGGAACGTAGTGGTCAACGTCCGATTTCGGCACTGGTTGATATTTCCAATTACGTGATGCTGGAACTCGGTCGTCCTACGCATGTGTTCGATCTGAGCAAAATCCACGGCGGCTTGGATATTCGTTGGGGCAAAGCCGGTGAATCGTTGAAACTGTTGAACGGTAATACCGTTGCCGTCGATGAGTGGATAGGTGTGATCGCTGACGAAAAAGAAATCGAATCGCTGGCCGGCATCATGGGTGGTGATGCAAGTGCTGTATCGCTGGAGACGCAAGACATCTACCTCGAAGCAGCATTCTGGTATCCAAATGCGATTCAAGGTCGTGGCCGTCGCTTTAACTTCTCTACCGATGCAGCGCATCGTTTTGAACGTGGCGTTGATTTCGCGACGACGGTTGAACACATGGAACGCATCACGGCATTGATCGTTGAAATTTGCGGCCAGAAAGATCAAACAGCTGTTGGCCCTATCGATGATCACATCGTCAATTTGCCTAAGCGCGAACCTGTCAGTGTGCGTACTGCACGCGCAGTCAAAGTCATCGGTGTGCCGCTGACGGATGAACTGATTGCAGATATCTTTACGCGACTCGGCTTGAGCTTCACGCAAAAAGACAGCGTGTTCTCGGTGACGCCGCCATCGTATCGCTTCGATATCGAGATTGAAGAAGATCTGATCGAAGAGATTGCGCGCGTCTATGGTTTTGAAAATATTCCAGCCTTGCCGCCAGTCGCTGCGAGTGCAATGCGCATTCGTCCAGAGAATACTCGCTCCTTGTTTACTGTTCGTCGCCAGTTGGCCGATGCTGATTATCAGGAAGTAGTTAACTTCAGTTTTGTCGAGCAAACATGGGAAGCCGATTTTGCCGGCAATACCAATCCGATCAAATTGTTGAATCCGATCGCTAGTCAGATGAGTGTTATGCGTTCATCGATGATCGGTAGTTTGATCGCGAATGTGCGCTACAACCTGAATCGCAAAGTCAGCCGTATTCGTTTGTTTGAAATTGGTGCTGTGTATCTGCGCAACAATGAAAAACAAGATGGTCCATTATCGGTTGCCGGTTACGATCAGCCTAAACGCGTTGCTGCGATGGCCTACGGTTCGATTGCTGAAGAGCAATGGGGACAAGCATCACGCAATGTTGATTACTTCGATGTCAAAGCTGATCTGGAAGCATTGTTTGCACCGAAGAAGCTGACCTTTACCAAAGTCGAGCATCCAGCATTGCATCCAGGACGCTCCGCTAGCGTTTTGCTTGAAGGCAAAGTAGTCGGCTTTATTGGCGAATTGCATCCACGTTGGCAGCAAAAATACGATCTGCCGCTAGCGCCTGTTTTGTTCGAGGTTGATGCAGATGCCTTGCAGCAAGTGGACATACCTTCTTATAAAGAGATTTCCAAGTTCCCGGCAGTAACACGGGATCTGGCTTTGGTCGTCAAACAAACAGTCTCCATGCAGGATTTGATGGATAGCTTTGTTGCTGAAAAGCAAGCTAATCCAGTTTGTCATATTCTGCAAGTGGTTGTTTTATTTGATGAATATCGTGGAAAGGGATTGGAGTCGGATGAAAAAAGCCTTGCTTTCCGCTTCACCTTACAAGATACTCAATTAACCCTGCAAGATGATTTGGTCGATGCCGCAATGGCTGCATTTGTTGCTGCCGCCAGTACAAAGCATGGGGCTAAATTGCGTGCATAAAGAGGCAGGGAATAATAATATGAACGACGTGAATTCAGCCGAACTCCAATCAGTATTAGCTGCCGATCTCAACCGCGCGATGTTAGAGGCGCAGGTGCGTTCGCAAGCTGAAAAAGACTTGCCAACTTTGACCAAGGCTGAGTTGGCTGAGTTGCTGTTTGAGCAAGTTGGTTTGAACAAACGCGAAGCCAAAGATATGGTCGAGACGTTTTTCGATGAAATTCGTAACGCACTGGAACGTGGCGAAGCGGTCAAATTGTCCGGATTCGGCAATTTCCAGTTGCGTGACAAACCGCAGCGTCCGGGACGTAATCCAAAGACCGGGGAAGAAATTCCAATCACGGCGCGTCGCGTCGTCACCTTCCATGCGAGCCAAAAGCTTAAGGGCATGGTAGAGGATTCCAGCCAAAAACCGCTCGCGCATACAGCCTGAATTAAATGAACGAACGGATCCAGAAACCAGAATTGGTTGCATTGCCACCGATTCCCGCAAAACGTTATTTCACCATTGGTGAAGTCAGCGAATTGTGTGGCGTGAAGCCGCACGTCCTGCGTTATTGGGAGCAGGAATTTACGCAGTTGAAACCAGTGAAGCGTCGCGGTAACCGCCGCTACTATCAGCATCATGAAGTGCTGCTGATTCGTCGTATTCGTGAACTGCTGTACGAACAAGGCTTCACCATCAGTGGCGCACGCAATAAGTTGGATAGCCGTATTCTGGATGCACACTTGGACGATGATGCTCCACCTGCTGTAGTAGCCGACTCCGGTCAGTTATCAGCCATCCGCAATGAGTTGATCGAGATTTTGGCGCTGCTGAAATAAGTACTGCGTTAGTGCAAGAATTTCACGCTGGTACATGACGAAAATATATTGCTGCTCTGGTATAATTTTTCGCTTGTCGGGGCGTAGCGCAGCCTGGTAGCGTACTTGCATGGGGTGCAAGGGGTCGAGTGTTCGAATCACTCCGTCCCGACCAATAAAATTAAAAACAAAAAGGCCAATCACTAGATTGGCCTTTTTGTTTTTAAAGATCTAATAATCCTTACTGCGTCCTTAGGTGCATTCCAAAGTAACACTTACAGCAAGACTGAGGGTTGCATCCATCCGTTGAGTCTAGCGTGAGTAACTTTCTCATCCTCCGACCTAGTACAAAGCTTTTTTCAGTTCATTAGACAGGATGGCAATCGATGACATCATCTTTACAAATCGGCCCGCTCGCGATTCCGTACTCACTCATTTTGATTGCAGCAGCAGTCTTCTTCGGAAACGTCATTGCGAAGCGTGTGGATAAGGGTACTGAAAAGACGATCGAGAATCATTTTTTTAAGATTCTTATTGTCGCGGTATTGGCGGCTCGTATTGCATTTGTCATTCAGTACAGATCGGCTTATTTCTCCAGTCCATTAGACATTCTTGATATACGAGATGGCGGTTGGAACGTGCAGGCGGGTGTTGTAGCTGCATGGGCATACGCGCTTCTATTGATTAAGGGGAAAACTTATTTAAGGAAGCCGCTACTCCTCGTGATGCTCGGTTCCAGTTTGCTGTGGATAGCTGGAACTGTCGCCTTGGCAATGTTGACCAAGGATGCGCTTCCTATTCCTGATTTGAAACTTAATTCAATGAATGGCGATGAAGTTTATCTGGCAAGGTTTAAGGGCAAGCCTACGGTTATCAATTTTTGGGCAACCTGGTGTCCACCTTGTCAGAGGGAGATGCCAGTTCTTGAGAAGGCACAGCAACAGAATCCGGGTGTTAATTTTGTGTTTATTAACCAGGGTGAGTCGCAGTTACAGGTAGAGCAGTTCCTGACATCAAATCACCTAACGATGAGAAATGTACTCATGGATACATCGGGTGTCGCTGGGAAGGAATTTGGAGTTAAAGGGATGCCTTCAACATATTTTTTTGATGCAAGCGGTAATTTAATGGACTCTCGCATTGGAGAGGTATCCGATGCAAGTTTGCTGGAAAAGCTGCAGAAAATAAATCCGCAGTTGCATCCTCCCAAGGAGAGTCCATAATTTCTAATAGCCGCATTGATCCAATCAATCAGTTGACTCGATTAAGATCTTCTCGCGGAAATGCGCGCAACTCGTGGCTGCTTAGCCTCCGCACGATCTGCAACTCGCAACGGCGTTCTAGTTGCTGGCGGTGATGCAATCGTCACAACTGCTGCTGGTTGCGCAAGCTCTACCGAACTGGAACGGTAACCGATGCGGAAGCCACCCCAGTGTTTTCCATCCACATAAATAGGCACGGATAAATCGTGCATGACTTCGCCGGTATCCCGCTTATACGTCTGCAATAAGAACGGCTTGGTATTGGAGCCGCAGCGCTTGCCGGTGCGATCGGTGAAGATGCGTTTGGTGCGGTTATTCACCAGATCGACATCGTAGTCGCCGGTCAGTGGCTTGGAAAATTTTCTGTTATGGGTCGGGAAGTAGCCGTTGTCATCGACGGCTCCAGCATAAGCGAGTTGCGGCATTGCTTGCAGTAGTGGTTCCTGTACCTCTGGTAAAACGCGATCGGTGAAAGCATCGAATTGAGTCGTGTGCTTGGGTGGCGATGTATTCGGTAATGGCTGATACTGCCGGTCAAACAGAGCTTCGCGAGTGATGCGTCCGTTAGCGATGGCTTGCTCGAAGATGGTTCCAATCTGACGCGCCGCCTCGCTTGCAACCAGTCGAATCTGATCGTGCTGGGTAGCTGCTCCGCTTTCGGCTATCGCGTCGTAGATTACTTCGGCGCGCTCCGACAAGGCCATTGCAGATGCCGCAACGCGTGGCAATTCTGTATCTGTCGCCAACATGCCGTCTCGGATTTTCAGGATAGCAGCGGCAATTTTATGGGTGGTTTCCACATGCTCACGCGAGGCTTGTGCAATTTGCTGTATCTCTTCTTCGGAGCTGCCAGCGGCACGCTCGATATTGCCGAGAAATCCATGCACCCGTTCTACGTTCTGTGAAGCTTCCATCACCTTGCTACTGAGCGCATGCATACCAGCGGTGGCTCGTTCTGCCTCGACATTGATGGCACTTACCATGGAGCCGATATCATCAGTTGCTTCCTTGGTCCGTTGCGCCAGTTGCCGCACTTCGCCAGCAACTACCGCAAAACCGCGCCCATGTTCACCGGCACGAGCCGCTTCGATGGCTGCATTGAGTGCCAGCAAATTGGTGCGGGCAGCAATTTCACTGATGACTTCAGTGATGCCATGAATGCTACGTGATTTGTCCTGCAGTACACGCATCATTTCCGACGCTGCTTGTGCATCATCGCGCGCCTTGCTGATCTGTTCCAGTCCCAGATTGACCTCAGCGCGGCCAGCGACACTTTCCGTACGCACTTCGGCCGCAACTTGGGAGGCACGTTCAGCATTGGCGGCAATTTGCTCAGTGGTGCTGGCATTTTGCTCTGAACCTGCAACGATGCCATTGGCCGCCTGCACATCCTGCGCAATTTTATTCTTGATCGAATCGACGAAAAAAGAAGTCTCGGCAGCACCGATCATGATGTGATCGATTTCGCTGCCTACCTTGTTAACAAAGTCCAGACTCTTGCCGCCGCCGCGATGATGCAGCAACTCGAGCAAACTAGCGCTGACCAGCGCTGCTATCAACAGCAGCCAGGGCAATGCCAATGTGCTGTCGGTCAGTTGCCAGGTGCCGAGCGCTAATCCGACACCCACAGCAACTGCTGTCAACAGCGTCGCGGCCCGTGTTAGCCACCGGGGAAAACTTTTGTTTTTATTCCTGAACATATCGCGGTCTCCACGCAAATGATCTGTCGTGCCTTGATTTTTTTGCTTGGCAGGATGCAGATTGGACTTAAAAAACGACAAGTTTCAATGCCACTGAGGCTTTTAGACGAGGGCGACATTCCTAGCTTCTTCTTGTGGCAGACGTGTAATTCTTGTTTTATGCAACTTGATACTACTCACACTAACTTACGCCGAGCTTATGCCGAAGTGCGTTAGATGTAAGCAGGAACAGGAATTTTCTAACTCTAAAACTCACTACGATATGGTGTGAAAATGAAAACATTCAATTTTCACAAACTAGGACTCAGCCAAAATTTGGCTCTATTTAGGCGATCTGATCCGTAGTGGGACAAGGTGATCGGTATGTACGAATTCCTGCACGCAGATCAATTAAATCAAAGAGTTAGGGATTTTGGGAGGCAGGTTGGCGATGTGGCGAAGATTCGTGCAGGTGCATTCATATCAGGTATGCGGATGGTACCTATATGCAAAGATACGCATATTGGAGATGTTTGCAATGATGCGTACTATGGCAGGCAAGTTGGCCATGCACTCGCTGCTTTGATGAAAACCTTTGTCAAAATGTTCACAATAAGAATGATCATGGTGATTCAATTCACTCCTTTATGGCGCAGGCAGAAACTTCACTGATGATCAATCCTCCATTACTGTTGGCCGCCGGTAGCTTGCGCACTGTGATGGATGAAATCATCATCGCTTATCAGGCGCAGGGTGGTGCTGTTTTTAAGGCGAAGTACGGTCCGTCGGGGAAGTTGAAGCAAGAGATAGCAGCGGGTGCCAAAGTGGATGTATTCGCTTCAGCATCGACTGATCATACTGAAGCACTGGCGCAGCAAAAGCTGCTTGCGGCATCAACGGTATTTACACATAACGAGCTGTGCGTGCTTGCGCGGCCGCAACTAGATGTGCGTGAAGATAATCTGTTGGAATTGCTGACGGATCCGACGGTACGGGTGGCGACTTCTACGCCGTTAAGTGATCCTATGGGTGATTACACTTGGCAGTTCTTTCAGAATGCAGATAAAAAGCAGCCAGGGTTTTATCAAACACTCAGTGCCAAGGCTTTGAAATTATCCGGTGCAAGCATGCCGGTAGCTGGCGAGAAGCTGCCTTACATTACTGCTTTTGAAGACGATAAAGCCGATGTCTACATCATGTATCGCACCAATGCTCTTGTAACGAAGCAAACCTTGCCGGAGTTGAATGTGGTGCGGATACCGGATGACTTGAATGTGCGCAGTGCTTACGGAATTGCAGCGGCTTCGCAATCTGAAGAGGGCAAGCGTTTTGTGCATTTTGTTCTGTCATCGGCAGGGCAGGAGATTTTGCAAAGACATGGCTTTAACGAGCAATGAACGATAACGGTTTTAGAAGAAAAGAATGAAGAACAGTACGACTCAAGATGTAGTCAGTCGAGCAGATACATTTGTTATTGGCGGCATCGTTTAATCATGCAGGGACTTTTTGACTTCGAACAAGATGGACGCTATCCATTGCGTCGTATTCCCATGGTCATGCGCTTCAATTTGGATGCATGCGGAATTAGAATTTCTCTCACAGCATGGATCACCTTGAGTCGTGACGAGCGCGAATTACTGGTGACCTTGCCATGCTCGTCTGACGCTGAACAGCGTGTCTATCGTGAGCGTTTGACTGCGATGCTGGCACCGCATGCCGATAATCCAGATGCAGCAATTGAGTCTGTAGAAATTGATACATCTCCTGCCTGGAGAAATACGCAGCTGATTCCACCAGCTGTCATTGCCAGCCTTACTGAACTTGCTCTGCCACTACCTACAGTTGCACAGTGGCGTTCTCTGAGTGATCTGCAACGATTCGCATTGATCAAGCTAACGCGTTCTGGTCACAAGAATGCGAATCTCCTGCCAGCGATGAAAGAGTTTGGTTTGATCTGACGTTTATTCAGAGCGAATATCATCCCTATATTTAACGAGAAGAATTCTTGCACTGAATATATTGTCTCCATGGAGTAATTGCACTACCGCTTGTCCTACGTGACAATCAGACGTGTCCGATATCTATATCCGTTGAGTATCTATAACATTCGTTGCAATTACCGGAGCCGGCGGTTCGAAAATATACCGGCACCAATTCTCCGCAATATCTAGTTGAGTCGCATAGTCTGCTTCTTAACTTTCTCAAAAAATCCAATACCACATCAACAATCAACGGCTTTACGCTATCCTGTTGGCCATGATCAAGCCAACCATTCGGAAACAAGTGATGACTATCAAAATCAGTTCCCATTTCGATGCCGGAGCAATCGATGTGCTGCGCGCCGAGTCGGCGCAATCTATCGAGCTTAATTTGCGCAAGGATTCCAATGCAGATATTGCGCAGTGGTTTTATTTCCGTCTGCAAGGCACGCGTGGAGAGCGCTGTACATTGCGTTTTCTGAATGCAGGCGATGCTACTTATCCGGATGGCTGGAAAAATTATCAGGCTGTTGCCAGTTACGATCGCAAGAATTGGTTTCGTGTTGCGACGGCCTTCGATGGCAAGGTCATGACGATTGCACATACGCCGCAATTCGACAGCGTGTATTACGCCTACTTCGAGCCATATCCATGGGAGCGTCATCTGGATTTACTGGCGCGTGCACAAATGTCTGCACTAGTACGTGTGGAGGATTTGGGCAGTACCGTTGAAGGTCGCGATATGAATGTGCTGGTGATCGGTGATCCATCAGCATCGAAAAAAATATGGGTGATCGCACGTCAACATCCAGGTGAAACGATGGCGGAATGGTTTGCGGAAGGTATGGTAGATGCTTTACTTGATCAGTCAAATGCGCTTGCGCAAAAACTATTGAAACATGCTGTGTTCTATATCGTTCCGAATATGAATCCGGACGGTGCGATACATGGAAATTTGCGCACCAATGCAGCAGGTGCCAATCTGAATCGCGAGTGGATGACGCCAACACTGGAAAGCAGCCCAGAGGTATTTCATGTCAAAAATAAAATTCATGAAACCGGTTGCGATCTGTTCCTCGACATACACGGTGATGAAGGCTTGCCTTATGTCTTCGTGGCCGGGAGTGAAATGCTGGAAGGTTTTTCGCCACAACAAGCCAGCGAGCAGGAAAATTTCATCGAGCAATTTTTGCGTGCCAGTGAAGACTTTCAAACCGAGGTTGGTTATAGCGCAGGGAAGTATCGTGCGGATATGCTGAAGCTAGCTTCCAAATACATAGGCCATACATTCAAATGCGTTTCTTTGACGCTGGAGATGCCATTCAAGGACAACGCACGCTTACCAGAACCGAAAGTCGGCTGGAATGGTGCGCGCAGTGCGAATCTGGGTAAAGAAATACTGTCACCGATTCTGGATCATCTTGAGCGTGGTGCAAGATGAGCGTCGAGATAGAACGTAAATTTTTAGTTCGGGGTACGGACTGGAAAAAATTGGGGCAGGCTGTTGCAATACGCCAGGGTTATCTTTCGTCAGATCGTGATCGTATCGTGCGTGTGCGTATCGAAGATACATCGGCAACCTTGACGATCAAGGGACGCATGGTCGGCATCACGCGCGGCGAATGGGAATATTCGATTCCCATTGATGAGGCCGATGAGTTGCTGAATGGTTTATGCGAACGACCGTTAATCGAGAAAACACGGACACGCATTGTTCACGATGGTCTGGTGTGGGAAGTGGATGAATTTTTTGGCGATAACCAAGGTCTGGTTGTGGCCGAGATCGAGCTGGAAAGTGAAGGGCAGGTCTTCAGCCAGCCGGATTGGGTCGCCGAAGAAGTGACGGACGACCCGCGCTATTTCAATGCCAATTTATTGCGCCACCCATTTACTGCTTGGTAAGTTTGGTTTAATAGATGGCGCGCTGATCTTAGTGCAGATGTGTTGATCCTGCAGGCGCGCCTTCTGGCATTTCTGCATGGACCAATTCTGCGCTCATATCAGCGTAGAGTGGCGAGCCACAATCGTCGCAAAACTCCATTGCAAAACATTCCGTGTGGCGTTTGACATTCACGATGCCGCATTCTTCCAGCAGGGCGAGAATTTCTTCAATTGGCGACTTGCGTTCGATGTCAGCAGAGATCACCGGATCTGTTGATGTTTCGACGCTGCGATACTGCAGCTCTGCATCATCTTCTTCGCCATACAGTGGCCACACGATGCCATAAACCACATCAGTATCTTTTTCCAGCGTAAAGCCGATACGATATTCATCGACGCGGCCGTCTGTGGATTCTTCACCAAAGCTACCGATAATCGCCTGCAATGCACTGGGCTCTACGTTCAGCGTATGTGTCAGGTAATGCACCGCTGCACGTATCGATGCCGGACGGATTTGCTTGTCGCCTTCGCGACAGGCGACGAAGTAGGCTTCTGGCAGCAATAACTCAATACCGCAGCCTGGCAACAAGCGCGCGATATTTGGCATGGCTTGCGCATTCCATTGCGCCAATGCTTCATCACGTTCTGCCAGATTAGCCGACGCTTGCCAGCGGAATAGCGGTTCGCCTGCGACGGCAGTGACAACGGCCAGCAGATAGCGTGTATCGGCGAGAAAGGGCGCTGTTTCGGGCGCTTGTGTAGGTTGCTTCAGTGCGGCGCCTTTTAGTGCCGCTTGCGCCATGCGGTGCGTGAATGCAAAAGTTTCTGCATGATTGCGTGGCAATTGATCGATTGAAAATAATGCAGATGCCATGACCATCTTGGTATCGGTGGCCAACATGTGTGCATGTAAATGGGCGGACAGAGTCGTGGTCACATCTGTCGGTATTGCACCGGACGCAATGGAAAATCGTGTCCACGCCAATATCGGCATGGCAATCAGCAGTGCATCGTAAAGTACGCCATCCTGTTCAATCTGACAGGATTCGCTGGCGGCTTCCGCGCATTCCATCAAGGCGTCGTAGGCAGCAGATTCCTGTTTGAACAAATGATCGAGTGCAGCATCGATGGTGTCTTGGTGATCATTTTTTAACAGCTTGCGCAGCAATGTATCCAATTGCCGTTCCCAGTTACGTTCTTCCAGGCGGCTCGCGGCTTGAATGATGGCTTGGGCGAGCGTTGCCAATCGTTGGCTGTCGACAGACAGTTTCTGGCTAGTATTTTTGGACGGACGACGCATGAATGAATAATCTGCAGAAGGAAGATGAACTTGTATTGTAGTGGATTACACCGACACCAAGTGCTTGCATGCGACTTTGGACATGAAGCGTGTAGATATCGTCCACACATTAAAAAAGCCGCATGAATGATTCATGCGGCTTTTTGCATTCCATGCGCAGAAAGCGCATGAAATAAAGTCAGCTTACGCAGCCAGCAATTGGCGAAGAACGAATGGCAGAATGCCGCCGTGCTTGTAGTAATCGACTTCGATCGGTGTATCGATGCGCAACAGCACTTTCACTTCTTGCGCTTCGCCATTGGCACGATGGATCACCAGCGTCACTTCTTGTTGTGGGCGCAGATTGCCTTCGAGACCTTTCAGGTCGAAGGTTTCCTTGCCTGTGATGCCAAGTGTGGTGACGCTGTCGTTACCGAGGAATTGCAATGGCAATACACCCATGCCGACCAGATTCGAGCGATGGATACGTTCGTACGAACGTGCGATCACAGCTTTAACGCCCAACAGTTGTGTACCTTTGGCCGCCCAGTCACGCGACGAACCTGTGCCGTACTCTTCGCCAGCGAAGACCATGGTAGGCGTACCGTCATTGACGTAACGCATTGCTGCGTCGTAAATCGACATTTCTTCACCGCTAGGTTGGTGCAGAGTGATGCCACCTTCAACACGCGAACCGTCTGGTTTGACTGGAATCATCAAGTTCTTGATACGCACGTTGGCGAAGGTGCCGCGCATCATGATTTCGTGATTGCCGCGACGTGAGCCGTAGGAGTTGAAATCGGCTTTCATCACGCCTTTTTCGCTCAGGTATTTACCAGCTGGGCTGGTGTCCTTGATCGAACCGGCAGGCGAGATGTGATCGGTAGTGATCGAATCGCCAAAGACGCCCAATGCGCGTGCAGCAGTGATACCGGTTGCAGCCGCTTTTGGCTCCATCGTGAAGTCGTTGAAGAACGGTGGTTCAGCGATGTAGGTCGATGTTGGCCAGTCGTAGACTTGACCTTCAGCGACGCCCTTGATGCCTTCCCACAGCTTGCCTGGTGCAGTTTTGACTTGTGCGTAGTTGTCTTTGAAGACTTTGGCATTCATCGCAAACTTCATCAGCTTGGCTACTTCCTGGCTGGTTGGCCAGATATCGCCCAGATAAATGTCACGCATCTTGCCATCAGCACCTTTGCCGCGACCGACTGGCTCAGTCATCAGATCGCGTGTCATGTTGCCGGCGATCGCGTAAGCGACAACCAACGGTGGCGAGGCGAGGAAGTTGGAGCGAATGTTCGGATGAATACGCGCTTCAAAGTTACGGTTACCGGACAATACGGCCGATGCCACGATGTCGTGCTGCACAATCGCTTCGTTCATCGCTGGTGTCAGGTCGCCAGCATTGCCGATACAGGTTGTGCAACCGTAAGCGGTAACGCCGAAGCCGAGTTTTTCCAGGTACGGCAGCAAGCCGGCAGCTTGCAGATATTCCGTCACAACACGTGAGCCAGGCGCGAGCGAGGTCTTGATGTGTGGCGATACTTTCAAACCTGCTTCGACTGCTTTCTTCGCCAACAGACCTGCAGTCAGCAAGACGCTTGGGTTTGATGTGTTGGTGCAGGAAGTGATGGCTGCGATTAGCACATCGCCGTTTTTGACTTTAACGCCGTCGCTGTTGGTATAGACCGCATCCAGATCTTCGATCTTTTTGTTGAAACCGTTTTCCGACGTTGGTTTGGCAAACAGATCTGCGAAGTTTTGTTTGACGTGACCGATTTCGATACGATCTTGTGGACGCTTAGGACCAGCCAATGATGGTGCAACGGAACCGAGGTCCAGCGCGACGACATGGGTGTAATCGATTTCGCCGGATTTTGGTACGCCGTACAGGTTTTGTGCTTTGAAATAGGACTCGAACGCGTCGATTTCAGCTTTGGTACGACCTGTACCTTTGAAGTAATCAATGGTTGCATCATCGACAGGGAAGAAGCCCATCGTTGCGCCGTATTCTGGAGCCATGTTGGCGATGGTAGCGCGGTCGGTCAACGACAGCGATTCTGTACCTTCGCCGAAGAATTCGACGAATTTTCCGACAACTTTTTCTTTGCGTAGCAATTCAGTGATGGTGAGGACCAGATCGGTCGCAGTCACACCTTCACGCAATTGACCTGTCAAGTTCACACCAACAACGTCAGGTGTCAGGAAATAAACCGGTTGGCCCAACATGCCAGCTTCCGCTTCAATACCGCCGACACCCCAACCGACTACGCCAATGCCATTGATCATGGTGGTGTGCGAATCAGTACCGACCAGTGTGTCTGGGTAGTAAACGTTGTCTTTCTTGTGTACGCCGCGCGCCAGGTATTCTAGATTGACTTGATGCACGATGCCGAAGCCTGGTGGCACAACACCGAAGGTGTCAAATGCCTGCATGCCCCATTTCATGAACTGATAGCGCTCATTGTTGCGCTGGAATTCCAGTTTCATGTTCAGGTCGAGCGCATTCTTTTGACGGAAGTGATCGATTTGAATCGAGTGATCGACGACCAGATCTACTGGCACCAATGGTTCGATGCCTTTTGGGTCCTTGCCCAATTTGCTGGCGACGTTGCGCATGGCAGCCAGATCGGCCAGCAATGGCACACCAGTGAAATCCTGCAGCACAACGCGTGCAACGACGAAAGGAATTTCATCGGTGCGAGTAGCATTTGGCGACCAGTTGGCCAATTGCTTGATGTGTTCCTCGGTAACTTTTTTACCATCGCAATTGCGCAGTACTGATTCCAGCACGATACGGATGGAAACCGGCAAACGGGAAACGTTCACGCCGAGTTTTTTGCCCAACGCAGGCAAGGAGTAGAACTCGCCTTTTTTGGAACCTGAAATATTGAATTCCTTGAGTGTATTCAATGTATTGCGCGACATGATTTCTCCTTAATACTAATAACCGATACGAAATTTAATGCACGATGCCGTCAGATTTCGGCGGCGGCTTGCGGCATCGCTGTAACTATTCAACCTTTTGTGGCTTGTGCTTTTGCTTGTTCTGGATTTCTGCATTCATTGGCCAATTGCTGGCCTTTCTTTGAGTCGAGCAGCATGGCTTTGGATGGAAT
Source organism: Herminiimonas sp. GW821-FHT09C12 (assembly GCF_059416385.1). NCBI lineage: Bacteria > Pseudomonadati > Pseudomonadota > Betaproteobacteria > Burkholderiales > Oxalobacteraceae > Herminiimonas > Herminiimonas sp. GW821-FHT09C12. The sequence goes on from NZ_JBWKPC010000002.1 coordinate 640,944, forward strand.
GTTGATCCATACCAGACCTGCTTTACGATTTTCAAAACGGTTTGCGCCGGTGCTGGTGCCGATGCGGCCTAAACGATGGACTTTGTCTTTCCAGCGGATGGCGATGTGCTTGTCGTCGTTATCGTTGGTGTAGATGGTGACCTTGTTGCCAAGCTCGCAGTTGAAGTTGGTCACAACAGAGCCTTCGATATTGGCTTCGCCAAGATCTTCCTGGTTATCATCATCGGCGACTGCTGCGGCAGCAGGAGCTGCAACGGCTGCTGCTTTCTTGACTGTTTTTTTAACTGGTTTTTTGGTGGTCGTGCTTGAGGTTGCGGCGCTTGCTTGTGCAAAAGCAGGAGCGATTGCCGACGACATGCCGATCATCAGAAATGCGCAGAGTATTTTTTTCATGCCGGAATCTCCAGTAATTGATTCAACTGCAGTAATTTTTCTGCAGAGGAACTGTATTCATAAAATAGTGTGTGCTGATTCAGGCAGCGGTATTCCGCTGGCCTGCGCACGCTGCAATATCGTCCAGTAATAACGGTAACTGGCGCGATCGTGCAGCTTTCCATTGTGTTGTATCGGGCCCCATTGAACGGCTTGTGCTTGCGACAGTATTTCTGCCGCCTCGTTCACTTCGGATAGTCGTGGTGCAAATGATTTCAATATCGGTTTGATCTGGCTCGGATGTATGCTCCACATCCGTGTATAGCCAAATTCAGCTGCGGCGCGATGTGCGTCGCTGGCAACGACGGAGGTGTCGTTGATTTCGGTTGTGACATTGTGCGACGGTGTTTTGCCATGAGCATGGCAGGCGGCTGCGATTTCCAGCTTGGCGCGCACCAATAGTGGATGCGTAAATTGTCCCGGAGTGCGCATGGCATTACCAGGAATGGCACCGTAGTGAGCAGAAACAAAATCCATCACGCCGAAGGACAAGCATTCAACTTGCGGTAAGGCGGCAATGGCAGATGCGTCGGCGAGTGCGCCATGCGTTTCTATCAAGACGTGGACGGGTAAATTGTCACGGCCTTGCTTTTTTGCATGATGATTGATGAGCGTAATCGCGTTTTCCACATCGGCAACACTATCGACTTTAGGCACGACTAAATAGGCTAGTCGTTGCGCTGCGTGTTGCAGAATGATTTCGATGTCCTGCTCGAAGAATTCGCTGGTGACGTCGTGTACACGAGCACCAATTCGGCCGAATAAATTTTCTTCGCCGGCAACGAGTGTGCCGAGCAAATGCGCATGGGCGGCTTCATTGCCATGTGCTGCGCCATCTTCACAATCAAATGTAATGTCGAAGACCGGACCTAGTTCCTGTTGCAGCGCCAGGGATTTGCGCATCAATTTTTCGGAACCGGCATAGTGATCACATACCGGGATAGAAACCGGCGGACATTTGCCTTGAAAGAGGACTTCTGAAGGATGCATGTGTGGTGCGTTAATGACGTAATGGTCAGACTTGCTACGAGAAAAATGGACAAGCGATCCTGCGATCACTTGTCCATCGCTGTGAACATCAGCCTAAGAGATGCTTCACACCTTCACGTTCTTCCATCAATTCCTTCAGGGTCAGATTGATGCGCTCTTGCGAGAATGCATCGATTTCCAGGCCTTGAACGATTTTGTATTCGCCGTTTTCAACAGTGACCGGGAAACCGAAGATGGTGTCTTTCGGAATGCCGTAGGAGCCGTCCGATGGAATACCCATGGTGACCCATTTACCGTTGGTGCCGAGTACCCAATCACGTACGTGATCGATGGCAGCATTGGCAGCCGATGCCGCGGAAGATACGCCGCGTGCGTCGATGATGGCTGCGCCGCGTTTGCCAACTGTAGGCAGGAATACGTCTTTGTTCCAGACTTCGTCGTTGATCGCATCTTTAACCGATTTGCCATCGATCGTTGCGAAGCGATAATCTGGATACATGGTTGGCGAGTGATTGCCCCAGACCGTCAATTTTTCAATTGCGGTGACTGGCTTGCCGGTTTTTGCCGCGATTTGCGACAAGGCACGGTTGTGATCTAGACGCAGCATGGCGGTGAAGTTTTTCGCTGGCAGGTTAGGTGCCGATTTCATCGCAATGTATGCGTTAGTGTTGGCTGGGTTGCCAACCACCAGTACTTTGACGTTGCGCGATGCGACTGCATCCAGCGCTTTGCCTTGTACCGTGAAAATTTGTGCATTTGCTTCCAACAGATCTTTACGTTCCATGCCTGGGCCGCGTGGACGTGCACCTACCAGTAATGCGACGTCGATATCCTTGAACGCTGTCATTGGATCGCTGTGTGCAGTTACGCCAGCCAGCAATGGAAACGCGCAATCGTCGATTTCCATGATCACGCCTTTCAGCGCTTTTTGTGCTTTTTCATCGGCGATTTCCAGCAATTGCAAAATGACAGGCTGGTCTTTACCAAGCAAATCGCCGTTAGCGATGCGGAACAGAAGGGAATAGCCGATCTGGCCGGCGGCGCCGGTAACGGCGACACGCATTGGGGCTTTAGCCATGTTGAATCTCCAAGGTAATGATGAAGTTAAGGTCAGGTATTTGGAAAATATTCCGCGTGGCGCAATGATACAGTTGTATACCTGAGAAGTCAGCGCGGTTATTTAAATGCATTGGTCAATAATTGACCTCGATCCGAATAGCGGAAAGAGGTTAGGGCTGTGTTGATCGCGAGTTTAGGCTTCTGTGATTTGGCTGTCAATATATATCTTATGTCTTATATAAGACATGTTAATTTCCATCTTTTGCTAGACGGCAAAGGTGGTTTTGTGGTGAAATCCACACTATGAGTTCAGCACCTACTTCTTCGCCGAATAAAAATGCAGCCAGCCCTGCTGCTGGCGGGGCTGCGAGTTCTTCCCCAACATTCAGCCCGCTTTATCAGCAAATCAAGGCATTGATACTGCGCAGTCTGCAATCCGGTGAATGGCGTCCTGGCGAGCTTATTCCGAGCGAAATGGACTTGGCAACTCGCTTCAAGGTTAGCCAAGGCACAGTGCGCAAAGCCATTGATGAGCTTTCTGCGGAAAATCTCGTCGTGCGCCGGCAAGGGAAGGGCACATTTGTCGCAACGCATCATGAAGCACGTGCGCAGTTCCGTTTCTTGCGTCTGAAGCCCGACGTTGGCGAACCACTTTATCCCGATAACACCATTATTGATGCCAAGCGCTTGCGTGCGCCTGCAGATATTGCGCGCCAGCTTGATATCAAGGCAGGGGATTCAGTTGTTTTTCTCAAGCGCATGCAGACATTCGATGGTGCACCAACGATTTTAGAAGAGCTTTGGTTGCCGGGATCGATTTTCAAAGGTTTATCGGTTGAGCGCGTATTGCAATACAAAGGGCCTATGTACGCTTTGCTGGAAACTGAGTTCGGTACGCAAATGATACGTGCGGTCGAAAACATCAAGGCCGTGGTTGCCGATCAAGTTGCTGCGGATTTATTGCAATTGCCGGTCAATACGCCTTTACTCAGTGTGACGCGGATTTCATTTAGTTATGGTGATAAGCCGGTCGAGGTGCGACGCTCCTTTTATGTGACAAATAATTATCATTATCGCAATGAGTTGAATTAAGCATGCATCGCAATATGCATTTTTATTCGATTAATTATTAAATAGGTAGATCAGTACGTATGAGTAATACATTATGTTGGTGCACATTATGACAAATAATATGTATTGGTGTGGTGCACCAAAATCGGTGAAAATCAGCGGTTCATCTCGTTTGGGAAAGTCACGCCATGTCTGATTCACTCAAAACAAGCAAGAAGCAGTTCCGTAACATCAACATTACTGACCTCGGTCATTATCGTTTGCCCTTAGCCGGGATTTTGTCGATATTGCACCGCGTCAGTGGCGCCTTGATGTTTGTGTTGCTGCCATTCATTTTGCTTTTGCTCGATAAAAGTTTGTTGTCAGAAACCTCTTTTGAGCATTTCAAGGGCATAGCTTCTCATTGGTTCGTCAAACTGATTATCCTCGCGTTGGCATGGGCTTATCTGCACCATTTCTGTGCGGGTATTCGTCACTTGTTGATGGACGTGCATGTCGGTCTGGATAAAAACACGGCAAAAAAATCGGCTGTCATCGTCTTTGCGTTCAGTCTGCCTTTGACCGCACTCGTCGCACTTAAATTGTTTGGAGCATTCTGATGGCGAATGACAATATCGGACCACATAGACTGGTCGTCGGCGCCCACTACGGTTTAAAAGACTGGTTGGCACAACGCGTAACCGCGATTGTGATGGCATCTTATACGCTGGTTCTGCTGATCGCTTTCTTGACCGCGACTGACTTCAGTTATGAAGGTTGGGCGGGCTTGTTCGCTCAGCAATGGTTCAAGATGTTTTCGTTTGTGACTTTCCTTTCCTTGTTCTATCACGCGTGGGTTGGTATGCGTGATATCTGGATGGATTACATCAAACCGGTTTCTATACGCCTCGCATTGCAGGTTGCCACGATCTTGTGGCTGGTCGCTTGCGCCGGATGGACGGCGCAGATTCTCTGGAGAGCGTAACGTGACAGCAATTAAAAGCAGCATTCCCTCACGCCATTTTGACGCCATCATCGTCGGTGCCGGCGGTTCCGGCATGCGCGCATCGCTACAGCTTGCAGAAGCAGGCTTGAACGTTGCGGTCTTGTCGAAAGTATTCCCAACGCGTTCGCATACTGTTGCCGCTCAAGGCGGGATCGGTGCTTCGCTCGGCAATATGGCGGAAGACAATTGGTATTGGCACATGTTCGATACGGTCAAGGGTTCGGATTACCTCGGTGATCAGGATGCGATCGAGTTCATGTGCCGCGAAGCGCCGAAAGTGGTCTACGAGCTGGAACATTTCGGTATGCCTTTTGACCGTAATTCGGACGGTACGATTTATCAGCGTCCATTCGGCGGTCACACTGCGAACTTCGGTGAAAAGCCAGTACAACGCGCTTGCGCTGCGGCGGATCGTACCGGTCATGCTTTGCTGCATACACTCTACCAACGCAACGTTCGCGCTCGTACCCACTTCTTCGTGGAATGGATGGCGATCGATCTGATGCGCGACGCCGAAGGCGACGTGATCGGTGTCGTGGCGCTGGAAATGGAAACCGGTGAAGTGATGATGCTGGAGGCCAAAACCACTTTGTTTGCAACCGGTGGTGCAGGGCGCATCTGGGCAGCATCGACCAATGCATTTATCAATACCGGTGACGGTATGGGCATGGCGGCACGTGCAGGCTTGCCACTGGAAGATATGGAATTCTGGCAGTTCCACCCAACCGGCGTCGCTGGTGCGGGTGTACTGATTACCGAAGGCGTGCGCGGTGAGGGCGGTATTCTGGTGAATAGCCAGGGTGAGCGTTTCATGGAGCGTTACGCGCCTACGCTGAAAGATCTGGCGCCACGCGATTTCGTTTCGCGCTCTATGGATCAAGAGATCAAAGAAGGTCGCGGTTGCGGTCCTCTTAAAGATCACGTGATGCTGGATTTGCGTCACATTGGCGCAGAAACCATACAAAAACGCCTGCCATCGATTCTGGAAATCGCACACAAATTCGCCAACGTCGATGCGACGCGCGAACCGATTCCAGTCGTACCGACTATCCATTACCAAATGGGTGGCATTCCAACCAATATTCACGGTCAAGTTGTTGAACCGAAGAATGGCAACCCGAATCATGTTGTGAATGGCTTGTACGCGATCGGTGAGTGTGCCTGCGTATCAGTGCATGGCGCGAATCGTTTAGGTACCAACTCATTGCTGGATCTGTTGGTGTTTGGTCGTGCAGCGGGTAATCATATCGTTCAGAGCAATCTGAAAGGCCGCGAACATAAGCCATTGCCAGCCGATGCCGCTGATCTCGCTTTGTCGCGTTTGTCGCACTTGGAAAACAGCACGGGCGGCGAGCGTGTGCAGGATGTCGCTAACGACATTCGCTCGACCATGCAACGTTATTGCGGCGTGTTCCGTACTGATGAATTGCTGCAAACCGGCTACAAGAAAATCATGGAATTGGATGAGCGTCGCAAGCATGTGTCGTTCAAGGACAAATCCCGTGTTTTCAATACCGCACGTATCGAAGCATTGGAACTTGATAACTTGATCGAGACCGCCAAGGCAACCATTACCTCAGCGGCAGCGCGCAAAGAATCGCGTGGTGCACATGCGCATCGTGATTTTGAAAAACGCGATGATGAAAACTGGATGAAACACTCGCTGTTTTATTCCGAAGGCAACCGACTTGATTACAAGCCAGTGGTGACCAAGCCGCTGACAGTTGACACCTTCAAGCCTAAACCACGTACTTTCTAAAAGGTCAGAACATGGCACGGACTCTCAGACTTCAGATTTACCGCTATGATCCTGACAAGGATGCAAAACCGTACATGCAGGACGTGACGGTTGAGTTGCAAGATCATGACAAGATGCTGCTGGACGCTTTGCAGCGTATCAAGGCCGATGTCGATGATTCGCTGGCGCTGCGTCGCTCCTGTCGCGAAGGTGTGTGCGGCTCGGATGCAATGAACATTAACGGCAAGAACGGTTTGGCATGCACGACCAACTTGAATGAGTTGAGCGAGCCTATCGTTTTGCGCCCATTGCCAGGTTTGCCAGTGATTCGCGATCTGATCGTGGACATGACGCAATTCTTCAAACAGTACGACTCGATCAAGCCTTACCTGATTAACGATACAATCCCGCCTGAGAAAGAGCGTTTGCAGACACCTGCAGAGCGCGAAGAACTCGATGGCTTGTATGAGTGTATCCTGTGTGCTTGTTGCTCGACTTCCTGCCCGTCGTTCTGGTGGAACCCTGATAAATTTGTCGGCCCGGCCGGCTTGTTGCAGGCCTATCGTTTTATCGCCGACAGTAGGGATCATGCGACCAGCGATCGACTGGATAATTTGGAAGATCCATACAGATTGTTCAGATGTCATACAATTATGAATTGTGTGGACGTTTGTCCTAAAGGTTTGAACCCGACACGCGCAATCGGAAAAATCAAGGAATTGATGGTCCGTCGCGCTGTATAGTGCGCGGATATTGACGAAACGCATGACGATTTTGTCGTGATGCGTTTCTTCCGCAAGAAGCAATGACGTGGAAAAGCGTTAAACAGGTTGAATAAGAGTCCATGTCCATAACCCATCAAGCTGATCCTGTAAAACGTGCGCGCCTGAGATGGCGTGGTCGTCGCGGTTTGCTGGAAAATGATTTACTTCTGACGCGTTTCCTGGATAAGCATGAGGAAACGCTGACGGATGAAGAGGTCGAAGCCTTTTCGATATTGATGGAGTTGCCAGACAACGATTTACTGAATTTGCTATTGGCACGCAATGAACCGGATGGTGAAGTAGATACACCTCAAGTTCGTGCGCTGTTAAGCAGATTGCGTGCAATTTAAAGCGCACTGCAATACCGATTTTATTTTGCGATTTATTCATAAATCGACTCACCCCCTCGTTATTAGAAGGAAGAGCCATGCCCCACTCCCAATCTGACATCAAAGCCACACTGTCGTTTTCTGACGGTTCGCCATCAGTGGAGTTGCCGATTTACAAGGGAACAATAGGCCCTGACGTAATCGATATTCGCAAACTCTACGGTGCCAGCGGAAAATTCACGTATGACCCAGGCTTTATGTCGACTGCATCGTGTGATTCAACGATCACTTACATTGATGGCGACAAAGGCGAATTGCTGTATCGCGGTTATCCGATTGAACAATTGGCAGTGAAGTGTGACTTCCTTGAAACTTGCTACTTGTTGCTTAAAGGCGAGTTGCCGAACGTAGAGCAGAAGAAAACCTTCGTCAACACCGTGACCAAGCACACGATGTTGCATGAACAAATGCAATTCTTCTTCCGTGGCTTCCGCCGTGATGCGCATCCGATGTCGGTACTGGTTGGTACGGTTGGCGCGTTGTCTTCGTTCTATCATGATTCGCTGGACATCAATGACCCGCATCATCGTGAAGTATCCGCGATTCGTTTGATCGCGAAGATGCCAACGCTGGTTGCGATGTCTTACAAATATTCTGTTGGCCAGCCATTCGTGTATCCACGCAATGACTTGTCGTACAGCGCGAACTTCATGCATATGATGTTCTCGACACCAAGTGAAGAATACAAAATCAGTGACGTGCTGGTACGTGCCTTGGATCGCATTCTGATCTTGCATGCAGATCACGAGCAAAATGCATCAACTTCGACAGTGCGTCTTTCCGGCTCCAGCGGTGCGAATCCATTCGCCTGTATCGCTGCTGGTATCGCTTGTCTGTGGGGCCCTGCGCACGGTGGTGCAAACGAAGCCGCATTGAACATGTTGAAAGAAATCGGTTCAGTCGACAATATTCCGGAATTCTTGGCTAAAGTGAAAGACAAGAACTCCGGCGTCAAGCTAATGGGCTTCGGTCACCGCGTTTACAAAAACTTCGATCCACGTGCCAAACTGATGCGTGAAACCTGCCACGAAGTGTTGGAAGAGTTGGGTCTGCATGACGACCCATTGTTCAAACTGGCAATGGCACTGGAAAAAGTGGCCTTGGAAGACGAATACTTTGTGTCGCGTAAGCTGTACCCGAACGTCGATTTCTACTCAGGTATCGTGCAGTCGGCATTAGGTATTCCTGTTTCCCTGTTCACAGGTATTTTCGCGATGGCGCGTACCGTGGGTTGGGTTGCTCAATGGAATGAAATGATTTCAGATCCTGAACAAAAAATTGGCCGTCCACGTCAATTGTTCATTGGTGAAAAACAACGTGATGTCTCGGATATAGCGAAGCGTCCATAAATTAGTAAATAAGGCAGAAAGTGAGTCATGAGATTCGCTTTTTGCCGATTTGTTTTATGTTATTCTCGTTTCAGATTATTAGATTTCAGCAGCTATAGATTAAAACGTCCTTCCCCACAACTTGATGTGCAATCCGCTAACCGGTCAGGCCGTGCCGCGGAAGGTTAAATTAACCCGCTAATCTCGCGAAACGCGAAGAAAGGTGAGCAAGATGATGCAACAAAGCCAATCCAATTCTTATTTGTTTGGAGGGAATGCACCGTACGTTGAAGAACTGTACGAAGCATATCTCGACAATCCCGGTTCCGTACCAGACAACTGGCGCGCGTATTTCGACGCCATGCAGCATGTGCCTGCCGTTGATGGTTCAACCAAGCCTGACGTCGCGCATGCGTCTGTCATCGCATCTTTTGCCGAACGCGCCAAGAATGGCCCGATACGCACAGTTACCGCATCCGAAGATGTTGAAATGGGACGCAAACGCGTCGCTGTTACGCAACTGATTGCTGCTTACCGCGTGCTGGGTAATAACTGGGCCAATCTTGACCCATTGCAACGCCAGGAACGTCCATCGATCCCGCAATTGGAACCTAGCTTTTACGGCTTTACCGATGCGGACATGGATATCGTGTTCAACATCAGCAATACCCATTTCGGTACAGAAACTTCATCGCTGCGCGATTTGCTGAATGCATTGCGTGATACATACTGCCGTTCGATCGGACCGGAATTCATGTACATCAGCGATCCTGCGCAAAAGCTTTGGCTGCAGGAACGTTTTGAATCGGTACGCTCCACCCCAACTTTTTCCAGCGAAAAGAAAAAGCACATTCTTGAACGCCTGACGGCAGCGGAAGGTCTGGAACGTTATCTGCATACCAGATACGTTGGACAAAAGCGTTTTTCGCTAGAAGGAAGCGAGAGTTTCATCGCTGCGCTTGATGAAACGATACAACGTGGTGGTGAAAAAGGCGTGCAAGAAATCGTGATCGGTATGGCCCATCGCGGACGCCTGAACGTACTGGTTAACACCCTCGGTAAAATGCCGCAGGAATTGTTCGCTGAATTCGAAGGTCGTCATGGCGACGATCTGCCATCCGGCGACGTTAAGTACCATCAAGGTTTTTCATCCGATATCAGCACGCCAGGCGGTCCTATCCATCTGTCGCTGGCGTTTAATCCTTCACATCTGGAAATCGTTAACCCAGTGGTGGAAGGTTCAGTGCGCGCACGTATTGAGCGTCGCGGTCAGAACGATCCGTCGCAGCAAGTACTGCCTATCCTGATCCACGGCGATGCAGCGTTTGCTGGCCAAGGCGTGATCATGGAAACGCTGAATCTGGCGCAGACTCGCGGCTACGGTACAGGTGGCACCGTACACATCATCATCAATAACCAAATTGGCTTTACCACGTCAGATCCACGCGACTCGCGCTCGACGTTGTATTGCACCGACGTTTCGAAGATGATCGAAGCGCCCGTGATTCACGTTAATGGTGATGATCCTGAAGCGGTTGTTTTCGCAGCGCAGATCGCACTGGATTACCGTCTTGAATTCCGTAAGGATATCGTGGTCGACATCGTTTGCTACCGCAAATTGGGTCACAACGAGCAAGATACACCAGCGCTGACACAGCCACTGATGTACAAGAAAATTGCTGCACATCCCGGCACACGCAAACTGTACGCCGACAAATTGGTGACACAGGGAACGATCGCTGCGGATGAAGGCGATGCCATGGTCGCGGAATACCGCGATGCAATGGATGCAGGCAAGCATACGATCGATCCTGTTATTTCCAACTTCAAGAGCAAATACGCAGTCGACTGGATGCCGTTCCTGAATCGCAAATGGACCGATGCCGCTGACACTGCAGTCCCGATGACGGAGTTGAAGCGTCTGGCTGAACGTATTACAACCTTGCCGGAAAACTTCAAAGTTCATCCACTGGTTGAAAAAGTACTGGCTGACCGCGCAAGCATGGGCCGTGGCGAAATCAATCTGGATTGGGGCATGGGTGAGCATCTGGCCTACGCATCATTGGTCAGCTCCGGTTATGCCGTGCGTTTGACAGGTCAGGATTCTGGTCGCGGTACATTCGTCCATCGTCACGCAGTTCTGCATGATCAAAATCGTGAACGTTGGGATGCAGGTACCTATGTACCTCTGCAAAACGTCTCGGATCAACAAGCCTGGTTCCGTGTCATCGATTCCGTTTTGTCGGAAGAAGCTGTGTTGGCTTATGAATACGGTTACTCCACAGCTGAGCCAAATACGCTGGTTATCTGGGAAGCGCAATTTGGCGATTTCGTCAACGGCGCACAAGTTGTCATCGATCAGTTCATCAGCTCCGGCGAAGTGAAATGGGGTCGTGCATCAGGTCTGGTCATGATGCTGCCGCATGGTTACGAAGGTCAGGGACCGGAGCATTCATCCGCACGTCCAGAACGCTTCCTGCAACTGTGCGCAGACAACAATATGCAAGTGGTACAGCCGACTACTTCGGCACAAATCTTCCATTTGTTGCGCCGTCAGATGATTCGTCTGTTCCGCAAGCCATTGGTGATTTTGACGCCGAAATCGCTGTTGCGTAACAAGGATGCCGGATCGCCGTTGAGCGAACTTGCCAAAGGTTCGTTCCAGACCGTGATCGGTGAAGTAGATGAGAAGATCGATGCGAAGAAAGTGAAGCGCGTCATCGCATGTTCAGGTCGCGTTTATTACGATTTGGTCGCTGCTCGCAAGGAACGCGGACAGAACGATGTTGCCATTATTCGTGTCGAACAGCTTTATCCGTTCCCACATAAAGCGTTTGCGGCTGAACTCAAAAAATTCCCGAATTTCAATGAATTGGTGTGGACTCAGGATGAACCGCAGAACCAAGGTGCCTGGTTCCAGATCCAACACAATATTCTGGAAAATATGGCAGACGGACAGAAACTTGCCTATGCCGGCCGTCCAGCCAGCGCATCGCCTGCCGTGGGTTACTACGACAAGCATTACGCACAGCAAAAAGCACTGATTGATGCTGCATTTGCCAAATTAAAAGGTTTTGTACAAACCAAATAAAGACCCTGCGGCATTCCAGAAGCTGGGATGTCGTATGAACAACCCGAAACGGAGAGTTAAAAATGGCAATTCTTGAAGTAAAAGTTCCGCAACTGTCGGAATCTGTTGCAGAAGCAACACTGCTGCAATGGCATAAAAAAGTAGGTGAGACCGTCGCTCGCGACGAAAACCTGATCGATATCGAGACCGATAAAGTCGTGTTGGAACTACCTGCGCCTGCCGCCGGTGTGATTACACAAATCGTGCGCGACGATAACAGTACAGTCGTTGCCGGCGAGGTTATCGCGCTGATCGATACGGATCTGTCCGCGGTGGTTATTCCTGCGCCTGCTGCTGCAGCCGCTGCGGCGCCAACTGCATCGGTAGCATCCGCACCGGCAAGTGCTCCAGCATCATCGAATGCAGCTAGCGGTATCGCAATGCCGGCAGCTGCAAAAATGCTGTCAGAAAACAATCTGGCCGCAGGTGATGTTGCCGGCACCGGTAAAGATGGTCGCGTCACCAAAGGTGATGTCATCAATCAACTGGAGAAGAAACCAGCGCCTGCACCAGTGGCTGCCGCCAAACCTGCGTTGCAACAAGTTGCTACGCCAGCGCCATCCCTTGCTTCGCTCGCGAATCGTCCGGAAGAGCGCGTGCCTATGAGCCGTTTGCGCGCACGTATTGCAGAACGTCTGTTGCAATCGCAGGCAAGCAATGCCATCTTGACGACCTTCAACGAAGTCAATATGCAGCCGGTAATCGATCTGCGTACCAAGTACAAAGACAAGTTCGAAAAAGAACATGGCGTCAAACTTGGCTTCATGTCCTTCTTCGTTAAAGCGGCCGTTGCTGCGTTGAAAAAATATCCAATCATCAATGCATCTGTTGATGGCAACGATATCGTCTACCACGGCTATTTCGATATCGGTATCGCAGTCGGTTCGCCACGCGGTCTGGTTGTGCCTATCCTGCGCGATGTTGATCAAATGTCGATCGCTGAAATCGAAAAGAAAATTGGCGAATTTGGTAACAAGGCCAAAGAAGGCAAGCTGACGCTGGATGATTTGACCGGTGGTACTTTCTCCATCTCGAATGGCGGCATCTTTGGTTCGATGTTATCGACACCGATTATCAATCCACCACAATCCGCGATTCTGGGTATCCATGCGACCAAGGAGCGTGCTGTTGTTGAGAACGGCCAAATCGTGATTCGTCCAATGAATTATCTGGCGATGTCCTACGATCACCGCATCATCGACGGACGTGAGGCTGTATTGGGTCTCGTTGCGATGAAAGAGGCATTGGAAGATCCTGCGCGCTTGTTGCTGGATCTCTAAAACCGGGTAAATAAAAGACACAAAGGCGCAACCATTTTGCTGCCTGCGTGTCTTTTTTTCTAAGTGGATAATTTAGCGGGATAAAGATATGTCGAAGAATTTTGATGTGGTGGTGATAGGCGGCGGCCCTGGCGGCTATGTTGCAGCGATACGCGCGGCGCAGTTGGGATTTACCGCTGCCTGTATTGACGAATGGAAAAATGAAAAAGGTGGTCCTGCACCTGGTGGAACGTGCACCAACGTTGGTTGCATTCCATCGAAAGCATTGTTGCAATCGTCGGAAAACTACGACCATGCAGCGCATGCATTTGCCGATCACGGGATCGAAGTAAAAGGCCTGTCGCTGAATCTGAAGAAGATGGTGTCGCGCAAGGACACGGTCGTTAAACAGAATAACGACGGTATTCTGTATTTGCTCAAAAAGAACAAAGTGACTTTTTTCCATGGTCGTGGATCGTTTGTAAAAGCGATCGATGGCGGTCATGAAATCAAGATAGCCGGTGCGACTGAAGAAAGCATTTTTGCTAAACACGTCATCGTCGCGACAGGTTCAAATCCGCGCGAATTGCCAGGCGCTGCATTTGATGAAAAGCTGATCTTGTCGAATACTGGTGCGCTTGCAATGACGGATGTGCCTAAGCGTCTTGGCGTGATCGGTGCAGGCGTGATTGGTCTGGAAATGGGTAGCGTATGGCGTCGTCTTGGTTCTGAAGTGACGGTGCTCGAAGCATTGCCAGCTTTCCTCGGTGCAGTCGATGGACAAGTTGCGAAAGAGGCGTTGAAGCAATTCACCAAGCAAGGTCTTGCCATCAATCTGAGCGTCAAGATCGGTGCGATTACTGCTGGCAAGAACGATGTGACCGTCAACTATGTTGATGACAAAGGCGCTGCGCAAAAAGCAGTCTTCGACAAGCTGATCATATCGATAGGCCGGATTCCGAATACTATCGGTCTGAATGCAGAAGCCGTTGGTTTGAAGCTCGATGAACGTGGCTTCATCGCAGTTGATGGCGATTGCAAAACAAGTTTGCCAAACGTATGGGCAGTAGGCGATGTGGTACGTGGTCCTATGCTTGCGCACAAGGCTGAAGAAGAGGGCGTTGCGGTCGCAGAACGTATCGCCGGTCAGCATGGTCATGTTAATTTCAACACCATTCCTTGGGTGATTTACACCTCACCGGAAATCGCATGGGTTGGCAAAACAGAGCAACAACTCAAGGCGGAAAACATCGCTTACAAAGCTGGTTCTTTCCCGTTCCTGGCAAATGGTCGTGCGCGCGCATTGGGTGATACCACTGGTTTCGTGAAGTTTCTTGCTGATGCAAAAACGGATGAAATCCTCGGCGTGCACATCATCGGCCCTATGGCATCGGAACTGATTTCAGAAGCTGTGGTCGCAATGGAGTTCCGTGCATCATCTGAAGATATTGCACGAATCTGTCATGCTCATCCTTCTTTGTCGGAAGCAGTAAAAGAAGCAGCGCTGGCAGTGGATGGTCGGGCGTTGAATTTCTAGGAGCGTAGATGCGATACGCAGCTTTGCTATTACCTTTACTCTTGAGTGCCTGTGCATCAACAGGTTCTGGAGATGGTCGCGTGTTAATTACGACTGCAAGTAACGGGCAGGAGTTTGGTGGTGCTAATTGCGTTGTGATGACCAATGCTTCCAGCTGGAATGTGGTCACACCGGCTTCTGTGCAAGTTGGGAAAAGTAATGGCGAACTGCGTATTATCTGTAATAAATATGGTTACAGAACGTCGGAACTAAGATTGCCTCCTTATGGAGGTCAGCCAACGGGTTCCAGAGTTGGTCTTGGTCTCGGCGGCGGTAGTGGTGCTGTGGGACTCGGTTTGGGTCTCAGTCTTCCGATTACGTCGGGTGGCGGTGGTTACCCGGCACGTGTTGTGGTAAACATGAATCCGCAGTAAGCACGTAGTGCTGTTGACATACTTGGGCGAGCAATGACTCGCCCATTTTTATCTTGAGAGTCCATAAAAATTGGGCAGGACCATAAAAATGAATTGGATTTTCACCGAATGAATGTTCGCGAATTTTATGATCAGGCTTTGTCGCAACGTGGATTCATTGCCGATGAATCGCAGCTCAATGCCGTCAATCGTTTGCAGCAAGCGTATGACGAATGGGTAGAGTACAAGGCGCAGCGCGCCAATGCCTTTTTACGTTTTTTGCGACCTCCGGAAATTCCGCGCGGCATCTATATGTGGGGAGGTGTTGGTCGCGGCAAATCCTTCTTGATGGATAGTTTCTATTCGGTGGTGCCGCTAGTACGCAAGACGCGTGTGCATTTCCATGAATTCATGCGCAGCGTGCATCGCGAGCTGGATGAGCTGAAGATGATCGCCAATCCACTGGATGAGGTGGCGAAGCGGATTGCCAAGAAATACCGTCTGATTTGTTTCGATGAATTCCACGTCATCGATATTGCTGACGCGATGATTC
This sequence comes from Herminiimonas sp. GW821-FHT09C12, assembly GCF_059416385.1. Taxonomy (NCBI): domain Bacteria; kingdom Pseudomonadati; phylum Pseudomonadota; class Betaproteobacteria; order Burkholderiales; family Oxalobacteraceae; genus Herminiimonas; species Herminiimonas sp. GW821-FHT09C12. The sequence goes on from NZ_JBWKPC010000002.1 coordinate 656,571, forward strand.
TCTACAATCTGTTCAAGGCACTGTTCGAAAACGGTGTGTCTTTCATCATCACCTCGAATTTCCATCCCGATACCTTGTACCCGGATGGACTGCATAGAGATCGTATGTTGCCGACTATCGAATTACTGAAAGAAAAACTCGATATCGTTAATGTCGATAGTGGCAATGATTATCGCAAGCGTGCATTGGAACAGGTCGACGCCTATTACTGGCCGTTGAATGAAAAATCGAGTGAGGCAATGCGTGTTGCGTTTGCCCGTATCGCTGAAACTGTCGATGAAAATCCGCATCTGAGAATCGAAGGGCGTGATATCCAGGCGCTGCGGCGTGCCGGCGGTGTAATATGGTTTGACTTCGCGACGCTATGTGGTGGGCCGCGCTCGCAAAATGATTATCTTGAACTGGCCAGCCGTTTTCATACGCTTTTTCTATCTGACGTTCCGGTGATGTCTGCTGGTATGTCTTCGGCCGTACGGCGGTTTATCTGGTTGGTGGACGTGTTATATGACCACAAGATTAAATTGCTGATATCGGCCGAGGTGCCGATGGAGGAGTTGTATACTGATGGTGCCCAGATTGCTGAATTTCAACGTACCGTTTCACGCTTGATTGAAATGCAATCATCCGAATACATGGAAGCCGAGCGTCGCCATGAGGGCAATTCAATTTTGTAGGTTGTATAGCTAGGGTTTAGTTAATGTGGATGCACAGTATATGAAACAGGTATTGAACATATTCATCGCCGGCTCGATTCTGTTATCGAGTCAATCGGTCTTTGCCCAATCAACTACGACAGTTGAGGCTGATTCACAATCGTACTCAGTGAGTGCCTTGATTGAACGTTATCCTGCCAATTCGATTCAATCATCAGCGGCAGCAAGCAGTGCATTAGCCGATGTGACAAAAGCACGGTCGTTTATTGAGTCGCGTTTTGCTGCGGGTCAACGTGCATGCTACAAGGAGTTTTTTACAAATTCCTGCCTGGCCAAGGTTAAGGAACAAAAACGCGCTGATTTAGAGGTGATCAAGCCGATTGAAATCGAAGCAAACGCATATACACGCCATGCCAAGGTGGCAGAGAGTGATCGTCGTTTGGCAGAAAAGGCGGCACAAAGCGAAGGTAAGGCAATATCAATGCAGAACAAGACTGACGCTGCAGCTGGCAAGTCGACTGAAGCTAATGATTTGACGAAAGATGCACAACGCAAAGTACGTGCCGAGAATTACGCTAAAAAGAACGCCGACTATGCCGAGCGGCAAAAGTTGTTGCAGGAAAATGAACAAGCCGATGCCAAGAAGCGCGCCGAAAATGTTGAAAGATATGAAGCAAAGGTGCGGGAATCAGAAGCGCGTCAAAAAGAAGTTGCTGCAAAGAAAGCTGAAAAAGCACGCGAACAGGCGAACAAGCAATAAATTCGGCAATGTTTGTGTAATTCATAATGCTTGTACAAATGGCATGAGCAGAAGTGAATTACAGGTTTTAAATAGACGGACAAGAAGTGAGTGGGGCGATGTCTCAAAGCAATATTAAGAGATTATCAAAATTTAACTCTTTTCTCTTTTATCCGGTATAATCAAGCATCGTTGAGATTCGAGTTAGTAGTGCAGTATTAGTCTGTCATTCCTGTCTTGGTTGAAACGATCTAACGGGCAACTGCCCAACTTAACTGAAATTAGGAATTGCAATGGCAACTGGTATCGTAAAATGGTTCAATGATTCGAAGGGCTTCGGCTTTATTACACCTGACGAAGGCGGCGAAGATTTGTTCGCTCACTTCTCGGCAATTCAGTCGAGCGGCTTCAAATCACTGCAAGAGAACCAACGCGTTTCTTTTGAAGTGACTGCTGGCCCTAAAGGCAAGCAAGCTTCGAACATTCAGCCTATCTAAGCTGAATCTAGCGAAATAAAAAATCCCCGGTTCGCTGGGGATTTTTTTTGCCTAAAAATTCGTTGAGGCTAAATGTTTGTAGCGTTGGCGAGGTTTAGGCCAATTGAATAGCGGTCAAGATTGTGTCAGTGCTTGTCGCAGATTGCGTTCCAACTGCCACTCTTTATATTCGGCGCTGCTTTGCGTTTGCACCTTGCGCTCAGATGTGCTTTTCTCTGCGTGAGAAGTGACGAGGCGATGCGCAATGCGATGATCGGGCATGGTCGTGCCATAAAAAACGACATCGTCACCGTGTTGAATTAACAGCGTAGGGAAGTTCTCCACATCGAAGTCGCCCACGAGGTCGGCACGATCCTCGATATCAATCCAGATGAAGAGCTTGTCAGGGTGTTGTGATGCCAGCTCGTCAAATCCTGGGCGATAGTTTGTGCAGACGTCGCACCAAGCCGCGCACAGACATGCCACGACCCATACGTCGTCTTTCATGCGCTGGGCTAACTGCTGCTGGTTTTCCGGTTCTAGTGTGATGCTTGGCATAGCGGTATTTTACCGGTTTCTGCCGCTGCTAGAGCGACCGTCCTTTTATGAAATGAAGAATGCCTGCGTAGAGTTGTATTTGTTCTCAGCACCTACTGCTATGCACACGGTAAAATACCGCTATGTCTACTATTCTCGCTATCGAAACATCCTCTGAGCTGGCATCGGCTGCCTTGTTGTGCAATGGCATAACGACGAGCAGAGAAGCGGCCGGCGTCACTACGCATTCGCAAAGCATCTTGCCTATGGTGCAGACTTTGCTGGCGGATGCAGGAATTGCATTGAGCGATTGTGATGCGATTGCTTTCGGCGCAGGACCTGGTTCGTTTACCGGTGTGCGTACCGCTTGCGGTATTGCGCAAGGTTTGGCGTATGGTGCAGACAAGCCGTTATTGCCGACGGTTACATTGCTGGCGCTGGCGCAAGCCTGTCGAGAACAAACTGGCGCATCCGATGTGCTTGCTGTATTGGATGCACGCATGGGAGAAGTGTATTGGGCGCAGTATCGTTTTGTTGCCGAGTGGCAGATCATCATTCCGCCGATTTTGTCTGCTGCGGTTGATGTGTTACCGCAGGGAGATGTCATTGCATGCGGTAATGGCTTGCAGGCTTATGCTGCAGATTTCGCTGCGCGTTCATTTTTTGCGAATGGTTTGAAAGATATGCTGCCGCATGCGGTGCAGATTACGACATTGGGTGCAGCTGCATTTGCGCAAGAATTGGGCGTATCTGCCAGCGTGGCAGAGCCGCTGTATCTGCGCAACAAGGTAGCGCTGACAACGAGTGAACGTCTGGAAAAGGCTGCAAAGGAGGCTGCATGAGTTCTGTGCAAATTCCTATCCCTCATTTTGAATCTGGGTCATCTGCGCTCAAGCTTTATTTTTATCGCATGCAACCGACTGATATCAGTGATGTGCTGGCGATTGAAAATGACGTCTATCCGTTCCCATGGACGCGTGGGAATTTTCTGGATTCCATTAATAGTGGATACGAAACATGGATATTGCGCGATGGTTCCGGGGCATTGAATGGCTATTTTTTATTGATGCCTTCGTTTGATGAGGCGCATCTGCTGAACATTACAGTGCATCGTGATCTGCATGGAAAAGGCATAGGGCTTTTGCTATTGAACAAGGCGAAAGCAATTGCGATGGAAAGAAAGCTGGAAGCGATCTTGCTGGAAGTTCGTCCGTCGAATACGCGTGCAGAAAAAATTTACCAACGCTATGGGTTTACCCGTATCGGCGTACGCAAGGGTTATTATCCTGCGCCCAATAATCAGCGTGAAGATGCGCTAGTCATGAAGTTAGCCCTATGAGCAATCAAGATCGTCGTACGGCATTTCTGAATGAAATGGGATTGGGGCCAGTTTGGTCGCAACGTACGGCTGCATTGCAAACACTCGAGCATGAGTCTGTACTATTGACGGAAAGTGCGGAGACGGTAGAAATTTCTGTGCCAGTCGCAGCTCCAGTGCCACAGCAACGTGTCGCCGAGCCGACGTTATCGGCCTGGGGCGATGAGACTCCGGCCGCGCCCGTAACTGTACCTATGACTACAGCTGTCAGCGCAGTGGTGAAACCCGCCAGTGATATCGCCAATATGGGTTGGGAGCAGTTGAAAGAGGTCGTCAGTAATTGCACGGAATGCGGTCTATGCAAAGGTCGGACGCAAACGGTGTTCGGCGTCGGTGACCAAAAAGCAAAATGGTTATTTATCGGAGAAGGCCCTGGCCGGAATGAGGATTTTCAAGGCGAGCCCTTCGTCGGTCCTGCCGGAAAACTGCTCGACAATATGTTCATTGCAATGGGCTTGAAGCGTGGCGAGAATGCATATATCGCCAATATTGTGAAATGCCGACCGACCGATGCGAGCAAACGCGATCGTCCACCTACAGCCGAAGAAGTCGATGCATGCATGCCATATCTGCAACGACAAATTGCCTTGATCAATCCAACCGTGATTGTTGCACTTGGCAAGACGGCAGCACTATCCTTGCTGAAGCAGGATCCGGCAACGCCGGTCAGCAAGTTGCGTGGCACAGTGCATCGTTACGACGAGATACCTGTTGTCGTGACTTATCATCCGGCCTATCTGTTACGTAGTCTCAAGGACAAGAGCAAAGCCTGGGCAGATTTGTGTCTAGCCATGCAAACTTATACCGCCAGGGAAAACGGCTAAGTTGGCCGATTCTTTCCAACATCAATTTCACCAGCGTTGGGGCCATCTCAACGATACACATGTGCGCGCATTGGCATGGTTGCTGGATGCGCCTGATCTACTCGATCCACAAGCGCCACAATGGCAGGGCAAGATCGCCACGTTGCAAGGCAGCTTGCCGGACGACGTCGCTGATTGGTTGCTTGCACTTGATCGTCAGCCTGACGCTCTGCATCGCTACTTGGACGTACAGGCTTTCACGCGTTTGGGACGTTATGCAGAAAAGCTGATGGCTTTCTACTTCGAGTATCGCGGCATACTCGCGGCGCATGGAGTTCAGGTAAGAGCAGGGAGGAACAGCACGATAGGTGAGTTTGATTTTCTATTACGGATAGGTAATCAACTTCTGCATTGGGAATTCGCCACCAAGTTTTATCTTCTTGAATCTAGTGGTGCTGGTGAAGATGCCGATTATTTTGTCGGTCCCAATCTGGCGGATACGCTGGGTGCAAAAATGCACAAGATATTGGATCGCCAACTCTTGTTATCGCAACATCCCGCAGCACAAGTACATCTCCCAATTCCTGTGAGTCAAGCGCAAGCTTTGGTGAAGGGATGGTTGTTTTATCACAGCGCTGATGAGGCTGATGCGATCGCATTCGGAACTCATAGCGAGCATTGCCGTGGATTCTGGTGTGCGTTGAATGAGATGGAAAGCGTGCAAGCGGAACGCTATGCAGTTTTGCCGCGTTTGCATTGGCTGGCTCCAGCGAAATTAGCGCTGAACCAAACAATGGACAAACAGGCTCTGCAGGATTTGCTGACCGAGCACTTTATCGATGACACGATGCCAGTATTGGTTGTTCTACTGGAAGTGGAGGGCGAGAACGCGATTGAAGCCAGCCGCGGATTTATCGTACCCAACGATTGGCGTACTCGTGCCGGACAGCGGATAAAACTGGTTCATCCGCTTACCTAGGAATTGCTGGGTTAGTGTTTTGGTTCGCCTATGAGCGACAAGGAATCGTGTTCACGTTGATTGGCTGCGTGTCTGCGCATGATCAAGAACATGATGCCGGAGACGGACATGCCGAACAGTACGATGACGATATTGATATTCAGATTCAGTTTGACCATCAGTGCATAGAGCAGCAGCATGGTTAGTACTGACAGATTTTCATTGAAATTCTGTACAGCGATGGAATGTCCTGCACTCATCAACACGTGACCGCGATGCTGCAGCAAGGCATTCATAGGCACGACAAAATAACCGGATAGTGCGCCTACCAGTACCAGCAGCGGATACGCCAGCCAAACGTTATGTACCATCGTCATGACAATGACGACCAATCCCATGATGACGCCGAGCGGCATGACGGATAGCGATTTCTTTAACGGAACAAAGCGTGCCGCGGCAATTGCCCCAATTGCGACGCCAACGGCAACAATACCTTGCAGAATGGCTGCCTTGTCTAGAGGCATGTTCAGGGATTGCTCCGCCCATTTCAATACGATGAATTGCAATGTTGCACCAGCGCCCCAGAACAAAGTGGTGACCGCGAGCGAAATTTGACCGAGTCTGTCTTTCCACAAAGTGGTGAAGCAATTGGCAAAATCACCAATTAACTTGATCGGATTGCGTTCTTGATGAGGATAGCGTGCGCCGGTATCAGGGATACGGAGATTGAAGAGTGCCGCGAGCAAATAGGAAACTGTAATGATGCAGAGAGCGGCTTCTGCTGGCGTATCGATACCGAAATTGATGATAGGGAAGTCAAAGGCAAGTAACTTGGCGGCGAGCTGAGGGTTGATCAATGCACCACCCATCACGGTGCCCAGAATAATAGAGGAAACGGTGAGGCCTTCAATCCAGCCATTGGCTGCAACCAGTTTTTCAGCTGGCAATAATTCGGTCAAAATTCCGTATTTGGCTGGCGAGTAAGCTGCAGCACCAAAACCGACCACAGCATAAGCGAATAGGGGATGTACATCGAAGAACATCATGCCGCAACCGAAGATCTTGATCAGGTTGGTGATGAACATGACGCGCCCTTTGGGCAATGCGTCTGCAAAAGCGCCGACAAAAGCGGCAAGTAATACATAAGACAGGACAAAGAATAGCTTTAGTAATGGAGTCATCCATTCGGGTGACTTCATTACCGTTAATAAGGCTATGGCCGCTATTAGGAGGGCGTTGTCGGCGAGCGAAGAAAAAAACTGCGCCGCCATGATGGTATAAAAACCGCGATTCATTCGCATTAATCTATTTTTACTATTGTCTCTGGCTGACTTTATACCATGAAACTATGGGCCTCCGAATGAATTGCACATCAGTAGCGCAACACGTCCGGTAAAATAAAGACATTCAACTTAACCGAATGTCACGATTTAACTTTTTTCACATTCCCGTATGCCTAGACCGCTTGTAGCTACCATTGATATTAACGCTTTGCGAACCAATTTGGAACGCGCGAAAAATTGCGCGCCACGTTCTAAAGTCTGGGCCGTCGTCAAGGCGAATGCTTATGGCCATGGCTTGGAACGTAGCATACGCGGTTTTGCTGATGCAGATGGATTAGGTTTGATTGAATTGGATGGTGCGGCAAAGTTGCGACAACTTGGTTGGCGCAAACGAATTTTGTTGCTGGAAGGTTTTTTTGATCCATCTGATCTGACAACCATTTCTGATTACCAGCTGGATACGGTTGTGCATTGCAGCGAACAGCTGGGGATGCTGGAAAAAACCAAGTTAACGGCAAAAATCGATGTTTATCTCAAGATGAACAGTGGCATGAATCGTCTGGGCTTTACGCCGCAAAACTATCGCGCAGCTTATGAACGCTTGCGCGCAATACCTGCCGTGCGCGATATCTCCTTCGTCACACATTTCGCCAATGCAGAAGATCCGAGCAATGCAGGGTTGAGCTTGGCTGAACAATTGAGACGTTTTTATGAGGCGACAGAAGGTTTGCCAGGCGAAAGATGTTTGTCCAATTCGGCTGCAGATTTGATGCATCCAGAATGTGCTGCGGATTGGGTGCGTCCAGGCGTCATGCTTTATGGTGGAACTCCGGGCGACACAACAGCCGAAGAATTCGGTTTGTTGCCGTCTATGACTTTGAACAGTGAAATTATCGGCATACAGCATATCGTTGCTGGCGATGCAGTTGGCTATGGCAGCGCTTTCGTTGCAGACAGGCCGATGACGATAGGCGTGGTGGCTTGCGGTTATGCAGATGGTTATCCAAGGCAGGCACCGACAGGGACACCGGTTGTTGTCGATGGCGTGAAAACACAACTGATCGGGCGTGTTTCTATGGATATGATTACTGTCGATCTCACGCCGATTGCCACTGCACGTGTCGGCAGCAAGGTCACCTTGTGGGGGAATGGCTTGCCTATCGATGAAGTGGCCAATGCCGCAGGTACGGTCGGTTATGAATTGATGTGCGCGATTGCACCACGCGTACAAATCGTTGAACTCAACTAGAAGAATAGAAATCCATCCAGATGGCAAAAGCCAAAACCAATTACACCTGTAGCGAATGTGGCGGCGTCACCAACAAGTGGGGCGGACAATGTCCCGCCTGCGGTACCTGGAACACGCTGGTAGAAACCGTTATCGAATCAGGCTCGAATCGTTTTTCCACGCAGCATCAAGGTCTGGCGCAAACTGCGCCGGTGTTGAGTTTGGCCGACATTGAAGCGATAGACGTACCGCGCTTTGGTACCGGCATCGAGGAATTCGATCGCGTGCTGGGCGGCGGATTAGTCGCCGGTGGCGTGGTGCTGATTGGTGGCGATCCTGGTATTGGTAAATCGACCTTGCTGTTGCAAGCCTTGGCTAATCTTTCGCGCATCAAGAAAGTTTTGTACGTTAGTGGCGAAGAGTCGGGCGCGCAGATCGCATTACGCGCGAAACGTCTGGCAGTCGATGCCAAGGATTTGAAGCTGCAGGCTGAGATCCAGTTGGAAAAAATTCTGAATACGTTGGCCGAGCACAAGCCGGATGTAGCAGTAATAGATTCTATCCAAACTGTGTACTCCGATGCACTGAGTTCAGCGCCGGGTTCGGTTGCACAGGTGCGTGAATGTGCTGCGCAGCTAACACGTATCGCCAAGCAAACTGGTGTCACCATCATCATGGTTGGGCACGTGACGAAAGAGGGCGCATTGGCAGGCCCACGTGTGCTGGAGCATATTGTTGATACGGTGCTGTATTTTGAGGGTGATACACACTCCAGCTTCCGCCTGGTGCGTGCGATCAAGAATCGTTTTGGAGCAGTCAATGAGCTAGGCGTTTTTGCAATGACGGAAAAAGGCTTGAAAGGTGTTTCCAACCCTTCGGCACTTTTCCTCTCGCAACATGACAATCCTGTGCCTGGTGCCTGTGTGATGGTGACGCAAGAAGGTACGCGACCATTGCTGGTAGAGATACAAGCCTTGGTCGATACCTCGCATCTACCTAACGCGCGACGTCTTTCCGTCGGTCTGGAACAAAATCGTCTGGCGATGTTGCTGGCGGTTCTGCATCGTCATGCAGGTATCGCTGCTTTCGATCAAGACGTTTTCATCAATGCAGTCGGCGGTGTGAAAATTACAGAACCGGCAGCCGATCTGGCAGTTTTGCTAGCAATACATTCTTCAATGCGCAGTCGACCTTTGCCACGTGGTTTAGTCGTGTTTGGTGAGGTTGGCTTGGCTGGTGAAATTCGTCCTGCGCCGCGTGGTCAGGAACGTTTGCGCGAAGCGGCCAAGCTGGGATTTTCTCTCGCACTGATTCCAAAATCGAATATGCCCAAGCAAAAAATTGAAGGCTTGACCGTCATAGGCGTGGAACGCATTGATGAAGCCTTGAACCGTGTGCGCGAACACGAATAGCTTGCAGGCGACTTATAGAGTCAAACGAAATGCTGTTTCAGTAAGGTAGCGGCTTTGACGCCGCTGCGTACTGCAGATTCCAGTGTTGCAGGATAATCGCTGGCCAGATAATCCCCGGCGAGAACGAGATGGGGAAACACGGTTTTTTCTTCCGGACGTTGCAAGCCCGGCGTACAGGAAAACGTCGCACGTTTTTCTGAAATGACCTTGCTCCATTGCGGCTGCGCCAATTGTGGCATTTGTAGCGAGCTGGCCAGTTGCGCTGCAATCGCTGCAGACAAGGCTTCTTGTCCCAGTTCAGTTGCCGCTGTTGATACGCTCACTACCACTGCAAGCAAGCCATCCTGGCTTGCATCTAGTTGCCCACGATCAAAAACAAATTGCCCCCAATATCCTTGATCCGCATCGTCGGCCAATGCATAGAAGGGTGCGGCGAGTCGCGTCTCTGCGGGGTATTGCAAATAGCAGGTAGTGATGGGTTCGTAGTCGAACGTTGGGACTTGTGCCTCTGCTGCTGATCCTGCCAATAATGCCGCTGCTGTCGTCGCTGGCGTTGCTATGACGACAGCGTCAAATAATTCTTCAATCGATTCTTCGTTTTTCAGCGTGAGCAGCCATTGTTGATCACTGGCTGTTATTTTTTGTACGTTAGCGCCTGCTTTGACGAGACCTTTGTTTTGCTCAATAAAAGCAGCGGCTTGTTGTGGCAGCAAGGATGTCAGGTCTGTGCGCGGGATCAGCATATCGGATGCTGCGCGTGCAGCACCGAGACTATCTCGTAATACATTCAGAAATACTTGCGCAGATGCGCGTTCCGGCGGTGTATTGAGCGCCGCTATACATAGTGGTTGCCACATCAGTTTGATCAGGCGTTCGGTCTGGTCGAAACGTTCCAGTAATTCACTTACGCTGCAATCAGTATGCAAGCGCCAATCCATCCAACGCGCGGTAGTGGAAAAACGTGCGAGCGCCATCTTGTCTGCACCGCCCAAACCGGTAGCACGCAACAGTGCAGCAAGCAGATGCAAAGGCGCTGGTAGGCGAGGTGCAACAAAGTCCATGCCGTCACAGCCGGATGGATAGCGCATTTGCAGCGGCAGACGTAGCAGTGCATCGTCTGCTGCCACACCTATGGTTTTTAACAGGCGTAGGGTTTCGGTATAGGCACCGAGCAGGATGTGTTGTCCGTTGTCCAGCAGCTTGTCTTGAATCTCGACGGCGCGAGCGCGGCCGCCCAAGGTACGTGATGATTCGAATAGTGTGACGGCATGTCCGGCAATTGCCAGTTCGACCGCCGCTGAGCAACCTGCCCAGCCAGCCCCGATGACTGCAATTTTTTTTGCTTCAGCCATTAACCGCGTACATAGGTGATCCACGCCAGCCATAACTTGCGGATAGGCGTGAGAGAAATGCGCTGGTTCAATACATGAAAGCCATCGCGTTCGACTTCGGTCAGTACGGCGCGATAGATCGCAGCCATGATCAGGCCTGGACGCTGCGCGCGTCTGTCTTCTTTAGGTAATAAGGCAAAGGCTTCGTCATACAATTTTTGCGCGCGTGTGGCTTGAAATTGCATGAGCTTTTCGAAGTTGTCGCTGTGGCGTGCATTCAGGATGTCGGCTGCGGTGACGTTGAATTGCTGCAGTTCGTTGACGGGTAGATAGATGCGGCCTTTGCGTGCATCTTCGCCGACATCGCGGATGATGTTTGTCAGTTGAAATGCCAATCCCAATTTTTCAGCGTATTGCAATGTTTGCGGATTCGTCACACCAAAAATCTTGGCGGATAAAATGCCGACCACGCTGGCAACGTGCCAGCAATACTTTTGCAAGCCGATAAAGTCGAGATAGCGATTCTGGTCGAGATCCATCTCCATGCCATCGATGATGGCAATCAGGTGTTCGATATCGAGGTCATATACGCTCAGATGCGGTTGTAGTGCTTTAGTGACTGGATGTGTAGGTGTGCCAGATGTCATCGTGGCGACTTCCTTGCGCCACCAGATCAGTTTGGTGCGTGCAATTGATACATCAGTACATTCATCAACAGTGTCATCGACTTCGCGGCAAAAAGCGTACAGCGCGGTAATGGCGCGACGGCGATCCGGCGTCAGGAACAGAAAGCTGTAATAAAAGCTGGAACCGCTTTGAGCGGTTTTTTGTTGGCAGTATTCGTCGGGAGACATAAATAGGTAGATGCGAGTAGGGCGCTAGACGCTGAATGAAGCCGCTATGCTAGCCGACTAAGGCAATCGGAACAAATAATGTCTGGCGATTTCGAGTAATTTGTTGGGTGAAGCACGTTTGAACGCTGGGATTGCAAATTAGGCTTGACGAATTATTGCGCCTTCATGCGGATTGCACGCCACAACAAAATCAGCCAATCGCTTTTTCCTAGTTTCGGGCGATGGCGAAACATATCGTAATCTGACGCTTCTATGCGCTCCAATATGCGCAAACCGCCTTGCACAACCAGACGTAGCTCCCAGCCTATGCGCCCGGGCAGGCGTAATGCCAGTGGTGCGCCGGACACCAGCATGGTGCGTGCACGTGCCACTTCAAATTGCATTAGCTTGCGCCATGCATCGTCTACGTCCTGGCTGGCAATTTGTTTTTCAGCAATGTTGAACGTCTGCATATCTTCCAGAGGCAGATAAATACGTTCTTTTTCCCAATCGATCGCGACATCCTGCCAAAAATTGATGAGCTGAAGCGCAGAGCAAATGGCGTCTGAGTCACGCAGATTTTCTGCATTGGCCGCACCGTATAAATGCAGCATCAAGGTACCGACCGGATTGGCAGAGCGACGGCAGTAATCCAGCAGAGCATCAAAATTCGCATAGCGCGTGGTGACAACATCCTGCTTGAATGCAGACAGCAGATCGCGGAATGGTTGCAAAGGCAATTGATACTCTGTCACGACTTGTTCCAATGCCCTGAACAGAGCCATATCGGGCGTTTGTCTTGCCTCGATTTGATCCAGACCTTTTTCGTATTCTGCCAGTGCCGCTAATCTTTCCTCAGGAGTGGCATCGCCTTCGTCGGCCAGATCGTCTGCGCTACGGGCAAACGCATAAATGACCTCAACTGCCGGACGCAACTTGGCTGGCAAGAGTATGGATGCAACAGGGAAGTTTTCGTAATGATCAACGGACATGGATGCTTGAGAGGCGTAATCGGTAAGTGAAGGCTAATTTCTTTATTGGCAAAGAGTAAAAGTTTCTTTGCGGGATGCTGATTGCTAGCCCGCATAGTAATTGAAAATAGATGCGCAGCTGTCAAATCAGCTAGTGTTTCTCGTCTATTGATCAGTAACTTTGTTGCTTGCAGCAGTCTTAATTCATTGCTTAAATGCGAGATAAATTTGCCTGTCTAAGCATGCACTTGATTGGCTAGAGTAGGCAAAGTGTCAAAAATCAGCGCAGGCTTCGTAAAATCCAGTAAAATCCCGGGTTGAAGTTGAACAGCCGATACAAAAGGCAGTGCAGGGCGACCCTAATTTTCACTTCGTGGTCGCCTTTTGCTTTTGTATTTGCGCACTTAGTGCACATTCCCGCGAGGATGGCGAAATTGGTAGACGCACCAGGTTTAGGTCCTGACGCCAGCAATGGTGTGGGGGTTCGAGTCCCCCTCCTCGCACCACAGAATTTTTTATTTTTTGGACGATTCACATGGCAACTGCAGTCGAAACTCTGGACAAACTTGAACGCCGTATCACGATCACCGTGCCTATGGCTGATGTACAAGCGGAAGTTGAAAAACGCCTGAAAGTCCGTGCTCGTACGGTCAAGGCGCCTGGCTTCCGTACTGGTAAAGTGCCGATGAAAATGGTCGCGCAACAGTACGGCTATCAAGTCGAAAACGAAGTATTGAACGACAAAGTAGGTCGTGCATTCAACGAAGCTGCTAGCGAAAACAATCTGCGCGTTGCTGGTTTTCCAAAAATCGAACCGAAAACTGACGATGCTGCTACAGATGGCACCATGGTTTTCAATGCAACGTTTGAAGTTTACCCAGAAGTTAAAGTGGGTGACTTGTCGGCAGCCGAAGTGGAAAAAACCACGGTTGACGTTAGCGATGCAGAAATCGATAAAACTATCGACATCCTGCGTAAGCAACGCGTGCACTACCACGTCAAAGGCGAGCAAAGCGCGCACGGCGATGGCGGCTCCGATCTGACAGCTAAAAATGGTGATCGCGTCACTATCGACTTCGTCGGTACTATCGACGGCGTTGAATTCCAAGGCGGCAAAGCTGAAGACTACGCTTTCGTCTTGGGCGAAGGTCGTATGTTGGCTGAATTTGAAGCTGGCACTATCGGCTTGAAAGTTGGCGAATCGAAAACCTTCCCATTGGCTTTCCCTGCTGATTACCACGGTAAAGACGTGGCAGGCAAAACAGCTGAATTCACGATCACATTGAAGCAAATCGAATGGGCGCATCTGCCGGAAGTCGATGCTGAATTTGCAAAATCGCTGGGCATTCCAGATGGCGACCTGCAAAAAATGCGTGAAGATATCAAAGTTAATCTGCAGCGCGAAGTCAGCAGCCGTATCAAGGCCAAGACCAAAGACAGCGTCATGGATGCACTGATCAAGAACAGCGAGTTGGACGTTCCTAAAACTCTGATCGATCAAGACGTAGAGCGTTTGATGGAAATGACGCGTCAAGATATGACTCAGCGCGGTATGAAAGTCAGTGACTTGCCATTCCCACCTGAATTGTTCACCGAGCAAGCAGAGCGTCGCGTACGTCTTGGTTTGATCTTGGCAGAAGTCGTGAAAGCGAACGATCTGCAAGCAAAACCAGAACAAGTTAAAGCGCAAGTTGAAGAATTCGCGCAGAGCTACGAAGACCCACAACAAGTTCTGAAGTATTATTTCAGCGACCGTAGCCGTTTGGCCGAAGTTGAAGCCCTTGTATTGGAAGAAAACGTCGTCAACTACGTGCTGGGTAAAGCGAAAGTAACCGAGAAACCGGTTGCATTCGATGAATTGATGGGTAACAACGCACAAGCTTAAGCACTTGTGCGCTCATAAGGAAAGCACATGACCACAAGCATGACTCGTACTTCTGCTCTTGATACCGATATGCTCGGTATGGTTCCAATGGTGGTCGAACAGAGCGGTCGCGGTGAACGCGCATACGATATTTATTCGCGTTTGCTGAAAGAACGCATCATTTTTCTGGTTGGTCCAGTGAATGATCAATCGGCTAATCTGGTTGTTGCGCAGTTGCTGTTCCTGGAAAGCGAAAATCCAGACAAGGATATTTCCTTGTACATTAACTCGCCAGGCGGCTCGGTTTCGGCCGGCATGGCGATTTATGACACGATGCAGTTCATCAAGCCGAATGTCTCGACTTTGTGCACAGGTTTGGCTGCGTCGATGGGTGCTTTCCTGTTGGCAGCTGGTGAAAAAGGCAAACGTTTCTCCTTGCCTAATTCACGCATCATGATTCATCAGCCTTTGGGCGGTGCGCAAGGCCAAGCTTCGGATATCGAAATCCAGGCACGCGAAATCTTGTATTTGCGTGAAAGATTGAACGGTATTCTTGCTGAAAGAACCGGCAAAACGATAGACGAAATCAGTAAAGATACTGATCGAGACAATTTCATGTCGGCCGATGCTGCTGTTGAGTACGGCATGATCGATAAAGTTTTGACAACGCGCGCTTGATTCGTTGGCTATGTAATAAGTGACGCCCGGGCGCATCAACGTTCGGGCGTTTTGTTTTGTGGCGCAGGCCATTTCACACTAACTTTTTTGCATGGCGTGACGAATTTGTAATTCGCAGGTAATATCAATCCATACCCAACCATAGATAACGCGCACCATGTCAGAGAAAAAATCCTCAACCGGCGAAAAACTGCTCTACTGCTCGTTTTGCGGCAAGAGCCAGCACGAGGTGAAAAAGCTCATTGCTGGGCCATCCGTGTTTATTTGCGATGAATGTATTGATTTATGCAATGACATCATCCGCGATGAAGCATCGAGTGTAGAAAGCGTTGCTGGTCCGCGTACGGATCTGCCAACACCACAAGAATTATGTGAATTGCTGGATCAATATGTGATCGGGCAGAATGCGGCAAAACGCATTTTGTCAGTCGCTGTCTACAATCACTACAAACGTCTGAAGCATCTCGGCAAGAAGGACGATGTAGAACTGGCGAAGAGTAATATTTTGCTGGTCGGTCCTACTGGTTCTGGCAAGACCTTGCTGGCGCAGACACTGGCGCGCACTTTGGACGTGCCGTTCGTCATCGCCGATGCAACGACGCTGACTGAAGCTGGTTACGTTGGTGAAGATGTGGAAAACATCATTCAGAAGCTTTTGCAGAACTGTAACTACGAAGTCGAACGTGCGCAAAAAGGTATCGTCTATATCGATGAAATCGACAAGATCTCGCGTAAGTCCGATAATCCATCGATCACACGTGACGTTTCCGGTGAAGGTGTACAGCAAGCTTTGCTGAAGTTGATCGAAGGTACGATGGCTTCAGTGCCACCACAAGGTGGTCGCAAGCATCCGAATCAGGATTTCGTACAAATCGACACGACCAACATCATGTTCATCTGCGGTGGCGCATTTGATGGCTTGGCGAAGATCATTTCCGAGCGTTCGGAGAAGAGCGGTATCGGCTTCTCGGCTAGCGTGAAGAGTCGTGAAGAGCGTACTGCCAGCCAGGTCATGCTGGATACAGAACCTGAAGATTTGATCAAATTCGGTTTGATTCCTGAATTGGTCGGTCGTCTGCCTGTGGTTGCAACATTGCGTGAATTGGATGAAGAAGCATTGATCCAGATCTTGCTCGAGCCAAAGAATGCGCTGATCAAGCAATATTCCAAACTATTGCAAATGGAAGGTGCAGAACTGGAAATCCGTCCTGCTGCCTTGCAGGCAATTGCGAAGAAGGCAATTGCACGCAAAACTGGTGCACGCGGTTTGCGTTCGATACTTGAGCATGCATTGCTGGACGTCATGTTCGAATTGCCGAATGAGCAAAATGTTGCCAAGGTTGTCATTGATGAAGGTACGATCACAAATGGCGCGAAGCCATTGCTGATCTATCATGAACAGCCGAAAGTATCTGGAGCAAAACAGTAAAGTTTTGTAAAAACAGGCAGAAATTACCAAAAACGGGCTTTTTTAGCCCGTTTTTCAATTAAAACGCAGTACAATTAAAACCAGCAGGGATCATTCAGGCTTCCATAGTAAAGCCACTTCGAAGACAACTTCGCGGGTGGCTTTTTTATTTTTCTGGATGATTTTTGTTGCTGTCCGGGCTTGTGTTTTGGCCGTTAGCGCCAACATCATTAACACGTTTATAGATAAGGCTCGCCATGACGACTACTATTTCCACTGAACAAACCCAACTGCCGCTGTTACCGTTGCGTGATGTCGTTGTCTTCCCGCACATGGTAATTCCTCTGTTCGTCGGTCGTCCTAAATCAATCAAGGCGCTCGAAGCTGCGATGGAGCAAGGCAAGAGCATTATGCTTGCCGCGCAAAAAGCCGCTGCCAAAGACGAACCGTCAGCCGATGATATTTATGAAATCGGTTGCGTCGCCAATATTCTGCAAATGTTGAAGCTGCCAGACGGCACCGTAAAGGTGTTGGTCGAAGGCGCGCAACGTGCACGTATCCATCACATCAGTGAGCTGGATACGCATTTCGTTGCTGATCTCACGCCGATTGAGTCCGAAGCGGGCGATGAGTCCGAAGTGGAAGCGATGCGTCGCGCGATCGTTCAGCAGTTCGATCAATACGTAAAACTGAACAAAAAAATCCCGCCAGAGATTTTGACATCGCTGGCAGGCATCGATGATGCCGGCCGTCTGGCTGACACCATCGCTGCGCACTTGCCGCTCAAACTTGAGCAGAAGCAAGTCATCCTGGAAATCTTCAACGTAGCGAAACGCTATGAGCATCTGCTCGGCCAACTGGAAGGCGAACTCGACATTCTGCAAGTTGAGAAGCGCATCCGTGGTCGTGTAAAGCGCCAGATGGAAAAATCGCAGCGCGAATACTATTTAAACGAGCAAGTCAAAGCGATTCAAAAAGAATTGGGCGAAGGCGAAGAGGGCGCTGATCTCGAAGATCTCGAGAAGAAAATTATTGCCGCCAAGATGCCTAAGGAAGCATTGGCCAAGGCTCAGAATGAGTTGAAGAAACTCAAGCTGATGTCGCCGATGTCAGCCGAAGCAACGGTCGTGCGTAACTACATCGATACCTTGCTTGGTTTGCCTTGGAAGAAAAAATCGAAAGTGAACAACGATCTGGCCAATGCGGAAAAAGTATTGGAAGACGATCACTACGGTCTCGACAAGGTGAAAGAACGCATTCTGGAATACCTCGCCGTGCAACAACGCGTCGACAAACTGAAAGCGCCTATCCTGTGCTTCGTTGGTCCTCCAGGCGTGGGTAAAACCTCGCTGGGTCAGTCGATCGCTCGTGCGACGAACCGCAAGTTCGTGCGTATGGCCTTGGGTGGTGTGCGTGATGAAGCCGAGATTCGCGGTCATCGTCGTACTTACATCGGTTCTATGCCTGGCAAGATTTTGCAAAGCCTGGCGAAAACCGGCGTGCGCAATCCGTTGTTCCTGTTGGATGAGATCGACAAACTTGGTATGGATTTCCGTGGCGATCCGTCGTCGGCTTTGCTTGAGGTACTTGATCCTGAGCAAAACCACACGTTTTCGGATCATTACGTTGAAGTCGATTTCGATTTGTCGGACGTGATGTTTGTTGCGACGTCGAACTCGTACAACATCCCGCCAGCTTTGCTCGATCGTATGGAAGTGATTCGTCTGTCGGGTTATACCGAAGATGAAAAAACCAGCATCGCGCAACGTTACTTGTTGCCTAAGCAGATCAAGAACAATGGTCTGAAAGAAGACGAGATTAGCGTGGCTGAATCCGCGATACGCGACATCATTCGTTACTACACACGTGAAGCCGGTGTGCGTTCGCTGGAACGGGAAATTTCGAAGATCTGCCGCAAGGTCGTGAAAATGTTGCTGCTCAAAAAGCAGGATAAAAAAGTCACGATCTCGACCAAGAACCTCGATAAATTCCTTGGCGTGCGCCAATTCGATTTCGGTGTGGCTGAGAAAGAAAACCAAATCGGCCAGGTCGTCGGTTTGGCATGGACCGAAGTCGGTGGTGATTTGCTGACGATCGAATCGATGGCGATGCCAGGTAAGGGCGGCATCATTCGTACCGGTACCTTGGGCGACGTGATGAAGGAATCGATCGAAGCAGCGCGCACAGTTGTGCGTAGCCGCGCGAAGAAACTGGGTATCAAAGCCGATATCTTCGAAAAGAGCGATATCCATATCCACGTACCTGAAGGGGCAACGCCTAAGGATGGTCCATCGGCTGGTGTAGCGATGACCTTGGCGATGGTGTCGGTGTTCACGGGTATTCCTGTGCGTGCTGATGTTGCGATGACGGGCGAGATTACCTTGCGTGGCGAAGTGCTGCCTATCGGTGGCTTGAAAGAGAAACTGTTGGCGGCGCATCGCGGTGGTATCAAGACTGTTTTGATACCTGAACAAAACGTGAAGGATCTTGCAGAGATTCCAGACAATGTGAAGAACAAGCTTGAAATCGTTCCAGTTCGCTGGATCGATAAAGTGCTTGAAATCGCATTGGAACGCGCGCCAGTACCATTGACGGATGAGGAAGTTGCGGTGGTTGATACTGCTGTTGCCAAACCTGCTGAGCCAACTGATCCCAGTGTCATGAAGCATTGATAGTTAGCATTTAAAAAGCGCTCTTCGGAGCGCTTTTTTTTCGCGTGAAAATATCGTATGCATGAATGTTGAGAATCCAAAACAGAAAAAAATGTTAATTTTCAGAGGTAAAAGCTTTGCAAAGCGCTTGACACAAGGCTTTGCGGCTTGTTTAATACTTCCTGCAGATTTTTCTGCGTCCGCATCGTCGTCTTACTACTTTTTCGTAAGAACGAGATGCGGTATTAAACCTTTGTGAGGGGACGTAAGTGAATAAAACCGAATTGATTGACCACATTGCTGGTTCCGCTGATATTTCCAAAGCTGCGGCAGCACGCGCGCTTGACGCTGTGATCGGTGCAGTCAAAACCACATTGAAAAAAAATGGCACTGTTACCTTGGTTGGTTTCGGTACATTTTCCGTAGGTAAACGTGCAGCACGTACGGGTCGTAACCCACGTACTGGCGAAGCCATCAAAATCAAAGCAGCTAAAGTGCCTAAATTTAAACCAGGCAAGGCTTTGAAAGACGCGGTTAACTAGTAGCAAATTGATTCAACATACTGTAAAATAATTTCTTTTGCGGCGTGGTGACAACGCTGTATGTTTGTCTGGTTAAGCAAAGATTTGGGTGCTTAGCTCAGTTGGTAGAGCGGCGCCCTTACAAGGCGTAGGTCGGCGGTTCGACCCCGTCAGCACCCACCATCAGTCAAACTCGCAAAATAAACATCAAGTAGTTTAGGAGTGGTAGTTCAGCTGGTTAGAATACCGGCCTGTCACGCCGGGGGTCGCGGGTTCGAGTCCCGTCCACTCCGCCAAAAACCAAAAAGGCGAACGAGAGTTCGCCTTTTTTCATATATGCGACGTATTGATCGCGCTTTGTCTGTGATTGGTTAGCCATGTTTGATTTCATTCGCACCCACCAACGTCTGATGCAGTTTTTGCTGCTGCTGGTAATTTTCCCTTCGTTCGCATTGTTCGGATTGGAGAGCTACACCAGTATGGGCGACTCTTCCACGACTGTTGCAAAAGTTGATGGTCAGCCGATTA
Organism: Herminiimonas sp. GW821-FHT09C12; assembly: GCF_059416385.1. Taxonomy (NCBI): domain Bacteria; kingdom Pseudomonadati; phylum Pseudomonadota; class Betaproteobacteria; order Burkholderiales; family Oxalobacteraceae; genus Herminiimonas; species Herminiimonas sp. GW821-FHT09C12. Next base: position 676,823 of record NZ_JBWKPC010000002.1, read on the forward strand.
CGCAACCGGAATGGGATGCGGCGCAACGCGACCAGATGGAGCGTTTCCGCCAAATGTTTGGCGAGCAATTCGATCCGAAGATGTTCGATACGCCAGAAGCGAAACAAGAAGTTCTGGAGAATCTGATTGCACAACGCGTGTTGGCAGTCGAAGCCAAGCGCGAAAAATTATCCGTCTCGGATCAAACCTTGCAGCAAACCATTATGGGCATGGGCTTGACCACGGCCGATGGCAAGTTTGATATAGAACGATACAAGTCACTGTTGGCAGCGCAAGGCATGACGCCAACGATGTATGAAAGCAATTTGCGTCATGACTTGACCATGCAGCAAGTCAATGCAGCGATCCAAGCAACAGCGTTTGCGCCGGACTCACTGGCCAAGCGTTTGTCTGAGCTGGGCGAGCAAGAACGTGAAGTGCAATACCTGACTTTCAAGGCACCTGACTATGCTTCACAAGTCAAGGTGACGGACGACATGCTCAAGGCGTATTACGACAAGAGCAATGAGTTTTCCGTGCCGGAAGAAGTGAAGGCTGAATACGTTGTGCTGACGGCTGATGCGCTGGCTTCGCAAATCAATGTGAGCGATGCCGACATCAAGTCGTACTACGAGCAAAATGCAAAGCACTATGGCGTGGATGAACAGCGCCGTGCCAGCCACATTCTGGTCGCAGTGAATAAAGATGCATCCGATGCAGACAAGGCCGCAGCGAAAGCCAAGGCTGAGAAATTGCTGGAAACACTGCGCAAGAATCCAGCGGAATTTGCCAAACTGGCGAAAGAGAATTCGAACGATCCAGGTTCTGCAGAGCGTGGTGGTGATCTCGGCTTCTTCAGCAAAGGCATGATGGTCAAACCATTTGAAGATGCGGCTTTCAAACTGAAACAAGGCGAGTTGAGTGATCTGGTGCCATCGGATTACGGCTTCCACATCATCAAAGTGACGGCGATCAAGCCCGCCACGACCAAATCTCTGGATGAAGTCAAAAGCGAAATCGCCAACGACATCAGAAAACAACTGGTGGTGAAAAAATATGCGGAAACCGCAGACGTTTTCAACAATACGGTCTACGAGCAAGCTGATAGCCTGAAAACAGTGGCCGACAAACTGAAGCTGAAAATTGAAACAGCTAATAATCTGTCGCGCCAACCGAATCCTGCTATCGCACCGACTGCACCGTTCAATAATCAGAAATTCCTGGCTGCATTGTTCTCCGAAGATTCGTTGAAAAACAAACGCAACACGGAAGCAGTAGAAGTTGCGCCAAATACACTGATCGCTGGTCGTGTGATTGAGTACAAGCCTGCAAGCAAGCGTCCTTTCGAAGAGGTGAAGGCGCAAGTACGTGACCGCGTGATTCAGGTTGAAGCTACTGCTCTGGCTAAAAAAGCTGGCGAAGCAAAATTGGCTGAGTTGAAAGCGAAAGATGATGCGACTGGCTTCTCGGCAACGCAAACAGTCTCGCGTGCGAAAAGCCAAGGCGTGAATCCAGCCTTGTTCCTGGCAGTGATGAAGGCAGACACCAGCAAGTTACCTGCGTATGTTGGCGTTGAAGTGCCGAATCAAGGTTACGGTGTATTGCGCATAGTGCGCGTGGTACAACCAACGAAGGTTGATGATGCCAAGCGTCAAGCCGAGAAGCAGCAAATTACTGCAGCGCTGGCTCAGGAAGAGATGCAGGCATATATCGATGTCTTGAAACAAAAAGCCAAAGTGAAGATTCTTAAGCCTGCTGTTGCCAAGACAGATGCTGGAGAATAAAGACTTTATGCACTAAGGTGCATTGAATAAAAAAGCCGCTGAAAAGCGGCTTTTTTATTATGTGCTGCATGCGTGATCAAATAATCAGGTCGATGGCGGCAAGTCGATTTGCTCTGCTGCAGTATTGAACTCGGCGTCAGATAATCCTGATAGATCGATTTGTTGCGCCTCCTTTACATGCACAAAATTTCTCTCGATTGATCGGCTATATGCGGGGTCATAGTGATCTCGCAGTAATTCACCGACCAGTTTTTCCATCTCTTGATTGGTAGCCATTGCTTGCCATAGTGCGATCTTTTCGCGACCGTGGAGTTGTACCAGACAAGCAAGTTGGGTATTCAGCAGAGTCGGATCATTGAGGAAGTGTGAGTAATCCTGCATGAGTAACTTGATTCTGTTGTCGTGACTCAGATTGAGGGCTATGCATTTGGATTTACGCATGCTTTCGATCAAGGCATCCGGGACACGCAGATCGCCGACTTTTTTGCTTTCTGACTCTATGTAGATGACTCGTTGAGGATCGAATTGGCGCAAGGTTTGCCAGATATCGCTTTCAAATTTTTTCTGCGAAGGTTGCGCTTCACTTGGTAAATTGCCGAGTACCGAACCGCGATGTGATGCCAGTTTTTCCAGATCAAGAACTTGAGCGCCGTTGCGAGCGAGTGTTTGCAGCAAACGACTTTTACCACTGCCGGTCGGGCCGCAAATAACCTGAAAGGTAAAGCGCGATGGCAGCTCGGCCAATTCTGTATTTACAAAGCGGCGATACTCTTTGTAACCACCTTCTAGTTGCACTGCCGGCCAGCCTATGCGCGCCAGTATGAGTGCCATGGCGCCGCTGCGATTGCCGCCGCGCCAGCAGTAAATTAAAGGTTTCCAGTTTTGCGGTTTGTCTATGAATTGCGTTTCGATATGGCTGGCGATGTTGTGCGCAATCAGTGCGGCACCAATTTTTTTTGCTTCAAAAGAGCCGATTTGTCTGTACATCGTGCCGACGCGATGACGCTCTTCATCATCCAGCACCGGACAATTGATCGCGCCAGGAATATGATCCAGTGCAAATTCGCTGGGACTGCGGACATCAATGACGGCATCGAACTGCTCCAGCGTCGGCAATAATTCAGCAAAAGGGAGCAGGGCGGGGTACTTCTTCATGTATTCACTTTGTGAGCAATGGCTTGAGTTGCGGCCAGATATTGTTGAGTATGATGGGATGCGCTTCTGCTGCGGGATGCATGCGATCAGCTTGAAAGAGTTGCGGTTTGTCAGCGACATCTTTCAGCATGAAAGGCACGAGTGCGGATTTTGTGTCTTTGGCAATTTTAGGGAACAGGTCAGCGAACTGTCGTGTGTAATCGGTGCCGTAGTTAGGCGGTATTTGCATGCCGACCAACAGCACTTTGGCTTTCGCATTCTTTGCTTCCGTCACCATGCCGCGTAAATTCAACTGGGTGGAAATGAGCGACAAGCCACGTAATGCATCGTTGGCACCAAGCTCAATCACGACGATGGCAGGTTGATATTTATCGAGCAATGTTTGCAAGCGTGTCTTGCCGCCGCTGGTTGTTTCACCACTAATGCTGGCATTGATAATGGATGCGCTGATTTTTTCTGCGGCCAGTTTTTCCTGTAGCAGATTGACCCAGCCTTCACCACGTTGCAAGCCATATTCTGCGGATAAGCTGTCACCGAGCACGAGTATGGTTTTTGATGCAGAATAAGCGCTCATTGTGAACGATGCGAGTGCGATCAATGCAATGGCTCGCAATACTTTCCCCACCTGATACGAAAACTTGAAATCAATCGGCATGCCTGAATCCTCTACTTTGTATCCTGCAATCGAAGCGCTCAACCTGACTAAACGTGTAGCTGACGCGACTGGTGAACTGACTATTCTGCAAGCTGTTGATTTTACCGTGCAAGCGGGCGACACGCTTGCTATCGTTGGTGCGTCCGGATCGGGCAAGTCGACTTTGCTTGGTTTGCTGGCTGGACTGGATACGCCTTCCGAAGGCACGGTCAAGCTGGATGGCACCGATATCTTTGCCTTGGATGAGGATGGACGTGCTGGTTTACGTAAATCCAGACTAGGTTTTGTCTTTCAATCGTTTCAATTGCTGGGACATTTGAATGCGGTAGAAAACGTCATGTTGCCATTGGAGTTGCGTGGCGATAACAAGGCGAAGGAAAAAGCTGAAGCCATGCTGGCACGTGTTGGTCTGGCTAGCCGTTTGAAGCATTATCCAAAATATCTGTCCGGTGGCGAGCAACAACGGGTGGCATTGGCGCGCGCGTTTGTGAGTGAGCCGCCATTATTGTTCGCCGATGAGCCTACCGGCAGTCTGGATGCGGCAACAGGTGCGTCGGTGATTCAGTTGATGTTTGAATTGAATCGCGAGCGTGCATCGACGCTGGTGCTGGTGACACATGATCCTTCGATTGCTGCTTTGTGCAAACGAACGATCACGATTGCCGCGGGACGTCTGGTCTAATTTATTCGTGCTGGTTTTGCATAAACCAGACGATTCAAGATAGAGCGAATTTCAGGAATCAGTTCGCTCGCGGTAAGGCCTATCGGCCCGATTCCATTTTCCACTAATTCATCCGCTGCTTTGCCATGCAGCCATACTGCAGCGACGGCTGCTTCCCATGCCGGATAATTTTGCGCGAGCAAAGCGCCGCATAAGCCGGCCAATACATCGCCAGAACCTGCCGTTGCCAATGCTGGATTGCCCGTGGTGTTGATGACGATCTCGCCGTCAGCTGTCGCGATCACTGTACCAGAACCTTTTAGTATTGCTGTCGCCTGGAATGTCGCAGCCAGAGTGCGTGCTGCTGCGAGGCGGTCTGCTTGCACCTGTTGCGTTGTGATACCAAGCAGACGCGCAGCTTCCAGTGGATGTGGCGTCAAGATGGTAGGTGCGTGACGTAACAGTAATTTTTGTCTCAAGCCTGATTCGACCGCGATGAGATTCAATGCGTCGGCATCCAGTACTAAGGGTGTGTTGGCAAGGATCGCTCTGGCGAGACAGTCGTGTGCCGGTCGCGATGTTCCTAATCCTGGACCGGCGACTGTCGTCGTGCTCTCGTAATCCATATTGCCAGCCAAACGGCACATCAACTCGGCTTGCTGATTGTCATAAGTAATTGATTCCGCCAGGCTGGCGATAAACACACGTCCGGCTCCGCATTTGGCCGCAGAACGTGCGGCGAGTACGGCGGCACCGACCATGCCATGTGCACCGCCAAGTATGCTGACGTCGCCATAACTACCTTTATTGGAATTGTGTCGTCTGGGACGTAAAGTGCTACTGAACAATTCGGTGCGACTTAATTGCATGTGAGATGTCGGGAACAAATCCTCTGCAATATCCAGAGTCGCTACGCTGACTTCGCCGGCATGATCGCGCCCGTCACATGTATGCAAGCCAGGTTTGTTGCCGATAAAAGTAATGGTGTGCGTTGCTTGAACGACGATGCCGAGATCGTCGCCGACGATGGCACCAGTGTCGGCGTTTAATCCGCTAGGTACATCCAGTGCGAGAATCTGGCAAGGTAAAGTATTGATTGCAGCAATTAGATCATGCGTACTACCTGTGATTGCACGCGTGAGGCCAATGCCGAACAGACCATCGATGACTAGCGCCCAATCGGTGGTGTTCAACGTAGCAGTATCGACGGTTTCCAGAAATGTGGCTTTGCCGGTTTTGGCGCGTTTCAATGCTTGCTGTGCATCGGCCGGAAGATTCTCTGCAGCAGATGTCAGAAAAATAGAAACGTTCAGACCGGCATTCGCCAGCTGGCTTGCCGCTTCAAGTGCATCGCCACCGTTATTGCCAGGGCCAGCCAAAACCAGAATGCGACCGGCTTTGTCACGTTCTTGTTGCAGCGTGTAGGCAAACTCTGCCGCGGCTTTGCCGGCACGTTGCATCAAGGTGTAAGAGGGTAGTGTCGTGAGCGCCGCTTGTTCTATCTTGCGAATATCGGCAACGGTGTAAAGCGTATGGATGTCGGTCATGGTCGGATCTGCAATCAAATGAGTGCGATGGCATGGGCGATCGCTGGCGCATTTGATTTTAGACCAATTACATCCGCATTAATTACCGATAGCGTAAAGGCGTTAGTCCATCGATATCGATATCAGGTGTGCGATCAGAAATGATGTCGGCCAATACTTTGCCCGATCCTGCTGCCATTGCCCAACCGGTAGAACCGTGGCCGATATTGACGAAGACGTTTCTGACTGAAGTGGCACCGATAACTGGAGGACCGTCAGGCAACATCAGGCTGGTACCTGACCAGAATGTGGCGGTGTTGTAATTGCAGGCATCGGGGAACCAGTCGTATCCGACTTTCAGCAAGGTGTTTAATGCGGACTGACGCAGCTCTTGTGCAGACGAGCCTAATTCGGCTGTGCCTGCGACACGGATGCGCTTACCCATGCGCGTGATGGCAACTTTGTAGGTTTCATCCATCACAGCCGCGACCGGTGCAGATTCAAAGTTGCGGATAGTCGTCGTTGCGGAATAACTTTTCACAGCGCAAAGTGGAAGATGCAATCCCAGTGGCGCGAGCAGCTTGGCACTGTCTGCGCCAGTCGCGAGGACGACACTATCTGCGCTAAAGCTGCGATCATCAATCTGCATGACTACGCCGCGCTCGGATTGCTGGATTGTATTGACCTTGCTACCGAAATGAAACTCCACACCCATGGCTTGCGCAAGAGCGCGAATCTGACGCGTAAAGAGCGGGCAATTGCCTGATTCATCCTCTGGTAAATACAAGCCGCCGGCAAGTGGCGTATTGGGATTGAGTCCCGGTTCTAACGCGTGTGCATTGGCAGCGGTGAGTACATTGTGCGGAATGTTGAATTCGGTGAGGAAGTCGAAAGCGGTTTGTGCCAGTCGCAGATCCTGCTCAGAGCGAAACAGTTGCAGATAGCCGGGAGTTTGTTCGTAATCGAGTTGATGCTGTTCGCGCAATTGCTGCATGAGGTCGCGACTGTAAAACGCGATGCGCTGCATGCGTTCGCGATTGATGCGATAGCGTTCGAGATTTGATTCTTTCAACCAGCGGCGCATCCAGCGCAACATGGAAGGCTTCCATACCTGGTTGAGCGCTAATGGAGATTCTGCTTTCAGTAGATAAGATAGGAGGGAGCGCGGAACGCCAGGCGCTGCCCATGGTGCGATGCTGCTGGGAGCCAGAATGCCGGAATCGCCAAAGCTGGCTTCTTCTGCCACATTGTTGTGGCGTTCTATGACGACAACTTCGTGTCCTGCTTCAGCCAAAAAATAGGCGGTACTTACCCCAATGACACCTGCACCGATAACCGCTACTTGCATTACTTCTATCCTTCCCAGAATTAGCCCATCATGTTACCAAGCGGATACATATAGACACCAGCAGTAGCAATGCAATTTTTTGAAAAAACGTTGGAAAATGGTTGTAAAGCGTGATTTATCTATGGTTTGACACAAGCTATATGAGGATTTGGACGCTTGCTTGCGTAAAAGCAGATAGCCGACGATGTCATCTGGCAATAAAAAAGCCGCGCCAAGCTGGCACGGCTTTTTCGGATAAATGGCTCAGATCAATACGTATGACGCGATCTGAAAAGAGATGCCTGAGTTGTCACAAAGGCTTGCGGCCACTGATGATACGCAGTAATACGATCACGATAGCGATGACCAGCAGAATATGGATGAAGCCGCCTATCGTATAGGAACTGACCAAACCGACCAGCCACAGGATAACGAGTACAACAGCAATGGTATAGAGCATGAGATCTCCTTTTTGATCAGGTTCATAAATGTGCCTGCCCTTATGCATGCAGATATTCACCTTCCTTTACAAGATAAACAATAAGCAACTTGTCGTCCGTGCGTTATCGTACATAGGGCAATGGTGCCTCTTCACGCATAGAAATTGCGATGCGTGATTGAAATGCATGTGGGACAATCTTTTTCATTCTTCTATTCCATTTTTAAAGGCGCGGTTTTATTCATTGCGCCATTCCCCTAAACACAAAATGACTGATAAAAATATAGATCCGGTGGCGTCACAGAGCACGGATGTCGTTACTGGCATACCAGCCAATCAGACCGGCACGACGACAGTCATTCATTTGCCGGTTAATTCGCGTGGTGTGGCGTTGACGATTATTGCGATCGTGGCGTTTGTCTTTGCACTGTCGGTTGCACATGCTTTTTTTATCCCGCTGTTATTCGGTATTTTTATTGCCTATACCTTGAACCCATTGGTCGTCTGGCTGGAGCGCATACGTATTCCGCGTTTGCTGGGAACGTCGCTGGTGATTGTTGCACTTCTGTGCAGCGCATTATTAACAGCAAATAATTTGCGCGATGAATTCAATTCGATACTGGTCAGCTTGCCGACGGCGACGCAAAAATTGTCACGCTCACTAAAGAACTTGCAGAAGGGACAAACCAGTACGATTCAGCAAATGCAAGCAGCGGCAACAGAAATTGAAAAGGCAACCAATCAAGCCGCAGGTGTACGGCCGGTGATCAAGAGTACGGCGACTGAGCAATCTGTTTTTAATCTGAGCCAGTGGTTATGGGCAGGATCGATGGGCGCGGTCGGATTTTTGAGCCAAGCGGTGATGGTGGTGTTTCTGGTGTTTTTCTTTTTGCTGTCAGGCGATACCTTCCGGCGAAAATTGGTGAAAATCAGTGGCCGTTCCTTATCGTCCCGCAAGATCACAGTACATATTCTGGATGCGATCAATAAGTCGGTTCAGAACTACATGTTCATGCTGTTGGTGACGAATGTTTTATTCGGTTTGCTGGTGTGGATCGCTTTGCGCTGGATCGGTTTGGAAAATGCTGGTGCATGGGCGGTTGCTGCAGGCTTCCTGCACATCATTCCTTATTTCGGGCCGCTGTTGATTGTGGCTGCGACCGGAGTGACGGCATTCATGCAGTTTGGGACGTTTTCATCTGTCCTGGCCGTCGGTGGCGCGACGCTGGCGATTGCAACTATTGTTGGTACCTTTGTGACGACATGGATGACGGGCCGTATCGCCAAGATGAATGCTGCTGCGGTATTCGTTTCCCTCTTGTTTTGGGCGTGGCTCTGGGGCGTATGGGGTATGTTGCTTGGTATTCCCATCATCGTCATCATCAAGGTGATATCCGAGCATATCGACGGCTTGCAAGCGGTGGCAGAATTACTGGGTGAATAGTTACATTGTTGTTTGAATGACTTGCCACATTGCTCAAATGCAGGCGTATTATATTTACAGCAATATGCCCGGCAGGCTGGTGAGACGTCTCATCGCTCTGTCTATCATCAACCTAAACAAGGATGAGCAACATGCAGAATACTGACGATCTTGGAAAGTTACTTTTGCGCTTGGTGTTGGGCGGACTGATACTGCTGCACGGTATTGCAAAACTTATTGCAGGACCTGCATTCGTCATTAGTGTGGCGACTGATGCAGGGTTGCCGGCGGCAATTGGTTATCTGGTGTATTTGGGTGAAGTGGTTGCGCCTATTCTGTTGATCGTCGGTATCTGGTCGCGTGCGGCGGCGCTGATTATTGCCGGCAATATGGCGTTTGCCATATTTTTGGTCCACATGAAGCAGCTTTTTACCTTGAACGACCAAGGTGGCTGGGCGCTGGAATTGCAAGGCATGTATCTGATTACCGCGCTGGCTTTGGTGTGCCTGGGAGCAGGGCGCTTCAGCATAGGCGGCCGTTCCGGTAGATGGAATTAACAGATAGATAACAGCTAATTGCTGGTGGAAGATAAGGGGCGACATGAGAATGTGGCCCCTTATTGCATTTTTACCTAATGTTTGGCTTCGGTTTCGGCAGTCTAGGGGGCGTGTCGCGGTATAATCATGCTTTCTGATTTAACTCGCGGGATGGCGGCCGTATCTGTCCGTTTTTTCGCATCAACTACCTTCTCGCCATGCTGATTTTGCCAGGTTCCAACGCCCTGTCTGCTTTTCGTACCGAACGCCTCTTAACCCAACTGCAACAAGTCGATCACGCCATAGTCGGCGTCACTGGACGTTTCCTGCATTTTGTTGATTCCGCTGCGCAGCTTTCGCCGGATGACATCAAACGTCTGGATGCTCTGCTGACCTATGGCGAACCGTTCACAGCGAAGCTGGAAGGCGATGAGTTTGTCGTGATTCCGCGTTTCGGCACAATTTCACCGTGGGCCAGCAAGGCAACCGATATCGCGCATAACTGCGGGATGGCAGACATTCACCGTATCGAACGTGGGATAGTCTATGTCGTGCACTTGAAATCAGGCTTGCTCGGCGGCGCGAAAAAACTGTCGGATGAGAGCATTGCAGCAGTGCAAGCTCTGCTGCACGATCGTATGACCGAAATGGTACTGCGTAGCGCGGATGAGGCGGCTGGTTTGTTCGGCGAGTTGGATGCCAAACCTTTGGCCTTTATCGACTTGATCCAAGGCGGTAAAGACGCATTGGTCAACGCCAATACTGAACTCGGTCTCGCATTGTCTGACGATGAAATCGATTATCTGCTGGCTGCATTTACGACTGCCAAGCGTAATCCGACTGACGTTGAATTGATGATGTTTGCGCAAGCAAATAGCGAACATTGCCGTCATAAAATCTTTAATGCCGACTGGACGATCGACGGCGTAAAACAGGATAAATCCCTGTTTGCAATGATCAAAAATACGCATCAACTGGCGCCGCGCGGCACCGTGGTGGCGTATAGCGATAACTCGTCCGTCATCGAAGGCGCAACGGTTACACGTTTCTATCCACGTGGTGCAGCAAGCGGCAACGTGTACGAAACGTCGGAAGAGTTGACGCATATCTTGATGAAAGTCGAGACGCATAATCATCCGACCGCAATCTCCCCATTCCCGGGCGCATCGACAGGCGCAGGCGGCGAAATCCGTGACGAAGGTGCAACCGGTCGCGGTGCCAAGCCTAAAGCAGGTTTGAGCGGTTTCACTGTTTCCAACCTGATGCTGCCGGATGCCGTGCAAGCATGGGAAAACGATCATGATGTGACTGCGCCAATCGCAGGTGCTGCGTCATCGCAAGCTTATGGCAAACCAGACCGTATCGCGTCTCCATTGGAGATCATGGTCGAAGGTCCTATCGGTGCCGCAGCTTTCAATAACGAATTCGGTCGTCCGAACCTCGGCGGCTATTTCCGTACCTACGAACAAAACATAGCAGGTTCGGTCAACGGTTATCACAAGCCGATCATGATCGCCGGTGGCATCGGTAGTATCGCTGCCAATCATACGAAAAAACACGATTTGCCAGTCGGCAGCCTGTTGATTCAGCTTGGCGGTCCTGGCATGCGCATCGGTATGGGCGGTAGCGCTGCGTCGTCGATGGCGACCGGTACCAACACTGCGGATCTGGATTTTGATTCAGTGCAACGCGGTAATCCAGAGATGGAGCGTCGTGCGCAAGAAGTCATCAATGCTTGCTGGGCAATGCAAGATGCCAATCCGATTTTGTCGATTCATGACGTAGGTGCTGGTGGCTTGTCGAATGCATTCCCGGAAATCACCAACGACGCCAAACGCGGCGCGATTTTCGATTTGCGTAAAGTCCCGCTGGAAGAGAGCGGCATGGCACCTAAGGAAATCTGGAGCAACGAATCGCAAGAGCGTTATGTCTTGGCGATTGCGCCGGAAAGTCTGCCGCAGTTCACCTATCTGTGTGAGCGCGAACGCTGCCTGTTTGCAGTGGTCGGTACAGCGACGGAAGAGCGTCAACTGAAAGTGATCGATCCTGAAAACGGCAATAATCCAGTCGATATGCCGATGGACGTATTGCTGGGCAAACCGCCAAAAATGCATCGCGACGTGCAGCACGTACAGCAGGATTTGCCGGCGATCGATGTCACTGGCATCGATTTGCTGGAAGCATCAATACGCGTCTTGCGTCTGCCTACAGTTGCTGATAAATCCTTCCTGATCACGATTGGTGATCGTACTGTTGGTGGCACGACTGTGCGCGATCAAATGGTCGGTCCATGGCAAGTGCCGGTCGCCGATTGCGCGGTCACCACGATGAGCTTTGATGGTTATCTGGGTGAAGCGATGGCGATGGGTGAGCGTACACCGCTGGCTGTCATCAATGCTGCTGCATCCGGTCGCATGGCCGTGGGTGAAGCATTAACCAATATTGCGGCCGCGCCGATTGCCGATATCTCCGATATCAAGCTTTCCGCCAACTGGATGGCAGCATGTGGCCAGCCTGGACAGGATGCTGCTTTGTTCGATACCGTCAAAGCAGTTGGTATGGAGTTGTGCCCAGCCTTGGGTATCAGCATTCCGGTCGGTAAAGATTCGCTGTCTATGCGTACCACATGGAAAGATGAGGGCGAAGACAAAGCTGTTATCTCGCCAGTGTCGCTGATCGTATCGGCATTTTCACCAGTGTATGACGTACGTAAATCGTTGACGCCGCAATTGCGTACGGATGCAGGCGATACCGTCCTGATCGCGATTGATCTGGGACGTGGCAAGAATCGTCTGGGTGCATCGTGCTTTGCACAAGTCATGCAGCAAATTGGTAATGAAACGCCGGACGTCGATAGCGCAGAAGACCTTAAAGGTTTCTTCAACGCGATCCAGCGTTTGAATAAAGAAGACAAATTGCTGGCTTACCATGATCGTTCCGATGGTGGCTTGTTCACCACCTTGTGCGAAATGGCATTTGCCGGTCACAGCGGTTTGTCGGTCAATCTGGATATCCTGACGCTGGAAGGCGAACACGCCAGCGATGGCGGCGATGCGAAGAACTGGGCGACGCAAGTTGCCGAGCGTCGCAACGATCTGACTTTGCGCGCCTTGTTTAGCGAAGAGCTGGGTGCTGTGATTCAGGTACGTGCTGAGCAGAAGTCGGACGTGATGAATGTTCTGCGTGAATACAATCTCGGCGCATGCAGCCACATCATCGGTAAACCAAATGGCACCGACACGATCGAGTTCACACGTGATGCCAAGGCTATCTACAGCCAGTCGCGTATTGATCTGCATCGTTTCTGGAGCGAAACCAGCTGGCGTGTCGCGCGTCTGCGCGACAACCCTGATTGTGCCGACGCAGAATACGATCGCATCCTCGACAAGCTCGATCCAGGCATTACGCCGAAATTGGTTTTCGATCCGCAGGAAGATGTCGCAGCACCATACATTGCGACCGGCGTGCGTCCTAAAGTGGCAATCCTGCGTGAGCAGGGCGTCAACTCGCATATCGAAACCGCGTATGTGATGCACAAGGCTGGCTTTACTGCAGTCGACGTACACATGAGCGATTTGATTACTGGTCGCGCGCATCTGAGCGATTTCAAAGGCGTGATCGCTGTCGGTGGCTTCTCTTATGGTGACGTGCTGGGCGCAGGTGAAGGTTGGGCAAAAACGATTCTGTTCAATATCCAGTTAGCTGAACAATTTGCGACCTTCTTCAGCCGTCAGGATACTTTTGCATTGGGTATCTGTAACGGCTGTCAGATGATGAGTAATCTGAAATCGATTATTCCTGGCGCACAAGCATGGCCTAAGTTCACGCGTAACAAGGCTGAACAGTTCCAGGCGCGTTTCTCTATGGTCGAAGTGGCAGATTCCCCATCCATCTTCTTCAATGGCATGGCGGGTACGCAAAGTGCGATTGCGATTGCGCACGGCGAAGGTTATGCAGACTTCTCGTTGACTGGCGATATTAATGAAGCGTTGGTGGCTATGCGCTTTGTGGATAACAAGGGTCGTGCGACAGAAACCTATCCGTACAATCCTAACGGTTCGCCGCAAGGTATTACTTCGGTAACGACGCCGGATGGTCGCTTTACTGTGTTGATGCCGCATGCAGAACGTGTGTTCCGTAGTGTGCAGCAGAGCTGGCATCCTGAGGCTTGGGGTGAGGATTCGCCTTGGATGCGTATGTTCCGTAATGCGCGTAAGTGGGTGGGTTAATGTTGTGATGGGCTGCAGGCTTGTTTGATTGCAGTTGGAATAAAGATGCCGTTCAGTTTTTGACTGGGCGGCATTTTTTTCGCCAATGTTGTTTGTTATTTCCGCAAAGGTGGAAATCAAGGATTGCGAAGAGCATTCAGTACTAATGAAAAAGCAGGAGAAGAATTTCGACGGCTTGGGTAATACAGATGGTAGCCCGGGTAGGTCGTGCACCACTCTTCAAGTACCGGTATCAAGCGGCCCTCGGCAATATGTTGTTGCACGGTATCTTCCGGCGCATAGGCCAGACAGAACCCCTCCAGGGCGGCTGTTAGCATTTCGGGCGAGGTATTAAAAATCAATTGCCCTTGTACGTGCACATGCAGTTCCTGCCCGTCTTTCGCAAATTCCCAGGCATAGAGACCGCCGTGCGTAGGTAGGCGTAGGTTCGCGCAATTATGATCAGTGAGGTCTTGCGGCGTTGCTGGTATTTTGTGTGTCGCAAAATACGATGGTGAACCTACAACGATCATCCTGAAGTCGGGACTGATGCGGACTGCGATCATGTCTTTGGCGACTTGATCGCCTACCCTCACACCAGCATCGAAGCGCTCGGCGACAATATCGATCAGCCCGTAGCTGATTGTGAGTTCAATTTTTATCTCTGGATATGCAGGCAATAGTTTCGATAGTTTCGGCCATAGGATTGTTCGAACCGCATGGTCGTGCGAATTGATTCTAATAGTGCCCGCTGGCTTGTCTCGTTGCTCACTCAGCGAAGCCAATTCAGTTTCAATCCCTTCACAATAAGGACCGACACTTGCGAGGAGGCGCTCGCCCGCCTCGGTGGGAGATACGCCGCGTGTCGTACGTGTAAGCAATCGAATGCCGAGTCTTTCCTCAAGCACGCGAATGGTATGGCTAAGCGTCGATTGCGAGAGTCCAAGCTGAGCAGCAGCTCGCGTAAAACTACGCTCCCGCGCTACTACGACAAAAGCCGCAACGTTGTTAAGATTTACACGGTCCATTTATTGAAATTTTGCATATCGGTTTGCAAAGTATATGCCTTCTCAAGGGAACTGTGGCGACCTATAGTTTGGTCCGTGGCCATCGTCGGCGGCCGGACAATGTTTAGTCGGCACAAATCTTGGAGAACGCTATGCAAAAACGTAAATTGGGAAATAACGGCTTGGAAGTGTCGGCAATCGGACTGGGCTGTATGGGTCTAACCTTCGGCTACGGCCCTGCAACAGACAAAGCAGACGCGATTGCGCTCATCAGAGCTGCATTCGAGCGTGGTGTCACGCTATTTGACACGGCAGAAGCTTATGGTCAGATAAATGAAGAAATGGTCGGTGAGGCGGTGGCGCCTTTCCGCGATCAAGTAGTGATTGCAACTAAATTCGGTTTCAAGGATGGCAATGCGGCCACTGGACTCGACAGCAGACCGGAGCGTATTCGCCTGGTCGCGGAACAATCCCTCAAGCGATTGAAGACCGATTGCATCGATCTGTTCTATCAGCACCGTGTCGATCCGAATGTTCCTATGGAAGACGTTGCAGGTGCAGTTCGAGATCTCATCAAGGAAGGCAAGGTCAAGTACTTCGGCATGTGTGAAGCCGGTGTGCAGGCTATCAATCAGGCACACGCCGTGCAGCCGCTCTCCGCCTTGCAGAGCGAATACTCGATGTTTACGCGTGAGCCGGAAATCGAAATCCTGCCGACTCTTGAGAAATTAGGCATTGGCTTCATTCCATTCAGTCCGCTTGGAAAAGGTTTTCTCACCGGCAAGATAGACGCCAATACGACGTTTGCCAGCGGTGACGTCCGCAATAACTTGCCCCGTTTCGCAGACGAGGCACGTGAAGCCAATCACAATCTGGTTTCCTTGATTGGAGAGGTGGCGAAGCGCAAACAAGCCACTCCGGCTCAAGTCGCATTGGCATGGCTTCTTGCTCAGAAACCCTGGATCGCACCTATTCCCGGCACGACAAAACTGCATCGTTTGGCAGAGAACGTCGGTGGTGCCACTGTCGAACTTACCAATGCAGACCTGCGTGAAATCGGTGACGTTTTGGCCAAGGTTCCGGTGCAGGGTGAGCGATATAACGCGCAGATGATGAAGACGATCAACCGCTAAGTCCAAGGCCATGGGCAGCGATGATGTTCTTCTCGCACATCGCTACCTGTACAAAATTTTTTAAAGGAAAAAATGATGAGTAATCAAACACTCAGGGGGCGTGTCGCGCTCGTCACCGGTGGGACAAGCGGCCTTGGTTTCGGTGCCGCGAAACGTCTTATTGAACACGGTGCCATTGTCTATGTCACAGGTCGGCGGCAAGAGGTGCTTGATGCCGCAGTAAGTAAACTTGGCGCAAGTGCTGTGGGAATTCAGGCCGATGTCACAAGCAAGAGTGACATGCTGCGCGTGGCAGAAACGATCAAGAACGCGCATGGTCAACTGGACATTCTGTTCGCGAATGCTGGTGGTGGTCATGCAACACCACTCGCACAATTGACTGAAGAGCAGATTGACAGCGAACTCAGTATCAACATCAAGGGAGTCGTTTTAACAGTGCAGAGCATCCTTGGCATTCTGCGCGACGGCGCATCCATTATTCTCAATGCGTCCATTACAGCTGATATGGGCTTGCCGGGCTTTGCTGTTTATGCAGCGACCAAGGCCGCGGTGCGTTCACTCGCGCGTAGCTGGACCACCGATCTCAAGCACCGGAAGATTCGGGTCAACACGATCAGCCCTGGCGTGGTACCTACTGAAGGATATAGCCATGAGCAAAAAATGACCGATGCCGAGGTCGCAGACTACGTCAGCCGCGTATCGACAGAGATTCCGGCAGGGCGGGTTGGAACGGCCGAAGATATTGCTGATGCCTTGGTGTTCCTTGCGTCAGATGCGAGCAGTTATATCTGCGGCATCGACCTGGTGGTCGATGGTGGCATGACCCGTGTATATGCTGGCAAAAATTGATGGTGGCAAGAATGGAAAATATTAAAGCACAGGAGCGCCACATCGTTTGTGAATTGCGTTGTGAGACTGCGGATCGGGAACGGGTTCGGGAACTCGTTCTGCAATTCGTCGAACCAGCCCGACGTGAGGCCGGTTGCCTCTATTACGATCTCCACCAAAAAATGGATGACCTTAATACTTTTTACATCATCGACGGATGGGTAGATGAAGAAGCAGTTGCTGCTCACGCTGCCAATCCACACGTCGCCAAGGTGATGAAAGAACTTGGACCGCTCCTCGTATTCGGACCGTCAATCACACTATTTAAGCGTGTAAGTGACTAAAAGAAAGGGCTTCTTTACGGAGCTGAAAGGCGCTCGTAATTTTCACCATAGGATTCATGACATGACTAAAGAATTAACAGCTGCACAAAAAGGTTTTGGCGATTTCTCTCCCAAATTGGCCGAACTGACGGACGATGTACTGTTCGGCGATGTCTGGGCTCGCCCAGAGTTATCGCAACGCGACCGTAGTCTCATTACAGTCGCAGCGCTAATCGCTATGGATCGCCCCGATCCGTTACGCTTTCATCTGAAAAAAGCGCTTGAGAATGGTGTCCAATTACAGGAACTGAAAGAGGTGATAACGCATCTTGCTTTCTATTCCGGCTGGCCGACGGCGATGAGTGCAATCTTCATTGCCAAAGAAATCTTTTCGAAAGAGTAAGTGTCACACTCGTTCAAGACTTGATATCGGCTTACCTACTGAAATTCAATAAAACTATCTAACCCAATAAAAAAGGCGCTCCGAAGAGCGCCTTTTTTCATACCAGTAGAAGATTATTGAATCTTCGCTTTGGCACGCAATTGCTGTTGGAACGCCTGCAGTTTTTTCTGTTGCAGCGATTCAGCGATTTGCGGTTTTACTTCTTCCAATGTTGGCACTTTTGCTGTGCGTACATCGTCGAGTTTGATTACGTGGTAACCGAATTGGGTTTTAACTGGTGTTTCCAGCAATTGACCTTTTTGCAGTCCAACCATCGCGTCCGAAAACGGTTTCACGAAAGAGGCTGGGGAAGCCCAATCCAGATCGCCGCCATTTGCTGCGGAACCAGGATCTTTTGACGATTGCTTGGCCAAATCTTCAAATTTGGCGCCGGCTTTCAGCTTGGCGATGATCGCTTTTGCTTCGTCTTCTTTTTCAACCAAGATGTGACGAGCGTGATATTCCTTGTCGCCAGCTTGTGCTTTGAAACGGTCATATTCAGCCTTGATGTCGGCATCCTTGACTGGATTCTTTTTCAGATAGTCGGTAACCAGTGAGCGAATCAGGATCGATTGACGTGCGATTTCGATCTGGTTTTTGACATCGGCTTGTGCGTTCAAACCCAATTTGTCGGCTTCTTGCACCAGGATTTCACGGTTGATCAGTTCATCCTTGACCATCGCGCGCAGTTCAGGCGAATCTTGCTGACCTTGTGAGGTCATTTGCTTGATCATGACATCTGCACGGGATGACGGGATAGGTTTGCCATTCACGACTGCCAGGTTTTGTGCCATCGCAGGCAATGCTGCTGATACGATTAAAGCGGCCAGCAAATGAGCAGGTTTTAAGGTCATATATTTTCCTAATGGAAGTTATTTTATTAGAGAGTGACAGCTATTAATTTTTGGCGCGCGTCAGACTTCGGATGGCGCTAAAGCAGTAATGGCTAATGCATGTATTTCTTTGTGCATCATGTCATCGAGACAATCATACACCAGCCGATGGCGATTTATACGGCTCTGCTTTTCAAATTGCGTGGAAATAATACGCAGCCGGAAATGCCCACCACCAGAGGCCGCGCCTGCATGACCAGCATGCAATGCGGATTCGTCCTCCAGTTGACATTCCAGTGGCGTAAAAGTTTCCGTCAACCTGGCTCGAATGGTGTCCATCCTTGTACTCATTGCGGTTCTTTCACGTGTTTAGACAAGAGCAGGCTTTGTACAACGATGAAAGCAATCATCAATCCCATGCCACCGAACAACTTGAAATTTACCCAAGTCGCGGTAGAGAAGTTGAAGGCGACATACAGATTAATCAAGCCCATCGTGATAAAAAAAGCAACCCAGGACAAATTAACGCGATGCCAGATGCCCTCAGGCAAGGACATTTGCTTCTCCATCATGGAGCGAATCAGGTTTTTTTTGAGGAAAATCTGGCTAAACAGCAGTGCTGCGGCGAAACACCAGTACAAGACGGTTGGCTTCCATTTGATGAAAGTTTCGTTATGGAAGTAAATCGTGGCGCTGCCGAAGACGACGATGATGGCGAGTGAGAGCCACAAGGTTTTGTCGATTTTTCTGCCTCTTGCCATCAGGTAGCCGATCTGGAAGACGGTTGCAATGATGGCGATGGCCGTTGCCAGCAGAATAGGTGCTTGCGTTGCCGTCACTAGGCCATCGGAAACCACGCCTGACAGATATTGCTGGCCGAAGGCCTGCGCTGCTTCGGTATTGCCTTCGCCCCATTTAAAGACGCCGAAGAAGAGAATGACGGGGAATAGATCGAACAGGAATTTCATTTCAACATAGCCTTATTTCAAATCGGGAGCTGGATCGAAGCGTAACGATGCAGAATTGATGCAGTAACGCAGGCCGGTTGGTGGCGGGCCGTCATTGAAGACGTGGCCCAGATGCGCATCGCATACATTGCAGATGACTTCTGTGCGGATCATGCCATAGGCACGGTCTATCTTTTCTTTGACGTTGGCAGGGTTCAGCGCCTTGAAATAGCTGGGCCAGCCGCAGCCGGAATCGAATTTGGTATCGGATGCGAATAGCGGCGTATTGCAGCAGACGCAGGTGTAAATGCCGAATTCGTGATGATCCCAATAGCGTCCGGTAAAAGGTGCTTCGGTCGCAGCATGACGTGTGACGTCATATTCTTCGTCATCCAGCATGGCGCGCCATTCGGCGTCGGTTTTGATTACTTTGTCTATCATGATGAACAACTCACTTCCAGATCGTTGGCCCAGTCGGGCGGTAAGGCGGCATATTTCTCGTTTTCCGGCTGTTCGTCAAACGGTTTTTCCAACACTTGCAGTAATTTTTCTACTTCGGAAAAGTCTTTATTCTGCGCTTTTTCGATCGCGACTTGTGCGAGGTAGTTGCGCAGGATGTATTTTGGGTTGACCGCATCCATTGCAAGCTTGCGCTCGCTGTCTATGCTGTTTTCCTGCTTCAAGCGTGCGACGTATTGTAGCGCCCAGGCATCGTAGGCGGCACGATCGATAAATAGATCGCGTAAAGCTTCTTGTGTTTCGCTGTCTGCGATTTGTACATTGCCTAGTTGGCGGAAGAAAGTCGTGAAATCGACATGACTGTCTTGCAAGATGCCAAATAATCCGTCGAACAGCTTTCTGTCATCGGACTGCTTTGTTTTCAGACCGAGTTTTGCACGCATGAGTTCTTCAAACTTTTCAGCAAAAGCAGGCTTGTAGATTCTGAGTGCGGCTTGCGTTTCATCCACGTCGCCTATCAGTGGCAATAGGGCTTGGCCTAATGCATAGCAATTCCATTCGCCGATCTGCGGCTGACGTGCATACGAGTAACGACCTTGTTGATCAGTGTGATTGCAGATGTGGGTTGCATTGAATGCTTCCATGAAGCCGAACGGACCGTAATCCAGTGTCAGGCCGAGTATAGACATATTGTCGGTATTCATCACACCATGCATAAAGCCGACGGCTTGCCAGTGCGCGATCATCTGCGCAGTGCGTAGCGTTACCTCAGTCAGTAAGGCTTTGTATGGATTGTCGCTGCTACGGAATTCTGGGTAGAAATTGTCGATGACGTAGTCAGCTAACGTCTTCAACTCATCGTGTTTCTCGTTGTAGAACCAATGTTCGAAGGAGCCGAAACGCACGAAGCTTTGTGCCACACGGGTGGCGACTGCTACGGTTTCACGCTGTTCGCGCATGACGATTTGATCCGATCCGGTGACGCAGAGCGCACGCGTGGTCGGGATGCCAAGTGCTGCCATCGCTTCCGAACAGAGGAATTCACGTATCGACGAGCGTAATACTGCGCGGCCATCACCCATGCGTGAGTAGGGCGTAAGTCCCGCGCCTTTCAACTGCAATTCCAGCCTGCCGGACGGATAAACATGGGGAGCAGGAACATCGCCGAGCAAAATGGCGCGACCATCACCCAGTTGACCAGCCCAGACACCGAACTGATGACCGGAATAGACGGCCGACAATGGTTTGGAATTATCTAGAATCCGATTGCCGGTGAAGGTCTCAATAAAAGATGGAGTTTCGACTTCGGAAAAATCCAGCCCTATCAATGCTGCAGTCGATGCGCTGGCGCATACCAGATACGGATTAGGTAAAGGCGTAGGCATCAATGCGGTGTAATGCGCCGGAGGCAAAGCCGCAAATGAATTACCTATCGGTAAATTATCCATGCTGCTCATGTGATCGGCGGGGTACGGCGGTTTCGGGGCATTCATCTACATTCCTTGGGCATCTGCATGATCAATCGCGCGTATTGTCGATCGGCATTGTATGCGTATGTGCTTGTCTATTGCGTGTATCGCTACTGACGTAAAACGCGTATTTTGACAGAGAAGAGAGAATGAGATGTGTTCGGGAGCAAATTGCCGCGACCTTGCCCTTGGGCAAATCAAATATCCCATGTTTATGGTATAAAACCATCACTTGTACAAAAGACATTTAATCAATGACTATTCGCATTTCTTCTCTTCTCCTGACTGCTGCCTTCTCATTTTCTGCTTCCCACGCGTTGGCGGAAAATGTTCGGATTGCTTTCATTGATCCACTCTCCGGGCCATTTGCGCCTGTCGGTCAAAATCTTTTGCGTAGCTTCCAGATGCTGGCAGAGCTATCGAATGAAAAACAATGGGGCGGAAGTAATACAGTTGAGGTGGTTGGCTTCGATAACAAGGGTAGCCCGCAGGAATCGCTGATTCAGTTGAAGTCTGCCATCGATCAAGGTTATCGCTACATTACGCAAGGTAATGGCTCCGGTGTCGCATTGGCGCTGATCGATGCGGTGAATAAACACAATGAGCGCAATCCGGGCAAGGAAGTACTGTTCCTGAATCATTCAGCTGGCGATCCAGCGCTGACAAACAGTAAATGCAGCTTTTGGCATTTCCGCTTCGATGCGAACTCGGAAATGAAGATGGAATCGCTGACTACCTTCATCGCCAAAGATTCGAAGATCAAGAAGATTTACGTCATCGGCCAGAACTATGCGCTGGGTCAGGAAGTTTCGCGTTCGACTCGCGCTTATATGGCGCGCAAGCGACCGGATGTGAAGATAGTCGGCGACGACCTGCATCCCATCGGGCAGGTAAAGGATTTCTCGCCTTATGTGGCGAAGATGAAGGCTTCAGGCGCAGATACGATCATTACCGCAAACTGGGGTGCCGATCTGGCTTTGCTGGTGAAGGCCGCGCGGGATGCAGATCTGAAAGCTAATTTCTATACCTTCTATGCTGCAACGACCGGTGTGCCGACTGCCATGGGTGCGGCCGGACTGGATCGCGTGAAGTACGTGGCTTACTGGAATTTGAATAACGAGAGCTATGCCGGCAAGGACATCATCGAGAATTTCAAGAAGAGATATAACGATGATTATTACGCGATGGCCTCTTATACAGTGATGGCAATGCTGGGCAAGGCATTCCAGCAGGCAGGTTCGACCGATCCATTGAAAGTGGCACTGGCGATGGAAGGCATGAAAGTAAAAAGCTTGAATGGTGATGTGGAGATGCGCAAATCCGATCATCAGGCGCAGCAACCCTTGTATATTGCTACCTGGGTGAAGCAGAACAACACCGATGTGAAGTTCGATCAGGAAAATACTGGTTATGGCTGGCGCACCGATCAAAAGATCGACGCCTATGTCGCGGCACAGCCGACATCGTGTCAGATGAAGCGCCCACGCTAATTGACGTGATGCCTGCATCGCAGGGCATCTTCCTTCCAGAGTATCAATGACAAATCGATCGTGTCTATTAGCGATCGAACAGGAGAGAGCAGAGTTGTGGAATTTACGCTGATCTCATTGCTGAACGGTTTGAGCTACGGATTGCTGTTGTTCATGCTCTCATCCGGGCTGACGCTTATTTTCAGCATGATGGGCGTATTGAATTTCGCGCATGCCAGCTTCTACATGATAGGTGCGTACTTCGCCTATAGCATCAGTACGGTTACTGGTTTCTGGCCGGCGTTGGTGCTGGCACCGCTGGCGGTTGGTTTGCTCGGTGCGCTGGTCGAGCGTTACGGTTTGCGTGCCATCCATAAATACGGACAGATTCCCGAACTGCTTTTCACTTTCGGTTTGTCGTATGTGATCGTCGAAGTAGTGCAACTGATCTGGGGCCGCGTCGCCGTGCCTTACGAGATCCCGGCGGAACTGCAAGGTTCGCTCTTCACGCTGTACACCACCACTTTTCCAATTTATCGTGCCTTCATGATGCTGATTGCCATTCTGATGCTGCTGGCGATCTACATTACCTTGACGCGTACTCGCATAGGCTTGGTGATACAGGCGGCATTGACGCATCCGCAGATGGTCGAAGCGCTCGGCCATAACGTGCCGCGTGTATTCATGTGGGTGTTTGCCGGCGGTTGTGCGTTGGCGGGTTTGGCTGGCGTAATAGGTGGGAATGCCTTCGTGACCGAACCGAATATGGCGCATGCAGTTGGCAGCATCATTTTCGTTGTCGTCGTCGTGGGCGGCATGGGTTCGCTGGGCGGCGCATTGCTGGCTTCGCTATTGATAGGCATATTGCAAACCTTTGCCGTTGCGCTGGATTATTCGCTGTTGAATGTATTGACGCCACTTGGTGTGAGCGTGAATGAAACGACGTTCGGCTATAGCGTGATGAAGCTGACGATTTCGCAGATTGCGCCTATCTTGCCGTATCTCTTACTGGTGCTCATTTTGATCTTCAGGCCTAAGGGTTTGCTGGGTACGCGGGAATCTTGAACGTGCGTACATCTTTCAATATCAGTCGTTGGATAGTCTGGGGTGGTTTCGCGCTCATCTTGTTGATTGCGCCGCTGATCTTCAGCAAAGGTGCATCACTATCGGTGTTGTGCCAGATGGGTACTTTCATTATTTTCGCCTTGTCGTACAACATGTTGCTGGGGCAGGGCGGCATGTTGTCCTTTGGTCATGCAGTGTATTCAGGACTGGGCGCATTCTGCGCTATCCATGCGATCAATCTGGCGACGGCAGGCAGCTTGTCTATTCCGATTACGCTGATTCCTTTGGTCGGCGGGATTGCCGGACTTTTCTTTGGCGCATTGTTCGGTTATGTCACGACGAAGAAATCAGGTACGACTTTTGCCATGATTACACTGGGTATCGTGGAACTGGTCTTCGCTTGCTCGCTGATGTTTCCTGGCTTCTTCGGTGGCGAAGGTGGGATTTTCACGAATCGCGTCATAGGCCAGCCTTTCTTCGGCATTACTTATGGACCGCAGATAGAAGTCTATTACCTGATCGCATTCTGGCTGTTTATCAGTACGGTGGCGATGTTTGCATACACGCAGACGCCGCTGGGCCGCATGATGAATGCGGTGCGCGACAATCCGGAACGTGCTGAATTTGTTGGCTACGATCCGCAATGGGTGCGTTATATGACCTTGATGCTGTCAGCATTCTTTGCCGGTATCTCTGGCGGTTTGACGGTGATCAATTTTGAAATCGTCAGTGCCGAGAATGTGAGTGCTTTACGTTCCGGCCTCATTCTTCTATTCACCTTCATCGGCGGTATTGGTTTTTTCTTCGGTCCTATTCTGGGGGCGATTGTCGGGGTGTTTCTGACTGTGGTGTTGTCCAATTACACAAGTGCATGGCAGCTTTATTTGGGTGTTTTTTTCGTCTTGATCGTGATGTTTGCACCGGGCGGAATTGCGGGTGTGATTATGCAAATGGTGCGTTTGCAGAAATATGGACAATTCAAACGCCTACTGCCGCAGCTTGTGATCGCATCGTTGGCCTGCTTATTGATTGCATGCGGTTTCGTGCTGATGGTCGAAATGCTGTATCACCTGACCATGGATGCAGCACACGGTAGTGTGGTGAGTTTGTTTGGCTTGAGGATCGATGCGGAAGGAATGCACGGCTGGCTGTGGGCTGCTGCATTGATCGTTATTGGTTTTTCCGGATGGTGGCGTGTACGCGGAAAATTGCGAAGTGCGTGGAGTGCTGCCCATCTTGAAATTGAAACTATGCAGCAGGTGCAGACATGAACAGCTTTGCACTTGAACTGAAAGATGTACACAAGAGCTTCGGCAGGGCGGAAATCATACGTGGCGTCAATTTGCAATTACAGCAAGGTCAGCGCTTCGCCTTGATAGGACCGAATGGCGCGGGTAAATCGACCTTGTTCAATTTGATCTCTGGTCGTTTCCCGCTCAGTAGCGGCGATATTCTGTTGAACGGCTTGAGTGTTGTTGGACGCAAACCTTATGAAATCAATCGACGCGGTTTGTCACGCAGCTTTCAGATCACAAACATTTTTCATCGTTTAAGTGTGTATGAAAACCTGCGCTGCGCAGTACTGTGGTCGCTCGGTTATCGCTATTCATTTTGGCAACGCTTGAATGGTTTGAAAGATGCGAATGAACGCACGGAGCAAGTGCTGGAAGAAATCGGCTTGCAGGCGCGTCGCCATATAGAAGCAGATTTGCTGACGTATGCAGAACAGCGCGCGCTGGAAATCGGCATCACGATCGCTGGTGGAGCGAATGTGATTCTGCTGGATGAACCAACTGCAGGCATGAGTCGTTCTGAATCCGATGCGGCGGTCGAATTGATACGCAAGGTAACAGTCGGTAAAACCTTGTTGATGGTCGAGCACGATATGGATGTGGTGTTCGGTCTGGCCGATCAGATCGCCGTGCTGGTCTATGGCGAAATCATTGCCTGCGACACGCCGAGCAATATTCGCAATAACGCATTGGTACAAGAAGCTTATCTGGGCAACACGATCACAGCGTCAGGTGCACTATGAGCGCACTGCTGGAAATCAAAAATATGCATGCCTTTTACGACAAGAGTCATGTGCTGCATGGTGTTGATCTTGTGATCAATCAAGGTGAGATCGTCAGTCTGTTGGGGCGCAATGGCGTAGGGCGCTCGACCACAGTAAAAGCTGCGATGGGTTTGGTAGCGGCGACCGGCTCAATACGCTTCAAAGGTGAAGAAATCCTTGGTCTGAAAACCTTCCAGATTGCACACAAGGGTTTGGGTTATGTGGCGGAAAGCCGCGATATCTTCCCGACGCTAACGGTGGCGCAAAATCTTTTACTTGGTGAGAAGAGCGGAATGCAATCGCGCTGGACGACAGATGATATGTACCAACTATTTCCACGTTTGAAGGAGCGTCAGCATGTGCAGGCTGGTGTGTTATCCGGTGGTGAGCAGCAAATGCTGGCCTTGTGTCGCACTCTGATGGGTGATCCCGATTTGATCATGATAGACGAACCGACTGAAGGCTTGGCACCGCAAATGGTGGCCTTGGTTGCTGACTTCTTGAAAGAATTGATGAGGCGTGGTGTATCGGTTTTGTTGATAGAACAGAAGCTCGCGATTGCCTTGGAAATATCGCAACGCGTCTATGTAATGGGACACGGAAAAATCGTGTTTGAAGGAGCACCGCAAACCTTGCAGGCAGATGCGGCAATCAGGCAAGAGTGGTTGGGAGTCTGAGCTGCATATAAGGCAAAAACAACTTGCTTCCACATGACATGCCGTCAGGATGCAAAGCCAAGTTTTTAAAGCAACGATAAAAGTGATTTAAGCGCTCAATAGCTTAGATAGTCTCGCTCAATGACACACGATTGCGGCCTTCTGCCTTGGCTACATACAACGCCTTGTCTGCGATACGTATCAGATCCTGCGGCGCGCTGTTGCGTAGTGGCGTGATGGCAGCAGCACCGGCACTGATGCTGACCAGGCCACCTGCATTTGACGTATGTGTGAGCCCCAGATCAAGGACTGCGCAGCGTATTCGTTCTGCAACCGAGACTGCACCGTGGGTGCTGGTGGAAGGGAGTAGTACCGCAAATTCTTCGCCGCCGTAGCGCGCAACCAGATCGCCGGGACGTGCAGGTATGGCCATCAGTGCCTGCGCGATTTTTTTCAAGCATTCATCACCTTGCAGATGGCCATAAGTGTCGTTGTATTGTTTGAAGCGATCGACATCAAGAATGATCAGCGCAAGCGGTTCTGCGTTTCTCATGGCGCGCGCATATTCTGTCTCTAGCGCCACGTCAAATCGGCGGCGATTAGCCAGGCCAGTCAAGCCATCTTGTAGTGCCAATGCCGCGAGCTCTTCATTTTTTCTTTCCAGATCTTCTTTTGCCTTGCCCAGTTCAGTCTGGGTTTGTTCTTCTATGGCGATCTGACGCGCCAGACGCAGTCCCAGAAACCAGAGCAAAGCAATGACCAAGCTGCTACCTGCTGCCAGTCGCATGGTCTGATGGCGCCAGTTGGCAAGAATTTCGTTCTTCGATAAGGCGGCTGAAATGATAAGGGGATAGGTGTCGAGATGACGATAGCTGTACAAGCGCTCAACATTGTCGACCTTGGCTAGCAGCATCGCGCTTCCTGAAGGTCCGTGGGATAGGTACTCTTGAAAAAGTGGACCTTGCGAGAAATTTTTACCTATGAATTTTTCATCGAATGGATTGCGTACGATCAAGGTACCGGTGTCGTTTAACAGGACGATCGCACCTGAATTGCCTATATCAAAGCTTTCATAAAAAGACCTGAAATAAGCCATTTCGACAGTTGCCAGCATGACGCCGGCAAAGCTGCCATCAGGGTGATTCAATCTGCGTGAAATGGTAACTATCCATTCGCCCGTTGAACGACTGCGTACAGGAGGACCGATGTGCGGGCCACGATCGCTGGAGTTGCGGTGATAGATGAAGTATTCGCGATCAGCATTATTCAGATGCTTCATCAGCGTTTTCTGCGAATTGACCACCCATCGTCCTGTTTCGTCATAGACGAAGAGGCCGTGTAACAAAGGGATTTCCGATACGCGCTGCTGCATGAATTGATGTATGCGTTCGAGATGAGGCGCATCCAGTTTGTCTGTTTCCAGAATTTCGACCAGACCGACGATCACATTATCGACGCTACCTATGATGTCATTGGCATTCTGTGCCAATGCACGTGTCATGTTGGTGGTGGATGTCTCTGCCTGCCGTAGTACTGTGACACGCGCATTCCAGCTATTCCACACCATGAATGCGACAAAGAAAAATGTCACCAGGATGCCAAATGCAAGCGCAGCGCGTTTGAGCGAACGTTTCTTTACTACAGGGCCTGTGGGGAGGGATTGCTTGGTCAAGTCGCGTACCAGAGGGAAAACCAGTGAATTATAACGTACCGAGTTTTGCCTCCTTTTTAGCTCACTCTTCGAGAAAGCTATGCTGTGTAGCGAGTACTAAATATGTGGCTCTAAAATCATAAAAACTATCGATTCCATAAAATCAATCAATTTTCTATTAAGTGTCTTTCTCCTTACACTGCATTCATCAATGCTTAACCGAGAAGGCTGCGAAATGAATGACAAACAATCTGAGCTATCCCGTTTGGTAGCGCATCTCGTATTCATCTTGCCGATAACCAAAATTTCATCACTCGACTCTCACTCTGGGTTAAGTTACAGATAACTTGGGATAGTCACTGTCTATTCGATATAGTTAAATAACAAAATTCTATTTTTAATAGTTTTTGCATAAACTTTGCAGGTCGTCACTATCAAGGAGTCTGTATTGTCCCGTTCATTGTTTCAGTCGTCATCGCCACTTTGGCTGGAAGTCCTGGCAGCTTTGGCACAAGCCCATTGAGCGGGATATCGAGCAGTGGTTTGTAGCGGTTCATTCTTTTTCATCAATTTTTAGCGGTTCATTTCGAACCGTGACAACTCAAAGGAGACTCCGTCATGTCAGCCGAAGCCAAGTGCCCATTTCATGCCGCCGGTGGTGGTACGACCAATAAAGACTGGTGGCCTAACCAGTTACGTGTTGACTTGCTGCACCAGCATTCCAATAAGTCCAATCCGCTGGGTGAACAGTTCAACTACGCCGAAGAATTCAAGAAGCTCGACTACAAGGCACTGAAGGCCGATCTGGTCAAATTGATGACGGACAGCCAGGATTGGTGGCCTGCTGACTTCGGCCACTATGGTCCGCAATTCATACGCATGGCCTGGCATGGCACGGGCACATACCGTACTCAAGATGGACGCGGCGGCGGCGGGCGCGGGCAACAACGCTTTTCGCCACTCAATTCCTGGCCTGATAACGTCAACATCGACAAGTCGCGCCGCCTGCTGTGGCCGATCAAGCAAAAGTACGGTCAGAAAATTTCCTGGGCTGACTTGTTTGTGTTGACTGGTAACGTGGCGCTGGAATCTATGGGTTTTCGCACTTTTGGCTTTGCCGGTGGCCGCGCGGATGTATGGGAACCAGATATCGACGTGAACTGGGGTGCGGAAACTACCTGGTTGGGTACGGACAAACGTTTCCACGGCGACCGCGAGTTGGATCCAAATTTGGCTGCAACGCATATGGGCCTGATTTATGTGAACCCGGAAGGTCCGAATGCCAGTGGCGACTATATGGCTGCGGCCAAGGATATACGTGCCACTTTTGGACGCATGGCGATGGATGACGAGGAAATCGTTGCGCTAATTGCCGGCGGTCACACTTTCGGCAAATCTCACGGTGCGGCACCTGAGTCACACAAAGGGCCAGAGCCGGAGGGCGCGCCGATAGAAGCGCAAGGCTTGGGTTGGATCAGCAACTTCGGTCAAGGTCACGGCAAGGACACCGTTTCCAGCGGTCTGGAAGTAACCTGGACCAAGACCCCGACACTGTGGAGCAATAACTTCTTTGAAAACCTGTTCAAGTATGAATGGGAAATTACTAAATCGCCTGCTGGCGCGAAGCAGTGGGTGGCCAAGGATTCCGAGGACATCATCCCGGACGCGCACGTCAAGGGCAAGTTCCACAAGCCAACGATGCTGACCACCGATCTGACGA
This sequence comes from Herminiimonas sp. GW821-FHT09C12, assembly GCF_059416385.1. NCBI lineage: Bacteria > Pseudomonadati > Pseudomonadota > Betaproteobacteria > Burkholderiales > Oxalobacteraceae > Herminiimonas > Herminiimonas sp. GW821-FHT09C12. The sequence goes on from NZ_JBWKPC010000002.1 coordinate 706,574, forward strand.
TGCGTTTTGATCCGGAGTTCGGCAAGATTTCCCGGCGCTTTTTTGAAGACCCGCAAGCGTTTGCTGAAGCCTTTGCCCGTGCCTGGTTCAAGCTGACGCATCGCGATATGGGTCCACGTGCACGCTATCTTGGTCCTGAGGTACCGAAGGAAGAACTGATTTGGCAAGACCCGATTCCGGCTGTGGATTACAAGCTGGTGGATGCTGCTGACGTGGCTGCGCTCAAGGCCAAGTTGCTGACCTCGGGTTTGTCGGTGAGCGAACTAGTGGGTACGGCGTGGGCTTCGGCTTCGACTTTCCGCGGCTCTGACAAACGCGGCGGTGCCAACGGTGCACGTATTCGTCTGGCACCGATGAAGGATTGGGAAGTCAACCAACCTGCGCAACTGGCTAAAGTGCTCAAGACGCTTGAGAGCATACAGGCTGACTTCAACAAATCAGCTGCGGGTGGCAAGAAGATTTCACTGGCCGACCTGATTGTGTTGGCGGGCAGCGCGGGGGTAGAGCAGTCGGCCAAGGCTGCAGGCGTGAGCGTGACGGTGCCATTCACACCAGGGCGCAACGATGCGCGTCAGGATCAGACTGATGTGGATTCCTTTGCCGTGCTTGAACCGCCAGCTGACGGTTTCCGCAATTACGATAGCAAGAAGTACGCTGCATCTGTTGAGGCTTTGCTGATAGACAAGGCACAGTTGCTGAATTTAAGCGCGCCTGAACTGACGGTGCTGATCGGCGGCTTGCGCACGATTAACATCAACGTTGGCGGCGCCAAGCATGGCGTGTTCACTAAAACGCCGGGCGTGCTGAACAATGACTTCTTCGTCAACTTGCTCGATATGGGTACACAGTGGAAACCGCTGGCGACCGATGCCGAGGTGTTGGAAGGTCGTGATCGCAAGAGCGGTGATGTCAAGTGGACCGGCACGCGGGTGGACTTGGTATTTGGCTCCAACGCTGTGTTGCGTTCTGTGGCCGAGGTGTATGCCGAATCCGACGCGAAGGAAAAATTCGTCAAGGACTTCGTCACTGCCTGGGTCAAGGTGATGAACGCTGATCGCTTCGATTTGGCGTAAAGCGATCTTGACTAGTTAGACTGCTTGAAAAAATGAAAGCGATGCATCTGTTAGGGTGCATCGCTTTTTAATTTGCGCACTAATATAAATCGGCCATAATCGCTGCTCGTATAAATCCAGACAAACTGCCATGCAAATATCCTCCGCTATCCCGATCATCCGCATCTTTGACGAAGCCAAGGCGAAAGAGTTTTATCTCGATTTTCTCGGCTTTACAACTGATTGGGAACATCACTTTGGGGATAATTTTCCCTTGTATCTGCAAATAAAACGCTCGGATTTGATTTTGCATCTGAGCGAACATCATGGCGATGCAACGCCAGGCTCCGCGATTTTTATTCCTATTGACGATATCAATACCTTGCACACGGAACTCCTGAACAAGGATTACAAGTATGCAAAACCTGGCGTACAAGATTTACCTTGGGGACGCATGATGGATATTGCCGATCCATTTGGTAATCATCTACGTTTTTGCCAACAGGTTTGAGGAGACGCTAGAAGATCTACTCGTCTTAAGTCTGATTAAAAACAATGCACCATGTCAAAAATAAAACGATCAAGACGATGTAGATGGACGTGATAGAAAATAAAAAACGCTATGACCACCAGAAGCGGTCATAGCGTTTTTGATGCCATTACAGATTGAGAATTAGAACGCCCAACGTGCCTTAACAGAAGCAGTTTGATTATCGAAGTCCTTACGCACTTCAAAATCATAACGAGCAGAAATCTCCAGCGTCTTGCTCACCTGGCCGATGATGCCGACACCACCACGTGCCAACCACGGACTAGGATTGATACCCGTCGTCGTAAACGCCAGAGTCGGTGCACCAGCAAAAGAAGAGGTCAGACTCGTCCCTTCATTGATCACATCGTAACCCACGCCCAGATTAGCAATCAGAGCAGCACGCTTCGACAAGGCATGCGACACCTTGCCATCCACACCCAAAATCAATTCTTTGGCATTGTTCTTGTTCACATTCAGATTCAATGCGCCTACACCTGTTTCGCTATACCCATCATTGCGTACCCATGTGTAATCTGCACGGATCGAAGGCTTAAACACAGTCTTGTCATCCAGACGCAAGTTGTGTCCCAAAGCGACACCGGCGTGCGTACTAATGCTGTTATAAGACGAACGTGCAGTGCCTATGCCATTGATTTGACGCGTGCCATCATTGTCATGCACACCGATATCGAACTGATAATCCAGATGTGTTGCTGAAGTCACCTTATGACTACCGTAGACAATCGCTTGATAACTACTCACGCTCGCATTTTGTGTGGCAATACTTGAATTTCCATCGATTTTGCTGCGTGCATACGCAAACGCAGCACCGATACGACCCACATCAGAAATATCACCATCCACGCCAAACACCATGCCGTAAGTATTAGCGCTATAACCAGACGCACCACCGCGGTCTGACTGATTCGCCCAGCTACCAAAAGGCTTCATCCACACATGTTTGTCGCTATACAAGGTATCGCCTGACGACGCACCGAGGACTGCATTGTTAATGCCATCCTGGCGTTGCTGTACCACACCCGACATGCCATGGATCGCTCCGACGGTTGCCTGTGTGGTACCTGCACCGATGGTTGGGAGGATTTGCGAAACACGATCAGCGACTTGACGCTCGGTGGTTAAGCCAGCGCTGGTCAGCGATGCGAGGAAAGTATTGATCTCTGCTGGTTGGTTAACCATATTGACCAAGAGTGTATCGAGCACGCTGGCTGCGCCAGAAGCCGAAGATAAACCTGCTCCTTGTACCGCACTGAGAACGGTACTTAAGCTTGTCGCGGTAACGGCGAGTAGGTCGATTTGTTGGGCACCGTTTGAATAGGCATTAAAGTCCATACCCAGAATATTGTCGATGACGCGAAGGTCGGACAATTTGCCGGAGCCTGTGATGACATTGCCTGCGACGGTAATAGTGCCAAAGGGAACCTGGACAACCTTTGTGATGATGTCACCGATAACGAAGGTATTGGTTGGCGTTGCGTTGACTTGTATGGTGCTGCCTGCAGCGAAGTTTGCATCTCCAAATATAGCTAAGCGGCCATGCTGGGTCGCATTGGTCGCGTCGAACTTGAATATACCGCTAGCGCCTTGGCTATAGTTTCCACCTACATAACTTGCATCATTGTGAGTATCAATCGTGCCGTTGTTGTCGAGGTTAATGCTGCCGTTTAACGTTACTTTTCCATCCAGCAGGCCACCAACAAAGTTGTTGACGGTACCAGCACTGGAAGATGCGTTCATATAGAGTGAATTGACAGATTGCCCACTTCCACTTGCTACGATGGTGCCGTAGTTATTAAGAGTGCCACCAGCAAAGTCATCGACAATGAGGCCTCTTGCATCTTGTGAAGAGGTGGCGCTGATAATGCCGCCTTTTAAGTTGTTGAGGGTATCGCTAAACGTTTTGAGGTAGATGCCATTAGCAGTTGTGCTGTGCAGTGCAGTAGCTGTAGATGACGCTGAAGCGCTGATGGTACCGGAGTTATTGATGGCGCCAATGCTGAAATTTTCAGTATAGATACCATTAGCGGTAGCTTTGTTTGTTGCAACAGATGTTGCGCTGATGGTGCCGGTATTGTCCAAGCTAGCGTTGCTGGAGGTAGTCGCTGCAACAGTGAATAAGGTTGGTGCTGGCGTGTTGTCTACACCAGAGAGAATATAGATGCCATTGGTTTTAGCATCTATTGCAGTAGCTGAGGTGCTGATGCTGCCTGCGTTTTCCAATTTCCCCGTAAAACTGTTGATTTCGACAGCGTTAGCAGTAGCATCAGGGTTGACGTTTGATCCTAGTGCATTAGCACTGATGGTGCTGTTTTTCAAGTTGCTGACTGTACCGGACAGATCATCGATATAAACAGCAGCAGCATAAGCACCTGTTGTACTGGTCGTTGTAGCGTTGATCGAACCAGAGTTGGTGAATATTCCAGATAATCTATTGTCGAACAAAATGCCATAAGTACTCTGTAGCGAGGTGTTTGTGTCTATCGCGCCATTGTTAATAAAGGTAGCGCTGAATGAAGTGCCAATGGTTACCGCGGTACCTGTAGCAACCTTGATGCTGCCGGTGTTACTGATTGTGACGTCTTCATCGCCAAAACTTTGCGGCGAGGTCAATGCGGAGTCGAGGCTAATCGGACCTGGTACAGCAGCTGCGATACCAGGAGCGAGTAGCAGTGTTGCTACAGCGGTTGCAATAGCCGTACGTGTGGACGAAGATTTGCCTTTGGCTTTGGCGTTTTCACCTGTTACGACAAAACACTGACGCACGGCACTCCAGATAACCCGGTGATTCTTGTTCATTACTACTCCCTGAGAATTTTATTATTAGTGATGAGGTGTATGCCTGCGTTTGTTGCCCTGTCACCGTTAATCGCAGCGACCATCAAACAATCAAGGAAATGCGACCTTGCGGCCGTTTTGCCAACTCACGCGGAATCCAAGCTGCGAGATTGTGGGGGCAATCCTGAAGGCGGCTATACCATGCGTCTCGTTTTGCGGCGGAAATGAGAAATATATTTTGCGAGGTGAGGTAATTAGCCCGTAGCCGAGGTTTTTAAGCAGGCTGGAAGTTTGAATGTGTATTGAACGAGAGAAATGGCGGAGTGTCGATCAGCGTAGGCTGGTTCGATGATGTTGGGACGCAGATAACGTCTGATGGTATTGCGAGAGATATCCAGTTGTTTGGATATCTCCCCCAGAGAGACCTGGTTTAGTTCCGCGCGTGAGTGAGCTGAAATCCAGTAAGATTTTTGATTTCTTTCAGTTGCTCGGTCAGCAGAGTAATTGTTTCTCCGCGTGTGCGATCAATGATCGTGGCAATAAAATGCCATTCAATTTTATGATCACTTTGAATTACAGAAAGTGATCGTTGGGCAATCACGTATCCGTGCGATTGAGCGAATTGATACAGCACATCTGTGTCAGGGACTTCATCGTGATTGAACTCCATGACGACAGCAATTCCTTCCTGCGAAGGTAATAAATTTTCCAGTTTGCTACCGTAAGCCATACACGCACTGGAGAGCAGTGAAAGACCGATAGCGGCTGGATAGAGTTCAAGTCCAACTAAGATGCCGATCGCGGAAGATGCCCAAATGGAGGCGGCCGTTGTGAGTCCGTGCGTCGAGTATTGCTCATGTACGATCACACCAGCACCCAGGAATCCAATACCGGTCACTATGCCCTGAATCACGTGTGTAGGATCAGGTGCTGCGGTCGCTAGTGCGCGTGCACCAAACCATGCGTCAGGGTGTCCGAGAACTGCAACCAAAGCTGCTGACGCCATGCAAACCACACCATAGGTGCGCATACCTGCTGCATGGCCATGATAAAAACGTTCGTAGCCTACTAACGCACCTAGTACCAAGGCTGCTAATAACGTAAAGCAAAGGTGAATGCTGGCATCGAGGATGGGCCCTGACCAATACACGGAAAAAGCGTGATCGAATGAAGACATAAGTGAGTTGGTTAGTACTACCGTTTTAAAGGATGGTCATCAAGGGCAAACAAGCCTGCATCGTATGCTTCGCAATATATACACCAGTCATCTTTGACTTGATCTGCGAGCTCATGGCAAATAGAGAGTAAGTTACTACGCCATTTTTTACGTCCGGAAAAATCGATGAGCGTGTCAGCAATCGCTGAACCTTCACGTCCCGAGCTACGCAACTGTGCCCATGCGACGCATTCTCCCATTACTTTAACAACACCGATTAAATGATCGATATGGTGCTGTTGACCTGTGAGTGGGACGCGATCTTCCGTGGGCTGTAAAGCACGCAAGACATAGGGCTGATCTTGAATTTCAACTGCGTGCAAGAAGGCGATGGAAACTGCCTGCATTCTTTTTTGCAAAGTGACGACACGTTCTGCATGACTTTTCCATTTAGGCTGAAGGTGCCCTAAATGCTTTGCGATTGATGAGGGCAGGGCTTGCTTCAAATCGAGTAAATAGTTCTGGTTAGGCGAGCCTTTTCCCTCGACCAGAATCGCATAGCGCGCAACACCAAGACTCCCTGTCCCAGCAACGCGACGTGCGATATCAATGACCTTGTAAAAATCAGGCTTATCTTGCGTTCGGGCGAAGCTTTGCATAAAGCGATGTATCCGATTTCTATCTATGTCTGAAACCGGTAACAGTTTCTTTCCATCGACGCGAAAATGGCGTTGTCCTTTTTTGTTTTGCGTTCTCTTATTCAGGAAATCGACTCTTGAGCGTAGACGTACTTGCTCTAGTAACTCGCCTACCAAGCCTGAAGAAGTCTCCCTTTCTACCCATCTGGCTTTGCCTGTGGCAAGCGCATCGACGTAGGCAGAGATAAATTCCTGCGCAAGGATAGTGGCATCCGTATTGGACAAACCAAGTAAAGGAACGCCGACGAGAATGCTGACAATCAGCCGAGATAGTTCCCATGGTATTGGAGCGAGTACGGCCTCATCAAAATCATTGATATCAAAATAGGGGAGTCTGTTATCGCCTTTGTAGCTGCCTAAATTTTCGATATGCAAATCGCCGCAACACCAGACCAGAGGTGACGCTTTAAACATGCCGTTCTTAGGCAATCGGTCATAGAACAAGTGGCAAGTCCCACGCAGAAACACGAATGGGTCAGTACGCATCGCGGCGTACTTCATCGCGAGTCGTTCAGGATCTCGCCCTTGATTTGCCTTGCGTATGCGATTGATGACTTTCATGCGACTTCCTTGATCGGATTGTAAAAATACGAATCAAATGTGAAATCAGATCTTTCCGGCTTGGCTCTAAGTTATCAGACTTTGTCTCATCTAAAGAGTAATTAAATGAGCTTGAGTAATATTGAGGTGAGGCCTCAGGTGCAGCTTCAGATGAGCCTTCGTCAGGCTTGGCTAAGGATACCAATCACCGGATGACGTTACCGTTCGTGCTTTAGCAGTTTTCAGCGAACACTTTGTTAACTCATTAAACAGAAGTTGCAAAAGTTGAAGTGGTAGTAAAATTATGCACGTCTAAATTAAGACGGGTTTCCACTCGGAAATTGATTGCCTAATTGATCACGATTTGGTCGCATTTGACCCTCGTGGTGCTCCTGTGACTTGCTGCATCAGTACTCTGATGATCAGTCTATGTCCTCGTGTTTTCTATGTCGCGTACACCGCTGCATAGTGAGCATGAAAAATGGATGTCATTTTTAATGAACGTGGATTAAATAATGTTTAAAAAAAACTACCTTGCCTTATTGGCTTTTGCTTTGTCTCTGGTTGTCATGCCTGTGCATGCAGCAGAAATCAAAAAAGTAGATGTCATGCTCATCGGCGGCGGCATCATGAGTGCAACCCTGGGTATTTGGCTCAATGAGCTGGAGCCTACCTGGTCCATGGAAATGGTCGAGCGACTCGACGGTGTTGCCAAGGAAAGCTCAAACGGCTGGAACAATGCAGGAACTGGCCATTCAGCCTTAGCTGAACTGAACTACACGCCGGAAAACAAGGATGGCAAGGTTGAGATTGCCAAGGCTATCGAAATCAATGAAGCGTTCCAGATTTCACGTCAATTCTGGGCGTGGCAAGTCAAGAACGGTATCTTGAAAAATCCTCGCTCCTTCATCAATTCGACACCGCACATGAGTTTTGTGTGGGGCGATGAGAACACCAAATATTTGAAGAAGCGCTATGAAGCGCTGCAAGCCAGCCCTTTATTCAGAGGCATGCAGTACTCTGAAGATCCTGAGCAGATCAAGAAGTGGGTTCCGCTCATGATGGAAGGACGTCCTGCGAATCAAAAGATTGCTGCTACCTGGACGCCTATCGGCACGGACGTAAACTTTGGCGAGATCACGCGCCAGTTCGTCGGCACTCTTCAAACGAAACCGAATTTCTCCCTGAAGCTTTCCAGTGAAGTACAAGACATCACGCGTAATGCGGATGGCACTTGGCGCATCGCTTACAAGAATCTGAAGGACGGTACCAAAACACAAACTGATGCCAAGTTCGTGTTCATCGGCGCTGGTGGTGGTGCTTTGCATCTGCTGCAAAAGTCAGGTATTCCGGAAGCCAATGAATATGGCGCATTTCCTGTAGGCGGATCTTTCCTTGTTACCGACAACCCAGCCATTGCTGAACGCCATTTGGCCAAAGCTTATGGTAAGGCATCGGTAGGTGCTCCTCCGATGTCGGTTCCGCATCTGGATACCCGTGTTCTGGATGGCAAGCGCGTTATTTTGTTTGGACCATTCGCGACTTTTTCTACCAAGTTCCTGAAGGAAGGTTCGTATCTGGATCTGTTCACGAGCGCGACTACGCACAACGTTTGGCCTATGGTGCGAGTTGGTGTCGAGCAGTATCCACTGGTTGAATATCTGGCTGGTCAACTGATGCTGTCTGACGATGATCGCCTGAAAGCATTACAGGAATACTTCCCGAATGCGAAAAAAGAAGATTGGCGTTTGTGGCAAGCCGGTCAGCGCGTACAGATCATCAAGCGCGATGAGAAAAAGGGCGGCGAGCTGAAACTGGGAACAGAAGTTGTTAGTTCCAAAGATGGCAGCATTGCAGGTTTGCTGGGTGCTTCTCCTGGTGCATCGACTGCAGCGCCTATCATGCTGAACGTGCTTGAAAAAGTGTTCAAGGACAAGGTCGCGACACCAGCTTGGCAGAGCAAGATACGCCAGATCGTTCCGAGCTATGGCACCAAGCTCAACGACAGCCCTGACAAGGTCTATCAGGAATGGGTATATACCAGCCAGATTCTTCAGCTGACACCGCCTCCTGCAATCGATCGCACGGTAGTTCCGCAAGCTGCACCTGCGCGACAACCTAAGAATGAACCAGCTGATCTGGCGTTGTAATGTTCACTTGCTCGAAACCTGATCCACGAGCCGCATAGTTGGTATTCAGGATTGAGCAATAGTTATAAAAAAATCCTACTCATGAAAATGAGTAGGATTTTTTTTGAGCTGATCGATGTGGACTTGCTTGAAATGATTTGAAGCTGCCGAAGTGTAGTGGATGATGACACTTCTATAACCAGTATTCCAAACGTCGTGCCATCCATTCGCGCATGCGATCCGAGAATGGGCGTTGTGCCCATTGCTCAGCAGTGATTTCTATTGAATTACTCAAATCTTCGTTGAATGCGCTTTCCATCACATCTCCAAAATTCTTGTCCAGTGCAATCAGATTGACTTCGTTATTGTGCAAGAAGCTGCGCATATCGAGATTGGTGGAGCCGACGGTGGACCAGTAGCCATCGATGACAGCAGTTTTGGCATGTAACACGGATGCCTGCAGTTCAAATATGCGCACGCCGCTGGCAAGCAACTCGGTATAAAACGAACGTCCTGCATGCATGACTAGTCCCGCGTCAGATACGCCGGGGAATACCATCTTCACATCCACGCCACGCTTGGCTGCATCGGTAAGCGCTTGTATTAATTGCACATCCGGAACGAAGTAGGCATTCGTAACGTGTATGGATACTTTTGCTTCCTGCATCGCGAGTACATAGGCTTTGTACACCGCGTAATCGCCGTCGGGTACGCTGGCAATGACGCGCACGATTTTTTTTCCCATGGGTTTTAACGGCGGGAAGTAATTCCGTTCAGCGAGATTGTCTGGCTTATGACTTGCCCATGTTTGCATGAATAGCCATTGGAACGAAGCGACAGCCGGTCCTTCTACTTGTATATGCGTATCGCGCCAACCTAGATCAACGTTATCTTTTTTACGTGAGCGGAATAACGATTTAGATGAGTAATCGCTGGTGATGTTGATGCCGCCGGTGAATGCAATCATGCCGTCGACGACTAGAATTTTGCGATGATCGCGATTATTCAAGTGCCAGGAAAAGAGCTGCTTGAATGGGTTGACGGGATTAAATTCGAGTAAGTTGATACCACTGTCACGCAATTGCTGGAAAAATTCTGGTGGTGTGCCGATGGAACCGATGCTGTCATAAATGATGTTGACCTGTACGCCTTCGCGCTGCTTTTGCATGAGTAGTTCTGCGAACTCTTTGCCCAAAGCATCTTGATTGAAAATATAGGTTTCCAGATTGATGTGATTTTTGGCATTTTTGATGGCGGCGAGCATGGCTGCCATTGTTTCCGGACCATCGTTGAGCAGGGTGAGTTTATTGCCCGCGATGAGTGGACTGCCAGTTGCGGCTTCTTCCAGAGCAGCTAATTCCGGTAGATTGACGTTATCGCTACGCAAGCGTTTTGCCAGCAAGGATTCTGATTTTTGTTTGGATAGATTGCCTTGGCTGGTTTGTATCGAGATTGAGTCTTGCGGTGTTAATGATGTTTTTAAATAGCGAACATCAGGCAGCGAGGCGCAGGCAGTAAGTGCAAGGCTGAGTAGCAGCAGAGAGAGTCGAGTGAAAAATGAAACGCGTATAAGGTTACGGAGCATTTTTGTCTGATATTTCGTTGGCTATTTCACGGGGATCATTATTCATCTTGCCATCAATTTGTACTTGAAGCAGGGTTAATTTTTATTCACCCAAATAGCCGTGACATTGGAAAAAATATCTGTGATTTTATTACTTTGTATGCAAATGTCAGAATGCGCTAGCTCGCTGTAATAGAACATGGTTCTTTGCTGCTCGAACATATATATCGGAAAATGATGGGTGTAAAAGAAAAGCCCATTTAAGCGGGCTTTTCTTTGTTCAGCGCAGCGTATCGTTGTTTTTGACGATAAATGCGGCAAGGCTGCTCAAGCAGGCAGGGCAGTATTTAATGCAAGTCCCACATTCTGATCATGCAATTTAAAGCTCCCAACAGTTTGTGCTAAGTGCTCCGCCTGATTTTGCAATGACGTAGCGGCAGCGGCTGCTTCTTCTACCAAGGCAGCATTTTGTTGCGTTACTTCGTCCATTTGGCTGATGGCTTGATTGACCTGTTCAATTCCTGCGCTTTGTTCCTCGCTGGCCACTGTAATTTCCGCCATGATGTCGGTCACGCGTTTTACGCTGTTAACGATTTCATCCATAGTCGTGCCTGCTTGTTCGACCAGTTTCCCACCGGTATCGACTCTTTCCACTGAATCTCCTATCAAGGCTTTGATTTCTTTTGCTGCAGATGCAGAGCGTTGTGCGAGATTGCGTACTTCTGCTGCAACTACTGCAAAGCCACGTCCTTCTTCCCCAGCTCTGGCTGCTTCAACTGCAGCATTCAAGGCAAGGATATTGGTCTGGAATGCAATGCCGTCGATGACGCTGATAATGTCGACGATTCTTTTCGATGCATCGTTGATCGCCCCCATCGTCAATACGACCTGAGATACGACTTCACCACCTCTGATTGCGATGTCTGAGGCGTTTGCTGCCAATTGGTTGGCCTGCTTGGCGTTATCTGCATTTTGTTTGACAGTAGAGGTGATTTCTTCCATCGAAGATGCAGTCTCTTCAAGCGCGCTGGCTTGCTGTTCTGTGCGGGCAGATAAATCGAGATTGCCCGCCGCAATTTGATTTGAACCCGTCGCAATTGCATCCGTACCATTGCGAACTTTCGTCACGATGCGCATGAGATTTTCATTCATGTCTTTCAAGGCATGAAGGAGCTGGCCAGTTTCATCCTTGGATGTGACGTTTATCTGTGTCGTGAGATCGCCTGATGCAACTGTGCGGGCAATATCAATCGCGTCGTTCAAAGGGCGTGTGACGCTAGTGATAATCCAATAGGTGAGGGTGGCTCCAACAACGGTCAATATTGTCAGTGCGAGTAAAATTGTTTTCGTCGCAAGATCATTTTGATCCTGTGCAGTGATGCGATTTTGTTCACGAATTTTTGCAGAGCCTTCACTGACGAAGGTGACAATTTGATCGATTTTTTGCGTAGGCTCGCGATCCAAACCTTTTACCAATGCATCGACATCTTGTGCACTCGTTTGCTTTGCATGGTCGTACTGCGTCAGTGCTTCAAGATAATTTTTTTCCAACTTAACCAATGCTGTATTTGCTTCATCTACCAGTGCTGTGCTGAGCTGGAGTTTACTGAGTACGCCGCTCAGTTTATTCAAACCTTCGTGCGTCTCTTTACCTTGTTCAATGAACGCTGCTTTGTATTTAGTGAATGCATCAATATCGTGACCACGCAGCAGAATGTTTTTCCATTCTTGAATTTGAATCTTGAAGTCGACTTGTGCTTTTCTGGCCGTGTCGACGGCATGTTCGACGTTAGAAGCTTGTTCAAGCGTCAACGTCATGAGCGCATTGGTTCTGTTGAGAGTACTCCAGCCTGTCAAGCCCAGAGCTACTGATCCTAGAATCAAAAAAGTACTTAACAGAATCAGACGACTGGAAATCTTTACATTTTGTATACGCATAAAACTACTCTCATGAATCAGGCAAGACGCCATAACCTTTTAACGGCGGTGAGCACATAAACTCAAGCAATTACCAGCATATTTGGTGGATTAAGAAATCTCATCAATCAAGTGCGATACGTGTAAAGAATTTCGCAGATGTGCCGATAAGATAGATGAAGCGTCATTCCCGGCGTATTGATTTGAGGCGAATATGGACGTAAGCAATATTGCAAGTTTGGCGACCAGCATGGCACAGCAGCGCACGAATAGCGACGTGTCTCTGACCGTGTTCAAGAAGGCGATGGACATTCAGAGTGCAATGGCGACGACTTTGATCGATGCAATCCCGAAAGTGAATTTACCTGCGAATATCGGCCAAAACATCAATACCAAAGCCTGATCACCGACTTCCAGATCGGTAGAAGCTATGCGACTATAGCGACACGATTTTGGAGTAAGGGAGCAGGTATGCCGGTAGAAACGATAGCATCGATACTTGAGTTCTGGTTTGGTACGGACGAGGACGATGCCAAAGCAGCCGAACAGCAAGGCAAGCTTTGGTGGTCCAAGGATACGACTGTTGATCAGACGATCAGGGATCGCTTTCAAGAATCTACTCTGGCAGCCGCGAATGGCGAGTTGGATGTATGGGCAGCGACGCCGCGTGGTTTGCTTGCGCTGATCCTGTTGACGGATCAATTTCCGCGCAATATGTATCGCGGCTTGTCGACTTCTTTTGCCTTCGATCCTCTGGCTCTGCAATGGAGTCTGATGGGACTTGATCATGGCTTCGATCAAGCGTTACGACCTATAGAACGCGTTTTTCTTTATCTTCCGCTGGAACACTCCGAGAATATTACGCATCAGGAACGCTCAGTCGCTTTATATGAGCAGTTGTTGCGTGATGCACCGGCTGCACAAGAAAAAACTTTTTCCGGCTTTGTGCAATTTGCGATTCGGCATCGCGATATCGTTGCGCGTTTTGGTCGCTTTCCGCATCGGAATGCGATTCTGGGGCGTGAAACGACAGAAGAAGAGCGTGCGTTTTTGCAAACGGCAGGCTCTTCCTTCTAATTTTCCTTCAGTGAATTTTTAAATAGCGGGATTTGCAGTCCAACCAGCAGTCCGCTGTCTTACTTGGCGGCAGGCCAGGCGCGCATTGCAGCAGATGCAATCGCGAGTAATTTGTCTCGATCACCAGTATCTCTGGCTTGCGTCGACATTCCCTGTATCACCGTTGCGTAAAAACTGGCGAGTGCGCTGGCATCGGTGCCGGGTGGCAATTCACCTTTGGCCATACCTTGCTCAATTCTGGTCTTGATCATGACTTCCACATTATCGCGGCGCTCTGTCATTGCGCTTTGCACGTGCTCGGCCGAGGCGGAGCAATTGGTGGTGGACGTGACGACCAGGCAGCCGGGTGGATGGCTAGGGCAGGTATTGTCTATGGCGCTGCTTTGCAACAAACGTTCGATGGCGTCGCGCGCGGTTGGTGCTTCATCAAACAGGCATTGCAGGGCATCGCAGCTTTTCGTTGAATAACGCTCTACCGCCTCAAGAAACAATTGTTCCTTGTCGCCGAACGCAGCGTACAGGCTGGGCGGTGTGATGCCCATGGCAGATGTCAGTTCGCTCAGCGATGCAGCTTCGTAGCCATAACGCCAAAAAACCAACATTGCGCGCTCCAGAGCCGTTTCTCTATCAAAAGAGAGGGGACGGCCGGTTTTTTTGCGCGGCTTTTCGGATTTGTTTTCCATTTCCATAGCGATCGATAGTAAACACCTTGACAGCTTAAGACAAGCAATATACAGTCACATCATACTTTCATAGCGATCGCTATGAAATATAAAAGTGACATGAATCGGAAATATTTTTATTGCGTTGCTTTAGGCAAAACGCCGTTTTGGTTTTTGTCTCAGTTTCTATCTATCAATATTTTTTATCTGTGTAATCAAAAGCGAGTGTGCCAAATGAAAAACCGTCTCTATCAAATCACCATTATTGCTGCCAGTACCTTTGCATTGTCTGCTGCGATGCATAACGACGCGCTGCAAGACATGATTTACGACAGTGCCTTGACAGGTGGTGGCGTATTGGCTGGTGCGACGGTATCGCTTGGTAACTTTGGGCAATCGGTAGCGGCAAAGCGCTAACAGTCATGCACAAGACCGACATGATGCCACTAAATGCGGATGCTGGCTGGCAATCCGCATTTTTTGTCGATTTCACAACTGCGCTGAAGACATCTCGCCGCGGGGGAGCTGCGTCGCGATGTTGATGCTTACGCATGCATCGGCTCAAACATTTGCCAATTAGTGGCAAGCACTATTTCTTAAAGATCATCTTTTTTGCAGATCACATTTCAGGGAATGAAAATGAAAGTATCAACTACACCACGTTTTTCCCGCAGTACTGTCGCGATTGCCGCGGGCATCCTCATCATCGCCGGCGCGGCGACAATTTCTCTGACTGGTCGCGCAGAAAAACCGCCAGTTGCAGCACCGGCAGCAGTCGGCGTAACAGTCGCCAATGTGCTGGAGCGCTCGGTAACGGAATGGGATGATTTTTCCGGTCGCGTCGAAGCTGTTGAGCGTGTTGAAATTCGTCCGCGCGTTTCCGGCACTATCGACGCTGTGCATTTTCAGGATGGGCAATTAGTGAAGAAGGGCGCTTTGCTGTTCACCATCGATCCACGTCCTTATAAAGCTGAACTGGCTCGTGCCGATGCAGCACGCGCAGGTGCATCAGCTCGCTTGTCATTGGCAAAAACAGAATTGGATCGTACCAAACGCTTGCTGGAAGATCGTGCGGTCGCGCAACGCGAACTCGATCAACGTGAAAATGCATTGCATGAAGCTGATGCCAATCTGAAAGCCGCCGACGCCGCAGTACTTACAGCCCGCTTGAATCTGCAATATACGGAAATCACTGCACCGGTCGCCGGCCGCGTCTCACGTGCCGAGATCACGGTAGGCAATCTGGTCGCAACAGGACCAACTGCACCGACACTGACGACGCTGGTTTCGGTATCGCCTGTTTATGTCAATTTTGAAATCGACGAACCAACTTACATCCGTTATTCAAGCAGTGGCGCTGTAGGTAACACTGGCGTGAATCGCGTCCCGGTTGCGATGGGTCTGACCAGTGAAGAAGGTTATCCACGTCAGGGTCATGTCAAATCTTTTGATAACAGAGTTGATACCGGCTCCGGCACGATACGCGTACGCGCTGTATTCGATAACGAAAACGGCAGCCTGACGCCAGGTATGTACGCCCGCGTACGTACCGGTGATTCCAACGCCAAGAATGCATTGTTGATCGACGACAAAGCAGTCGGTACCGATCAAGACAAAAAATACGTGATGGTAGTTGGTGCAGACAACAAGGCGGTGTATCGCCAAATCACATTGGGACCGATGGTCGATGGCTTGCGTGTAGTACGTACCGGCTTGAAAAAAGATGAACGCATCGTCGTCAACGGTTTGCAACGCATACGTCCGAATGACACCGTCACACCGGAAGTCGTGAAGATGGATGCACGTGTCGCCAGTGCAAATACAGTGAAGCCGACAGGGCAGGCGGCTTCCAGCGCAGTCAACTAAATCGGAACCCGACAGTAGCTGACTCCGCTCACCACATTTAAGAAGAAAAACTGAAATGAATATCTCTCGATTTTTTATCGATCGCCCCATCTTTGCCGGCGTTTTATCGGCCATCATCCTGATCGGTGGTTTGATCTCGATGTTGAACCTGCCGATCTCTGAATATCCGGAAGTCGTGCCGCCATCGGTCGTGGTCAAAGCCAACTTCCCGGGTGCCAATCCGCAAACCATCGCGGAAACAGTCGCCACGCCGATCGAAGAGCAGATCAACGGCGTAGAAGGCATGTTGTATATGGCGTCGCAGGCAACCTCCGATGGTTTGATGACACTGACCGTCACATTCAAACTTGGCACGCCGCCGGATCTAGCGCAGCAGTTGGTGCAAAACCGTGTGAACCAGGCCTTGCCACGTCTGCCCGACGTGGTGCAGCGTTTGGGGGTTACCACGGTCAAGAGTTCGCCAGACATGACGATGGTGGTCCATCTGGTTTCGCCAAATGATCGCTACGACATGACGTATTTGCGTAACTACGCGGTGCTGAACGTCAAAGACAATATTGCGCGTTTACCTGGTGTCGGCTCGGTCCAATTGTTCGGTGCCGGCGATTATTCGATGCGGATCTGGCTTGATCCACGCAAGGTAGCGGAGCGTGGCTTGTCCGCCAACGATGTGGTTGATGCGATCCGTGAGCAAAACGTGAACGTCGCTGCCGGCGTAATCGGTGCATCGCCATCGGTCCCTGGTGTGGATTATCAAATGTCGGTCAATGCACAAGGCCGTCTCAAAACTGAAGATGACTTCCGCGATATCGTGATTCGTACTTCGCCGGATGGCGTAGTCACGCGTTTGCGTGATGTGGCACGTGTTGAATTGGGTTCCAGCGAATATGCATTACGCTCGCTGCTGGATAACAAATCGGCGGTCGCGATGCCGATCTTCCAATCGCCAGGTTCTAACGCGCTGGAAATTTCAGACAACGTTCGTAAAACGATGGCTGCATTGAAAAAAGATATGCCGGAAGGCGTTGATTACAGTATCGTCTACGATCCAACTCAGTTTGTTCGTTCGTCGATTGAAGCGGTTATTCATACCTTGCTGGAAGCAATTCTGTTGGTTGTGATCGTTGTGATCATCTTCTTGCAAACATGGCGTGCATCCATCATTCCTTTGCTGGCGGTACCGGTATCGGTGATTGGTACCTTTGCGGTGATGATGGGACTTGGGTTCTCGATTAACGCACTCAGTTTGTTCGGGTTAGTGCTGGCGATCGGTATCGTCGTCGATGATGCGATTGTGGTGGTAGAAAACGTCGAGCGGAATATTGAAGACGGTTTGACCGCACGTGAAGCAACCTATAAGGCGATGCGTGAAGTGTCCAGTCCGATTGTTGCGATCGCACTGACTTTGTCGGCAGTATTTATTCCACTCGCATTCGTTAGCGGTTTGACTGGGCAGTTCTTTAAGCAATTTGCGTTGACGATTGCCATCTCGACCGTGATCTCGGCGTTCAACTCATTGACCTTGTCACCAGCGTTGGCAGCATTGCTGCTGAAAAGCCACGGTGCACCTAAAGACAAATTCCAGTTGTTAATCGATAGATTGTTTGGCTGGTTCTTCATTCGCTTTAATAAAGTGTTCCATCGCGGTTCGCAAAATTACGGCACCGGTGTGACCACTGTATTGAAACGTAAATCAGCTTCGCTGGCAGTGTATGCAGTGTTGATTGGTGCGACGATGTTCTTGTTCCATCACGTACCGGCTGGCTTTATTCCAGCTCAGGATAAACAGTATCTGGTTGGCTTTGCACAATTACCTGATGCCGCTTCGCTGGATCGTACAGAAGACGTGATCCGTCAAATGTCCGAAATCGCGATGAAAACACCAGGCGTTGAATCGGCAGTGGCTTTCCCAGGTTTATCGATCAATGGTTTCGTGAATAGTCCTAACTCAGGCATTGTGTTCACAACGCTTAAGCCGTTCAACGAACGCAAGAGTGCAGATTTGAGCGGTGGTGCGATTGCATTGAAATTGAATCAGCAATTCGCTGGCATTCAAGGTGCGTATACGGCGATGTTCCCACCGCCACCGGTGCAAGGTCTGGGTACTATCGGCGGCTTCAAACTGCAGATTCAAGATCGTGGTGCACTCGGTAAGGAAGCATTGAACGATGCATTGAAAGCCTTCCTCGCGAAAGCCTATCAAGCGCCTGAACTGGCCGGCATGTTCTCCAGCTATCAGATCAATGTACCGCAACTGTATGCCGATCTTGATCGTACACGTGCGCAGCAACTTGGTTTGTCGATACCGGCTGTATTCGATGCCTTGCAAATTTATTTGGGTTCACTGTATGTCAATGACTTCAATCAATTTGGTCGTACCTTCCAAGTGCGGGTACAGGCAGATGCACCTTTCCGTGCCCATGCTGAAGATATCGGTTTGTTGAAAGCGCGTAATACCAAGGGCGAAATGGTGCCTTTGTCTTCAGTGCTCAAAATGACGCAAAGCTATGGTCCAGATCAATTCATTCGCTACAACGGCTTCCCGGCTGCTGACGTGAATGGTGGTCCGGCTCCTGGTTACAGTACAGGTCAAGCACAAGCAGTAGTGGAACGCCTGTTGGCGGAAACTCTGCCACGCGGCATCAGCTACGAGTGGACCGAGATCACGTATCAAGACAAGATCGCCGGCGATACGCTGTTCATCATTTTGCCGTTGGCGATGTTGCTGGTGTTCTTCGTACTTGCTGCGCAATATGAAAGTCTTGCCCTACCGTTGGCTGTCTTGTTGATCGTGCCTATGGGCTTGCTGTCTGCCATCTTTGGTGTCTGGCTGACCGGTGGTGACAACAATATCTTTACGCAGATCAGTCTGATTGTATTGGTCGGGCTAGCCTGTAAGAACGCGATTCTGATTGTGGAATTCGCTCGTGAACTGGAGCATCAGGGACGTGAGACGTATGCAGCAGCCATTGAAGCAGCACGTTTGCGTTTGCGTCCGATCTTGATGACATCGATTGCATTTGTTGCTGGTGTGGTACCGCTGATTATTTCTTCCGGTGCAGGTTCAGAGATGCGTCATGCGATGGGTGTAGCGGTGTTCTCCGGCATGATCGGTGTGACGGCCTTCGGTCTGTTCTTGACGCCGATCTTCTATGTGTTGCTGCGTACGCTGGAGAAAAAATTCAGCCGCAAGACGGAACCGGAAGGCGAGGCCTATGCGGGGCACCCGGCTCCTGTCGCAATCGATACTCAGCATAATTACGAGGGTTGATCATGAAAAAATTTAATTTAACTCTTACCGCTTTAGTCGCAGCACTGGTACTTGCCGGCTGCTCTACGGCGAGGCCGCCGGATCAGCTCAAACTCGACTTGCCGACGCAATACCGTGAAAAATCCGAGCAACTGGATGGGGCATGGAAAGTTGCAGCACCAGCAGACAATACAGATCGCGGCGCATGGTGGAAAGTCTATGGAGACAATGATCTGGGCAACCTGATCGTTGAAGCGACTACATCGAATCCAAATCTGGCAATGGCCTTGGCTCGTGTGAAGGATGCACGTGCTGCTGCCGGTGTGGTGGATGCGGATCGCGGCGTGCAGGTTGACGTAGGTGTAGGTCCAACTCGCGTTGGCAATGCGCAGACTACATCGACCACTTATCGTGCACCTGTGTCGTTCTCGTACGAAGTTGATTTGTTCGGTCGCCTGTCTGATTCCAGCCGTGCTGCACGGCTAGATGCAGAAGGACAGGAGGCTGCGTATCGTTCAGTTCTGCTCGCATTGCAATCGGATGTCGCGCAACTGTACTTCACAATACGTTCACTTGATTCGGAAATCGACGTCCTGCAAAAAACGATCGCTTTGCGTCAAGAAGCATTGGATCTGGCACAGCATCGTTTTAATGCAGGTGACACCAGCGAACTGGATGTGGCACAGGCAAAAACAGAATGGGCAACCACCAGCGCCGAACTGGAAGGCGTAAACCGTGAACGTGCACGCAGCGATCACGCCTTGGCAATTTTGCTAGGCAAAGCGCCAGCTGAATTTACCTTGGTCGTCGCGCCGTTCAATGCACCTATCGTGACCGTACCGGCCGGTTTGCCATCCGATTTGCTGGAACGCAGGCCTGATATTGCACAGGCTCAACGTCAACTTGCGGCATCCAGTGCACGCATTGGCGCAGCCAAGGCAGCTTTCTTTCCTAAGTTGCTGTTGACCGGTTCGGCCGGTTACGAGTCCAACGAATTACGTGACCTGTTCAAATGGTCTAGCCGTAGCTGGATGTTAGGGCCTGTGGTTGGCACCATGTTATCGATGCCATTGTTTGATGGTGGACGTAACAGATCCAATCTCGCGCGCGCAGATGCAAACTACGAAGGCATGGTTGCCAACTATCGTCAGCAAGTACTGGTTGGCTTCCGCGATGTTGAGGACAACCTGAGTGCTTTACGTACACTGGATCGCCAAATGGTATTCGAAGAGCAAGCTATTAAATCGGCACAACTTGCCGCACGCCTGGCAGACTCACGTTATCGCAACGGTTCAGCCAGTTACTTTGAAGTAATCGATGCACAACGCTCTAATCTGTCGTCGCAGCGTTCACGCGTACGCAGCGCAGGTCAGCGTGCAGTGGCGTCGGTTGGGTTGATACGTGCGTTGGGTGGTGGTTGGGAACCGATACCGGCTAAAGAAGATGTGGCACTAGCAGCCAAGCAATAGATCAAGCAGTAAGTCGTACGAAGTCGACATTGTTGCCACGCTGATTGGAACGTATTGTTTCAGTCAGCGTGGCATTTTTATTGGCTCAAGTAATTAGATCAAGCCAATGTATCGACTACGCCACCATCAACTCTGAGTGCAGCGCCTGTCGTGGCTGACGCTTGCATGGATGCGGTATAGACAACCAGATTTGCCACTTCTTCCACGGTTGCTGCGCGTTGGATGATGGAGCTAGGTCTATGTTTCATCACGAAAGCGGCGGCGGTTTCTTCCATCGTTTTTCCGCTGGCGATCTGCTCTGTTTTCAGCATCGCTTCTACGCCATCCGACAAAGTAGGGCCGGGCAGTATTGCGTTGACGGTAACGCCAGTGCCGGCGACACGTTTGGCCAAGCCACGCGAGATTGATAGATTCGATGTTTTGGTGAAGCCGTAATGAATCATGTCGGCCGGGATGTTCAAGGCTGATTCTGAAGACAGAAATATCACACGTCCCCATTGATGCTGCACCATGCCTGGTAGATAAGCGCGGGACAGACGCACGCCTGACATGACATTCACCTCAAAGAAGCGTGACCATTCTTCATCTGGAATATCGAAGAAATCCTGTGGGCCATAGATCCCAACGTTGTTAACCAAGATATCGGTAGCGGGTTGTGCCTCAACCAGGATCGCGCAACCATCTGCAGTGCCGACATCGGCAGCGATGCCAAGAATTTCTGCTTGCGGCACTTCAGCTTTCAATTGCGCGACAGCGCGTTGAACAGCGGCTGCAGTACGGCCATTGACGGTGACTTCAGCACCGGCTTGCGCTAAACCTTTGGCGATGGCGTAACCGATGCCGGCTGTGGAGCCGGTGACGATGGCGGTTTTTCCAGAGAGGTCGATGTTCATGACGTTTAATCCTTCGCTGAAGATGAGTAAGTCTGTGAGCTAATCAATGCTGCGTGTTCGTGGCTATTGCCTAGGCTGGGTCATGTTACCTCTATCTTCAAAACGGGATGAGCGGCGCAGTGTCCATGGAATGATTGTTGCGATAATATTAAGTAAATATTCATCATGCAGAGCAATCTGTTCTTAATGACGTTTTCTTCCAAACGCACAATGACATTTTTCTACGGTAACTTTTTTGATGGCTCTCTTCATATAAAGAGGGTGATATTGCGTATAGCTACATGTGTGCTTGCCTTCGTCTTCCTTGCATCGTTCTCATCGGCACGAGGGCAAAGCAATCCAGCGCCTGTCATGCTGGCGAATGTCTATCATCCTGGCGTTAATTTGAACGATTACTGGGTGAGCGAAAAATACGATGGCATACGCGCTTATTGGGATGGAGAGAAACTGCTGACACGTGGTGGTGAACTTATTCATCCGCCTGCATGGTTTATTGCCGGTTGGCCGAAGATGCCATTGGATGGCGAATTGTGGGCAGGGCGTGGCAAATTCTCTGATGCAGTTTCTACTGCACGTCGTCAGGTGCCTGACGATACCGCTTGGCGCAGAATGCGTTTTATGGTGTTCGATCTACCCGGTCACGCAGGAAGCTTCGATCAACGTTTGCCTGTGTTGCAATCCACGGTGAACAAGTTAGCTTTGCCATGGGTGCAGTCGGTCAAGCAATTCAAGGTAAACGATCGTCGCGCTTTGCAACAGTTATTGAAAGTGACGACGAAGGAGGGGGGAGAAGGATTAATGCTGCATCGTGGCGCTTCGCTGTATCGTGCTGAACGCAATGATGATTTACTCAAAGTTAAATTGCATGAAGATGCCGAAGCCAAAGTCATTGCCTATGTGCCGGGAAAAGGTAAGCATCAAGGAAGACTTGGTGCATTATTGGTGGAGACAGCGACAGGACAACGTTTTAAACTGGGTACCGGATTCAGCGATGTGCAAAGAGAGACGCCACCGCCCATCGGTAGTTTGGTGACGTATCGTTACAGAGGTTTGAATGACAGTGGCATTCCACGTTTTGCCAGCTTTGTGCGTAGTCGTGATGATTTAAATGAAGTAAATACACGTCGTTGAAATAAAAAGAGTGCATTATTCCATTCATCGTTATTTATTGAGGAGGCACCATGTCTATTCATCATTTCTCTAAAACGGCGCTGACGGTTTCGCTAAGTTTGATCGCTACTGCTGCTTTTGCCTTGTCCTTGAATGATCTGAGCAACACGGATGCATCCAGCGGTGTGAAGGCTGCGCTGGAAAAAGGCGCGACAGTTGCTGTGTCCAAACTAGGTGTAGAGAACGGTTTCCTGAATAATCCAAAAGTAAAAATCGGCGTGCCTAGTGTGATGGAAAAGGCGATGCCTATTCTGCGCATGACAGGACAAGGGAAGAAAGTGGATGAGCTGACGGTATCGATGAATCACGCCGCAGAATCTGCCGTCTCTTTGGCCAAGCCTTTATTGCTGAATGCAGTCAAGTCGATGTCGGTCACCGATGCTAAAAATATCCTGACTGGCGGCGATACCGCAGTGACTGATTTCTTCCGCCAAAAAACAGCGGCGCCATTGAACGAGCAATTCCTGCCTGTGGTGAAGAAGATCACCGATAAGAACGGTCTCTCAGCGCAGTACAACGCTGTGATGGGTAAGGCTGGTTCCAGCGGCTTGGTATCGAAAGACGAAACGACAGTAGAAGGCTACGTAACCAAGCGCGCACTGGATGGCTTGTACACAATGATCGCCGAGGAAGAAAAAGCAATTCGTGCTGATCCTGTTGGTTCCGGTAGCGCAATTCTGGGCAAGGTATTCGGCGCGTTGAAATAACGCGTTTATCATTACTCGATTAGTTTGAGCAGAACCAGAAACGTCACGGCAGGCAGCAGTTCAATATCTTATTGAACACGATGCTGTTGGCTGTGGCGATTCGCAAGGATGATGGCTGACCTCATATTGAGGTTGTTGCGGATGCGTAGAGAGTAATTGTTTTTGTACAGATCTTTCGTTTCTACGGTACTCGCAAGGAGAAATCGATAGATGTTTGCGGAATAATTTTGATACGTGTTCGCCATTTAAAAATCCACAGCGCCGAGCAATTTTATCGACTGGTAAATCCGTTTCGGTCAATTGCTGTCGTACCGCCTCTAGTCTGAGGTGTAATAAAAATTCATGCGGCGTCCATCCGGTTTCACGTTTGAACTGACGCTGAAAATTCCGCTCGCTCATCGATACAAAATTAGCTGCGTTAATGATATTGATAGGTTCTGCCATGTGATCAATAAACCAGCGCGATGCTTGCTGGATTTTATTGTTTTTGCAGGTTTCGCTTAGTCGAACTGGGCGAACTGCAGTTGGATTGTCACGGCGACGCTGACACACAACCAGGCTGTCTGCAACGCGTTTGGCAACGCTGGCACCAAGATCATTTTCGAGAAAACTGAGTGCCATGTCTGAGGCCATACCGACATCGCTGGCGGTAAAAATTCCCTCATCCTCCGTCATCGTTGCCTCCCGTTCTACCTCGATCTGTGGGAATTCGTGTATCAACTTATCCTGTAGCGCCCAATGTGTAGTGGCACGACGATTGTCGAGCAAGCCAGCGGCTGCCATGACAAATACGCCTGTGCATATCGCGCCTATGCGGCGAACTTTGTTTTTCGCTTTTTGCAGCCATTCGATCAAGCCAGGTTCGAGATATGCATTGAAATTGCCTGTCCCACTCGCGATCAGCAAGGTGTCAAACGAGTGTGGATCATGGGAAGTTAATGGCAAGGTCATGATCTCGACGGAAGCAGAAGATCGTATGATGCCACCGTAAAGAGATAACAAGGAGATGGCATAGCCGGTCTCGCCAGCAAAGACGGAGGAGATCAATTTATCGCCAACGCCAAATACATCTGCTGCGCCAATCACGTCCGCCAATATCACCCCTTCGAAAACAATAATGCCTACATGTTTGATGGATCTTTTGTTGTCGGTCAGAGCCGGCATTTTGAAGGACATCCGTTCCATTTTTATCTCCAATCAAGCTACTATTTTTATTACTTTCGCTTGCTGATCGAGCACCTTAAGTTAATTTCTTTATGGAAATAAATTGATGCAAAGAAATTTATTGGTGCTGTCTAATACTGATGCTGCGACTACAAACTTAAAATGTGCTTAAAGAAAATATTTAATTTCTGCATTTTTAGAAGCTTGATGACAGTGCCTTTTAATTTGCATGACACTGTCATTAAATTGTTATTTCGGTTTGTCATTTTTCTTTTAATTTGTCTCTCAAACGCGCATTTTCCAAAGCGAGTTCAGCGACGATTTGTTTCAGCTTGATGTTCTCTTCTTGCAGACATTTCAAATCCTGCGGGAAGCCGGGCATGACGCTATAACGTTTCTTCCAGTCAAGAAAAGTGTGTTCGGATACACCTGCTTGTCGAATCACATCTTTCAATGGCATGCCCAATTCCTCTTGTTTCAAGGCTGCTGCGATTTGATCGCTCGTTATCGCTTTCTTCATCGCATGACCTTTGCTTTCTTTTCTGTGTCGCATCAACACTGTCGGAAAAGTCGATCTCATTTTTCTGCTGATAAATCAGGCAACCCCATACGTTTGCGTACGATAGGGTCGGTATATTCACCGGACGATTCTGGCGAGTTGACTGAGTAGGTCGTTACGCCTTGCTCAGGGGCTTTTGCTTGAGCTGGTTGCGTGCCGGGACAAGTGCGGCCGGTTGCTTCAACAGCTTTGCGATTGGCAGGACTTTGGCATAGCAGTGCGAGTGCTACATCATTCAATCCCATCGCACGGAATTCACGCGAATCAAGACGACGTACGCACGCTTCATCAACCATAGTCGTACCACCTGACAGACCCCAGCCGACGGCGGATATGCCGGCCGATACTGATCCCATGCAAGTGTCGGAAAGTGTGGTGGTAAGTGCGGGTGCGATTGTGCTTGGCACATTTTTCACGGTATAGCTGCCACCGTAATCAACTGTAGCCATCGTATTGTTGGCACTGCTACCAGGAGCTCCCACCGCTCCAAGTGCGGCTGGCGTTGCGCCGCTACCAGAACCTGAATTCACTGAAACGTTTACATTCGACGCGCCACCAGAGCCGCCTGTTGCGGAGCCACCAGTCGCTGAACCGCCGGTTGCTGAACCACCTGCGCCACCTGCGCCACCTGTTGCGGAGGACGATGCAGATGTGCCTGAACCGGAGCCGTTATGCATGTTTCCCGACCACGCTGGCAAAGCTAAGAACATTGAGGCTGCCAGCACACCTAGAATTTTGCTTTTCATGGCGACTCCATCACATTATGTTTCTTGAAATTCAGGGAGAGAGATTGCTCTCTCCCTGTCTTTCGGACTGCCTTAGCAGTAGCCGGTTGCGTAGCGCTTAATGAGAAAGCGAAAACGCTGCAGCACCAGAGTTGCCGCCAGCGCCGCCATTGCCGCCGAATGCTGCACCGCTCTTGGTATCGCCACCTATCGTTACCGATTTTCCATCGCCAGCGTAGTTGCCGTTATTGCTGCCTGAGCTGGCATCGCCGGTGGAGGCAGATGTTTGTCCGCCTACGGCCACAGAATTACCGTTGAGGCCCTGCGTCGTACCTGCTGATCCCGACTTAGCACCACTACCTTTATGGCCCCAACTGCCGCCGCCGCTGCCGGTTGCGTTGCTGCTGGTGTTGGCTGCTGTGTTGCCACCAGTTGATTGGGTGCCGCCTGTGGCTGTAAAGTTGCCGCCTGTGTTTGCTGGGCCGCCGTTGTTGATTTGAAAGGCATTGCCACCACTTGCGTTGCCTCCGTTGGTTGCGCCACCAGTGACATTTCCTGAGGTTGCGCTACCGCCGCCGCCGCCATTGCCGCCAGTTGAAACGGCACTTACACCTGCCGTTGTTGGCATGTGTGATGGAGGAGGTGGGCCATTACCACCAGCAAATGCTGCGACAGCGAACATTGATGTAATGGCTACTGCAATGATGTGACGTTTCATTTTTGATTCTCCTGAATATGGTGGGTGTCGTTACCTTGATGTCTCATTCGTATGGTCCCGACTGGCAGATATGATTTAAAAAATGATTCTGATATCTGCCATTCGGGTTAATCCATTTGCGCCAGCGCTTGTCTGGTTTCATCTGGATTGGATTGATAATAGGTCGCGCCACTTTTTTCTTTACGACAAAACCTTGTCTACTTCAGACAGCCGCGTATGGCGGTTTTTGGCAGCTTTTTTATTGAAGAGAATGCGGGTGATGCAAATATTTTTTCTGTGTACAGACTGCTATATCAATACGCAATGCGACAAGAAAAAATGGAATTTCTCAGAGGAGAAAAGAAGGAGTTTTCGAAAGAAGATTTAGATTTTATTGATGGATTTTTTGATGGAAAATACGCGCATAAATGACGTAAAAAAAGCATCCGTAGCCAACGAATGCTTGTTTTTTTAATACTTTAAAATCGCTTGAAAAAGACAGATCGTTCTATCTTTTTATGAAAGCGAAAATGGATGCAAATCTTTTTTCATTTCTTAATATTTTTTCAGAATTCATTTCTTAATACTTCTTCAGAATCCTTCCAGTACGATTTTCCCTTTGGAGGTATTGCTTTCCAAAAGTGTGTGCGCACGACGCAAGTTTGCAGCGTTGATGGTGCCGAAGTTTTCAGCGATCGTGGTCTTGATCGTGCCGGCGTCTATCAAGCGAGCGATTTCATTCAGCAGGTCGTGCTGCTTTTGCATGTCGGGTGTCGTGAACATGGAGCGAGTGAACATGAATTCCCAATGCAAGGATATGCTCTTGCGTTTCAACTTCACGACGTCGAGTGATGCCGGATCGTCGATCAATGCAAATTTTCCTTGAGGCGCAATCGACTCAACGATCTCGGCAAAATGATGATCGGTCTGGTTCAGACAGGCGACATATTGCACGTTATCGAAACCGATTTTTTTCAATTCTTTGGATAAAGGCTGGGAGTGATCAATCACGTGATGTGCGCCCAGGTTGCGTACCCATTGTTCAGTTTCCGGACGTGATGCAGTTCCAATCACGGTGAGACCGGTTAACTTGCGCGCTAACTGGACAAGGATGGAGCCAACGCCACCAGCGGCACCGATGACGAGCAGTGCACCCGTTGATTGTGGTGTGACACCAAGACGGTCGAACAACAGTTCCCATGCTGTGATGGACGTCAGTGGCAATGCCGCAGCTTTTGCAAAAGTATGTGATCCCGGCATGCGGCCGACGATACGCTCATCGACCAGATGCAATTCACTATTGGTGCCGGGACGCGTGAGCGAACCCGCATAAAAAACGCGATCACCCGGTTTGAACAAAGTGACGCCATCGCCGACTGCGCGCACGACACCGGCAGCATCCCAGCCGATCACTTTATATTCGCCGTCCGCTGGATTGGCGCTGCTGCGTACTTTGACGTCGACTGGATTAACTGAAATTGCTTTGACTTCAATCAACAGGTCGCGTCCGGTTGCGATTGGATCTGGCAGCGTAACGTCGAGCAGTGCGTTGTCGTCGCTGATGGGCAATGCTTTTTTGTATGCGATGGCTTTCATTTGGATCTTCCTTTTTGAAATGTGTGGCTGGCGACTTCAGACTTGTCAGCACTATGCATGCAGTTTCCGCTATATTCTCTTTATTGAAAATACGTTGAATTAACTATCACTTTCAAAAATAAAATGAAAATACCGCGTATCGAGGATTTGATGCTGTTTGTGCGTGCCGCCGATTGCGGCGGTTTGTCAGCTGCCGCGCGCGAATTGGATATGGCACCTGCTGCTGCAAGTGCTGCACTGAAGCGCTTGGAGACGGCATTGGGTGCGCGCCTGTTTGTGCGTTCAACGCGCAGCCTGCGTCTGACGACAGATGGCGAACGTTATCTGGTGCATGCACGTGAAGTATTGCTGGCATTGGAAGAGGGCGCGGCCAGTGTGGCGCGCGATACGCAATCGATCAGTGGCGATCTTAATTTATCTATTCCGTCAGATCTGGGGCGTAATGTGATGTTGCCTTGGCTGGATGAATTTCAGGCATTGCATCCCGGCATTCGATTCCGTATTCGTATCAGTGACCGTTTGGCGGATCTATATCGGCAAACTATTGATGTGGCGATACGTTATGGCGAACCAGAAGATTCCGGCATGGTGGCGTTGCCGCTGGCACCGGACAATCGTCGCGTCTTGTGCGCGTCGCCGAATTATTTCAAGAAGCATGGCGCTCCGAAAAAACTCGCCGATCTACAGGCGCATAACTGTCTGCGTTTTGTGCTGGGCGAAACGGTGCATGAGCGTTGGTCCTTTCATCGCAACAAGAAGATGGAGGCTGTGACCGTGCACGGCGATAGAGTCAGTGATGATGGCGATCTGGTGCGACGTTGGGCGATTGCCGGGAATGGTCTGGCGTATAAATCGCGACTGGATATCAGTCAGGATTTAAAGAAAGGTCGCCTGATAGCCGCGCTGGTCGACTATCAGGGAGAACTTGCTCCGCTGAACCTGGTGTGCGCGCATCGTCTGATGCTGTCGCCTGCCGTCGTCAGCTTGCGTGATTTTTTACGTCAGCGCTTGGAGCAATTGAAGGAGTAGCTTGCAGTTGCTTGGCTTAAACCGTCATATCGTTTGTGATCCAGTCGAAGACTGAAGTATGCGTCGGCTTCCAACCCAATTCCTTGCGTGCCAGATCAGCGGTGACGCGGCTGTTGGAACCGAAGGAATACACGGCATGACCGAAGCCCCATTCCTTGATCGCTTCGTCCACTGGCCATGATTGTGGCTCGCCCAGATTCAAGCGTTTGGCGATGGCAGCGACGATGTCGGCATACGATGCTTCGCCGTTTTCCACAAAATAGAATGAACCGGCCGGTGCATTTTTCAATGCGAGCAGATACAGCTCGACCACATCCTTGATATGTACATTCGACCAAACGTTGACGCCCTGGCCGACATAACGTGCGATGCCGCTTTTTTGCGCTTGTGCGACCAGTGGCGGGATTTGCACACTATTCGCGCTGGCACCCAAGCCCGTACCGTAGATCATCGTATTGCACAGGATGACGGAACGTACGCCGCGCTGTGCTGCATCACGGATCAGTTTGTCGAGTGAGGCACGGGCTGCTTTTTCCGGCACGACAGTAACTGGTGTGTCTTCTGCATAGACCTTGTCCGACTTCCATTCACCACGCGCATCGTCGCCGACTACGCTGGAGCCGCTGGTATGGATGAAGGCTTTGCCGGAACCCGCCAGCGCATCCAGCATCGCTTCCACCGAGGCGCGATGATCCGAGCTGGCAGCATTGATGACGGCGTCAGCTTGTTTAGCTTCGCGTGCCAGGAGTTCGGCATCCTCCAAGGTGCCGATGACTGGTTCTATGCCGAGTTGCTTGATGCGATCTGCTTGATCCTGCTTGCGTACCAGACCGCGCACTGTATGACCTTCCTTCAGCAAACGTGCTGCGACTGAACCACCGATATAGCCTGCTGCGCCTGTAACGAATATCTTCATGATGTGTCCTTTTTATTGGTGACTGCTGTATTCGCCGCAAGTTGATGATGTCGTAATACGGCTTCAAACGTGTGCTTGAAAGCAGATGACCACACTATGCAGGCATTTATTGTTGAGAAAAATAGCTGTACTATCAAATAATATTTGCGTTAGATTCAACAATGGACATTAATTCAGACGATTTGAAGACCTTTGTCGCTGTCATTGATAGTGGCACTTTAGGCGCTGCAGCTCAGCATCTGGGGCAAACCACGTCGGCAGTGAGTCGTGCTTTGTCGCGTTTGGAAGAGAAGCTGGCAACGACCTTGCTGACGCGCACCACGCGCCGGATGGAGTTGACTGACGAAGGTCAGCTATTGCTGAAACAGGCGAGGGCCATCCTCGCAGCGATGGACGAGGCGGAGGAATCCATACGCGTGCGTCGTCAAAGGCCGAGCGGACGTTTGCGTATTGATGCGGCATCGCCATTTATCCTGCATGCAATCGTGCCGCACGTAGGCGAGTTTCGCGCCTTGTATCCAGAGATCACGCTGGAGCTGACGAGCAATGATCAGATCGCCGATCTATTGGAACATCGCACCGATATTGCTATTCGTGTCGGTGAGTTAGCCGATTCCACTTTGCATGCGCGTCCATTGCGACCAAGTGCGATGGCGATTTTGGCCAGTCCTGCTTATCTTAAGCAGCACGGTGTGCCACAAAAACCGGAGGACTTGGCCGCGCATCAAACCTTGGGCTTCCTCCAATATGAGTTGGGCAATACCTGGCCGTTACGACATGACGGTGGTGAAAGTTTTACCGTCAGTCCTGTGATGTTTGCGTCCAGTGGTGAGACTTTGCGCGCTCTGGCTGTTGCCGGGCAGGGCATCGTTTGCCTGTCTGACTTCATGACGAAAGAAGATATCGCTGCCGGCCGCTTGGTGCGCATACTGGAAAGCGCTTACACCGGTTATCGCCGTCCCATCCACGCGGTGTACTACCGCAATACGCAGTTATCACGACGCATCAGCTGCTTCCTGGAGTTTTTGCAGCAGAAGATGTAGGGATGTTTATGGATGCGAGCGGGATGGATTTATTCCGTTTGCGTCTTTGCTTCAGTCGGCTGAAAACACCAGTGCCACGGCTCGTAAATGAAACCCAAGGTGTTATTACGCGGGTAAGACAAGGTAAAGCCGAAGCGATTTGCATGGGCACTTAACCAGCGGAATGCTTCGGTATCCTGAAACTCTTCTTCGGTCGCCATGCAACCCGGCGTATTGATATCGATGGCGCGGCCGGTGTGATGTTCGCTATAACCGGGTGGCGCGCTCAGCGTCAGAATTTTTTCCATCGGCATGTAGCGATCCAGCTTGTATTTAATGATCGCTATCTGACGTTCGATGGAGCGAAAAGCAGAAACCACTTCCAGTACGACACCATCTTGCGAGGCAGCTTGCTTCATCGCGCCCCATGCTTGCGCAGTGGCTGGCGTCATCTGATATTCGCGACCATCGGCATCGGTTTCAGCGATAGTCAACTCTTCAGCTTCCGCATAAAAAGGCAATTGCTTCTGCGCAATCAATTCCAGCGAGATGCCGAGTTTGTCCAGTTCCTGATGGATACGGTCTTTGTAGGTGAGGGGAGCAATATCGTTTTTCATGCAAGGGTACCGATCAGCTTAAGCAAGGCTCAAGCTTACATCGGAA
Organism: Herminiimonas sp. GW821-FHT09C12; assembly: GCF_059416385.1. Lineage (NCBI taxonomy): Bacteria > Pseudomonadati > Pseudomonadota > Betaproteobacteria > Burkholderiales > Oxalobacteraceae > Herminiimonas > Herminiimonas sp. GW821-FHT09C12. The sequence continues at coordinate 738,423 of NZ_JBWKPC010000002.1, forward strand.
CCGGTTTGTATTCACGGGCCTGTGTTGTGCAGAACGATTTTAAGATGATGCATCAACAAGATTGCCTTGTATGCAGAAGGAGCGAATCTCGGTCGCGCAATCGAACTGCGTTATTATGCGTGCCAAAGAAAACTACGAGGTGACGTGTGAAATTCAAAATGGCTCAAAATTCGATCTTTGCCTTGCTGCTGCGTTCGCCGTGGTGGGTGAGTGCCGCAATAGCGCTCGCGATTGCCCTGATTGCAATGGCCGTTGTGCCGACCAAGTACGTAGGCTACGGTGTGTTTACCGGCATGCCGTTCATGATCGTCAGCATGATGGCCTTGTGGCGTCAGTGGGGCAAACCGAGTAATGCGCGTGCGGCAGAAATATTGGCTGCTGTACGTGGAATGTCATGGCGCGATTTTTCAGTGGAGATCCAAAAGGCTTTGGAGAACGATGGCTTTGTCGTCAAGCGTATCGATTTGCCAGAAGCTGATTTCTCCATCACTAGCGAAGGACGTACCGCACTGGTGAGTTGCAAGCGCTGGAAAGCGGCAAGTACCGGCATCGAGCCTTTGCGTGATTTGTGCAAAGCGAAAGAATCCAAGGCCGCGCACGATTGCTTCTATATCACTGCCGGTGACTTCACCCAGAATGCGATGCAGTTTGCGGTAGAAAACAAGATGCGTTTGGTGCATGGCGCAGGTTTGGCCAAGCTGCTGCGCAAAATGAAGATAGAGAAGAGCAAGAGCTGATAGCACTCTTGTCATTCTTGCCTTCCTCGCTCTGCTGTTAGGGCGAGCGAGGAAAATTCTTGGATACGGTTTCAGTCACAGTTTTCATCTGGAGTGACGATGCGTATTGGACGAGTCCCGATCTTTGCTCCCGTGATTTCATCGACGGCTACAGGTTTAATTTCTGTTCCTGTCTCAGCATCGAAGAACTGTACCAACTTGCCATCACCACGGTGCTGGCGTCCCCACGTTCCTATCATGAAGAGCACCGGCAAAAAATCGTGACCGGCAGCTGTCAGCAAGTATTCCTCACGAGGCGGATGCTCTGAGTAGCGCCGCTTTTCAAGCAGACCTTCCTCTGTCAGTGTAGCTAGCCGCCGCGTCAGCATCGTCGGGGCAATACCCAAATTTTTTCGAAATTGATCGAAGCGCGTGAGGCCGGCATGGGCGTCGCGCAGAATCAGCATGCTCCATGCATCGCCAAGAACAGTAAGGGTGCGTGCGATCGGGCAGGACGTGGCGGAAGAATTTTCTGAGTTCATATTAAATATGTAGTGACTTGCTTTTAAAATGCTGATATTGTTAGTACTAAATTGATAGTAACACTTGGTCGGCAGTCAAACAAGTCCACATGGAGAGTTAATTTATGAACAAGAACACTGTGCGTGTCGCCTTGGTTACCGGTGCCTCTTCAGGCATAGGTGCAGCTACGGCGGAGCGGCTAGTCAAGGCTGGTTACAAGGTATATGGCACTAGTAGACGAGCAAGTTCGCCGGGACAGCGATCGTTTGAGATGCTGCCTTTGGATGTGACCAGCGATGAGTCCGTTGAGGCTGTCATCAAAGAGGTAATTCAGCGCGACGGGCGCATTGACTTGCTCGTGAATAATGCTGGCTTCGGTGTTGCCGCCGCTGGTGCTGAAGAGAGTTCGCTTGACCAAGCTCGGGCGATCTTCGATACCAACTTCTTTGGCATCGTCCGTATGACGCGTGTCGTTGTGCCGTATATGCGCCAGCAGGGTAGCGGCCGCATCATCAATATAGGATCAGTACTGGGTTTTCTGCCTTTGCCCTATATGGCGTTGTATTCCGCTACTAAACACGCAGTTGCGGGTTATTCGGAAGCGTTAGACCATGAATTGCGGACGATGGGTATACGTGTTTTGTTGGTTGAGCCTTCCTATATCAATACACCCTTCGATGCGAACTTGCTGAAACCAGATGCACCTATCGATGTGTATCGCGATATCTCTGCAGGCGTTGAGAAGCGAATGAAGGATGTGCTGGTGGGTGCAGATGGACCTGATGTTGTAGCCAAGAGCGTGGTGGAGGCGGCGATTGCAAATCGTCCCAAGCTTCACTACACCCCCGGACTAGCTCGCAGCACGCGTTTGCTGCGTAGATTTGCACCTGCCAGTGTAGTGGACGCAGGAGTTCGAAAAAACCTAGGCTTAAAAGCGTAGTATGAAATTCAATTTTTCCAACCTCTTCATCCTTGTCGCGTTGATTTGTTTTGTTCTGGCGTTCTTGTATGAGACACGCGTCAAGAAACTACAACCACGAAAGTTAACGTCATGAAAGCATTCATACTCGAACAATATGGAAAAAAGAGCAGCGTGCGTCTAGCCGAAATGCCTGAGCCGGACCTGCGTGATGACGAAGTGTTGGTCAAGGTGCATGCCGCAGGCGTGAATCTGCTGGACGCCAAGATCAAGAATGGTGAGTTCAAGCTGATTTTGCCTTATCGCTTGCCGCTCATACTTGGTCACGATGTGGCTGGAGTTGTCGTCAAAGTCGGGCCTAGCGTCAGCCGATTCAAGCTGGGCGACGAAGTCTACTCACGGCCAGATGATTTCCGCATCGGCACTTTCGCTGAATTTATCTCGATCAAGGAAGATTCGCTGTCGCTCAAGCCGATCACACTTACGATGGAAGAAGCCGCCTCCATTCCGCTGGTTGGTTTGACCGCGTGGCAAGCGTTGATCGAGAATGCCAATCTGAAGAAGGGGCAAAAGGTTTTCATCCAGGCCGGCTCTGGCGGCGTCGGGACTTTCGCTATCCAGTTAGCCAAGCACGTAGGAGCCTTCGTTGCTACGACAACGAGCACGGCGAATGTTGGTTTGGTAAAGGGCCTTGGTGCTGACCTCGTCATCGACTACAAGAAGGATGACTTCGAAAAAATTCTGCAAGACTACGACGTCGTCTTGAACAGCCAGGACAGCGCAACGCTAGCTAAATCCCTGAACGTTCTCAAGCCCGGTGGAAAGCTCATCTCAATTTCTGGTCCACCTGATCCTGCATTTGGAGAAGAGATCAATGCACCATGGTTTGTGAAACTGATCCTGCGCCTCTTGAGTTCTGGCATCAGGAAAAAAGCTAAAGAGCGCAAGGTCAGCTTTTCATTCCTCTTCATGAGGGCAAACGGCAAGCAGTTACGGGAAATTGCTACTCTTATCGATTCTGGTGAGATTCGACCAGTCGTTGACCGAGTCTTCCCGTTCGCGGCGACGCAAGATGCAATGGCTTACGTCGAAACTGGGCGCGCCAAAGGCAAGGTTGTTGTCAAACTCTGATGAAACGTCCGCTTTCGACTCAAAGTGGATATTCAGCCATCTACTTGACTGGTCAAGACATTAGCCTTTTGCTTGCTGTGCCAATATCGCCGACAACAAGCCTGGAAAGCGACTTTCAATGTCCGCACGTCGCAGCGTATTCATATGGTTTGTACCGTTGCTCTCCGTGAATACCAATCCAGCTTCACGTAACACCTTGAAATGATGAGAGACAGTGGACTTGGGGCGTCCTCCATCCAGCTCACCGCAGGTTGCTGCTTCAACGCGCGCAAGATGTCGAACAATGTCGAGTCGAATGGAGTCGCTCAACGCATACAGCATACGTTCGAGGGAAAACTCACTAGCGGCAGGATGTTTGAATGGGCGCATAAGCAGCATCATACACTTTGGGCTATACTTATTCCATTGTTCGTATATCTTCGAACTAACGAATAAATGTCTCATTCTCCTAAAGGTTATCCATGTCTGCGCTGTTTCAACCATTCAAGCTTAAAGAAGTTACCCTGCGCAATCGAATTGCGATCCCGCCTATGTGCCAATACATGGCGGTCGATGGACTAGTCAACGACTGGCATCTGTCGCACTACACAAGTTTGGCGCGCGGCGGTGCCGGACTGGTCATCGTTGAAGCAACTGCCGTTTCTCCCGAAGGACGCATCACTCCGGCTTGTACCGGCATCTGGAACGATGATTTGGCACAAGCGTTTGTTCCTGTTGTACAGGCCATCAAGGCTGCCGGCTCGGTACCCGGGATTCAAATTGCGCACGCGGGTAGGAAGGCGAGTGCAAATCGTCCTTGGGAAGGCGACGACCATATTGCTGAAAACGATAAGCGCGGTTGGCAGACGATTGCTCCCTCAGCCATTGCGTATGGAAAAGGCTTGCCTAAGCTCCCTCTTGCAATGACATTGGATGACATCGCTCGCGTGCGTCAAGACTTTGTTGATGCAGCCAAACGGGCACGTGATGTTGGCTTTGAATGGTTGGAACTTCACTTCGCGCATGGCTATCTGGCACAGAGCTTCTTTTCCGCACATTCGAACCAACGTGACGATATCTACGGCGGAAGTGTTGAAAACCGCGCACGGTTCCTGCTCGAGACCTTGAAGGCAGTACGTGAAGTTTGGCCAGAAAACCTGCCGCTGACTGTACGCTTTGGCGTGATTGAATACGATGGACGTGATGAGCAAACACTGCTCGAGTCGATTGGCCTTGTACGTGATTTCAAAGCCGCAGGCATGGACATGATTAGTGTCAGCATCGGTTTTACAATTGCTGAAACCTCGATTCCGTGGGGACCCGCTTTCTTGGGAGCGATTACAGAACGCGTTCGTCGCGAAGCGGATGTGCCGGTATCTTCAGCATGGGGTTTCGGCACGCCGGAGATCGCCGAGCGCGTTGTCAAAGAGCAGCAACTCGACGTCGTCATGGTGGGAAGAAGTCATTTGGCGAATCCGCATTGGACTTATTCGGCCGCAAAGGAGCTGGGTGTTGAGCGTGCATCGTGGACGCTGCCAGCATCGTATGCGCACTGGCTCGAACGTTATTAAATGAAAATGGCGAACCAGGGTTCGCCATTTTCTTATTTGCGTGGAAAATTTAACGTCACTCATCAGTAGCTGTGCCGACGGCCCATAGTCATTTCCATTTCTAATCAAGTGCAAATACAATGGGTGCTCTGAAAACCTCATATTAAAAAATGCAATCCAAGCTAAAACAGGCAAGTAAATCAGCCATCACTGATGTAACGGATGCAAAGCCTGGTCGTAAGCGTAGGGGGGAAGTTGCGATTATTCGTCCCGGTATTTTTATAGGTAATTCCATTTCTATCGGCCCTGGAAAAATTGAGCTCCTTAGAAAAATTTCTGAGTTAAATTCGATATCCGCAGCAGCGCGTGCCCTCGGTATGCAATATAAAAACGCATGGCTCGTTATCGAGTCCTTGAATCAGGGATTTGGCAAACCAGTCGTTGCAACAGTCAAGGGTGGAAAAGGAGGGGGAGGGGCGCGTCTTACTGAGCTGGGGGACGACATACTTTCTACATATTCAGCTTTAGAGGCACGTATTAACACGGCGGCATCCGCAGAGCTGGCGCGATTGGTGCAACTGGCTTCGATGGCAGAAGCGGAAAAAGAGTAATTTTGTAGAATGCAAAGCGTACTATTCCGCCTGCCAGCTGTATCGTTCATATCCCATCATACTCAACACAGAATTCAACACAGAATGCGCTGAACAGACGATTGCTTTTGTTCAGGATTCTCGTGATTTTTCAGACGAATTCATCCTTGCCAAGTTAAGCCTTCTATCTATCGCCATAACTGATTCCAGTTTGGCCGGTCACAGCAATATGCCGCTACAGCATTGCTTTTAGCGTGTTGTAACCATCAATTGCGCATGGATTTTTTCCGTACACCTTATTGCGTATAGACAACAGTTGCAAAGCGTTATTTTCGTTTGGGTATTGCGTAATCGATATGTCGTTATGTACCATATCGACTTTTTAGGGCAAACCCAAGATGCAATCATACGGCGCAGACCCGATCAATGAAGCACAGTGGCGTGCGCTGGATGCCATAGGCAAACGCTGGTCGCCACCACATGAGGACGATTGGCTACTGGCCATTGATGACACCGACAATCTGACTTCACGTGGCACAGGTTTTCTTGCGCGGCAGCTTGCATTGCGCATGGCAGAAGCCGGTATTGCCGAAGTAAAGGCGATCACGCGTCATCAGTTGCTTGTCGATCCACGCATTCCTTATACCTCGCACAACAGCTCGGCCTGTCTGGTTTTGCAATCGATAGTCGATCGTCAAACGATCTTCGATTACACCTGTCGCTACCTGCTGGAAGAAAGCGCGGAAGGTTCGGATGCCGGAACCGTGCTGGTGCAACGCAAGGACTTGCCTGATGTCGTCCAGGAGTTCGGACGTGCAGCCAAGGGGCAGGTGCTGGAGCAAGCTGACGCACGCAAGCTGATCGTCGGATACGCGATAGACATGGCCGGACTGACAGGAACACATGGAGGCGTGATAGGTGCGCTCGCAGCGGTAGGTCTGAATGCAAGTGGACGTGATGGTCGCTTCCTCTGGCTCAAGCAACTGCGCAGTCTGTCCTGCGAACTATGGACGGCAGGTGCACTTGAACAGGCAACGGGTGTGACGGTACAAAGCAAGCAAGGAGCTGAAGTGGTGATTGCCGCAGAAGATCGCATCGATCTGGGTGAATGGCCACGCGCAGTTTTTTTGCAGGGACAAGCAACTTTATTAGTGGAGAAAGCAGATGAAAACGATTTCAACGGATGGCGTGCAGCTTCCAAAAACTACGTCAAACGCTTTTAGCTGGCCGGGTAGCCGCGATCAGGCTGATAAATATCCGCTCGCGCTTGAATTGGTGCTGTTGCTGGCCGTCGGCGTGCTGGCGGCAGTGCTGCATCAATCGTTCCGTATTCCATTGCGCATGCCTGGCTATCACGGCATGGAATGGTTTGCACTGTTGATACTTGCTCGCTTGCTTTCCAATCGCGGGGCCGCTGGCATGGTCGTTGGCCTCGGCGCAGCAGCGACGGCTTGCATCTATGCGGGCGGCATAGGTCTGGATGGCAAATCTGCGCAGATGATGACTTATCTGCTGCAAGGATGCATCGTGGATGCACTGGTTTTTCGTACCGATGCGCGCATACGCTCGCTTTTGCCTTATTTCATTTGGTTGCCAGTCGTTGGTGCGCTCACGCACATGATTGCGCCACTGACGCGTAATGTATTCAGCGGCATGAGTGCAGGCACGATTGAATTTGGTTCGCTCATCAACGGTATTGGCTATCCGCTCTCTACCCATGCGCTTTTCGGCGCTATCGGTGCGTTCTTGGGCTTGCTGCTTTATTTGGCTACCACTCGCAAGCACCGTCACTAATCTGTTTTTCATGTAGTACCAGTATTAACACCAGCGCCGGTCCAGGGCTGGTACTTTTTTATCGTTATATTCCATCCGCTATAACCAGAAAGTCATTATGAACAAACCAGCACGCCATTCCTTGCTGATAGCAGGGTTAGCTAGTTGCGCCTTCGGCACGCAGGCATTTGCCGATAACGAAGCTTACACACTAGGTCAGATCGAAGTTGCGGGTAGCCAGCAAGCCGATGTCGCCGAGAAATCCACCACCGTCTGGCGCATCACTGCCGAGGATATCGAGCGTCGCGGTGCACGTACGCTCGACGAAGCGCTGGCACAGATACCGGGTCTGAACATCCGCACCGGCGGTGAAGGATCCCCTCGTATCGATATGCGCGGACAACGCACGCGTCAGATTAAATTGCTGGTGAACGGGATACCAGTCAACTCGAATGCCGATGGTCAGTTCAATCCTGCGCTGATACCCGTGACGCAAATTGACGAAATCGTGGTGCGTAGTGCGACTTCGTCGGTGCTATATGGCGAAGGTGGTACGGCTGGTGTGATCAACGTCATCACGCGTCGCGGTAACGCGGACCACACGACTGCTTCGGTCGATGCGCGCTTTGGCACCAACGCTTCACGCGCTGTCAGTGCCAGTGTTGGCGGTCAGGCCGGTGCGCTCGACTGGTTTATCGCAGCTGATCATCAGGAACATGGCAATACCCGCTTGTCCACTGATTACGCTGGCACTGCCGAGCAGCCACGTGGCAAGCGTCGCAACAGCGATTTTGACAGCACCACCGTCACGGGTAACTTTGGCTATCAGGTCAATCGCGATTTGAAAATAGGACTAGGCATCAATGCCGGCCAAGGTAGTCAGGGCAAGCCGCCAGGCATTTATCCAAGTACAGATGTCTTTGCACAAGTACCTCGCTACGAACGTAATGACAATATTTCGCAGCTTTCAGCACAGCTATCTGCGGATTGGGCGATTACTGATCGCACGCGCTTGCGTGGTTGGATCTATGCGAGCCAATTGCGTCAGGATGAACGTCGTTTTGATAATGCCGATTACGCTCTTTTGCAAAGCAACAGGATTAACGGTGGTTTCGATAAAACATCGGACAGCCGCAGCCTTGGTTATCACCTGCAAGTGGAACATCTGGCTACCGATCGCCTGACACTGAGTGCTGCTGTAGATACGCGCCGTGACAGCTACGGTGAAAACGGCCGTATTCGTGACGTCGCTGCTGGCGGCGGTGGGGGTGGAGGAGGCGGCGGAGGTGGTGGCGGTGGTGCAGGCACCTTTAATATTCGTGCCCTCAATTTCAGTCAGCAGACCCATGTCGATACTTTTAGTGGTGAAGCTGCCTACAAGATCAACGACATTAGCGGTATCACTGCTGGCGCAGGCTGGGTAAGCCAACGCCGTGATGATGGTGGCAGTGATCAGTCGGCTCCGATTGCGGCTTTGAGTGGCTATATTGATGTCGATCCGGCTCTGCGTCTGAAGGGGGGCCTGTCACGCAAGGCACGTGCACCGAGTTTGTCGCAGCTCTATGAGAGTTCGCGCGGCAATCCGAATTTGAAAATGGAAGAATCGACCACGGCCGAAATCGGTGTGGTTTGGAAAGCGGGCCAGCAGACCACGGTAGATGCGACGGTGTTTAACTCTGCCATCCGCAATTTCATCCAGCCAGACAGCAATAGCGTGCAGCAGAATCAGGATCGTTTTCGTAATACAGGGCTGGAAGTATTGGCACGTACGGCAATCGGCAAAGGAACAATCAGCGCAGGTTATACGTACTTGAGCGCGAAGAATTTAGTGAATGCAGAGTCGCGCACATTGCAGTATCTGCCGCGTCACCGCCTGACGCTGGATGCATGGCAGCCGCTGAGCGATAAACTTTCATGGTTCGGAAGTGTGCTCTACGTAAGTGATCAGACCTACTATTCACGTACTGGCACACTGCGCTCCGCCGAATTGCCATCGTATGTACTGGTCAATACAAAGCTGAGCTATGACCTCGACAAGAAGACGCAATTGTATGTAGGCATCGATAATCTGTTTGATCGTGACTACGCCACTGCCTACGGTTTTCCGCAACCGGGACGCTCGGCATACGCTGGCATGCGCGTGCGTTTCTGAGTCAACGATCTTGCATCGTGAATCTGCTTTTGGTCGAAAGCTGAACATCTACTTTCGGCCATAAGCAGGCGTCTTGTTGATAATTATGCCTGCATGCTACGCAGCACATTGTCCACGGCCTTTTGAACGTGTTCGGCGCACAGACGTGCTGCCGTATCGCCATCGCGATTTTCAATAGCAGTAACGATGGCGTCTAGCTCTTTAAGCGTGTTTGTGAAACGGCCAGGCTGCGACATGGAAATACGTCTTAGCACTGTCACACGATTATTGAGTTGCTGGAGCATTTGACCGGCTACGAGATTGCCGCAGCCTTCGATCAAAATATCGTAAAACTGGTTCTTCACAGTCAACATGGTTGACCTGTCTTCCGCAACATCCGGTTCCGCCAACTCCGTCAACTTTGCTCTTAATGCCTGGATCTGTTCAGGTGAAGCATTGTTTGCGAAGTTTCTGCCTGCAAGGCTTTCAAGATTGGCGCGGACCTCGTAAATATCGCGTACTTCCTCTGCGGAGATGGTGGTGACCTCTGGGCCACGGTGCGGGATGATGGTGATCAAGCCTTCGGCCTGAAGGTGTTGCAACGCCTCCCGTACGCACGAGCGACTGACATCCAAATCTTCACAAAGCTCCCGCTCGGAGAGCTTTTGCCCAGGCGCGAAGTGCCCATCAAGTATGGCCTTGCGTAGTGTTTGTGTGGCTCTTTCGCGCAGGGACGTCTCTTCACGCGGAACACGCAGCATCTGATTCATTAGGCAATCCCACTAGATTCTTACAGGGAAGCATTATCCCACAAACAGATTAACGTTTGATTAATTGTAGATAATATTATGTATTATTGTCAGACAATCTGATATATTCCAAAACGTAGCAGCGAACATTCATTCTCATATTTCAACCAAGGAGACATCCATGACACGTCCATACGCACCAAAGAACCAAGAGCTTTTCGATAAAGGTTTGGCTACCCGTCGCGAGGTTTTGGGTTCTGCGTACGTCGATACTTCGATCAAGAACGCCACCGATTTCAATATCGACATGCAAGAGCTGGTTACCCAGTACTGCTGGGGCGATGTGTGGAATCGTCCTGGTTTGGATCGCAAGACCCGTTCTTTCCTCAATCTCGCCATGATCACGGCGCTCAATCGTCCGCATGAACTCAAGCTGCATGTACGCGGTGCAATCAACAATGGTTTGACCAAGGACGAAGTGAAGGAAGTGTTCCTGCAAGCAGCCATCTATTGCGGTGTGCCAGCCGCCATCGATTCCTTCCGCGTCGCATCGGAAGTGTTTAAAGAGATGGACATTTAAGCGAGGAGCAGAAGATGAGTCGCATAGCAATTATTGGTCTGGGGATGATGGGCACGCCCATGGCCCATCTGCTGCACGTAGCAGGCCACCAACTCGTGGTGAAAGATGCAAACCACGATGTTGAAGTAAATTTCGCCGCTACACACACGGGCACTGCAGTCGCCACCAACGGCGCGTCGTTTGCGGATTGCGAGGTGGTCCTGACCATGCTGCCGAACTCCGACATTGTCGATGCAGTAGTGAGTGATCTGGCACCACATTTAAAAGCGGGCACCTGCATCATAGAGATGAGTTCTGCAGATCCGATCAAAACGAGGGTCTTGGCAGCTGCGTTGCAAGCGCGTGGTATTGCTCTGATCGACGCGCCCGTTTCCGGCGGCGTGAAGAAAGCGATCAATGGCACGCTCGCGATCATGGTTGGTGGCGATCCGGCCGTATTCGAACAGCAAAAACCGATACTCGAAGTGATGGGCAAAGCCATTACCTATGTTGGTCCAGTTGGTTCTGGTCATGCTCTGAAGGCACTTAACAATTACGTGTCTGCTGCAGCGTTGATTGCCACCGCTGAGGCGATCCACGTCGGCGCAGCATTCGGTATCGATGCGACCACGATTGTGGATGTGATCAATGCCTCGACCGGTAAGAACAACACGACCGAAAACAAGGCGCATCAGTTCATGCTGAATGACGCCTTCAACTCGGGGTTCTCGTTGGCCTTGCAATCCAAGGACGTCGGTATTGCTGCCGCACTAGGCAAGTCCATGCAACTGCCTATGGACTTGGCGCAGAAGGTCAATGCGATGACAGCTGATGCTTCGCAGACCTTGGGGCCGAAGGCAGATCACACCGAACTCTACAAGTTCGTTGGCAAGCCATCATGCGCTTGAATCTTGTTTCACTGTCCGAGAAATACGGGTGGGGTGTCATCAATGGTAGTCCCTTATCCCATAGCGACGGTCGGACCATAGCTGTGAACAATCCTGCCACGGGAGAGTTGGTGGCACGCGTACCTATGGCTTCCGCCACACACACTGTCGAAGCTATCGATGCTGCGCGTGTGGCATTGCCTTCCTGGAAAGCACGGACTGCAGCAGAACGCAGCAAGCTTCTGGAACGCTGGTTCGATCTGATCGAAACGCATGCGCAGGCCATCGCTCACACCATGGTGCTGGAACAGGGCAAACCTCTTGCCGAGGCATTGGGCGAGGTCGGCTACGCGGCCAGCTTCGTCAAGTTCTTCGCTGAAGAAGCCAAACGCATCTACGGCGAAACTATTCCTTCTACGTCGCAAGACAAGCGGAATATGGTGACGCGTGAGGCGGTAGGTGTGTGCGCTGCGATTACGCCGTGGAACTTCCCGGCGGCGATGGTCACGCGCAAGGCCGCACCTGCGCTGGCGGCAGGCTGCACGATGGTCATCAAGCCATCCGAACTGACGCCGCTAACCGCTCTCATGCTGGTGGAACTTGCTCACGAGGCAGGTATTCCAGCTGGTGTGCTGAATGTCGTAGTCGGGGACGCTGCCGAAATTGGTGGCGTGCTGACTGCGTCGCCGGTAGTACGCATGCTCAGCTTTACAGGCTCCACACGAGTCGGCCAATTGCTGATGGCTCAGTGTGCTCCGACGATCAAGAAGCTGGGACTCGAACTGGGTGGCAACGCTCCCTTCATCGTCTTTGATGACGCCGATCTCGATGCCGCCGTCGACGCTGCCATGACTTCCAAATTTCGCAATGCCGGGCAGACCTGCGTTTGTGCCAATCGCTTGTACGTACAAGCGGGCGTCTATGACGCGTTTGCCGCGAAGTTGGTTGAACGAGTGCAGGGCTTGAAGTCTGGCTACGGTCTCACGGAAGGCGTCACGCAAGGTCCGTTGATCAATGAGGCGGCTAGACACAAAGCCTTGTCGCACATCGTCGATGCGGTAGAGCAGGGAGCTCATGTGGCCATAGGCGGCAAGTCCATCGAAGGAGTTGGCTACTTCATGGAACCGACGGTGCTCCTGGACGTGACGCAGCAAATGTTGTGCATGCATGAGGAGACCTTTGGCCCCGTTGCACCGCTAGTCCGATTCGATACAGAGCAAGAAGTTATAGAACTTGCCAATTCGACGGAATTTGGACTGGCCAGTTACTTTTTCTCGCAAGACGTGACACGTTGCTTTCGCGTTGCAGAGGCGATCGAGTCGGGAATGGTAGGTGTGAATACCGGATTGATTTCCAGTGAAGTCGTGCCGTTTGGCGGCGTCAAGCAATCAGGTCTGGGGCGAGAGGGTTCGCATCATGGATTGGAGGAGTACACCGAACTGAAGTTTGTGTGCTTTGGCTCAATAAGGAGTGCATAGCAGAGCCTAAGCATTAGCGAATAAAACATATTGGAGACAACAATGCGCAATCTGAAAAAAATTATTCTTGCCGCGACGCTGGTGATCGCTTCGACGGCGATGGCATTTCCGACTAAACCTATCACCATCATAGTTCCCTACGCCGCAGGCGGATCCACCGATGCGCTGGCACGCATACTTGCAGCATCCATGGCGCATAGCCTCGGGCAGCCGGTGATCGTGGATAGTGCGGGAGGTGCGGGCGGCACCATCGGCACGGGCAAAGTGGTACGTGCGCCCAATGACGGTTATACCGTCCTGCTGCACAACATGGGGATCGCCACAGCTCCCGCCTTGTATAGCAAACTGCCTTTTGATGTGAACAAGGATCTTGAGCCGATTGCGCTGGTCGGTGATGTGCCCATGATTCTGGTGCGCAACAAGAGTTTTGCGCCTGCCACCGTGACTGATCTGATCAAGTACATGAAGAGCAAGCCGGGAGAGGTCAAGTTCTCACATGCGGGCATAGGTGCCACGTCTCATCTTTGCGCCATGCTGTTCAACCAAACCGCCAACACGACCGTAACGATGGTGCCTTATCGCGGCACTGGTCCCGCCTTGCAGGATTTGATCGCGGGTAACGTGGACCTGATCTGCGATCAGCCGATCGCCACGGGTTCCTATATCAAGTCGGGCATGTTGAAAGCCTACGCGATGGCGACGAAAGAGCGTATCTCGACCATGCCGGAAGTTCCTACATTTACAGAGTCAGGGTTGCCAGGTTTTGAGCTTGCGGTGTGGCATGGCGTCTATGCGCCCAAAGGTACACCGCCCGCCGTCGTTGAGCGTTTGAACAAGGCGATTCGCGACGCGCTCAGCGATCCCAATCTGGTTAAGCGCTTCACCGAAATGGGAATAGTCATTCCGCAGGGCGATAGACTAAAGCCTGAAGCTTTGCGTCTGCACACGGCAGCTGAAATCAAACGATGGGATCCAGTCATCAAGGCAGCAGGAGCGAAGGCAGAGTAAATTCAATGTTCATGCGAATATTTGCAAAGCAGCAAACAATAAAACCCGGCTCAACAGCCGGGTTTTTTACATTCCGATATCCATGCTGATGTTGGGTGGCTTTGTTGTGATGGGGATGAGAGCGTCTGGGGTCATTTTGGTAAATACATCATAATATGATATTATTTGTGTTTTCGATCTTTTGGTATTGGACGCATCTCATGTCAGATTCCGCATCTCTTGAGCAAGCTGATTACGAAGCTCTTTCTGAATTTCGTTATCAATTGCGCCGTTTTCTTAAATTCAGTGAAGATGCTGCGCAGAGCGCTGGCCTGACACCGCTGCATTACCTTGTGTTGCTGCACATTAAAGGTTTTCCCGGGCAAGACTGGGCGACGATAGGGCAGTTGGCAGAGCGCTTGCAGATTCAGCATCATGGTGCGGTGGCCTTGATATCGCGCTGCGAAAAAGCCGGGCTCGTGACACGTTCGCCGGGTGTGGAAGATAGGCGACAAGTGTGCGTGCGACTGACGGCCGTTGGTGAGAAGCAATTGCGTCATCTGGCTGAGTTGCATCGCAATGAATTGCGCTCCTTATCCAATGTGTTCAAGGTGGCGCGCATTTCTGCCTTTAACGACAGTGAAGGCGGGGCATAAGATCATGCGTGCTCATCAACGTGATTTTTCTCCGGATAAACGAGTTCTCCTGTTGTGCGCGATTGCGATCGTGATTGGTGCGATCAGTACGGTTGCCGCTTTTGTATTGCTTAACTCGATACACTTCTTCACCAATCTTTTCTTCTTCCAAACCTTCTCGTTCGAGGATCGTTCTCCTGCGACCAATACGCTGGGTTTGTGGGTGATTGCGCTGCCGGTGATCGGTGGTTTGATTGCAGGTTTGATCGCACGTTATGGCTCCGACAAAGTGCGTGGGCATGGCATCCCAGAGGCAATAGAAGCGATACTGTTTCGTAAAAGCCAGATGTCGCCCAAGGTGGCAGTGCTCAAACCTTTGACCTCAGGCATCGTGATCGGTAGTGGCGGTCCTTTCGGCGCGGAAGGTCCTATCATCATGACGGGCGGTGCTATCGGTTCGCTGATTGCACAAAACTTTTCCGTCAGTGCTGCTGAGCGCAAAACCTTGTTGGTAGCCGGTGCGACAGCTGGTATGACGGCTGTGTTCGGCACGCCGGTTGCAGCAGTTTTGCTGGCGGTGGAATTGCTTCTGTTCGAATGGCGACCACGTAGTTTGTTGCCGGTGATACTGGCCTGTGCCGTGGCTGCTTTCTGTCGTCCATTGTTACTGGATTCCGGACCTCTGTTCCCGATTCATACGGCACCTGTCGGCTTGGCTGCATTCGGGATTTGCATCGTGGCGGGTTTGTTGAGCGGCATGTTGTCCGCAACGATGTCGCTGGCTTTGTATCGCGTCGAAGACTTGTTCGGCAAGTTGCCGGTGCATTGGATGTGGTGGCCGGCGATAGGCGGATTAGTGGTCGGCATCGGCGGCTATTTTCAGCCACGTGCTCTGGGCGTTGGCTATGACGTGATCTCTGATCTGTTAAACAATCACATTGTGCTATCAGTCGCTTTGTCTCTGTTGCTGGTCAAGGCGATCATCTGGGTCGTGGCACTCGGTTCAGGTACTTCTGGTGGTGTGCTGGCACCTTTGCTGATGTTGGGCGCTGGCTTGGGCGCAGTGATTGCGAATCTGGTGCCGGGTAGCGATCCAACTTTGTGGCCGCTGGTGTGCATGGCGGCGGTGTTGGCCGGTGTATTGGGTGCACCGCTGACTGCGGCGATCTTTGCCTTGGGTTTGACTGGCGACTTCAATGCCTTGCTGCCCTTGTTGTTGGCAACTGGCGTGTCATACGGTTTTACGGTGTTGGTGATGCGGCGTTCGATCATGACGGAGAAAATCGCGCGCAGAGGTTTGCATATCTATCGCGAATACAGTGTTGATCCGCAAGAACGTGCTTTTGTCAGTGAAGTGATGTCTGCTGAAGTGATCAGCATTAGCGCGAACCTCACACTGCGTGAAGTCGCACAACAATACTTTGACCTGGATCAGAAGCATCGCAGCTTCCCGGTTGTGAATGCACAAGGCGCATTGCTGGGTATGCTCGACAGGGAATTACTACTGTCGCACGTTGCTGCGCACAGCAAGGAGTTATCACTAGCTGTCTTGTTTGAAAATGCATCGTTGAAATTTGCCTTGCCGACGGAAACTTGTCAGGTCGTAGGGCGGCGCATGGCGATTCAGCATGTCGAGAGATTGCCGGTGGTAGCAGACAAGGAGTCGAAACGTTTGGTAGGGATTATCAGCCGTAGCGATTTGCTCAAGCCGTCGCATACAGCCTTCCATGAAGAACATGTGAGGGAACGTTTGTTCAAAGCGTGAGGCATCTCGCTGAATAACAAAAAACGGCAACAAGGTTGATAGCCTGGTTGCCGTTTTTTTTTGTAGTGACGTTAAAACTTACTTGCTGTCTGTTCCTGATTTTTCCTGCAGTGCTTTTTCCAATTCAGCGATGCGCAGGCGTTGTGCTCTGTCATTCGCCTGACGTTCGGTGATATCTCGGGCGACAGCGAGTGCACCTAAAACTGTTCCTGCTTCATCGCGTACAAAACCGAAGCTCATGTCGACATAAATGCGGGTGCCGTCTTTGTGCATGGAGCGCGTAGTCAGTACCTTGTCCGCATACTTCATCAGGCCGGAAGACATCGCGTGGTTAAAGCCATTGTGATGACCTTGCTGCAGTTGTTCCGGGATGATGATATCTAGCGGGCCGCCCATGACGTCTGCTGCCTTGTGGCCAAAGATTCTTTCTGCACCGCTATTCCAGATCATGATCTTGCCGCTAGGATCGGCAAAGATGATGGCATCCGGGGCTTGATCTACGATGGCTTTGGATAAGGCCAGATTGATGGCGTCATTAGTGGTTTGCATTTTTGCTCCTGGTTACGGCTGAATCAAATCAGCGGTTTACGTATTCACTGGCAAGGCTGTGCTCGTACAGCGCAGCGATCATGTCGGTTTGCGAGATCATGCCGACCAGACGACCACGCTCATCGATCACCGGTAATTGATGTAATTCAGCATCGGACATTAGAGGTACCAAATCAAGAATGGATTGATCTGCATTGGCGGTATAGACCTCTGTGGTCATGATTTGGCCAACGACTTCATGCTTCTCGGTATGCGTCAGTTGCGAAGGACGAATCAGATGCGTCAATCTCTCGGCTAGACCTTCATGCGGTTCGATCTCTGCGTGTTTCAGGAAGTCGGCTTTGGTGACGATGCCGATGACATGTCTGCCTCTATCGACAACAGGGAGTGCGGTCAGATCATGTTCCTTGAGGCGCGTCCATGCTTCTCCAAGTTCAGTGCCGAATTCAACCGTCACCACATCTTTCGACATGACGCTGGAACACAGCGTTTCACCCAGTCGTCGACGGTACGCCTGCATTTCTGTTTGCAGCATGATGGCTTCAAGATCGTCACGACTGATATCAAGCACTTGGTTGTAACGCGTCAACACCGCATCCAGATCTTGCGGCGCGATGCCTATGCGTTCGGTTGGCGCGATATCCGATGTTTTGTGTTTATTACTATTGTCGGGCAAGGGTCGATGCGGATAGCGACGACCGGTTGCATTGTTGTAGAACAAGGCAGTCAACAGGAGTAGCAGGGAATTGAGCATGACCGGCATCAGGATAAAGTTGTATCCCATCGCATGCACAGCGGGCCCGCCCAATACAGCCGTCAGGGCAACCGCACCACTAGGCGGATGTATGCAGCGGAAGGCAAACATGGCGGCGATTGCAAGCGAAGCGGCGAGGCCGGCGGCCAATATTGGTTCGTCTATTAGTTTGGCGCAGGTGACACCAATCAACGCGGCGAAAAAATTGCCGCCCATGATGGACCATGGTTGCGCCAAAGGGCTGGCAGGAACGGCGAACAGCAATACCGATGATGCGCCCATGGGTGCGATCAGCCAGGCTGCGTGTATGTCCTTGCCCAATATGAGATAAGTGCAAAGACCGGTCAGAACGATGCCGAACAGTGCGCCAGCGCAGGCGCGCATTTTTTCAAAGCGATCGACTGCGCCGGGAGCAGGGAATAAACGAAGTAGCGACTTCCATGCCGATTGAACCATACTGCTCCTAGCGAAATACTTGATCCGGCATTACATCACAGGACGCTTGGCTGGCGCTGTTTTATAAAGCCGCGGTGAATTGATGCTGCATGCCTATTTAATACCAAACATGCTTTTCAAGGGGAGAAGTTTAAATATGCTGCATATTAAATGCAATATATATTTAACGACACTCTCAAGATTTCCATCGGTGTTCTCAAGGGTGAAAATCAGCATCGGAAGGCCGAATGAGCCAAATGTGGTCGCATAGATTAAAAACATTCAACTCAAAGCTGGCGTAGAGGAAATAGAATGCCATGTAGAAAAATCAAGAATCTGATGCATACATCCAGCGTATCAATCTGAATTGATCGTTTAAAAAGGAGACTTATTCATGGCGGTCATCACCAATATCGAAGATTTGCGCGTACTGGCGCAGAAGCGCGTTCCCCGGATGTTCTACGATTACGCCGATTCCGGTTCGTGGACGGAATCGACGTATCGCGCCAATAGCAGCGATTTTGCGAAGATGAAGTTCCGCCAGCGCGTCGCCGTGAATATGGAAAATCGCACGCTCAAAACCACGATGGTCGGACAAGAGGTCCGCATGCCGGTTGCGATTGCGCCTACAGGTTTGACCGGCATGCAGCATGCCGATGGTGAGATTCTTGCAGCCAAAGCCGCTGAAAAATTCGGTGTCCCATTTACTTTATCGACGATGAGTATTTGCTCTATCGAAGATATCGCTGCGCATACCAGCAAGCCGTTTTGGTTTCAGCTGTATGTGATGAAGGACCGTGCATTCATCGAGCGCTTGATCGATAGAGCGAAAGCAGCCAACTGCGCCGCGCTGGTTTTGACGCTGGATTTACAGATACTGGGCCAACGCCACAAGGATTTGAAAAACGGTTTGTCTGCACCACCGAAGCTGACCATTGCCAACATCTTGAACATGATGACCAAGCCGCGCTGGTGCATGGGTATGCTGGGTACCAAGCGTCGCAGCTTCGGCAATATCGTTGGTCATGCCAGTGATGTATCAGATATGTCGTCATTGTCTGCCTGGACATCGCAGCAATTCGATCTGGCGCTGTCATGGAAAGATGTGGAATGGATCAAGCAGCGCTGGGGTGGCAAGCTGATCATCAAAGGCATCATGGATGCAGAAGATGCGCGACTCGCGGTGGAAAGTGGTGCGGATGCGTTGATCGTTTCCAATCACGGTGGTCGTCAATTGGATGGTGCTTTGTCCAGCATTGCTGCACTGCCTAGTATTGTTGATGCTGTCGGTAATCAAATCGAAGTGCAGATGGATGGCGGCATACGTTCCGGCCAAGACGTGATCAAGGCGATTGCCTTGGGTGCGAAAGGCGTCTACATCGGTCGTTCGTTTTTGTACGGTCTGGGTGCGATGGGTGAAGAGGGCGTCACCAGATGCCTGGAAATCATAGAAAACGAACTGGATTTGACGATGGCGTTTTGTGGCCTGACAGACGTGAAGCGAGTCGACAAAAATATCCTGATCCCAGGCACTTACTGATCCTTGTTTGCAGCGTATTTGAAGCGGTGTTGCCTGCCAAGGCAACACCGCTTTATTAATTGTGCGTAGTGATACGGCGTGCCAGTAATGCCGCCAAAGCTGGTGCAAATGCAAAGCTGGCAAACAACCATACAGCCGCCGATTGTGCACCGACGACACCGCCCGGCGAACCTATGCCGGCAGCATTCACCACCAACCCGGCAATCGCCGCACCGACCGCCATACCGTAAAGCTGCACCGTGGTTACAGCCGCGGAAGCAGTGGACTCTTCGCCATGCGGCGCCAGCGTCAACACGCGTGTCACCAGATGCGGCCAACCTATGCCGACGCCGGCACCAACACCAGCCAGTGCGATTGCGCACAACGTTGTACGCAGATGCACATGCAAGCCCAGATCAAATGGAATCAGGATTGCCAGCGCTATCAGGCTGATCGTGCATAAGGTAGGTCCAGCCCGTAACATGCGTGCCGCGCCTGCATTGTTATGTCCTGAAGACAACAGCGAACCTACGCTCCAGCCGGCAGCCATCGCTGCCGTCAGGTAACCAGCGGTCAGTGGCGCATGACCATGCAAAGTTTGCAGGAAGTAGGGTACGAAAATTTCCGTCATGATCCCTATCAGCAGCAAGGCGATACTGGCATACACCGCGCCGAGCGGCGTGCTGAGTTCGGTGCCGCGCGTCGGCAACATGTGCACGCTGGCCCGGCGTTCGCAGAATATCGTCGCCGCACCAAGTAGCAAGCCAATACCTACTCCCACGGTTTGCCATAACAGCACAGGCGACAGACTGCCTGCAGCGATTGCCAATACTGATACGGTGAGTAAAGCAATTTGTTGTAGCGGTACGGGCGGTGCAGTTTTAGCTCGTGGCACCGTTGCCAGATTTTCTGGACGTAACTGTACTGCGACAAGCGAAGCCTGGGCGAGTGCAATCGGCAGCAAGGTCCAGAACGCCCAGCGCCAGTGGCCTGCTTCAGCGAACAAACCGCCGACTGCCGGTCCACATAAAGTGGAGATGCCCCACATGCCGGATACCAATGCAATCGCACGCGGCCACAGCGGTGGTTCAAACACGACACGTATCAAGCCATAACTGAGCGCTGCCAAAAAGCCGCCACCCAAACCTTGGATGCTGCGTCCAGCCAGCATCATGGGCATCGAGCTGGCCATGGCGCAGACGGCGGAGCCAACTGTAAATATCAGCAAGGCAGACAGATAAGACGAACGTGGTCCGAGCGCCGCCAGCAAGCGCACCGAAAAAGCAGCACCTATGATGGAAGCCACCATAAACAAAGTGGTGTTCCATGCATACCAATCCAGTCCACCGATTTCGCGGACGACGGAAGGTAAAACGGTCGTGACGATATGTACATTGATGGCATGCAGTGCAACACCGCCTGTCAGTGCCAGTGCGCGCAAGCCGTTTTTCCCGCGCAACAGAGCGCCCCAAGTGGCAGGCGGTATATGGTTGTTGCTCATTATTTCCTCGACACGATGGCCATGACAGCCTATTATCCAATCATTGTCTTGGATAATAGGCTGGTGCAATGAATTACGCAAGTAATTACTTGGAAAATATGGATTCCACACAAACTGCAGATCGCATCCTCTTCTTTATCAAAACGAAGGGGCCGACTTCGACTGCAGATCTGGCTCGCGCACTGGACATGACCGCTGAAGCTGCGCGGCAGCAGGTGCAGAAGCTGATGACAGCCGGTTTGATTGCCGGTCGTCAGGAGGCTGCGTCTGGAGTGGGGCGGCCGCGCCAGAGTTGGGTGTTGACCGATGCCGGCAATGCACGCTTCCCCGATGCGCATGCGCAGTTGACGGTGCAATTGATCGGCAGCGTCCGACAACTGTTTGGTGAAGAAGGATTGGAACGCTTGATTACCCAGCGTGAGTCAGAAACCCGCACGGTGTACACACAAAGCTGTACTGGCAAAACAGTGCAAGAGCGATTGAAGCGGTTAGCAGCCGTGCGCACGGAAGAAGGCTATATGGCGCGTGTTGAACGTGACGGCAAGGATTGGCTGCTGATCGAGGATCATTGTCCTATTTGCGCCGCGGCGCGGACTTGCCAGGGCTTTTGCCGCTCCGAGCTGAAATTGTTTCAAGAGGTCGTGGGAAAGGATGCTACCGTGACACGCGAACAGCATGTGCTGGCCGATGCAGGGCGATGCGTTTATCGGATCGTTGCCAGCTGAGAGTAATTCTTTGCGATTGCTGCGTCATGGGTATGACTAGCGGTGATGTAATTAAAAGCACGTTTTTTAGAAAAGACTCAAAACGATGCTTACAGCAATCCCCGCTCATCCCGAATATTTCAGCGATGCACAGCGACTGAATATTGGTGACGATTTAAGCGAACAAGGTTGGTCGCAGCAGAATCTCTTTTTATCGGAAGAGTTGACCTTGGCATTGGCTGCCGAATGTCAGGCATTGATGGGCAGCGGCGCGTTGAAACTGGCTGGCGTAGGCCGCGGTGACGTACAGGCCGTACGACCAGAGATACGTGGCGATCAAATTGTCTGGCTCAAAGCGGGGCAGTCGATTGCGTGTGATCGTTATTTGCAGATCATGGAAGAGTTGCGTATCGCCTTGAATCGCACGCTCTATCTGGGACTGGAAGAGTACGAAAGTCATTTCGCCTTTTACTCACCCGGCGCTTCTTACTTAAAGCATCTGGATCGTTTTCGCGATGATGACTGTCGCACAGTCTCAGTTGTGATTTATCTCAACCATGAGTGGCTGCTCGAAGAAGGCGGCGCACTGCGTCTGCATCCGGAAGGAAAATCTACCGAAGATATTTCACCTTCAGGCAGCCGCCTTGTATTGTTTCTATCGGCCGATATGCTGCATGAAGTATTGCCTGCAACGCGAGATCGCTTATCGCTTGCAGGATGGTTTCGACGCAGGCCTGGATAGAGCGTTACGTGTTTATTCGGGGCGTATCAACGCGTGAGACTTCCCGACATACAAAACATGATCGGCCTTGATGGTGTCTTTTTTGATGTCGGCGCTATCAATCACGACCAATTCTTTCTCTGGATTATTTGCCAGTGCGGCATTTGGATCGTATTCCAAATTGCCTTTTGAATAGTAGTCGGATGAATATGCCGGATGCATGCGATAGGCTAGTTCTGTGCCAGGTTCGGCGATGCGATTAAAGGCGGCTATGAGGTCGCGATCTGAATTGGCGCTGACTTTTTCTTGTATGTATGGTCCGCTTAAAATGTAAAGACAAGCAATGGCCATGACACCCATACTGGTGCGTCTCTGCATCGTGGCTGAAGCTTTTTCCAACCAGCGCGCAGCGAGTACGCTAAACGGCAATGCTGCAGTCAGCCCATACGTCCAGATGATATTGCGGCTGAATGTAAAGAAAATCAGCGGTGCCAAGGTAGCGCACCACAAGAAGCGCTCTATCGGTTTTGTTTGTTTTCGCTGCTTGGAAAAAAAGCGTAGCAGTTCCATGACAAACACGCCTATCCACGGCAACATCCCGAGCGCCCAAAATATCCAGATGGCACCGATAGGTTGATGTTGTGCGATGCCGTAGTGATCACCTTTCCAACCCGGGACCAAAAAGCGTGAGAAGTGCTCGCCGATAATGAAGTAATTCAAAAAGCCGGGATTGGTATATTCAGCCGCGATATACCAAGGCAAGAAAATGCATGCGGCAATCGCAACGCCGCCCCAATCGAAGACTTGCTTGAACATTTGCAGAGGGCGTCGTTCTGTGACGGCATAAGCAATCAAGGGCAGCCCGATCAAGGCCCATGTCGCGAGACCTTTGCACAGCGCACCCAGACCTATCATGACCCAGAATGCGATGCGCCAGCGGCGTTCAGGATGACCTTTGTCGGCAGCATCCAATGCACGCCATGCAAAATACAGCGCAGCGACAATCAAGACCATATCCAGCGCATCCGTCATGACAGCGCCAGCGCATAGAAAGAATAGCGGTGATGTCGCAAGTACCGGCGCGACCAGCCAGCGCTGACGTATTTCCAATTCTTTGGCGAATGACATCGCGACCCACAGCGCGATCAGCGATGCCAGCAATGCGGGCAAGCGCGCGGCAAATTCATTGACGCCGAAAAGTATCATCGAGACGGCACTGGCCCATGTCGATAGCGGTGGCTTGGCAAAGAAGGGCGTGTTCGGATCGATGTGTGGCATCAGCCAAAAACCGTTGGCAACAGCTTGTCTGGCAATTTCGCCATAGCGCGCTTCGGTAGTGTCGGCCAAAGGCAGCAGCGCCATGAGCCCTATGCGATAGACCAGTAACAGGATGGCTGCGCCGAGCAACCACCACAGATAACGATGCGGTGTACGAATGATGGCATGTCGCGTGGTGTTGCCGACGGATGCTGCAAACGGTTTTAATTCAGGAAATGCTAGGCGACTCATTGGTGTCTCGAAGAAGAGTGGAAGCAGAAGCGCTTGCACGAGATGGAGAATTGCTTGTTGGCGCAGGTTGGAAGCTGACAGTAACGAGCAGGCCACCTATGCTCTGTGCGGTGCTTAGTTTGATCGTGGCATGGTGTTGGGCGGCGATGGTTTTTACGATAAACAGGCCGAGTCCGCTACCTGATTCGCCGGTTCCTTCGCGACGATAGAAGCGATCAAATACGCGGCCGTGGTCTTCTACGGGAATGCCGGTGCCATTGTCTGCAACCCGCAGTAATGCGGTATCGCCAGTCATGGATGCACTAACATCAACGCGACCGTTGGCAGGTGTGTAGCGCACTGCATTGTCTACAAGATTGCCGAGCAGTATGCGCAAGTTGTCTTCATCGCCCATGATAGTGATGGGGCTTCCATTGTCGTCGTCCTGTGTGACTACGCCGAGATCAACGCCTTTGTGTTCAGCTTGCGGCATGTGATCAGATACAACGCGAGCAACCAATTCGCGCAAATCGATATGCTTGTAAGTGCGTTCTGGCATCTGACGTTCGTGTCTGGCCAGTGTCAATAACTGTTGTACCAAGTGCGTAGCCCGGTTGATGCGCTCATGTAATTTGGCGAAACCTGGTTCCAATTTACGATCGGTGTTTTCACGTTCGACCAATTGCAATTGCAGTTTCAATGCTGCCAAAGGTGTACGCAGCTCATGTGCAGCATCCGAGACAAACGCGCGTTGTGCCGAACGAGCCTGATCTACTCTTGTTAATAGACCGTTCAATGCGATGAACATCGGACGCAGTTCAGGTGGATAGAGTTCATCCGGTAATGGGTCGAGTGCATCTGGTGAACGCTGACTGATGGATTTTGCCAAGCGCTGCATAGGGGCAAGACCGCGTCCAACCACTACCCAGATAAGAAGTGCCAGTATAGGAATCAGAATCACGAATGGTATGAGCGAGCGCAATGCCATCGCTACCGCGATACGATTGCGGATGGCTACAGGTTGCGAAATCTGAATTGTGCGGCCTTGGTCAAGCTCGCTGTATATACGCCATTTTTTGTCCTTGAAGGACGTGTAGTTAAAGCCAAAACCATTGACCTTTTGTAGCTGTATCGTCGGTGCGGATGTGAATACGAGTTGACCATCACCATCCCATATCTGCATCACGATTTCATCTTCCAAATCGCTTTCAGCTGGTAATTCGTGACCGTTCGATAATTCAGCTGGCAGTGCAATCGCAATTTGCTTGATTTGGTAATCGAACATCTCGCCCATCTCGGATCGCACCTGAATGTAGGTAGCAAAACCTGCCAACAGCGTGGCTGAGATCATGCCGCCAAACAGATAGATGAGAAGCTGACGGCGTATCGTCATCATGCCGCTATACCGACCTTGTATCCTATGCCACGCACGTTTTGGATAAAGTCAGGTCCCAGTTTTTTGCGCAGTCCGTGCACATAGACTTCAACCGCATTACTACCGATTTCCTCGTTCCAGCCATACAGTCGTTCTTCCAACTGCGCTCTGGACATGATGCGGCCGGGTTGATCTAGTAAAGCGAGAAGCACGGTGAATTCGCGCGAAGACAAATGCAGTGGCAAACCCTTGAAAGTAATTTCACGCGTGGCAGGATTGACGGTTAATTCACCATAAGCCATTTCAGGATTACTGCGTCCGGAACGGCGACGCAGAAGGGCGCGCATACGGGCAAATAATTCATCCAGATCGAATGGCTTGATCAGATAGTCGTCGGCCCCGGCATCAAGTCCTTGTATGCGCGCAGCTGTTGCATCACGCGCGGAGATAATGAGTACTGCTGCATCACCTTTTCTGCGGCGATATTCATCCAGCACGGTAATGCCATCTTTTTTTGGCAAGCCAAGATCGAGCAAAATAATGTCATATTCATGACTGCGTAATGCAAGGTCGGCTGTATTGCCATCCCGCGCCCAATCCACTGCATAACGTTCTTTACGCAAGCCTTCTTCCAGGCTCTCACCGATCATTGAATCATCTTCAATCAGCAATACGCGCATACCGCACTCCCTTTCGTCCACACCTGATCCTGCACATGACGTGCCTTCATTTGTGGAGGGTACTAACGGCCCCGTTAAGAGCGGGTTAAGTTTCATGGCGGCAAGGTTTAGCGCTTGGGTAAACCTGGAGATGAACTGTAATAATTCTCACTCAAAAACATGGCAAGAGTGCTTACCCATGTTATTGACAGCAGGCAACTGGCGACTATATCCGTAGGGTAGTGCAAGCCTAGATACATACGGCATAAACCAACGAGCACGACAAATCCGCTGGCTGCAATGACAATGCCGCGAATATGACGGCTGGCGCGCAGCAAAAGAATGAGCGTGAGCGCAATAGTCATTGCCTGCATCGTATGGCCACTGGGGAAGCTGAATGAGCTTTCCGGTGCCACCAGTGTCCACAGAGCAGGTCTGACGCGTTCAAAAATGTGTTTGGCAAGTGAATTCAAAATGGCAGAGCCACCGACAGCCAGCAGCCAGAAAAAGGCTATGCGCCATTGACGACGGAATGCGAAAAAAGCCAGCACAAGCAAGCTGAACAAGGTGACAAACGCTGATATTTTGAGTGCCAGAAGATCCAGCAAGGGCGTCGCATAGGAATGCAGCGTCAATAAGAAAGAAGTATCAAACGCGTAAGCGACGCCATGCTTGATATCGATTGCCAGAGCAATAAAAAGGAAAAGCGGGAAGGCTATGCCAAACAGGATCGTAACGTTTTTGGCTAGATAGGTTTTGCCGAAAAATGTTAGCTGACGTTGGGGAGAGCGAAGTTCTGTATAAGGTTCTAATGCTGCAATGTCATCTGTTTGGTTCACGCGTACGCCCCATAGATTGATGTTCTATGAGATGCATAGTAGAGGATGAAACTTAAGAATGTCTTAAAAGAAATTAATAATATTGAAAATATATGTAGGCGTGCGATCGAGGATTTACCACTTTTTAAATTGCTTTTTGATTCACCCGTTTACTTAATTCTTCGGCACTTTCTTTACGTTCACTGTAGCGATCGACCAGATATGATGAGGCATCGCGCGTTAGCAGTGTAAATTTGTAAAGTTCTTCCATGACATCGACAACGCGTTCGTAATAAGCCGATGGCTTCATGCGACCGTTATCATCGAATTCAAGAAATGCCTTGGCGACGGAAGATTGGTTAGGGATGGTAATCATGCGCATCCAGCGACCAAGTATGCGCATCTGATTCAGTGCATTGAATGATTGTGAGCCGCCGGACACTTCCATCAGGGCCAGCGTTTTTCCTTGTGTTGGCCGTACCGCTCCAATCGACAATGGAATCCAGTCTATCTGAGCCTTCATGATGCCGGTCATAGCACCATGCCGTTCAGGTGAAGACCACACCATGCCTTCCGCCCATTGCACTAAATCTCTTAACTCTTGCACTTTAGGATGTGTCTCTGGCGCGCTGTCCGGCAGAGGTAAGTTGCGCGGATCAAAGATTTTTACTTCACCTCCCATCGCTTCAAGCAGGCGAGCAGCTTCCATTGTTAGAAATCGGCTATAGGATTTCTCGCGCACTGAACCGTATAGCAGCAGAAATCTTGGTGCGTGAGATAACTTTGCTGTAACCGCGAAATTTTCCTGCATTGGTTTTCGAAAATGTTCAGGATCGATATTGGGTAAATCAGTTAACTGGTGTGACACGCTGTCCCTCTTCATTAAGAATAAGTTCGCCATCTTCTTTGGTGAATGATTTTTTGGGTGATGGTGGCAGGATATCGAGCACCAATTCAGAAGGTCGACACAATCTTGTGCCTGTTGATGTCACGACAAATGGTCGATTAATCAAAATCGGATGAGTGATCATTGCTTCCAGCAACTGTGTGTCGCTGATCGAAGGATCATCGAGACCAAGTTCCAGATAAGGCGTACCTTTTTGGCGTATGGCTGCGCGTACTGTCATGCCTGCATCTGCGATCAATGCCATCAGTGTTTGAAGAGTGGGTGGATGCTTCAAATATTCAATGACGACAGGTTCGATCCCGACATGGCGTATGAGTGCCAAGGTATTGCGCGAGGTACCGCAATCAGGGTTGTGATAAATCGTGGCATTCATATAGAAAACTCCGTGATATTTTTAAAATGAACAATGCTTGTTCAGTTTTTAGCTTCGTACCAACTCTTGCTGCGATTCACGATACTGACGATCAGCAACATGACCGGAACTTCAATCAACACACCGACGACAGTTGCAAGCGCCGCACCTGATTTAAAGCCGAACAGACTGATCGCTGCCGCGACGGCCAGTTCAAAAAAGTTGGATGCACCTATCAATGCAGACGGACAAGCAATGGAATGCTTTTCGCCGACAATCTTGTTCAGCCAATAGGCTAATGCCGAATTAAAAAATACCTGTATGAGTATCGGCACTGCCAGTAATGCGATCACGAATGGTTGTTCGATGATCGTGTTGCCCTGGAAGGAAAACAGTAAAACCAAGGTAAGCAGCAAGGCAGAAATAGACCACGGCTGTATGCGTTCCATCATCTGATCGAAGCTGGCCTGGCCGCGTTTCAATAAAACCTTGCGCCAGATTTGCGCGATCAGCACGGGCACAACGATGTAGAGCAGCACGGATGTGGCGAGCGTTGCCCACGGAACGGTGATGCTGGATACGCCTAGCAACAAGGCAACCAATGGCGCAAATGCAAACACCATGATGAGATCGTTCATCGCAACTTGCGATAGCGTGAAGTAAGGATCGCCACCCGTCAGGCGGCTCCATACAAAAACCATCGCGGTGCATGGTGCGGCAGCCAGCAGAATGAGGCCGGCCACATACGAGTCCAATTGATCAGCAGGTAGATACGGCGCGAACCAGTGGCGGATGAATAGCCATGCAAGAAAAGCCATCGAGAATGGTTTGACTGCCCAATTGATGAACAGAGTTACGCCTATACCGCGCACATGTCCCTTGATCTGATTCCATGCAGCGAAATCAATCTTGATCAGCATCGGGATGATCATTACCCAGATCAGCAAGCCGACAGGTAGATTGACCTTGGCAATTTCCAGTGAACCGATGGTTTGTATCGCAACTGGAAATATCTGACCAAGCACGATACCAACAATGATGCACAAGCCCACCCAGAGTGTGAGGTAACGTTCAAAAACACTCATGGATGCATTTGCAGCATGCTTGCCGGTGGCTTCACATTGAACAGACATAGTCATTGCACCTTGTGCTGCGTAAGCATTGTTGAGCTTTGCCGAGAAAAATTGGGGCTAAATTAAGAGCGAGTGTTTTCAGGCGGACAGCAAGTGATAACGGGCGAACAAACATTGCCACCGCAGCAGTTCTCAGTCAGAAAGCCGATCAACGCATTCATTGTGCTGAAGTTGGCTGAGTAAATGACAAAGCGACCTTCATGTCGTGCTGCAATCAGATTTGCATGCACCAGTTCCTTAAGGTGAAAGGACATGGAAGAAGGTGCAATACCCAATTGCTCGCCAATTTTGGTGGCGGCCATGCCTTCCGGGCCAAGCTGAACCAGCAAGCGAAATACGGCGAGACGTGATTCCTGAGCGAGTGCGGCGAGGGCTGCAATAGTGTCTTTGGTATCCATGTGGCTCCTTAATTCGACATTTCAATAATAATTGAAATATAAGACGGAAGCAAATCAGCCCCCAATTAGATGACTGTTTGGCTAGATATTTGGAGGGCGGCGGAGTAGAGGAAATCTTTGCTGCCAGTGTTCGATCAAATGGGCTTATGCGAATATTGTTTGCGAAAAACTTTCACGCTTTTTCATGCGTTCATGCAGAGCAAGCAATGCAGCATACTTTTGCTGCCATTCAACTTGCGGCAAGCGGAAGGCGACGTAATCTAGCGCGACTGCTACAACGATTTCCGCCAGTGTCAATCGATCAGCAGGCAATGTACTGTAGGTTTCGTTCAGCGACAGTAGCGTGCGCTCGATAGCGCGCTGGCGACGTTGGCCAAGAATGCCTGCATCTATCTCATTGCCGTGATGCTTGCGCATGATCATGGTCGAGAAAGACGCATCCATCAAACCTTGGCCGAGTCCGACGATGTGTAGTGTTCGGGCCAAATCATTTTCTGGAATCAGATTGTTGATGTCTGACGCTTGGTCCAGATACAAGGCAATCAGCAATGACTCGGCAATATTCTGACCATCATCAGTGACTAAAATCGGGACGCGGCCGACAGGATTGCGTTGCAGTAGAGCTGGCTCATCTGCCCACGGATCACTCCATAGCAATAACAAGTTTGATTCCAGTCCTTTTTCCAAGGCGACGATACGTGCGACGCGGGCGTATGGTGAAGTGCGATTGAGGAAGAGTTGCATATCAATTTCCTTTTTTGCATAAAGCCAGCGCGGCTATCGCGGGAGAAGTTTGCGCTTTCGGTGTGAGCATAATCAGCAGGCAGCCACTTGCGAGCAGCATGCTGCCGATGGCGAAGAGTGGTACGTAGCTGCCCAAGATGCCATACAGCGCAGACATGCCGTAACCAGATAAAGCCTGCGCACTGGAAAAGGACACTGCGCCGATTCCCCATACGCGCTTGTATCCTGCAGGCCCGACCAACTCCATTACTCTGCCGGATGTGAGAGCAACCAATCCGGTCACCATGACGCCGACGATCAAGGAAGAGGCAGAGCGCCAGAAGAATGAGATCGACAGCAAGGGAATGGCAATCGCGAGTGCCTTGATAAAAAATCCCAAGGCCAAACTGCGATGCCAGCCCAAACGATTGCCAAGAAAACCGGCAACCAGCGGGCCGATAATTGCACCTATCCCGAACAGCAGCCATTGGAATGAAGCTGCGCTCGTACCCAGCGATTTTTCTCTATCAAGAAAGTCGACCCAGAAAGCGGTGTGCGGTATGAAGCCCGCCGCATCAAAGCCGTAAGCGATGACGACAAGTAATGCAGCCAGGCTCAATGCTGGAACTGCGGATGAATCAGTAGACGTTTGATGCTTTACAGTCGTTGCCTGAGTTACGACCAACTTACGCAAGCCCCAATCGCAGAGTAGACCGGCAAGCAATGTGATGACGCCAAGGATGAGCCAGGCACCAGTCAGGCTGAAGCGGAGCAGCATGGGTATCAAGGTCGCAGAGAGTATCGCGCCCATGCCTATGCCGGTGAAGACGAAAGAGGCAACCGCTGTTTTTCTCTCAGGTGGCGTATCCGTTAGCGCAACCGAAGGACCGACCACCATCAGAATGCCGCCAGTAAAGCCGGATACAAGGCGCCAGAAGAAAAACCAGCTAAATGCTCCCGGTAGAGAGCACAACACAAAACTCAGTACGATGCCAAGGAAGGAGGCTCCCAACAGTCTGCGTGCATCAAACCGTTCAGAAAGTCGATACGCCATCAGTGCGCCCAGCAAATATCCCAAGAGGTTGGCGGCACCAAGATAAACCGCTTGCGAGCTTAGAAACCAGCCGTGATGAATGACGGCTGGCAATAATGGTGTGTACGCGAGTCGCGCCAAACCAACCGCAGCAAGGGTCGCAGTCGTGCCAACGGCGATGGCGGGAAGATCGATACGTGAAGCCATGTGTGGTTCCATCCATTGAAGGCTTTTGCCCTGTATAGAGAGAATAATAGTGATACATGGCGAACACTACAAACGATTAGTAATGATAAGCTGTATCACATTTAGAGATGCTGGTATCAAGGTGATCTTATGGATTTGAAATCATTACGCCTGTTCATAGCCGTTGCAGAAACTGGCAGCTTTGTCGCAGCGGCCGAGCGGCATCACACGGTGCAATCGAATGTGACTGCGCATATCAAAAAAATGGAAGATGAAGTCGGCGTGCAGTTGATCGATCGCGGCGGACGCGTGCGTCTGACTTCTGCCGGCTTTACGATGATGACGTATGCCGAGCGAATTATTCAGGCGCATGACGAAGCGATTGCCTTGTTCAAAGGTGGGCATATCAGCGGCAGCTTGCGTGTGGGCGCGATGGAAACCACAACGGCGCTCAGACTTCCGCCATTGCTCACGTATTTTCACTCCGCTTTTCCTGAAGTCGATTTGAAGCTCACTACTGGCCCAACGGCAGATCTGGTTGCTGGTTTAAACGAAGGGCGCTTCGATTGTGTATTCATTGCGGGCAAGCTGGAGAATCCTCGCCTCTATCAATTCAAGGCTTATAAGGAAGAGCTGGTGCTGGTTTCAGCTGCACCGCTGACGGCCATGCCATCAGCCGAAGAATTGGCATCATCAACTTTCCTCGTCTTCGGTCAGGGCTGCAGTTATCGCCAGAGGGTTGATGTGTTGTTGTCAGATAGCGGCGTGTACTCGTCGCGCATGGTTGACTTTGGTTCGCTGGATGCGATTCTTGGTTGCGTTGGTGCCGGCATGGGTTATGCGCTTATACCGAAGGTGGTCTTTGATGCGCATCAGCATCGCTTCCCGATTTACAGCCTGGCATTGCCGGCCAGGTTGGGTGAGGTGAATACCTATTTTGTCGCAGCGGAAACGAATACCTGGACGCCGGCGCTGACTTCGTTTTCTGAAGCGCTGCGTCATTCGGTGACACCGAAGCAGCTTGAAGGAAAAATTGCGGTGTTGTAATGTGAGCATAGGGATGCTCGTGTGTTCTTATAACGGATTAAAAAAAACGAAAGGGAGCGCATGATTAGTTTCGACGTTCTGGAAACGCTGGTGGCAGCATCGCTGGTGTTGTTATTGGGACGCAAGTTGGTCTCGTCTTCTTCCTTCCTCAAAACCTATAGTATTCCCGAGCCGGTAGTCGGCGGCCTGCTGGTCGCCTTGCTGCTATTTGCGCTACGCGGTTTCTCAAATGTACAAGTGCAGTTCGACGGTGGCTTGCAAGGGCCGCTTATGCTGGCTTTCTTTGCCACCATAGGTTTGAATGCCAATCTCGCCAGCTTGAAAGCCGGTGGTCGCACGCTAGCCTTGTTCCTGGCGGTGGTGCTGGGCTTGCTGGTCGCGCAAAATATCATCGGCATTAGCATGGCGAAAATCATGGGACTTGATCCCCTGATCGGTCTGCTCGGCGCATCCATTTCTCTTTCTGGCGGTCACGGTACCGGCGCCGCTTGGGGCAAGGTATTTGCGGAGCGACATGGCTTGGCAGCAGCGACCGAAATCGCCATCGCTTGCGCTACTTTTGGTTTGGTGTTGGGCGGCTTGGTTGGTGGGCCGGTGGCAGGCTTCCTCGTAAAACGCTTCAAGTTGCAAGCAACTGCAGATGCACAAGCAAGCGATGACGAGGTGCAGCAGAGCTTTGAACAACCGAAAGCGGTGCAACTGATTACGCCACAGGCCTTCATAGAAGCACTTGCCTTGATTGCGGTGAGTCTTTCTGCTGGTAGCACGATTGCGAATTACTTGAACGGCACGGCTTTTGAGCTGCCGACTTTTGTTTGCGTACTGTTTGTTGGCGTCTTGCTGAGCAATGGTTTGTCGCTGCTGGTCGGTTACAAAATTTTCGAACGTGCGATTCAAGTGCTGGGTAATGTCAGTTTGTCGCTGTTCCTGGCAATGGCGCTGATGAGCTTGCGTTTGTGGGATTTGGCGTCGCTGGCTTTACCGGTGTTGTTGATCCTGACAGTGCAGGCAGTGGCGATGGCCGCTTATGCAGCTTTTGTGACGTTCCGCGTGATGGGTTCAAATTACGATGCTGCCGTGCTGGCAGCCGGGCATTGCGGTTTTGGTTTGGGTGCGACGCCGACGGCGATTGCCAACATGCAGGCGGTGACAGGGCGCTTCGGACCGTCACATGTGGCTTTTCTGGTGGTACCTATGGTTAGCGCATTCTTTATCGACATCGCGAATGCGCTCGTCATCAAACTATTCCTGGCACTGCCGATTTATAACTGACGATGCTGCGGAATCACGCTGGGGTAGCGCCCCAGTGTGGTGATGAAAAATTAAGCGACCAGCTTCTTGAAAGTAGCGAGCACGGCATCGCCCTTGAACGGTTTGACGATCCAACCCTTGATGCCGGCAGCCTTGCCGCGTTCCTTCATCAGTGGTGAATTTTCGGTAGTCAGCATGATGATGTTGACACTCGCATTGCCGAGTTCGCTGCGGATTTTTTCCGCCATCGTCAGGCCATCCATATTCGGCATATTCACGTCGGAGATTACGAGCTTGATGCTGCTATCACTCTTTAATTTGGCCAAGCCATCGCGACCGTCCACGGCGAGGATGACGTCCAGATCATTCTTCTTCAAAAAATCGCCCACTTCATTGCGTACGGTGGCGGAATCGTCGACTACCAGTATTTGTGCCATGTTTTTCTTTTCGTTTAATTAAAATAATTCAAGTTCGCCGGTATTGGCGTTTTCTTCATCTTCTGTCACTTCAAAATCCAGATCGGCATACGCACTGACGCACAAGCTGACGTGAAAGAGCGGGGCGCCATCGACACCAACTGCAAAATGTTGAACGTGGCTGCAATTGAGCATCTGTATGTAACTCATGCACTGCCCATCGATGAAGTTGGGCGTGGACATGCCTATATGCGGGAAGAAGACGCCCAGCTCACGATTCAGAATGCCGCAGCAAAGATTGCCGTATTCCGCAAGCGCATCGTGGAAGGATTGCTGATTCATTTCTTCTACTTGCATGCCATTCATGCGTGCCATGTATTCCATGGTGGTGGCATCAGCCTTGAAATGGATCATCACCATCAAGCGGAACAGATAGGAAGAAACGGTGAGGACGACGGATTCCTGTCCTTCGATTCCCGTTACGTCGCTGGTGATGCCGATGTCGCAGTTTTCTATCGAGCCGGGCAGGCTGGCTTTTAGCGAGCGTATGAGTAAGTGGTCAAAACCGTCTTGTGCTTGTGTGCTGATCATGATGCTTTACGTGGTGAGGGCTTCTTTGGTTTTGTCGTTGGCCAGATTCAGCCCGATGACGGCACTGATGATCATCTTGCCGCCAGCCTGCAAATCCTGAAATGTCGTGGTGGTGATCAGATCGTTTTCATGCAGATTGCTGCGGTAGCTCTTGGATAATTTTTCTGCACGCTGTGCCAGTGAACGTACTTCGGAAGCAACCACGGCAAAGCCGCGACCGTGTTCACCGGCACGCGCTGCTTCAATGGAAGCGTTGAGGGCGACGATGATGACCTGATTAACGATCAGCGCGAACTCATCGTTCTTCACACGCATTTCACGGTTGTGCTTGATCAACATGCCCATATCGTCATGCCAGCGCTCAAAGGTTTTGATCAAGCCCATCAGACGCGTGATGGTATCGGCGGCGCGTTCGCAATTTTCTACGGCGACTGCATTGCTGTCGGCATTGCGATCCGACAAGCTCTTGATCAGTTGCTCATGTTCTTCCTGCAGTTGTGAGAGCTGATCCTGATTCAACAGTTTTTCCTGCTCCAGCAAATCCTGATGCTGCTCCATCTTTTGCTGCATATCCTGCATCACGTTTTGCAAATCCTGCTCGAGCGCCTGCGCTTGTGCAATATCAACCATGCCGGACAGACGCTGTCTCAGTTTTTTGATGCGCCATTGCTGGACGATGCCGCAACACAGCAGACCGAGTGCGAAAAAAATAATGGAGTTAATGAGCATGATGAAAATCGATTCTCTGTTCAGTTGTTCAAATGCAGTGATTCAAATGCACTAAGTCTTTATTGAATGCCGGCATGTTCAAGCAACCTGACTATCGTGATCGTCGGAAGAAGGCGCTACGTCGCTGTGTTCCGATAATGGTTTCTGCAAGAGCTCTTGCAGCAGATCGTCGTCGGCTGCATCAGCTTTGACAGCAAATGCTGCCGGCAGTGAAACGATGATGCTGAACTGGCGGAAATCTGCACCCACGGCATTGTCATCAAAGCGGATATCAATGTTGCCATTTTCGCGAGTCACAAAAGCCAGTACTGCATCCATACCGACACCACGTCCGGACACATCCGTGATCTTGTCAGCGGTGGAGAAACCGGCTTGCAGGATCAGACGCGCTGCTTCCAGATCGTCTAATTGTTCCGGTGCATCGCTGAGACCTTTTTCAGCGGCTATCTTGCGGATACGATTCAGTGCCAGACCGCGACCGTCATCACGCAATGAAATCTGCAGCATTTGATCGACCTGACGCATGTGCAGGCTGATCTTGCCGGCTTCCGGCTTGCCTTGTGCTACACGTACTTCTGGTGTTTCCAGACCATGATCCATGGAGTTGCGTATCAGGTGCATGAAGACATTTTTCAGCAAGCCGCTAATCTGGTTATGGATGACGTAGCCGCCATCCTTGATGCTGATCGTCGGTGCTTTCTTGCCCAGTTCTTGTGCCAGTGCCGGCATCGATTCGATGACGCCTGCCAGTGTTTCATCGATGCGTTCGGTACCTAGCAGACGCAAGGTGCGACGCACTGCATTGCGAACTGCGACCAGTTCATGCAGGTTGGCGGTATTCACGGTTTCGAGTCTGTGCAGGCTTTCCTGAATATGCTTCTTGTCTATCATCAAGTGGCTATCGACCTTGCCACCGCGGCCTGGACCTTGACGGCTCAGGCTGACTTCATTGATGCGTGCATAACGTTCGACCGCAGCGCGCACGCCAGCCAGTTCATCCAGCAGCAGGGCTTGATCCCACGCACGGCCGCTGTTCGGATCGCGTAATTCTTCGTAATGCTGTTCGGCTTCATGCACTATATCGGCCAGATGCAACAAGCCGTAGGTGCGGCCATTGCCCTTGATGGTGTGCATATTGCGGAACAGTTTGGCAACGGCAAAGGCACTGACTTCGCTGTTGTGACGTATCACGTGTTCATTTTCATCGATGAACTTGAGTGAGCTGGTGATGAATTCGTGGAATTTATCCTGGCTGACGGCGAGGATTTCGCCAATGATTTCCAGTTCACGTTTTTGCTCATTCGCTTCTGCTGCCAGCTGGCGCAGTTCGGTCACATCGCGCACGCACAGCATCAGGCGCACGATCATGTCGTTTTCATCGACAATCGGCGACCAGCTGAGGTCGAGGATTTTGACGCGGCCATCGGCCATGCGTTTTTCGATTTCGCCCACCATCAAATGCTGGTTGAACTCGAAGTTCATCAAGTCTTCGCCTATGCACGCGCCGCCGATTGCTTCCATTTGCGCCAATGTATCTGCGCCCAAATTGGTATCGGCAAAGACGAAATCCATGATGTCGCGACCAACGATGTCTTTGCTTTCAAAGACGGTTTCCAGATATGCCGAATATTCCGGATGAATCTTGTTGCCATCGACGATGGTCAAGATACCTTGCGGGATGTTTTGCAGCATGGTCTGGATGTCTGCTGTTTTTTGACGAACCAGTGCAGACGCTTCCTGAATTTTTTCCAGCATGCCGTTAAAGGCTTTGATCGAATGGCCGACTTCATCCATGCGCGCGATAGGCACGCGGCGTGTAAAGTCCTGGCTCGCTGCGATCTCGCTCATCATTTTTTGCATGTGGCTGATCGGGCCGGTGATCTGGCGATACAGCAGGAAGCCGATGGCGGCGAGGAAGAAGACGGCGAAGATGGTAACGACTGTAATCGCGGTCGTGGTAGTCGCCAGATTTTCATTCAATGCTGCAATCGCGACGTCTTTGCTACGGTTTTTTTCGATCCTGAGCGTATCGATGATCTGTTCCAGTTCCTGCTGGAACTGCACTACATTGCCGAACAGGGAAGCTTTAGCGATTTCGTCTTTACCAGCGAGCTTGAGCTTCATCGTGCTGTCGATGGCATCGAAGTAATTGACCAGACTTTCCTTCGCCTGTTCGACCAGCCCGCGCTGCGTTGGGCTATCGACCTGCGCTAATTGCAGATCGAGTGCTTTTTCCAGTATGGCTTTCTTGCCGGTCAATTTCTCGTTGTTCTGTATCGCGATTTGTTCGTCCGGTTCCGACACGATGGCCATAGCCGATAACTGCACTTCTTTAAGTTGCGCAACCAGATCGGATGACGCGAGCGTGCTGGGTACGACGCCTTCGGTCACCGTCCTTACTTCCACCGCGCTACCGCGCGATTGGAATACGGCATAGCCACCAATCAGCGAAATGGCAATGAAGGTGAAGATGACGAGGAGGGTGATACGTAGGCGAATAGTCATGGCAGGAATTCCCATTAGATGTAAAGAGCAAGAGCCTCAGGTAGCACGCTCAGGTAATGGCGACCTCGACAGGCGATGCGGACTTTCAGTTGCTGGACGGAATTGTTGCACTGGAGCATGACAAGTTCATGACAACAAGTCGTCTAGTAATGCTTTACATGCAATTGCCTGGCTTTGAGAAATGAAGATGTGCCGTAGGCGCGATCTAATTTTTAGAGGGACGTAGGATGGGAACTGATAGCTAAGTGGCTACTTTTTCAGATGCTAGATCTGAGAAGATGTTTTGTCAGATGTTGGGCGTTCGCTTCATCCGAACGCTCAACATCTGACTGAGGGCAGTGAGCAGTATTGTTGTCAATACTGAGTTGCGATGGATAGGAAGCGACGGTGTTCTTCCGGAGGAACCAGCGAACCACCTGTCGTCCAGATGACATGTGTTGCATCGTTCAGGTGATGCTCCAAGCCATGTTGGCGCAAATAGGCGCGGCCAGCATCGCTATTTATTAGCCAGTCAGGTCCACACACACTAGCTGCAGCAGAAGGTTCAAGCGCGATATCCTCTGTACGCAACACTTGCAGCAACTGCGTGTACAACTGCTTGTCACTTACTGTGAATACGCCAGATAACTGTGCCGCCATTAAAGGACTAACAAGAGGCGATGCCTGACCGACAGCCAAGCCATCGGCCTCGGTAATATTGTCTAGACCTATGTCGTAAACCGAAAGCGGAGTGTTTTGTTGCGACGCCAATTGCACCAGCATGCAAGGTGATGCGACTGGTTCGGCGAAGAAGCAGTGCACATGCTCACCGAACAAGGCTTTAAGTCCGAAGGTAATGCCGCCGGGCGCGCCGCCAACACCGCAGGGTATATAGACGAAGAGTGGATGAGTGGCGTCGACAGTACGTTCCGCAGCATTTAGTTGTGCAGCGAAGTGTCGCGCGGCGGCGGCATAGCCAAGAAACAGCATGAGCGAATGTTCATCATCAACAAAGTAGCCATACGGATCGGCTTGCGATTGTGCTCGTCCTGCGGCCACGGCTGCTGCGTAATCTCCATCGTGTTCGACAACCTGAACGCCTCGCAGACGCAGACGATCTTTTTTCCAGGCTTTGGCATCGGTAGACATGTGGACGACAGCTTTGAAACCCAATGCAGCTGCCATCACGCCTATGCTCAATCCCAGATTGCCAGTGCTGCCAACCGTGACGGTATGGCGAGCGAACAAAGTGCGTGCCGCTTCGGACGCGAGTTGCAGACGACCACCATCAGGAAGAAGCAAGCCATGCTCGATGGCAATCGATTCTGCCAGCGCGAGGATTTCATGGAATCCGCCACGCGCCTTGATGGAGCCGGCGATGGGTAAAGCATGATCAGCTTTGATGAACCAGTTGCCAGTGCGTTCGGGATCGTCGCTTATCGTTTGCTGTAATTGAGGTGTGGCGATTAATTCAGATTCAATCCGACCAGCACTGGCTTTCAACTCAGGAAAAAGGACTGCCATTAGTCCCGCGCAGCGTGCGAGTCGTGCCTCGGCTTCGGCCACATCGGCAATGCTGAGAGCATCTTTGGGGAGCGAACTGTCCAAGCCAGGATTAAGCCACAGCAAGGGTGTACGTGACTGTAGCTGTGCTAATAGGTCGGGTGGAAAATTTTTCAGTATAGAATTCATGGAGGGTAATCGTGTAGCGATAATTTATCTGTATCAGGCAGCAATCCTAAGGCTATAAGCCTATTCTGAAAAACGATATTTACTACTTCTGTCATTAGCTATACTAATTCGAATGCAACTTAACCCATCTATACTCACCAGCCTGCGCTGCTTTGAAGTGGCAGCGCGTCTGCTTAATTTCACCAAGGCCGCACAAGCGCTTAATCTTACTCAGAGCGCCGTCAGCCAGCAGATTCGGCATCTTGAGGAAAATCTCGGTTATCCGCTATTCGTACGTCGGCATCGAAGTCTGATTCTGACCGATAAGGGACAGGTGTTGTTTGAATGTGCGAGCAGAACTTTTCTTGATATAGAACAAACGCTCAGACGCCTGGAACCATCGGATGCGCCCTTGCAAGTCAATTGCCTGCCATCCTTTGCGCTGCAATGGTTGATGCCTCGTCTGAGTGATTTCCAGCACCTGCACCCAGCAATTGCAGTGCGACTCAAAGCAGAGTTCCAGACCCTGGATTTGCATGCGATGCAGACCGATGATATTGACGTGGCGATACGCTTCGATCCGGGGCAATACGGCAATCTGAAAGCAGAGCGGATACTTGATGAATATTTGATGCCGGTAGCGACACCGAAGTATCTCTCAGAACATTCAGCATTTGCCGCAGGGCAGTCGCTTCAAGGCGTGACCTTGTTGCATGATGCAACGCCATGGGGTGGGGCGCCGGAGTTTGTTGAGTGGCGCACATGGATGGAAACGGAGCGTCCGGATTGGGTAACTGAATTAGGCGGAATACAGTTCAATCTGGCGAGTTTGGCCATAGGCGCTGCACTCAATCACCAAGGCGTCGCCATGGCACGTACTGCGTTGGTACTCGACGAAATCAAAAGCGGTCGGCTGGTGAATGTATTCGGCCGTTTGGCACCGTCCCCGGCGCACTATATGTTGTTGACGCAGCGCGCAGATGATCGTCGTACGGCGGTGTTTTCTCTATGGTTAAGAGAGGAATGTCATCGCTTCAACAATGAGCGTCGACAGCTGTTATCGATATAAATGCTTGATTGATATCGAAATTAAGCAATTAACTGCAATTTTGTATTTCGAATTACCCAGTGCCAACCGGCGTATCTCTTCAATTTCCCCTCTGTAAGTACCGTGAAATGGCGTGTCCTGCACGTTAAATTTATATATCGTATAATGACGATATTAAATTTCAAGAAAGGCGATATTTGTTTCGCCTTTTAACGAAAAGCAAACAAAAGGACAACCACCATGGACATAGATGCTATCCACAAGGCGCTGGCCAATCCGGTACGCAGGCAGATATTGAACTGGCTGAAGTCGCCTGGAGAGTATTTTGCCGAGCAGGAGCACCCGCTGGATTTCGGCGTGTGCTGCGGCATGATCGACAAGCGCAGTGGTTTGTCGCAATCGACTATTTCCGCCCATCTGGCAACTTTGCAGGCGGCGGAACTCATCGTGCCTAGACGCATCGGTCAATGGGTTTTCTTCAAACGTAATGAAGCCACGATTCAAGCCTTTCTCGATTCGATACACGGCGATCTGTAAAACCCTTATTCAAAGAAAGACTGTATGCCCTTAGCTTTACTTATATTGGCGCTGAGCGCTTTTGCCATAGGCACCACCGAATTCGTGATCATGGGCTTGCTACCTGATGTGGCGCGCAGTTTGTCAGTATCGATTCCTAGCGCTGGTTGGCTGATCAGCGGTTATGCATTGGGCGTTGCCATCGGTGCGCCGATCATGGCGGTGGCGACGGCTTCCTTGCCGCGCAAACGTGCCTTGTTGTTATTGATGGGAATTTTCATCGTCGGCAACGTCCTGTGTGCAGTGGCGACTGATTACAACTTCTTGATGGTGGCGCGCATTATCACAGCGCTGTGTCATGGCGCATTCTTTGGTATCGGTTCTGTGGTGGCTGCGAGTCTAGTGCCGGAGAATAAAAAAGCATCAGCAGTTGCACTGATGTTCACCGGTTTGACCTTGGCGAATGTACTCGGCGTGCCGCTGGGTACCGCACTCGGTCAAGTCGCTGGTTGGCAGATGCCATTCTGGGTAGTTGCTGTTCTCGGCGTGTTGTCGCTGATCGGTTTGTGGCGTGTGATGCCGAGCGGGCACGATGAAGAAAAAACAGATCTGCGTGCAGAAATCGGTCAGTTGCGTAATGCCGGTTTGTGGGCTGCATTGTCAACCACGATGTTGTTCTCTGCCGCGACCTTCGCTCTGTTTACTTACGTTGCTCCTTTGCTGGAAGACGTGACACATCTGTCGCCACAAGGCATTACCTGGACCTTGTTTTTGATCGGCCTTGGTTTGACGGTTGGCAATTACATCGGTGGTCGTTTGGCTGACTGGAGCTTGGGTACTGCGTTGACGGGAATTTTCATCGTATTGGCAATCGTCAGTTCCATCGTGCGTTGGACCAGTCCGAGTTTGATTCCAGTAGAGATCAACCTTTTCCTGTGGGCGATGGTGTCCTTCGCTGCGGTTCCAGGTTTGCAGGTCAACGTGATGATATTTGGCAAAGCTGCTCCTAACCTGGCAGCGACATTGAATATCGGTGCATTTAATTTAGGTAATGCACTTGGTGCATGGGTCGGCGGTTCTGTCATCAGTGCCGGCCTTGGATTGCAAGCAGTACCGTTGGCAGCAGGTGCACTCGCGCTGACGGCAGTTTTGGCAATGCGCGTATCACTGCGCCTTGCTCGCGATGAAGTACCGGCGGGTGCCGCTGCTGTCGCTTGAATTAAAAATTTTTCTGGAAAGAACATCATGACGAATCATTTATTTACCCCAATTAAAGTTGGCGACATTACTCTTCCTAACCGCGTGATCATGGCGCCTTTGACGCGTTCGCGTGCAGTTGGTGTTGGTCGCGTACCGAATGACCTGATGGTCGAATACTATGTGCAGCGCGCATCTGCAGGTTTGATCCTGACTGAAGCGACTGCAGTCACGCCACAAGGTGTTGGTTATGCCGATACGCCAGGTATCTGGTCGGACGAGCAAGTCGCAGGCTGGAAAAAAGTAACGGATGCAGTGCATAAGGCGGGTGGTCTCATTTCTCTGCAACTATGGCATGTGGGTCGCATTTCGCATCCTATGTTTCTGAATGGCGATTTGCCGGTTGCACCAAGTGCGATCAAACCTGCCGGGCACGTCAGCATCGTGCGTCCGCAAGTGGAATATGTGACGCCACGCGCGTTGGAGCTGGATGAGATTCCAGGCATCGTCGCTGCGTATCGCAAGGGTGCAGAAAACGCCAAGCTGGCCGGTTTCGACGGTGTAGAAGTACACGGTGCCAATGGCTACCTGCTGGATCAGTTCCTGCAAAGCAGCACCAATCAGCGTACCGATATTTACGGCGGTTCGATAGAAAATCGCGCGCGTCTGATGCTGGAAGTAGTCGATACATGTATCGAAGTGTGGGGCGCTGGACGTGTAGGTTTACATCTGGCACCGCGCGGTGACTCGCACGATTTGAGTGATGCTACTCCGGCAGAAACTTTCGGCTACGTTGCTGCCGAAATGGGTAAACGCGGTATCGCTTTCATTTGCGCACGTGAATCGCTGGGTGAAAATCGCCTAGGCCCGCAATTGAAAAAAGCTTTCGGCGGCGTCTATATCGCCAATGAAAAAATGACGAAAGAGATTGCCGAGAATGTGATCGCGACTGGTGAAGCGGATGCGGTTGCCTTCGGCAAACTGTTCATCTCGAATCCTGATTTGCCACGCCGCTTGAAAGACGATGCACCGTTGAATCCGACGCGTCCAGAAACTTTCTATAGCGGCAACGCAGAAGGCTATACGGATTATCCAGCTCTAGCCTGATCGTTTATGTACGCATCCGACTCGTCATGAGCGGATGCGTCATCTCCCTGCAAGCCGATGCCGAAAATGCGTCGGCTTTCTTTTGTCACCAACGCGTGATGTTGCGGATGCTTGCGTAAGTAATGCACAAGGAAGCCGCAGACAGGCACGATGCGTTTGTTCTGACTCCGCACATATTCCATAGCCTGATTCGCCAACAGCAAGCCAAATCCCTGACCGGCAAGCGCGGGCACTACTTCCGTGTGCATGATCATGCAGATCTGATCAAATACGTAATAGTCGATGAAGCCGATCAGACGGCCATCGTCTATCCATTCGTAGCGCTGGAGGACAGCTTCTTCAGATTCGGGGAGATGTTTCATGGCGTCAGAATAAATCAATTGCGTGGATCGTGTCTCCTCATACTACAGGTGAGGGGCAGTGATTGATGCTGCTGTGAGCGCTATTGTTTATGCTGCACGTTCCAGCGGGAGCCATAGAATAAATCGTGTTCCGCCCGATCCAGATTGCCAAGAAACTATACCGTCAACTGCACTCGCGCGTCGCTGTTGGTTATGCAAACCGCGTCCTGCTGCACTGCTCATTGCTTTATCAATATCAAAACCTTGACCATTGTCTTCTATGCTGACCGTTACGCCGTTGGCATCTATTGCTGTGCCAACCCGAATTTGATTGGCGCTGGTATGACGCAAAATGTTGGCTATGCTTTCTTGCACGATACGGAGAATGTGCAGCGCGCTGGTAGGGTCAAGCCATGTCAATGTCGGTAGTTCTCGTACTTCCCACTGCAATGTAATGCCGGTATTTTCCAGACGAGGCTCCAGTCGGAAGCGTAGCGTCGCCAGCAGGAGCAGCAAGTCAGCTTCGACCGGTTCCATTGAGTCTATGGTCAGTTTCAAATCATCCAGACAATCCTTGAGAATTTGCGAGATATTCAAATCACTGACATCACCTTGTTCAACTGAACGGATCGCACTGATCAGTGATGAACCTAAACCATCGTGCATATCCTGCATCAGGCGTTGACGTTCGTCACTGATCG
This sequence comes from Herminiimonas sp. GW821-FHT09C12, assembly GCF_059416385.1. Lineage (NCBI taxonomy): Bacteria > Pseudomonadati > Pseudomonadota > Betaproteobacteria > Burkholderiales > Oxalobacteraceae > Herminiimonas > Herminiimonas sp. GW821-FHT09C12. The sequence goes on from NZ_JBWKPC010000002.1 coordinate 783,148, forward strand.
TCCGTCGGAACTCTGCTTCACGCAAGCGCTGATGACTAAGCTCCAGTTCGGCTTCACGTGCTTGCAAACGTTGCGCCAGATTGGCGTTGGCCTGTTCTACTTCGCCAATCGCATTAATGTAGCGCCGATACATCAATATGCCGAACACGCTGAAGCAGATCGCATTGGTATAGGCACCCAGATACCAGCCTTCCGGACTGATGAAATTGTTTTGCAGCAGCCAGTCATCCACGCCGAACAAGGTGCAAACGAGAATGCCAATCGCCACCAATCGTCCTTCAGTTGAAACGCGCCAGGCGTTGATGCCGCCTACCAGGCCAGCGGCAGCTCCCATCACAGCTGCGACAAGGTAAATCAAAGGCGTGACCTTGGGCGTGTTAGGCAAGACGGCCAGCACTGGTAGCGTGAGTACGCCTATCAGTATGGTTGCAGTGACGAGCGCACGCGTCAGCCAGATGAGCGGACGCCCGTGTAGCTGGCGCAGGAAGAAATGTACTGCAGTGACCAGCCAGAACAGGGCGTTGACCGTCAACCAGGCGAACCAGTCGTTGGCGATTGGCAGGTCCGTATAAAAATGCAGGCCGCGTAAAAAGGCTGTGGCGGCGAGGTTGAAGAACAGCAGATAACTGATTTCATGACGTCGCCGCATCCAGACAAATAGCGCGAACACGCCAACGGCCATGAATGCTGTACTGAGCATCGCCGGCAATTCCTGTTGCAACCATAAGCGCAAGTGGTAACGCGCATAGAGAGATTCGGACGGACCGACCCACAGTGACGATAGGGCGACCTGGGTATGCGCCGTATGTTCTAGTCGGATCAGAATTTCGCGAAGAGGGGCGCTGTCGTCAGATCGGTTCAGCTCCACCCACAGCGGTGTGCGGCTGCTATTCCACAAAGGACCATTCTGCTGCGCTCTATGTACTAGATGACCATTTACATACACGGCGATGGTGCCGTCGGTTCGCACGCGGCTGGCATATAAGGCCAAGGTTTGTTGATTGGTTGCGATATTTGGAAGCTGCAATCTGAACCAAGTCGTTCGACTACCGACTGATGCGCGGGCACCATCAGCTTGTTTCAACAGAGCGACTGGCAGTGCGAAAGGCAACGTAACCGTTTGCCAGTTTGATGGCAGAGTCTGGCTATCGATATCGGCAGGAGTGGATGGGCTAAAACCGTTTGCATCGATGACTTGCCACTGTACTTGTTGCAGCTTGAGGTCGGCATCCGATTTGCCGTAGCCACCCATCGAAAATGCGCCGACCAGAGCAAGCAAGATCACAGAAAATATCAGCAGAAGCGCTGACAGCAATGCCGAGAGTCTGTTCATTGTTCAGGCTGTCCGACAGCTAATAGCAGAAGCAATGATGTGCGCGACATGATGGGAGATTCTGTTAGTTGGACAGCAGGCCCTGTGTCCTGGCCTCATAGAGTGCTTCAGCCTTGGATGTGACCTTGAGCTTGCTGTAAATGCGCCGCACGAAGGTACGGACGGTGAAGTGAGATAGCTGCATCAGCTTGGCTATCTCCTGCGCGGTAAAGCCTTTGCTGATGAAATCCAGGACTTCTTTTTCGCGAGCGGACAGCAAGGTGGAAAGATCCTCGGCCTGTGGTGGGACGCCTGCGCTACTCGCACTATTGGGGCGAAAGCGCGCCAGAATCTGACGCGCAATGATAGGACTGATCGGGCTGCCGCCATTTGCGATGCTACGAATCTCGTCGATCATTTTGGCTTGTGAACTATCTTTTAGCAGATAGCCTGCGGCACCGGATTCAATCGAACGCATCACGTGTGTCTCATCGCCGAAATTGGTGCTGACCATGATGCTGCAACTCGGCCACTGCACAACAGCTGCCTGAATCACATCTATCCCCGAGCCATCCGGCAAACCTAAATCGACCAGCAATACATCTGCAGGCGGACCTTGCAACAAAGCCAATCCTTCTGCTCGGGTACCTGCCATACCAACCAGTTGCATATCAGGTGCGGACAGCACAACTTTGCATAGCGCTTCACGAAAGCTGGGGTCGTCCTCGACGATGACGACGTGGATGGGGAGTGGGTCCGGAGTAGTGGTAGGGGAATTCATGGGTCAGCCATTGTACGCCCGACTGTAAACGTTCCGTGTAGCACATTTGTTCTACATACAAGAACGGTCGCTCTACATATAGTCATGGCACTTAAAAATACCATAAAAGCGCACGTGGCTTGGCTAGGAAGGGCGGCGTACCGCTTTGGATTTTGTTGCCGAAGCATGCGTCGGCTGTTGACAGGGAAAAGCAAAATGAACCATATCTACCGACTAGTCTGGAGCCAGTTAGCCAATGCCTGGATTGCCGTTGCAGAAAATGCAAAAGCGCACGGCAAGGCAATCGGTGCACGCAAGTTAAGTGTCACTGCGCTGGTATTGTCAGGTGGAGCATTGTTCACGCCATTTGCCTATGCTGCCAGCGCTGCCGATGCAACGGTGACTCTCGGTAACGGCAACGTCAATACGGTGGGCAATACCACCACCATCAATCAGCATACGCAGAATATTGCGATCGACTGGGTCGGTTTATCGACGGCAGCGAATGAGGCATTGATTTTCAATCAACCGAACTCTTCTGCGATTGCACTAAACCGCATCACCGGTTCCAGTCCCAGTACTTTGCTAGGCAGTTTGACGGCAAATGGCCAAGTCTTCATCCTGAATCCGAATGGCGTCTTGTTCGGTGCCGGTGCGCAAGTGAATGTTGGCGGCCTCGTTGCATCGACGCTGGGCATGAGCAATGCCGATCTGGCTGCAGGGCGCATGGTTTTTGCGCTGGATGGTAATGCCAATGGCAGCGTGGTGAATAAAGGAACGATCAATGCCGTGGATGGTGGTTATGTCGCGCTGATCGCCGGTACGGTGCGCAATGAGGGCAATATCAACGCACGTTTGGGAACAGCCTTGCTGGCGGCCGGTAATAAAGTCACGCTCAATATCAACAACGGCAGTTTGCTTGGTTACAGCATAGATCAGGGTGCATTGAATGCACTGGCCGAGAACAAGCAACTGATACAGGCGAATGGTGGACAAGTCTTGATGTCGGCCATGGCGCTGAACAATCTGACGACTGCCGTTGTGAATAACACCGGCATCATCGAAGCGAAGACGGTAGAGAATCGTAACGGCCGCATCATGCTGATGGGCGATATGGAAGTCGGCACTGTTAACGTCGGCGGCACGCTGGATGCCTCTGCAGCAACCGGTGGTGACGGCGGCTTTGTCGAAACATCGGCGGCTCACGTCAAAGTTGCGGCAGGCACCAAGGTCACGACCAAGGCCGCCAATGGCAAGACCGGCAAATGGCTGATCGATCCCAACGACTTCACGATTGCGGCTAGCGGTGGCGATATGACGGGCGCCGATGTGTCTGCTACGTTGAATAACACCGACTTCGAAATTCAAACTGCGGCGATGGGTACGGCGGGCGGCAACGGCGACATCAACGTCAACGATGCCGTGACGTGGAATGCGGCAACGACACTGACGCTCAACGCCGAACGCAACATCAATATCAATCAAAGCATTACCGCACAGGATGCCAACGGCAAGCTGGCGCTGGCTTATGGGCAAGGCGCGGCCAATGCTGGAAATACGGCCACTTACAACGTCAAGGCGGCAGTCAATCTGAAGGCCGGCGATAACTTCAGCACCAGACTTGGCAACGACGGCGCAACGATAGAGTACAAGGTCATTACCGATTTGGGCGACCCGAGTAGCTTTACAGGTACCGATCTGCAGGGCATCAGAGCCAACCTGTCCGGCAATTACGTACTCGGCAGCGATATCGATGCGACGGCTACCGCGGGCTGGCTCAGCGGCTCGGGCTTTACGCCGTTAGGCGATAACTTCACTAGTTTTTCCGGCCGCTTCGATGGTCTGGGACATGTAGTCAAGAATCTGACGATCAATCGTTCGGGGACTGATTATGTCGGCTTGTTCGGCAGGGCGACGTCGAATAGTGTGATTCGTAATGTCGGCCTGATCGGCGGCAGCGTGACCGGACGGGATTACGTGGGCGCACTGGTTGGTCTTCTCGATGGTAACTCCAGTGTTACCAACGTCTTTGCCGATACCGATGTAACCGGTGCAGGTGCGACCGGTGGGCTGATCGGCTGGATCATCAGTGGCAGCCTCAGCAATGCCTACGCAAGCGGTGACGTGAAGGGTGGAAATCAGCAGACAGGCGGTCTGGTTGGATACAACAACGGTCTTATCACCGACTCCTATGCCAGCGGCAATGTGACTGACGATTTGCTCAATGGCGCCATCGGCGGATTGGTCGGACTAAATAATCAGGGCGGGACTATCGTCAGAGCCTACGCGACGGGTAATGTGACCGGCAGGGGTGCCATCGGCGGATTAGTCGGTCAAAACGGCGCTGGCGGTTCGATCAGCGATGCTTACGCAACCGGCAAGGTCACCGTTACGGGGCCCGCTTTTGCCGGTGGGCTGGTTGGCTATAACGGCGGCACGATTGCCAATGGTTATTGGGATGACGTTGCGACTGGCCAGGCAAATGGGCTTGGAATTGAATTGGGAACGAGCAGTATCACTGCGGTCTCCGGCAATGCTGCCTATAACCATTCCAGCTACGGCGGGCTGGGAACGTGGACGCTGGATATGGTCAACGGTGTGTGGATCGCCAGCGACAGCAGCGGCAACACCTGGGCCATGATGATCGATGGTTGGTCGCGCCCATTCCTTTACAGTGAATATTCAACGACGGTACGGAACGCGCATCAACTGCAGTTGATGACGATGAATCTGAAGGGCACCTACACGCTCGCGAACGATATCGATGCCATTGCTACCAGTGCGAGCAATAGCAGCAATGCAAGCAGCATGTGGAGTACGCAAGGCTTCGTTCCTATCGGCACCAATTATGGTTGGGAATTTACCGGCTCCTTCGATGGGCAGAATCACGTCATCAGCAATCTGAGCATCAATATGCCGACGCTGGATTACGTTGGCTTATTCGGCAAAGCCATAGGCAGCACGATCAGCAATGTCAGTCTGCTTGGCGGCAGTATCGTTGGGCAGAATTATGTTGGTGGCTTGGTCGGTGGTCTGAGTGGCGGCAAAGTTGATAATGCGCATGCGGGTGCCAGCGTGGTCGGTAGCTACGATGTTGGTGGATTGATCGGGATTAACAATGGCGGCGATCTTAACAATGTTTCTGCCTCCGGTGATGTTCTGGGGGCAAGCCACGATGTGGGCGGTCTCGTTGGCGAAAACTGGGGCAACATCAGCAACGCCTATGCAACGGGCAATGTCATGGGCACCGATACCGTTTACCAGCAGCGTGTCGGCGGCCTGGTCGGTTACAACGGTGCTGCAATTGAAAATGCTTATGCAACTGGCAATGTTAACGCCGATTTTGGCGTGGGCAAAGCAGGCGGTTTGGCTGGGGGCAACGACGGTACGCTCACCAATGTCTACGCAGAAGGACAGGCTAACGGTTATTACGCAGGTGGCCTGGTCGGAGAAAACTGGGGCGAGATCAGCAATGCTTCTGCCAAAGGTAACGTTGCAGGCGCTTACGCCGGCGGCCTGATCGGCGACAACAACGCCAACGTTACAGATTCGCATGCAAGTGGCAACGTAACCGGATTGCAGGATGTGTATGGCGGTTACGTCGGCGGCCTGATCGGTTTGAATGGCGGCGATATCACAAGATCGTACGCAACTGGCGAAGTGCATGGACAGGCTTCGCAATATGCCGGTGGTTTGATCGGTGATAACTCAGGTCTCATCACCGATTCATACGCCCAAGGTAAGGTCACCGGTGGCGATGATATTTATGACTATGCAGGCGGTTTGGTAGGCCGTAACAATTGGCGTATCACCGGTTCGTATGCGACCGGCATTGTGACCGGTTACTACGCTGGCGGTTTGGTCGGAAGCAGTTCCAATCGCATTACCGATTCCTATGCGACCGGTGCCGTGACTGGCTATTACGCCGGCGGCTTGGTGGGCTACAGCACCAATAGAATTACCGGCTCTTATGCGACTGGTGCAGTGACAGGCACTACGACTGGTAATCAGGACGGTTACACCGGTGGACTGGTTGGTCAAAGTGATGGAAATATCATTAACTCCTACGCCACCGGCGCGGTGGTTGGTCAGCGTGAAGGTTTTGCTGGTGGCCTGGTGGGACAGAGTTCTTCAGCCATTACTGGTTCCCATGCCGAAGGCGCCGTCACGGGATACTACACAGGTGGATTGGTCGGCAAAAGCTTTTCATCGATCAATACTTCCCATGCAAGCGGTGATGTCACCGGCTACATCGTTGGCGGATTGGTCGGCGAAGCCGGAGGGAGCATCTCTGCTTCGTATGCCACGGGCAAGGTAAGTGGCAACGTCGCCAATATTAATAATGGATTGCAAGACGGTTATGCGGGTGGTTTGGTCGGCAATAACTACGACTCTATCAACGATGCCTATGCAACGGGTGACGTGACCGCTCCACTGGATGGTACTGCCGGCGGTTTGATTGGTTACAACTATGTTGCAAGCGTTAGCAATGCCAATGCGAGTGGCAACGTTACCGGCCGTGTTGCAGGCGGCTTGATCGGAGAGAACGTCTTTGGTGACCTTAGTTCCGTCTATGCGAAGGGCGTCGTTACCGGTGATACCAACGCTGGCGGTCTTGTAGGAACAAACAGCGGCAATATCCGCGATGCCTATGCAATAGGTAATGTGACTGGTTACGATGCGGGTGGTTTGATTGGCTACAACACGCAGGGTACGATCGAGCGTGTTTACGCAACCGGGGCCGTCACAGGGCAACAAGGTGGTAATGCCGGCGGATTGATCGGCGATCACAATAGTTTGGGCACGGTCAGCAATGCCTATGCCACAGGAAATGTAATCGGTGGGCAAAACGGTAATGCCGGTGGCCTGATCGGCAGTATCAGCGATTACGGTACCGTTACCGATGCCTATGCTACCGGCGACGTTACGGCACAGCAAAACGGTTACGCCGGTGGGATCGTTGGTTACAACGATGCAGGTACGATCAGTAATGTATACGCCACTGGCAAAGTGCGTGGGATTACTGGAATTATTGGCGGGGTGGCTGGTTATAACGGTTGGAGTATTTACAACGCACTGTGGAACACACAAATATCCGGTAACGGGATAGCAGTTGGTAGCTTCGGTGGCGGAAGTAGCGGGGCCAACGGCATCACCGGCATTAACAATGCTCAAGCTGGCCTGCAAGCGACCTTTGCAAATACAGGTTGGGATATAGACGCAAGTGGTGGCACCAGCACGATCTGGCGCATCTATGAAGGACAGAGCGGACCATTGCTGCGCTCCTTCCTCACGGCTGTCACCGTCACCGCTGATGCCAGTGGCAAGACCTACGACGGTACAAACCAAACGGCAAGCGGCTATACCAGCAATGTGAATGGCGCAGTACTGGATGGCAATCTTGTCTATACCAGTACTTCCAAAAACGTCGGCACTTACAGCACGGCGAACAGCACACTGACACAGTCAGGACTGTATTCCGGCCAGCAAGGTTACGACATCAGTTATGCCGACGCCAGCTTGGCAATCAGCAAAGCAGACTTGACTGTCACCGCACAGCAAACAAGCAAAACCTATGATGGCACGACGAACGCAGGCAATGCCGTCGTTGGTGCATTGGCAGGGGCTGCAGCTGGCGAATCGATTCTAGCGGGAGGTAGCCAATCCTTTCTCGACAAGAATGCTGGCGACAACAAAACCGTTCAAGTCGCAACCGTCACGATCAAGGATTCCGGTGGCACGAACGTCAGCGCCAACTACAACATCACCTATGTCGATGATGTCGCCAGCACGATCAGCAAAGCCGACCTGACAGTTACCGCACAGCAGACGAGCAAAACCTATGACGGCACCTTGAGTGCATCAGGCAATGGCATCGCCGGCACACTGGCTGGTCTGGGCGATACAGTCGCCTCGACTGGCAATCAGACTTTCCTCGACAAGAACGCTGGCGGCAATAAAACAGTACGTGCCAACGGCGTAACGATAGAAGATGCCGGTGGCGCTGACATGACTGGCAACTACAACATCAGCTATGTCGATAACACCAGCAGCACGATCAACAAAGCTGACCTGATCGTCACCGCGCAACAGGTAATCAAGACCTACGACGGTACGCTGAATGCAATCGGTAGCGGCATAGCCGATACGTTGGCCGGAGTCGGTGACTCGGTGAATGCTAGCGGCAGTCAGGTTTTCCTCGACAAGAATGCCGGCAGTAATAAAACGGTGCGTGCGAGTGGCGTAACGATAGAAGATGCCGGCGGTGCTGACATGACTGGCAACTACAACATCAGCTATGTCGATAACACCAGCAGCACGATCAACAAAGCCGATCTGAACGTCACGGCTAATGGCATCGACAAGATTTATAACGGCCTGACCAACGCTTCGGTCACGTACAACGATGACCGTATTGCCGGTGATGCATTGAACTTCACCGGTAGCGCGAGTTTCAACGACAAGAACGTTGGTAATAACAAGGCTGTCGATGTTAGCAACATCATGTTGAGTGGCACCGATGCGGGCAACTACAACCTGATCTCCAATACGGCGAACACCACGGCAAATATCACGCCGGCATCGCTGACTGTTACGGCCAATTCCACCAGCAAGTTCTATGACGGTATTGCTTATGGCGGTGGTAACGGCAGCACGATTGCCGGCTTCGTCAACGGTGAAACGATAGCCGACCTGTTTGGCTCCCTTGCTTATGGCGGCACAGCACAGGGTGCAACCGGTATCGGCAATTACACGATCACGGCAAATGGATTGAATAGCAGCAATTACACGCTGACTTTCGTTAATGGTGCACTCGTCATCAATCCTGTCAGTCAGAGTAGCTCAGCGCTAGGTGGCTCCACACTGGAATCCGCTTATAACGCGGCGATGAATGCTGCCAGTAGCGGTTTCGACAAGTCAGACAAGAGCAAAGAGATGCAGCTTGCGCTGATGGCTGCGCAGGAAAAAGGTAAGCAAGCCGTTGATGCATCGCAAATTACGCCACGTCTGAACCTTAGTGGCTGCGGCATGCAAATGCCGAGCGGCGCTGGCTGTTAGCCGGCGCAGATTGCCAAGGAATTTTTCTTGTTCATTTATTTCATTTTTCAGTTAGTCCCACCTTATGACGCTCTCTGCTCGTTGCAATAAATCACCGCTCTTGTGCGCACTGACATTAACGCTGCTGCATAGCGTCACCAGTTCTGCGCAAACGCCACCGAATGCCGGGCAGATCCTTCGCGAATTGCAGCAACAGCCAGAACTGACTGCTCCCAAAACAGGTCCCTCGGTAGAGGTGGAAGAACGTGCATTGAGTACAGCAGTCGGGGATGAAACAAACTTTGACGTAAAGACAATTCTGATCAGTGGCAACACAGCGATTCCGACTGCAACGCTGCAGTCGCTGGTGGCTGATCTGGAAGGTCGCTCACGGACCTTGAAAGACCTGAACGCTGCCACAGCGCGTATCACGACGTACTACCGCGAACAGGGTTATCCCGTTGCACGTGCTTATTTACCCGCGCAGGAAATCAAGGACGGCACCGTCACGATAGCCATCGTTGAAGGTCGCATCTCTGCGCATCAACTGAAAAATCAGTCACGGCTTTCGAATGAACGCGCAAGCGCTTATCTGGATCAAGTGCGCGATGGCGAAACGATACGTTCTGATCGTATCGATAGAGGTTTGCTGCTATTGAACGACACGCCTGGCGTCAGCAATGCACGCGCAACATTGCAGCCTGGTGCCAGTGTCGGCACATCGGATCTGGTGGTGCAGTTGGAGCAGGGTGCGGCATACAACGGTAGTGTTGATTTCGATAACTATGGCAATCGCTACGTCGGTGAATATCGTCTGAGCGGCACACTCAACGTCAACAGCCCGCTCAAGCTTGGCGACGTATTAACCGCCAATGTACTGACCAGTGGCGATGGATTGAACTACGGCCGTGTGGCTTATCAGTTGCCGGTTGGCAGCGACGGCTTGCGCATGGGCGTGGCGTATTTTGAAACGCGTTATGAGTTAGGTAAAGAATTCAAATCGTTGAATGCACACGGTACCGCCAGCAGCGCGAGTGTATTCGCAGCCTATCCATTCATTCGTAGCCAACTCGCGAATCTGAACGGTACCTTGAGTTGGGAACAGAAGAAGCTGAGCGATAGCGTGGATGCGACGCTGACGACAACCGACAAAAGTGCAAAGTTGATGACGGCAGGACTCTACGGCACGCGACAAGATGCCTTCGCCGGTGGCGGCATCAACAGCATGAGTCTGTCAGCAGTATTCGGTGAACTGGATATCAAGTCACCATCAGCATTGATCATCGATAAGGCATCGGCAAAAACCAATGGCAGTTATGCGCGCGTGTCTTACAACCTTGCACGACTGCAGCGACTGAACGATAGCAATACCTTGTATGTCACGGTGTACGGCCAGGAAGCCAGCAAGAATCTCGATTCATCCGAAAAATTTGCATTGGGTGGCGCTACCGGCGTACGTGCTTATCCGCAAGGCGAGGGCATAGGCGATGAAGGCGTGCTGGCTACTGTAGAGCTGCGTCATAACTTCAATACAGCCTTGCAAGGCACATTGTTCTACGACACCGGCTCGGTAAAAATAAATCACACACCTTTTGGACCGGCAGCACCGAACACGCGCGCATTGGCTGGCGCTGGCATCGGTTTGAATGCGCTGTTTTCAAATGTCCAGATCAAGGCGTCTCTCGCCTGGCGCACGAGTAATGAAGATCCGATTTCCATACCGCAGTCGGCTGTGCATACGCCGACATTGTGGGTACAGGCCAGCATCGGATTTTAAGAAAAATATAAAAACTATTTGACGTCGGCATTGAGAGAGACGACGCGTACCACTCACAAAATCAGGGATAAGAAAATGAAAATGAATCAACCGCAACGGACAGTAATCAGCCTGGCAATTGCTACAGCACTGACGGCAATGGCGCCGACTGTGACGCTGGGACAGACTGTTATTTCGACCAATACAACGGAAACGCAGCGCTGGAATGATGGCGACTTTACGGTCAATAGCGGCATTTCACTTTTTTCCGATGCAGGTGATGGTGCTGTATATGGCGATGGTGGCGGCGTACTGGGAATACTGACCAATAACGGGACGATCAATGGTGCTGATGGCGGTATTGTGAATGGCGCTGACATAGACCAATTGCATAACAACGGCAATATTCTAGGCGGTACTTATTATGGTGTTGCCAATCTTGGTAGTGCCACGATCAATGTATTCAGCAATAGCGGCGCTATCAGTGGCACTGCGGGTGGCATATTTAACGGTGGTGCTATCGGGAGCTTCCACAATGAAGTGGGGGGCACGATCAGCGTGTTGGAAAACGCAAGCAATGGCACGATCACGGATTTCATCAACGACGGCACGATCAGCAAGCTGGAGAACAGCGGTGCGATCCATAGTTCCGCACCTTATGGACTTGCACTGATTAATGGCGGCACGATTACCGTACTGGATAACAAAGCCAGCGGCACGATAGATAGTGTCTTTAATGGCGGCACGATCAATACCTTGAACAATCAAGGCACTATCAGCGGCTTGATAGGCATGATGAATGGAGGTTCATTTGGTTCCGGTACAAGCATGGTCAGTGGCAGCGGGCACATTGGCACTTTGATCAACAGCGGCACGATTGCCGGCGACGGTGGTACTGGTATTGGCAACTATGACGGCACCATCAGTACTCTGACCAACAGCGGCACCATCAGCAGTCAGTTCAGTGCTGCCATCTACAACAATACTGGTGCCGAAATCACAACGCTGAACAATACGACAGGCGGCGTCATTGGTAGTACATGGTCGGATGGCATCTTTAATGCTGGTCTGATTGGAGTCGTGAGCAATGGTGGTGATATCCACGGCGCTACAGGCATCAGCAATGGCGGCACGGTAGGAACCGGTACCACGGCGACCACATACACAGGAACGATAGGGACCTTAACTAATAGCGGCACGATCAGAGGTACGAGTAGTACTGGTAACGTGGCAGGGATCAATAACGCCATCAACAGCAGTATCGGCACGCTCAACAACAGCGGCACGATCAGCAGTGATATCGCTGCCATTGTCAATACCGGCACCATCACTACACTCAACAACAGCAGCAGTGGCACCTTGGAAGGTGCGGTAGGGATAGCGAATATAGGCACGATCACGACACTGACAAACGACGGCAGAATTTCTGCATCAGGTACGCCGCCTGTGATGTTCAGTGCGGGTATCTTCAATGGTGGCTTGATCACCACCCTGACCAATAATCAAAGCGGCGTCATTGCAGATGGGCAAGTCGGCATTGCCAATTTGATGGGTGGAGCCATTACCACCTTGATCAATAAAGGCATTGTCCGAGGCAGCGATATCGGCATTTACAATCTTGATGCCGATATCGAGACCTTGACCAACAATGGCACGATAGAAGGAGGAATGGCTGGTGTTTTCAATATGGGCACTCAAGCCATCCACACACTCAATAACAATGGCCTGATTCACGGCGTTGCAAACGGCATCTTGAATACGTCCGACGGGACGATAGACGTATTGAACAATAGCGGTACCATCATCGGCGACAATCAAGCTGGTATCAGCAATAGTAGTTTGATCTCTGCACTGAATAATAAAACCGGCGGCGTCATACAAAATGGCATCTCCAATAATTCTAGCGGTTCCATCACCAGCCTGGACAACAAAGGTACGATCGCCGGCTCCAGCACCAGTACAACTGCCTATGCTTTATATAACGAAGGAAGCATAGGGACGCTGAACAACAGTGGCTTGATTACATCGCCGGTCGATGCAATTTATCTCGATACCACCAGCACACTGGGCATCATCACCAATAGCGGCACCATTGCCGGCACCATCAGTAACTTCTCTGCGCAAGACCTTTATATCAATGGTGGCAGTGGTGCTGTCTTCGGCTTGCTGACCGGCTCCAGCGGTGGGAAAGGTGTGGCAGATATCGGTCTGATTAACAATCAGAATGGGAATGTCGTATTCGGATCCGGCAATCAACTGCTCAACGACAACATCGATGCGGGCGGCAATGTCGTCGCCAATATAGGCGGTGTGCTGCAGGTCAATAATCAAATTCACATCACCGGCGATTATCGTCAGGATGCTGCTGCAACACTGAACATAGGTGTGGCAAGTGGAGCCGTGACTAACGGCAATAGCAGTGACCTTGGTTATGGCCGTCTGATTGTCTCCGGCAATGCCATCATCGATGCCGGCTCCAGCGTCATGCTGAAAAAAGTTGCCAGCTATGGCTTCGCCAACGGTCAACGTTATTTAGTCGTGCAGGCAGATAGCGCTGGTACCAACTACAACGAAAGCACCTTGCGCTATGGCGCGACCGGCTTCAATGGCACAGTGAGCGGCAGCAGCGTAGTGGACGGCAGCAATCTGGATCTGGTGTTGACACTGGATGGCGGGACTGTCAATCAAGCGACTAACAGCAATGCGCAATCGACGCTCAATGGTCTCTTTAACTACACCGGCACTGATGCCGGTTTGATGAATCTGTTCAATGCCGTTGCTGCTGTCGGCTCAAGTGATGAAGGCAATCGTGCTGGTTCGCAACTGAGTCCAACTTCCGGAAAATCTGGCGTCGCTGGTGCATCTACGGCAGTCTCGCAACAAGTCAACAGCATCGCATTCAATCGTTTGGACAGTGGCTCGTCCGCACCGCAACAAGGTGGTAGCGGTTTATCCGGTGGCGATGGCATGAGCAATAACGCTTTCTGGGGGCAAGCCTTCGGTGGTCGTGCATCAGCGGATGCGCGTGATGGCGTTTCCGGCTACCACGCCAGTTACAGCGGTTTGCTGCTGGGTGCAGATACGGAGCTGAATAATCAATGGCGCGCCGGTGGTTTGTTCAACTATGCCAGCACATCAGTATCCAGCGATGGTGATAACGCGGGTAGTTACGCGCGCGTCAATTCGTATGGCGTGACCGCGTATGCCGGTTACACGGGTGAGCCGTGGTACGTCAATATGTCGGTCGGCGCGATGCGTAGCGATGTCAATTCACACCGTGTAGTGAACTTTGGCGGTTTCAATGGTATTGCCAACGGCAGCTATAACGGCATGCAATATATCGCCGCAGCACAAGCCGGTTATCCGCTCAACTTTGATCATGTATTGCCTGGCCTGGTGCTGACACCATTGGCTGGCTTGACCTATAGCACACTGAAGCAAAACGGCTATACCGAAACCGGTGGCAACGGTGCCGCTTTGCAGGTTGGCAGCTCCGATACGCATTCAGTGAAAAGCGATCTGGGCGTCAAGCTGGAACGTAATTACAAAACCTCGTATGGCTTGTTGAAGCCGACAGCGCAAGTGTTGTGGCGTCATGAATACAGCGACACGCGCATGCAATCAGTTGCCAACTTCGCCGCAGACACATCCGGTGCGACGACCTTCGTGACTGCAGGAGCCAAGCCGGTCGCCAATACCGGCGTGCTGTCTCTGGGCCTGACATTGCTGCGTAATGAAAACCTGACGCTGTCGACTAACTACACGCTGGAATCTGGTGGTGGCTATACCTCTCAGACCGGTAGTTTGATGGCGCGTTGGCGCTTCTAAGACGCGAGTTCAACGAGGTTATATATGAGCCAGATTGTTCGCCGCGATTGCACCAGTCAATTTTTGCCAGAGAAGAAACGTGCAAGACATCGTACGTTTGCAGGTGTATGGAAACTGAAGCCATTAAGTCTTGCCGTCACGGCCGCCTTGTCCATGATGGCAACGCAGCCAGCGCAAGCGGATGCACCGATTACGGGGTCGATTCCGGGAGCCTACACATGGTCTGGCGGTGATCTGGCCATCAATCCCGGCGTTGCCATCAGTGGAGGAAGCACAGGTGTGATTGCTGGAGGTTCATCGTTGGGAACCTTGAGCAATAGCGGGCAGCTCAGCGGAAGCTGGTTCGGTATCTATGTCGATGGAAATACGATAGAAGGAATAAACAATACCAGCAGTGGTTCCATTAACGGGAGCACGCATGGTATCGGCATTTATTCCAGTTCCAGCTTGGTCAAAACGCTGACGAACAGTGGAACGATAGGCACCATCGTGAATGGCTTCAATGGCATCTACAACGAAGGAACCATCAACACCCTGATTAACAACAGCGGCGCAGCCATTTCAGGCGGGAGCATGAATGCAGCCATCTATAACTCACGGACTATAGGAACGATAAGCAATAGCGGTCTTATCAATGGCGGGACGAGTAGTCTAGGTGCGACCAGTTACTACAGCAATGGTGTCGATAATCGCAGAACAATTAATGTTCTCAATAACAATAGCGGCGGCACCATTTATGGCCAATTCAGCGGCGTTTACAACTATCGTGGATCGGGCACTGCCGTCATCACAGAATTGAACAATAGCGGTTTGATCGATGGTGGTGTTGCCGGTGTGTATAACGATGATAGGGGGCAGATCACGACGCTGAATAATCGTGTCGATGGCACGATCAACGGTGGCTTGATCAACCGGAACATCATCACCACACTGAACAATGCCGGCACCATCACGGATCTAAGCACTGCTGTCACCAGTGTGAATGGTGGCTCCTATACGGACGGCATTACTGCCATCCATAATGAAAAGGGAACGATAGGGACCTTGAATAACAGTGGCATGATCAGTGCGATCAATGCCATTGTTATCGACAGCAATGCAACCATCACGACGCTCATCAATTCTGGAACGATAGCCGGCAACATCATCAACAATTCAACGCGAGCGCAAACCATCTCCGGCGGAACTGGTTCGGTTTTCGGCACATTGACTGGCCTCAATGGCAGCATCGGCTTGATTACCAATGCCAGTTCCAACTGGATATTTGGCGGCGGTAATCTGCTATTGAATGACAACATCAATGTCGGTACCAATAAGGTCATCAATTCGGCTGGTGTGTTGCAACTCAATAATCAGATCAACATTAGCGGCAACTACCAGCAAAGCGCGGCAGCAACATTGAATATCGGCGTGGGCAGCAATGCGATTGCCAACGGTGACATCAGCGACAGCGGTTACGGTCGGTTGATTGTTTCCGGTTCTGCCGTCATCGATGCCGGCTCAAGCGTAGATTTGAAAAAGAACGGCAGTTACCGCTTCGCCAACGGTCAGCGTTACCTGGTCATACAGGCTGCAACTGCCGGTAGCAATTACAACGAAAGTACATTGCAATATCAAGCCGATGGTTACAGAGGTGGCATCACCGGCAGCACTATCATTGATGGCAGTAATCTTGGCTTATTGCTGACGCTGGATGGCGAAATCATCAATCCGGCAAACAATGCAAACGCACGATCATCACTAGAAGGTTTGTTCAAGTACACAGGAACTGATGCAGCCTTGATGAATTTGTTTAATGCTGGTGCGGCGCTTGGTACACCAGAAGAGGCAAATCGTGCAGGTTCGCAATT
Source organism: Herminiimonas sp. GW821-FHT09C12 (assembly GCF_059416385.1). Taxonomy (NCBI): domain Bacteria; kingdom Pseudomonadati; phylum Pseudomonadota; class Betaproteobacteria; order Burkholderiales; family Oxalobacteraceae; genus Herminiimonas; species Herminiimonas sp. GW821-FHT09C12. The sequence continues at coordinate 799,692 of NZ_JBWKPC010000002.1, forward strand.
GGATCCGTCGGCGATGGCTTCCGGCATCGCAGGTTCATCTGCAACTGTCTCTCGCCAAGTCAGCGCTATCGCATTCGATCATCTGAACAACACTGCGCCGACACAAGGTACGAGTGGCTTATCCAGCGGTGATGGCATGAGCGATAGCGCGGCTTGGGGGCAAGCTTTTGGTGGTCGCGCATCGGACAAAGGTCGCGACGGTGTATCGGGTTATCACGCCAGCTACAACGTCTTGCTGCTCGGTGCGGATACAGCACTAAACGATCAGTGGCGCCTTGGTGGCCTGCTTAGTTATGCCACCACATCGGTATCCAACGATGGCAATAACACTGGCAGTTATGCAAAGGTCGATTCCTATGGTTTGACCGCTTATGCTGGTTACACCGGCCAGCCGTGGTATGTGAACATGTCTGTCGGTGCGATGCGCAGCGATGTAAATGCACATCGTGTTATCAACTTTGCTGGTTTCAATGGAATTGCCAACAGCAGCTATAACGGCATGCAGTACATCGCTGCGGTACAGGCCGGTTATCCGCTCAATGTGAACGATACGATTGTTACGCCGCTTGCTGGTCTCACATACAGTAGCTTGCGCATGGATAGCTACACGGAGACTGGTGGCAACGGCGCGGCTTTGCGTGTCGATGGCACCGATACTCATTCGTTGAAGAGTGATCTGGGTGTCAAGCTGGAGCGCACATACAAAACTTCATACGGCTTGCTGAAGCCGACGGTACAACTAGGCTGGCGCCATGAATATAGCGACACGCGTCTGCAATCAGTTGCGAACTTCGCGGTCGATACTTCAGGTGCGACGACCTTCGTGACCACAGGACCCAAACCAGTCGCTGATACTGGTGTGCTGTCCCTGGGCCTGACATTGCTGCGCAATGAAAACCTGACGCTATCGACTAACTACACGCTGGAATCGGGTGGCGGCTATACCTCTCAGACGGGTGGTTTGACGGCGCGCTGGAGATTTTAATGCCTACCCTGACTGGCACTGAAAGCAATTTTCCTCATACTTCACAGCTGAGTATCCCGGAAGCCTTGAATCGTGCCTATGCATATTGGAATGCCGGTCAAGCTGCTGATGCAGAAAAATTATGCCAATACGTGTTGTTGGCGTGGCCGTATCAGACCGATGCCATGCACTTGCTGGGCCTGATAGCACATGCCTACGGTCATCTGGATATGGCCGTTATCCATCTGCGTCAGGCGTGTACGGCACCGCAGGTGCCGGCAGTTTATCTAAGTAACTTTGCAGAAATATGCCGTCAAAAAGGTCTGCTGGCAGAAGCAGAACAGGCTGGACAGCAGGCGATCAAACTCAATCCCGATCTGGTCGATGCATGGAACAATCTGGGCATCATCCTGCAAGAAAGCGGCAAGCTTGATGCCAGCCTCGAATGCTTGCAGCGCGTGGTCAATCTAAAACCGGACGAAGCCAGCGCGCATAACAATCTGGCGAATACCTATCGACGGTTGAATCGTCTGGAACGTGCCGAAGATCACTATAAAAAGGCATTGGAACTCAAGCCCAACTATGCTGAAGCGCATAGCAATATGGCTTTTTTATTGAATAGTCAGGGACAGTTCGATCAAGCTGCAGCAGCTGCACGCCAAGCGATAGAGATTAACCCGCAACTGATTGATGCCTATCTGAATCTGGCCGATATAGAAACCACACGCTTGCGTCACGCCGAGGCATTTCGCTGGCTGAATGCCTTGATTGCATTCGCACCGCAGCACGTCGCAGCATTAACGGCACGCGCACTGCTCTTGAAAAAAATGGAACGCAATGAAGAAGCGCTGATCTGTGCGCGGCAGGCATTGGCGGTCGCTCCCGATAACGCCAATGCGCACAACACATTGGGACTGGTATTGCAGGCATTGGGGCTACATGACGAAGCACTGGCAGCTTTCGATCAGGCGGCGATGCTACCGGGTTCGGTTAAGGAAGAGGCATTGGTTAGTCGTGCTTCACTCTTCATGGAAAGCGGTCGTGTGGAAGATGCGATCGCTGCTTTCGATCAAACCTTGCTCGCGTTTCCCAGATCGATACGCGTCATGACCAGTCGCAACGATGCCAAAACATATCAATCCGACGACCCGGACATTGCGGCGATGGAAGCTGCGTTGATACAAGCCGACAGTCTGTCTTTGATGGATCGTATGGCGGTGCATTTTGCTCTCGGCAAGGCATATCTGGACACGCGTAATTCGGCACGAGCGTTTTATCATCTGGATGCGGGCAATCGTTTGAAACGATCCACATTTAGCTATGACGCGGCTGTTACGCAACGGTGGATGAAAGGCATTGTTGCCACATTTGATACAGATGTTATGGCGCAACACACTGAAGCAGCGTCGTCGTCGGAATTGCCGGTTTTTATTATTGGCATGCCACGCTCAGGCACGACCTTGGTCGAACAAATCCTGGCTTCTCATCCGCAAATACATGGTGCAGGTGAGTTGAGTGCATTGCGTCTTGCGGTCGATAGAACAGGTGCTTTTCCGGAAAGGACCGCCCATCTGTCATCGGATGAGTTGGCACAGATCGGCCACGATTACTTGGCGCGCATAGCGCCGCTGGCAAACGGCAAGAGTCGTCTGGTCGACAAGATGCCATCCAATTTCTTTTATGCCGGTTTGATTCCATTGATTCTGCCGGGTGCGCGCATCATTCATTGTCGGCGCGATCCGGTTGATACTTGTCTGTCGTGCTACAGCAAACACTTCGCTGGTGAGCAATTGTTCAGTTACGACCTGACGGAGTTGGGGCAATTCCATCTTGCTTATCAGGCGCTAATGGATCATTGGCGCAAGGTGCTGCCAGCCGACAGATTCATAGAAGTGGATTACGAAGCGGTGGTGGAAGACCTCGAAGGTGAGGCCAAGCGCTTGATCGATTTTGTCGGCATGCCGTGGGACGATGCTTGCCTGAGTTTTCATAAAACGCGTCGCGTCGTTCGTACTGCCAGTGTTAATCAGGTGCGCCGACCTATTTATAAAACATCCAAAGGTCGTTGGGAAAGACATGTGGCTCACCTAGGCCCATTGCTGACAGCACTGAAAATCAATGAGTCGTGAATAAGCTCACTGCCGTCGCACATACACTTACTGCGACAGACCGTCAGACACATTACGGTCATGCTGGCGCGGTGTTGTGGCTGACAGGTTTGTCCGGCGCAGGCAAGTCCAGTCTGGCTATGCATCTTGAACACGCGCTGACCAAGCTGGGTTATTCCTGCTATGTGCTTGATGGTGACAATGTACGTCGAGGTTTGAATGCCAATCTGGGGTTCAGTCACGAAGGCAGAACGGAAAACATCCGTCGCGTGGGCGAAGTTGCATCCTTGTTCGCCGATGCAGGTCTGATTTGCATCGCCGCTTTCATCTCACCATATCGCGCTGATCGTGCGCGTGCCCGTGAGTGTTGCCGTCAGACTTTCCATGAAATTCATGTTGCCGCCGATCTTGCTACTTGTGAAGCGCGTGATCCGAAAGGTCTCTACAAGGAAGCTCGAGCAGGGAAGGTACGAGAATTTACTGGCATTAGTGCACCGTATGAAGCACCGGAACAGGCGGAATACATCGTTGATAGTGCCAATGAGTCTTTGACTACAAGCGTGGAAAAACTGACCGCTTATGTGCTTGCGAGTCTGCCGCTGGTGCGCGTCACTTCATCCAAATAACGTCTATCGCCATCATTCGTGGCAAAATCGTCTCGTATAGACATTCAGTCTTGCTTTAGATAATTATTCCGAGAGCGATCATGCCAAGTAAAGACATCGAGATCCAACTGAGCGAGCGTGCACGTCAGCCGGACGATTGCAGTCGTATTCTGGTTACAGCACTGGAATCCGGCGATATAGAGACATCGGTCGCACTTTATGAACCGACAGCAGTGTTGTTCTCGAAATCAGGCAGAACGATGACAGGGCTGGAGGCTATCCGTCAAAACAATGCATCACTGATAGCTTTGAAGCCCACATTCGCCATCGACTTCATCAAGTCCACGATCAGTGGCGACGGTACACTCGCGACCAATAGAATGAAGGCGAATTTGTCGTGGAAAGATGCGGAAGGGAAGTTGGTACAAGCCAGCGTGGACACACTAGAGGTATTGCGGAAGCAAGAAGATGGATCGTGGCGTTACATCATCGACGATCCGTATGGCAGCATGCGTGCGAATTTGAACGAACGTTAATTCGTTCAAATTCGTACTTAGGCGGTGTTTATGATTTGGCTTTGCTTCTACGGCTGAGGAAGCGTTCCAGATCGGAAATGCGCTGTTCCGTATGCAAACGCATGCAGCTGAAGAACTCGATGTCCTTCATGATGCTGCCTTTGTTATAGACGCTGATGGTCTTGCAATCCTGCTCGACAAATCCAGCCCATTCCTTTTGCGCCACACGTAATTGCTTTTTAGTCGCTACGTAAGGAATGCCTTCCTGATCCTGATTAGGGATTTGTTTCAGCAAGGCTTTGTAGGTGACGTCCAGCTTGTCATGCGCTTTTTTGTATTCTTCTTTTGCGCAGCTATTCATTTCCTGCGGCGACCCTTTGGACAGACAGGGATCAACCTGTTGTGCAAAAGCGCTGATCGGAAGCAAGGTCAAAAAAGCCAGTGTGATTTTATTCATCATATCCCTGTCGAAAAAATTAATAAGCACATGCGTCTTCAGCAAGACTAGCAGCATACGGCAGCAGCTTGCTTCATATTTTGATTGACGTCAATAAACTGTCTGGTAGATGTCAATCTAGGTTTTCAGTCGATAGCCAGTCTTGAAGATGTACCAGACGGCGACCAGACATGCGCTCAGGAAGACCAAGGTCATGACTATGCTGACGGCGACGCTGACATCCGAAACGCCATAAAAGCTCCAGCGGAAGCCACTAATCAGATAAACCACCGGGTTCACGAGCGCGATCTTTTGCCATACTGCAGGCAACATATTGATTGAATAGAAGCTGCCGCCAAGGAAAGCTAATGGCGTCACGATCAGCATAGGAATGATTTGCAGCTTCTCAAAACCAGTCGCCCAGATACCGATGATGAAGCCAAACAGGCTGAAGGTAACGGCGGTCAGAATCAGAAAAGTCAGCATCCACAGTGGATGTGCAATTTCAAAAGTGACAAACAATCGTGCCGTTGCCAGTATCAAGATGCCGAGTATGATGGATTTGGTTGCGGCTGCACCTACATAGCCGATGACAATTTCCACATAAGACACTGGCGCGGAGAGTATCTCGTAGATCGTGCCAGCGTATTTCGGCATGAAGATACCGAAGGACGCGTTCGAAATACTCTCTGTCATCAATGCCATCATGATCAAGCCCGGCACGATGAAGGCGCCATAGCTGACGCCGTTGACTTCGACCATGCGCGAACCGATGGCCGCGCCAAACACGACGAAGTAGAGCGAGGTAGAAATAACCGGCGATGCAATACTTTGCATCAGCGTGCGCCAGGTACGCGCCAGTTCGAATTTATAAATAGCTTGGATTGCGTAAATGTTCATGGTTTCCTTCTCAATCCTTGCTGTGCACTAGGCTGACAAAAATCTCTTCCAGCGAGCTTTGGCTGGATTGCAGATCCTTGAAGTCGATGTTGTGCTCACTCAATTTCTTCAACAGTTCGGCGATGCCGGTTTGTTCACTCTGCGCATCGAAGGTGTATGTCAGTTCGTTACCGTCTGTCGAAAGCTCCAGTTGCAAATGAGAAAGCTCGGCAGGAATGATTTGCAAGGGATGCTGCAATTGCAGGCGTAATTGCTTCTTGCCCAGCTTGGCCATCAAAGCTGCCTTGTCTTCGACCAGGATCAGTTCGCCTTTGCGGATGACGCCGATACGGTCGGCCATCTCTTCGGCTTCTTCAATATAGTGCGTAGTCAAGATGATAGTCACGCCGCTCTCACGCAGGCCGCGCACCATTTCCCACATATCGCGGCGCAGCTCAACGTCGACGCCAGCCGTCGGTTCATCGAGGAAGAGTATCTGCGGTTCGTGCGAGAGTGCCTTGGCGATCATCACGCGTCGTTTCATGCCGCCGGACAAGGCAAAGATTTTCGAATCTTTTTTGTCCCACAGCGAAAGAGAGCGCAAGACTTTCTCGACGTACGCATGATCTTTCGGCTTGCCGAATATGCCGCGACTGAAATTGACTGTGGCCCATACCGTTTCAAATGCGTCGGTCGATAGCTCTTGCGGTACCAGTCCGATCTTGGTGCGGGCAGCGCGATAGTCGGTCACGATATTGTGACCATCGGCCAGTACGGTACCTTCACTCGGATTGACGATGCCGCAGATGATGCTGATCAATGTGGTTTTGCCGGCACCGTTCGGTCCGAGCAGGGCGAAGATTTCGCCGCGACGGATATCGAGATCGATGCCTTTGAGCGCCTGAAAGCCTGACGCATACTGCTTGGTCAGACCCTTGACGGAAATAATCGATTGCAAACTGCCTCCGTAATAGATGGATGATGCCAACTCGCGTATGTTGCGAGTGACTGTCAGTTTTTTAGAATGCAGAAATGCTGCAGATACGCATTATCGCAGCGTAGCGATATCCTTGCTTTCCAGTACGTGTTTATCTGCGCCATGCCTGGCAACAGTCAGCATCGCCTTGCCCAATGCTTCGGTGGTGGTGATCTGCTCGGGGAATATGGCGCGCAGAATCGGGAAAAGTGGTGCGGATAATGCGTAAAGCAGACGGTAAGACCTGGTTTTTGATTTTATTCCGTGTAATGGCTGTATCACGCCCGGACGGAACATATAAGCGTTGAAGGGCAGGCGCAGCAAGGCATTCTCTGTTTTTCCCTTTACGCGCGCCCACATCACGCGTCCCTGTTCCGAGCTGTCGGTACTGGCACCAGATACATAGATGAAGGTCATATTCGGATTGAGTCTGGCCAATGTTGTGGCTGCCGCCAGCGTCATGTCATAGCTGATACGGGTGTAGTCGGCTTCGGTCATTCCAACGGATGAAATGCCAAGACAGAAGAAACATGCATCGATATCTCTCAATTCATCTTCGATGGCCGTGTAATCAAACAAGTCGGAATGAACGATGTCCCGCAATTTTGGATGTTGTTGCCCAGTGCTGCTGCGGCCTATGGTTTTTATCAGCGTGACATCGGGATCGAGCAGGCATTCTCGCAATACGCCCTGGCCGACCATACCGGTCGCACCGAATATCAATATATTCATTTCATCCTCTTCGGTAAGCCCAACGTTAAACGCGCGAGTGCATCGTGCATGCGATCACTGAATAGCCAACGCATGAATAGAATCAGCTTCCTTACGCCAATTTTTTACTTGAATGGCTAAGTAAAAATGGCTAAGTCAGAACGTGTGCTCAAGGTAGGGGCGCCTTGAATAAAATCAATACCTGGATTTAACGGCAACTGGCGCTGCCAGCAGCCATTTCTTTCAAAATTGCGGGGTCGAGTAGCTCAATCTCGCGATTGCTCACTTTAAGCAAGCCTTCTTTCTTGAACTTGGAGAGCAAGCGGCTGATGCTTTCTATCGTCAGGCCGAGATAGTTGCCTATATCTTCACGCGACATACGCAGTTGGAAGTTGGTGGAGGAGTAGCCACGCGCTGTATAGCGTGAAGCCAGATTCAGCAAAAAGGCCGCAAAGCGTTGTTCAGCACGCATGTTGCCGAGCAGTAGCATGACGCTTTGCTCACGCGTGATTTCCTGGCTCATCATGCGATGGAAGTGACGCAGCAGCGTTGGCATGGTGCTGAATAACTCTTCCAGTCGTGGGAATGGGATTTCGCAGACTTCACTGTCTTCCAGCGCAATCGCATCACAGTGGTGGAGATCGGTGCTGATTGCATCCATGCCGAGCAATTCGCCCGTCATCTGGAAGCCGGTAATCTGCTGTTCGCCGCCAGCATTGATCTGGCAGGTTTTGAAGTGGCCTACGCGCACCGCATACAAGTTAACAAAGGGATCGCCCATGCGATACAGATACTCATCGCGCGACACTTTGCGCCGGCGGCCGATGATTTGATCCAGACGCTCCATATCGTTTTCGCCCAAGCCCATAGGCAGACACAACTGATGCATGCTGCAAGTGGAGCAACTGGCACGCAAGGCGTTGACGTTCAATGCTGTATCAACGGTAGGGGAAGAGGGCTGGCTCATATTCTTTGCTTAGTCGAACCGCAATGCGGCATGGGTGCGGTGACTGGTTTGATTAACGGTGAGAGGCTCAGTCTTGAAGACTGAGGCGACTCATGTGATCTTGTCATCAATCTGTAACAAGGGCAACTTATCCTTCACCTGCGCCCATTTTTCATGTTCAGGCATAGGTATCTTGGCCTGGCTGATACGTTTCCAGTCCGGGCGCGTGGATAGTTCACGATTCAATGCGACGAAATGCTGCTGTTCGGGCGAAATTTCAGCCGCGTTAACGATGGCATTGACGGGGCATTCCGGTACGCATACGGAACAATCGATGCATTCATCTTGATTGATCGCAAGAAAGTTGGGGCCTTCAAAAAAACAATCCATCGGGCAAACCACAACGCAATCGGTATATTTACATTGAATACATGCTTCAGTGACGACAAACGGCATTTTCCTTGTTCCATTTTTGCGATCAGATGCGCCATTGTAAACGCTGTCGCCGGAATTGCCTTTTTGAAGGTGCGCCGAAATGACGGCGCTCATTGCAAGATGGGAAGGCGAGTGGTAAAGTGCGTCGATTATTTTCCGATGGGGTTTTTGAATGGGCAGTTCCAGTTGTAGTTCTCATACCGATAGTATGCTGGCAAGGTAGCCCACGATTTCTCATCGCTACCTTGCCGCAATGGCGGGTAGTGGCTTTAAGGCAATCGGTCCTCGGTTGTTCTTTTTCTACTCCCTTAGTTTTTAAATTGATTGCATATATCGCTCTGGCGGTGTGATCTTGTGTCCACCTGCACGAGCTTGAGTGCGTTGTATCTTGCTGATGACTCGCAAGCATGGTCTGACTGTTGACGTCGCTTCATCGCGCCTTCATACACTCGGAGCAGCATGCGTATTCCTGCCGGCGAAGGTGATATGCCTTTTCCCGGTGTGCTCAGACTGGATAATCATGAATACAAGGTGTCACCATGTTTGAGTTGTTTGCCCCTCGTCGGGCAGATCAGTCCTTGCTTGCGATTTCTCCCAATCGCTGGGATTGGGCATTGTTGCCGCTGGTGCTGGCCGTGTTTGTTGCGGTGGGCTTTGGCGCGATGCAGATGACCAGGCCGTTTGTGGTCGGCGAAGTAACGCCGATCTCGCTTGATCCCTCCAATCTTCCTTATTACTTGCTGCGTACGATTTTGCGGATGTTCATAGCGCTGGCTTTTGCGCTGCTGTTCAGCTTTATCTTCGCTGCGATTGCGGCCAAATATCGCGCTGCCGAAAAGGTCATGATACCGATGCTGGATATCCTGCAATCGGTGCCGATTCTCGGCTTTCAGGCGATTGCGATTGCGCCGTTCATAGCATTCTTCCCCGGCAATCTGCTGGGCGTTGAGTGTGCGGCGATTTTTGCGATCTTTTCTTCGCAGGCGTGGAATATGGCGTTCAGCCTGTATCAATCGATACGAACTGTGCCGGCTGAACTGAGCGAAGCTTCGCGCGTGTTCCGTCAATCGGGTTGGCAGCGTTTCTGGCGTTTGGAATTGCCTTATGCGATGCCGGGCTTGTTGTGGAACATGATGATGTCCATGTCCGGCGGCTGGTTCTTCCTGGTGGCGGCAGAAGCGATTTCCGTTGCAGGACAAGATATCAAGCTGCCCGGCATAGGCGCTTATATCGCAGTCGCGATTGAAGCCAAGGATCTGCATGCGATCGGCTGGGCGATAGGTGCCATGTTGGCCGGGATCGTCTTGTATGACCAATTGTTCTTCCGGCCTTTGCTCGCATGGGCGGATAAATTCCGTTTTGAAGAGTCACAAGGCGAAACCGAACAGCGTTCGTGGTTATTGAATTGGGGACGCCGCAGCCGCTGGATGCGTGCATTTACGGATCGTGTCTGGACTATGTTGCGCAGCACCTTGGGTTGGTTCAGCGTGCGCTACGACGGTACCGCGCCGCAAGCCAGTGCGCGTGTCATTCATCCTTTATGGTCGCGTGCATGGAGCGTAGTGGTCTTGCTTGCTACCGCGCTGGCGATCTATCGATTAATTACTTTCGTACATAGCGATGTCGGTTGGCCTGAAGTAGTCCATGTGGTGTGGTTGGGCCTGATTACACTGACACGCGTGTTGGTGCTGATTGCCCTGGCATCGCTGATCTGGGTGCCGATTGCAGTCTGGATCGGTTTGCGTCCCAAGTATTCGCAACGTGTGCAAGGTGTTGCGCAATTCCTTGCTGCGTTCCCGGTTAACTTGATGTTTCCACTGGTGGTGTATGTGCTGCTGACGATGCAGCTCAATCCAAACATCTGGCTCAGTCCCTTGATGGTGTTTGGCACGCAGTGGTACATCCTGTTCAACGTGGTGGCTGGTGCCTCGACGATTCCAAATGAATTGCGTTTGGCATCCGACAATCTAGGTTTGAAGGGTTGGCTGAAATGGAAGCGTGTCTATCTGCCTGCCGTATTCCCTAGTTATGTGACGGGTGCGATTACGGCTAGCGGTGGTTCGTGGAATGCCAGCATTGTTGCCGAGTATGTGACCTGGGGCAAAACGACGCTGGTCGCTGAAGGATTGGGTAGTTACATCAAGCAAATGACCGATGCCGGCGACTTCCATCGCATTGCGCTCGGTATCGGCGTGATGTGCATATTTGTTATGTTGTTAAACAGATTTTTCTGGCGCAAATTGTATTTGCTGGCAGAAGACCGCAGCCATTGAGAGGGCCGTCATGAGCCAAAATGTATTGATTGAATTGACCGGTGTGGATAAATCCTTCCAGACCGCAGACGGCACACCTTGCAGCGTGTTGGAGAAAGTGGATTTCGCGTTGGCAGAAGGAGAGATTGTCGCCTTGCTGGGTAAATCCGGCTCGGGTAAGTCCACCTTGCTGCGCATCATGGCGGGCTTGATTCCCGCGGATGAGGGCAGTGCAAAGTATCGTGGTCAGGAAATCTATGGTCCGGTTGCCGGCATTGCGATGGTGTTCCAGTCATTCGCACTATTTCCATGGCTGACCGTGCAGCAGAACGTGGAACTCGGACTGGAAGCGCAGGGCGTACCACCAGATGAACGCGAGAAGCGTGCAGATGCCATGCTTGATCTGATTGGCTTGGCCGGCTTCGGTGGCGCATTGCCGCGCGAATTGTCAGGCGGGATGAAGCAGCGTGTCGGTATCGCACGCGGCCTGGTCACAGGGCCGGATGTCTTGCTGATGGATGAGGCGTTTTCTGCATTGGATGTGTTGACCGGCGAAACGCTGCGTGACGACATTTTGGAAATGTGGGAAGAGAAGCGTATTCCTACCAAAGGCATTTTGATCGTTTCTCACAATATTGAAGAAGCGGTCATGATGTCTGATCGCATCCTCGTTCTGTCCAGCAGCCCGGGACGCATACGCAGCGAGATCAAGATCAATCTGCCGCGACCACGCAATGTGGATTCTCCTGAAGTCAGAGCCTTGATCGATGAAGTGTACGCGTTGATGACGATGCGCACGCCGCAAGAAGCAACGACAGGTGCTGCGCTGCATGCCAACCTCAGTTACCGTTTGCCGGAAACCGACGTTGCGCATATCGAAGGTGTGCTCGATCTCTTGGCTGCGCCACCATTCAACGGCCGTGCCGATTTGCCGGAGTTGACCGAAGAAGCCAAGTTGCCGGACGAAGAACTGTTCCCGACTTACGAAGCACTCGGCTTGCTGGGATTGGCACAGGTAGAGAAGGGCGATATCACGCTGACTGCGTTAGGACACAGCTATGCGCAAGCAGCGCACATGCGCAGAAAAGAAATTTTCGGCCAGCAGTTGTTGACGCATGTGCCATTGGCCGCGCATATCCGCAACAGTCTGGAGCAGGAAGCAGCGGGTTCGCTGTCGGAAAAAGGTTTCCTCGATACGCTGGAAGAATTCTTGAAAGAAGAAGAGGCCAAGCGCGTGCTGGAAGTGGTGGTTGAGTGGGGCCGTTATGGTGAAGTCTATGAATACGACTACCACACCGGACAACTCAAATTGCCGGAAAACGAAACCGAGTAAGCGTGTCTTGCGAGCGGCGCAGTGATGTCAAAAAAACCATTGCACAGCTCGCCAGCAAGAATTTCGCCGCGGCAGCACAATAGTGTCTTGAAAAATTCAATCGCTAATGGATAGCATCATGGCCAACTCTACTCGTCTTCCTACCTTCTTCATTCCGCACGGCGGCGGCCCTTGTTTTTTCATGGACTGGCCGGGCGATCCACACATGTGGGATCGCATGGCAGACTTTTTGCGGAATATGCATACCTATGTCGGCGAAAAGCCGAAGGCGGTTCTCGTCATCTCCGGTCATTGGATGGAAGATGAGTTCACCGTCATGACAGGTGCGCATCCACCGCTGATCTATGACTACTACGGTTTTCCTCCACACACTTACGAACTGACGTATCCGGCACCGGGCGCGCCGGCATTGGCAAAGCGCATAGTCGATCTGCTGGGTGCGGTGAATATTCCCGTCAAGACGGATGCAAAGCGCGGCTTCGATCACGGTGTCTTCATCCCGTTCAAACTGATTTATCCGGATGCTGACATCCCGATTCTGCAACTCTCAATGAAAACCGATCTTGATCCGGCTGAGCATCTGCGCGCTGGCGCAGCTTTGCAGGCATTGCGCGATGAAGGCGTGTTGATCGTCGGCAGCGGCATGAGCTTTCACAATATGCGTGGTTTCAGTCCGGCATTTACTGAAGCGTCCAAACGTTTTGATACATGGTTGAGCGACAGCATTTCCGCTCCGGTAGAAGAACGCGATGCATTGTTAACAGCATGGGCGGAGGCGCCAGATGCCAAGCTGACTCAGCCATATCCGGATCACTTGCTGCCATTGATGGTTGCAGCTGGCGCGGCGGGTGATGATCTGGGACGCAAAATATTTGAAGACAAGGTGATGGAAGTTGTGGTGTCAGGTTATGTATTCGGTGATAAAGCTGTCTGATGTTTTAGGTGCGCCAAGTTATCTCGCAGGGATGAGCATTGTTACTAGAAAAAACGGAGATGGTTCGTGCCACCTTCAGCCTATGAACAAATAACAATAAATAACATGATGATCTACAAATCTATTTGCGGTCGATTCTCTCTGCTTGTTAGTTTGGCGCTCATTGCCTCGATATTAGGTGGATGTGCACATGCTCCGGCATCGGTAGCATTGGACGACGATCATCGAAAAGCAATAAAGAAAATAGCGATACTCACGATCGAACAACCCAAGCAGATAAAAATAAGCAGTGCATCTGGAGCTGGCGTGATAGCTAGCTCTATACCTGGATTGGGTGTGCTCGGTGCGGCATTGGTAGCAGGGACAACTGCAGCAGTAGGGCAAGCTGCAGATGGCACGCTGATCGGCGAAAAGCAAACAGAGTACAACGAGCTGTTTGCTAAAAATCCTTATGATTTCGCAGCAAAACTCCGGAGCGAATTAAAAACGCAGATGGAGTCGAAGGGCTATGAAGTTATTTTCATCGACGATCCAAAGATAGCAATTCCAAATGCTCAGGGTGAATTCGATTTTGGGAAAAATGATATCCATGCAGATGCAGTCTTGCATGTGAAATACACCGTATTTGGCTATACGTCAGCAGCGTTTTCTACCACCTTCAAGCCGCAGATAGTACTGACTGCCAAATTGATGGATGCCAAGAACAATGCTTTGTTGTTCTCCATGCCAGTTCGCATTCCTGTGCCCTCAAAAAATGGAGAAGAAGTGGTGGGCTTTGACGGCTTTGAGTCACTCAAGACTGAATATAGAGAGTCCTATAGTGTTTTGCTCAATTACCAGGCATTGATGGCGAAGCTGCTAGCAAAACAACTTGCAGGAGAAAAAGACACCGCGATTTCAGTAGCAAATCAAAATGATGCGCTAGCCAAAGTGCAAAACAAGCAAGCGCTGGTCGACGAGAACGCTGAGAAGTGGAATGGTCTGATGTCATGCGGCGCGCGTCAAGATAAAAGTACACGCAAGGCATATCAAGCTAAATTCGCTATGGAAGTCAAAGGCAGTTCGGTGAATGTCCATCGGCAGTTGCCACAGGTAGCGGAAACGTTAGCCGGTCAGATCGCCGAAAACATGCTGGTCTTGCTTGGTGAGGGATATCTAACGAATACCCCGAATCAGAAATGGCAATTCAGAATCAGTGGTGATTTTCAGCCTGGCGTGCCGACTTATTCTGGTAAGGGCAATATGCTTGCAAACGGACATGCAATTCGCGCTTGCGAATTGACGATGACGCGCGCCGCTCTTGCACCAAATCGATAATGGCTAGCTAGATAAACTCGATCGGCTCACACCTGAGATTTAGCCAAGAGCACCAATGCTAAAGCGATGGCACCGGGAAGTGCTTGAACAAACAATATCTTTTTGCTTGATGTAATCGCACCGTAGATGCCCGCCACAACAACGCAGGCCAGGAAGAAGACTTTGACTGAGTCACCGGCTGCGCCTAGCCAGATGCCCCAGATGAGGCCGGCAGCCAGAAAGCCGTTGTACAGACCTTGATTGGCAGCCAGGACTTTCGAGGCAGCTGAAAATTCCTTTGTCAGGCCAAAAGCTTTTCTGCCCTTGGGCGTATCCCACAAAAACATTTCCAAATACAAGATATAGACGTGTAGTGCAGCCACAAGTCCTGTCGCAACGGTCGCTATGGTATGCATGTCTTGGCTCCTCTTGTGCCGGTCTATAGTGCGCTGATCAATTTGATGACCGCATTTGCTCAATAGTAGACCGATTGCTTGCAAGCCGGGTAGCGGTGAGAGTTCTCTTCGTCAAGACACGAGAAGCGCCAAGTCTTTTTCCCTTGATTGCTCTTCTAATTGCGTCGGATTGGGCTGCAAGAACACCAGATCATTGATGGTCGATAGTGCCTGTTGTCCAAGATAACTATCCAGCCAGGCTTTAGCATCGTTGCCCTGGCTGCTCGCTTTGAACAGCGCCAGAAAATCTTCTGATTGTGACGCTTGGCGTGACGTCGTTTTGTCTTCTGTGAGCTTGCCTGCTACGAATTTTTGTAACTGCGCAGATTGGCTCGCTGACTGGATAAGTGATGCATGGACCACTGCTCCCTTTTCATAACTGATGGCGGCGGCGCTACTGGCCTCATCTTTTATCTGGTGATAGTAGTAGTTCTGCGACTTGATTTCAGTTGATAGTTCCAATTTTTGATTGGCTGTCAGCGGTTCGTGATAGCTGGCAGTCAGATTCGATTGCTGCTTTTGCGTGATCGAACGGTCCAACTGGTTGCGTCCCTTGATGCTGCTGTCCTGCGATAGCTGATAGGAAAATGCATCCCGTTCGTTTGGACGATACGGATTGCTTAATTCTGAATTTTGCGTGACCGATGCAGAGAAATCAGCGAGTCCCGTCAATACGCTGCGATCGAGTTGGTTGAGTTGTATCGTCGGCGTCGTAACTGCTTCCGCACGCTGTTGCGCCGTTAGTGCAGGGTAGTTACTGTTGAGTCCGACAAACGCATCCTTGAACATGGTCATCAGCGTAGCGTCGCCATGTCCACGTTTTTGTGCAGCGTCAAATTGCTTCAGATAATTATCGACGGCTTTCGCCTGTTGCTTGGTGTTACCAATAATAGTGGGATTGCTCAGATCGACGTTGACCTTCATGCTGCCGATAGGACCACTGGTGCTGACGCTACGCTGCTTGCTGTCGGCATGAAAATCAAGGATTTGATTTTCGCCCTTAACCGTTGTTAGGCTTGTATGCAGACTCACCGATGACAGCACGGTCGAATCGAACTGCATCAGTCCGGTGAGATTAAGCCGTGGTGGATTACTCGCAAGTCCATCGATGGCATCCTGAAATGCGCCTGACAGCTTGGCCAATGCATTGCGATCAGCCTCGGTGAGAGTGCCACCAGTCACTTGTACTTGCACTGCCATGCCATTTTCTTGCGAGCCTAGCGTCAACTCGACTTGTGCGCCGCCTACGGTTTGGATTTTCAGAGAAACTTGATTGTCAGCCCGCGTATGCAGTTGCGACCGCGTAATGGTTTCAAGAATTTCGCTAGGTTCGCTGTCCGGTGCGAATTGAATTATCGATTGCGAGAAATTATCGCTATCTTCGGTACTGTTCTTGAAACGCTCCAACAACGCGGCACCAAGATCCTTGAATCCAAACGATGACGAGCGCGAGGCAAAATTCGTCGCCATCAGCGTGGTCAATGCATCGGTAGAAGCGCGCTCCCATATCTGTATGGGCTTCAACACGGATAGCAGTGAACCGCTCGGAGAATACATCTGATCAATTGCCGTCATACCCGTTTGGCCAAGTGTGACAGACGTCACTGATTGTGGCGCGATAGAGCTGATCGAAGTTGTGCCAGACGATACAACGCTCTTGCTTGAGGATGGCGAGGCGGGAAGGCTTGTTGATCCAACGGTTGCTAAGGTCACCATGGCAGCAATATCACTTGGATGAATTAAAAGGTGCAAGCCACGAGAAATCAACGATGTCTCGTAGGCCAAAAAATTTGTAGTACTTGTTATTGATGTAACGGCTGATTGCCGGGAATCTTTAAAGAATGGGCGGGCGCGCTATCAATCTCGCTTTTGTTCTGCTTTTAGTTCTTGGCAGACTGACTACTTTCGATTCAAAGCTGACATGCGAAGCATCGGCGAGTAAAGGTAGTTGTAATTCTGAAGCTTGATATGTTTCGCATCATGCACTATCATTAGTTACATGAGACAAGACAGCAAACTTTCTTCCGTGTTGCATGTGCTTTTGCACATGGCACACATCGAACGACCCCTTACCTCGGAAGAGCTCGCGGGATACCTGCACACGAATGCAGTACTGGTAAGGCGTGTGTTGGCGGGTCTGCGGACTCGCGGTTATGTCGCATCAGATAAGGGGCATGGTGGTGGCTGGTCTTTAGTCTGTGACCTTCAAAAGGTAACTCTACGAGACATCTACGAGGCAGTAGGCGCACCTACTGTCTTTGCAATGGGAAACCGAAATGAAAACCCTGCATGCCTAGTAGAACAAGCGGTCAACAATGCTTTGAGCGACGCATTTCGTGAAGCGGAGCAGTTACTCATTAGCCGACTCGGTGATGTCACTCTAGCGGATTTGTCAGCGGACTTTAGTCTTCGCTACGCAAAGCATAAACATTCAAAGGATATACATGAACATCATGACTTATGACGTCATTGTTGTCGGAGGAAGCTACGCAGGACTATCCGCCGCTACTCAAATAGCGCGCACAAGACGCCCTGTGTTAGTCATTGATAGCGAACAGCGTCGCAATCGTTTTGCTACACATTCACATGGTTTTTTGGGACAGGACGGACGTGCGGCTGCGGATATTGCCGCCGACGGTAAAGCGCAATTGCTTCGCTATCCAAATGCTGCTTGGTTAGCTGCAAAGGCACTTAATATCGAGGGCGAAGAAGGTGCGTTCTTGATTCAAGCCGACAATGAACTGGTGCGTGGTAAGCGCGTTATTCTCGCGACCGGTGTCGTCGATGAGTTACTTGCAATCGAAGGACTGAAGGAGCGCTGGGGCCAAAGTGTCTTTCACTGTCCTTATTGTCATGGCTATGAATTAAACGCAGGTCGCATTGGCGTTATAGCAAGCAGTGAACTTTCGATGCACCATGCTCAGATGCTGCCTGATTGGGGGACTGTCACTTTGTTCACCAACCAAAGCTTCGTTCCGGATGAACCTCAACGTAAATCTCTGTTCGACCGGGGTGTCACGATAGATGAAAATCGCATTCGTCGTATTAGCGGTCAAGCGGACGTGGAACTGGAAGACGGCTCTACGAAACAGATGAATGGTTTATTTACGCTTTCCCGCACGCACATGGCCAGCCCATTGGCCGAACAGGCGGGATGCGTTTTTGATGCAGGACCGCTTGGGGAATATATACAGGTCGACCCAATGACCAAGAAGACCAGCGTCCCAGGCATTTATGCCTGTGGAGATGCGGCACGAGCAATGGGCAATGTAGCGATAGCCGTTGCAGACGGCGCGCAAGCTGGCGTAGGTGCTCATTTTTCTTTGCTCTTTCCAGAGCATTGATCGCCTTGGTTGCCTAGCTTCCAAGGTCTTGCCGATAATAAAGGCGACCTTTGGGTCGTCTTTATTTTTTCATAAAATGTCTGCTTTTGACCAATTGCGGACACATACAGTGAGTAGCTACCTGACTCTTTACTTGCTGTAGACACCTCTTCACCGCAAAATACCAGTTTTCAAGGATGTTCAATTGCACCTTGTTCGTGCACAGTACGGCCTGGATAATCCTGTCATGATGTTTTCTCCTATGCCTGCTAACACTCTTTCTCCCGAACCTATTCTGCCTGCGCCAGTTTTGCTGGTTGAGGACGAACCTCTGATTTGCCGTCGGCTGGAGGGATTGTTGCTGCAGTTGGGCTATACATCTGATGCCTTGGTGATTGTTGGCTCACTTGCCGAGGCGAGGGCGCGCCTTGCGGATCAGCCGATCGCGCTTGCTTTGGTTGATCTGGGCTTGCCCGATGGTAGCGGGATCGATTTGATCGCCGAGATGCATACTGCCGATCCAGGTTTGGCTATTCTCGTCATTTCGGCGTGGTGTACCGAGGATGCGATTCTTGCCGCATTGCGTGCGGGTGCCACTGGTTATGTGCTCAAGGAGCGTGACGATCTGGAAGTCTTGCTCTCGATACGCAGTGTTTTGCGCGGCGGCGCACCGATTGATCCATTTGTTGCTCGACGCATCATCGAAGAATTGCGACCTAAGACAGCGCAGTTGGAAGACAACACAAATAACGAGAGCTTGAGTCCTCGTGAAAATGAGATTCTCGGTTTAGTGGCGCAAGGCATGGGCAATCGCGAAATCGCCGAGCAACTGTTTATCTCACGCTCCACCGTCGAATGCCATGTTAAACACATTTACCGCAAACTCGCCGTCTCCTCACGGATGCGTGCAATTAATGAGGCCCGCGCGCGTGGTTTGATCGCTTGAAGTGGCTCGCGGTTCTATGCTGGATGGCACTGCTAGTGCCTGCTTGGGCACAATCAGTTGAGCCTGCGGCTTGCACTGTGCGTGTGTTGAGCGTTCATTCTGCACAAGGCGATGACGATGGTGTCAGACCCGATGCAAGCCAGTGGCAACGCGTCACACTTCCCGATAATTGGAGCGCACGATGGCCCGGTTATAGCGGCACAGCTTGGTACCGAGTTGACTGGCAGCGCGATTGCACGCACGCAAATACAATGGACGTTGCGCTGATGCTTGAGTCAGTAGTTATGGCGGGGGAGATCTACGTCAACGACAACTTGATCTGGCGCGATGCGCATCTAACTGAGCCGCTATCGCGCAGTTGGAATATGCCGCGCTACTGGCGTCTTCCCGAAGCGATATTAAAAGATGGCGTCAATACATTGTGGGTGCGCGTTGTCGGCGTTGCAGGACAAAGCCCTGGACTGGGCCCTGTGCATTTGGGCGAAGCGCAAGCCATGCTGCAGCAGTACGACGATTTGTGGTGGCGCAATAGAACTCTGTTCGTCGTGAACATCGTTGTTTCTGCCGTCATGGGCGGTTTGTTCTTCTGCATCTGGCTAAGTAACCGCAAACAGAGCGCCTATGGCTGGTATGCATTGATGGTCCTGTTCTGGGTGCTGTTCATTTCCAACGTATTGGCTACCAGCCCATGGCCATTCTCCAACAGTGTGATGGTCGCAAGAGCCAACATCATGGCGCTGGTGCTGTATGTCGCTTGTTTTTGCATTTTCACGTGGCGCTTTGGCGAACAATCGTTGCCGCGCATCGAAAAAGCATTGTGGCTGGTATCGGCAGCATTGTTGATCATGCTGGCATGTGCACCTGATGCGCTGCTGGCAGAAACGCTGGCAGTTGGTGCGCTGGTTTCCGCTGCCATCTTTTTCCTCAATTGCTTGCAGTTCCCGATACATGCGCTGCGTACTCGCCAAGTCGAGCAGCTCATTTTGGCAGGCGGCTTGTTGATCTTTTTTGCGGTCGCACTTTACGATCTATTGCTGATGCAGAAGATGGTGAGCGGCACACGTACTTACACTTCATTGAGCAGCGTGGTGGCCATGCTGTGCATGTCCGGCGTACTAGGCCTTAGGCATGCACGCAATATGCGGCGTATTGAGGACTTCAATCGGGAATTGGCACAAGGCATAGAACAAGCGCGTACGGAGCTCGGCGACACGATGGCACGTGAGCACGCGTTGGTACTGGCGAATATGCGTTTGCAGGATCGCTTGCAGATATCCCACGATCTGCATGACGGCTTGGGCGGTTCTCTGGTGCGCATGATGGCCATGGTGGAGCAGGCTGACGCGCCACTACAGAACCAGCAATTTCTCTCACTGCTCAAACTCATCCGTGACGATTTGCGTCAGACCATCGATAGTGGCTCCAGCGCAGGTGTCAAAGTACCAGCGACGCCGAAGGAATGGATTGCGCCATTGCGTCACCGCTTCATGCAACTGTTCGACGAACTCGATATTGAAGCCACGTGGCAATTTCCTCCTGAATGGCATATCCCTCCCAACGCCATGCAATGTCTGGCGCTGACGCGTCTTGTGGAAGAGTCGCTGGTCAACATCATCAAGCACAGTCGCGCACGGCATGTACAGATCAGCTTGCAGCAACCATCGGCCAATCGTCTGATATTAAGCATCGAAGATAACGGTGTTGGCTTCGACGTGGCAGCGGTGCGGCAGGCTGGCATCAGTGTCGGCATGCGTAGCATGCATGCGCGCATTGCCGCAGTGAACGGCATGTTGTTTGTGAGTTCTGTACTGGGACAAACAGTATTAAAAGCCACTCTTCAGTTGCAAGCAACGCAGCAATAAATCGAAGCGGCTGGCAGCACATTCTGCCAGCCCGCCTTCCTACATATTTTTCCTCGCCAAGTGCTGAATACCAGTTTTCAGTGATATGCAAAATTGGTTGCGTCCTATCTAAAGATGTGGATACACATTTAAGTGCACTTGCACTTTCTTCCCGTTACTAGAGTGGTTAGAAGAAAGAAAAATCTACGTGCGGCGCATTAATACATTCTGAATGTAAATGTTTCTGCTGCTTACGTGCGTCATCGCACGGACGGAATCGAATTTGAGGACTATCTTTAACAACGGTTGCAGGTATTTCCCTGTAATCGCTCGTGTAAAAAGAGGGCCTTTCAATGAAAACGATACAAAAATGTGTGTTCGCTGTCATGGCTGCTGCAGTGTTGTTGAGTACAGTTGGTTGTGAAAACATGTCCAGACGCGACAAGAATATGGCCGTTGGTGCCGGTGTAGGTGCCGTCGGTGGTGCAGTTCTTACAGGCGGTAGCGCACTTGGCACCGTTGGTGGCGCTGCTGTTGGTGGCGTTATCGGTAACGAAGTTGGCAAGGGTAATCGGTAAGAATTCGATAATCGGTTTTAAGGAGATGGAATGATTAAATATAAAAGTAGTGCAGTTGCCGTACTGGCGATCGGGATGTTGGCTTTGACTTTGTCAGCATGCCAAAAAGAAGGTCCGGCCGAGAAAGCCGGGAAAGAAGTTGATCAGACGATGAATAAAGCCGGTCAGCAAATTGAAAAAGCGGGCGACAAAATTCAAGACGCCGCAAAAGATGCTCAAAAATAGAGCGTCAAAGCGATATTTGCGAGTGTAATTGGCTGCTGCCTAGATCGATGATCAGTATGGTGAAATACATACTCGTCATCAGTCTCTGCTTATTAGGTAGCATCGAATTGCACCGAAGCAAGTCCATTTATTGAGTAAATCCCTGGGCTGAGGATGAGTGCAACTCAATAAATTGGACAGTTGCTGATGCGAGGATTGCAGCTTAATGCTGCGATGCAGATTTTGACGTACGGGTGTCGGATTGGTCATTGCCAATGCCGAGAGCCATCAGTGCCTGGATTTCAGGGCTTTTTGAGTGATCTGCGGACTGCTTGCTATATGTCTTTGCAAAAGCTTCTTCAGCATCGCTACGTTTAATACCATTGTGTATCAAAGCACCGATCCAACGGTTACGCCAATAATTTGCACTCATGCCTTCCATTTTCCTTTCTAAAGATAGCTAGTTAAATATGCAGTCGCTTATGTTCTGCGATCAATAAAATCCCGCGCGATGGCTATGCCGCCTTGCAAGCATTGCTTAGCTGTCGAAAAACAGCGCTCAGTCGGCACCTGCAGTTCTCTGAATCCGATGGAAAGCTGCTCTGTCGCGACGATGCGGGGCGCATAAACGCAAGCACCATCATCAAAGCGCGAGCTTCCGGAAATTTCGACCAATATCTTCCAGCCTTTATAGGCCTCACGATGTGATTCCATGATCGTTTGATCTGTAGGTGTCGGTAGATAGTGTGTGGTGTTCATGACGCCAATTCGAAAGCGGTGATGGAGGAAGATTATATCTCGCTATATTTAATGAGATACAGCGAAATTACATTTCCTGATGGAATTGTTCGTAATACATCAGCGCAAATGTGTACTTTCCCCTCGGTTCCTAAGCAAAGTGTCCGTATCGTTCTGATAGAAGTGGCTAACGTGTCCTTCCAGGATAAGGACTCTAAGGCATACACGTTGCGGTACAAACTAACAATTCTTCCCGTGTTAGTTCGGAGTGAACAGCTCTATCTGCTCGATCGTCGGCATGGGTGTCTTACCATCATCTGCGAGATTAAGACGCACAACTCGTATGCCAACAGGATTACCACCGATGGCGGTGACAAATGCTTGGTAGGCCGACTTCCCTCGGGAGCCGTTGTCTGTGCATGCACCTGTCGCACGTTCTTTCCGAGCGCGGCGCGTAATTGATCGTTCGATTCAGTAATTCTGCCAAGCTCGGCGTGCACCCGCGCCAACACGCGATTGGTCGACCAGGATGTTTCGTAGTCGAGCCTTGTATTGCCAAGGATAGGCGTCTTGTCTAACGAGACAAACCGCGCGCCATCCGGCGTAAATTCGATCCGCGTTTCATAACTGATGATCGACCCATGCATACCGGGATCGCCCGGTGATTGATACGCCACGACCATGTTCAGTAAACCGTTGCCGCCGTCGGCGGTCAAATAGTTGGAATGAATAATATGGTGTGAGCTTATGGCGTCGGGAATGGAAGCAAACCATGCCGCCAAGCTCTCGTGGTCGCGCGCGAACAGGTGACGACCACCGTGACCGGAGAGTATTACCTGTGGGTTAAACATCGTCAGATGCGCATCAAGATCCCCACCGGGTGCCTCCAGGAAGGCGAACCATCGGTGAGCAAGGTGAAGCGCGATATGGTGTCGATCGGCTATCGCTGGCACAGCAGCAATGTGTGTGTCTGTCATGCGGGTACTCCTGTTCTTGCTGCTTCTGCGTCCAAAGATGTCGCAGTCACGCTGTCCATCGCTGCACTGATAGCCTCGATGGCGTTCAATCGCGCGGCTTCACCCGGCATCATGAGGTTGATCATGACCTCGTCGGTTTCGTAGCTATCTGCGAGGTCCCGTAGTTGGGCAACGACTTGGGTTCCGGTACCTGAGATAAGCCGGCCCTCGTTGCGCGCACGAACGGCTAGTTCCTGAGGCGTCCAGCGGTGGGTTCGCGTGGTCTCAAGCGAAGGTACTCGCTTGAACGGGCTCGCACTCTCGGCATAGGCAAGCCAGAGGTGGAAGGCATCGGCGAATTCCTTGGCCTCTGCTTTGGTGTCGCCAACCGCCACGAAGACCGCAACGATCGCAGATGGTTGCGCAGAAAAGTCTGTTGATTGGAACGCAGCGCGGTACGCCTTGGCTGCCCGTGGGCCGTCGCCACGAGGATTGATGAAGTGTGCAAAGGTGAAGCCAAGACCAGCCTGCGCTGCAATCTCCGCTGTCGAGCCTGAGGCACCGAGCACGTAGGGCTGTGGCGTGTCTCGTGTCTCTGGATGAGCGCGCATTCCGGCATATTCCGAGCCCGAGGTATGGTGTCCGGTCAGGAAGCCGAGTAGGTCAGCGACCTTCCGAGGATAGGGGATCGACCCTGCCTTCTCATCGTTGAGCGCCGCATTGGTACGGGCATCACCGCCGGGAGCTCGGCCAAAGCCTAGATCAATCCGACCGGGAAAGAGCGCACCCAGCAGTTGGTAGTTTTCTGCAATCTTCAAGCTGCTGTAGTTTGGCAGCAGTACGCCGCCAGAGCCGACACGGATGGTGTTCGTTGCCGAGGCTATGCGCGCCATGAGGATTTCCGGCGAATTGCTTGCCGTGGCTGGCATGCCGTGATGCTCCGATACCCAGAAACGGGTGAACCCCTTGGCTTCCACTTGCTGTGCCAGGCGCACGGTTGATTCCAGGGCATCACTTGCCAGAAGGCCTTCATCAACAGGAGAGTAATCCAGGATGCTTAGTCGTAATGCAGTTGTCATGACTTAGTCCTCTTTCAGTTGGGGAGCAGGATGTTCGCTGGCACCGCTGCGTTGTGGCCAAACGACTTCCAGACGAGTGTGGGTTATGCGCCATTGGCCATCGATACGCCGGTATTTGTCGGCATACAGGCCGAGCAGCAACAAGGGATTGGGATCCGGCTTCGACGCGGTTTCAAAATCAATCAGGTAGCAGCGGCCTTCAGCAGTATCTGGCCCGGTGAGTTTTACCCAATGGTTGGTGATCGCGTGCAGGAAGGGATAGCTACCCTGATGGTCGCGATCGAATTGTTTGAAGGCATCGTTCAGACCCGCTCGTATGGCGTCGATCCCCTCCATTTTTCCAACGGTCACTTCAACTGCGGCATCGTCCGAAAAGACTTGATCGAGTGCTGCGACATTATTGCTATCGAGATGGTGTGCGTAGAGAGTGCGGAGATTACGAATTTCTTCGCGATCGAACAGCGCTTTGATTTCTTCGTTCATGGTATTTATCCTTGGTGTTGAGTTTGGGTGACGCCGATTTCGAATGCCGGTATATCTGCGGCAGTGAACCAGCCAGGCCGGTAATCGCTCCAGCATATGCGCCACTGGCCGTCATCTTCCTGGCGCACGCGGATCTGGTAATGGGCGCCATACACTGCGTGTCCTGCGGTATCGACGGAGCGTTCCGGGATAATGCGTGCCACGATCATGCGTGCATGTTGGCCATCGGCTTCGAACTCGATCCGCACCACGTCGGCAAAGTGCTGCATCCACGGCCAAAGCCGACGGAAATTTTTGAGTTGGCCGACGATTGCGTGCCGCCCCTGTAGTGCCCCGATGGGGGTAAAGCCACCGGCAGCATCTTCGGTATAACAATCACTTAACAAGGCAATGTCACCCTGGTCGATCGCCCAGGAATACTTGCTGTAAAGCTCGCGGACTGCATCTTCCTTGCTGCCTAACGGCAGCCCCGCACCGATCAATGCCCATGGCGAATCCAGTTCGCTGACGATTACCGGTGCCGAGTCGCCCAACTGCCAACCCGCATCGCTGGGCGGTATGCGCCAATGTGACACCAGTGCCAAATCACCTCTGCACCAGTTCACATTGATGCGGGCGTGCATCAGCAACCAGCGACTTTGGATCTCGTGAAACTGAAACTGGAGTACCACGCTGGCTCCGAACAGAAGATGCCTCTGCCCGTCATTGAATAGCCCGATGACATAGCTGCTGCAAGCGGCTTGCCCACGCTCGTCAATCAGAGTGGCGTGATTGCTGGTGCGCATCCATGCCAGGTTGGGCACATCGGCGGCCAGCAAGTGCTGCCAGTCAGTGACGCCTCGAACTTCGCCATGCTGGTTACTGGTCAGTATGGTTTCGCCGGTCAGAATCGGTGTCAGTCCTTGCCACTTTCCTTGTGACCAGGCTTCGACAAAATTCTCCCGCAAGGTGGCCAGTATGGCGCGCGCGTTAGCGTTCATTACGGACCTCTTGATTGGAATAGCGTGGGTAGTCGATGTAACCGCGGGCGCCGTGCAGGCCATACAGGGTGTCACGCTGGGCCTGTGCTAATGGCCAGCCATTGGCCATGCGCTCCACCAGATCAGGATTGGCGACGAATGGCTGGCCGAAACCGATCAGATCCGCCTTGCCGGCCTTTAATGTTGCTTCTGCGCTGTCTTGGTCGAAACCACCAGCAACAATCAGCGTGCCGGGATAGGCTTTGCGGAAATTGACAAAGAAATCGGTCTCGACATTGGCGCCCAGGATGTATTGATCACTCAAGTGGAGGTAAGAGAGGTCGTACTGACTCAGTTTAGCCGCGAGCGTAAGCCAGGTTTTAGCCTCGTTATCGTAGGCATGCATGTCGTACAAGCGACCGAACGGCGAAATGCGTACGCCGACGTGCCGTGCTCCAATTGCAGCACTGAGGCTATCAATGGTTTCAAGCAGCAGGCGCAGGCGATTTTCAATACTGCCACCGTAGCGGTCGTTACGAGTGTTCAATTCGCCATTGATGAACTGCTCAAACAAATAACCATTAGCCCCGTGTATCTCTACGCCATCAAAGCCGGCCTGCATGGCGCGCTGGCCAGCGGCGACAAAATCGCTCACGATCGCTGTCACTTCGTCGGTACCCAGCGCCCGTGGTTCGCTCGTTGCGACATGACCCGGCACACCGGGAGTGGTCCAGGCGTAGGTCTGCACAGCATGAGCGCGGCGTGCCACCGGCGATACCGGAGCACCACCTGCTTTTTGCAGCGAAACATGGGAGTTGCGGCCTACGTGCCACAGTTGGGCGAAAATCCGTCCACCTGCGGCGTGGACCGCATCGGTGACACGTCGCCATGCTTCGCCTTGATCCTCGGTGTACAGCCCCGGCGTAAAAAGATACCCGGTGCCTTCCTGCGAAACGGCGATGCCCTCACTGACGATCAAGCCAGCCGAGGCACGCTGGCTGTAGTAGCGCTCCGTCAGCACATCGGGTACGCCGTTGGCGGCGCGCGAGCGGGTCATTGGTGCCATCACGATGCGGTTTGACAAGTTCATGCCTGCCAAGTCGTACGGACTGAAAAGCTTATTCATGGTTTTCCTTATTCAAAGGAGATGAGAGAGGGCCTTATTGGTAGCTTCCAAACAGGCCATGACAGCTCCGAATCAATGAAGTATTGATTCTATTCCCGTTCAAATAAAATATAATCATGGTTAAATTCCAAAGATTTGAGAGTGGAGGGCATAAATGAAGGGACCCAGTGATCGTTTCGCCGGAATCGACGCGTTCGTGGCCGCAGCCAATGCGGGCAGCTTTACCACTGCAGCTCAGGCGCTCGGCTTGACGCCTTCTGGCGTAGCCAAGAGCGTGACCAGGCTCGAAGCTCGTGTCAGCTTGAAGTTGCTGCACCGGACTACACGCAAAATCACTCTCACGCCGGAGGGAGAGGCTTACCTAGCGGCCTGCACACGCGCCATCGACGAACTTGATGCAGCCGAAACCCATCTGGTACCAAAAGACTGGGTGCCACAAGGTCGTATCAACGTCGGGCTTCCAGGTGCGTTTGGTCGTCGTCACGTCTTGTCAGGGCTGCTTGAAATGGCTGCGCGCTTCGATAAGCTCGACCTAACGGTTTCATTCACCGAGCGCACGGTTGACCTGGTTCAGGAAGGCTATGATCTTTCAGTCCGGATCGGCGAACTGGGGGATGATGCGAATTTGGTGGCAAAACGACTCGGCACCCAGCGCCTAGTCATTTGTGCCTCCCCAGCCTATCTGGAAAAGCATGGTCCCATCCATACTCCAGAAGAGCTACGCCACCGTGATTGCATCATTGGCTCGCGTCGGCAACAGAAGCAGACCTGGCTGCTGCGCACCCGGGAAGGCCGTTTAATCCAGCAGGAAATTCACGCCCGCCATGAGTTTAGCGATGGCGAGGCCATGCTTGCCGCCGGTCGAGCTGGTTGCGGCATCATGCAGATGCCGACCTGGTTAGTCAGCGACGACCTGAACCGGGGTGCGCTGGTGCCGCTTTTAGAAGATTTTGCTGGTGGCGAGATGCCGATCCACGTGGTCTGGCCAAAATCTCACTACCTGCAGCCCAAGGTCCGAGCCGTCATCGACATGCTTCAGGCATTGGCGGCCAAACAAGATTCAGGCTTTGTGCCATAGGCAAATTCACGTGCCTGCCAATCCGACCAATACCAATTTATGATGGATTGAAGGCCATCTTTGCCAAACCAGTGGCTACTTTCATGCGAATACTCACATGGCAACGGAAAACAAGATTTCCGGTGGCGGAAGAAAGTCAGGCTCAGGCCGTCGCAGTCATTAGCTGACTTGTTTTCTGCAGGCAACGATTTGTATTTGACACAAATTGTCGGGAATTTTTCTACCCTCTTTACGGTCAGTGGCAGGTATCCCGCTATTAACCAAGAGAGGTAGTTGTAATGAAAATGATGCAAAGAGTTGCGTGCACAGCGATGATCACAGCGGTACTGTTAAGTGTCGCCGGTTGTGGAGGTATGAGCAGACGCGATAAGAATATGGCTGTTGGCGCTGGTATAGGCGCGGTCGGCGGCGCGATTCTGACAGGCGGCAGCACACTGGGTACTGTTGGTGGTGCTGCGGTTGGCGGCATTATCGGCAATGAAGTGGGCAGAGGTAGGCGGTAAGGCTCAAAACGGTGAGCGACATATATAAACTGCATGTCGATCGCCGTTTTCATTCTGCAGGGCAAGAACGCATGTTTCTGAAAAGAACCATGATATTTGCCAATTTCAGAGAGTTTTCGCTAGGTTGTGGCAATAAAATCCGATAAAAACGAGCATGCATAAAAGAAATGCATTTATAGCAAGATAACAATTGGTTTCAACTCAAAAGCGCAATGCCTGCTAAAGTTGCGACGCACAAGACTTCATAGGGGATCGCGTTGCGGTTTTTCTCGTACATTTCGTCACACATAGTTGCCTGGTCCGAACGACCTACCAATATCAAGCTCCGGCAAGCGGCCATCGCTGCCTTCATCGCTTCCATCTTCGTAGCCATCCTGGGTGTCGCTTACACGCTGCTGTTTATCGTGCCGAATCTGCCATCCATTGATGCGCTGACTGATTACAAGCCCAAGATTCCTTTGCGCGTCTATACCGCGGATAACGTATTGATCGGTGAGTACGGCGAAGAGCGCCGTGACTTCGTCTCGGTGGCGGATATTCCTGCCAGCATGAAGAACGCGATCATCGCGATTGAAGACAATAACTTCTATGAGCATGGCGGCGTCGATATTCTCGGCGTGGTTCGTGCTGGTTTGGCCAATATGATCCGCAGCCGCTCGCAAGGCGCATCGACTATCACGATGCAGGTTGCGCGTACCTTCCTGCTGACACGCCAAAAGACTTACAGCCGTAAATTGCAGGAAGTCATCCTGGCATATCGCATCGAGCAGAATCTGACCAAAGACCAGATTCTTGAGCTGTACATGAATCAGATTTATCTGGGACAGCGCGCCTACGGCTTCGGCAGTGCTTCACGTATTTACTTCGGCAAGCCGATCAAGGATTTGACGATTGCAGAATCGGCGATGCTGGCCGGCATACCGAAGGCACCTGCCAGCGCCAATCCCGTTGTGAACATCAAGCGCGCAACCGAGCGTCAGCAATACATCCTCAAGCGCATGCACGAACTTAAATTCATCACCGATGCGCAGTACAAACAGGCTGCGGCTGAGAAGCTCAATGTGCTGCCGGACGGCAATCGCTTCCGTACGCATGCAGAACATGCTGCAGAAACCGTGCGCCAGTTCATGTACGCACAATATAAAGACGAGATTTATACCAGCGGCTTTAGCGTCTACACCACGCTCACCAAGGCCGATCAAGATGCTGCTTACGATGCAGTTCGACGCGGTGTGCTCGACTACGATAAACGCCACGGTTATCGCGGTCCGGAAGCAATGATCGATTTGCCGAGCGATGCAGAAGATCGCCAGCAAGCGATTGACGACACGCTGGTCAAATATCCCGATAGTGACGATTTGCGCGCTGCGGTTGTGACGGACGCTTCCGCCAAGTCGGTGCGCGCAGAATTGCTCTCTGGTGAAAATATAGAAATCACCGGTGACGGTTTGCGTTTTGCTGCAGCTTATTTGTCCGACAAGGCAGCTGCACAAAAAAAACTGAAGCCGGGCGCAGTCATCCGCGTAGTGCAAGATACCAAGAAGAAATGGGCTATCTCGCAATTGCCTGAAGTCGCTGCGGCCTTCGTCGCCGTGAACGCGCAGGACGGTTCAATACGCGCATTGGTTGGTGGCTTCGACTTTGCGATGAATCAGTTTGATCACGTCACACAAGCATGGCGTCAACCTGGTTCGACGATCAAACCTTTCGTCTATTCTGCCGCGCTGGAAAAAGGTTTCTCGCCAGGCACCATGATCAACGATGCGCCTTTGGCTGAAGACAGTGATTCAGAGCAGGGCAGCAAGGCATGGAATCCTGGTAACGATAACGGCAAATACGACGGCCCTGTCACCATGCGTACCGGTTTGAAGCGGTCGAAGAATCTGGTCTCTATTCGCATCCTGCGCAAGATCACACCAGCGTATGCCAAAGAGCATTTGGCGCACTTTGGTTTTGATCCAGACAAGCAACCGTCGAATCTGACCTTAACGCTCGGTACTGGCTCGGTTACACCGATGGGAATGGCCGGTGCCTATTCGGTATTTGCCAATGGCGGCTTCAAGGTCACGCCTTATCTGATCCAGAAAGTCGTCGATGCACGTGGCAAGGTCTTGATGGAAGCAGAGCATCCGCAAGCAGGGGATGAAACCGCACGCGCAATCGATCCGCGCAATGCCTTCCTCACCGATTCGATGTTGCGCGATGTCGTACGCTCCGGCACCGGTTATATGGCGAGCCAGAAGTTGGGTCGCAGCGATTTGGCAGGTAAAACAGGTACTACCGATAACGCAATGGATGGTTGGTTTGCCGGTTACGGCCGTGACATCGTCGCAGTTGCATGGATGGGCTACGACAAGCCGCGCTCGCTAGGCACACGCGAATTCGGCGGCACGCTCGCTTTACCTATCTGGATCGACTACATGCGTACCGCCTTGCGCGGCAAGCCTGAGTTGGCACCTATTGTTCCACCGGGCGTGACGCAGGTTGATGGTGATTGGATGTATGACGAATACGTCAATGGCGATTCCGTCAAATCACTGGATATCGATGAGCAGAAGAGCTTCTGGGAGCGGATGTTCAATACCGCTCCGAACACAGAACCGCAACTGCAAACGCCACCAGCGAACATCACGCCGGAAGACAAAGATAAAAAACGTCTGGACGATTTATATCGCGGCTAACAGATAAGCTCGCCATCCTTGGTCGCAAGAAATTGCAAACCCTGGATGGCGATGCTGTAGTGAGTTATTGCATTATTTAATGTCCCAATCCCGCTGGTAAACGCATGCCGCCATCGACTATCGTCAAAACCTCTTTCTGTTCTGCAATCTGCACCGCTTCATCATTGTTGAGTGCACTATTGAGTGCAGCTTGATATGTCGGCAGATTGTTTGTGTTGCCAGAAGGTGTGGCAGGACTCACAGATGCATAGCTAATGTCATATCCTTGCTGCCCCGAATACAAGCCGGAAAATACCAGTGCATTACCGACTGCGTTGTAGTTCAGTTGCCCCGACAACGTCGCAGTCGGATCGGATAGGGTGTAAGGAAGGTTGCTACCCGTCGTAGCGCCGTTGTAAGTACCGTCCATTGTCACGGTGACGGATTTCAGGAAGCTGCGCAGAAGCGGCGTGCTGCTGCCTTCATAGATGCGCCAGACAGAACCGGTGCCGCCTTGTGCATCAATATCATTGCCCCATGATGCGAAGGTGGAAAGCTGCATCAGTTCGGTAAAGGTTTTTGCCGTGCCAAAAATATTCCCAATCAGCCCGGAGTTGATCGTATTGCCGTTTGCATCGGTGCTGGCGTAGAAGCTGTTGTTGATGGTGCCGATGTTGATACTGACCAGCCCGCCGAAGTAGTCGCCAGTGCCGTTCACGCTGCCGGTGGCATAGGCGTTGTTAATGCTACCGATGCTGATGCCGACCAGCCCGCCGACGAAGTCATGGCCGCTTACACTACCAGTGGCATAGGCGTTGCTGATGCTGCCGTTGTTGTTACCGACCAGCCCACCGACGTTGTTGCCAGTGCCAGTCACGCTGCCGGTGGCATAGGCATTGCTGATGTTGCCGTTGTTGTTTAGGCCGACCAGCCCACCGACTTGGTTGTTGCCGGTTACGCTGCCGGTGGCATAGGCGTTGCTGATGCTGCCGCTGTCGCTGATGCCGGCCAGCCCGCCGACGTAGTCATTGCCGGTTACGCTGCCGGTGGCATAGGCATTGCGGATGTTGCCATTGTTGTTGATGCCGGCCAGCCCGCCGACGTAGTCATTGCCGGTTACGCTGCCAGTGGCATAGGCGTTGCTGATGCTACCGTTGTTGTTGTTGGAGCCGACCAGTCCGCCGACGTTGTTGCCAGTGCCAGTCACACTACCGGTGGCATAGGCGTTGCTGATGTTGCTGATGTTGCCATCGTTGGAGCCGACCAGTCCGCCGACGTTGTTATTGCCAGTCACACTGCCAACGGCATAGGCGTTGCTGATGTTGCCGCTGTTGATACCGACCAGCCCGCCTACGTAGTCATTGCCGCTTACACTACCGGCAGCATAGGCGTTGCCGATGCTGCCCCAGTTGTAGCCGACTAGCCCGCCGACGTAGTCGCCAGTCACACTGCCAACGGCATAGGCGTTGCTGATGTTGCCGATGTTGATACCGACCAGCCCGCCTACGTAGTCATTGCCGCTTACACTAGCGATGGCATAGGCGTTGCTGATGCTGCCAACGTTGGCGCCGACCAGCCCACCGACGTTGCTGCTACCGGTTACGCTGCCGCTCAGCAAGCCGATATTACTGATCACGCTACCGATGCCGGTCAATCCAAACAAACCTACATAGTTTGTTGATGGTCGATCGATGAACAGGTTGCCGATGGTGTGGTTTTGTCCATCGAAGGCACCGCTGAACTGACTAACGCCGTTACCAATCGATGAGAAACCAGCCGTAGTCCACATGCCGCTAATATTGCTGCCATTGGTTTCTGTCGCATCGATATTGCCGGACAAGGTATAGCTTGCGCCCAGATTCAGTGCCATCAACTGCAACTGATGCGTGTTATTGACGGTGGTGGAATATTCGCTGTAGAGGAAGGGTCGAGTAGAACCTTCTATCATGACCCACTGCGGATTGCCGCTGCCATCCTTGGCTACCCATACACCCGAGCCGCTGGCTGTTTCGCTCCAGGTGCCCAGATTGGTGTAGTTGGCGTAACTGTAAGCGCTAGTGCTGTTGACTGCGGCGATGTTGATGCTGCTGCTACCAGTGTCCTGACCAATGGCATTGATCTGGCCTGTACTGTTTTGATCCCAGTATGAGTTGCTGGCATTGCCCTCGCCATCGATGTTGTCGTTTCTGCCGATCAAACCACCAACTCTCATGTTGCCATTCACGCGTCCAGTCGCATAACTGTAGTCGAGGTTACCGATGTTATGTCCGACCAGACCGCCGACCCGGTCAGAGCCGTTCACACTGCCGGTGGCATAGGTATAGCTGATATCCCCTCTGTTTTGGCCGACCAGTCCGCCAGCGGAATAATCAGTGCTGGTCACGGTACCCGTGGCATAGCTTTGTCTGATGCTTCCATCATTACCGCCCACCAAGCCACCGATGACTTGATAACCAGTTACGTTGCCGCTGGCATAAGCGTTATTGATGCTGCCCAGATTCCAGCCCACCAGCCCACCGACGCTTGGGCCAGTGCTGGTCACGTTGCCGGTAGCATAGGCGTTACTAATGTTGCCCACGTTGTAGCCGACCAGTCCACTGACTTGGATGTTGCCTGTCACGTTACCAGTAGCATAGACGTTACCAATATCGCCTTCGTTCCTGCCGACGAGACCGCCGACGTTGGTGTCGCCGCTCACGTTACTGGTGGCATATGCATTGTTGATGCTGCCGTGGTTCCTGCCGACCAGCGCGCCAACTTGGATGTTACCGATCATGCTGCCACCCAGCAAACCAATATCGCGAATCATACTGTTGCTATCGGCAAAGCGGAATAGACCAATATTATTGGCAGTACTGTTGATAGTGAGATTGCTGATGGTGTGCCCCAATCCTGCAAAACTTCCATTGAAGTTATTGTTGAGACTGCCGATCAAGGCATCGGTATAAGTCGTGCCGGCAGCATCAAGATTCTGCGCCAGCGCATATTTTCCGTTCAATCCTGAGTTGACGCCGATGAGATCCGCCATGCTGTGAATCAGCGTGTAGTTGTCGCCATTGATTGCCAAGGTTGTATTAGCACCGCTCAGCGTAATCGGTGCCTTGACGTAGTAATCGGTATTGGCTGTTGCTGTTCCTGCCGTCGCGTAATTGCCGTAATTGAGCACCAAGCCTGCTGAAGTACCGGTAGCAGTGATGCTCTGATTGATATTGATATTGCGTTCAGCCGTCAGCGTTAATGTGTTGTCGCTGCTCCAGCTAATGGCGTCGTTGACGTGGATGTCACCGTTACCACTAGTTGCACCGTAGATACTTTGAATTTCAAAGTTGTTGTTCTGCACCGCATTGGATACGGCTGCACCCGTCATGTCGCCACCGCTGGCGGCAATCGTGAAGTCATTCGGATCGATCAGCCAGGTTCCGGTCTGGCCGTTGGCGGCTTTGGTCGTGACTTTAGAGTCATCGGCAATCTTGACCTTGGCAGCACTGGTTTCAATAAAGCCGCCATTACCATTCTGTGCGCTGGCATCCAAGGTGCCGCTGACTTTAGTCAGACCATTCTGCATATCGCCCATCAGCATGATGGTGCCGTTGCGGTTGTCCACTGTTCTGGCTTCGATCACGCCTTCATTGTTCACCACCGCTTGAATCAGACTGTCTGCCGCTTTAGCTGTCAGCAAGACGTGACCGCCATCGGCTTGTATGAGTTGCTTGTTCTCGGCCAAGGCATTTAAGGTGCCTTGATTGACGGTGACGCTTAACAAGCCATCGCCGACAAAGTCCAGCGTCATGTCGCTACCGGCCGCCAGCGTGACATTACCGAGCTTGGCAGCGAGCGTGCCTTGATTGCTGACTTGTGCACCGAGCAGGGCGATGTAACCGCCATCGGTGGCGGTGATGCTGCCCTGATTGGTGATCTTGCCGGCATTGTTTGCGTTACTGGTGAAACGATAGTTGCCTGCATTGAAATCGGTATCACTCAGATTGAGTGTGGTCGCGACTAAGCCGCCGACATTGACGCTGGCGCCGGCACCGAAGAGCACGCCGTTCGGATTCAACAGAAAGACCTGACCATTGGCATTGAGCTTGCCGTAGATCTCGGTCGCACCGCTGCCGAGGATGCGGTTCAGTGCAATCGAATTACTGCCGGGCTGGATGAAGTTGACGGTCTCGTTGCTGGCGATATTGAAGCTGCCCCAGTTGAGCGAGAGCTTGTCGCTGTTCTGCGTAATGGTAGTGACTGCACCGTTAGTCGCGATGTGGCCGCTGCCGTTGGTGACAACGCCATCGCTCGGTGCGGCGAGGGCGCTTGCAGCAAAGCTTGCCAGTAAAGTTGTGCCGAGCAGGACTGCTAGTGATCGGGTTTTGCGCCTATTACTTTTGCTCTTGCCGCGTGCATTCTCGGGCGCAACGACGTAGGCGCGTTGTAGTTCGTTCCAGACCAGACGGTAGCAGTGGTTCATGATGGTGTTCCTTTATTAGAAGCTCTTGGTGAATTGCAGCCAGACTCTGGGTAATTTGTCTTTGTCGGAAGTTGGTTCGTCATCGGTGCGCCATGCGACGGTCGTTTGCAGGCTGTAGCCATCCTGATTGGCCCATTTGATACCTGCACCGACGCCGGATAAAGTGCGGCGGTTGTTGCCATCGGCAGCTATCGGCTTGTGATTGACGCGACCTTGCGCCGCGTCGTAGAACAGCATGGCTTGCCATTGCGCTGCAAAGGTGTAACGCAGTTCCAGATTGAGGAGCCATGCATCGTCGGCTGGTGCTTCGCCTTGCGGATAGGCGCGTACGCCGTAGGAGCCGCCGAGCGACATCTTCTCTGCCGAGTCCAGATTGTCACCGGCCAGTTGCGCCGTTAATTGTCCGTACAGGCTGAGTTGTTCTGTCAGTTTTTGCAAGCGCAGGGCTTGCAGATTGGTTTTCATGAAACGACCTTGCGTGCGATGTCCGACTGCATCGAATGCCGCGCTTGTGCTGTCGAGCTGCAGATCACCAACGGTCATGCTGAGGCTGGCTTGATTGATGCCGCCGCCGTTGTATTGATCGTTGCTGTCGCCGGAGAGGCCGAAGGTGAGGTTGTTGAGTTTCTTGTTGCTCTCCGTTCCGATCAAGTCGATACGGTCGTTGAGTACTTTGTGATCAAGATTGATCTGACCATTGAGGTTGATGGCGCGGCTGCGTATGAATGGATGTGTGAGGAAGAGGCTGGCGATATTCGCCGTGCCGTGTGCATCCAGACGTTTAAAGTCTTCGCCCAGTTTGTACTGCATTGCTGCGTAGGCCACGCCCAGTCGGGTGCCGCGATCATTGAGCGGGAGTTGGTAGCTTACGCGTGCGTAATTGAATTTTTCTCCTGCGGTGGTGGCGCGTACTTGCAATGCGTCGCCCAATCCGAAGGGATTGTTGAGGCTCAGATTGCCGTTCAGACGATATTCGCCGGAGTAGCGATTGCCGAAGTTATCGACGCTGAGATCGGCATCGAACGGTTTTCCATCCTTGATCAGAATATCGAGATCGGTGGTGCCGACCGATGCGCCGGGACGCAGGCTGGAGCGTACGTCTATGCCGGGCGTATCGCTGAGCAGCAGTAAGTTTTTTTCCACTTCATCGCTTTTGAGGGCGCGGCCGCTGCTGATGCCCGTTAGCTTGTTGTTGATGCCGGCATCGTCAATGCGTGACTGATTATTGAGTTTGATCTTGTCGAGGCGGCCTTCCAGAATATGGATTTCTACCTTGCCGTCCTTGATGGCCTGTGCCGGTAGATAGGCGCGTGCCAGCATATAACCTTGCTGCCGGTAGTACTGCGTGATGCGTTGCGCGGCCTGTTCCAGCTCGGCCAGACTATGTTCGCCACCGATCAGATCAGCGACCAGAGGCTGTAGTTGTTGTTCGCTCAAGGCTAGCGCGCCCGTGATCTGGATGGCGCTGATCTTGATGCGAATATCTGTCGGCAAGGAGAGCGGTGCGCGTACGGCTTCTTCAACTGGCAGGGCTTCGATGCTGGTGTTAGGCAGCGTGACGGGCGGCTTGATCTCTTCGAGCAGGCGTCCGGCATTGGGTATGCCTTGTGCCAGTGCAGGGATGGCGAAAAGGCCGCCAAGCAAGGCGGCTGTGAGTGGCTGCAGGCTGCGAATGATGGGTTGATGCTTCACTGGTTCTTCCTGAGTTTGCATAGTTGATGCAAATATCTTAGGAATATTGTTCGGATTGCGCATACGACTAAAGTCCTATGTACAGAACTTTATTTTGTGTAAAACTCGGCCACATGATGCAAACCTATAAAGACCAGAACGCGCATGCAGATGCCATTTTTATCGCTCAAATGGCGATATTGCGGCGCAATTTTCCTTTTGCGTTGCTAGGGTCTTTGCTGACGGTTGGATTGATCGTGATCGCGCTGTGGAACGTTCTGCCTCAAGGCGAGTTGATCATCTGGCTGGTGGTGAATGTGCTTGTGCTGAGCATGCGTGTAGTTGTCATGCGTGGCTACAAGGTTGCACAAAGCGAGATTGCCGTACTACGTCGCTGGGCGCGCGCAATGCTGTGGTGTACTGCCATGGCGGGAGCCGTGTGGGGATTGCCTTATGCCTACTGGCTGTTCCAGGCACCGTTTGAGTATCAAATGTTCATGATCATCGGCCTGCTTACATTAGGGACAGGCGCGACTTACGCTTATTGCATTTATCTGCCGCTGCTGTTTGCGTTTGAAGTCCCTTATTTTCTCCCTCCTTTCCTCGCGTTGGCGATGCAGCCTGGCACTTTGCATCATGTGCTGGGTGCGGCCGGCATACTTTATTTACTGGTGACGCTGGCCTTTGCGCAGCGCATGTACCGTACTCAACGCGATTCCCTGCAAATGCGTTTTGAAAATCGTGATCTGCTCGAACGACTGGCGATCGAGAAAGAGGCAGCAGAGCGCAGCAAGGAAGATGCTGACCGCAGCAATCAGGCGAAATCACAATTCCTCGCCGCTGCCAGCCACGATTTACGCCAACCGGTGCATGCACTGAGCTTGTACGTTGGTGTTCTGCGCGAACAAACTCTGAATGCAAAAAGCCGCCAACTGGTCGATCACATCGGGCGTGCTACCGCTGCGATGGGCAGCTTGTTTGATGGCTTGTTGAATATTTCGCGCCTGGATGCCGGCGTGATTCGACCGCGTTTGCGTCATTGTTCGCTGACGGCCTTGTTCAATCAATTGCAACTGGAATACGCACCACAGGCAGCGGCCAAATCCTTGATCCTGCGATTGCATCAGGCTTCGGTGCCGGCGGTGTATTCCGATCCGGTTCTGCTGGATCGCATACTGCGCAATCTGGTCGATAACGCCATACGCCACACGCAACGTGGTGGCGTATTGATCGGTTGCCGTCGTCGCGGCCAGTTCCTGCAAGTGGAAGTGTGGGATACCGGCGTGGGAATTGCGCCGGCAGATCAAGAGAAAATTTTTATGGAGTTTCATCAGATCGGCAATCCCGAGCGCAACCAGAACAAAGGTTTGGGGCTGGGATTGGCGATTGTGCGACGTACTGCGGATTTGCTCGGGCACCGTCTGACTCTGCGTTCAAGACCAGGCCGCGGCAGCGTCTTTACACTGACCTTGCCTTTGTTCGACGAAAAGGGTGTGCACGCCTTGTCTGCAATTACGCCGTCCATCAGTCACCATGACGATGCACCACAAGGAAAAACCATCTTCGTGATTGAAGATGATGAAGACAATCTGCAAGGTGTGCGCCTGCTGCTTGAAGCCTGGGGTTATCAGGTGGTCGCGGGTGTCAGCGGTGACGAGATCGTGCAAGCCGCCGCCAATTGCACTGATACGCCTGCATTGATACTGAGCGACTTCCGTTTACGTGATCATGAAACCGGCATCGCCGTGATTGATCGCCTGCATGATGAATATGCCGACGACACGATCCCTGCGATCCTGATGACCGGTGATACCGATCCACAACGCTTGGCGGAAGCTTCGGCACGCGCATGGCCTTTACTGCATAAACCGGTGGATGCCGCGCATCTGCGCCAGGTGATTGCAGAAACGATTGCGCAAGCCAGACGTTCGGCTGATCGCGCAGTGCAATAAGCGATCCGCGTATCGCCAGATTCTTTGCTGTTATTTTGGTTTGCCGAGCAAGCCACCGCGTCGCGCAATCAATGCCGCTTGCGTGCGGTTGCGGACATTCAAGGCAGCGAAAATGGCGGAGAGATGCACCTTGACGGTTTTCTCCGTCATGCCGAGTCGGGTGGCGATGTCGCTATTCGGGCAACCTTCGCACACCAGCAGCAAGACTTCACGCTGTCTGGGAGTAAGACTGCTTAACAAGGCCGCATCGTCAGATTGTTCTGCCGGTGGCGTCGATAGTCCGTAAGCCGTTGGTACATAGCGTCCACCGGACATCACGGTAGACAAGGCTTCCAGCAAAGTGTGGCTGTCTGCAGATTTATGTATGAAGCCGTTTGCACCAGCTGCCAGCGCATGATGCACGTCATCCGAATCTTCCGACGCAGACAAAACCAGTATGCGCATGCCGGGACGTGCCTGACGCAGACTGTGCAATAAAGCGCCGCCAGCTATGTCGGGCAGATAGTAGTCCATCACAACGGCACTGATTGCTGCATGCGTTTCCAGTGCTGCAATGGCTTCCATGCCGTTGGACGCTGCGAGTATCTGCAAGTGGGGAGCAACCTGTGCCAACGCCAACACCATGCCTTCTCGGAACATGGTGTGATCGTCGATTAACAGGATGGTTGATTCAGGCATGGCGTTTCTTTGTTACGGCAGGAAGGGCAAGGATAGCAGACGCAAGCCGATGGAGAACCAGCGTTCCTCGCTTCCGCTGCCAAGACGATTACCGTAAGTGGTGTCGATCTGCACATGATTCGGCACCAGCCAATGGCGCACGCCTATCTGGAAGAAAGGCCGTCCGGCGCTTTGATCAAAGGTTTCTGCAATCAGCCATGTGCGATCAGTGAGTTGCGTTTCTGAACCCAATCCCCATGTCGCGCGATCACGATTATTCGGTTTATCATGCAGCCAGCCGACGTTGGTGTGCAGTACAAAACGGTCATCCTTGAACGAGAAGCTGGCCGGTATGTAAGCGTAAGGCGAGCTGATCAAATGACGATCGGTATTTGATACTGGTTGAAACGAGTTGCCGAAGGCGAGGCCGATGCCCCAGCCATTTGGCTCCAGCGTTTTGAACAAGGTTTTACCTTGCACCACCATGCTTTGTGTTTGTGTCCCTAAGGTGTCGTGTATCCGCGATCCGCCCAGACTCACTTCCAGATTGCCTGTGAAGTTGCAGGCGGGAATGGCCCAGTATTCTGTGCTGTCACGGTTGCGCTTGACCCAGCTTTCCACCTGGCAGGCTTTGGCATCGACGATGCGTGCATCATCGGTAATCATAGGTCGAGCGGCGTATGCGCTTGTGCCACTGAATCCGATAGTGAACAAACCCAGCGCAAACAGTGTGTATGAAAGCAATGGAGAGGTATTGCCGGTAGATAGCAGCTTGCGGATAAAAGGCATCTCTTTTGTTTTCATTCTTCGATTACCTTCCAGGTAAATATTTTTCTTGTCGATTGAATCAGCCTGTCGTGGCTATCGCTACGCGTCGCCGTCCCAGACTCTTGGCCTTATACATGGCGCCATCCGCACGATGCAGTAATGCTTCGCTAGTCGTACCCGAATCAGGGTAGGCCGCAACGCCGATACTGGCGGAGATATGTGCCGTCAGTGCATCCTTGATGACGTAAGGTGCTGACACGCTCTCAACCAGTTTTTCTGCAACGATGCGTGCGTCGTCCATACGTGTACCGACCATCACCATCGCAAATTCATCACCACCCAAACGCGCCACGACATCAGAATGACGGCTGCCGGCCTTGAGGCGAGCGGCGACGGTACGCAATACGTTGTCACCGGTTTCATGGCCGTATTTGTCATTCACCGCCTTGAATCCATCCAGATCAATATAAAGGATAGATAAGACAGCATTATTACGTTCGCACAATGTCAGTTGCTGGCCGACGATTTCATGGAACAAAGTGCGATTCGCCAAGCCAGTCAATTCATCATGATTGGCTTGGTGCTGGGCTTGATGCAGCATTTCTGACGCGCGAACCAGCGATGCGCCAACTTCATCTGCTTCTCGTAAATGTAGCGGCGGAACGGTGACAATTTCGCCTGTACCTAGCGCCAGTGCCGGGCCGGTCAAGCCATGAATGGAATCGGCGATACGTCCGCCTATCAACCATGCGGCGGTTACGCTGCTCGCCAGGAGAGCGATGGTGGCAAAAATCAGCCAGAACAAGGTATAGCGCAATTCGTGCACGATGTTCTTGGTCGGAATCCCGATCGCCAGCGACCAATGGGAAAGCTTGGAACGGCTGAAGATAGTTTGCACTGCTACGCCGTCGTAAGTCACGCTTTCAAACATGTCTTCTTTGCTGGCTTGCAGGTGCTTGACTACCTCAGGCACGCCTTTTTTTCCTATCAGGTGTGGACTATTGCCAGTTCTGGCGACGATGGTGCCTGTGCCGTCAAAAATCGCAGCGATCCAGCCTTCAGGCATTTCTTGTTGTCGCAGTAGTTTGTCAAAGCGTTCTGGGAAGATGCCTGCGCTGAGGCTGTAGCGCGTCTTTCCTTGATTTAAAACAGGGACGCCTATGGCGAACATATTCCGCTGCGTGATATCGCCGCGGAATAAATCGGAAATCACAGGCTTCCCCGTTTTGAACAATGTTTCCAGCTGAATGAATCTTCTTTTTCCGTCCAGTGGATCACCGAAGGTGCGACGCGTATTGAGCAGCTGCTTCCCTGTAACGTCGGCAAGAGCAATGTTGATATCGGACTGATCCCGCTGATTTCTCAACACTTCTTGCGCCTGCATGTAGAAGTCGCTCAAATCATCGGAGTCCAGGTAAGGGGACGTCGCGAGTGCTGTCAGTGAGGATTCGATGCTGGCGAAATCGCGATCAACGGCCGACATCATTGCGCGTGCCGTGCCTAGCGAGTTGAGTAGTAATTGATCGCGGGCGCGCTGATAATCATGTGCAATCAGCAGGACGGCCATTAACGCCGCGGGCACTACGCATGCCATTACGAGTAAAACCAGCTTTGAGCGGATAGTTGGCGCGAGCTTGGTTTTCATTCTCTACGGCAATAAGAGGCAAGAGGTGGTGAAAGAGCAGGGAAGCGCGAATTCTATAACAACTCCTCTCTTAGTCCGGGGTTTTCTTGTCAAAAATAGAATTTACTATCGGCAAGATTTTGTTAAACGGCAACGGGCAGCAGATAATACGGTTTCTGTATTGTTGTCGGCGCCATCGTCATTGAAGGAAAAATGAAAACATTAATTGAAGTTTCGGGTTGCTTCCCGGTATTGAATGCCTTGAATGAGCAGCAATTCATCAACGCGATAGAGCCGCGCTTTATCGATATTCGTAATCCGATCACCGGCCTGCAAATTGATTTATTCGGCAAAGTGACTGCGCTCACAATTTCTCGGGAGCAGGGAACAGTGACTGCGGAAATAGAAGTCCCGGATTCATTCCTGGTGCAGCACAAACTAGAACAGGATCAGTTACGGGAGGTGTTGGTCGGGCGTATCAGCAAGCTCAGACACCCGGCAACTGGCGCAATGGCCAAGGTGGAAGCGCGTTTGGCACAGGATAATGCAGGTTAAATTTCTTGATATTTAAATTCAAATAGACTTTATATCTATTTGAATTTAAACGAAATAGTATTAATTAACAATTGCTTCCTGACTACTTATTTGTTGCTCTTCGGAAGCTTGTCAAAATCCTGATCAAGTTTGGCTAATGAGGAGTTGATGCGGGCCTGCTTTTCCTTAATCCATGCATCCTGCTGAGCAAGCTTTTGTTTTGCTGCTTTCAGCATGCGATCCATTTCAGCTGGTTGAGGACCGCCAGCAGTTGCGCGGTTCTTGATGATAGTGATTGGGTTTAGCGTTGCGCGAAACTCTTCCTCGCTCATCGGCAATTCGCCGTCACCGTGTCCCTTAAGAGCTTCTGCATAAATCCGTTTTGCCTCGCCATATGGGAATTCGCTAGGCTTGATATTGTTTGCTTTCGCATAATCAACGATCTCTGAAGCGAAATGATGGCCGGCACGAAACGGTAATTTGTACTTCCGCATCAAGACGTCGGCCAGTTCCTGTGAAGCCGTCCAGTCGCTATTCAACTCTTCCAGTGCGCGTTCAGGACTGATGACCAAGGCGTTCAGGATATTGTCCCAATTCTGCAATACCTTGATGGCGCTGTTGATCATCGCGCTATTCGTCTTGGCATCTTTCGCATCCATCATGCCGGGAGGAATGTTGTGAGCCTGCAAGATGGGTCCCATAGCCAGAGTGATGACGGTTGATGCATTTTGTCTGG
Source organism: Herminiimonas sp. GW821-FHT09C12 (assembly GCF_059416385.1). Taxonomy (NCBI): domain Bacteria; kingdom Pseudomonadati; phylum Pseudomonadota; class Betaproteobacteria; order Burkholderiales; family Oxalobacteraceae; genus Herminiimonas; species Herminiimonas sp. GW821-FHT09C12. The sequence goes on from NZ_JBWKPC010000002.1 coordinate 843,415, forward strand.
TTGAATTGAGCAAGCCCGGATTGCGTTTTTGCGGCATTGCGCTCGAGACGTACGTATTTCCACCACCTTCTTGCAGCAGTATCCAGGGACGCGGCTGGGCATACTGGGTCATCATGTCTTCAATGAAACTGCCTGTGTGCAGCGCGATGCTGGTCACTATCGAACTTGCTTCTACCGGGTAATCCACTGACGCAATCTGGCCAGCGTCATAGGCGTTGTCCACGATGGTGGAGAAGCCAAGGTAATCCGCCATCCGGCTACGGTTCAGCGGCCAGCTGCTGCCATTCAAAACAGTCGTACCCATCGGCGAGCGGTCGAGGCGTGTATAGGCTTCGCGTATGCGTTGTGCATCCCGATCTAACCCGGCGGCGTATCCAAGCAGGTAGTGACCATAACTATTGGGCTGGGCTGCCACACCATTCGTGTAATTCGGGACGATGGTATTAACGTGTCGTTCGGCCAACTTGACGATGGTGCTGGACGTCTTGTTAAGCTGGCTGGCCAATCTAAGCATATCTTCCCGCATGATTGCTGCGCGCGCGGTGGCATGCATATCCTGGCTGGAGCGGCCGGCATGGAGCAGGGTGACTTCCACGCCAGCAGCTTCAATCAATAGCGGCTCAAACTCGATCACCCTGGCCGGGCGCTTGCCACCTGGCTGGTTGCCGTCCTTGAGAACTTTGCTTATACCGGAGGTAATGCGTGGCACCATCGATTTGTCCAGCAATCCTTCTTCGGAGTTGATGACAGTCGTGGCTTTGTTGATCTCGCCTAACCAGAAGAACTCGTCGCGAGGGCCTGTTTGTTGGGCAAATGCCGTCACTGCTTGAGTGGAAACGATGAAGGCAAGGGCGGAAATGGTGGTTTTCAGCATGGAGGAAGTGTCTCGTAATTGTTATCAATGGCACTGGTAGTTTCCAATGCTCGGGATCTGCATTTATAGCAGATTTGATTAACGTGGAGATTTTTCGCGCTGCCATTCTGCGCCGCAGGCGTGTAGTGAATATTTGTCAGGCCTCATTGACCTTCTGGCGCCGGAGTACAACATGGGTTGCCTTCTCCGATCCCGCGAACTCGACGCATTCATATCCTAGAACCCGCAGGTCCGCCCCGTCGAACAAGCGCTCGCCCCGACCGAGCAGGATCGGCGAGATCGCGATATGCAGTTCATCAATGAGAGCCTCTTGAAGATACTGTCGAATCACGTTGGCTCCACCTCCTATGCGTACATCCATGCCGTTCGCGGCTTCGCGGGCGCGGTCTAGTGCTTCGTGTATGCCACCCGTGATGAAGTGAAATGTCGTGCCGCCTTCCATCTGGATAGATGGGCGCGCATGATGCGTCAAGACGAAGACTGGAACGTGATAGGGCGGGTTGTCTCCCCACCAGCCTTTCCAGTTCATGTCAGGCCAAGGGCCCCGGATCGGGCCGAACATGTTCCGCCCCAGTATCCACGCTCCGACGTTCTTGAATCCGCGTGCGGCAAAATCGTCGTCGACACCGGTCGTGCCTTCACCCGCACCATGGATCCGCTGGAACGTGCGTGTTGGGATGAACCACTGGTGCAAGTCCGTCCCACCCACACCGAGCGGATTATTGATATCTTGATCCGGCCCCGCTCCATATCCATCTATAGAGATCGTGAAGCTTTCAACTCGAACTTGTGTCATTTTGATTCCTTCATTTGAACTGATGTTCAGCGAATAGGAGTCCGGTGCGATTTGGCCGATTGGGCACGGGAGAGTATGCGTCGTTGATTCAGTGGTGACAAATGTTCGACAAAGACCATGCCTTGCAGATGATCCATCTCGTGTTGTATGCACATGGCTTTTAAACCATCAGCCTGAACCTCTATTGTTTTGCCGTTCAAGTCGAGTCCGCGCACGCGTATCCAGGCAGAGCGTTTTACTGTTTCGTACACATCGGGAACAGATAGGCATCCCTCTTCAAACTCGGCGCTGCCGCCCATTTTGATCACAGTCGGGTTGATCAATACCAGTAGCTGGTTTTGTTTTTCGGAAATATCGACCAGGATGATGCGCAGGTGCACGTTCACCTGTGTTGCCGCCAAGCCTATGCCATCAACCGCATACATGGTCTGAGCCATGTCGGCGACCAGACGGCGGATATCCTGATTGATCTGCTGCACCGGCTGTGCGACGGTGTGCAGACGCTCGTCAGGATATTGCAGGATGGATAATCTGGTCATGATTTACTTTAGCTAATTTACATTCGAATATTATTGCAAGTATTTGAATTTATTCAATTTTTGTTTATTTTTTGACTTTGCTAGCATTAGGGTTATCGACTTCCCAGCGACCGGCGATGTTCTTCAGCAATATATTTACTGCGGCCAATTGTCGGTTCTGCGTGCTAAGCAAACTGTTCTCGCTCGTCAACGCAGTGTTTTGCGCGATGACTACATTCAAATAGCTGACGGTGCCGGCGCGGTATTGGTCCAGCGTAATTTCCAGCGTGCGTTGCGCGGCTTCCAAGCTTTCTTGCTGTAACAGGGCTTCTTGCTGCAGTTGCGCTGCAAGGATCAGATTATCTTCCACTTCCTGCAAAGCAGTCAGCACGGTTTGACGGTAAGTCGATGTAGCCTGATCCGCGGCACTTTGTGCCTGTGCACTGGCCAACTGTCTTTGCCCGCCATCGAAAATGGCTTGTGCCACGGATGCACCTAACGACCAGAACAGGTTAGGCGCGCTGATCAGATTATTCAGCGAGCTATTCTGATAACCACCACCAGCGGACAGTACCAGCGACGGGAAGTAGGCGGCATGCGCAACACCAATCTGGGCATAGGCTGCGGCGACGCGTCTTTGCGCAGCGGCTATATCCGGCCGACGCTCCAGCAAAGTGGTCGGCAGCATTTGAGGTACCAGTGGTGCTTGCGGCAAGGCGGCATTGCGCTCCAGTGCCAGCGCCGAAGGTGGTACGCCCAGCAATACGGCAATTGCGTGCTCGAGTATAGCGCGCTGTGCGACGGCTTCAGCCAGTTGCGCTTGCGCTGTCTTGAGCTGAGTTTGTGCTTGCAAGACATCCACTCGTGCAGCTACACCACCACCATAGCGGAACTGCGTCAGGTCCAGCGAGCGCTGATAAGCAGTAACACTGCGTTCCAGCACGACCATCTGTGCATCTGCGGTGCGTAATGAGAAATAGGTTTGGGCCAGCGTAGCCTGGGCTGATAAACGTGCAGCCGCAAGATCGTCAACACTGGCTTGCAAACTGGCTTGCGCTCCGGTCGTGGCTTGTGCCAGACGGCCCCACAGATCGACTTCCCAGCTCGCATTGCCGGACAGTGACACGTTATTGCTTGGATTTTGTACCGACGTTGTACGAGTGGTACTGGTTGCAACGCTGTCGCGTGTGCCAGATAAACCAACTGATAAGGTCGGAAGACGTGCGCTATAACTGGCAGCGACTGCGGCGCGGGCGGCGGCAACTTGCGCTACCAGCGACTTCAGGTTTTCATTGCCGACCACTAGCCGACCTTCCAGATCGTTCAGAACTGGGTCCTGGAACAAAGTCCACCAATCATCCGGCACGTTCGGTGCGCTATTGGCAGTTCCTTCTTGCCACAGTCCGGCTTCCTTGTACTGTGTCGGAGCGGCTGCCACAGGCGGTGGAGTCGGTGCGGTGGCGCAAGCCGCCAGCAGCAAAGTGGGCGCGATTAATAATAAGTAGGGGCGCATAAAAAATCCTTTAAAACTCAGGCTGTCGCCAATTGTGTAGCCGGGCTGTGCTTATGCTTGTCGCGGCGCAGCTTATCCATCAGCACAAAGACGACAGGTGTCGTGTAAAGCGTCAGTAACTGGCTCAGAATCAGGCCGCCAACGATGGCAATGCCCAGCGGTTGGCGTAATTCCGCACCGTCGCCGCTACCCAAAGCCAGCGGCAGTGCGCCGAAGATGGCGGCAAAGGTGGTCATCAAAATGGGGCGTACGCGTAATAACGCGGCACGATAAATCGCAGGACCGGCACCAACTGTGCCGTGGCGCTGTCGCGTAATCGCAAAGTCGATCATCATGATCGCGTTCTTCTTGACGATACCGATCAGCAGGATCACGCCGATCAACGCAATGATGGAAAACTCGGTATTGAACATCTTAAGCGCGAGCAGGGCGCCTACACCGGCGGATGGCAAGGTCGAAAGAATGGTGATTGGATGGATCAGGCTTTCATACAAGATGCCCAGCACCAGATAAATCACGATGATGGCTGCACCTATCAGCAATGGTTGTGAAGACAGCGATTCCTGGAAGGCATTCGCCGTACCCTGGAAGCCGCCGCGTACCGAGACTGGTACGCCCAGTTTGCCTATCGCATTATTGATAGCGACCGTAGCGTCCGATAGCGATACACCCAAAGGTAAATTGAAGCTGATGGTGGAAGCCGGCGTGCCGCTTTGGTGGCTGACGGCCAATGGCGTGTTCGTGGTTTCCACGCGGGTGAAGGCGGACAGCGGCACTTGCGCGCCGCTACTACTGGTCACGTACAGGCGTTTCAGGGTTTCCGGTCCTTGCAGGAATTCGGGCGCCAGTTCCATCACCACCCGGTATTGATTGAGCGGGTTATAGATGACGCCGACCTGGCGCTGGCCGAAAGCATTATTAAGCGTGTTGTCTATGGTGCTGACACTGATGCCAAGACGGGCAGCTGCATCGCGATCAATGATCAGCGAAGTCTGCATGCCTTTGTCTTGTTGATCGGAATTGACGTCCGTCAGCTCAGGTATTTGTGACAAGGCATTGCGTATCAGCGGATCCCAGGTGCGCAGATCTTCGATGGTATCTGCCTGCAAGGTGTACTGGTACTGCGCGTTGGATTGGCGGCCACCGATACGGATATCCTGCACCGGCACCATGAACAGGTTGGCACCAGGCTCATGCGCCAGTTGCTTGCGCAGTCGGGCAATGATGACATCCGCCGAAACCTTGCGTTCGGCCAGCGGCTTGAGCGTGATGTAAAACATCGCGGAGTTACTCTGACCGCCGCCAGTGTTGCCACTGACGTTGGCAACTGCCGGATCGGAACGGATGATGGTCGAAAAGGTATCCAACCGTTTTTGCATCATCTGAAAAGAGCTGCCTTGATCGGCTTGCACGCCACCTACCAGCACGCCGGTATCCTGCTGCGGGAAGAAGGTTTTCGGAATCGTAACGTAGAGGTGGACGTTCAGCGCCACTACCGCCAGCAAGACCAGAATGGCCAGCGGTTGATGTCGCAAGGTCCAGATCAGCGTATGTCGGTAGCCGCGCAGAACGGCGCGGTTGAAACGATTAAACCATTGCATGACACGTCCCGGCTTGCGCTTTACAGTGTTTTGCTTGAGCAGGGTGGCGGCCATCATAGGCGTGGTGGTGAGTGACACGACCATCGATACGAGAATTGCCGCGGTTAGCACCACCGCAAATTCGCGGAACAGACGACCGACTACGCCGCCCATCATCAGCAAAGGGATGAAGACGGCAATCAGTGACAAGCTGATCGACACCACGGTAAAGCCGATTTCACGCGCACCTTTTAGCGCAGCTTCGCGTGGCGTTAAACCTTGTTCTATATAGCGCGTGATGTTTTCCAGCACCACGATCGCATCATCGACGACGAAGCCGGTCGCCACCGTCAGTGCCATAGCGGATAGGTTATCCAGACTATAACCACATAGATACATGACGCCGAAGGTGCCGGCCAGCGAGACCGGTACCGCGACTGCAGGGATCAGCGTGGCACGCCAGTTGCGCAGGAACAGCAGCACGACCAAAATCACCAGCCCCACCGCGATGCCCATCGAACGTTCGACTTCACGCAGCGAGGCCTTGATGGTCGGCGTGCGGTCGGTGATGACGTTCATCTGTATTGCCTGCGGGATAGAAGCTTGCAGGCGCGGCAGAATGTCTCGTACGTTTTGTACAGTTTCTATGATGTTGGCGCCCGGTTCCTTTAGCAGGAACATGACGATCGCCGGTTTGCCATTGGCAAGACCGTAGTTGCGCACGTCTTGCACGGAATCGACAACATTCGCGACATCACGTAAGCGCACCGAAGCGCCATCGCGATAGCTGATCACGACCGGTGCATATTCAGCCGCAGTACGGGCCTGATCGTTCGCGCCTATCTGCCAATACTGATCATCCAGTTCGACCGAACCTTTGGGGCGATTCGCATTGGTGTTGGTAATGGCGGTGCGGACATTGTCGAGCGAGATGCCGATGGCCGCGAGCTTGTCTGGATTCAATTCCACCCGCACTGCAGGTAAGGCGCCACCGCCTACATTGACCTGACCTACCCCTTCAACCTGCGATAGACGCTGCGCCAATATGGTCGAGGCTGCGTCATACATCTGACCGCGCGTCAGCGTATCCGAGGTCAGCGAAATGATCATGATAGGTGCGGCAGCCGGATTCACCTTGCGGTAAGTCGGGTTGCTTGGCATGCCGGTTGGCAGCAGCGTACGCGCCGCATTGATCGCCGCTTGCACATCACGCGCCGCGCCATCGATATCGCGGTCAAGGTCGAATTGCAGCACCACATTGGTCGAACCCAGCGATGAGCGTGAAGTAATCTCGTTGACGCCGGCAATGCTGCCGAGCGCACGTTCCAATGGCGTCGCGACGGTGGCCGCCATCGTATCGGGGCTGGCACCTGGCAGCGAAGCACTGACCGAAATGGTCGGGAAGTCGACTTGCGGCAAAGGTGCAATCGGCAACAACCCGAAGCCCAGCATGCCGGCCAGGGCGATACCTATCGTGATCAGCGTCGTCGCGACCGGCCGCGCAATAAAGGGCGCAGAAATATTCACGTAGCGCTTCCACCTGCGGCACGTGCTGCAGCGCGACGGTCTTGCCAGTCTTTCAGGCGTTGCGCCTGTTTGGCAAAGCCGAGGTAAATCACCGGAGTTGTAAATAGAGTCAGCAACTGGCTGACGATCAAGCCACCAACCATGGTCACGCCCAATGGATGACGCAATTCATGCCCGGCACCGGTACCCAGCATCAACGGCAAAGCACCGAGTAAAGCGGCCATGGTCGTCATCAGAATAGGGCGGAAGCGCAACAGGCAAGCTTTGTAAATTGCTTCGCGCGGCGGCAGATGTTCTTCACGTTCTGCATACAAGGCGAAGTCGATCATCATGATCGCATTCTTCTTCACGATACCGATCAGCAGCACGATACCGATGATGCCGACGATGCCCAGATCCTGACCGGCGACCAACAAAGCCAGCAAAGCACCGAGGCCGGCTGAAGGTAGCGTAGACAGGATGGTGATCGGATGAATATAGCTTTCATACAGCACGCCCAGCACGATATACATGGTGACTACCGCCGCCAGAATCAGCATCAGCGTGCTGCTGAGCGATGCGCGGAAGGCTTCAGCCGCACCCTGGAAGCTGGTTTCCACGCTAGGTGGCAAATTCAGCTTGGCTTCTTCCGCCTTGATCGCATCGACTGCCTTGCCGAGCGAAGCGCCCGGTGCCAGATTGAACGAGATCGTGGCGGAAGGGAATTGCGCTACATGGTTAATGGCGAGTGCAGTCGGGCGCTCTATGATTTCCGCGACCGAAGTCAGCGGTACTTGTCCGGTAGCGTTGAAAACGACCGTGGCACTCGTGCCGCCGGTGCCATTCAAACTATTATTATTGTTGTTCGTCACCGGCACATACAAACCTTCCAGTGAAACCGGGCCGCGACGACGTCCAGCTTCCGCTTCCAGCACCACACGGTATTGGCTGGATTGTGTATAGATGGTGGAAATCAAGCGCTGGCCAAAGGCGTTGTACAAGGCCGTATCAATGGCGGCGACCGTCACACCAAGACGCCCTGCAGCTTCGCGGTCTATCTGTACATAAGTTTGCAGACCTTGATTCTGCAAATCGCTGGCCACATCGACCAACTCAGGAATGTTTTTCAGACTTGCCAGCAATAAGTCATTGGACTTGGCCAAGTCGTTGGAATCCGGCGAACTGAGCAGGAACTGATATTGAGTCTTGGAGACGCGGTCTTCAATCGTCAAATCCTGCACCGGTTGCATATAAGCAGTAATACCGGGCAGGCGCGACGTCGATTCATTCAGACGGCGAATAATGTCCGAGGCAGAGTCACTACGTTCGGCAAACGGCTTGAGCGTGATCTGCATGCGCCCGGTACTGAGTGTCGGATTCGCACCATCGACGCCGATGAAGGAAGCGAGATGATCGACATCCTTGTCTTTCAAAATGACATCGGCCAGTGCTTGCTGCTTACGTGACATCGCTTCAAATGAACTGGTTTGCGTGGCTTCGGTAATCACCTGAATCAAACCAGTATCTTGTACCGGGAAAAATCCTTTCGGCACAACGACATAAAGCAAGGCCGTCAGCACCAGCGTCAGGCCAAACACGCCCAGCGTGGCGCGCGGTCTATCCAGTACCCACACCAGCGCACGACCATAAGCAGCGACCATGCGATTGAATTGTTCTTCGCTCCATTTGCCGATGCGAGTCGGTTTGTTTTCATGTTCAGGACGCAGCAGACGGGCGCTCATCATAGGCGTCAGCGTCAGAGATACCACTGCAGAAATCAGGATGGCGACGGCCATCGTAATCGCGAATTCGTGGAATAAACGACCGACCACATCGCCCATGAACAGCAGCGGAATCAATACCGCGATCAGTGATACCGTCAGCGAAATAATCGTGAAACCGATTTGCTTGGAACCCTTGAGCGCGGCTTCCATCGGGGAGTCGCCTTCTTCGACAAAGCGCGCAATATTCTCGATCATCACAATCGCATCATCGACCACGAAGCCGGTCGAGATGGTTAGTGCCATGAGCGTCAGGTTATTGATGGAGAAGCCGGCGAGGTAAATCACGCCGAAGGTACCGATCAATGACAGCGGCACGGCTACGCTCGGAATAATCGTGGCGGATGCACTGCGCAGGAACAGGAAGATGACCATCACCACCAATGCGATCGCGAGCAGCAACTCAAACTGCGTATCGTTAACCGAGGCGCGGATGGTGGTAGTGCGGTCGGCAATTACCTGCACATCGACTGAGCCAGGCAATGAGGCCTGCAACTTGGGTAACAAGGCTGTGACGCGATCCACGGTCTCAATCACGTTCGCGCCAGGTTGGCGCTGTACATTCAGGATCACGCCTGGCGTGCGATCTACCCATGCGGCCAGACGCAGGTTTTCTGCATCATCGACTATGGTCGCGACGTCGCTCAGGCGTAGCGGGTTGCCGTTCTTCCACGCGATGATCAGATTTTGATATTCGGCAGCGGACTTCAGTTGATCGTTCGCATCGATGGTTGACGCGCGTTGCGCACCGTCGAAGCTACCTTTGGCCTGATTGACGTTGGCGGCAACGATGGCCGTACGAATATCGTCCAGCGATAAACCGAGCGAAGCCAAAGCTTGCGGATTACCTTGGATGCGCACCGCAGGGCGCTGGCCACCGGCAATGCTGACCAGACCGACGCCATCGACTTGCGACAATTTCGGTGCCAGGCGGTTTTCCACCAGATCGTGCACTTTGATGATGGGTAAGGTCGGCGAAGTGATCGCTATCGTCAGAACTGGCGCATCGGCCGGATTGACCTTGCTATAAATAGGAGGCATCGGCAAATCGCTAGGCAGCAAATTGCTGCCTGCGTTGATCGCTGCCTGTACTTCCTGTTCAGCTACATCAAGTGACAGACCCAACGAAAAACGCAATGTGATGACCGAAGCGCCGCCGGAGCTGGTCGAGGTCATTTGGTTCAGGCCCGGCATTTGGCCGAACTGACGTTCCAATGGCGCGGTGACTGTCGTTGAGATGACGTCCGGGCTGGCGCCCGGATAGAGCGTGGTGACTTGTATTGTCGGGTAATCGACTTCCGGCAAGGCCGATAAAGGCAGCAGCCGGTAGGCCAGCAAGCCGGCCAGCAGGATCGCGAGCATCAAGAGCGAAGTGGCAACCGGACGCTCGATAAAGATGCGTGATGGATTCATGATGCTGGCTTAGTTGGTTGAGGCCGCTGGCTTGTCTTTCTTGCCGCCGTTTTGCTGGAACCAGGCGCGGCGTTCTTCCGGGCTCATATTCTTCAACTTCTCTGCCATCTCAGGCGGAATATTGCGACGCTTGCTATCGGCTGGCGGTGCTGCGGCACCGGCACGTTGTTTTGGATCGGCGGCGATGACTTCGACCTTGCCACCTTCACGCAGGCGGTCGGTGCCATCAATGACGACTTTCTCACCCGGTTCCAGTTTGGCTTCGATTGCCATCCAGCCACTGTCGATTGCGCCAGGTTTGACGACACGTGTGTTCACCGTATTGTCGGCATTCACGACATATACATAGAAACCTTGCGAACCGCGCAAGACGGCGGCTTGCGGTACTGCCAGCGCATCTTTCAGGGTATTGAGCTGCATGACGACACTGACTGCCTGGTTAGGGAAGAGTGCATCGTCCAGATTCGGGAATAGAGCTTTGACCTTGATGGTGTCTGTCGTCACGTCAATGGCGTTATCAACAGTCGCCAGTTGACCCGTTGCTAGCTTGGTTTTACCGGTGCGATCCCAGGCTTCGACCGGAACAATCTCGTTGGCACGCAAGCGCGTGGTAATCAATGGCACATTAGCTGATGGCACCGAGAATACGAGTGCGATAGGGCGGGTTTGCGTAATGATGACGATGCCGTTGGTGTCTGAAGGCTGCACCACATTGCCGAGATCGGATTGTTTCAAGCCGACGCGTCCGGCGATAGGCGCGGTAACGCGTGTATATGACAACTGCAATTTGGCGCTATCGACCGTACCTTGGTCAGACTTGACCGTACCTTCGAGCTGGCGCACCAGTGCTTCCTGCGTATCCAGCTGTTGCTTGGCAATGGCGTCTTTAGACAGCAAATCCTTGTAGCGTGTGAGGTCGATACGGGCATTGTCCAGTTGCGCCTTGTCGCGCGCGAGCACACCTTCGGCTTGTCCCAGCGTAGCCTGAAAGGCGCGCGGATCGATTTGCGCCAGAAGTTGACCGGCTTGTACTTGCTGGCCTTCCTTGAAATTGATTTGCTGCAGTACGCCGGTGACTTGTGTATGAACAATCGCGGTGTTGGCTGCATTAATACTGCCGATTGCATTCACGGTCACGCGTATATCTTGTCGCCGTGCTTCCTGCACAGACACTGGTTGCACCATATTCGGGCCGCCGAAACGACCGCCGCCATTGGCTTGCGCGGCTTTATCGGCAGAAGAAGGGCTCTTCCACCACCATAGTCCGGCACCTACTGCCAATAATGCGATAAGAACCCAGATGATCGTTCGGCGGAACTTGCCTTTAGGCAAGCGCGTAGAGCGGGGTGGAGAAGTATTGTCAGTATTAGTGTCGGGGTGGTTTGTCATGTGCGGCAAGTGGTATCTGCGCGATTTGGAAAATTAATTATATGGCGCATTTGCATAAAAAAGTTGCGCAATGAATTACTTTACAAAACGTATTGAAATCGAAGGAATTTCTTTACATTCGCATGCTTAAATAAGGCAATACATCAGGCATTATTTGTGTATGAAGACCGAGCAGTGCGCTCGTAAAGAAGAGGTGAATTGCAAATGGTTGATTCTGTATTCGTTGAAATTCAGTTTTTTTTGCTCATTTTCTCGACATTCATCATCCCCATCGGGATCTACAGCTACATGATGTGGAAACGATCCATTTCCCGCAAGGTGGTGCTGCTATTCGGTATTATCCTGATTCTTGTCTCTGGCGCGAACATTTTTCTTTTGCAACTGCTCAGGGTAATGGCCAGGCATTCACCATCCTTGCTGGATGACAGAATTTTTGCGTCAGAGATGTCTGTAGCGCTTTATCTGATTCCTGCCATTTTTGCAGGTATTGGTGTCAATATCATTTCGCATATATTGATCGCTCATCTCGGTGATGCTGAGAAAAAATTCGATAGAGAACATAAAGAACGCAGGTGAGAAGGAGTTCATCATGGCAGTCAGTACACTTGATCCAACGAGCGCACTCATACTCATCGACTTGCAAAAGGGCATCGTCTCACTTCCAACCGTGCATCCGAGCAGCGAAATTGTGAAGCACGCCAGCGCTTTGGCTGAGGCATTTCGTCGCCATGGCTTGCCCGTTGTACTGGTTAATGTTGCTGGTGCAGCCATGGGACGAACGGAACAGATTCGCAGTCGTGCAGAGCTGCCGGCAGATTGGGCTGATCTCGTTCCTGAGCTTAAACAGCAGCCGGAAGATTTTGTCGTGACGAAGCGAACGTGGGGCGCGTTCACCAACACCAACCTTGAAGAACACCTGAAAAAGCTAGGTGTTACGCAAGTCGTTATTGCCGGTATCTCTACCAGTATCGGTGTTGAGTCAACAGCTCGTCATGCACATGAGCGTGGATTCAATGTCGTTCTTGTGATCGACGCGATGACAGATACGAATGCGGATGCCCACATCAATAGCATTACGCGGATTTTTCCACGCCTGGGCGAAACCGGCACAACTCAGGAAATTATCAAGCTACTCAATAACACCTTTGCTTAGCTAGCAAGGTTGATCTGTAGAAGTAGAAGAGCGGTTTATGCCTGATGCACCTTGCGTGAATCAGTTGGTGCTTCTGCTCTTTCATTCAAACCATAATCACGCAGCACATGTGCCACGCGCAAACGGTAATCGGCAAAGATAGTTGCTCTACCGGCAGACTGCGCCTGGCGATGGACTTCCAGATTGCGCCAGTTTTGCACGGCTTCTTCATCGCGCCAGTAAGACAGCGACAGAATTTTGGCTGGATCGATCAGACTCTGGAAGCGCTCTATCGAAATAAAACCGTCAATTTTCTCCAGATACGGACGTAATGCAGCCGCAGTATCCAGATAATCCTGCTTATGGTCAGCGTGTGGGATGACTTCAAAAATAACGGCGATCATTTAGTGTGTATTCCTTTATTAGACGACTTGTAGATTAAAAGCTCAGCTTTCCGCGTAATTCATCGAAGGGAAGCATGACATGTTCTCGATACGTTGGATGAAGCTGCAGGCGCTCATACCAAGCCGTTACGTTTGGAACGTCAGGGTGTGGAATGTCTAGCTCAAAGTAACGATAGAGCAAGGTACCTGCAGGAATATCCGCTAGCGTCAGGCTGTCACCGGCAAGAAATGGACTCTTGGATAAAACGCGATCAAGCAATTGAAAGTATTGCGTACAGAGTGCAATATTTTCTTCTATTTTGTTCACGTCGTGCAAGGCTACTGGCGTGCGATAAAAATTCCAGAACACGCCTGCGATAAAGGCCGGTTGCAAACTGCTCTGCGACCAATCCATCCAGCGATCTGCCTGCGAGCGTCGACCCGCATCCTCATCCCAAAAACGGGAGCCCCCATACTGCGCGGCCAGATATCTCAAGATGCTATGCGATTCCCACACAACCGTATCGCCATCTTTGATGAGCGGAACATGTCCATGCGGATTCATGGCGAGAAATTCGGGCGTATCCCGGATGCCAAATTTTCCTCCAGCGGGAATATGTTCATGCGGCAAACCAAGCTCGCCGATTAGCCACAAGACTTTTTGCACATTAATCGAGTTACGTCGCCCCCAAACCTGCAGCATGAAATTCTCCTGATGTTTGCAGCAATTGTACGGTGCTTACACGCAAAGGCGTTCATGTATGCATGAGGAAAGCCAGTCGTACATCATTGATGTACGACTGGCTTAAAGGGTTTTAACTCATTCAGCCGGCGTTGCTGCTGGTGCAGGAGTATCTGGATGCGCCAGTTTTTCCTTGGCAATTTGTTTGCTGTGATCTGTGCCTATGAAGACGTACATGGCAGGAACAACAAACAAGGTGAAGAGCGTACCGATAGACAAACCGGTGAAAATCACCAGACCCATCGCGTGTCGTCCGGCTGCACCAGCGCCTGAGGCAATCACCAACGGTACAACACCGAACACCATAGCCGCAGTTGTCATCAAGATAGGACGCAAGCGGATGCTGGCGGCTTCTTCTATGGATTCGCGCTTGCTCTTGCCGGTTTTTTGCAATTGATTCGCAACCTCGACTATCAAGATGCCGTGTTTACTAATCAGGCCCATGAGTGTCACCAACCCGACCTCGGTGTAAATATTCATTGAGGCGAAGCCCAGGAAGATAAAGATCATTGCGCCAAACAATGCCAATGGGACTGAAACCAGAATCACAATAGGATCGCGGAAACTCTCGAACTGTGCAGCCAGTGCCAGAAAGACGATGATCACTGCAAATATCATCGTTACAAGGAAACCACCTGATTCCTTGATGAACTGGCGTGACTGCCCCGAGTAATCGACGTAGTAACCGCTAGGTGCCACTTCCTTGACTGCGTCACGCAATATCTGCAGCGCATCTCCTTGTGATGCGCCGGAGACGCCGGAGATCGTTGCAGAGTTAAGTTGCTGGAAGCGATTAATTGATTCCGGAACGACGTCGTATCGTATGCTGGCGATGGTGCTGGCGAGTATCAAGCCCGCACTTGGCGTCTTGATGTAAAAGTCGAGCACATCGTCAGGATTCAAACGATCAACTTGCAGCACTTGCGGGATCACCTTGTATGAGCGTCCGGCAATTGAGAAGTAGTTAACGTAACCACCGCCCAGACCGGCACCGAGTGCGGCACCCACATCTTGTTGCGTCATGCCCAAGGCTGCGACCATATCGCGATTCACCACGACTGTTGCTTGTGGTTGATCGATCTTCAAGTCGGTATCAAGAAAGTAGAATTTTCCCGAGGCTTGTGCTTTTGCAAGTACCTGCTGCGCAACGGTATTCAAGTTCTGGAACGGTTCAGTACTACTGATAACAAACTGTACCGGCAGACCTGAAGCACCAGGCAAGGCAGGGAACTGGAAGGCCGCGACACGTGCGCCAGCAATTTTATTCCATTGATCTTGCAAGTCGAGTTGGACCTCATGCGCGCTGCGCGTGCGTTGATCCCATGGCTTCAACAGCACACCACCAATCCCGGAATTAATAGAAGGAACACCGGTTAACTGGAACATCTGGCTGTATTCAGGCGCGCTTTTGGCAACCTTGAAAACCTGTTCCGCATAGGTTTGCATTTGGTTGGACGTCGCTGTCGGCGGCCCGACCACTTGTGACAAGACAATGCCTTGATCTTCTTCCGGCGCCAGTTCGGATTGTGCCATCTTGAACATCACAATCAGCAAGACGCTTAATATCGCTCCCATCAAAATCAGCACGACCCAGGTATCCAGCAAGGTGTGCAATAAGCGGCGATAGCTGCCTTGTACGCGCTCAAAGATGTGATTAATCTTCTTCGCAAACTTGCCTTCATCCTGACTAGGTTTGAAGAAGCGTGAGCACATCATTGGCGACAAGGTCAGAGCAACTATGCCTGATACCGCTACCGCACCCGCAAGCGTAAAGGCGAATTCAGTGAATAGCGCACCAGTTAAGCCACCTTGAAAGCCAATAGGAACGTACACCGCAATGAGCACGATGGTCATCGCGATAATCGGACTGCCTAGTTCTCGTGCCGCAATGAGCGACGCCTCCCACGGCGTCTTGTGTTCTTCCATCATGTGTCGGTCTACGTTCTCGACGACGATAATCGCGTCATCGACCACTAGCCCGATCGCCAGCACAAGCGCTAGTAGCGTGAGTAAATTGATCGAATAACCGAACATCAACATCACGAAGAAGGTGCCGATCAGCGATAGCGGCATCGCAATCACCGGCACTGCAACCGCGCGGAAGCTGCCAAGGAAGAGATAAATGACGACGGTCACAATGAGCAGTGCTTCCACCAGGGTCTTGATCACCTCTGTAATAGAGGTGCTGATGAACTCGGTAGAGTCGTAGACTATCTCGCCAGTCACACCTGCCGGTAGTTGATCGCGTAGTTCGGGGAATGCCTCACGTACGCGTTTGGCAACGTCGAGTACATTGGCTTCAGGTGCGACTTTGATACCGACGAAGACGGAACGTACGCCGCTGAAGGCAACGTTGAAGTCGTAGTTTTCAGAGCCTAGCGTTACCGTCGCAACATCTTCCAGACGTACGATGGAATCGCCATTGCGCGAGACGATGAGTTTTTTGAATTCCTCCACGGAATGCAAATCAGTGCCGGCTGTCAGTGGCACAGTCACCATCTGACCTTTAGACACACCGAGCGCAGCCAGATAGTTATTGCTCGCCAGCGATGCACTGATATCGGCTGGCGTCAAACCATGACCTGCCAATTTTTTCGTATCCAGCCAGGCACGTAATGCGAAGAGCCGTGCACCGAGCAGTTCGGCATTCTGTACGCCTTGTATGGAATTGAGTTTAGGCGTAACCACGCGTGACAAAAAGTCCGTCACGTTATTGGTCGGCAAGGTATCGCTATAAAAGCCGATATACATGGCATCCGTCGTTTGACCTGTGGCCACCGTCAACACTGGTGCTTGTGCTTGTACCGGCAATTGATTCTTGACGGAATTGACCTGACTACTGATCTCGGTCAATGCGCGGTTGGCATCATAATTCAAACGCAAGGTAGCCGTAATCGTGGAGACACCGCTGGTGCTGGATGACGATAAATAGTCGATACCTTGTGCCTGCGCGATTGCGCCTTCCAGCGGTTGCGTGATGAAGCCGGCTATGGTTTGTGCATCCGCGCCGAAGTAAGTGGTCGAAATCGTGACCACCGCGTTCTGTGTTTTCGGATACTGATTGATAGGCAGACTGAAGAGCGAGCGCATGCCGAGTACGACAAGCAAGAGGCTCACGACGATGGCAAGGACCGGCCGGCGAATAAAGATGTCGGTGAAGTTCATGGCGCTGGCCTCACTTCTCTTGCGGAGCAGGATTCGGATTGTTCGCCGGCTGTACGGTGTTATCAATCACCACCGACGTGCCGTTTTTCAATTTAACCTGACCGCTGGTGACAACTTGCTGGCCTTCCTTCAGACCTTGCAGAATCGCGACCTGATCACCACGCGTTTCACCGGTAGTTACGAAGACTTGTTGTACAACCAAGCCACTAGTGGCTGCGGGTGCTGCTGGTGCAGGCGCAGGCGCTTTCTTGTCGTCAGTTTTACCTTCAGGCGCTTTTTCGCCAGCATCTTTCAATATGAAAACCGTCGAGCCGTATGGGTTGTAGGTGATCGCTGTTTGCGGCAAGGTCAGATAGCTTTTCTTCTCGCCGACATCGACATTGGCACTGGCAAACATGCCAGGCAATAATTGGCGCTCGGCATTCGTCAGCGTGGCTTGTATCTGCAAATTACTGGTTGTTGTATCTACCTTGGGACTGATGGCCGTGATTTGGCCTGGGAACAGCTGATCGGGGAAGCCGTCCGTGGTGACGTTAACCTTTTGTCCCAGGGTCAATTTGCTGACTTGTTTTTGCGGTAGGTTAAAAGTGACGTAGATAGGATTAATACGCTGCAGGGTCACAACCTTGTCGCCGGGATTCAGATACTGGCCAGGGTTGATGGTCGTGATGCCGAGCTTGCCAGCGAACGGCGCGCGTATCGTCTTTTTCGCTATCAGCGCAGCTTGTTGTGCTGCCAATGCGCGTTTGCCTTTCAGATCAGCGACATCACCATCCAATTGCGCTTGGCTGATGGCTTGAACAGCGAACTGTTGCTTGTCGCGTGCCAGCACGCTGGCCGACAGTTCTGCGGCTGCTTGCAGCGATTGTAGTTGTGCGATGTCGGCATCGGCATTCAATTGCACCAGCACGGCACCAGCTTCGACTTCCTGGCCCGATTTGAAATTTACGTTGGTCACCAAACCGGCTATCTCTGTCGTGACATCCACGCCGCGTACTGCGCTGAGTGTGCCGACTGCTGCCAGTTGTGGCTGCCATTCAAGCAATTGCACCTTCATTGCTGTTACCGTCTGCGGGCCAGCTTTAGGCGCGGAAGCGATCAATTTTTGAATATGCAGATAGAAGCCCAAAGCCAGCACGGCCACCAATACCAGCACAGCGACCAACATGATGATTATTCGTTTTTTCATGGTCATCTTTCAAGACGGTTCATGCATCGATTTTTTCAAACTATGTGCAGCTTTTAGCCAGCGTTACGGGGAGGGCGGCTTGGCGTCAGGTATCGTGCCATCCACAGTGGTCGTGGCTGGCACTTGGGACAGTTCGGGACGATTCCACCAACCGCCGCCAAGCGCCTGGAACAGGGCTGCCGTATCTGAGTAACGCGCTGCCTGTGCTTGCGCCAGAGATATCTGCGTTTGCTGGTAAGTGCGTTGTGCATCCAGCAGGGACAGGTAGCTGATTGCGCCTAGCTTGTATTGACCTGAGACCAGATCAAGCTGCTGACGCGCAAGAGATGCAGCTTCGGCTTGCGCTTGCAAAGTTTGTGCATCGCTATCCAGAGCTTGCAGGGTGTTCGACACGTTCAGGAATGCGTTGAGGACTGTCTGTTGATACTGCGCTTGTGCCTGTTCAAAAGCAGCGACCGCACCGCGTTTTTGTGCGCGTAGAGCGCCGCCATTGAAGATCGGCTGTAACAAACTTCCGCCTATGCTCCAGACTCCGCTACCTGCTGTAAACAAGTTACCGAATGTCAGACTCTGCGAACCAACGCTGCCACTCAATGTGATTTGCGGATACATATTGGCCGTGGCGACACCGACTTGTGCGCTGGCTTGATGCAGTAAAGCTTCGCTGGCACGTATGTCCGGACGCTGACGTACCAGTGAGGATGGCAGGCTCACTGGTAACTCTCGCGGCAGTTGTAGCGACGCAAGTGAAAATTCAGGCAATCCATCATCGTTAGGCAAGCGGCCTGCATACACGGCAAGTTGATTCCGTGTCTGTGCCAAGGCGCTTTCAAGAGCTGGTAGCGTTGCCAGCGTTTGCGCTAATTGCGTGCGCTGCGCCAATAAGGTCGAGCGAGCGATGGCACCAAGTTTTGCCTGATTCTCGACGATGGTGAGCGATTGAGATTGCGCATCGATCACTTCGCGCGTGGCTTGTATTTGCGCACGTAATGACGCTTCCTGTACTGCCGTTGTGACCAGATTCGCGGTCAAGCTCAAATAGGCTGCTTCGACTTGATAGCGCTGATAGTCAATTGCTGCTTGCAAGCCTTCGAGGTCACGCCGTGTAGCGCCGAAGACATCGATGTTGTAGGAGACATTTACCGAGGCGTTATACAAGGTATATATTCCGCCAGTCGTTGTGCCGCTGGTAATCGGAGAGACTTTTTGCCGTGTCGGGCCGATCTGAGCGGAGACACTAGGGAAAAGCTTGTTGCCGACTGTAGCTTCATACGACGCCTGTGCCTGCCGTAATGCTGCCTGGGCCGACGCAAGCGTTGGACTGCGCGTCAATGCCGAGCGTATCAAGCGATCCAACGGTTCTGAGTGAAATACTTCCCACCATTGGGCAGGAATATCTTGCTCACTGACGAAGCTTTGAGCGCTGCCGCCTACGCCTGGCGCACTGACAGTTTGTGCCGGTAATGGTTTAGCGGTGTAAGGTCGATTTGCATCGGTGACTTTGGGTGCTTCTGGTTCTTTGAAATCAGGGCCAACGGCACAGCCAGCAAGTAGCGCCACGGCTATACAGGCAGCGATGCGTGTTCGGTGCGGTGCTGACAGGCGGGTAGTGGAGTTCATACCTTCTTCCGTGTGGTTTGTTGATAGACGTTAACTGTGGGGAGTGACGATAGATTGCTGTCTGGCATGCCTACGGACGTACGCAAGCTGTTTGCCATCCGATTTCGAGGCGAAGTATCTTGAGACGGGATAAATCGTGTGATTTCTGCTACCTGGGGGGCACGGATACGATGAACAGAAGCAAGAATGCTTGAAATAGGGGCTTGTCGCGCAATGACGATGTAAGACATCGCACGCAGTGTATTGAGTGTGCCGCTGTTAGTTCGTAACTGAATAAGCTCGATCTCTGGCATGCAAGGCTCATTTTTTGACGATGAACACCGACGATCCGCTGGTAAATCGCGACTGCCCAGGGAGCGCTTCCCGGAACTAATGAGACAGATTGATACTGTCTCGACAACGTTTGGATGAATATACGCCAAATCTGGCGATTTGTTTTAGGAACTGCTTATCCTTCCTATGGATACTCAATGCAGGCCGTGACGGCATCGTTACATAGAGTATCGTTACATGGAAAAAGATCCCGAGGGCAAGACAAGATGGTGGCTAGGTAATCGTCCACATAATGTAAAAAAACGCCTGCAATAAGCAGGCGTTTTGAAAAGCAATTTACTCCGGTACTAAACTGAAACTCGTGACGTCAAGACTCCGGCTGCCAGATGTAATCGAATTGATCTACCGTGGTGATCCATACGATGCCATCGCCTATGTGTTTGGTCGAGCCGACACTCTTGATGGTTTGGTACACGGCTTGGGCATACTGATCGTCAACGACGATATCGATACGTACCTTTGGTGAATAATCGAGCAATTCTTCCTTCAGGTTATGTGGCTGGTGTCGTGCAGGTGAGCTGCAGCCTTCCACTTGCGTGATGGTCATGCCGGGGAATCCGACTACTTGGCCTAAGGCTTCGCGTACATCGTCCAGACGCGCTGGACGAATAATGGCTTTGATTTCTTTCATGCTCTGACTCCTATGTTCAGTATGAAACGATAGGCGTCGCCGTAAATGGCGACGCCATGCTCAAGATTTAGATCAGGCTTCGCCTTCTTCATCATCGAACCAGCGATACAGGGTAGGCAGTACCAACAAGGTCAGCGCGGTACATGTGATCAAACCGCCAATCACAACGACCGCCAACGGACGCTGTACTTCCGAACCAGGACCCGTCGCGAACAGGAAGGGCACCAGTCCCAACATTGCGACTGTGGCCGTCATCATGACCGGACGGAAACGCATGGTCGCGCCTTGTACTACCGCATCCGCAATGCTCAAACCTTCGGTGCGCAGCTTCCTGATGTAAGACACCATCACCACGCCATTGAGTACCGCAATACCCCACAAGGCGATGAAGCCCACCGATGCCGGTACCGACAGATATTCGCCGGTAACGAAGAGGCCGATGATGCCGCCGATCGACGCGAAGGGCAGTACGGTAATGATGAGCGTTGCGTAACGTACTGATTTAAACAACAGGAACAGCAGGAAGAAAATTGCCGCTACTGTCGCCGGTACGATCACTGCAAGGTGGCCCAGTGCACGTTCCATATTTTGGAACTGACCACCCCATTCGAGATAGTAGCCAGGAGGAAGTTGGATCTTGGCTCCGACTACTTTCTGCAGTTCTGCTACGAAGCTGCCCAAATCGCGATCCTGTACGTTGATCGCCACCACCACACGACGCTTGCCACCTTCGCGGCTGATCTGAGCTGGTCCGTCGCGCACCTCGATGTGAGCAAGACTATCCAGTGGTACTCGCGCACCATTCGGCGTAGTCAGCATGATCTGCTTGATCTCTTGCACGTCACCGCGGAAGTTTTCAGGCAACCTGACGGCAGCCGAGAAGCGTTTTTCACCTTCGTAGATATCCGTCGCAGTTTTACCCGCGATGGCTACTTCGATGACGTCATTCACATCAGATACATTCAGGCCGTAGCGCGCGATTGCCTGTCTATCGATATTGATCGACAGGTATTGCTGACCACTGACCCGATCCACCCGAATGTCGCGTGCACCGGTGACAGTTTCGGCTACACGTGCAATTTCATGGGCTTTCGCCAATAAGCGATCCAGATCTTCACCGAACACTTTGACTGCGACATCGGAACGTACGCCGGTCACCATTTCGTCTACACGATCTGAAATCGGTTGCGCCATGATGATTTGTGCACTTGGTATAACTTCCAGTCGTTTCTTGATCTCGCTGGCGATCGTGTCCTGGTTCCAGCCATCTGGCCATTCATCCTGCGGTTTCAGGCTGACGATAGGCGTCGATTCATTCTGTGCTTGTGGATCTGCAGGACTCTCACCACGACCGACACCTGAAATCGCAGACTTCACGCCAGGTACTTTCATGATGATGCCCATCGCTTGCTTCTCAAGTGCGATGGATTCTTCCAGCGAGATATTCGGCACACGATTGATACCAGGTACCAGTGAGCCTTCCTTCATTTCAGGAATGAAGGCGGTGCCCAGTAACGGCAGCATACCTACCGCTGCGACGAAAGCCAGTACTGAGAACAGTACGGTTTTCTTGGCATTGGCCAAGACCCAGTCGAGCATGCGCAGGTAGTGTTTTTTCAGGAAACCGACCAAGCGCGTGTCATGTTCGGCGCCACCTTTAAGCAGATAAGAGGACAGTACCGGTGTCAAAGTCAGCGACAGCAATAATGAAATCGCTAGCGCAATCGCAATGGTGAAAGCCAGCGGCGCGAACATCTTGCCTTCCATGCCCTTGAGCGTCATCAGCGGCAAGAACACCAGGATGATGATGCCGATACCGAACACGACTGGCGTCGCGACCTCGGTAACCGCTTTCAGGATGATGTGGACTTTGCGTTTGCCGTATTTATTGGGTCGACCCAGATGTCCGAAGGCGTTTTCCACCACGACCACTGAGCCATCCACCATGAGTCCGATCGCCACCGCCAAACCACCTAACGACATCAAGTTGGCTGAGATGCCAAACTGATTCATCACGAAGAAAGTCAGCAATGGCGTCAGTATCAAGGTAGCGACGACGATCACGGATGAACGTATATCGCCGAGGAACACCAGCAAGATCACAACCACCAAGGCGACACCTTCCAGCAGAACTTTAGCGACTGTCCATAAAGCAGCATCCACTAATTCGCTGCGGTCGTAGTAAGGCACGATCTGCAAACCATCAGGCAGCATACCTGCCTTGTTGATTTCCGCTACGCGATCCTTGATGCGTGACACGACTTCCTTGGCGTTACCGCCACGCATCATCATCACGATGCCACCTACGGACTCGGTCACACCATTCTTGACCAACGCGCCGTAACGAACCTCGTGCCCCATGCTGGCTTGCGCAACGTCACGTATGTAGACCGGTGTACCGTTGGACTCGGTCAAGACGATATTGCGGATGTCATCCAGATTCTCGATCAAACCCACGCCACGGATCAAATATTGCTCCGCATAGTGAGGCAGAATGCCACCGCCCGAGTTGGCATTGTTGCGTGCCAATGCTTCGTACACCTGCTTGAGCGAAATGCCGTAATGGCTCATGCGATCAGGATTAACCAATACCTGATACTGCTTGACGTAGCCACCTTGCGAGTTGATCTCCGCTACTTGTGGAATCGAGCGCAACAATGGTCGCACCATCCAGTCCTGCACGATACGTCGCTCGGTTAGCTCCTTCTGTGTTAACTCGCGGTCACCATCATCTGGCTTGTCGAGTGTGTATTGGTAAACCTCGCCCAGACCGGTCGACACCGGACCCAATACTGGCGTTACGCCAGTGGGCATGCGTGCACCGATCTCGATGAGTCGTTCCATCACCAACTGTCGTGCGAAATACACGTCGGTGGCATCGGTAAAGACCAAAGTGATCAGCGACAAGCCCGGTTTATTGAGCGAGCGCATTTCTTCCATTCCCGGCAGACCGGTCATGGCGATTTCAATCGGCACTGTTACGAAACGCTCGACCTCTTCAGGTGAGCGGCCAGTGGCATCGGTAGCGATCTGAACCTGAACGTTGGTGACGTCAGGGAAGGCATCGACCGACAACTTGCGCATGGCATCCAACCCGATTACCAGGGCGATGGCTGCCAGGACGACAATGATCAGCCGCTGTGCCAGGGCACTGCGAACTATCTTCTCTAACATGGCATTACTCCTGTGCGATACCGGTACGCTGATTGTTGAGATGGAAAGCGCCGTCGACGGCAATACGATCACCCGCCTTCAAGCCAGAAGCCACGACGAGCTCATCGTGATTCGACTGTCCCACCTGTATCTTGGTAGCGCGGAAGTGACCCGGTTGCGTTTCAACGTAGACCAGATTTTCATTCTCGAAACGCACTACGGCGGCGGTCGGAATGACCAGTTGCTCGGTAGCTCGGCTCGCGATCAGCATGGTTGCCAGCATGGCTGGTTTCAGACGTCCATCCTTGTTATCGATTGCGGTACGCACCTTGACTGTACGCGTAGCTGGATCAACGATCTGTCCGACGAAGATGAGTTTCCCTGTGATCTTGCGATTGCCGAGTGCAGGTACTTCGATGTCCACTGCCTGACCGACGGCAACCATGTCAGCTTGTTGTTCAGGCACTTCAGCAACTGCCCATACGTGTGACAAATCGGCTACGGTGAATAGCGCGTCTGCCGGCTGTACCACCTGACCTGGTGATACCTGGAGTTCGACGACGGAGCCACCCAAGCTAGAAACCACTGGCGAGAACGAACTGATGTCACCACTCTGAGCCATACGTGCGATGGCGGCTGATGACATACCGAGCACTTTGAGTTGTTCGGCTGCAGCGCGTGATTCGGCTGCGGCTACTGCGTATTCGTTCTCACGACGTTGCAGTTCTGCTTTACCGATGACGTCAGCAGCAAACAGCTGGCGTGCACGCGCCTGGTTATTTTGCTGCAGTTCGGATTGCGCTTTGGCCTTCAGATAAGCCAATTGTGCGCTGCCCAGCTCAGTGCTGTGCAGACGAGCCAATACATCGCCTGGTTTAACAGTTTGACCGAGCGAAGCAGTGATATCGGTGACGCGACCAGTGACTGGTGCGCCGATACGTACCATGCGCTGACGATCGAAATCGATGAGACCCGGGACGCGCAACACATCGCTGAACGGCTTCAAGCCAACGGTGCCGATCTTGATGCGTTCGCGCAGTGAGTCGGGAGCCACGACGATATTGGGATCAACCTTCTTGGCCGGTGCCTCGTTTTTTGGTTCAGCTTTGTCGCCGCAAGCCGCGAGGGAAATGCACAGCGCGATCATCGCGCCAGTAGTAGAAAGACGGGGCATCATGGTTTGTTACCTGTGGAAGAGTTAGCTAACAGTCGCTGGATTTCTATAGTGGCTATTTGCAGATCGAATTGAGCCGCGATGAGGTCGTTGCGTGCAGTGCGCAGTGCGCGCTGCGCATCGAGGTAATCGATGATGCCGCGCTCGCCGTAGCGGTAAGCCGCTTCGGCTACGCGCAGGGCGCTTTCAGCCTGACGCACGATGCCGGATTCCAGTGCTTCGACTTGCGAGGAGGCGATCTGAGATTGCTGATAGGCAGAATCCAGTTGTTGAGTCAGTTCGAATTCGCGTGCTTCAAGCGCGTAACGCACGCGCATCGCACTGGCGGAGGCTTCATTGATCGGCCCCCGATTACGATCCCATAGAGGAATAGTCATCACGACGCCGAACTGCGTGTCGCGTACCTCTGGGTCACGATTGGAAACGGCTTTGAGAGCAACCGAAGGTAGACGCAGCGAACGCTGGTAATCCACCGCCACACCAGCACGTTGCAGTTCCAAGCGGAACTGGGTCAGTTCCGGATTGGTGGACAACATGATTTCGCGCAAGCTATTCAGTGGTGCCAAAGGCGGAACCTCGCCCATCGAACCAGCGATAGCAAAGCTGGCAGGCAGAATATCGCCTACCTGCTGACGCAAGAAGGACTTGGCCTGATTTGCACGCAACAGAGAGCTATGGCTGTTCTTTTGCGCGTTCAGCAGCTCGGTAGAAACGCGGATCGCTTCGTATCTTGGCGCTTCACCCACATCGACTCGCACTTGCGCCCGGTCGTACAACTGTTGGGTTACGGCTAAATCTTCCTGTGCCGCTTCGAATTCAGCTTGGCGTCGCAGTGTTTCGTAATAGCCGTGCTTGACCCGTGCGACCAATTCGGCCGTGAACTGATCCTGCCCCGCGATAGTTGCACTCACGGTTTTGCGCGCCATTTCCTGGCGCAAGTAACGCTGGCTAGGTAGGTCCAGACGCTGGGTGATCGATACAGTTTGGCCAGTACCGGTGGCAGCGCCAGGCACTCGCGGTGATACGCGACCGCTTGTGTATTCGACTTCTGGATTCGGATAAGCACCTGCCGTGGTGACACCAGCGCGTGCAGCATCGACGCCAGCGGCGACTGCTTGCACCCCTTTGTTTCCTTGCAAGGCCAGCGACAATAGCTGATCCAATGTATATGGCTGTGCTGCGGTCGCGTGCGACCACATACCTGCCAGCCACACTGACGTAATGAGTAGTGTGATAGGTTTCATTGATTTAAGTTAAGCGTGTACACGCCGCGGACAAAGTGCCGCATAGCGTGCGGACAGCCCGAAAGCCGCCCTGGAAAAATGGACGTAGTGAGACTAGACCGTCAGGGCTGGTGGACGGTAGGCGCGGAAGACTGGCGCTGGTAGAGGAGGGTGTTGCGATGCAATAAAAGGTGTGTCACACAATGCCAAACAGACTAGAGATAGTGGCAGTGGAAGATCGAATTCGTAGGGATCATGCGATTGCGAGACAACATTTGTGCTTTTCGTGGGCGGCAAGCTGCACGACAGGTTATCAACCATCATGTCGCCCCAATCCGGTGCGTAAATCTGCGCAGCGATGTCCTCTCTGCTACTCACTTCGAATTCCCAACGCGAGATTTCACTTTGGCCAGTGGAATCTTCGATAAAGATAGATCGAGAAATGACGGTTTCAGACGCGCCGGCTGTCAGTGATGACGTTTGCTCTGTGAGAGTAGGTGGCTGAGGATTGCTCATTCGGAGCATTTCACCTAGCGTTATATAGGTTACTGGCACCTTTGCCTCAGCTCCGCACGGGGCCGAGTTTGCCCATCCCCATTGAAGGGGTAAGGCGAGCAGGAGGAACAGCACATAAATATGACGCATCTGCAGCATTTTACGCGATCGCCAAGGAATATAACAATATCTATCATGCAAGTTGCATGCCTATACAGTTTTCAGCCGTAGCTGCTTGTAGGTCCCATGCTTTTTCAAAGGGAAGGAGATTGAATTTTCTGGCTTGATACCAGTGGCCGCATCAGCATTAAAACTTAAAGTCATTGCATTGAAGATGACGATAAGTTATTGAATTTATGGAGCATCAAGTGTTTCGGTCTTTTGCGTCTGACGTTCCAGCGGCAACCACAGCACGAACTGTGTTCCTGCCTTGCTCGACTTCCAACTGATCGTTCCTTCAAGCGCCATTGCGCGGCGCTGCTGATTATGCAAGCCGCGTCCGGCGGCGCTGCTCAGTGTTTTTTCCACATCGAAACCCTGGCCGTTGTCTTCTATGCTGATGGTCACGCCTTGGGCATCTTTGGACGTGCTGATACGAATTACATTGGCGCGAGTATGACGCAGGATATTGGCAATACCTTCTTGTACGATGCGCAGAATATGTAGCGCACTGGAAGGGTCAAGCCAGCCCAGTGCAGGCAGATCCTGTACTTCCCACCGCAAAGTAATGCCTGTGCCTTCCAGACGAGGTTCCAGCCGGAAGCGCAAGGTGGCCAGCAATAACACCAGATCCGCTTCAATAGGCTCCATCGAGTCGATGGTTAACTTCAGATCGTCCAGGCAATCCTTCAGAATTTGCGAAATCTTGAGTTCGCTTACGCCACCTTGTTCCAGCGAACGGATGGCACTGATCAACGATGAACCTAAACCATCATGCATATCCTGCATGAGGCGCTGCCGCTCGTCGCTGATGGTTTGACGGAGTTCCGCTTCACGCAATTGTCGATGACTTATTTCAAGCTCGGCTTCACGCGCTTGCAGACGTTGCGCCAGATTGGCATTGGCTTGTTCGACTTCATCAATCGCATTGACGTAACGTCGATACATCAACGTGCCGAACACGGCGAATGTAACCGCATTCGTATAAGCCCCGAGGAACCAGCCTTCCGGATTAATGAAGTTGGAATACAGCAGCCAATCAGACAGTCCTAACAAGGTTCCTATGGCGACGCAGATTGCCACCAATAGTCCATCGCCAGAACGCTTCCACGAATACACCGCACCAGTGATCGAAACAATCGCACCTATCAAAACGGCCAAGCCATAAATCACAGGGACGAGTATCGACGTGCTGGGGTAGTAGGGCAGTACGTTGGCTAAGGTCAGGACACTGATGATAGTGGCTATAGCGAAGATGGTGCGCGTCAACCAGACAAGTGGGCGGCCATGCAGTTGGCAGAGGAAAAGATGTACGACGGCGACCAACCAGAACAAGGCGTTACTGGTGAGCCACGCAAACCAGTCATGCGTGATGGGCCGCTCAACGTAGTAATGAAGGTGCCCAACAAAAGAGATGGCTGCGAGATTGAAAAAAAGCAGATAAGTGATTTGTCGCCCGCGTCTAAGCCATACAAACAAGGCAAAAATTCCTACCGCCAAAAATGCAGCACTGAGCGTTGCCGGCAATTCTCGCTGCAACCATTGACGTGCGTAGTAGCGCGCCTTCAGCGATTCGGCAGTCCCCAGCCATAATGAAGACATGCCTACTCGAGTATTCGATGGATGTTCGATGCGAACCAGAATTTCATGCAAGGGGCCATCAAGGTTGCTCTTGTCCAGTGTGACCCATAGCGGTGTGAACAAGCTATTCCAAAGTGGACCTTGTTGTTGCGCACGGTATACCAGTCGACCATTGGCATACAGCGCGACGCTGCCTTCGGTTTTGATGCGTACGCCATACAAGGTCAAGGAGTCGGAAGGAAGCGACGAACCATCTATTGGGAGTCTGATCCAGGTCGTGCTGAGGGATGCTTTCGCATTAGAGGAATGATTCTCCAACGTGTCAGCAAGTGGTAATGAAAGTGGTAGCGCAATGTGGTGCCATGACCCGGGCAGGGTTTTGCTGTCGAAGGTGAGCGGAGGTGCATTCCAAACCGGTGCGACGGTCACTTGCCAATCTGCCTGAGTCAGATGCACGCTTTCCTGCTCCGATTCGCTGCTGCCTGCTGAGAGATACCAGGCGCCGACGGCAACTAATAACGTCAGAGAAAAGACGAATACTGCATTGGCAAAAAGTCGTGCAGATGAATAGCGCATGCTCAGTCAGTGGGTAGTTCGAAGCGAGGAATAGATAACCGGCAATCTTCCTCCAATGCAATACAAGGCGCAATGTTAACGTCCTGCTAATCGCCTGCCACCGTTGTTTCCTGAACGTCATCACCTCGACTTTACTAAGCCACAACTTATCGCTATTCGCGCCATAAGTTGGCGGATATTGACAAGGTTTTGTCGGGAAAATACAGAGTCGTCACTCTATGATCAGCAGCATCAAAATGAAGTCAGGCTTGCAGTTCTGCTCGGCGGATTGGCTTTTTTTGCATTGATGATTCGCCTGTTATGGAATGACCGCTTCTTGACTCACGCATAAAGAGACAATGCAACAGTGCATCCGTAGTTTCTCTTTTGATTGATTTCTTTTGCCTGCGGCAAACACCTTCGCTGCGCCATCAATGCACCATTTCCCATCTGCCCAAACGTAGTTCTACACCGCTTGTTGTGATTTTTGACAGCCTTTTTCGCAACTATATCGGTCCACTATGAGCAACGCGCGCGCCTTTCGTACATCTTCTCAAACTCCTTTAACCCGTATTCCGTTTCAGCTTTCTCTGCTCACGATGTCGGTCTCTGCTGTGCTTTCCGGTTGCGGCGGTGGAGGTGGTGGCAGCGCCAGAAATCCGGGTAGTAGCTTGCCTTCTTATGTTGTTGCT
Organism: Herminiimonas sp. GW821-FHT09C12; assembly: GCF_059416385.1. NCBI lineage: Bacteria > Pseudomonadati > Pseudomonadota > Betaproteobacteria > Burkholderiales > Oxalobacteraceae > Herminiimonas > Herminiimonas sp. GW821-FHT09C12. Next base: position 873,012 of record NZ_JBWKPC010000002.1, read on the forward strand.
GATCCCAGCAATGTTGGTGCGGCGCATGCCCGCGGTATTACCGGTGCTGGTGTAACGGTCGGGGTGGTTGATACTGATTTCAACGTCAATGATCCCGAGCTTGTGGGGCGTATTACCAAAGAAGTGTATTCGCCGGCAGGTTTTGTTGGTGCCAACGGCAACGGCGATACACATGGCACTGAAGTGGCGGAAGCATTGGGCGGTACGCACACGGGCATTGCGCCGGATGTACATATTTACGGTATCGCTGCGGGCACCAGCGGTAATGGCGTGCAACTCAATACGGATATCTATAATCGCCTGTACAACAGCGGCGTACGAATTTTCAATCAGTCGAATACAGCAGGCTCTATTGCCGCTCCGTCCAATAGCGCAACGTATAACAGTATTTATCAGCCCTTCGTCGCCAAAGGAGCATTGTTCGTCTGGGCTACCGGTAACGATTACAGCAGTCAGCCGAGTATGACAGCGGGCTTGCCGGCGCTGTATCCAAGTTTGCAAACTGGCTGGCTGGCAGTTACAGCCGTGAACTCGGGCGGCGGGCAGGGATTCTCTAGTGCGGATACAACGGCTGGCGTTATTTCTAGCTATGCCAACCGCTGTGGTGTCGCCGCCAACTGGTGCCTAGCAGCGCCTGGTGACTTCGTTTCGCCAACGGCTGGCGGCCGAGTGTATGGCACTTCATTTGCCGTGCCTGCAGTGACTGGCGCACTGGCGTTGGTGCAACAGGTTTATCCGTGGATGAATGCGGATTTATTGCGACAGACAATTTTGTCTACGGCTACCAGCATGGGCGATACAGCGACCTACGGTTGGGGCTTGCTTAACGCAGGCAAAGCGATCAATGGACCAGCCTTGTTTGCACAAAGTCTGGCGTTGGGGTCGAATGTGAATGTCAGCTTTAATGGCATGTCATCGACCTTCAGCAATGACATCGGTGGCGATGCAGGACTAATCAAAAGCGGTACCGGGACGCTGATCTTGTCTGGCTTCAATACCTACAGCGGCAACAGCCGTATTTCTGGCGGGACGCTCAATATCACCGGCTCGGTCAGCTCTGCTGTGCAAATCGATGCCGCCGGTAATCTGTCCGGCGATGGCGGTCAGGTTGGTGGCAACGTCACTAATAATGGTCGCTTGAGTAATACCGGCAAAGGCTTGACGATTGCAGGCAATTACACAGGTTCAGCTGGATCGATCTTGGTAAACGATATTAATTCGACCTTGGTAGTCGGCGGCACTGCAACGCTTGGTAATTCACATCTGGTGGCGACAGTTCCAAGTGGTAGTGGTAACGCCAGTAACTATGTCACAGCGCAAGCCAGTAACACGCCGAAGACAGTATTGACTGCTGGCTCTATCGTCAATACCTTCGGTGATGTTGGCTTTCAAACTGTAGGCGCAGCTTTCCCGCCTTTGTTGACGGCTAAAGTAACGTACACGGCCAAAGAAGTTGATCTGACCATCAGCCGCGTTTCTACAACTTCCGTTGCTACGCAGGCATTTGCCGCTGACGCAACGCGTATGAATAGCGCTGCCAATATTGAAAAGGCCATGCTGGTTGCAGATGCTTCCGCAGCCAACAGCCCCAACGGTAACGCCTTGCTCACCAGCGCAGCAGCACTGCAGCAGACTGCGAGTATCACGGCATTAGGTGCCGCACTGGATAGTCTTTCCGGACAAATCCATGCATCGTCGCAAGCACTAACGTTCCAGCAATCGCAAACAGTCAATCGCGCCTTGTCAGATCGTATGGCCTTATTGGGCAATCAAGACAAGCAAGTAACAACGGGATTGTGGGCTTCCACTTTCGGCGCATCCGGCAAGCTGGCGCAAAGTGGTTATGCAAGCGCAGATACCTCGATGTGGGGCGGGCAGTTTGGCGTCGACAAACTATTCGGCGAGCACGCTATCGCTGGCGCAGCAGTGTCGTACTCCGACAGCCGAGCCGGTTTTGATCGTCTTGGTGGAGCAGCGAAGGGCAGGGATGTTGGCGTTTCTTTATATGGGCGTTATGCGATACCGGCAGCCGACGGCAGCAATAGTAGGGCGTACGTGGCTGGTCGCATCGGTGCATCAACCGTGTCGAGTACGGTTAATCGAGTAGCGCTGGCCGGGAGCGAAGTCGAAAGCCTGCAAAGCACGCATAACGATCGCATGCTATCGGCCTACGCAGAAACTGGATATGCAATGAAAGTATCCTCCAACGTCTTGATCACACCATTTGCCGGTATCAGTTACGACCATCTGCGGCGCGGTGCTTTTGCAGAAAGCGGTGGCAGCTTCGGCTTGGTCGCTGACAGTCAGAATTATGGCCAGTCGCTTGCACAGCTTGGTGTGCGTGCCCAGTCTGACTTTAATTGGTTCGCCGGTCGCAGCACGTTGCAAACCTATGCCTCCTGGCAGCACGCAATGACTGACGGCAAACTGGATTTACAAGCCACATTTGCAGGAGCAGCAGGCAGCAGCTTTACGGTGCAAGGCATTGGTCTGGCGCGCAACACTGGTTGGAGCGGCATTGGTATATCAACAGCCATCAACCGTCGCGTGAGCTGGTACGCCAATTACGATGCTCAATTCGGTCGAGGTGGCTTGCTCAATAATGTGATGTTAGTGGGTCTTCGAATTAGGCTTGATTGAATCTAGTTACATCAACTGTTGCTTGATTTTTTCGATGTTGGTGACGAAGCCAAATCTGCAGAAGTATCAATGTCGAAATGAATGCCTGGATCGTCAACCTCGACCGGTGTGACAGGATAGGTCTTCAACAAGGCACGCGCGCCTTGATCACCACCAAGGCGCAGTAACTCATTAAGGTGTTTCGCACCAAAACCCACTGGATTGCCACGCGCACCGTTATAAAACGGCGCGACTATATCTGCACCATTCTTCAACTCATCTACCAACGCTGCAATCGTTGTCATTTGCACGCGTGGCATATCGCCTAATCCTATGATCCATCCTGCTGCATGCTGATTTTGCGTCAAGGCATAAACCAGTGATGCGCCCATGCCTTGATCTGCATCAGGGCAAACGACGACCTTGCAGCCTAAGACCGACAATTCGGCGGCGACTGCATCGTCAGCGCTACGCACAACTGCAGTGACATTCGGAAGGACGGCCAGTAGTGTAGTAGCGGCTGCTACAACAATTTTGTCGCCGGCGGTGGTCGTTTGTAGCAGCTTGTTTTGCGCTCCCGACGGATCAAAACGCATGCCTTTTCCAGCTGCGAGCAAAATACCGACGATTTGATCGTGATGTGGTGATTGCATGGATTGAGTTATTACTTAAATAGAGGAGTATCAATCGAATAATAACTGAGAGCGAAATTATGGCGCGTACAAAACACCATGTGTTTATTAGCCAGGGCCGTCGCTGGCAGCCGCCAAAAGCGGCACGATCAAATCGCTGATCGGCGTAGGAATGCCACGAGATCGACCACATCGCTGCACGACCCCGTTCCGGCTATCCCATTCGAGAGGGCGACTAGCTACTCGATCGGCGAGGATGGAGGTGCCTAAGTCGGCCGGGGAACGATGAAATTTATCGACGATTTCTTGCGGTACTTCGTCGCCCAGTGTCGCCCCCTCCGCACGCGCAACCTCAAGACATTCCCGCAGGTAGGCCAGAGACAGCTCGGTGATGTCGGTTCGGGAGAACATGCCGGCACGCCGACCTGTCAGAACCATTAAGCCCGCGACCGCGTTCTGTAGCAGCTTGCGCCATGCAACGGACGTGAAATCCGATGCGACGTCGACCGAACACCGTGTGCCGCTCAAAGCTGCGAGCACTACGCTGGTCGCCTGCGTGTCCGGTAAGGTGAGGCGTGGTTTGCCGCGTAGCCACACCGAAGCGTCCGGTTCGCGTTGAGCTGGAAACCACACCACAGAAGGTAGTACCGGGCCGCCAGACAAATAGGGCGCAAAGAGTGTTTTCTGCTCAACACCGTTTTGAAGTATGCAGACAACAGTTTTCTCACTGCACAATGCAGAAAGCCACGGCTCCATCGCCTCCACCTGCGTTGATTTGACCGCGACGAAAACCAGATCGAACGTGCTCTTAATCTCGGTCGGATCAATCCGCACAGGCCCCGGTACAACGATACGACCGTCGTCGAAGCGCAGCTCCAGCTGCGCGAGCGGCGTGCGGCCGCAAATCGTCGGCGTGCGTCCGACCTCATGCAGCGCCGCTGCTATGGTCGTGCCGATGGCTCCTGGACCAACGAGGGCGACGCTTAGATTTTCAGTCATCATCATTATCATCCTGTCTTGATTGTATTTTGCTGTCCTGATAGCCGCCGACTCTGGCCAGCCTCCATCACTAAATAGCTTCGCACAATATTTCGATACGGTTCGGATCCATGCGGACGTCAGCCTATGATCATCGTGCCTATCGCAATCACTCCGCACGCCAGCATCTTTCGGGCAGTCAGTGTCTCGCCCAGAAAAAAGTAACCGATCAGCGCCGCAAATAACACGCTGGTTTCGCGCAATGCCGATACCGCTCCCATCGGCGCGCCGGACATGGCGTAGATGACGATGCCGTAAGCCAGAAGAGAAACCAACCCGCCGACGAAGGCCGTAATGAATCCGGGACGGAAGGTAAATAAACTGCTAGCGCCGCGCAGACCGATGTACACCGCTGGCATCAAGACACCCCACAAAGCGCACATCCAGACCGTATATGCCATCGGGGCGCCAGACAGGCGCACACCGATGCCGTCTGTCACGCTATAGGCAGCAATAAAACATCCGGTTCCAAGCGCATAAGGCAGGCTTGGCACCGCAAGCTTGCGCCCCTTGAAGGCGAGGGAAATAATACCGCACGACACCAGCGCAACTCCCAGCAAGACGCCCATCTCTGGCTTTTCCCCGGCGAAAACAGATGCCGCGATGGTGATCAATATGGGAGATGAACCTCGTGAAATCGGATAGGTTTGCCCAAGGTCTCCGACCTGATAGCTCTTAACGAGAAACAGGTTATAGCCGACATGCAGGACTGCAGAAAGTACGACATACAACCAGCTAGCCTTGGCTGGCGGCGCCAGGAACAAGGCGATTGCGGTACTGGCGATCGCTACCGCCAAGCACATGACTGTCATCGACCAGAGTCGGTCGGCTCCGCCGCGCAGGAGCGCGTTCCAACTGGCATGCAAGAGTGCTGCGAAAAGTATGAGGGAAACAATGTGGAAGGGCATGCGCCATACTAAGCAACTCGGCACCTTGATTAAAGCGAAGTCTCCTCATTGCAGCATGAGCAAATCCTCATGCATCATTCGTAGTCTTGCTGGGCCTTGCCAGATTCCGCCAGGAGCCAGTTGCGAAAGTTGACGATGTGTGGCTGCGCTTCGATTCCTTTGGGACAGACAAAATAGTAGGCAACCGGAGAAGGGAACGGCACATCAAACAGTCTCACCAGGCTGCCATCGCTTATCTCAGTTTCAACATGTCCGCTACGCGCCAAGGCGATTCCCTGGCCCAGCAGCGCCGCCTCGATCGTCATGTTAGTGTCAGCGAATCTGACGCTTTCCTTGAGAGTAGAAATCCCCAGTCCGACGTGTTGAAACCAGATCTCCCACTTCGGCACCAGGTCCGCGCCATCCCGCGTAAGCAACGGATAACGTAACAATTCGGCAGGTGTTTGCGGCATTCCAAAACGCTTTAACAGATCAGGGCTTGCAACCGGAAAAATCTGTTCCCTGAACATGAACTCCGAGTAAAGAGCTGGATAATTCCCAGTGCCGAAGCGGATCGCAACATCTGCCTCCGCGCTTGAGAAATTGATGGCTTTGTCGGTGGTTTCCAGCGTGACCAAAATTTCCGGATGCTGCTGGGACAGACTCGGCAATCTTGGTAGCAGCCATTTCAGCGCGAAGGAGTAGGTTGTGCTCACTTTAAGTCGGACCCGGCCTTTTTGCTCCCTCAGATCAGAGAGCGTTGCCTCCAGATTCATGAAGAATTCACGCACTATCGGCGCAAGCGCCGCTCCTGCAGGTGTCAGGCTCAATGACTTGCCCCGTTGAAATAACTGTACGCCCCAGATCTCTTCGAGATTCTTTAACTGATGACTTACTGCGCTTTGGGTGACGTGCAATTCTTCTGAAGCAGAGGTGAATGTGGTGTGCCGTGTCGCGACCTCAAAGGCGCGCAATGTGGCGGTAGGTGGCAGATCTCTCATATTGTTATTTCTCAGTGAGGATTTTAAAAATCGCCTTTGATGAGTTCTATCTCATGATAGAGCATTCTAACCATTCACCGAAAAATGGTAATTTCTTGATACCTTTCCCGCCCATTGTTTCCCAAGGCTGTAAAAGTGTAAGGGGTTGGGCTACACTCGGCTCACAACAATGTATACATGCTAAATGAGAAAATTCTTGGCACTATTGTTTTTGCTGGCCAGCGGCGCGGCGTCTGCGGACGAAAGCATCAGTGTCTGTTACAACTACGGCTGTACTAACGAAGCGACAGCACTGTTTTCGGAACCGCAACTGCGAACGCTTGCAAAGAAGCTGCGATCGACGCGTTCTGCTGCAGAGGAACGCAAAGCCCTGGCTGATGTCATTGGTCAGTTGTATTACTGGGCCGGGCAACAAACACCCGTGTACGCGGACAAGGGTGGCAATACGGCTGACGATGCGGTGAATGGCGCGATGGATTGCATAGACCATTCCACAACGACCACGCGCTTTCTCAAGATGCTGGAACGTAGAAGGCTATTGAGATATCACGAAGTCGAGAACGTGGTGCGCCGTCGCCGGTTTTTCCTGTTTGAGCATTTCTCGGCGATGATTGAGGAACTACCTCATCCCATGCTGGGGAAGCAGGCTGACGATGGTGTTTTGGATTTTTGGGACGAAGTAAAACCGCATCGATACGTGGTCGATAGCTGGTTCGTAAATAATGGCAAGCCAGCGGTGATTTTGCCGCTGGAAGACTGGACAGATGGAGCGGGCTCTAACGTGGAGTCCAGCCGTTAAATATAGGGATTCAGTCTGCAACTAATTTTACATAATATAAATTATGCGAACTTGTTGCGCTGCAAACGATTGTTAAAACACCCCATTTATGGGATGTCCAGAACACCAAGACCAGCCTAACTTGCTGGTCTTTTTTGTGCTCAAGGAAAATTGTTGCGACTACGGCATATGGAAGCAGATTTGAAGCTACGACAAATCGGGGTCGTGCAGCGATCGGTAGATCTCACGGCATCCCCAAGCCGATCGCGATCTGGTTGTGCCGCTTTTGACGGCCGCCAGTGACGGCCCGGCTAATTCAGTGTTATGTAGCCAGTGACTCGATGGACGATGAATATGGGATTCAAATATTTATGACTGGTCCCATGCTTCAATCATCAGCACTTGATCAGGCGAACAACTCTCAATTCTGTCTTGATTTATGACAATGTTACCTTTCCACCCCGCTGGCATCAGGTAGTCGTCACCAATGATTGTCACGTCACTATGGTCGGGTATCCCTTTAGCTAAAATTGGTAGCACGTCGCGAGCCTTCGCAGTGTAGCGGTTCGGATAACCTCCACTAGATAGTTGAATAGCTTTGCCCTCACGTGTGAGTTTTGTTAACCAGTCGATACCACCAAGACTGGCTTTCCAATTTGCCAGCACTGTGGCCTTGCTGTCGCTGTTTGGCGCATCCGATGTTTGTTGCTCAATAACTATCTCCCAACCGATCATAATTTACGCCTTTCAAATGCCTGAGAACATTAAATATAAGATAACTCTTATACTCTGAACGTGTAACTAATAAAAGATGTCTAGCACGTGCCCGATAACTTACTACTTTATTCAATCATCAGGAGAATCCGATGAATATCAGTAAAGCGATAATTTTTGCAGCCTCGTCGGCATGCTGTGCGACTGCCTTCGCGGATGCACAAGACATCAAATCCTCAAATAACCAGATTGGCATTCATGCCATTTCGACCGACGTCAGCTATACGGAAACTAACGACGGACGGTTAGGCACGACTCCTGGCAAGTTCAATACCGAAAATGGCTCGGTTCCAGGTTTCGCGGTTTCTGTATCACTAATGAAGGACTGGTTTCTGGGGAATGATTACCTGCAATTTCAGTACAGCAGGAACAAGGGATACACGGACTATACCGGTTCACCTGCATCTGGCGGCGCTTTCGGATCTCTCGTTCAGCAGAACGACGCAACACTGACGGATTACAGTCTGCGTTGGGGTAAAGGCTTCTCCGTGAACCGAGAAGTCATGATTACGCCGTATGCAGAACTTGGGCGCCACGAATGGAAACGGGCTGTGAATCAGGGTGAAACCTATACCAATAATTCTTTTGGTATAGGCGCCCTCGCGCAATACTCACCGATTACGCGCCTTGTGTTGAGCGCTAATGCCTTGATTGGGAGGACCTTCGGTGCGAATATCGACGTGGCTGGTCCGAGTGGTTTCTCCGGCGCGTTGGGCAACTCCAATCTGTATAAATTAGGCTTGTCTGCAGATTATGCATTCACCCGGAACTTTCATGGGAATGTCGGCATTAATTACTCTGCCTTCAAATACGGCTCCAGCGCCAATTACCAAGTTGGTAATCGCATACACTGGGAGCCGGATAGCCGAACCAATAACACCACGATCAACGCAGGGATAGGCTACGCGTTCTAATCAGTTCTCTTTCATTTGTCTGCACTAACTTGATGCCGGCTTACCCTCGCAATGGCAGCAGATTGCCATGTTGAACGTTTCGATTTATTGATTAATTTGTCCAATAACTCGCGTCAAGCGATATAGGCATTTTTTTGCATATATTCAGATTGAAAAACACTGCAATTTAACCTTGCCTTAACCAAGGCTTATGCTGCAACATCGGACCTGTAAAAAGTACATCACGATGTCGTCGCTCTCAGTCTCTTGCCTCACTCTTCCCAAGTGCTTCAAAACGCAGTTCGCTTCATTGACGTTGATATTTTCATCCACGCCCTTCCCTATATGAGGTGTTACATGATTCGTTTATCCCTTCCTAAATGTTCTGCGCTAATCGCAGCCCTTCTCACCACGCTTACGCTGGGCACGACCAGTCTGGTACATGCTCAGCAAGTATTACGCGTATCGGCCATTCCTGATGAGGCACCAACTGAGTTGCAGCGCAAGTTCAAGCCGCTTGGTAACTATTTAGAGAAAAAATTAGGGATGAAGGTTGAATTTACGCCCGTCACTGATTACGCAGCATCGGTTGAGGGCTTGATCAATAACAAGCTGGATATGGTCTGGTTTGGTGGGTTTACGTTTGTGCAGGCTAATGTACGCAGCGGCGGCAAGATCACGCCTTTGGTACAGCGCGAAGAAGATGAAAAATTCAAATCCGTGTTCATCACCACGAATAACTCCATCCACAAGCTGGAAGACTTGAAGGGTAAAACTTTCAGCTTTGGCTCAGAATCCTCGACTTCCGGTCACTTGATGCCACGCTCGTATTTGCTGGCTGCCAAAATCAACCCGGATGTGGATATGAAACGTGTTGCCTTCTCAGGCGCACATGATGCGACTGTGGCTGCGGTTGCTGGCGGCAAAGTAGATGCTGGTACGCTCAATATCTCGGTATGGGAGAAGCTGGTTGACTCCGGCAAGGTCGATCCAAAAGTCGTACGCGTGTTCTACACCACGCCAGGCTATTACGACTATAACTGGAGCGTGCGTTCCGACATGAATCCTGTCGTGCGTAAAAAACTGACGGATGCCTTCCTCGAACTGAATAGCAATACCCCTGAAGGCAAGGAAATTCTGGAACTGCAACGCGCAACGCGTTTCATTCCAACCAAGCCTGAGAATTACAAAGCAATCGAAGCGGCTGCACGTAACGCCGGTTTGCTGAAATAATAGCGTTGCTTGATACGCCACCTTCAGTCTGAAGGTGGCGTTGACCACACCAAATCTGATTAGTCAGCATGACATTCCATCTGCAAAAAATATCTGTCCACCATAGTGGCGCAGCTAAATCTTCTTTAGCCTTGCGTGAATTGACGCTCTCTATCCAGCAAGGTGAACAGATCGCCTTGATCGGTCCATCCGGCGCTGGCAAAACCAGCTTGCTGCATACGCTCGCCTGCGCATTGACGCCAGAATCCGGCAACATCGAAATATTCGGACAGAATCCGTGGCAAATGGCGAATGGCGCACGACATGCGATGCGCTCTCGCTTGTTTCTCGCACCGCAAACACCGCCCTTGCCACCGCGTCAGCGCGTGGTGAATGCGGTATTGGCCGGTTTATTACCGCAATGGAGCGTGTGGCAGGCCATGCGTTCGCTGGTCAGACCAATCAAGCCTGAGATTGCATACCATGCATTGGCTCGCTTTAACCTGCAGGACAAGTTGTACGCACGTGTAGATCGTTTATCCGGCGGTGAGCGTCAACGCTGTGGCATGGCGCGCGCATTGGTATCCAGTGCGGAAGTATTTTTGGTGGATGAACCTTTGTCGGCGCTCGATCCGACTTTGGCGCTGCAAACACTCGCTGTATTGCAGCAGGAAGCGGCTAAGCGACAGGCAACATTGATTTGCAGCCTGCATCAGGTTGAATTGGCGCGTGCCAATTTTCCACGCATCATCGGCTTGCGCGATGGTCGTATTGTGTTTGATGCTGCGAATGAAAAGATCAGCGATGCGATGATTGAAGCCTTGTATCGCAATAGTGATAGCCATGTTGTCAGCGAGCCTGCAGATATCGGCCTTATTCCTGTTGTCATCCCGCCGCGTTGCTGATGGCTTGCAGCATACATTTATCAGACACACATCCATGACATCGCCCTCCTCTCTTGCCATGCCCGACCGCGATCCAGCATGGCGCGGCCGCATCATGGGGTTGGCTGTCGTCATTATCGTGTTATGGCCGATGCTGGTGATGGCGGAATTCAAGCCTTGGATCTTGTTCGATGCACAGAGCTTGCAAGCCACCGGGAAGTTTTTGGCCAGCTTCTTCCCACCGGCACATTCGCTCGAATTTCTGCAGATGGTCGCCATCTCGACCTGGGAAACGATCGCGATGGCGACTGCCGGTATGACTTTGGCATTGCTCGGTGCAATTCCGATGACTTTGCTGGCGACGGAGCGTCTGTCGATTTCACGTCTGGGCACAGGTCGCGTTTCGCCATTGGCTAAGATGTTTCGTCAGCTCGTGCGCTGGCTGTTGGTCTTGCTACGCAGTGTCCCAGAATTAGTGTGGGCCTTGCTGCTGGTACGCATTGTCGGGCTTGGTCCGACTGCAGGCGTGATTGCGATTGCGCTGACTTATTGCGGTATGTTGGGCAAGGTGTATGCCGACATTCTTGAGTCTTCTGATTCCTCGGCGTGCGATGCACTCTTGCAGAATGGTAGCAGCCGTTTAGGTGCGTTTCTGTTCGGTGCCTTGCCATCCTCTGCATCGGAGCTGGTGTCTTATACCGTCTATCGTTGGGAATGCGCGATTCGCGGTTCGGTTGTCATGGGCTTTGTCGGCGCTGGTGGTCTTGGTCAGCGTATGGATGAGTCGATGAAGATGCTGGCAGGCGACGAGCTATCGACGATGCTGATCGTTTTCATACTTCTGGTTGCTTGTGCCGATGGTGTGTCGGCCATGTTGCGCAGGAGGCTGGAATGAAATCCACCTTGAACTCTGCACTGCCTACGCCACCAAAAACGAGCTGGTCAACTGTTACGCTTTTAGTTGGCATCTTGTTGCTGGTACTTGTCAGCTTCATCTCATTGCCATTGAAATGGCGCGACTTCTTCAGTCAAGATGCTGTCCGAACCAGTTTGGAATTCCTGCGCGGTTTTTCGCCGCCTGAACTCGCACCAACTTTCCTTGAAAGAATCGGCATCGCCACCTTGGAAACCTTGGGAATGTCTGTCATCGGCACTTTGCTGGCGGCATTTTTCGGCATGTTATTGAGCTTGCCGGCCAGCGGACGCTTCGGCATGACTGCACGTCTGGTAACGCGTGGAATCTTGAATGTGCTGCGCTCGATTCCAGAATTAGTTTGGGCTTCCATCTTGCTGATCGCAGCCGGGCTGGGCCCGTTTGCCGGCACTTTGGCACTCACGATACATACGATAGGCGTACTCGGTCGTCTCTTCGCCGATACGCTGGAGAACTGCCCGCCTTTGCCTGAAGCTACTTTACGCATCAATGGCACACATCCGGTCGCAGCATTCTTTTACGCGACGCTGCCACAAAGCAGTCCGCAAATGATGTCCTACGTTTTATACCGTTGGGAAAACAATATCCGCGCCGCTGCGATTCTTGGTGTGGTTGGTGCAGGTGGTCTGGGCCAGATGCTGAAGTATCATCTGTCGCTGTTTCAAATGCAGCAAGCCGCTAGTGTGATTATTGCGATGCTGTTGATGGTGTGTGCAGTCGATGCGATCAGCTTTGGACTCAGGCGCATCATGACGCGCTGAGCACTGTTGATGTGCACGCATTCATTTGCATGCATTAAGAATAATGGCGGAAGGAAGCGGGAGTCGAACCCACCCAGCGACGCATGGCGCCACCAACTGGGTTTGAAGCCCAGCCGCCCCACCAGGGACGATTTCCTTCCGTACTACATCACTCCCCTTCGGGAAATAATACCGTTCCTGGTCGCAGCAGATGCTTGTCATCCACGCGTCGCAAAAAACCGATTCTGTCGAAAAACTCCAATATCTGAATCGCGCGTTTGCGACCCAATCCGGTCGCATCTCGAAAATTCGCAGCAGTCACTTCGCCATCGCGCTGATTAATGTTGCGTGCCAGCGTTGCCAATTTTCGCACTATCACTGGATGGTAATACAGATCCTTGACGATCTGGAACACATCACCCGCTTTAGCCAAGCGTATGAAGACATGGCGGACTTGCGTCTCCGGCTGCTTGATCGCGTCTGCAATATCACGTATCCACGGCGGATCGAAACTACCTTCCAACAGCAGAGGTAAAGCGCGTTCTGCGACGATTTTTTCTGCTGCCTGTAATTGCACACCATGTTCAGCCAGATGCAGGAAGCCATTACGCTTCGCCAGCACATCGTTTGCTGCCATGCGAGCAATCAACTGCTGCCATAAGGTTTCCGGCATACGCGGTGTAGCCAGTCGTCGTGTACGTTGTAAATCCGGACCGATATCTTCTGGATACTTGGCGTGGAAAGTCTGCAAGGCATGGATGACTACTGCTTCGTTTTCTTGCAAGCGTTCCTGCGAAATTGCCCATTCCCTGCCCTGCCCAAACACAATCCTGTTCAAAGCATCGGGAGCGAATGGCCAATCGCGCAGACCAGCGCTACGCAACCATTCAGCACTATTCAAACCAAAAGGCGCATGTGCCAGCGCGCCTTGCAAACGTGTTTCTGGATCATCGCTGCGCTGCGTTTGCAGATAAGCGAGGCGTTGTGCCGTTTGGCGATAACGCGCTGGCGCATTCGTATCCAACACACTGCCACCAGCCACGGTGCGATTGGCTGAGGCATCGCGCAAGATGAATCTGTCCGCATGCCAGGCATTAATGGGCTGCTGCACGACCAACTGCGCCAAACCAGATTCGCCAGGCGCGATTGATGACGCCCCTAGTATCGCGACAGATGCCATGCATTCTTGCGTTGCCAAATGTAGATGCACCAAGGTGCCCGAGCGTAAAGGCGATGTTTCCGTAACGGCTACCTGCAAAAACACATCCATACGCAAGGAACTCTGCGCAATCGCAGGATCACATAGCATGTGTCCACGTTCGACTACGTTACGCTCAAGTCCAACCAGACCGATGGCACAGCGCTGGCCAGCGTGTGCTGTTTCCACGTTTTTATTGTGTACATGCAGGCTGCGTACTCGATACGATTTATCTGGCTCGTGTGCCAAACATAAAGAATCGCCGATATGCACTACCCCGGTAGCTATGCTGCCCGCCACCACCGTACCAACACCATCCAGCGTAAAGGCTCTATCCAGTCCCATGCGGAAAGCTGTTTCGGCAACTACGTCTGTTTTCGCTTGTTCCGCTTCGTGTTGCAACAAACTGCGCAAATCATCTACGCCATCCCCGCGCAAAGCCGATACGCACAGAATCGGGTAATTGTGGAGTCCCGCCTCTGCCAACAAGGCTTGTACTTGCGCTATTCGTTCATTTTTGACGCCATCGTCTACACGGTCTATCTTGGTGATCACGGCAGCGCCGCGATGCACATTCAATAGCGACAGAATACTCAGATGTTCTATGGTTTGCGGCATGATGCCGTCGTCGGCAGCAATTAACAGCAAGGCGAAATCGATACCGCTGGCACCTGCGACCATGGTGCGCACCAGTTTTTCGTGGCCAGGCATATCGACGAAGCCGATCATGCTGCCATTCGCAGCAGGCATGAAGGCATAGCCCAATTCAATCGTGATGCCGCGGCGCTTTTCTTCCGGCAGACGATCGGCCTCTATGCCGGTCAATGCGCGTACCAGCGCAGTCTTGCCGTGATCTATATGCCCAGCCGTGCCGACTATCATGCTTGTTTGATTGAAGACATCATGCGAGTCTTTCGCGCAAGGTAGTTAACTGCGCTAAAACATCCGTCACATCATCAAGGCAACGACAATCCAGCAAGAGACTGTCGTCGGCGACACGACCTATGATGGGTAATGGCAAACTTCGTAGTGCAGTCGCTAGATTGTCCAGTGCAGTACCCGTGCCGCGCTTGCCTGACAACACTGGCGAAATTACCAAGCCAGCCGACGGCAATCTATCTACCGGCAACGAACCGGAGCCGATCTGGCTGAGCATGGTTTGCACCGCAACCGTATAACGCGGTGCCAATGCCGCAGTCATCGGTGCCAGCAAAACATTTGCAGTTTCAGCCGCCTGTTCCGGCGTGCGCGTTAGCCAACGTAATGTAGGCAAATCACGCGTCAATAATTCAGGTTGCAGGTATAGCGTCAGCGTAGCTTCCAGCGCAGCCAACGGTAATTTGGAAAGACGCAAGGCGCGCTTCATAGGGAACTTGCGTATCTTGGTAATCAGATCGCGTTCACCGACGATCAATCCTGCTTGCGGGCCGCCGAGTAATTTATCACCAGAAAAAGTAACGACACCGCAACCGTCTGCCAGCATCTGTTGTGGCGTAGGTTCTTGAGGCAAGCCGAGTTGCCCCATATCGATCAGCGAGCCGCTTCCCAGATCGGTAACTAATGCCACGCCACGTTCGCGTGCCAGCACGGCAAGTTGTGATTCGGATACCGAAGATGTAAAACCTTCGACGACATAATTGCTAGTATGCACCTTCATCAACATCGCAGTACGTGCGGTAATTGCACGTTCGTAATCGGCGAGATGCGTACGATTGGTCGTGCCGACTTCAACCATGATCGCGCCAGCGCTGGCCATCACATCCGGCATGCGGAAGGCGCCACCGATTTCTACCAACTCGCCGCGAGAAACCACAACCTCGCGTCCGCCAGCCAGTGCGGCTATCGACAGCAATACCGCTGCAGCATTATTGTTGACGACGGTCGCCGCTTCCGCGCCGGTGATGTCACACAACAATCCTTCGACTATGCTGTCGCGGTCACCACGACCACCGTCGATCAAATCGTATTCAAGATTATTCGGCCCTTCCATCATCGCGGTGAGATGGCGGATCGCAGCCTGAGGCAACACGGAACGACCTAGATTGGTATGGATCACAGTGCCGGTGAGATTGAGCACGCGACGTAGACGAGGTGTTAAACGCTCTTCGATGCTCAAGGCCAATGCAGCACTCAAGGCATCGTTCTGTATATCGGATTGTTGCAGGTTGTCGGCCAAGGCTTGCACACGCAAGCTATCGAGTAAAACACGCGCTTGTGTTGCAACGAGTGTATGTCCGTGTGCTTCCAACAAGGGCTGGACTGCTGTCAGTCGCAGCAGTTTATCTATCGAAGGCAGATCCTGAGGCCTGGCCTTCGAGCCGTGAACCACGGACTCTCCGGTCTCTGCCATTAACCGCCTCCGCCATCATTGACATCTGGACCATCCGGATCGCCGAACAACAACATCAAATTCACGCCATGACGTTGATAACCAGCTTCTGACACCAGGAGATCGAGTGTTACTGATGCAAGATCATCTGCGATAGGCTCGACTGCGATATCACGCTCCATGCGGACTATCTTGAGGTAGTGATTGCATTCATCGCAGGTTTCTACCTCGATAGCTTCCTTCCTTGCTGAGCTAGAACCAGTCGGCGCTACATCTTCAACTGCCTGCAAGGAATGATAATGAATGCCTTTTGTGCTTTCGCAATGACTGCATTTAATGCGCACCATATGCCATTGCAATGAGCATAGCGAGCAATGCAAATAACGATAATGGCCGTCTGCATCAACGCGCGATATGGATGCCGTTGGGCGACTGCCGCAACAAGGACATCGTGTGGAATCTGCTATGCGTCCGAACGGCGCTAATTGATCATTGCCACGTGCTTTCAAGGTTGCGAGCAACATGTGTGTCCAGTACGCCTGCAAGCCGGCAGCAATCAACGATGCTGTTGCCAGATTCAAACCGAACATGATGTTGTTGAGCAGACGATCCGCTTGTAGTTCCAGCTCTTGATCGCTCATCTGCTTTACTTCATGCACGGCAGCTTGCGCGGGGTTGCCAGCAAGTCGCAGCATCAAACCATCAAGCATGCTGTGGAACGCCGTACGCCATTTTGGATCACGCGGCCACAACGTAGCTGGTATAGGTGCTTGACCTAGATTGGCTGCAGCATCCAAGGCCGCAGCATCGGGTAAAACAACATCAGGATAGGATTGCAGAATGCTGTGCTGAGCGTGCACCAGCTCGGCAGCAAAGAGAAGAAAATCCTGCATAGAGTGAGATGCAGCACGTTGCCTCAATCGCGCTTCGCGTGAAGAAAACACGTCAAAGCGTTCAGGAAAGCGCAGATGCTGCACCTGCTGTCCGGCGCGGACAGCGATCTCTTCAGGGCTAAGTAGTGGGCTTACTTGGCTGATCGTCATGAATTGATTGTGCCCTCAAACATTACTTTTCGCCACTGATTTTCCGATACCAAAGAAGATGGTGCCGGCGTGCCCATTTTTCGCTGACGGTGCCGCGTGTCATTGCCTGAACAGATCCTTTTACCCAGATCGCAGCATAGACGTGAATGATGACGCTCAAGATCAACACTGTCGCTGCTATTGCATGCACCAACACCGCAACACGCCGCAAGCCGATAGGGAAAATATCTGCAAACCATGGACGCCAGAATATGAATCCAGTTACCAGCAGCAACACCAGACTGATGCCGAAAAGCCAGAATACGACTTTTTGCCCGGCATTGTATTTGCCGACTGGCGGCATGCCTTCTTCGTTGCCTTTGAGCAGTTCCGGTGCTTTCTTTACCCACTCGCTATCTTCGCGTGTCCAGAAGTTGTCGCGCCATACCTGCAGGAACAGGAAGACGAAGCCCAGCACCATCAATACACCGAAAAATGGATGCAGAATACGCGTCCACGAACCACCGCCGAACAGTGCGCTGAAAAAGAACATTGATGGATGGAATATCGCGAGACCGGATAAACCTGCGCAGATAAACAGCAAGGCGACCGCCCAGTGATTGAGTCGCATGCGGTCGGCATAACGTTCGATAATTTTTGCCATGTCGGTTCTCCTCAGACAATATCCGCGTTGTGTTTATCGCGCTCATCCTGGCTTGGTGGCTTAGGTGAGGCAGGATTAACGACGTCATCTTCTTCAGCATCGGCATCAAGTGGGCCGACCTTGATGTAATGGAAGAAGCCGGCGACTGCGGCACCTATCATCGCGGCGACTGCGAGTGGTTTTGCTGCTCCCTTCCATAGCGATACCAATGGGCTGATGCTCGGATTGTCTGGCAAACCGTGATACAAGCCAGGCTTGTCGGCATGCTGAAGAACGTACATGACGTGCGTGCCTCCTACGCCTTGAGGATCGTAAACACCAGCCTTGTCGTAACCGCGTTCTTTCAGATCGACCACACGTTCAGCAGCGAAGTGATGCATGTCTTCCTTGCTGCCGAAGCGTATCGCACCGGTCGGACAAGCTTTGACGCAAGCTGGCTCCAAACCGACACCTACGCGATCAGAACAGAGCGAGCACTTGTAGGCCTTGTCATCTTTCTTGCTGATGCGGGGCACGTCGAATGGGCAACCGATCACGCAATTACCGCAGCCTATGCAGTTTTCGCTAATGAAATCGACTATGCCATTCTCGTACTTGACGATGGCACCCGGTGCCGGACAAGCTTTCAGGCAGCCCGGCTCATCACAATGCATGCAGCCATCCTTGCGTATCAGCCATTCAAGACGCATGCCTTCGTCTTTGGTTGGCATCTCGACTTCGGAAAAGCGCATGACAGTCCATGACTCCGGTGTCAGATCACGTGGATTGTCGTAAGTGCCGATCGTGTCGCCAACCGTGTCGCGCAAGTCATTCCACTGCATACATGCGACCTGGCAAGCCTTGCAACCGATACAGCTTGTAACATCGATCAGCTTGGCAACTTCGACCACATGATTGCGTACTTGCGGACTTGGCGTTGTGGTGGCCGAGCGTAAGGCGATATCAAGAGATTGTAGTGAGGACATAATTATTCCTTCAAGCCTTCTCGATGTTGACGAGGAACGCCTTGTATTCTGGCGTTTGTGTGTTGGCATCACCGACGAATGGGGTCAGTGTATTGACCAGATAACCGGGCTTGGCAACGCCTACAAATCCCCAGTGATTCGGCAATCCCACTGTGTCCACTTTCTTGCCATCGCAATCCAGCTGCGGAATGCGCTTGCTGACCAAAGCCACACACTTGATAAATCCTCGTTTCGACGAGACCTTCACCCAATCCCCATTTGCAATCCCTTTGGCCTTCGCCAGTTCCTCGCCAATTTCCACGAACTGTTGCGGCTGGATAATGGCCGAAGTCAGTACGTTCTTGGTCCAGTAGTGGAAATGCTCGGTCAAGCGATAGCTGGTTGCTGCGTAAGGGAAATCCTTGGCAGTACCAAAGGTATCTATATCGCTTTTGAAAACACGCGCTGCAGGATTGGCCCGTGCCTTCGGATTGTTCGGGTGCATAGGATTGTTATCCAATGGCGACTCGAACGGTTCGTAATGCTCAGGTAATGGGCCTTCAGCCATCCCGGTCGGTGCAAACAAGCGAGCGACACCTTCCGCGGTCATGATGAACGGTTCCACACGATCCGGATCATCAGGGTTGGCATCAGGTCGGATGTCAGGCACGTCTGCCCCACCCCAGCTTGTACCGCTCCATTGAACCAACTTGCGCTTAGGATCCCAAGGTTTGCCGTTAGGTGCACTCGATGCTGCGTTGTACAGAATGCGTCTGTTAGCTGGCCATGCCCATGCCCAGTTCAGCGTTTGCCCTATGCCCCACGGATCGGCATTGTCGCGTCGCGCCATTTGATTGCCGGCTTGCGTCCACGCACCGGCATAGATCCAGCAACCGCATGCGGTACTACCATCGTCGCGTAACAAGCCGAAGCCGGACACTTGTTCACCAGCCTTGGCCAGCGTCTTGGTTGCATCTTTCGGATCGACCAGATCAGTCAATGCTTTACCGTTGTATTCCATCGCCAGTTCTTGCGCTGATGGGCTGTGCGGTATTTTGTACGGCCAGGTCAGGTTGACGATTGGGTCAGGGAAAGCACCGCCATCTTTTTGATAAGCAGTCTTCATCCGATGGAACAAGTCAGCGATGATCTCTGCATCGCCACGTGCTTCAGCGATAGGTTCCGCGCCCTTCCAGTGCCATTGCAGCCAGCGACCGGAATTGGTGAGAGAGCCATCTTCCTCAGCGAAACAGGTCGATGGAAAGCGGAATACCGTGGTCTGAATATCCTTGCTGCTTACCTCGTTATGGTCAGGATAGTTTTTCCAGAACTCGGCTGTTTCCGTATTCAGCGGATCGATGATGGCGAGGAACTTGAGCTTGGACAAACCAGCAATAATTTTCTTCTTGTTAGGGAAGGAACCGACCGGATTGAAGCCCTGGCAAATATAACCATTCATCTTGCCCTGATTCATCAGTTCGAAAGCCTGCAATACGTCGTAGACCTTGTCGAGCTTGGGCAGATAGTGGAAGGCCCAGGAATTTTCTGCCGTAGCCGCATTGCCCCACCATGCTTTTTGCAGACTGACAAAGAACTTCGGATAGTTCTGCCAGTAGCTCATCTGATTCGGCCGCAAAGGCTTGAGCGCACGTGGTTTGTAATAGGTGTCGAGATCCTGTTCTGCTTCGTTGGCCAGCGACAGATAGCCTGGCAATGAATTCGATAGCAGTCCGAGATCAGTCAAGCCCTGAATATTACTGTGACCACGCAAGGCATTCATGCCGCCGCCTGCAATACCGATATTGCCGAGCAGGAGTTGCATGATCGCGGCCGTACGTATGATCTGCGAGCCTTGGCTATGTTGCGTCCAGCCAAGCGCGTACATCACTGTCATGGCCTTGTTAGGCACGGCAGTCGTCGCAACCATTTCACACACTTTCAGGAATTTATCCTTAGGCGTGCCCGTGATTTTGCTGACCAATTCCGGCGTGTAGCGTGCGTAGTGACGCTTCATCACTTGCAATACGCAGCGTTGGTGCTCCATCGTCGGATCGACTTTGGCAAAGCCTTTGTCGTCTAATTCGTAACCCCAGCTCTTGTTGTTGTAGCGGCGTTTAGCTTCGTCGTAACCAGTAAACAAGCCTTCCTCAAAGCCGTAATCTTCGCCGACGATGAAGGATGCGTTGGTATAGTTTTTGACGTATTCCTGCTGGATTTTATTGTTGCTCAGCAGATAGTTGAGCACACCACCGAGGAAGGCGATGTCACTACCGGCACGAATAGGCGCGTAGTAGTCGCTCATGGCAGCCGAACGCGTAAAGCGCGGATCGACAACGATCAGCTTGGCCTTATTGTGATGCTTGGCTTCGATTACCCACTTGAAGCCGCACGGATGTGCTTCGGCAGCATTGCCACCCATGATTAAAACAAGATCAGCGTTTTTGATGTCCACCCAGTGGTTGGTCATCGCACCTCGTCCAAACGTCGGAGCCAGACTGGCTACCGTAGGACCGTGTCAAACCCTCGCCTGATTGTCGAAGACGAGCATCCCCATCGATCTCATCACCTTGTGGGTGATGTAGCCGGTTTCATTGGAGGATGCGGACGCTGCCAACATACCAGTGCTGGTCCAGCGATTGACGACCTTGCCGTCAGCATTGTTGGCGAGGAAGTTCGCGTCGCGATCTTCCTTCATCATCTTGGCCAGACGCCCCATTGCGGTATCCCAGGAAACGCGCTTCCATTCGGTACTGCCTGGCTCGCGTATTTCTGGATATTTCAGACGATTGGAACTGTGTACAAAGTCGAGCAGACCTGCGCCTTTCGGACACAAGGTGCCACGATTGACTGGATGGTCAGGATCGCCTTCGATATGAATGATCTCGGCCGTCACATTCTTGGCTTTGTCGCCCAGGCTGTACATGATGATGCCGCAGCCGACTGAGCAATACGGACAGGTATTACGCGTCTCGGTTGTACGTGCCAGCTTGAAAGCGCGCGTCTCTGCCAACGCTAGCGTCGGCGAGAAGCCAAGTGCAACCAGGCTGGATGCCATCAGCCCTGCACCGCTCACGCGGAAAAATTGCCTTCGATTCATATCCATTGTGTGACCTCCTGCCGCGTTTTAACTGCACGCTTTAATGGGATTAAAAACAAATGGGAAACATGCTTCGTTTGCTTTTCGGTACAGCCTAGTAATAAGAAGGATGGAGCCATGTCTGACTCCTAGTAAGCTGAAGATGCAGGTTTAGGCACAGTGCCATCGCCGCCGGTTGGTGCAGGGGTATCGGGCGTGTTGCTCGGTTTTGCACCGTCTTTTCCTTGATGACCGACCATGCCTCCGATGGCTGTGCCGCCTTCGGCTGGCCCTGTTCCGGGAACGGAGCTGGGCATATCGCTTGGTGGCGCAGGCGTGACAGCAGGAGCGGAATTACTGGTAACTGGTGGATTTGCGACTGGTGCAGATGTCGATGAAGAAGACTTTCCATCGCAACCTGACAAGGCTATGAGTGCAACAACGAGACTGGCAGATGTTTGCAGCAGTTTCATGGCTATCCCGAACGATGATGACATCAAATTCGACCCAGTATGGGTTGGCTTTTTTTAATATAACAGCCACAACAGCAAGCTTCAAACACCTTATTGCTTTTTCAAATAGGCTTTAAATAGCACTATTTTAATAGTTGAAATTAATCGTTTTCAAAAATCGATAGTCAAATAAAAAACACCTCTATAAAGAGGTGTTTTTTATGAGGTTTGCCTCAACCGGCATCGCCACCACTTACGAAATGTCGTTCTCCGTGCAGGTAATGAACCAGCCATTGAAGTAGCGCGACCGCATCGCCAAACTCCATGAATCCTTCTGTTACGCCATCCCCAAACAAAGGAGTACCGTTCAACTTGCTATCGATGACCAAGCCATCAAACGTCGCCAGGGGTATGTAGCCAGGCTCGATATGGAAAGTGTTTGCATTGAGAATCGCATCAAGAACATGATCCAGAAATTGAATCTCCGGCGTGCGCATAGAAGCCAGCTCATGTTCTTTCAGGAACATCCCAATTGCCAATAAGGCGTTGCTGATAACAACGCGCAGATACGTTGCTTGTTGCTGTGGATTATCGGACAGCACGTGATTCGATGCCTCGAAGTCCAATACCGTCGCTGCATGCGCATTGCCTACGACGATATTCCCGGCTGATCCGGTTTTGGCTGTCTTGTTCTTTCTTGGCAAGACCAGAATAGGTCCGTTACTTGATGCTGCATCGCTAGTTTTCACTGGCCGCAAGATCATTGCTATCGATATCGGCAATACCCGCAACTGCTCTTCGATCAGGTCTATGGCTAACAGGGAGGTTTTATTTCTAACTGCGTTACTCATATAAGCTCCTTTATGAATCCTAGGCAGGAAATTCATTGTAGACAATGTAGCGCAATCGAAATGTACGTTAGTACACATCGCGCTTTCATTGTGAGCTTAATTTGTTGTGAATGTAAAGATGATGTGGAAGAT
Source organism: Herminiimonas sp. GW821-FHT09C12 (assembly GCF_059416385.1). Classification (NCBI taxonomy): domain Bacteria; kingdom Pseudomonadati; phylum Pseudomonadota; class Betaproteobacteria; order Burkholderiales; family Oxalobacteraceae; genus Herminiimonas; species Herminiimonas sp. GW821-FHT09C12. Next base: position 896,072 of record NZ_JBWKPC010000002.1, read on the forward strand.
GCTTATCTTGATTGAATCGTCAGATAGCGTGTATTGAACAACATGGCAACTGCAGTAACCCAGGCAAACGACAACATCCAACCAGCCAGAATATCTGTTGGGTAATGGTAGCCAAGGTACATACGCGATGCGCCAACCAGCAAAACGAATCCAACTCCAGCAGCGACAGCCATAGGAGCCCAATTCTTGCCGCGCAATAAAATCACCGAGGCCAATGCGATGGCCATGGACTGTGTCGCATGCCCACTAGGAAAACCAAAAGAAGTATGTGGAAAAACCGCCAACCATAAATCCGGCCGAGTGCGTTGAATGACTGTTTTGATGAGAGAACCAAGAATGGCTGCGCCGCCTATTGCTACCAGCCAAAAGAACGCTACGCGCCACAAGCGTAGATACATCAAATAAGCCAGTATGCAAAGACTGATGACCGTTACCAATGTCGAGACTTCGTCCGCAATCTCTCCGATCATCGGCTCGGCATACGCACGCAGAGACCACAAGAAAGCACGTTCAGCTGTGAGGAATGAAATATTGTTGATGTTATCCACTAATACAAAAAACAGAATTAATGGCAGAACAATACCTAATAAAAATAAAGCGCCTTTGAAGCGCTGAATATGTTTCTCGACGCCAAAAAGCGTCTTGTCATCCTGCTTGCCTAAATACTCTTGTACGGAATGTTTCATGTACTGCCTAATTGTGATCAGGTAAAGAGAGCCATCGCACCGATCTACGCTGAAAATTTTCGCGACCGACCGTGCGTACAACATACCGGCATATACCGGCTATCAAAAATAGCGCTGAAAAAAGGAAGGACAATGTTAGACAGCAAGCATTACTTGTTCATGACAGCATCGACTCAAACAAAAAATTGTTCAACGAACTGTCATCTCAATCAGCCCACATTGATTTGAACATCTCCCTCGATGGCTCTGTGGCCACTATTTAGAAGCTCTCTTTTCAAAAATTCTCGATTCATTTTACATTCAGGGAATTCCTGCAGCTTTCAAGAAAATTTCATTCCGGCGATCATATATCAAGCAAACGCATACGGGTGCCGCTCTGTGCTGTAGACGATAAATATTTTCCGCGGCCGCAGTTAAATCATTGCATTACTGACATCAAACTATGCTCGCCTATCACCTTAGGTCGCGAAAATTGAAGCCAGAGTGTCTTACTACGCAGGATTTTCTCTATCTCTTTACGCATAAAAAACGGCTTATCCCGTTAAAACGAGACAAGCCGAAATTTGAATAATTGAAAACTGCTGCCCGGCTTTACCGTATCACCCGCACTAATCAGCGTGCAGATGCATGCGACTCAAACAGTGGAATACCGCGTTTAATTCTGTTTTGCATATCTTCCAGGAAAGCGGCCGGTCCATAACCCAAGGTCTGACCATTTTGCTCGTAGAAAAACGGGCGATTGGTTTGTTGGCTGAAGTTCATCATCCATTCCAGTTCCGCCTTATCCAGATCGCGACCGCCGTATGCAAGACGATACGCCGGCTTGCCTTGCCAGGTTGTCTTCACGATGATCACGCCCAGTTTTGTCGGCTTGAAGGCATCCGGGAAAGGACTTTCTGGATCGACCCAGCCGCATTCGAATTGACGACAAGGAGAATCCGGCCGCGTTTCATAAATACTGCAGCCGCTGTCGCGCACAAAGTGACAGCGCACGCCCGGACGCATTTCATGCCCGTAAATGGTCGACTTCAACCAGCCGTCACAACATGCTGTGCAATCGCCGCACTCGCGCGCGACATCACTGGCACGTGCCGGACGCACTGGCTCAATCTGTATGACCTTGCCGCAGCACTTCTTGTATTTATTACCGCTGCCACAAGGGCAAGGATCGTTTCTGCTCGGTTTCACTGCTGGAACTGCCTTTCATGCGATGGACCGGATGCTGCGGGGTACTCAACTTGCCTGCATGCATCCACGGCGTGATCTGTCGTACTAAACGACTTTGATCAAGCCCTAGATTATGCACCACCCGGCCATTTTCATGTGCGCGCTCAGACATTCGCGGCAGTTTGCTCCTCATCTTCCTTGCGGTACGTCATTCGGTACAACAGAGGCAACACCATCAGCGTCAGGAAGGTCGAAGACAGAATGCCGCCTATGACTACCGTTGCCAACGGGCGCTGCACTTCTGCACCAGTTCCGGTCGCAATTGCCATAGGAACAAAACCAAGCGAGGCAACCAAAGCCGTCATCAATACCGGACGTAAACGCGTCAAAGCCCCTTCATGCACCGCATCTGCCAGCGACCGCCCTTCTTCCCGCAAGCTGCGTATGAATGAAATCATTACCAATCCATTCAATACCGCCACACCCGACAATGCGATAAAGCCGATGGCAGCCGAAATCGATATCGGTATATCACGCAGCCACAAGGCAATAATCCCGCCGGTTAGTGCAAACGGAATACCGCTAAAGACCAGCAAGCCATCCTTCATATTGCCGAACATGACGAACAGCAAGGTGAAAACCATCAGCAAGGCGACCGGGATCACAATCTGCAGACGCTTCGTTGCGGATTGCAGTTGCTCGAATTGTCCGCCCCAAGTCATCCAGTAGCCGGATGGAATTTTTACCTGTTGCTCGATTTGCTGTTCTGCATCGGCGACAAATGAACCTATGTCACGTCCACGCACATTTGAACTGATCACAATGCGACGCTTGCCATTTTCACGGCTGACCTGATTCGGTCCTGGCGCCAGATCCAGTGTCGCCACTTCTCCGAGTGGAATATAGCTGGCTCTGTTTTCTCCGCTTTGACCTCGTGGCAATGGCAAAGGCAGGCGCTTGAGCGCTTCCAGATCGTTGCGCACGTTTTCCGGCAAACGCACCAGGATGTCGAAGCGTCTGTCACCTTTAAACAAGGTACCGGCTTCCTTCCCTCCTATCGCGATCGCTACCGTGTCCTGCACATCGGCCACATTCAAGCCGTAGCGCGCTGTCTTGTCTCGATCGATATTGACGGTCAGCATAGGCAAGCCTGTGGTTTGCTCTACCTTCACTTCGGCTGCGCCGGGGATTTTCCCCATTACAGTCGCAATCCTGGCTGCCGTATCGTTGAGCACTTCCATATCGTCGCCGAACAATTTAACGGCGACATCACTGCGTACGCCGGAAATCAATTCATTGAAACGCAATTGAATGGGCTGCGAAAACTCGTAATTATTACCAGGCAATTGCGCTACGGTTTTCTGTATCGCAGCCAGTAATTCCTCACGCGATTTCTTAGGCTCAGGCCAATCCTTCTCCGGCTTCAACATGACCAAGCCATCTGAAATATTCGGCGGCATGGGATCAGAAGCAATCTCAGCCGTACCAGTTCTGGAAACCACACGTTCAATTTCTGGATACGCCTTGGTCAAGGCGATTTCCAATTGCTGTTGCATCGCGACGGATTGCGTCAGGCTGGTACCGGGAATGCGCAAGGATTGAATAGCGATATCGCCCTCATTCAAGCTGGGAACGAATTCACTCCCCATGCGCGTCGCGAGCAAGCCGGACAACACAACCAGTACAGCGGCAAAGGTCAGCACTACCGGCTTGTTGCGCAGGACGCTATCCAGCGCGGGACCATACCAACGCTTGGCGGCCAGCATCAAGGCGTTTTCTTTCTCAGAGACTTTGTCGCCGATGAACAAGGCAACCGCCGCGGGGATGAAAGTGATCGACAAAATCATCGCACCGACCAAGGCAATCACAACAGTGAAGGCCATAGGATGGAACATACGCCCTTCCACGCCAGTTAGCGCGAAGATAGGCAGGTACACCACCATGATGATCAATTGACCGAAGATCAATGGACGACGAGCTTCTTTCGCCGCTGCAAAGACTTCATGAAAACGTTCTTTTCTGGTCAATGGCCTGCCGTGATGTGCTTGCGCATGCGCTAACCTGCGTACGCAGTTCTCGACAATCACGACCGCACCATCGACGATGATGCCGAAATCAAGCGCGCCCAGACTCATCAGATTGGCGCTGACCTGATACGTAACCATGCCGGTGAAGGTAAACAACATCGACAAGGGAATCACCATCGCAGTAATCAAGGCTGCGCGGAAGTTACCGAGGAATAGGAAGAGCACGACGATGACCAGTACTGCGCCTTCGAGCAGATTCTTCTTCACTGTATTGATGGCTTTATCGACCAAGACCGTGCGGTCGTAAACCGTGACTGCATGTACACCTGCAGGCAAGGTCTTGTTGATTTCCACCATCTTCTTGTCGACAGCTTGCGATACGGTGCGGCTGTTCTGACCTATCAGCATGAAGACTGTGCCGAGTACCACTTCACGGCCATTTTCGGTTGCAGCGCCGGTACGCAATTCACGTCCGATTTCAACTTCACCAACATCGCGTATGCGTATGGGCACGCCCTGCACATTGCCGAGGATGATATTGCCTATATCTTCCATCGATTGCACCTGGCCCGGTGCGCGTATCAATAACTGCTCGCCACGCTTTTCGATATAACCTGCGCCTACATTGCCGTTATTCCGCTCCAGCGCAGTGACGATGTCTTGCAAGGTCAGGCCGTAGGAAGCTAGCCGTTCGGCTACCGGTGCAATCTGATATTCCTTGGCGAAGCCACCGATAGAATTGATCTCGGTCACGCCCGGCACATTGCGCAATTGCGGCTTGATGATCCAATCCTGTATCTCGCGCAAGTCGGTCGGTGTGTAGAGCGAGCCATCTGGCTTCTTGGCGCCCTCCTTTGCTTCGACCGTCCATAGATAAATCTCTCCAAGACCGGTCGAAATCGGCCCCATGGAAGGCGTAATGCCAGCCGGCAGATTCTGGCGTGCCTCCTGTATCCGCTCGCTGATCATCTGACGTGCAAAGTAAATATCGGTGCCGTCTTTGAAAATCACTGTGATCTGCGACAGGCCATAGCGCGAAAGGGAACGCGTTTGCTCCAGATGCGGCAGGCCAGCCATCACCGTTTCTATCGGGTAGGTAATGCGTTGTTCAGTTTCCAACGGTGAATAACCAGGTGCCGAAGTATTGATCTGTACCTGGACATTAGTAATGTCTGGCACTGCATCAATCGGCAACTGTTGATAGTTGTAGATGCCAAGCGCAGCCATGCCGGCCACAGCTAGCATCACCAGCCAACGCTGCTCGATGGCAAAACGTATGAGACGTTCAAACATGATCGTTATCCCTTCGCATCAATGTGTATGCTCGGCGCTGGCTTTACCCAGCTCCGATTTGATGACGAAGCTGCCGGCAGCGGCATATTCAGCCCCTGCCTTCAATCCCTTGACGATCTCAATCAACTTGCCGTCACTGCGGCCTGTCGTGACTTCCTGTGCGATAAAACCATCCGCCACTTTGACGAAAACGACAGGTTTGTCATTGATGCTCTGAATCGCATCGGCGACAACGGCAACCGGTACCTCGACCTCGTTGGCAACAATCTCGACATTGACGAACAAACCTGGACGCCAGGTTCCCTGTGGATTAGCCAAAGTGACGCGCGCCTTGGCGGTGCGTGTTTGTATGCCCAACAAAGAGCCGACGTAAGCAATCGTGCCGCTAGCGCTGGAATCAAATGCGCTGGCCGTCACTCTTACTTTTTCGCCTACGCGCACGGCATTCAAATCCTTGGCTGGCACTGCAATCTCTGCCCAGACTGTCGACAGATCTGACAGCGTGAAGATATTGGCATCTTCCTTGACCGCTTCGCCTAATGCGATGTGTTTCTCGACGACGATGCCATCGAATGGCGCACGAATTTCATAGCGATTGAATGCGCCGGAGGAACCGGCATCGGCACCGAGTGCTGCCAGTTTCTGACGTGCGTTTTGTACGGCGATTTCGGTTTCATGCAAGGTTTGTTGCGCTTGCAGGTAATCCTGTTCGGCGGAAATCTTCTCCTGCCATAATTTCTTTTCACGATCGAAGGTCAGCTTGGCTAGTGTCAAACGCTTTTGCGCGGCGAACAATTCACTGCGTTGTTCAGACAAACCTGTGCTGGCAATTACGGCCAGAACCTGTCCCTTCTTCACTTGCTGCCCCAGATTGGCTGGCACGCTTTGCACCACGCCAGCCAGACGCGGCACGACGTGTGCGGTGCGGTCTTCGTTGAATTGGATTTCACCCGGCAGAATCAGCGCTGTCTTGATGTGTGCGGCATTGGCAGCCAATAGCGTTACGCCGGCAGTCGTGATCTGCGCATCGGTTAAAACAATCTTGTTTTCAGCGTCGTGCGAGTCACCTTCTGCCTTTTTCTCATGATGTTCTCCATCCGCATGCTTATCGGAATCGTCATGCGCATGTTTATCCTGTTTTGCATCTCCATGATGTTCGGTATCGGCATGCTCTGCAGCATGACCGTGGGTATCTTCGCTAGATGAAGTGCTTTTTCCTGATAACAGGATCAGCCCACCCAACAGGAAGCCGACGATGACGATCGCCGCAATGGCTATGGTTTGCTTTTTATTCAAGTTGATTTTCATGATGAATTCTTATGGCTTGTTAGCAAGAGTGGCTTCACCGAGGATGCGGTCGATCTCGGCGGCGGCGTTGTGGGCTTCGGACAAGGTGCGCAGATATTGCGATCTGGCTTGCAGCAAGGTGCGTTGCGCATCCAGTACATCGAGGAAGTTGAACTTGCCGAACTCGAAGCCGGTCGTGGCGGCATCGTAGGCGCTTTGCGCTCCCGGCAAAATATCGCGCTGCAAAGCTTCTGCTTCTTGCCGCGCCGTACTCAAGCGTTCGTAAGCTTGCGCCAACTCGCCATCGAGTCGGATCTCGGTTGCGGCCAATTCATCGCGCGCCTTGTCAGTACGACGCAAGGCTTCCAAGATATTGCCCTGATTGCGATCGAACATCGGGAATGGAATCGATAAACCTACGACCGCCTGATTGGCGCCAGTCTCGCCATTCTTTTTGACGCCCATGCTGACGGTCACATCAGGAACACGTCGGCTCTTTTCCACCTCGGTCATAGCTTGTCGCCGTTCCAGCTCATGACGTGCGCGTGTCAATGCAGGTGACTGTGCCAGGCGCGTATTCAACTCCGGCCATTGCGGCAATGCAGGCAAGCTCTCCACATTGCCTTGCGCTTGCTGGAAGCGCGGCAGCGGATTGCCCCAGGTTGCAGCTAGGCGTTTGCGTGCAATCACGAGTTCACTCTTGGCTTGACTAAGCTCCAGTCGCACATTGGCTTCCGCTACACGCGCCTTGGTTTCTTCTACCGGTGACACTTTGCCAGCAGCGACGCGGCGTGATGCAACCAGGCTGCCGCGTTGTGCCAGCAATAGTGAAGCATCGGCCAGACGCAGGCGTTCCTGCGCATTCAAGACATTGAAGAAAGCTGTAATGACGGCTGCGCGAATCTCGGCACGTTTGGTGTTGAGCTCGGCATAAGCGGTGTCGTAAGCACGGTTGGCAGCGCCTATACGCGCCGCACGCTTGCCACCCAGTTCTATCGGCTGATTCAGCAGCCAGGTGGTGGTACGCGTATCACGGCGTGCGTCTTCGACCTGCACCGACACTTCAGGATTAGGTATCAGTCCGGCTTGTTGTATCGTCGCGTCTACGGCAGCAGCTTCATTACGCGCAGCAGACAAATCTGCATTGCCGTCCAGTGCCAGCTTCAGCGCGGACTCCAGAGTAATGCCCTCGGCGGGTTCCACGACACGGTTCGCCGTTATGCCGCTCGCAACGGGTCCGTAACTAGTGTTTTGTGCAGACGCTGGCATCAGCGCAAGCGCCGCCAAGCCTAGCGGCAAGAAATACCTGTACATCGAATTCTCCTATTGTTTGGGAAAGAATTCGACGAGACGTCAGGATGCAGTTAAGTGCGGATGAAAAGATCGTCCCGTCGAGTCAAGCGACGGGGTGCCGATCAGGCCGTCTGGGGCCGTCCGGTATATGGGAAGAAAAAGATGGTGGCTGTAGTTCGGCATGAACCGAACCGGTTGGAATCACAAGAAGTGCTGTTTGCATCAGAAACGATGCCTGGCTGACTGCATGGCAGTAGCCGCAATCCTTGTGCAGCTTCGACAAGGAACTCTTCTCGATTTGCTGATCAGCTTCAGCGTCGTGTTTGTGCTCGTGATGACCAAAATGCTGAGTCGTCGATGCTTCTTCGTGCTGACAATAGACAGCCGCTGCCGCCCAGGAAAACTGGAGCGGCAAAGCCAGCAGCATCAGAATTATCAGCAGTCTTTTCACGGGCTGAATCATAGCATCGTTTTATTTCAGTGGATGAGACGCGGCTTTTTAAACCGCACGCAGCAGACGCAAACCGTTAAAGACCACGATAAGGCTCGCGCCCATATCGGCAAACACAGCCATCCACAATGTTGCCTCACCTGTCAGCGCCAACACCAGAAAGACCGCTTTGATGCCAAGAGCGAGCGCAATGTTTTGCATCAGGACGGCATGCGTCTTCTTGCTCAAACCGATGAAGTCAGCCAGCTTGCCCAGGTTGTCGTCCATCAAGGCAACGTCGGCAGTTTCCAACGCGGTATCAGTGCCAGCAGCGCCCATCGCAAAACCGATGTTTGCCTTGGCCAACGCAGGTGCATCATTGGTGCCGTCACCGACCATACCTACGTGACCGTATTGATTGATCAGCTCATTAATCGCCGTCAATTTATCCTCAGGCAACTGGTTGCCACGCACATCGGCTATGCCGACTTTGCTGCCTATCGCTTCTGCCGTATGCGGATTATCGCCGGTGAGCATGACGACCTTCACACCTAAATTTTGCAACTTGGCGACGGCAGCGGTACTGGTGTCGCGTATGGTGTCGGCCGCTGCGAGTATCAACAAAGGCGATTCATCGGAGCCGAGAATGACTGCCGTTTTACCCGTTTGCTCGAAGGCATCCAGCTTCGCTTCCAACTCAGGACCGCAAATACCCAGCTCATGTATCAAACGATGATTGCCCAGGTAATAGGCTTTGCCGTCTATCGTGCCGCGTACGCCGCGACCGGTCAGTGCTTCAAAGTCGCTGACTTCAAACAGTGCATTCGACGATTGCTGAGTCTCCCAATAAGCAACGACCGCGGATGAAACCGGATGATCCGAGCGCTGCGCAAGGCTTGCTGCCAGACGCAACATCGCGCTGATATCGCCATCGTGTATCTGCAAGGTGTCGGTGACGACTGGTTTACCTACTGTGATCGTACCGGTTTTGTCCAGCGCCAGTGCTTTCAACTTGCGACCCAGTTCCAGATACACGCCGCCCTTGATCAAGATGCCGTGTCGCGCTGCTGCAGCCAATCCGCTTACCACCGTTACAGGCGTGGAAATAACCAGCGCACATGGGCAGGCAATCACCAGCAAGACCAGCGCTTTATACAACCACGGTTGAAACGGTTGTGCCATCAACAGTGGCGGCAAGATCGCTACCAGCACCGCCATCAAGACCACGATAGGAATGTAATAGCGCGCAAATTGATCAACAAAACGTTGCGTAGGTGCACGCTCGCCCTGCACTTGCTGCACGCTCTTGATGATGCGCGCCAGAGTGGAGTTCGATTGCAAGGCGGTCACGCGATAATCGAAAGTGCCACGTTCATTGATCGTACCGGCAAAAACGGTATCGCCGCTTTGCTTGGCAACCGGCATGCTTTCACCGGTAATCGGTGCCTGATTGATCGTGCTTTGTCCATCAACGATGATGCCGTCCAGCGGCACGCGCTCGCCCGGCTTTACGCGCACGATGGCATCCAGTTGCACTGCTGTTGCTGCGACAGGCAACCATTCATTACTGTCGTTACGAACAGTTGCCATTTCCGGCGTCATTGCCATCAAGCCTTTGATCGCATTACGTGCGCGATCCAGTGACAAGGCTTCTATCATTTCTGCCGCAGCGAAGAGGAAGATCACGACCGCAGCTTCCGGCCACTGCCCAATCAGAATCGCGCCGATGACGGCAAGCGACATCAGGAAGTTCATGTTCAGGGAAAAATGGCGCAAGGCGATCCAACCCTTTTTAAGGGTATCCAGACCACCAGTCAGAATCGCGATCAATGCCAGTGAAATGACTATCCACGACGTTTCCACACCGGTAGTCCAGGCCACGACTTCAGAAGCAATCGCCGTTACGCCGGAAATTGCCATCAAGGTCCATTTCAATGGTGAGATGCGATAGTCACCAGATAATTCACCGTGATCGGCCAGACCTTCGCGTTCCAGATTCTGAGTATCGGATTTCACGACAGGATCGAGATCGAGTTTCTTCAGCGCGCTCACTATCGATGCGACTGACGGCAAATTGTGATGCACGGTTAACTCACGTTGCATCAGATTGAACTGCATGCCGACGATGCCATCCATCTTGTTGAAACGATCACGGATCAGCTTCTCTTCTGTCGGGCAATCCATTTTCTGGATCAGCAAAACTGCTTGCGCAGCACCGCTCGCCACCATCTCCGGCGCTGCGGATGGCTGGTTTTCTGTGTGGCTATGATCATGGTCACAACAGTGCATAAATATTCTCCTTGCAAATCGATGATTGCGTCACTATTGTCATTAGAGACCCTGTAGTCACTACAGGGTCAAGCGCTTTTTAGATTATCTTGCCTAGAGGCTATCAAATGACGCAACAAGCACTGAAAATCGGCGAATTGGCGACCCAAACCGGCTCCTCGGTAGAAACTATCCGCTATTACGAGCAGCAGAATCTGCTGCCGCAGGCATCCCGCTCGGCCAGCAATTACCGCTTGTATGGCGAAGAGCATGTCAAAAGATTGCAATTCATCCGTCATTGCCGCTCGCTGGATATGACGCTGGATGAGATACGCACCCTGCTTGCGTTTCAGGATACGCCTGAAGGTAACTGCGCCGGCGTGAATACCTTGCTCGATAGACACATAGAACACGTCGCCAATCGCATCAAGGAATTGAAGACATTGCAGATAGAGTTAAAGGAATTGCGCAATAGTTGCCTGACCATACAGTCGGTCGAGGCTTGCGGCATTCTGCAAAATCTGGCGAGTGCGGAAGATGCTGATCCCAAGAATCTTGGCTCACATAGTGGCGGGTGTCATTAGACGTAATGTTCATTGCGCCTAAGATACAAGGCGCAATTTTAATTAAAGTGATTTATACAAATGTAATTTAACCATTTGATAAATAAAGAGTTAAATTAATAACCCTGTGCCTTCAATCTCAGCCGCACAGCATCAATTTATACGCCCTCTTTACGCATAGAGCATTTCTTTTTAGAAAATCTTTATACCCCTCCTGTTAACCTGCATCTCGCCATAAGAACTGATGCAGGCTCCTCATTCTTGAGTTTACTTTCCCGTAATTGCGCTCTCTAGCATGGTGATTGCGCGGAGCTTGTATCGCTAGGCATTTTCTGTAGACCACATCCAAAGAGGACAAACGCAGCATGAAAAAATTGATACTTGCCGTCGCCGTGACGGCTGCATTTACCGGCAGCATGGCGCACGCAGAAGACAGCAAACCGGATAACGAAGTCAGCTTCAATGCAGCCATCACATCCGATTATCGTTACCGCGGCATTTCACAAACACGTCTGCAACCAGCGCTGCAAGGTGGTGCTGATTATGTTCACAATCCGAGTGGTTTCTATGCGGGCACCTGGCTTTCCACGGTCAAGTTCATCAATGACGCAGGTGGTAGCGGCGATGTGGAAGTGGATCTTTATGGCGGTAAGCGCGGCGCAATTACCGAGGATGTTTCATACGACGTTGGCGTGCTGACTTATGTCTACCCATCCAACAATTTGAATCCTAGCGTCAATACAACTGAAGTCTACGGACAACTTGGCTATGGCCCTGCGTATATCAAGTACTCGCATGCGGTAACGAATTTATTTGGCTTCGTTGATAGCAAAAACAGCGGCTATCTGGATATCGGTGCGAATCTGGATATGGTCGATGGCTACATCCTTAACCTGCACGCTGGCCATCAAAAAGTATCAGGAACAAATGCAGGCATCAGCAATAGCCGCTTTAGTTACACCGACTGGAAGGTAGGCGTCACCAAAGACTTCGGCATCGTTACCGGCGCATTGGCTGTCATTGGCACGGATGCAGACAAGTCTGCCTACGCTTCGCCAGCCAACGGCAAGTTCATGGGGAAAAGTACCGTCGTCGTTTCCATCAGCAAAACGTTCTAAGCCTGCATACACGGCAATACCAAGCGCCTGCTCACGCAGGCGCTTTCTTTTGGTCCAAGGACTAAACCATACAACTGGACGGCTCTAAAGCCTCATGCTCGAAGCTTTCGTACGATGACTTGCCAGCCACCACCGGCGTAGGTGCCGGCCGGTGTATGCCATTCTTCACCGCCACGATCTCAGCCATGATGGACAAGGCGATCTCGGCTGGCGTCTTGCTGCCGATGTACAAGCCTGCCGGCCCATGCAGATCCTGCAACACGTGTTCAGCGATATCAAAGTAGGTATGCAAGCGTTCGCGACGTTGCGCGCTATTGCGACGCGAACCGATGGCACCAACATAGAAAGCCTTGGTCTGCAGTGCATCGATCAAAGCCAGGTCATCCAGTTTGGGATCGTGCGTCAGCGCAACGACTGCGGTTCTTGCATCAGGTTTCAGTCGCAAGATCAGATCGTCTGGCATTTCATGGCTGAGCACTACGCCATCCACCTGCCAGCTGGCGCGATGTTCTTCTCGCGGGTCACAAACGATGACTTCGAAGCCCAGACTCAGCGCCATCTGGCACAGGAAACGCGACATGTCCCCTGCTCCAATCACGATGAGACGAGCTTGCGGCCCCAGATAGGTAATCAATTGCTTGTCATCTAACCTGGGTACGCCATCGCGCCGACCTTCGTGCAATTCAACCTGACCAGTATCGAGGCTCAATACGCGTTGGGTGCTGCGTCTTTGCTGGCAAGCCAGCAGCAGTTCATCCAAGCGACTGTGCTCAGATACTGGTTCCAGCACCAGTTCCACGGTACCGCCGCAAGGCAAGCCGAAACGATGCGCTTCGTCAGCCGAGATACCATAGCGCAGCACAACAGGCAGTTCGTTTGAACAAAGAGCTTGCGCGCCTTCTTCCTGAATGCGCCGTATCAAATCATCTTCTATGCAACCGCCCGACACCGAACCTACAGTTTCGCCACGGCCATTGATGGCCATGAGCGATCCAGGTGGTCGCGGTGAAGAGCCCCAAGTGCGTGCAACGGTGACAAGTACTACCGGCAGACTCGCCATCTGCCACTTCAACGCTGTACGCAAGACGATGGTATCGAGATCTTCCATGATGTTCGCCTATGTCAGATTGAACGGTAACTGGCGCAGCGGCTTGCCGGTCAGGCTTGCAATCGCATTGGCGAAGGCCGGCGCCAACGGTGGCAGACCCGGTTCGCCCATGCCGGTTGGCGGTTCTGCGCTAGGCACAATATGGATAGCGAAGGTCGGCACGTCGGTAATACGCGCAACCGTGAAGTCGCCGAAATTACTCTGTTCAACCACACCATCCTTGAGTGTGATGGCCGAGCCCGGCAAGCACATCGACATACCCATGATCGCTGCGCCTTGCGCTTGTGCTTCTATGGTGCGTGGATTGACCGCGAGGTTGCAATGTATGCCTGCGGTGACATGATGCAGTACCGGCCTGCCATCTTGTACTGAAGCTTCCACCACATAAGCCACTACGGTGCTAAAGGACTCGTGCACCGCCACACCCCAGGCGCGTCCGGCAGCCAGCTTTTGCTTGCCATAACCGCTCTTGTCTACTGCCAATTGCAGCGCAGCACGATGGCGTGCGTTCTTGTCACCGAAGAGTTGCATGCGGTAAGCCACTGGATCCTGTTTCGTGCTGCGGGCGATCTCATCGATCAGGGTTTCCATCACGAAGGCCGTGTGTGTGGAACCTACGCTGCGCCACCACAGTACCGGCACATTGAGTTTTGGATGATGCACGGTCAAACGCATAGGCACGTCATAAGGATCGCGCATACCTTCCGTGGCTGTGCCATCGATACCATTCTTGACCTGAAACTGCTCAAACACCGAGCCAGCTGTGATGGACTGACCAACGAGGACGTGATCCCAAGCCAGTACTTTGCCGCGTTCATCGAAACCTATGCGGGCGTGGTGCAAGTGCATAGGACGGTAGTAGCCACCGTGCATATCGTCTTCGCGACTCCAGAGCGTACGCACCGGCACATTCAAACCGGCAGCGCGTGCAGCCTTGGCGATCTCGCACGCTTCGACTACGAAGTCGCTGCTGCTGGCAAAGCGTCGACCGAAACCGCCACCCGCCATTTGTACATGCACTTCTACTTGCTCAGGCTTGAGGGCCAACACGCGTGCGACTGCCGCGCCATCCAGACCTGGGCATTGCGAGCCTGTCCATATTTCGGCACGTCCATCCGCAAGCTTGACGGTGCAATTAAGCGGTTCCATCGCTGCATGTGCCAGATAGGGAAATATGTATTCGGCTTCTATCTGTTTAGGCGCGCTTGCCAGCGGTGCCATGTCGGCGTCGAACTTGCGCGGGCCAGGCTGAGTGACTAATGCGCGATATTGAGCAAGTTGTTTTTCGCTATCCACCTTTTCGACGGCAGCAGTGTTCCACTCCAGTTTCAGTGCATCGCGTGCCTGCTTGGCCGGCCAGTAACCCTCGGCGATCACAGCTACGCCTTCACCGCCGCGGTCCACTGGTATGCGGAATACCGCCTTCACGCCTTTCATGGCGCGCGCAGCGCTATCATCTACCGATGCCAGACGCGCGCCGAACACTGGTGGGCGTGCCACCACAGCTGTCAACTGGCCAGGCAAATGAACATCGATGCCGAATGATTGCTTGCCACTGCTCTTGGCTTTCGCATCCAGCCGTGTCGTTGGGCGGCCGATAATGCGGAAATCCTTGGGGTCCTTCAGCGTGACTTTTTCAGGCACGGGAACGCTCATCGCTGCTTCCGCCAGTTGGCCGTAACTCAGCTTGCGTCCACCCGGCCCTATTACTGAACCAGATTGCGTACGCAAGGTAGACACGTCGACATTCCAACGCGCTGCTGCGGCACTCAGCAACATGGCACGGGCACGTGCGCCCAGTTCGCGGTACTGCGTGAAACTGTTCTTGACCGAATTGGAGCCACCGGTGATGTGTATGCCGAACTGCGGATCAATGTAAGCGGGATCGTTCGAGCCGTGCTTGCTGCGTACCAGACTCCAGTCCGCATCCAGTTCTTCAGCCAGTATCATCGGCAATGCTGTTTGCACGCCTTGGCCAAATTCCAGTCGATTGATCGCTACCGTGACTTCACCATTGGGAGCGATGTGTACGAAAGCTGAAGGTTGTTGCGTTGGTTTCAGAGCGTTGCTGGCGGCTTGTCCCATTGCAAGGTGAGGAAAAGCACCAAGAGTCAAGCCGGCGGCACCGGTCAGTTTGAGAAATTGGCGACGCGAAAATCCGCCACTTTCTTTAGATTGTTCGCGGCTCAGCAGATGTTGCAGAGCACGAGGCATTTCGCTGTAATCGATATTGGGCAACATGGCAGCTCCTTATTGGATTAGGCGAGAGCTTTGGCGGCATCAGCCACCGCAGCGCGGATACGGACATAGGTACCGCAGCGGCAGATGTTGCCGGCCATGGCTGAGTCGATTTCTGCAACTGTTGGTTGCTTACCGCGTGGCAATGACTTGAGGAAGCCGGTAGCGCTCATGATCTGACCGCTCTGACAATAGCCGCATTGCGCTACGTCGTGCTTGACCCATGCAGCGTGCACCGCAGCGCCGACCTTGTCGCTACCGTCGGTCGCGGCTTCGATGGTGGTGATTTTCTTGCCTGCTATAGAAGAAACTGGCGTGATGCACGAGCGGATGGCTGCGCCGTCCATGTGCACGGTGCAAGCACCGCATAAGGCAGCACCGCAACCGAATTTGGTTCCTGTCATTTGCAGGTTATCGCGCAGTACCCATAACAATGGTGTGTCATCTGCAACGTCCACCTGGACGTTCTTGCCGTTAAGATTGAGTGTGACCATGAGAGCCTCCGATGGTAGAGAGAAAGGTGTTTAATGTTGATACGCTTTGCGGAATGTCTCCGCGCACTTCCAACGTCAAGTTCAAGCAACTAACTCACAAGCAAGCTCCCTGGCACTCAGGGACTTGTCTGTCGATTCGTATCCGGCAACAGTTGCCAGATGCTCACGCAGCCTCCGAATATCGTTCTCAATATTAGGCGCTTTCATGACGTCGTGGCTGGAAAATGATGGCAGGATATCTACGCCGCAGAATTTGTAGTTGGCGGTATTGCTGATGAACACATCATCAACAGTTTTGCCTGCAAACAATACTTGTTCCTTGTTGCCAAATGCTTCCTGTGGCGCATTCCATGTTAGAGACAGCATGTATTTTTTGCCCTGCATCTTGCCGCCGGTACCGTATTGCTTGCTCGGATCGTCGCGTGTCCGCCCGTCACCCGTCAGAAAGCTCTGCAGGAACATGCCGGCCGTGAAGACCTCATCGACGTATTTTTTGTATATCCATGGCATACCAAACCAGTAAACCGGTGATTGCAGAATGATGAGGTCGGCCCAGACATGCTTTTGCACCTCGATATCGAGGTCGTAGCCTTGTTCGATCTCTGTGTGTTTTACTTCGTAACCCTGCTGTTCCATCTCATCCTGAATGACTCCGATCATGGTTTCGTTCAAACTACCGGTGGACATGCCTTCATAGAATTGGTGTGCGTTGATAATCAGTACATTTTTCATCATAGGCCCTCTGTGATTTACCGGAATACATACGGTTTTTCAACTGCTGCTTGCTTGAGATGCATTGTGCCCTCAGAGTTGAGATAGTCGATTGCCTGATTCGATGTGCTTATTGCCCAATTTGATGAATTGGCGGCGGAACTGAATAACAAGAGCGTTGCTAGTGCTAGGCTACGGCTTGAGGATTATTTCTTTCACAGTGCTATGAAAACGGACGAGAAAATGCAAACAGCGAGTAGCCATGTGCTTGCCAAACTGGTCGGTGATATTGCCCGAACCGATGGTGAACACACCTTACAAATTCCCTCGTTGATGCTGTATCGACGCAGCGCCGCTACCGATCCGATACCTTGTATCTATGGACTCGGGCTGGGGATCACTGTGCAAGGTGATAAGCGTGTCACTTTGGGCGATGAAATTTTTGGATATGGGCCTGGGCAATCACTTGTCACATCGGTTGACCTGCCTGTCGTGTCGTACGTTACACGTGCCACTCAGGCCGAGCCTTATTTGGGTTTGCGTCTGGAGCTGGATGCACGTCTTATTGCCCAGTTGGCTGCGGAAATGGATTTTACGGCGCCGCTTAAGGTCGCGACTTCGCGCGCGCTGTCCATCGTAACTTTAGATGACAGCCTGCTGGATGCGTTGATACGGCTGATTCAACTTGTGAACGAGCCGCAACTCATTCCGCTCGTCGCTCCACTCATACAACAGGAGATTGTTGTGCGGCTGCTGAAAGGTGAACATGGCCCGTCATTACGACATATGGTGGCAGTCGGCTCCCCTAGTCATCAAGTTGCCAAGGTGCTCTCATGGCTGAAGCAGAACTATAAGGAAGAGGTCACCATGGATGATCTGGCGACCAAAGCACACATGAGCCCATCGACCTTCCGCCAGCATTTTCGTGTGGTAACAGGCATGAGTCCATTGCAGTATTTGAAAAACCTGCGTTTGCAGGATGCTCGGCAATTGATGCTCAACGAAGACATTGATGCGAACAGCGCGGCGGTGCGTGTGGGATATGAAAGTGCATCTCAGTTCAGTCGCGAATACACGCGCTTGTTTGGTGCACCGCCATTACGAGACATTAAACGGATGCGATTGGCTTCCTGATTAATATAGTTGTCGTCCATATCTAATCT
Organism: Herminiimonas sp. GW821-FHT09C12; assembly: GCF_059416385.1. NCBI lineage: Bacteria > Pseudomonadati > Pseudomonadota > Betaproteobacteria > Burkholderiales > Oxalobacteraceae > Herminiimonas > Herminiimonas sp. GW821-FHT09C12. The sequence goes on from NZ_JBWKPC010000002.1 coordinate 913,918, forward strand.
CGCAAAACAAATTGTTCACCACAATAATTTGCAAAGATTTTGATCGCAAACCGTTAAGAAAATAGTAGGAAATCTCTTCACTAAAAATTCATATCTCCGCAGAGGAAACATTACCAAAATTTAATTGGTATTCAAGCAAAGCGGAATGGAATTCGGCCTATTATTTACTGTCGAATCCATACACGTTACTTCTCTGCAAGTCTTCATCGCACCGGCGTAACCATATAAAAGATGCTCGGGTTTAACCACCAAAGGAGATCAACATGTGGGCCCTGCTTTTACTGCCGTTCATCGGCTTGTTGTGGCTGCCGTTCTATAACCACGAATTCCCTACTCTCTTCGGCTTTCCATTTTTCTACTGGTACCAACTGGCATGGGTACCGATCACTTCACTGCTGATCTGGATCGTGTATCGCCACGGCAAAAGCAGAGGAGATGAATAATGGACAGCAAAATTAACTGGACGGCATTGGCCGTCTTTGTCTTTTTCTTCATATTGGTCACCGCGATGGGCTTTGCCGCTTCACGCTGGCAAAGCGGTAAAGCCAATAAGGGCGCGCATCTGGATGAGTGGGGTCTAGGTGGTCGTAACTTCGGCACCTGGATCACATGGTTTCTCGTAGGCGGCGACTTCTATACCGCGTACACCGTCATCGCCGTACCTGCGCTGGTTTATGCAGTCGGTGCTTATGGTTTCTTCGCTCTACCCTATACGATCATCGTCTACCCTATCGTGTTCGCCATCATGCCGAAGCTATGGAATGCAGCGCATCGTGCCGGACATGTCACAGCTGCCGATGTCGTGTACGGACGCTATAGCTCGCGCACGTTGGAATTTGCAGTTGCAATCACCGGCGTCATCGCGACCATGCCGTACATCGCCTTGCAACTGGTCGGTATGGAAGTGGTCATCAAGGCGCTCGGCCTGACGGGTGAATTACCTTTGGCAGCCGCGTTCATCATCCTCGCGCTCTACACTTATTCAGCAGGCTTGCGTGCACCAGCCTTGATTGCATTCGTGAAGGATTTGATGATTTACATCGTGGTGCTGGTTGCCATCGTGTTGGTACCGATGAGACTCGGCGGCTACGCTGCAGTGTTCTCGTCAGCCGGCGCAGCCTTCGCTGCAAAAGGTGGCGCCACAGGACTTTTCCTGCAACCACAACAGATCCTGCCGTTTGCCACTCTGGCTCTCGGTTCTGCGATGGCGGCGTTCATGTATCCGCATACGTTGACTGGTATTTTTGCAGCGAAGAGTGCTGACACGATTAGAAAAAATGCCGTCTTCCTGCCAGCCTATACCGTGCTACTTGGACTGATCGCACTGCTCGGCTTCATGGGACATGCTGCCGGCATCAAGATCACAAGCAACAATGATGTGGTGCCAGCGCTGTTCAACGCATTGTTCCCAAGCTGGTTCACTGGCTTCGCCTTCGCAGCAATTGCGATCGGTGCCTTAGTACCGGCAGCGGTGATGTCGATCGGCGCATCTAATTTGTTCACGCGTAACTTCTGGAAGCCTTATGTGAATCCAGCCATCACGCCAGCCGGTGAACAACAAGTGGCAAAAATCGTATCGCTGGTGGTCAAAGTCGGTGCCCTGGTGTTCATCCTGTTCCTGCCTACCCAGTTCGCTCTCGATCTGCAATTGCTGGGCGGTGTATGGATATTGCAAACCTTCCCTGCCGTCGTATTCGGCCTGTTCTTCTGCTGGTTCCGTGCTCCTGCGCTACTAGCTGGCTGGGCAGTCGGTATGGCAGGTGGTAGTTGGCTGGCATTCTCCGATGGCATCAAACCTGTACATACATTGATGCTCGGCGGTTCCGGCTATACGATCTATACAGGCTTGCTGGCATTGGCACTGAACATTGCCGTGGCTGTAGTGGTGCAACTAGTGTTGGGTGAACGCGGTGCAAATAAACCGCCACTGGATACGCTGACACGCTGAGTCACTATCATTGCGCATCATTAGCTAAACGGGCTTGAGTCATCTCGACTCAAGCCCGTTTAGTTATGAGCATGCGTTTATACATTTCGTTTACACATTCGCCCTGATCTTTTAGAAAATTTTTATATTCAGGCTGCTAATCTGCTGTTCATCATAACGACGAAGCAGGTTCTCATGAATCGCTTGACCTTGATGCACACGCAATCAGCAATACGACATTTCAGCTCGCTAGCAAACCAGTCGACAGTCCACTCTTTAAGCGCAGCCCACTCTGAAGCAAGCAAGTCCATCGCTTCGGCCTCTTTTACGTCCTCCGCTGCATCGCATACATCATCCAAACTTGATCGCATGAGTGAGCTTGCATTGAAGTCATCGACGAATTCTGTTTCATCTATCTACAATTCTGCAGCAACGCAAAATACCCGGTCGACAGAAACTGCCGAACATCCAATACAAGCAAAGAACAATGAATGCCTGATGCTGCTGACTATCAGCGCTGATTGCGTTGCAGAACTACGGCATCTCGTCATGCGTACCTGCGGCGAATGGATAGTCTTTATACGAACACAACCCATCGCACACGCGACAAAGATCAAGGTATGGCTATGCCTGAGCAATCCAGCAAGCGATATGGTCATGGATGCCGTGATGCGCGCTTTGCCGAGCGCAGAGTTTGGTCAAATCACGCACGGCTAATTCGTAAATCTATTTTCCGTATCAGAAAGAAATGTAATGATAGCTTTTGAAGGTATTTGGGTTCCTATCGTGACGCCATTCCATAACGGTGAGGTCGCACTCGATGCAGCACAGCGCCTCGCGGTTGATCTTGTAAATAAGGGCATTCATGGCATTGTGGTCTGCGGTACGACAGGCGAAGCAGCAGCATTAAGTGAGCGTGAACAAGCAGCACTGCTGTGTGCAATTATCGAAGCAGTCGGCGCTCGTTGTCCTGTCGCGATGGGACTCAGCGGCAGCAATACACGTGTAGTCGCTGAAAAAGCAAAGAGCTACAACCAGTATGCACCTGCAGCTTATTTACTCTCTGCGCCATCGTACGTACGCCCATCGCAAGAAGGCATACTGCGGCACTTTCAGGCAGTCGCATCGCAGACTGATCTGCCCATCATCATCTACAACATCCCTGCGCGTACCGGCGTCAATATCGATGCATCGACTGTCGCCACATTGGCGATGGACCCGCATTTTGTCGCGATCAAGGAAAGTGGCGGCGATGTTTTACAGCTGATGAAGATTATCAACAGCACTTCATTGAAAGTACTGTCAGGTGATGATGCATTGCTTCTGACTACACTAGCTCTAGGTGGGCATGGAGCAATCTCGGCAGGTGCGCATATACGTCCCGATCTTTTTGTGCGCATCGTTGATTTGATGCGTGCAGGACAAACCGAACAGGCATCCATCATCTTCCACGCCTTGCTACCACTCATACGTCAATTGTTTTCAGAACCAAATCCAGGTCCGATCAAAGCTGCATTGGCGATACAAGGGAAAATGAACGATAACTTGCGCCTTCCTATGACGCCTATGTCATCCGCCGGCAAAGACAAACTTGTGGAAATACTTCAGGAAGTTGCAGATTTGCGGGTATAGCGCTTAATACAAGGTGATCAACCTTCATTACCTATTCGTAATCTGCTTTTAGGAACTGTCTTGTCACCGATGGAGTCTTAATGATGACTCATCAACATTTGTACTTGATTGCAAGGTAGAAACCTCTTCATCGCTGTTACAGTCCGTAACAAGATCAGGGTCAACTCTGCAGTAATTCCAGGCGTTGAACATACATCGGGACAGGACCGCATGTGCGGCCCGCCATCATACAAGCTGACAGGTGCGCAACATGAAAGCGAATAACAACAACTTCTCCACTTTGGTGGCCTCATCACTGGTCATTAGCCTGCTCGCTCTTGCAGGCTGCAATAAAACAGAAACTCCGGCAACACCTCCTGTTGCTACCACGCCGACACCAGCGCCTTACACGCCACCAACTGCAGATCAGTTATCGCAGATGGTCGCACCGATTGCACTGTTTCCTGACAAACTGGTTGCACAAGTTCTAGCTGGCGCGACCTATCCTGATCAAATTACCGCAGCCAATCAATGGCTGGGACAAAACCCGACTTTGAAAGGTGATGCATTGCAAAATGCAGCCAACCAGCAACCTTGGGACGTCAGCGTCAAATCATTGACCGCCTTCCCTGCCGTACTCGCTCAGATGGCCAATAACATTCAATGGACGACAGCGCTCGGCGAAGCCTATGCCAACGATCCTAACGATGTGATGAACGCCATACAGGCCATGCGCTTGCGTGCGCAACAAGCCGGTAATCTCAAAAATTCTCAGCAAATGCGTGTGACGTCCAGCCCACGTCCAGCACCACCGCCTGACTACGCGAATGAATCAGGCTATTCGGTCATAGCACCACCATCGCAAACCATCGTGATTGAATCCGCACAACCGGATATGGTTTATGTGCCTCATTACAATCCTGCGGTTGTCTATGGCGCGCCAATTCCTGTTTATCCAAGCTACGCTTACAACCCGGGCTACAGCTCCGGCAACTTGATCACGACTGGCATCATCTCCTTCGGCATAGGCATCCTGGTGGGCAACGCAATCAGCCATCATGATGGCTGGGGCTGGCATTCGTGGGGTATGAATTGGGGTGGTCGCGGTCCTGGCTCCGGTCCGGATTATGGCGGTGGCAATGGCTGGCATCGCCCAGCTGTGACCTATAACAATTCGACCTATATAACGAAATCGACCACCATCATTAACCGCAACAATAATTCTTCGCATATCACCAACAACTTTGGTGGGCCGAACAACAATGCTCCTGCAGTCAACAATAATGCAAGCCGTCCTAACTTCAGCGGCGGTGCACAGAATGTTCATCCGCAAAACTTTGGTACGCATACGCAACCGCAAAACGGCCCCATGACTATGCCGCACTTCAATGCTGCTGATACACATCAAGGTGCGCGTCCAGCACCGACCGGACCTGGTCCGCAACACAATACAAACACGCTGAATTCAGCACAAACACGAGAAGTGCCACCGCATGCAAATAATCGCGGCGCTGAACGTCCTCAGTCTGAAACCGGACAGCGCTTGAATTCCACTGGATTCCAGCATTCAAACGGACAGCAACATAGCTTGAGCACAGAGAACAGACAGCAAAATCCTGTGCATGCGGCGCCTACACCAAATACGCTGCGCTCAACTGGCGGACAGCAAAACGAGATGCATCAACAGCAACGCATGGAACGAGAAAACAGATCCGTACGCTCCAACCCTGAACCGCAAGTCCGACCACAAATGCAACAGCAGCAACACCCTGCCCAACAACAGCAACAACCACGTCCAGAGCAAGCACGCCCACAGTCGCAGCCACAACATATGCAGGCACCGCATCCACAGGCTCAACAGCCTCATCCACAGCAGCATGCGCAAGAACGTCCGCACCCAGCTAAACAGGAAGAGCGGAAAGAACGATAAAGTACATGCACAAAATCAGACGGCATTAGCCGTCTGATTTTTTAGTTCGTTTCCAATTCAGTTTCACACTGAAAAAATCAATTTCCCCGCAAGTAAATACTGCCAACTCTTGCGTATCGCAAGCTGGCAAACGCTCTGCTATACATCGTGATGTGGCTGGTATCATGCACAGTCATCATCTACATCGCTTTCAGAGTCGGATACAAAAGCAGCTCCTCGTATCCGCACTCATCCATCACGACAACTTCACAATATGAATCTCGCATCAAATACATGGCAACAGCGTTTCATTACGCTGGCCACAGAAGCCGCCGGCGACGACGGCGCGCATGACATCAATCATTTGCACAGAGTCTGGCAAACCGCACAAACGCTGCTGGCCGATCATCCGGAAGCAGATGCGCTCGTCGTACAAGCGGCGTGCTATCTGCATGATTTGGTCAATCTGGCCAAGAATGATCCTGATCGCCATCTGGCATCACGACAAGCCGCGCAACTCGCCTGCCGTCAATTGGAGGCGATGGATTTCCCATCGGATAAATTAGCACCTCTTGCGCACGCCATTGAAGCGCACAGTTTTTCTGCCAACATCACACCACTCACGATAGAAGCCCGCATCGTGCAGGACGCCGACAGGCTCGATGCCTTGGGTGCAGTTGGATTGGCGCGACTGTTTTACATCGCGGGTCGCATGGGTAGCGAGCTTGCACATCCTGATGATCCAACTGGAGCGCAACGCGAATTGGATGACAAGCGTTATGCGCTGGATCACATCGAAGTCAAACTCGCCAAACTTCCTGCCAGCATGCAAACCGATGCCGGTCACAAATTGGGTGAACAACGATTGGAATGGATATATGACTTCCGCGATACCTTCATTGCCGAATGGGGCACGCAGAATACGTGATCCAGCATCGATATTGCAGATAGGCAAAGGTACATTACACGCACCACTTTGACGCCTGAGACGTTGCTGGGGTTGATTATGCGCTTGCTACAGCTATCTGCAACGGTGCAAATTCTTGGTCAAAATTTTCACAAAAAGTTAACACACATCAATTTCCAGCTCTGAAAAACCCTCCTACACACGCACGCCCAAATATGCGCCCCATTTAAGGGCGCATTTATTTTGTCCGCACCATTGCCACATTGCCCATCACCTAAACGGTGCGTGCAATGCATGTCGCTTGCTCCAAATCTCGTAAATCAGGGCTAACCGGCATCTTTGCTGCTCCCGGCAATTGGCATGCATTCTGCTAAAGCAACAAGGCGGTTCGTTACTCTCATTGATTCTTCCTTTCACTGTAGGAGCACTTCATGTCACGTCGCACTATCCTAAAAGCAACAGCACTTGGCGCGTTCACACTAGCAGCTTCTTCCTGGCTTCCCACCGCTTTTGCCGCTGACACTATCAAGGTCGGCATCCTGCATTCGCTCTCCGGCACCATGGCCATCTCCGAAACCTCGTTGAAAGACGTGGCGCTGATGACGATCGATGAAATCAATGCCAATGGCGGCGTCATGGGCAAGAAGTTGGAAGCGGTCATCGTTGATCCGGCATCCAACTGGCCTTTGTTCGCGGAAAAAGCACGACAGTTGATCTCGCAAGACAAGGTATCCGTCGTCTTCGGTTGCTGGACTTCGGTCTCACGCAAATCGGTACTGCCAGTTTTCAAGGAACTCAACAGCCTGCTGTTCTACCCAGTTCAATACGAAGGTGAAGAACTCGAGAAAAACGTCTTCTACACCGGTGCTGCACCTAATCAACAAGCAATTCCGGCTACTGAATACTTGATGTCGAAAGAAGGCGGCGGTGCCAAGCGCTTCGTCCTGCTCGGCACTGACTACGTCTACCCACGCACCACCAACAAGATTCTGCGCTCCTTCCTGCATAGCAAAGGTGTGAAGGATGCCGATATCGATGAGGTCTACACTCCGTTCGGCCATTCCGATTACCAAACCATCGTCGCCAACATCAAGAAGTTCGCAGCAGGCGGCAAGACAGCGGTCATCTCCACCATCAATGGCGACTCCAACGTGCCTTTCTACAAGGAATTGGGTAATGCAGGCTTGAAAGCGACCGACGTTCCTGTCGTTGCATTCTCGGTCGGTGAAGAAGAATTGCGCGGCGTCGACACCAAACCACTGGTCGGCCATCTGGCAGCATGGAACTACTTTGAATCGGTAAAGAACCCAGTCAATGCAGCTTTCATCAAAAAATGGAAAGCCTACGCAGTAGCGAAAAAACTCCCTAACGCCAACACGGTCGTGACCAACGATCCGATGGAAGCAACCTACGTCGGTCTCTACATGTGGAAACAAGCGGTAGAAAAAGCCAAGTCCACCGATACCGACAAAGTAATCGCGGCTATGGCTGGTCAAACCTTCAAGGCACCATCCGGCTACACACTGGAAATGGACAAAACCAATCACCACTTGCACAAACCAGTGATGATCGGCGAAATCAAAGCTGACGGTCAGTTCAACGTGGTCAACAAAACCAAAACCACCATCCGTGCGCAACCTTGGAGCCCATACATTCCGGGTAACGAGTCCAAGCAAAAGTTGTAATCGACGCCAACGGTTGCAAAGCAACCGTGTCTAGCAAGTAGGTATTGCGCCGGGTTATTGGTATCTATCCGGCGCAATACATCTCATACCTGACGCATTCTGCACTGATCTCACGATCCGCGGCCAGGACATTCCGTCTTGCTACACCATGAAAAAACCATGAGACTGTTCTCCAGAATTCTCGCTACCGGCTTGCTCAGTGTCTGGTTATGCACGCAGGCGATCAGTACGTATGCCGCCATCGATCCAGCCTTGCTCAAGCCACTTGCCGGTGATGATCCCGACGCGCGCATCGCCGCCGTCACACAGATCGCTGCACTCGCGAATGAAGATGCGCGAAAGATACTGAACGCGATCAACAATGACGCGCTGTACGCGACGCCTGCCGGTGACGTGCTCATCATCGAAGATACCGAAGCATTCAATCCTGCCACCGATAAAACCGGCCCTGCGCCTGATGACGCAGAAGGCATCACCGTCAACAATCGTCTGCGTGGCGTGGTCGAGATCGCACTCTCCGGCCTGCAATTGTTTTCTCAAGATAGAAAGGCGCGTCTGACGGCCGCCACCGATTTGCTGAAAACAGCAGACCCGGAACAAATTCCATTGATCAATAAAGCACTGGAAAAAGAAAGCGATCCAGCCATCAAAGAGCTGCTGCAACAGGTCGTCGCAACTGCCAATCTGCACGCACCTGATGCCGCCACACGCCAGGCTGCAGTCAAGACACTCGCCAGTACAACTAACGCCAGCCTGAAGCCATTGCTGGAACAAATGCTGGTGAAGAATCCCGACGGCAGTTACGTCGAACCTGATGAAGGTGTACGCAGTGAGGCGACACGCACACTCTCTGCATTGAATCGTCATCTGACCATTACCGAATTCGTCGGCAAACTGTTTTACGGTGTCTCGCTAGGCAGCGTCTTGTTGCTGGCAGCGCTCGGACTCGCGATCACCTTCGGCTTGATGGGCATCATCAACATGGCGCATGGCGAACTGCTGATGATAGGTGCGTACACCACCTACGTTTGCCAACTGGTATTCCGCAAATACTTTCCTGAAGCCATCGACGCCTACCTGCTGGTCGCCCTGCCCGCCGCCTTCATCGTGGCCGGCGCAGTCGGTATCGCATTGGAGCGTCTGGTCATACGCTGGCTCTATGGTCGTCCGTTGGAAACGCTGCTCTGTACCTGGGGCATCAGTCTGATACTGATGCAAACGGTGCGCTCCATCTTCGGCGCACAAAACGTCGAAGTGGCGAATCCAAGCTGGATGTCTGGCGGGATCACAGTGTTGGGTTCTCTGGTGCTGTCGTATAACCGCATCGTCATCATTTTCTTCGCACTATTCGTGGTACTCGCAGTGTGGCTGATCCTGAACAAGACCCGCCTCGGCCTGTTCGTACGTGCCGTCATGCAGAACCGTCGCATGGCAGCTTGCGTCGGCGTCTCTACCGGCAAGATAGACATGATGACCTTCGGCCTCGGTTGCGGCATCGCCGGACTCGGTGGCGTCGCGCTGTCGCAGCTCGGCAATGTCGGCCCCGATCTCGGTCAAGGTTATATCGTCGATTCCTTCATGGTGGTAGTGCTGGGCGGCGTCGGTCAGTTGGCCGGTACCGTGATAGCCGCTTTCGGTCTGGGCGAGGTCAACAAATTCCTCGAACCGGTCGCTGGTGCCGTGCTGGCGAAGATCGCGATTCTGGTCTTCATTATCGTCTTTATCCAAAAACGCCCGCAAGGCCTGTTTGCACTCAAAGGCAGGAGCGTGGAATGAGTCCTATCTTGAAACCTTCTCTCTTTACACGTCCGGCCTGGATAGGCATCGTATTTTGCTTCGTCGTGCTGGCCTTGCTGCCTATTTTGAATCTGTGCTTTCCGGCCGGTCATGCGCTGCATATTTCCAGCTACACCATCGCACTGGTCGGCAAGTTCATGTGCTACGCGATGGCGGCTTTGGCGCTGGATCTGGTGTGGGGTTACACCGGCATCCTGTCGCTCGGTCATGGCGTCTTCTTTGCGCTCGGCGGTTATGCACACGGCATGTATCTGATGCGCTCGATTGGTCGTGACGGCGTGTATCAAAGCAATCTGCCTGACTTCATGGTCTTCCTGAACTGGAAGGAATATCCGTGGTATTGGTGGATGACGGAACACTTCTGGTTCGCGATGTTGCTGGTGGTATTGGTGCCGGGCTTGTTGGCTTTTATTTTCGGCTACTTCGCCTTCCGTTCGCGCATCAAGGGAGTGTACTTCTCCATCATCACGCAAGCGATGACTTTTGCCTTCATGCTGCTGTTCTTCCGCAACGATACCGGCTTCGGTGGCAATAACGGCTTTACCGACTTCAAACGCATACTCGGCTTTACGATCACGGCACCATCAACCAAGGCTGTGCTGTATCTGATCACGCTGGCTTTCCTGCTCGGCGCTCTGCTTTTGTGCCGCGCCATCGTTACGTCGAAACTGGGACGCGTGTTGCAAGGCGTGCGCGATTCCGAATCGCGCTTGATGTTCATCGGCTACAACCCGCTGTGGTTCAAGCTCTTCGTCTGGACCTTGTCTGCCGTGTTGTGTGGCATTGCGGGTGCGTTATACGTGCCGCAAGTCGGCATCATCAATCCATCGGAAATGTCTCCGGCCAATTCGATAGAAATGGTAATCTGGGCGGCAGTCGGCGGACGCGGTTCCTTGCTCGGCCCCATCATTGGCGCATTCACCGTTAACGGTTTGAAGAGCTGGTTCACCGCCGCCTTCCCCGACCTGTGGCTGTACGCGCTGGGCTTGATCTTCATCCTGGTCACGCTGTTCATGCCACAAGGCATATTGGGACTGGTCAAAAAACTCAAGAAACAAAAGAATGAAGAGGCCGCAGTATGAGCGAACTCTATAACCCGGCCGAGCCATCTGACCGCGTCGACAACAATCAACATGCCGATCACGGCGTCACCTATTCGCGTCTGAAACCGGAAGGTCTGGATACCGCACACGGCGTCATCCTGTATCTGGAAAACATCACCGTCTCCTTCGATGGCTTCAAGGCGATCAACAATCTGAATCTCGATATCTCGGTCGGTGAACTGCGCTGCATCATTGGTCCCAATGGCGCTGGCAAGACCACGATGATGGATGTGATTACTGGTAAAACACGACCGACTGCTGGCACTGCATTCTTCGGCCAAAGCATCGATCTAACCAAGATGACTGAATACGAAATTGCGCACGCCGGCATAGGACGTAAATTCCAGCGACCAACAGTGTTCGAGCAACATACCGTCTTCGAGAATCTAGAACTCGCGATGAAGATGGACAAGCGCGTGAAGACGACCTTGTTCGCACGGCTGAATTCGGAACAGATAGGCAAGATAGAAGAAATCCTCACACTGATACGTCTGAGCGGCCAGGAGCATCGCATCGCCGGCCTGCTCTCACACGGTCAAAAGCAATGGCTGGAAATCGGCATGCTACTCATGCAGGAACCGCAGTTGCTGCTACTGGATGAACCAGTAGCCGGCATGTCCGATGCAGAAACCGCACGCACAGCCGAATTGCTAAATGAGTTGCGCGGCAAGCATTCCATCATGGTGGTCGAACACGATATGGGCTTCGTCGAAGAAATTGCGCAAGGCGGCAAAGTCACCGTACTGCATGAAGGTTCGGTACTGGCTGAAGGCACCATGCAGCAAGTGCAATCCGATGAGCGTGTAATCGAAGTGTATTTGGGAAGATAAGAACATGCTGCAAGTGAATCAACTCAATCAATACTACGGCGCCGCCCACACCTTGCGCGGTGTCTCGCTCAATGTAGAAAAAGGCAAATGCCTGTCCCTGCTTGGCCGCAATGGCGTTGGCAAAACCACACTACTGAAATGCCTGATGGGCGTGCTGCCGGTGGCTGCCGGCAATGTCAGCCTTGAAGGTCGTGACATCACCAAAATGAAGCCGCATCAACGTGCCGCACTCGGCATCGCTTATGTACCGCAAGGTCGTGAAATCTTTGCCCGCCTGACCGTGGAAGAAAACCTGCAGATGGGCATGGCGACCAAATCAGGCAAGAAAGCCTCCGTAATCAAGGGTGAAGTCTATGAACTGTTTCCCGTATTGAAGGAAATGTTGCATAGACGCGGCGGCGATCTATCCGGTGGGCAACAGCAGCAACTGGCAATCGCACGCGCCTTGCTGGCCGAACCCAAGCTCATCATTCTGGATGAGCCGACCGAAGGCATACAGCCATCCATCATCAAGGACATAGGCCGCGTCATCAAGCTGCTGCGGGAACGCGGCGACATCGGCATCTTGCTGTGTGAGCAATATTTCGATTTTGCACGTGAGCTGGCCGATACTTTTATCGTCATGTCACGCGGTGAAGTAGTTGCTTCCGGCACCCAGGATCAAATGGATGATGAAAGCGTCAAAAAACACCTGGCCGTATAAAAATTACATCAGCCTGTTCCCGTGATGGTGCATACCTTTTTATAATAAGTTTGCTATAAAAGTACTTCATTCGGCCGACTTTGCACTTCACTAGGTATCAATATTTTTCATGAAACGCATCAATGATCCAGTCACCCCTGCCGATACGAACAACGCAAATCCTGCGTCTGCTCGTCACGATCAAGCACGGCTGTCACTTGGATTTACCGACGATGCGGGCACCACACGCATGACCGAACGCAGTCACTTCGGTCCTTTACGTGTACAAAAACCGTTGTACCCGGAACATCCTGTCGTTTGTCACGCCATCATCGTGCATCCACCCGGCGGCATCGTTGGTGGCGATCAATTAACGATCAACGCACGCGTCGGCGACTGCGCGCATGCGCTGCTGACGACACCCGGTGCAGGCAAGTGGTATCGCGCCAACGGTCATCTGTCACAACAGCAAGTCACACTGGAAGTCGGAGCACAGGCAAAGCTGGAGTGGCTGCCGCAAGAAACCATTTTCTTCAACGATGCCAACGTCAGGCTGGAACACAATGTATCGCTAACTGCCGACGCACTGTACATAGGCGGTGAGATTCTCTGCTTTGGCCGCACGGCTTCGGGCGAATCTTTCGACAACGGCCGCATCGCGCAACGCACCAGCATACGGCGCGATGGAAAATTACTGTGGTTTGAACAAGGCGCTCTGCATGCCAAGAGCACATCGATGACTAGCCCTTTATCACTGGCTGGTTATACCGTCTGTGCCACCTTGATTGCAGTCGGCAAAACCATGAGTGGCGCTTTCATCAATGCACTGCGAGAAGAATCAGCCGAGATTGCACAAGACGGCCGCAGTGGCGCGACACAAATCAAGCAGGTACTGGTAGCTCGCTACCTTGGTCATTCCAGTGAAACAGCCCGACTGTGGATGACGCGTGCATGGCAGCGCATACGTCCTGAATTAATGCAACGTGATGCGGTAGTACCGCGCATCTGGAACACCTAAGCAAGCTTTGGAGAATTTATGCAACTGACACCAAGAGAAAAAGACAAATTACTGATCTTTACCGCCGCACTACTGGCGGAACGACGTATGGCACGCGGCCTGAAATTGAATTATCCAGAAGCGATTGCGCTGATTACAGCCGCCATCATGGAAGGCGCACGCGATGGCAAGACCGTGGCGGAACTAATGTCTGACGGTGCCAAGATCTTGACGCGCGCCGATGTGATGGAAGGCGTGGCGGAGATGATCCCCGATATTCAAGTGGAAGCCACCTTCCCTGACGGCAGCAAGCTGGTGACTGTTCATCACCCTATTCCTTAAGGAGCCAGACATGATCCCAGGAGAAATGCTGGTAGAACCCGGCGATATCGAACTCAATGTCGGGCGTGCTACTGCCACCGTCCGAGTGGCCAACAGTGGCGATCGTCCAATTCAGGTCGGTTCGCATTTTCATTTTTACGAAACCAATCCGGCACTGCAGTTCGAGCGTCAAATCGCTTATGGCATGCGCTTGAATATCACCGCTGGCACTGCGGTGCGTTTTGAACCTGGACAGGAACGCACGGTGGAACTGGTTGCACTTGCCGGTGACCGCAAAGTCTACGGCTTCAATGCCAAAGTCATGGGCGCGCTGGACAAGAAGGAAAGCAAATAATGAGCAAGATATCGCGTCAGGCTTACGCTGAAATATTCGGACCGACCACAGGCGATCGTCTGCGTCTGGCAGATACCGAACTATTCATCGAAGTCGAGAAAGATTTCACTACCTACGGCGAAGAAGTGAAGTTCGGCGGCGGCAAGGTGATCCGTGACGGCATGGGCCAGTCGCAGCGCAACTATAAAGATGTGATGGATACCGTGATCACCAACGCCTTGATCGTCGACCATTGGGGCATCGTCAAAGCCGACATCGGCCTCAAGGGTGGCAAGATCGCTGGCATAGGCAAAGCCGGCAATCCCGATATTCAGCCAGACGTCACGATGGCCATCGGTGGCGCAACCGAGATCATCGCCGGTGAAGGCATGATCGTCACTGCCGGCGGCATTGATTCGCACATCCACTTCATCTGTCCGCAACAAATCGAAGAAGCGCTGATGAGCGGCGTTACCACCATGTTGGGCGGCGGCACCGGCCCGGCAGTAGGCACCGCAGCAACGACTTGTACGCCGGGACCATGGCATATCCATTCGATGCTCTCGGCGGCAGATGCCTTCCCCATGAATCTGGGCTTTCTCGGCAAGGGCAATGTCAGTCTGCCGACGCCGCTGGAAGAACAGGTGCATGCTGGCGCCATCGGTCTCAAGTTGCATGAAGACTGGGGTTCGACGCCAGCCGCCATCGACAATTGTCTGTCAGTGGCCGATCGCCTCGACGTACAGGTTGCCATCCATAGCGACACGCTGAACGAAGGCGGCTTCCTCGAACACACACTGGCCGCATTCAAGGACCGCACCATCCACACTTTCCATACCGAAGGCGCAGGCGGTGGTCATGCGCCAGACATCATCGCGGCCGTCGGTCAGGACAATGTCTTGCCGTCTTCGACCAATCCGACTCGGCCGTTCACCATCAACACGCTGGATGAACATCTGGACATGCTGATGGTCTGCCACCATCTCGATTCGGCGATTGCGGAAGACGTAGCCTTTGCCGAATCACGCATACGGCGCGAAACGATCGCCGCCGAAGATATTCTGCATGACATAGGCGCGATCTCGATGATGTCGTCTGACTCGCAGGCGATGGGACGTGTAGGCGAAGTCATCATGCGCACCTGGCAAACCGCGCACAAGATGAAGGTGCAGCGTGGCTCATTATCGGAAGATCCATCGCGCAACGACAATTTCCGCGTCAAGCGCTATATCGCCAAGTACACGATCAATCCGGCGATCACCCACGGTATCTCGCATGTAGTCGGCTCGCTGGAAGTGGGCAAAGTCGCCGACATCGTGTTGTGGAAGCCCGCCTTCTTCGGCGTCAAACCATCGATGATTTTAAAAAGCGGCATGATCGCAGCAGCGCAGATGGGAGATCCAAATGCCTCTATCCCGACACCGCAACCTGTGCATTACCGCATGATGTTCGGCGCTTACGGCGGAGGTTTGAAAACGTCGATGACCTTTGTCTCGCAATCAGCCTTTGATGCTGGCATCGGCGACATGTTGAAGCTGAACAAACCTGTGGTCGCAGTCAAGAATATGCGCAATCTGCGCAAGCGCGACATGATCCACAACGGTGCTACACCGAAGATGGAAGTCGATCCAGAAACCTATGAAGTGCGTGCCGATGGCGAGTTACTGATATGTGAGCCGGCCAAGATTTTGCCACTGGCACAACGTTACTTTTTATTTTAAGAACAACCATGCTGACCCTGAACACAAAAATAGACCAAGCCGAACGCATAGATGGCGAGCTGATTCTGCCCTACGACCAGCGCGAAAAAAGCCGCTTGCGTGCCACCATGAGTTCCGGCGAAGAAGTTGCTGTTTTCACCGTGCGCGGCACCATCCTGCGCGACGGCGATATCTTGCGTGGCGACGATGGCCGTGTCGTGAAAATCACTGCCGCCAAGGAACCTACTTATCGCGTCGAAGGCCAGACGCCACACCATCTATTGCGCTGCGCCTTCCATCTGGGCAATCGCCATACACAAGCACAAATCGGCAATGAAAACGGCAATGGCTTTTTGCGCATACGCAAAGACGCCGTCCTGAAGGAAATGCTGGAAGGTCTAGGCGCGAAAGTGCAAGAAGAACTGGCAGCTTTCGAACCGGAATCTGGTGCCTACGGCGGTGGCCATCACCATCATGGCGACGACGGTCATCATCCACTGGCACCAATTCCTTTGCGCCAAAAGATACATCGTCCCAGCGACAAATCGGAATAAGACAAATGCAAGCGCAAGCCCTGCTCCATCTCTTGCAACTGAGTAGTCCATCGCTGCCGATAGGTGCGTACAGCTATTCGCAAGGATTGGAAGCAGCAATTGAAAACGGTACGGTCAAGGATGAAGCCAGCGCCAAACGCTGGATTATCGATGTGTTGCATGACGTCGTTGCGCGTTTTGAAGCACCTGTGCTGTGGCGTTTGCTGCAGGCGTTTACAACGCGCGATGCCGTTGCTGTAAATCTATGGACAGAGCGGTTTATTGCCGCACGCGACACTGCAGAATTTCGCGCCGAAACCATACAGATGGGCTACTCGCTAGGAAAGCTGTGCAGCGATCTGCAACTGGGCGATGCCGAATTACTGGCGCTGTTGCAATCACAAACCGAAGTGCCATTGCCAACGGCATTGGCTTATGCAGCAGTCACCTTGCATGTGCCGCCTGAAGCTGCCTTGCTCGGAATGCTGTTTTCATGGGCAGAGAATCAAGTACTGGTGTGCGTTAAATCTGTACCGCTAGGGCAAGTTGCCGGACAACGCTTGCTGTTGTCGCTACAGGCAGAACTGGAAGTGGCAGCGCAACTGGCGCAGCAATTGCCAGATGAAGAATTATCGAATTGGTCCCCCGGATTATCGCTGCTGTCTATGCAACATGAAGTTCAATACAGTCGTTTGTACCGTTCCTGATTTCGTTCCTGAATTAAATTTTTGATTGATAAAACTATGAGCAACTCCTCCACATCCAATCCATTACGCGTCGGCATCGGCGGCCCAGTTGGCTCCGGCAAAACCGCACTGTGCGAAATGCTGTGCAAGCGCATGCGCGACCGTTACGACATGGCCGTCATCACCAACGACATCTACACCAAGGAAGACATGGAAATCCTGCTGCGCGCCGATGCGCTGCCGGCAGAACGTCTGATGGGCGTGGAAACCGGTGGCTGCCCGCACACCGCGATCCGTGAAGATGCCTCGATCAACCTGGAAGCGATTGCACGTATGAGTGCCGATTTCCCCAATCTCGATTTGATCCTGGTGGAATCCGGTGGCGACAATCTGGCGGCAACCTTCAGCCCTGAATTATCCGATTTGACGATCTACGTGATTGACGTTGCCGGCGGAGAAAAAATCCCGCGCAAAGGCGGCCCCGGCATCACACGTTCCGATTTACTGATCATAAACAAAACCGATCTCGCACCCTACGTCGGTGCCAATCTGGACATCATGGCGCAGGATGCAAAACGAATGCGCGGCGACCGTCCTTTCGTCTTCACCAATTTACGCAGCGGCGACGGTGTCGAAACAGTCATCGAATACATCCGCAAGCAAGGCTTGCTGGATGAGAAGCAAAAAGTTTGATTTTTATATTCCGTGCTTGCATCTCTATAGCGAGCAGACCGATTTATCTGAAGGAGAAACACATGTTCCGCATCTCTAGCAAAAGCGCTGCACGCGCAGCCACATTTGCAATTACCTTGCTCGCCGTTGGCAGTGCATTTGCACACCCAGACCATCCAGAATCCATGATGAGCAGCACCATGAGCTTCAGTTCGGGCTTCTCGCATCCGTTTTCCGGCATTGATCATTTGCTGGCGATGCTGGCAGTCGGTTTGTGGGCTGCACAAAACAAGCGCTCCGCCTTGTGGGTATTACCGCTGGCATTTCCCTTGATGATGGTGGTTGGTGCCTTGCTGGCCATCGGCGGCGTGCAGATTCCTGCGATTGAAACAGGCATAGCCGCTTCCGTTGCCGTACTTGGTTTGTTGATTGCATTCGCGATCAAGATGCCGCTGTGGGCCAGTACTGCGATCGTTTCCGTGTTCGCGCTTTTTCACGGCTATGCACACGGCACGGAGTTGCCGCATGGTTCGTCGGCAGCACTGTACGGCGCGGGCTTTATACTCGCCACCGCAATACTGCACGCAACTGGTTTGCTGATCGGTTTGTTTGCAGGTAAGCAAATGGCGGACAAGGTTGTGCGTATCGGTGGTGCCGGTATTGCTGCAGTCGGGACTTATCTACTGACAGCAGCTTGAGCACAAGGTCATTGTCTAGCCATGTAGTGTTTCAATGCAGATCGGAACGACTGCATTGAAACGATGCCGCTTAGATAGGTAGCAGCAAGCGATAGCCAACCGCAGTTTCAGTTAGCAAATAACGTGGTTGGGCAGGATCATCTTCCAGCTTCTGCCGTAAATGTCCCATATAGATGCGCAGGTAATGGCCGCTTTCTGAGTGAGATGGCCCCCACACTTCGCGCAGCAATTGCGGATTCGTCACGACGCGCCCTGCGTTCGCTACCAGCACGGTCAGCAGACGATATTCAGTTGGTGTCAGGTGCACCATCTGATTGGCTTTGGTTACCAGCCGTGCATTGAGGTCTACCTTGACGTCGCCAAACTGTATCGCCCCTTGCACATCTGTATCCAGACGACGATGCCGACGAACTGTAGAACGTACGCGCGCCAGTAATTCCCCTACGCCAAAAGGTTTAACCAGGTAATCGTCAGCGCCTGCATCGAGTGCCTTGATCTTGTCGGTTTCACTGGTGCGCGCCGAGAGCACGATAATCGGTACCGGCGACCATTTGCGGATATCGAGTATGAAGTCGATGCCATCGCCATCCGGCAAACCTAGATCCAGAATGATCAAATTCGGCTTGCGCGTACCGGCATCGATCAAGCCACGCTTGATCGTCTCGGTCTCAAACACTTGCCAGCCCTCTTCCTCCATCGCGGCGCGTACGAAGCGTCGGATCTGTGGCTCATCTTCAACCAGCAATGCTATTGGTGCGGATTCGCTCATGGTGTTGGATGTTGAATATTCATTTCGCTCTCATCCATGTCCGGCATGGCAGGAGGCGTGCCTAAAGGCAAAGTAAAGATGATGGATGCGCCGCCTTCCGGCGAGCGCCCTGCCCGGATAGCTCCATGATGCGCCTCAATAATGGCACGGCAAATTGCCAATCCCAAGCCTACCCCCGGCGTCGCCGATTCGCGCTCACCACGGGTGAATTTTTCAAAGATGCTTTCTTCCTGACCAGCCGGCAATCCCGGCCCATTATCATAGACCGCAACATCAAGATACTGACCGCCGACTTCTGCGGCAATCACGATGCGCGAGCCGGGCGGCGTGTACTTGCTTGCATTTTCCACCAGATTGCACAGCACGCGCTCTATCAATACGGCATCGAACAGAACCAACGGCAAGTCACGCGCCAGTTTGGTTTGTACTTCATGTTTGGTCAGGACTGACTGGCTGGCGCGCAATGCACTGCCAACCACTTCTTCAAACTGCAGCCATTGCAGATTGAGTTTGACTTCACCACTCTGGATGCGCGCCATATCCAGCAAGTTGGAAACCAGATTGCCCATACGCAAAGCTTCTTCATGCAAGGCATCTGCCAGCTCTTTCTGCGTTGCTGCCAATGGCGGCTTGGACATCGCAAGCGACTCTGACAAACCAACCAGTGCCGTCAATGGCGTGCGCAAATCATGCGAGATCGCCGCCAGCAAAGAATTACGCAAACGTTCCGACTCCATTTTCAACAAAGCGTCTTGCGCCACTTCGATGTAGTGCACACGCTCCAGCGCAATGGCGGCCAGCGCTGCGAAGGTATCGAGTTGCTGTCTTTGTTCCGGTATCAGTATCCAGCGACGATTTTCCGGCTTGATCGCCAATACGCCGCGTGTACGCATAGGCGCAACCAAAGGCAGATAAAAATAGCTGCTACCCGGCAGCGTATCCGTCCCCATTCCGGCTGGTGTCGCACGATCAAATGCCCATTGCGCAATGCCTATATCCAGCTCATCAGTATTGTCGGCGTCGCCATGTCTAGGTGATTGCAAGCGTGCGACATCGTCCGGCAGCAATAATATTGCCTGGGCTCGGAATGTGCGCTGGATAAACGATTGTGTCGTCTCGAACACTTGTTCGGCTTGCAAGGCACCAGATAATTCGCGCGCGAATTCATACAAGGCACGAGCACGTCCTTCACGATGCGAAGCAATTTTTGCCTGGAAGCGCAAACCGGAAGTCAGTTGTCCGACGATCAGGCCAACCACCAGCAACACGGAAAAAGTCACCAGATACTGCACATCGCTGATCGCAAAGGAAAAGCGCGGCGTGACAAAGAAGAAGTCGAATACAGCAACGCTGAGAAAGGCAGCCAGAACAGCAGGACCACGACCAAAACGCACGGCGATCAATACTTCCATCAATAGAAACAGCATCACGATATTCGCCAGGTCGAAATGCGGCACCATCGGCGTAGTCGCCAATGCAGTAAAAATACAGGCTGCTACGGTCCAGACGTAAGGTAAATACTTCGAATTTCCTGGCCGCACAACTTCGTCTTCTTGTATGGCTCTATCGCCATCGCGCGATGCTTGCGCTACGGATGCTTCTTTGCCATTACGCTCGCCGGTTTCGATCAGGTCGATATCAGGCGCATAAGCGGCTATCCGTTTGGAATGCGGCGCACGCCACGGCAAGTTGGAATGATTGCGTCCGAGGATGATGCGGGAGAAATTATGGCTGCGCGCATAGTTGACGATTTCGTGCGCGATATCGTTGCCGGGCAAGACAGCGGTAGTCGCACCCAAATCCTGCGCCAACTTCAAGGTTTTTAGGATGCCTTCGCGTCGTGCTGGTGACAGGCGTTGCAGCTGCGGCGTTTCCACATAGACGGCATGCCATTTCGCATTCAACTGACTAGCCAATTGTGCCGTGCTGCGGATCACATGTTCGGCACCACGTGGCCCGATGCAGGCTAGTAGATCGGAATCGGTCTTCCAGATCGCGTTGATGGATTTTTCTATTCTGTACGCCTGCACATCGTCTTCAACGCGGTCAGCCGTACGGCGCAATGCAAGCTCGCGTAGCGCGATCAAATTGCCTTTGCGGAAGAAATTACGCGAGGCGCGTTCAGCTTGCTGCGCTTGATAGACTTTGCCTTCTTTTAGGCGCGTCAGTAAGTCATCCGCAGGAATATCAACCAGCACGATCTCGTCGGCTTGATCGAATACGGTATCCGGCAAGGTTTCTGCGACACGGATGCCGGTAATCCCACCGATCACATCGTTCAGGCTCTCCAGATGCTGCACATTGACTGCGGTGAATACATCGATGCCGGCGCTCAGCAACTCATCGACGTCCTGCCAGCGCTTGGGATGACGTGAACCAGGTGCATTCGAGTGCGCCAGTTCATCAACCAGTATCAATGCAGGTTTGCGTGCCAAGGCTGCATCGATGTCAAATTCTGTAATGGTTTTATCGCGATAATCGACAGACTTGCGCGGCAGGATTTCCAACCCATCCAGCAAGGCTGCGGTTTCCTTGCGGCCATGTGTTTCTATCAGGCCGACGACGACATCGTGATGCTCCGCCTGCATTTTGCGTGCGGCATTCAACATCGCGTAGGTTTTGCCGACGCCAGCCGAGGCGCCGAAGTAGATGCGAAGCTTGCCCCGGGACGCGCGCCGCTCCTGCGCTTGCATGTGTGCCAGCAAGGCATCGGGATCGGGACGTTGGTATTCGCTTGATGGCATGTAAAAGAGTCCGATTAACGGAGATCGATTGTGACACATTCAGGCACGCCCATCGACGTACCTGGACATACATATTGCCTTAGTTTGACACTAAGGAGCCAGGCTTAGTGCCGCTGATCCAGCGCCAGATTCAAAGCGAGTACATTCACACGCGGTTCGCCAAAGAAACCGAAGTATGGCGTTTGGCTATTCTTGTCGATCAAGGCTTTTACTTCTTCCGTTGCCATCTTGCGCTCACGTGCAATACGGCCGATCTGATAATAAGCGGCGGCGATACTGATGTCTGGGTCCAATCCGCTGGACGATGCTGTGACCAGATCAACCGGAATCGCTGCCGTATTGGTCGGATCAGCCGCTTTCAAGGCATCGACACGGCTTTTAACTGCATCAGCCAAAGCTGGATTGGTTGGGCCTAGGTTAGAACCACCCGATGCACTTGCATTATTTGGCATAGGGCCGGTTGCTGAAGGACGGCTCCAGAAATATTGTGGAGAGGTAAATGCCTGACCAATCAGCGAAGAACCTACAGCCTGACCATCACGCGTTACCAGACTACCTTCAGCCTGATTGGAAAAAGCGACCTTGCCTATGCCGGTAACTGCATACGGATACAGCACGCCGCAGATAAGTGTCAGCATTGCGAATAAAACCAATGCGGGACGAAAAGTGGATTTCATATCAATTGCTTTCTAAGTAATGTGAAGCAGAACATGAGAAATCCGCGCTCTGCTTCATACTGTTTTTAAACCAGATTGAGGATGCTTAAAATCATATCGATCAGCTTGATCCCGACAAACGGGACCAGAATCCCACCCAGGCCATAAATCAGCATATTGCGACGTAACAGCGTGGCGGCACCCACTGCGCGGTACTTCACACCTTTCAATGCCAATGGAATCAGCACCACAATAATCAAGGCATTGAAGATGACCGCAGACATGATGGCTGACGATGGGCTGCTCAACTGCATCACGTCCAGCGCCTTCAATTGCGGATATGTCGTTACGAATGCCGCCGGGATGATGGCGAAATACTTGGCCACGTCATTGGCAATCGAGAACGTGGTCAAAGAACCGCGTGTCATTAACATCTGCTTGCCGATCTCGACGATCTCCAGCAATTTGGTTGGATTGGAATCCAAATCGACCATATTGCCGGCCTCTTTCGCCGCTTGCGTACCAGAATTCATCGCTACCGCAACGTCAGCCTGTGCCAATGCTGGTGCATCGTTGGTGCCGTCGCCGGTCATCGCAACCAACCTGCCCTGCGCCTGATAATCGCGTATCAGTTTGAGCTTGTCTTCCGGTGTTGCTTCCGCCAGGAAGTCGTCAACGCCAGCCTCTGCCGCGATAGCAGCTGCAGTCAGTTTGTTATCGCCAGTAATCATCACGGTTTTAATACCCATGCGACGCAGTTCGGCAAAACGTTCCTTGATGCCACCCTTGACGATATCCTTCAGCTCGATTGCGCCCATGACGCGACCATCATCGATCACCACCAAAGGCGTGCTACCACGACGCGAGATGTCATCCACCAGATGCGATACTTCTTCAGGGAAGCTGCGACCCAAGGCTTCTACGTGTTTTTTCACTGCATCGACCGAACCTTTACGAATTTTACGAACACCGGCACGATCATCCAGATCAACACCACTCATGCGTGTCTGCGCACTGAAGTGAACAAAGCTGGCATGCAAGGCAGCGATATCACGTTCGCGGATATTGAATTTCTGTTTGGCCAGAATCACGATGCTGCGACCCTCCGGCGTTTCATCTGCCAGCGATGCCAGTTGTGCGACATCAGCCAGTTGTATCTGCGTCACACCTGGCGCGGGATAAAACTCGGATGCCTGACGATTACCCAAGGTAATAGTGCCGGTTTTATCCAGCAACAACACATCAACGTCGCCAGCCGCTTCGACTGCACGGCCGGAAGTGGCAATCACATTCGCCTGCATCATGCGGCTCATGCCGGCCACACCGATGGCGGATAACAGGCCACCGATAGTGGTAGGAATCAGGCAGACCAGCAATGCGATCAGAACAGTAATAGTGATAGGCGTGCCAGCCTTGGCCGCTTCTACCGAGAACAAGGACATAGGTAACAAGGTGACCGTCACGATCAGGAACACGATGCTCAAGGCCACCAATAAAATCGTCAGCGCGATTTCATTCGGTGTTTTTTGACGTTTGGCTCCTTCGACCATGGCAATCA
Organism: Herminiimonas sp. GW821-FHT09C12; assembly: GCF_059416385.1. NCBI lineage: Bacteria > Pseudomonadati > Pseudomonadota > Betaproteobacteria > Burkholderiales > Oxalobacteraceae > Herminiimonas > Herminiimonas sp. GW821-FHT09C12. The sequence continues at coordinate 938,037 of NZ_JBWKPC010000002.1, forward strand.
TGCGATCGATAAAAGCTTCGCCCGGATTAACGGAGATACGCACCACCAGCCAATCGGACAGCACACGTGTACCACCAGTCACGGCAGAAAAGTCACCGCCGGATTCACGGATCACAGGAGCCGATTCGCCGGTAATGGCGCTCTCGTCTACTGACGCCACGCCTTCGATCACTTCACCATCCACCGGAATCACATCGCCGGCTTCCACCAAGACGGTATCGCCTTTGCGTAAATCGGATGGTGAAGCTGGCAACCAGGACGTACCGTGCTTAGGTATCGCCAGTTTTTTCGCCAGGACGGTTTGCTTCAAGGCGCGCAGCGATGCCGCTTGCGCCTTGCTGCGTCCTTCAGCCAGTGATTCAGCAAAGTTTGCAAACAAAACGGTGAACCACAGCCACACCGACGTCGCCAGAATAAAGCCCGGGCTGGCTTCACCCTGGCCGGTGATGGATTGGATAAACAGCAGCGTCGTAATGATGCTGCCTACATAAACAACAAACATGACAGGGCTACGCCACTGTGCGCGAGGATTCAGTTTCTTGAACGAATCGATGATGGCTGGGCCTATCAGTTTCGAATCGAACAGCGACAGGTTCTTGCGCGTCATGTTGGCTGTCTTTGGTTCTGACATACGCATAATGGATTCTCTTTAATTTGTCGGGGACAACGCCGTGTTCAGCGCTGTCCCGTAATAGTTATTTGAAAAGTTGCAGATGTTCGACGACCGGGCCAAGAGCAAGCGCAGGAACATAGTTCAGCACACCGACCAGCACCACCGTGCCGACCAGCAATGCAATGAACAAGGGGCCATGCGTAGGCATCGTGCCGGCATTGACTTCGAGACGTTTCTTCGCCGCCAGTGAACCGGCAATCGCCAGCACAGGCACGATGACCGCAAAGCGTCCAAACCACATCGCAATGGCGAGCATCACGTTATAGAAAGGCGTATTGGCAGAAAGTCCTGCAAACGCGCTTCCGTTGTTATTGGCGGCTGAAGTGAAGGCGTACAGGATTTCCGTGAAGCCATGCGCGCCAGGATTCAAGATGCCTGCCTTGCCCGGATCAACCATCACTGCAATCGCTGTACCGACCAATACCAGAATAGGTGTGACCAGTATCACCAGCGATGCCATCTTCATTTCATACGCCTGGATTTTCTTGCCTAGATATTCCGGTGTGCGGCCTATCATCAAGCCAGCAATAAACACCGCCAGAATCGCGAAAATCAGCATGCCGTACAAACCGGTACCGACGCCGCCGAATACGACTTCACCCAGTTGCATCAATACGGTAGGCACCATGCCGCCCAATGGCGTGAACGAGTCATGCATGGAGTTGACCGCACCGCATGAAGCGGCCGTCGTCACTGCTGCAAACAAGGTTGAAGCACTAATACCGAAGCGAGCTTCCTTGCCTTCCATATTGCCGCCCGACTGCAGTGGGCTTGCCGTCTGATCGATATTCATCGCGGCAAAACTTGGATACGCCTGTTGCTCGGCACTCATCACGACCGATGTCAGCACGACGAACATCAAGGTCATTGCGCCCAAGATTGCCCAGCCTTGCCGCATATCACCGACCATGCGACCAAAGGCAAAACACAGAGCAGCCGGAATCAGGAAGATCGCCAGCATTTCTATCAAGTTGCTGAACGCAGTCGGATTCTCATAAGGATGTGCCGAGTTGGCATTGAAGAAGCCACCACCATTGGTGCCCAGCATCTTGATCGCTTCTTGCGAAGCAACCGGACCCATCGCCAAGGTTTGTGTTTTGGCAGTCAAGGTTTCCAGTATCGGCGCACCTTTTTCATCTTGCAGTGTTTGGCCATCAGCGCCTACCTTGGGCTGCTGATACGTGATCGGATCTATCAGCGAGACATCTTTGTATGCAGAAAAATTCTGAATCACGCCTTGCCCCATCAACACCACAGCGACGATGACGGACAAAGGCAAAAGCACGTACAAGGTTGATCGCGTCAGATCAACCCAGAAGTTGCCTATCGATTTAACCGAGCGATTGGTAAAACCGCGGATCAATGCATAAATGACAGCGATACCGGTTGCGGCCGAGAAAAAATTCTGCCCGGTCAATGCCAGCATCTGTGTCAGGTAGCTCATCGTCGATTCGCCACCGTAGCCTTGCCAATTGGTATTGGCGACAAAACTGACTGCCGTATTAAATGAAGAGTCCGGGCTGACGTTGCCGAAAGCCTGCGGATTGAGCGGTAACCACAGTTGCAAACGCTGTATGGCGTAGACAAAGAGCGTGCCCACAGCATTAAATACCAGCAAAGCGATCGCATAACCCTTCCAGCCCATTTCGGCTTGCTTGCTGGTACCAGCCAGGCGATACAGGAAGCTTTCTATTTTTGCCAGCCAACCCAGGCCGCGTATATCTTCATTGCCGCCGACCTTGGCCAGATAAATACCGAGCGGATAAGACAGCGCCAACAAGACAACCAGAAAAACGGCAAGCAACATGATTGATTGCGTAGTCATTTACAAATCCTCCGCATTCAATAATGCTGCGACCAAATAGATCAGCAGGCCGATAGCAACGACCGCGCCGACGACATAAAACATGTTCATTGACGTTCTCCCAACTTGCTGCAGCCAATCGCGAAGGCGAAAGTCACCAGAAAAAACACCACGATTGCAGCTAAATACACTATGTCCATCCATCTTCCCCATACAGGTTTGTGATGAGTAGAAGCGTAGTCAAAACCGTCTAAAAATTTAGTAAAGACTTGAATGCGGGGTGTAAACAAAGTGTAAAAATCGAGGCGTATAGCCAGTAAAGAAGGGGTAAAGCGCGCTTGGGCGCATGAAAAACGATGCAGAAAACGTTTTCCTAACAGAGGCTGTACACACTGTCCGTGTGCAAGATAAGATCGACTATCTGGCTGAACTTTAAAACAGGATGCAATATGCAAAAACACAAACAATTCTTGCGCGAAGCAGTACACCTTGCCTCACAGAATCGCATACGCGGCGCTCGTCCATTTGGCGCAGTGCTGGTGATGGATGGAGAAATCATATCCACTGGCGTGAATGACATTGTACATAGCCACGATCCAACCACACATGCCGAAATGGAAGCGATACGTGTCGCCAGTCGTGTTCTGGCACGCCCTAGCATGAAGGGAGCTGTCGTGTATGCCAGCGGCCACCCTTGCCCGATGTGTCTCGCTGCCATGGTATTGACCGGCGTCGATGAGGTTTACTACGCATTTGATAACAACGATGCTGCGCCTTATGGTTTGTCTAGTGCAGCGGTTTATCAAAAGCTCCAATTACCCTTAACTCCACCACCCTTGCCTTTGACCCGACTTGATCTTGGACTGACTGCAGCGCAGTTGTACGACAGTGCGTCAGACGCTTTGTAAGTGACCAAAAGAAACGGGCTTAGTCACTGCACAGTGACTAAGCCCGTAAAGATGTACAGCTATCTCATCAAGACATCACAAGCATCTGAATAGAGTGTGATGACATGACCTTACAGATCATTGTGCCTCTTTAAGCTCGATCTTGGTCACGGTAAATACACCATCTATCTTGTTAGCAACAAAACGAATTTTGTCGCCTTCCTTGACCTGATCGAGCATCGCTGGATCTTGTGCACGGAACAGCATGGTCATACCCGGCATATCCAGATTGGCTAGCGGGCCGTGCTTGATCGTGATTTTCCCTGTTTCCTTGTTGATTTTCCTTACTTCGCCTTCGCTCATCGCACTATCGGATGTGCTGCTTGCCTCTGCCATCGCGGCATGATGTGCGTGTTCATTTTCAGCATACACCGACGATAAACCAGTCCATGCGAAGGCTATGGCAACTGCCATTCCAGTCAAATTTTTCATGATTTCATTCCTGAAAATTAAATAAATAGTCGCTGTTAGTTGAAGAAATTACGTCTGTTTTTTTCACCAACATGGATCTTCCCAACCATGCCCGCTTCAAAATGACCAGCGATCAGACAGGCGAAATCGAATTCGCCCGGCCGGTTAAAGGTCCACACAATTTCCGCATAAGCGCCCGGTTTGACGTGCGCCATATAAGGCGCTTCATGTTCCATAGTCGGAAATTTACGCATCATGGCAGCGTGTTCTTTTAGCTGATCCATCGTGCCGATAACCACTTCATGCATGAGCTTGCCTTTGTTCTTCACAACAAACTTGATGGTCTCGCCTTCCTTTACCTTGATCTTGTTTGGCGTGAAGCGCATATCGTCACTCATCACAAGTTTGATGGTTCTATGCGCTTTCTCTGGGTCACCGGCAATACCGAACTCTTTTTGCTCGGCCTTCGATATATCAAAAGCCTTTTTCTCATGCATATCATCGCCATGCGCCAGCGCCAATGACGAGGCAAATAGCAAAGGCAATATCGTCAGAATTAACTTTTTCATTTTTTCTCCAAACCTTTATCTCAGTTATTCATTTCAATTCGTAAGCAACGCTGCCCTTGGGATGCTTGTACCAACCGGGATCTTTATAATCGCCGGGCTTTTGATCCTTGCGTATTTTGACCATAGAGAACATGCCGCCCATCTCGATCGGACCAAACGGTCCGGTGCCGGTCATCATCGGTAGCGTGTTATCCGGGATAGGCATTTCCATCTCCGCCATATCAGCCATGCCACGCTCACCCATCACCATGTAATCGGGGATGATGCGTATGATCTTGCTGGCGATATTGCGTTGATCCACGCCTATCATCGTTGGCACGCTGTGCCCCATCGCATTCATCGTGTGATGCCCTTTGTGGCAATGGAAAGCCCAGTCGCCAAGATCGGTAGCATCGAACTCGATCGCACGCATCTGGCCAACTGCCACATCGGTAGTCACTTCCGGCCAGCGCGCTGATTGCGGCACCCAACCGCCATCCGTTCCTGTCACTTCAAATTCATGGCCGTGGATGTGGATGGGATGATTCGTCATCGTCAAATTACCAAAGCGAATACGAACGCGATCGCCCTGTCGACACACCAGCGGATCGATACCCGGAAATACACGGCTATTCCAGGTCCACAGATTCTGATCAAGCATGGTGTTGATTCGAGGTGTGCTGCTGCCTGGCTCTATGTCATACGCGTTCAGCAAAAAGACAAAGTCGCGATCCACTTTGTACAGTTCCGGGTTCTTGGGATGCGTGACCCAGAAGCCCATCATGCCCATCGCCATTTGCGTCACTTCGTCGGCGTGAGGATGATACATGAAGGTGCCGGGGCGCTTGGCCTCGAACTCGTACACATACGTTTTCCCTACTGGAATGTGCGGTTGCGTCATGCCGCCCACACCATCCATACCGTTCGGCAAACGTTGGCCATGCCAATGTATCGTCGTGTGCTCTGGTAATTTATTCGTCACGAAAATGCGGACCTTGTCGCCCTCCACTACTTCTATCGTTGGCCCAGGACTGGAGCCGTTGTAACCCCACAAAGTTGCTTTCATGCCTGGTGCCAGTTCACGTATCACAGGCTCGGCTATCAAATGGAATTCCTTCCAGCCGTTTTTCATGCGCCACGGTGCACTCCATCCATTCAAAGTCACGACAGGATTGTAAGGACGTCCACTAGTCGGTGCTGGCGGCGGCATAGTCTTGGCATGTTGAATAATTTGCGCTTCGGGTATCGATGCCGCTCCTGCCTTGCTGACAAAACCAGCGCCGAGCATCGTCGTTGCGCTCGCCAGAAAATTTCTACGAGTAACCATATTCATTCCTTATCAGTGTTCTGCTTGTGCAGATGGAGCTGCTGCGGCATTGCCTGCCTGCGCGTTGCGATTGCCACCGCTGCCGTTGATCGCCATTTGCAAATCGGTATCAGCCAGCCAATAGTTGCGTTGTGCTTCGATGGCGGCATTGACCGCGCCGATTTGCAAACGCGCATCGACTAACAATTCGAATACGCTGGCCAACATGCCGTTGTAGCGCAGCAGCATTTCATCTGAAATCTTTTTGCGTAATGGCACGATCTCGTCGCGGTAATGCCTGGAGAGATCGTAGGCAGTGCGATAAGACGTATAAGCCTCACGCACTTCCGAACGGGCACGGATGGCTGTATCTGCGGTGCGATTGACTGCCTGCATGTAGAAGGCTTCCGCTTTGGTCGATCTGGCAGTGCCCCAATCGAACAGAGGCAATTCCAAGCTGATTTCATAGCCGTTGCTGCGCGACTTGCCGGTCTCGCTCTTGTTCATGTAACCGACATCCAGCACATTGACGAAACGTGTCGCCTTGGTCAGGCCGAATGCAGCTGCAGTGGCCTCAGTATTGCGTTTGGCTATTTGTACATCCAGACGCTGCTCCATAGCCTGCGCTTCTAGATTGCCTACTTCTTGCGGCGATTTCGGCAAAGCAGGCAATTGTTCCGGCAGAACAAAGATAGCTCCGGCCTGCCACAAACCAAGCATGCGTGTGAGTTGCTCGCGTGTACTGTTCACATCTTGTCGGCTACGAGCAAGCTGTGCTGTGGTATCGGCATAGAACATTTGCTCACGTGCGGCATCCAGCTTGTTCCAGTTGCCTACCTTCTGCATCCGTTGTCCGAGTTCGGCTCCGGCTTCTGCCGCATCTTTCGCCTGTTCCATGAAACGTGCCGTTTGCTGCGCAGCGACTGCATTGAAATAGGCACGGCGTGTGTCGGCAGCCAGTTTGACCGCATCGTTTGCTACTTGCAGTTTTACCTGCTCAAAGCGTTGCCCTTCTATCTTGCTACGCATAGGCATGGTCAACAAACCGACCAGATCGAACATGATGCTGCGCTCGACTTCAAGCTCATTGGCCCCGTCGTTGTTCAAGCGGCCAAATGAAAAGCCGGGATTGCGCATACGACCAGCCTGCACCAGGTCCGATTCAGCCACACCTAGTTCTGCCAGTGAAGCCTGTAAACCTTTGTTGTTGAGCAGTGCGATTCTCACCGCACTCTCAGCTGTCAAAGGTTGGGCCAGCAGATCACGCACTGCTTTTTCTGATTCTGCACGTTCACTATCAGTTTGTATGCGTTGTGGAACCTGGCCAGTACGCTCCTTGGTCATGGCTGCAACACTGTCCATGCCTCCATCTTTGGAGAAGCTGGCACAACCAGTCAGCACAACAGCGGAAACGACGATCGCCATGGTGCGCATAGGTAAAAATAGTGTACTCATGGCTTATCTCCTGCGGAGTGATGCATGCCATGTCCACCATGCGACATAGCTGCGGATGGTTTTGCTGGTGCGTTGCTCGGCGCGTCTTTGATGTGATCGACATGCCCTTTCAGGCCGCCAAGTTCATCGTTGACTGCACGCCATACCTTGTCCGGAGACTGTTTTTGTTCCGGTGCGAAACGGTATTGCTCAAAAGCGGATTGATATGCCGGCTGCACTCCGCTCAAGGATGGCGCAGTCGGATTCATCTCTGGCGGCAATGTCTGAGCATGGCTGACAGCGGTAAAGGATGCGAGCACGATCAAGGGCACGCAATATGGAAGGTTCATAACATTCTCGTTTTAATGAAATGGATGCGAACAGAGCGCGCGTAATGATTACGCGTGCGCATCGGCAGGCAAAACCTGTCAAACAGGTTCAACGCAGCAAATTAAACGAGAGTGGATTTGGGCGGCCGCTTGATCCCGTCAGGGATATGGCCAAGGAAGAATGTAGCTGGAGATGAAAAGATAACTGCAGAACCGCTGGCTGCGATAGGCAAATCCAGCGTAGCCGGAAGTGCCGCAATACCCATGCAACATGCTGCACAAGCACTGCACTTCATATTCGACTGTTTATCGAATGGCGTTTTGGAATCACTTTGCGCTGTATGGGAAGACGTCATATCCATATTGGCATGCACATCCATGTTGCCATGATGAGCGTGCTCATCAGGTGCTGGAGTCACAACACTATGATGCATCTCCGGCGCACAAGACATTTGCATGGTCGCAGCAAAGCCCTGCACTGGCAGTGCCAGTACGAGCAACCACAACACAAATGTTTTGAAAATGCGATTCATCGCGGAAGTTTAGCACGACATTTTCACGCCGCGTTATGTGTTTCTTGCACAATTTCTCGGCAAGTCTTTATTTCAAATAAGAACGCAAAACACTGACAACTTGTTCCAGATCGTCTTGCCGTTCCTGTGCCGATGCGGCATTTTCTCCCAGGTGTTCCCGGATGTGACTTTCCAGCACTTCGCCCATCAATCCATTTGCAGCACCACGAATCGCGGCGATTTGCTGCAACACAGCGCCGCAATCACTATCGCCTTCCAGCGCTTTTTCCAAAGCCTCGACCTGCCCCTTCATGCGGCGGATGCGAGCTAGCAGTTTTTTGTTTTCTTTAACGTGCGACATCGATAATTCCTCGAATAAGTCAGTCTCATATATACTGGGGTATAGTATATTAAATTTTCAGGATATCCGCTCATGAGTGCATTAAATACATCCGACGATCTGGCACACGACCACATCTTCGACCGCGGCAATCCAATCGCGGAAAAGAAAACAGCGTGGGCTTTGGTACTCACGACCATCATGATGGTTGCAGAAATCATCAGCGGCTACGCCTTCAATTCCATGGCTCTATTGGCGGATGGCTGGCACATGAGCTCGCATTCGCTGGCGCTGGGCTTGTCTGTTCTCGCTTACGTTCTGGCGCGGCGTTACGCACACGACTCGCGATTTGCATTCGGCACCTGGAAGATTGAAATCCTCGGCGGCTATACCAGTGCGATATTGCTGCTTCTGGTTGCCGCTTTGATGCTTTATCAATCGATAGAACGTTTGATGTATCCGTCCGTCGTCCATTACGATCAAGCCATCGCGATTGCCATGATCGGTTTGCTGGTGAACCTTGCCTGCGCCTATCTGCTGAAAGATGATCATCACCATCATGATCATGGACACGAACACTCGCATACGCATGATGGACATCACCATCACGATTTGAATCTGCGTTCGGCTTATATGCACGTGATTGCGGATGCTGCGACTTCTGTCTTGGCAATCATCGCCTTGTTCGGTGGAAAGCTGTGGGGTGCGAGCTGGCTGGATCCAGCAATGGGTATCTTTGGTGCTGCCCTTGTTTCAATCTGGGCTTACGGTTTGATTAAAGATAGCAGCCGCGTTCTTCTCGATGCAGAAATGAATGCACCTGTCGTTGCTGAAATCAGGGAAGTCATCGCCGCCAGTCCGATTCCTGCTCGCATCAGCGACTTGCACGTATGGCGTGTGGGCAAGCAAAAATATGCCTGCATACTCGCCCTTTCTGTTAGTGAAGATGTCAGTCCTGATTACTTCCGCAAACAACTCGCCATCCACGAAGAACTGGCGCACATCACGGTCGAAATCACGCGAGTCTGATTTTTTAGACAAAAAAATACCTCCGCGCACGGAGGTATTTTGAGAACGTTGCAACCAACTAAAAATTAGTGACCGGTCGAATCAGCACTACGACCTGCTTCGAACAAGAACCATGTACGTTGTTCGGTTTCATCGATCCAGACTTCGATCAGACTGGTGGTACCGATATCGTGATGCTCATCACACACGCCATGTGCTTCACGCAAAAGTGAAGTCAGTAGCTTGTTATCTTCACGCAATTCAGCCAGCATGTCGTTAGGCTCTACGTAACCTGCATCGTTATCCTTGATGCGTTGGGTACGAGCAATATGACCGATAGAACGCAAAGTCATGCCGCCCACTTTACGGATACGCTCTGCAATCAGATCCGTCATCGCATAAATCTGCACAGCTTGTTCGTCCAACAGCAAATGATAGTCACGGAAATGCGGGCCACTCATATGCCAATGGAAGTTTTTCGTTTTCAAATAGAGCGCGAAGACATCGGCCAGCACGCCATTCATTGCAGCAGAAATATCTTTGGTCGCTTGGGTACCCATATCGCTAGGTGTGATCAGTGGTGCACGCTGTCTGCGCTTGATCTCGGCTACTGTACTTGCCTTAGTAGCTTTCGTCGCTTTAGTAGCCTTAACAGCTTTAACAGGTTTCTTCATAAATCACTCCTCGGTTATTGCTCAGTTATTGACGGACCACATCCGAATTATTTCGGCATGCTTGAAAGTACGCTCTTGCATTTTGAACCAAGCCCCGGTAAGCGGCAAGTTCAATAAATTGATGAATCAGATAGCGAAAGATGATTGGATGACGCATCGCATCATCAGTTCCATTTTTAATGTCATTAGTCTGCTTTACTTCAAAAAGAAATCGACAGCCAATGCAACGATAGGTGGCTGAATGGAGTGATTACCGTTGAATTCAACGAACTCGACTTCATAACCGGCTGCTTTCAGTTTAGCCACATGCGGCCGCGCACTGGTTTCTATCGGCAATTGTTCATCAACCAGCCCATGCGAGATAAAGACCTTGGGCGCGCCCTCTTGCATGAAGACAGACATGAAACCACCAGAGAACACGATGACATGGCTCACGATATCGCCATTGGTAATGCCAGTCGACAGCGAATAACTGCCACCGTCCGAAAAGCCGGCAAAGCCAAAATGCTCCGGGTCGATCAGATAACGCGATGCGACTTCAGCCAATGCCAGCCCTAGGCGCTGAATGTCCGGCCCATTACCGCCAATCACAATATCCCATGTCGGATACAAGGATTGCGGCGTCAGCAAAAGGAATTTATTGCGTTCCGCATGTTCTTCAAGAAAAGGTAAAACCTTTTCCGCGCTACCACCTGCGCCATGAAACATGACCAGCAAGGGAACAGCGACATTTGGCTCTAGACCAGTTGGGACATACAACACAGCATCACGTTCCTCGGCGATACCGAGAAAATTGCGACCAGGTTGCAACGGAGATTTAGTAGGCGTCGTATGCGTAAATGCAAGACGCCCCATCAGAGAGAGATCGATCATGGCGTAATCTTACCTTGTACATAGCCAATTGAAAACCTGCCGCATCAATGCTTGCTAAGCTGCGACAGCGACACCTTCATCCATAGACTGTTCATCGACCAGTACGCGATTGCGTCCGGAATTTTTAGCGCTGTACAAGGCTCTGTCTGCACGCGCACTTAAACGATCGAAATTCTCGCCATCTTGCCAAGTCGCGATGCCAATACTCACGCTGTAATGGCACTCGCCAAACGTACCGCTAACAAGATGCACTTCCGATTGTTCGCGCAAGCGCTTGGCAATGGCAAGTGCACCTGCTGTATCAGTATTGGGTAGTAACACGCCGAACTCTTCTCCACCCAGGCGACCCAAGGCATCGCCATCGCGCAAAGATGCACGCGTAATACGCGTGAATTCACGCAATACTTCATCGCCGCCAGCATGGCCGTAAGTATCGTTAATACGTTTGAAATGGTCGAGATCGATAATCAATAGCGACAATGGTCGACCCAAATTAGTCGCTCGCATGATGTGCTCACGCGCCACCTCCTCCAGCCGCTTGCGCGACAAAGCTTCGGTCAGATGGTCATGATTGGCGGCATCTTCCAGATTGGCCAGCATCGCATCATGCGTCAGCATCACGGCCGCCATCGTCATGGTCGGCAAGGTCACCGCACCGATTACCATCAACACGATATTCCAGAAGTTATCGAACATCATCGTGGTCGATGGTTCGGTCAACGTGATGAAATAGATACCACGTATCAGTTGGCACACTGCGAAGACCAAGGCGAGAATGGCGGCGAACCAGTAATTATATGGATTGCGATGTGGAGGCCTGTAACGCAGCAGTAACACGCTGGCAGAAATACAGACCACAGCGAAGAAGATGGTCATGATCAGCACCCTTACCGGAATACTGTTAATGGCGTAGCACCAGATGATCAAACTCACTGCAATCATGGCTATGCTGCTTAACAGCAGACTCCAGCGCGGCGGCTGCCCGACAAACCGTGCACAGCCCACGTAGTAATAGGCTGCAGCCAGGGCCAGCACGGAATTGGCAATGACAATGGAGATGAAATCCGGGATCAGATCGCGTAAAGCCAGCAAAGGCAGCGAAATGACCACCATCAAATTCGACTTAAACCACTCTTGTACGCCTGGTACGTTGGAGCGCAGCAGCGATCCCAACACTATTGCCATTACGAGACTGAGCAACGCAGTGGTAATCAGGATCGAAGTAAGAGTCAGCATAGGCTGGTGACCAGATTAGGAGGTGGAATGCCTATTGTAATCTGCGCCACCAGCTAAAACTTGATTCATTGCAACATTTGCCTGATCGGATAGGCAAATGTTGTGTCCAGTCAGGAGCCTGGATCAGAAGCTGCGATGCTCCGGTGGCGTCCACTGATACAGCCATGTTTCGGATAAAGGCTGACCATCCGCAGCAAGATAAAGCCGCAGATCGATAGGACCTTTGACATCGTCAGGCACTTTCAAATCAAACATGGCGCGATAGCCTTTGATCTCATGCAGCGGACGTGCCGATGTGACTTCAATCGTGCCCTTCGTGGTGGAAATGACAGGCACAACCTTGACGTCTTTGCCGAGCAGAGCAAGATCGCCACCGGCAAAATCAATCGCAAAACGCCACGAGAAATAAGTACGTTTTTTGCCGACCACGCCGCCTATGCCTGTGCGAGTTGCCACGACGGTAGCCGCTTTCGGCGTGACCGGAATTTTTGCGCCCCAATGTAATTTGTAGCCGAACAGCAGTTCCTGCCCTGGCTGCGGCTTGGCTTCCGGATTCCAGAAGGCGACGATGTTATCGAAGGTTTCATCGACGGTTGGAATCTCGACCAGTTGAATAGAGCCCTTGCCCCAACCAGATTTCGGCTCCACCCACAGACTCGGACGTCTTTCATAAAACACGCCGTCATCCTGATAGTGATCGAAGTTGCGATCACGCTGCACCAGGCCAAAGCCGCGTGGATTCTCGTCAGCGTACGCATTGAAACGCAAATGTTCAGGATTAAGCAAAGGCCGCCAAATCCATTCTCCACTGCCAGTCCACATTTCCAAACCGTCGGAATCATGTATCTCGGGACGCCAGTCATTGCTGATGCGCCTGTCGTTCTCCCCCATCAGGAACATGCTGGTCAGCGGTGCGATGCCCATGCGTTCTATCGTTTTGCGCGGATACAAGGCGACATCGACATCCATCAATGTCGTTGCGCCCGGTGCGATCTCGAAACGATAAGCACCGGAAATACTTGGCGAATCGAGCAAGGCGTAGACGACCAAAGAATTCGATTGCTTGGCCGGACGCTCCAACCAGAACTCGCTAAAGCGCGGAAATTCTTCTGGTCGCTCCATGCCGCAATCAATCGCCAAACCGCGCGCCGATAAACCGTATTGCCAGTCACTACCAACGGCTCTGAAATAACTCGCACCTAAGAAGGCCGTGATATCACGTACCAAATCGGTATGGAAATTAACTCGGAAGCCGGCAAAGCCGAGATCTTTAGGCATGTCTTTGCCCTTCAGACCGCTCTTGCCGTAATTGAACATCTCAGGATCGTAAGCCAGCTCAACTGCCCTGCCGTCATTTACTTCATGAATTTTGACAGACTGATTGGCATACATGCCGAGGTGAAAAAACTTGGCCTGAAAGCGTAATTTATCTCCAGCCCACAATGCATGATCGTCGCGATAACTGATGGCCTGATACTGATCCCAATCGAGCGACGTCACCGCAGCAGGTACAGGATTCGGCGGCAAGTGATAAGGCTTGCTAGCCAGATCGCGGGCCTGGCCTTTCAACCATGCGTAATCGAATGCGACTGGCTTGCCTAAGGTTTTCAGTTTGGAAGATGTATTTGCTGCCGCATACAGCGATGGCGCATAAAATCCGGCCAGTGTGAGTGCGGCGGAAGCTTTGAGTAAATCACGACGTTGCATTAGGCCCCTTTTTCTATATATAAATACTTGTCCAGCACGGTTGGGCAGAGCTGAGACAAGAACGTTCACTTTCTTGTCATTACAAACAGATTTTTCGTGTCATTTCTTCCATGGCGCAGCGCTCTTTTTTGCTGATCGTAGTAATTTTGTTAGCCATGACCGGCATATACAAAGCAATTCATGCACCAACATAGTTTTTCACTCAGGCAATATTCAAAGTCTGGAATGCCTGATATTTAAATACATAAATTAACAATAAATCATATAGTTAGAGAATATATTGAATGTTAATTATTAAATTAAAACAAAGCTAAAAATCAAAGCACAAAATGAATATTTGCCTCATATAGAGACAAACCCCGCCTTGATTCGATACTATTTGCCTCTTACCTATATTCAATCAACAGGAGTATCCATGAGCGATCAGCAGACAGAAACTGCACCGACCGAAGAAACCTATAGCAGAAGTGAAATTCTGTCTTTTTGCCGTCACCTGGGACGCACTTTGAAGGGATCATCGGATGAAAGTAATACGGCACTCGCCATGCATCTGATGCGCGAAGCCGAGTACCTTGGAAAAAACAAGTTCGAAACCGTTGCCGATATGTTTGCAGCAGTGGCTCACACAGTTGATCCAAATCTGCCTAAGAAATAAGTTCTACTACGTTATAAATGATCGCCTGCGCTGCATCATGTTCACTAAAAATGTGCAGCTATGGCGATCACAATTTGAAGAAGCTTATTCATGCTCTGAATAAAGTCTGAGCAAATTGATATCCGTTACAAAAAATAGTCTTGCCAGTGCAAGATAACCACAACCTTCCGCACACAAACGACGCTATTATTCTCGCTCAAAGAAATTCACTCGAGCGTATATGATCAAGTCTCTGCTTCTCGCTGTCACCATTACCGCAGCAGCATCTGCATCCGCAATGTCAGTTGGTTCCAAACATGCCATCGTGATAGACGAAAGTTCCGGCAAGGTCCTGTTCGAGAAGAATGCAACAGACATCGTACCGATTGCCTCCCTGACCAAATTGATGACCGCAATGGTCATCCTCGATGCTCGCCTCGATATGCATGAGCGCATCGTGGTCAGCGAGGAAGATGTCGATACACTCAAGTTCAGCTCATCACGCGTTCCGGTTGGCGCAATCCTGTCGCGTCATGCTTTGCTGGAATTGGCGCTGATGTCCTCCGATAACCGTGCCGCCCATGCTTTGGCGCGCACTTATCCGGGTGGTCTGGAGCATTTCAAGCTGGCGGTGCGCAACAAAGCGCATTTGCTGAATTTGCGTCGTACGAATATAGAAGAACCAACTGGCCTGTCGCCATACAACACATCGACGGCAAGCGATCTGGCCAAATTGGCTCTGGCCGCATCCAAGTATCCAGACATCGAAAGAATCACGACCGTCAGTAACGACTTGATCGATGTTAACGGCTCCATGCGCCACTATCACAACACCAACAAACTGGTAGGCGACAAGAACTGGACCATCTACTTGTCCAAAACCGGTTATACACAGGAAGCTGGTCGCTGCATCATCATGCGCGTACGCACTGCAGGACGCGATGCGATCATGGTCTTGTTAAATGCTAGTGGAAGCGCAAACCGGACGGCTGATGCAAATAACCTGCATCGTTTTCTGACGAAAGAACATCGTCAGGAAGTAATGGCAAAACTGACCATCAAGTAAGTCTTGCCTAAGATCAAACAGAAACGTCTTTGCTAGATCAACATTCTTAAATATGCCGCTGGAATTCCAGCGGTTTTACTTCCGGCTCTGCTTCAGGGTTGGAAGCGCAAGTTGAGCAAGTGCTGCATCCACTGCCGCAACCACCGCCCGCGCTTTCGCCCGGCATTAAAAAACCACCCAGACTACGCAAGATAAACGAACGCGACGGCTTGCTCAGCATCGTCGCCAACGCCAATTGACGCGCGCGCATCCACTTCGGCATCAACTTGCGCAGAACGTAGAGCGCGCTGAACAATACGATCGCGCCAATAATCACTTCTTGCACAAAGCCATAAATGTTCATGTCAGTGCCTTTGCAATTTGGTAAGTCAGGAATGAAGCCAGATAAGCCAGACCAAACATATAGCCAGCGGAAACCGCCACTGTACGCCAGGAATTCGTTTCGCGTCGGATCACAGCCAGTGTAGACATGCACTGTGGTGCGAACACATACCAGGCCAGCAAGGCCAGCGCCGTTGCCAGCGACCATTGTGCTGCAATCACTGGACCCAATTGCGCTGCAACAGCGTCCTCGCTACCCGACATCGCGTATACCGTGCCCAAAGCAGCCACAGCAACTTCACGCGCTGCCAAGCCAGGAATCAAGGCAATACAAATCTGCCAATTGAAACCGATAGGTGCGAACACCGGCTCCATCAAACGACCAATCTGACCTGCCAAGCTGTAATCAATAGCCGGCAGCGTTGCGCCTTCCGGCGGCCCAGGGAAAGTCGACAGGAACCACAGCAATACCGTCAGCGACAGGATGATGGTCGTTACGCGACGCAGGAAGATAAGCGCGCGTTCCCACAAACCAATCGCAACGTTGCGTACGCCAGGCATGCGATAAGACGGCAATTCCATCAACAAGGCATGTTCGCTCTTGTCCTTGCGCATACGCTTGATGAACCATGCCACCGCCATCGCGCTGACTATGCCCGCGATATACAGAACGAATAAAACTATGCCTTGCAAATTAAAGACGTTCCAAACCGTTGTGCTCGGTATGAATGCAGCGATCAACAAGGTATACACCGGCAAGCGCGCCGAGCAAGTCATCAGAGGCGCGACCAGTATCGTCGTCAGGCGATCACGCGGATCTTGAATACTGCGCGTCGCCATGATGCCGGGGATCGCACAGGCAAAACTGGACAACAGAGGAATGAAAGAGCGTCCAGTCAAACCAGCCTTGAACATCAAACGATCGAGCAAGAAAGCTGCGCGTGGCAGATAACCCGATTCTTCCAGCACCAGAATGAAGAGGAAGAGAATCAGAATTTGCGGCAGGAACACCAGCACAGCACCTAATCCCGCGAACAGGCCATCGACAACCAAGCTGCGCAACAAACCATCCGGCAGAGTCGTGGCAAACCACTGCCCGACAAAAGTCACGCCTTCGGTAATGCCGTCCATCAAAGGCTCAGCCCAGGAAAACACAGCCTGGAAAATAAAGAACATCACAACAGCCAAAATCGCCAGACCGAAGACTGGATGCAAGACCCAGCGATCGATCACATCATCGATTTTTGACGTTGCAGTCGGCATCGTCACTGCCGCGGCAAGGATGGTGCGCACTTGTGCGTGCAACTCGGCAGCAGTCCCTTCTGTTGGTGGAACGGCTTCCGACACGACTATCGTGTCCAGATGCGCTACCAGGTCTTTCGCGCCGCCATTATGAATCGCAACGGTTTCAATCACATCCATACCGAGCTGACGTTGCAGCTCTTCGCGATCAATGCTGACACCGCGCTTGCGTGCCGCATCCATCATGTTCAACGCCAACACCATCGGGCGTCCGAGGCGCTTCACCTCAAGTACGAAGCGCAAATGCAAACGCAGATTGGTGGCATCCACCACACAGACGATCAGTTCCGGTACGGATTCCCCTGCTCTACGTCCCAGGCAGATATCGCGTGTGATGACTTCATCCGGACTGGTTGCGTCCAGGCTGTAAGCGCCGGGCAAATCAAGCAGAGTGAAGACACGTCCGGATGGCGCAGTAAAACGCCCTTCTTTGCGTTCTACCGTTACGCCGGCATAGTTCGCAACCTTCTGACGGCTACCCGTCAGTTGATTGAATAAGGCAGTCTTGCCACAGTTCGGATTACCGACAAGCGCGATACGGGAAATAGGCATGAGATTTAAAAATTAACTGGCGAGATGAATGTGCACGCGTTGTGCTTCGGAGCGACGCAGGGCAAAACGTGTAAAACCGATTTGCACTAATAAAGGATCAGCGCCGATCGGACCACGCGCCACGATGCGTACAGGCTCGCCTGAGACAAAACCGAGTTCGCGCAAACGCTTGGCAATCGGGTCATCGCCCACGATATTCACGACGTCATCGACCACTGCGGGAGTAAAGGGAAGGAGTTCTGAGAGATTCACACAAAGCCAATACAAATAACAATGATTCTCATTATATTCCAATTTCTCTGAGAGGATGGGCTATGCCGCAATTTTCAAATGCGTGTTTGCTATTCTGCTTGCCTCTTCGACAACGAGAAATCTCATATACATTTCAAGAAGGCATCGAACGATCTTTTATTGGCACTGGAAATAAATTCGCTGCAGCAAAAACTGCGCATGCCGTCTATCATGCGCGATCAACATCTCAACAAATTTTGAACACAGTCGATGCAAGCAGAACACTTACAACTCTTGGTCACGCGCACCATGCCTTACGGTAAATACAAGGATCGCTTGCTGGCTGATTTGCCGGGACATTATCTCGGCTGGTTTGCACGCGAAGGATTCCCATCCGGCGAGTTGGGTAGTTTGATCGCGTTGATGTATGAGCTTGATCACAACGCACTCAGACATTTACTCGATCCTTTACGCACACCTAAATTTTAGGATTCACTCTTCTATCTGCACGCGCCCATCTTTACTTAGCCCCATCCACGCGCCAGCGGCATCCCGTGTTCCACCATATCGATCAGGCGCTGCCCTACTGCTTCCGCCTGCTCGTTGTTCAGGCTGCGTAAAGGTCCGTCTATCGATAACATCGCCAGACCATGCACGGCGGACCACGCAAGAAACTCCGCACCCGCACGTCGCTCAGGCGCCATCGCACCGGCCGTCACCAATTCATCCAGCGCCGAACCTAATAATTGAAACGGCGTGAGACCACTTTCTCCTGCCATCGCCGGCGTCTTTGCCTGCTGCAAATCTTCATGTACCGAGAACGCCGTACGGAACAGGCCAGGCTCTGCCCGCGCAAAACGCAGGTAGCCGGTACCAACTGCACGTACATGTGCCTTTGCCATGTCAACAGCGTTGCCCGTATCTACGCAAGCCTTCATCTCTGTCTCTATTGCCTGCGCGAGTTGCGACTGTGCGACAAAGCACACCGCCTGCAACAGGGCATTGCGATCGGCGAAATGCCGGTAGGCTGCATTCGGCGCTACTCCAACCTGCCGCGTGGCTTCTCGCAACACTACTGCGGTCGGCCCTCCGTCCCGTGCCAGCTGCGTTCCCGCCTCCAGCAAAGCCCGGTACAAATCCCCGTGGCGGTAAGTCTTGCGTTGCGGAACTGCTATTTTTTTCGTCATTTTGAATAAATGTGTACGCCGTACACTAGTTGTACTATTATTTATGGACACTGTACACAAGAACTCACTTTCATAGGAGAAACAGTATGAGCCAGGAGACTAAAAATACCTCAGCAGAAGCAGAAATCCGCGCAGTCCTCGATAGCTGGTTGAAAGCTGTTACTACCGGCGATCTGGACGCAACCATGGCGCACTACGCCCCCGATGTCGTTGCCTACGATGCCGTCCTTGCCTTGCAATTCAAGGGTTCGGATGTATACAGAAAGCATTGGCAGATGTGTATGACCATGTGTTCCGAGATGTGCTTCAAATTTCACGATGTGCATATCGCAGCGGGTGACGATGTGGCATTCAGCCACTGCCTCAATCTCTGCGGTGGCAAAGACAAGGACGGCAAGGAACACACTTCATGGATGCGCATGTCGACCGGCTATCGCAAGATCAACGGCAAATGGAAAATCGCACATGAACATTTTTCTGCACCGTTCGATATGGAAAGCGGCAAGGCGCTCTTCGATCTGCAACCGTAAAACAACTTCTGCTAACGCGACTACAAGCATAGTCATGACACTTTCATCTGACGCCAAGACACTGATCGAAACAAATGCGCGTAGCGCGCAAGCAGAGCAGATGCTCGAAATCGAATATTTACAGATGATCGAACGCTTCGATCAGTTGTGGGCAACCGCCACATCCGAACACGACCAGCAAGAAATGCAAAGATTGATCATATTGATTGAGCAACACGAAAAGAAACGAGAGATTCCGGCAGAACCAGCCAACAAGCTTACTGAACCGAGAATCCAGATTGTATGAACAAGGGATCATTCGCTTGATATACGAGGAGAACAACCATGAACAAACCATTAGTCAAACCCATTCCAGAAGGAATGCATAGCATCACTCCGCATCTGGTTTGCGCCAATGCGGCTGATGCCATCGAGTTTTATAAAAAAGCCTTTCATGCGACAGACGCAGCCATACTTCCCGGCCCTGGCGGCAAGATCATGCATGCGCATCTGCGTATAGGTGATTCATCAATCATGTTGATGGATGAGTACCCTGAGTTCGGCTCGTTTGGACCAAAGTCGCTTAAAGGCAGTCCGGTCACCATACATCTGTATGTAGAAAATGCCGATGCCGTCTTCACGCGCGCCGTTGCAGCAGGAGCAAAGGCGAAACATGCGATGGAAGATACTTTTTGGGGCGACCGTTATGGTGTGCTGGAAGATCCATTCGGCCACTCATGGTCCATCGCTACGCACATACGCGATGTGAGTCCGGAAGAACTGCAGCAAGCGGCCAAGAAAATGTGCCCGCAGGAATAAGACAAAAACACAGATAACAATAACCACTAAGCAGGAGCACAAGCATGCGATTCATGATCATTATTAAAGCAAATAAAAATTCAGAAACTGGTGCCATGCCGGATGAAAAACTCTTGAGCGAAATGGGCAAGTTCAATGAAGAACTGGCGAACGCCGGCATCATGTTGTCCGGCGATGGCTTGCACCCGAGTTCAAAAGGAGCCCGCATCAAGTTTTCCGGCGACAAGCGCACTGTTGTTAACGGCCCCTTTCCTGAAACCAAAGAACTCGTTGCCGGCTTCTGGATTTGGAAAGTGAAATCGAAAGAAGAAGCGATCGAGTGGGTCAAACGCTGCCCTAACCCAACCGGCGAAGAGTCGGAAATTGAAATCCGCCAGATATACGAAATGGAAGATTTTGGTACCGTACTCACTCCTGAACTGCGCGAACAGGAAGAACGCTTGCGTGCACAACTAACGTCCGACAAGACCTAAACCCCGACCCCCAACTACACAATAATTATTAACGGAGCACCCATGATCAAAACCATCGTCATAGTCATCGTTATATTGCTAGCCGCTGTACTCATCTTTGCTGCCACTAAACCGGATACTTTCCGCGTAGAACGCACGGCCACTGTTAAAGCAGCGCCGGAAAAAGCATTCGCGCTCATCAACGACTTCCATAGCTGGACCACATGGTCGCCGTATGAGAAAAAAGATCCGGACATGAAGCGTACGTATAGCGGTACAGCCAATGGCAAAGGTGCAATCTACGAATGGGATGGCAATAAGGATGTCGGCAAAGGACGGATGGAAATCACTGAATCAACGCCATCGTCACGCATCGTGATCAAACTTGATTTCCTGTCACCATTCGAAGCACACAACACGGCGGAATTCACTTTGCAGCCGCAAGGCGATTCCACTCAGGTGACGTGGGCGATGTATGGACCGGCCAACTATGTATCCAAGCTGATGAGTGTGTTTTTCAGCATGGATAAAATGATAGGCGATGATTTTGCCATCGGTCTTGCCAATCTGAAGGCGGCTGCCGAGAAATAAAATCTATTCGCTTCATCGCCAGCCTATCGGTAAAGCGAGCTGAGTATCCGCAAAAAAAGCCCTCCATTATTTCTAATGGAGGGCTTTTTTACTAATCGGCCATCATTTTTATCTTAATTTCTCAGCTTTTCAACTACCGCCGCCAAAAAATCAAGATCCTCGATCGTGTTTCTACCCGTAGGTTTGGAACGAGCGCTTAACGCAACAACCACAATCTTCTCTTCTGGATTGATATAGAGATATTGCCCGTGAATTCCTCTACCCATGAATGCCTGCTCATGCACCTTTCCGGCTTCAGGTTTCATCGTCCACCATTGATAGCCATAGCCATTCTTGCCGGTGACACCGCTAATTGGCTTTGCTGTCGTTGCTTCGGCTAACCAATTATCCGGAACAATTTTTTTACCATTCACTTCTGCGCCGTTGAGAATGAATTGTCCGAAGCGTGCAAAGTCACGCATCACGGCGAGAATGCCACTCCCACCAACCTCATGACCATTTGGAGAATCCAGCCACCAATAAGCATCAGCCTGCATTCCCACTGGAACCCATACCTTTTTGGAAAGATAGTCCGCCAGGTGCATCTTTGTTGCGGCTTGAACAATCTCACCAATCAATACTGTTTCACCAGTACTATAGTTAAAGTTCTTCCCAGGCTCAGAGGCTTTTGGCAAGGTTTTCAAAATATCAAAAATACCGCCCTTCTGATTGCTGGCAATTTGCAGCTCCAACAATTTCCTGCGGTCCGAGCTTGGGTCGGTATAGGTTTCATTCCACTTCACGCCGGAAGCCATCATGAGTACATCTTTGATGGACACATCTTGATAAGCGCTGCCAGCAAGTTGCGGCAAGTACTTCACCACGGGATCGTCCACACTAGTGATATAGCCATCTTTAATCGCAGCACCAACCAAAGTAGACACGAAGGATTTTGCTACTGACATGGACATCCATCTTGTATCTGGTTTTAGTCCGTAATCGTAATGTTCATAGGCAATCTTGCCGTCCTTCAGTACGAGCAAGCCAACCACTCGGTTTAAAGCTACATAATCTGGCAAGTCATATTTCTTCCCTTCGGAGGTGAAGGTCAAAGAGGTTATTTGCTTGTCACTCAAGGGCAACGGAGATGACTTTCTTCCCGCTTTAATCACGCGCGTCGGGAAAATTTTGTTGGTGTTTTGATAGGTTCGAACAGCTTTGTCTGGATAAAGAGAGCCATCGTAAATTTCGCGAGCCGTACCAATATCAAGCTTGGTGGGCGGGTTGGCAAAGCTGCTTGAAGTAAAGGCCGTCGAAGCGACAAGTAGCGGGATTAAACCAATTAACTTCTTCATGAAACGTCTCCTGTCATTGTTTTTTAAACTTTTAGGTGCAGCAAAAATTCAAACAATTGCTATAGAGCAGTTCTTGCAGTCGACATATAAAACTAATCACCGCAATCGACTGTACTCTAAAAACACCTCATAAAATAATTCCAGGCGACTACCCTCATACGTTTTTCAGCGTATGTTCAAATTTATCAACGCGCCTTGCGCAAAGTCAGATTGATGCGATGCTCACCAAGCAAGGGATGGCTTGCCATCTTCAATGGTAGAACGCCGTGATACCGAAGTCTGCCTGCTCCTCCCCACACCACCACGTCGCCATGCGTTAAAGGAATTCGCATGGTTTTGTCTTCACGTTTCATTCCGCCAAACAAAAATATGGCTGGGATGCCAAGTGAAACGGAAACAATGGGCTGACTGAAATCACGCTCATCTTTATCCTGATGCAGCGACATGCGCGCGCCAGGATCATAGCGATTGATCAGACATGCATCTGGTTCGAAATTTTCAAACCCGGCTTGCAGCGCAGCACTTTGTGCCAGTGCGAGAAAGACATTCGGAATGGGCGGCCACTCCTTGCCACTTTCCGGATCGATTCCATCATAGCGATAACCACTTCTATCCGTGACCCAACCATAGTGACCGCAGTTCGTCATCGCCACCGACATGCGGAAACCACCGGGCGTCGTCATATGGCGTAAAGGTGCTTGCGCGATGATGCTTTCGACCGCACTCAGCAAATCTGTCTCGACCGCCAATGCATGGCCTCGCAACACGACTGCACCCTCGCACACATCTTCGCGCCAGCTTCGCCGATGCTCTATCTCATCAAATAAGTCCAAATCTACACACCTATACATTCATCCTGCATCTTAGATACACAGCTAACCACAATTATGACTATGCAACAGGATTCCTGTCTCATGGCTCGACAGTCAGACTGATATTGCCTTCTGACATCAAACCAGTAATCCAGGATTTTTCAATTATCTAATTTGACTTAGACTGCATTTAGATATATCTTATTTATTCTAGATACGAACTAGATAGGAAAAATCATGAAACATCATCAACATTCCCATTGCCATCATATGGCCAGCCGCAACGACGGCGACGATCTCGGCGGTGGCCGCGGCCGACGCATGGGCGGCG
Organism: Herminiimonas sp. GW821-FHT09C12; assembly: GCF_059416385.1. Taxonomy (NCBI): domain Bacteria; kingdom Pseudomonadati; phylum Pseudomonadota; class Betaproteobacteria; order Burkholderiales; family Oxalobacteraceae; genus Herminiimonas; species Herminiimonas sp. GW821-FHT09C12. The sequence goes on from NZ_JBWKPC010000002.1 coordinate 961,980, forward strand.
AAGGACGCATATTCGGCCATGGCGGCCTGCGCTTCGTACTGCTGCATTTGATCGCGGAAAAACCGAGCCACGGTTACGAATTAATCAAATCGATAGAAGAGCGCCTCGATGGTGCATACAGCCCAAGTCCAGGCACCGTCTACCCTACTCTTACCTTGCTGGAGGAGCTCGCGCTGTTGAACGTAGACGAAGCCGACCAAGGTGGACGCAAGCGTTATCAAATCACCGATGCAGGTTTGCGTTATCTGGAAGAAAACCGCGCGATGGTCGACGCGATGCTGTTACGTCTGAACGGTGGCGTCGACGGCGCAGGTCCACGTGGTGGTCGTCCGCCGCAAGTCAAACGCGCGATAGAAAACCTCAAGCTCGCGATGCGCATGCGCCTGTCCGGCGAAACGCTGACGCAGGAACAGGCGAATGCTTTCGCCGCCATCCTCGATCGCGCAGCACAACAACTGGAGCAAATTTAATGACAACAAATAATTCTTCTGCAGTGCCGGATCGCACACCGCAGCGTGTACGTCACACCTTGCGCTTTCGCAGCGTGGAAGTCGTGAAGACTGAGCGCGTTACGCCGCATCTGTTGCGCGTTACTCTGGGTGGCGATGAGCTGGCCGACTTTGTCAGCCCGGCATTCGACGATCACGTCAAACTTTTCTTCCCTGATGAAAATGGCGTTCTGGCCTTGCCGGCGATAGGCCCGGACGGCCCTATCTGGCCGAATGGCATCAAGCCGACTATGCGTGATTACACGCCACGTCATTTCGACCCGATCGCAAAAACCTTGGAAATTGATTTCGCCCTGCATCTGGCTGGCCCTGCTACTCGCTGGGCAGAACAAGCTGCTCCCGGCCAACGCCTGGGAGTTGGCGGACCACGCGGATCTTTCATCGTGACGACAGATTTCGATTGGCATTTGCTGATCGGCGACGACACGGCCTTGCCTGCGATCTCGCGTCGTTTGGCCGAGCTGCCAGCCGGTGCTCGCGCCATCGTTATCGCTGAAGTTGATTCTGCTGCTGATCAAGTGAACTTGCCGAGTGCAGCAAATGTGCAAATCGTCTGGGCTTATCGCAGCGCTGCAAGTGCCGGAGAATTCCCTCTACTAACCGTGCTTAAACAAACCGAGCTACCCAAAGGCGACTTCCACACTTGGGTAGGTTGCGAATCTGCAGCAGCCAAAGCAGTCCGCGCACATCTGATCGAAGCACATCAAGCGAATCCGAAATGGATACGTGCCTCCGGTTACTGGCGCAAAGGTACAGCGGATACACATGACTCGCACGACGAATAAAACAAGTACGGTCTTATTGCACAGCACTAAAAGAAAATCCCGCTTCTTGGCGGGATTTTTACATGGCGCAACGATGTGCATAACACCTCAACCAAGTTGGCATCAGCCACCAGAAGAAAAGCTGCAACTCGCCACAAACTCGTAACGTTCAGGTCGTATATAGAAAACAGAATAATCACAGCATGCGCCACTGACGCATGTAGATGTACGTGTCATCACCAACACGGCGCTGCCGGTCTTCACCTTCAGCAACTTGCCCAGTTCACGATCAGCCAGTTGTGCGCCGATTGCAACGTCGGCACGTGCCACACCGCGTCCGTCCAGGCTTTTCAAGATTGCGTAATTCGGTTGCCGTTCCGCTTCACTCCACTCCATCGCCGCGACCGGTGCCGGCAAGTAACTGGCACCGACTGCAATCGGCTCGTCATCGACCAGATGCAGACGCTGCAGGAAAGTGCATTCCTTCACCTTTTTGCCGAAGCGCGCCGTTAACTGCTCCGGTACCGGCACCAGGTCCAGTGCCAACAATTTCATCTTCGGCTTCAAGCCCTGCATCAATAAGGAATCGTGAAAGCTGCGCAAGGCATCCAGTGCATGTCGCACCTGCTTGCCGGCTGCATAAGTACCTTTGCCCTGCTTGCGCTCGACAACATTCTCTTCTTCCAGGCGTCCCAAGGCCAGGCGCACCGTGACGCGACTGACGCCGAAACGCTCGACCAGCGCAGCTTCCGACGGCAGTTTGCCGGATGGCTCAAACGCGCCTCCGAGCACCTCTTCACGCAATTGCGCGGCGATTTGCTCGTACATCGAAGTCACGTTTTTACGTATCAAGGTATCACTGGCATGCATGCGGCTGACTCAATATTCATTGTTGATAACAAAGGAACAGCGATTATTCACGATAGTTCGCTGCCTGACAAAAAGGAAAACGAATAAGGATATGCAAAAGTCTTCGTTCGCCCAACTTGTATTAATACGTATTATGACAAAAATCATGACAAGCACAATGCTTGTCATGCATTTTTTGCAGCGGATTCCTCCACTTTGTTCAACGGATACCAGTCATGTACGAAAAACAAATGGCTCATCTTCGGGTCGACCATATCGACTTTGCCTATGAAAACGGGCAGACGGTATTCAGCGACTTTTCGATAGAAGCAAAGCCCGGCGAATTCCTTGCCCTGCTCGGCCCTTCCGGTTGCGGCAAAAGTACCCTGCTTAATCTATTGTCCGGATTCCTGCAGCCGCAGAAAGGCAGCATTCTGGTCAATGCAAACCAGGCCCGGCCGGAGATGCAAGAGCTCGGTTATGTATTCCAGTCGCCGCAACTCTTCCCATGGTTGAGCGCACTCGACAATGTGGCCTTCGGATTGCGCATGCGTGCCGATGTCACCCGCATTGAACGTGAAGAAAAAGCACGTGAGGCACTGGCGTTGGTTGGCCTTGCCGATGCCGCACAACGTCTGCCGCATCAGCTGTCCGGTGGCATGCAGCAACGCATCTCGCTGGCGCGCACGCTAGCAATGGAACCAACATTGTTATTGATGGATGAACCTTTCGCCGCATTGGATGCCATCTCGCGCCAAAGCATGAATGAAGAATTGTTGCGGCTCTGGTCCTCGCTCAAACAAACCGTGGTCTTCATTACGCATGACATCGACGAAGCAGTCTTCCTCGCTGATCGCGTAGTCGTGCTTGGCAAGGCGCCGCAAGGCGTGAAGCACACCGTCGCTATCGACTTACCGCGTCCACGCATCCATCGCGAAACGCGACGCCTGTCGCAATTCCATGAATACAGCAGCAGCCTGATGGACACCATTTCCACTGCAGATTTCCCGACCGCCGTTGCAGTTGAAGACGCGCACTCCTTCCCACTTCTTTCTGAAAGTACGCTATGAAGCCTGTAAAGCTGCTCATCACACTCTCACTAGCGCTGGCATCAGTCAGCGCCGCCACCGTGCAAGCGCAGGAAAAACCTATCCGCATCGGCTGGGTCTACGCGATGGCCAATGCACCCGCAGTGATCGCGGATCGCAAGGGCTACTTCAAGGAAGAAGGCGTCAACGTTGAAATCAAATCCTTCGGCGACGGCCCCATCCTGCAACAAGCTTTGTCAGCCGGCGATCTGGATATGGCATACATAGGCGCGCCACCGGTATTCCAATGGTATGCACGCGGCCTCAATAGCCGCATCCTGGCCAAGGTTAACTACGGGCAGGCCGCAGTGATTACACAAGCAAACAGCTCCATCCGCACAGTCGCCGACCTCAAGGGCAAGAAGATTGCCGGCGTCGCGAAAGGCAGCGGCATGGATGTACTGCTGCGTGGTTATGTCTTGAAGGAAGCAGCCGGACTGGAACCGGATCGCGACACCACCATCGTCAATATGCCCGCCGGGAATATGCCTGCCGCACTCGATCGCAATCTGGTCGATGCAGCATTCACCTGGGAACCGTTTATCGCGACCGCACTGCTGCGTGGCAATACCCGCCTGGTACTCGACGTCAATCAGGCTATCCCGCAATACCCGTGGTACATCGTGATGGCAATGCCGCGTACGCTGGCACAACGTCCTGACGACATCATCAAAGTCCTGCGCGCGCATCGTCGTGCCATCGACTTCCTGAACAAGCATCCGGACGAAGCGAACCAGATCATCGCCGAAGCCTTCGAAATTCCGACCGTCAAAACTGTCGACGGCCGTGAAATCAAGCCAGTGGATGTCGTCAAGGAAGCACGCAAACGCATAGGCTGGTCGGATCGCATCCAGCAAAACGATGTGCAATTCATTCAGCAATTGATGAACTACTCGCGTGCGCTCGGCTTCCTGAACAAGGACTTGCGCGCCACGGAAATCATCGACACCACATGGCAACAGCGCGCTGAAAAAGCGCCGGCCAAACGCTAAGGACGCGCATGCGCATATTGGGTTTAAAACCGTCATGGGGCTGGGCCGCCCTGCCTGCACTGTTGCTGATGTGGAGTCTGGCAGCCAGTCGCTTCCCATCCTATATCCTGCCGCAACCATGGGAAGTGGCACAGGAAGGATGGCGCTGGCTGGAAAGCGGCAAGCTGTGGGTGCACCTGGGCGCAAGCTTGCTGGAGGAACTGGGTGGCTTCGGTGCTGCCATCGTGGTGGCGATCATCGTCGGTACTGCCGCCGGCATCTCACGCAATGTGCGCGAATTCATCACGCCCTTGAATGGCTTGTTCATGGCAATTCCGCCGATTGCGTGGGCGCCGCTGACCATGATCATCTTCGGCATTGGCTACCTATCGATCATCGTGGTGATTTTCATTGCCGCCGTCTGCCCGATGACACTCGCAATACAGGATGGCGTGCAGGCGATCCGTGGTGGCGAAGTCCGCGCTGCACGCATCCTCGGCGCGAATCGCTTGCAGTTACTGATCCACGTCTACTTCCCCGCCACCCTACCCGCTTTCACCACTGCACTGCGCGTCGGCTTCAGCCAGGCATGGCGCGCGCTGGTAGCCGCAGAAATGATAGGTGCGTCACACGGCATAGGCTGGATGGTTTCTACCGGCGGTCAGATAGGCAATGCAAGCCAGGTATTGCTGGGCATCGTACTCATCGGCCTCATTGCATGGCTGGCCGAAAGCCTGGTTTTCCGCCGCATCGAGCGCCGTTATCAGCGCTGGCGTAGTCACTAAGCGAGCACCGAACCTCTAAATAGCAATTAATAGACATCAGGAAACATCATGAGCAAGAACAATCCATTAGACCTCTCGCAACAGTATCAAGCCCTGCGTACCAAACTGGGCCCGCACTATGCGCCCGAAGGCTTGTATGTACAGAACAAAAAGCTGCCTTTTGTCGGCCGCGTCAGCTGCAACGTCAATCGTCTGGAAACCGGCAGCTGGAACGAAATCGTCATCGACTATGAAGTCGGTGCGGCAGGCCTGGCCGATGGCGGCTGGTTCAAGGCGACCTTCAAGTTTTACTCGGACTGGGCCTTGTTCCAGACCAGCGATCCGACCGCTGCCAATTACATCAGTGCCGAATACCAGTCCGGCAAACTGGTACCGGGACAAAGCCCGGCGACCGTGCAATCGTTATCGGTACGTTTCGATCAAAAAGGCCACGAACGTCCATTCCAGAAAGCCATCATCGTCGATGTCGTCGACGGCTACCTTAATGCCGGTGATCACATTATCCTGCGCATAGGCGACCGGCGCGGCGGCGGTCCCGGCACACGCGTGCAAACCTTTACTGAAGACCGTTTCCGTTTCCGCTGCTACGTCGATCCGCTCGGCACTTCTCGCTTCGCTGCCGTCCCGGGCGACATCGTGATCGATATGGCACCCGGCGCAGCCGCACGCTTGCTGATCGCCGGTCCGCGCTTCGTACGCAATGGACAGACTGCACCTTTCCGCTTCTCACTGCAGGATCGCTGGGGCAATGCCTGCCATGCACAAGGTGGCAGCCTCTTGCTGCGCGCCTATTCTGGCGATGCCATCGTCTATGAAAAAACACACGCTTTACCCGATGCCTTATCGAATACCGGCTGGGCCAGCATAGGTATCGACGACTTGCCGAGTGATCGCGGCGACCTGCAATTGGTTGCAGAATTACCTGAGCACTCATATGTGCGTCCAGCAATCGCACACTTGAGCATAGACGACAGCTTCCCGGCACCACGCTCCTTCTACGCCGACCTGCACGTACACGCCAGCGACACCGTCGGCACTAACAGCCCGGCCTACAACGCTGCGTATGCACGCGACATCGGCGGCATCGATGTGCTCGGCTATACCGCCAACGATTTCCAGATCACGGATGAGAACTGGCAGCTCGGCGTCGATACCGTAGAAGAATTCAACAAGCCCGGACATTTCGTTTGCTACCCAGTGCAGGAATGGTGTGGCAGTTCGACCGCAGGTGGCGATCACAACGTGGTCTTCCTCGGCGATGCTGCTCCTGACTTCCCCTACAACGCACGCGGCGAACACAATCGGACCTTCCTGTGGAATGAAGACATGAAAGGTTCCGCCGTTGAAACCGGACGTTGGCCAGTTGAAGAACTGTGGGCCGCCTACATCGACGATCCTGAACAGCACCTGATCATGCCGCACGTCGGTGGCCGTCGCTATATTCCAGACTGGCATCATCCGGAACTGGAACGTCTGGTCGAGATCGCATCGAGCTGGGGCCACTTCGGCTGGCTCTATCAAGACGTCATCACACGCGGTTATCGCATCGGTGTGGCCGCCAGCGGCGACGAACATCGCGGCCGTCCCGGCGGCGGGCCACCAGGCACGCAGGTATTCGGCGTCCACGGCGGATTGACAGGCGTCATCGCGGAATCACTGGACAGACGCAGCATAGGACGCGCACTGCGAGCACGCCACACATGGGCAACCACCGGTGAACATACTGCTTTGCTGGTGAACTCCGATGAACATATCCAGGGCGATGAATTCACCCACTCCGGTCCGTTGAAGCTCAACTACAACTTCCTCGGCAGCGCAGGCTGGGATGAAATCGCCGCCTACGATCACACCGGCCTGATCTGGAAACGCAACCTGCATGAAGAGCTCGGTTACTCGGACCGCCTGATCCGCCTGCGCTGGGGCGGCGCACGCGTGCCGGATCGTTATCGCTGGGCATCGTGGCGTGGTCGCATCACGATATTGAATGGCACCATCAATCGTTTCCAGTCACATGGTTTTGAACATGGTGAAGAAAACTGCTGGCGCGAAGGCACGACCGACATCGTATTCCGTAGTGACACTTATGGCGATGCCGACAGTATTGATATCGACATCACCAATCTGCAGAACTGCACGATACGCATAGAAGGAACGATAGACAGCTATATCAAGGTCGGTGATCCTCTGCAGCCGAATCCGTTCAAGCATGTACCAACCTTCCAATGGGAAATCAGCGGCACATCCTTGTTACAGGAAGGTGGCCTTAGGCAGGAACTGGGTGGAACAGAGCTATTCCTGGCATTGGAACGCTTGACCGAAAAAGCCCTGCCCGTCACGGTACAGGGTGAACTTGAAGTTGAATTGAAACAGACGTCCTTCGGACATCACCCGATCTACTTCACCGGCCGCCAACAAGACGACAGCAAGGTCTGGTCATCTGCGATGTTTGTTACGCCAATTGATTGACGGAAACAGCCTTAAGTCCAGTCTCCAAAGCTAATTAAAAAGCCCGCATACGCGGGCTTTTTTTTCATACAACAAGCAAATGATGAGAGCCAACAAAGCAAGCCAAAAACCGTAGCAAACACCTGCCGCTCTCAACTTAATGTTGATCCTGCCGTTAATGATTTACCAGCTCTTAGCTTAAAAGGTTCACCGATGAACGTCACATCCGTTAATAACACTGCAATGACATTGCCTACAGCTGCGCAAGCTCAAGAACTCGCCCCGACACAAGCTGAAACAAAGGCAGACGATGACACGGATGAAAAACCAGCCAGTACCAGAGTCACCATATCCGACTTGGGACAGATACTCTCTGCAAAGGGAAAAGCAGCCACAAAAAATCAAGACATCGATAGCAGCAACCTTCCTGACACGATTAAAGATTTGCTCAAGCGAATTCGACAACTCAAAGAACAAATACAAGAACAACAGCAAAAGCTGAATGCCATCATGGCGAATCAAAAACTAAGCCCGGAAGAAAAGCAGAAACAACTGCTTCAGGTGCAAGCCACGATCAGCTCGCTGAGCGGCTCACTTACCTCCGCCTATGGTCAACTGGAAAAAACAATGCGCGACCAGGATTTGACTCAGGATCAGCAGGTTGCGGCGGCGTCCTTACTGGCGTCTTAGTTATAGAAAAAACGACACTAACTGATAGTTGCTTCCTCGCAGATGCACGACGAGTACTATAGACAACAAACCGCTTACGTATTTTTTATTGTCGCTATCCTCACGGCCATTCAGATGCCGACAACAGCTAATGCATGATAGATGTGGCATCATAGAAATACCTTTTCGGATTCTATTCGTATCTATTCTGGGTCTGTTCATCATCATGCATGTATTGCTGCAAGAAATGACACACCGCACATGCGAACCAAGCAAAGAAATATGCCCATAAAACATTCTCCTCTGCTGGTTAATGTACTTCTATTGCTAGCAATCGCGAGCCAAGCGCCAGTGTTTGCCAATAACGAACATAACGATGACAAAGCATTGCTACCAGCAATTCAGGAACTGGGACGCGGCCGTGATTTTAGACAGTCATTGACAACGCCAGTGCCAGCGATAAATACGAATCAACTTTCGAGCAAAGAGCTGGCTGAAAATTATCGACTCGCATCGACTCGTTTTCAGGCGCGTGATTATGTAGCTGCCATCTCCTCGGCAAGGCGCTATCAAGCACTCGGCGGAACTGCACCGGATATACAACGATTATTGGGACGTGCTTACTTCTTGAGTGACGATATTCCGAACGCAACCCGTGAGCTGCAAAAGGAAGTCCAGAACGCTGAAAAAGCTGGTCATATTCCGGCTGAGGATAGCTTGCGTTTGCTCGGGACTTGCTATCAACGACTCAACGACAGTAACGCGTATGCATGGAGTCTGGAGCGAATGGTTATCTACCACCCGCGCAAAGAATACTGGGCGGAATTGCTGGAACAAACACAAAAGCGCCCTGACTTTGGTGCGCGTTTGGCACTAGATGTACAGCGTTTACGTTTTTTGACTGGAGGACTGAATACTCCTGCCGATTATGTTCGCATCATCAGTATGTCATTGCAGCATGGCTTTCCACTGGAGGCTAAAGTGCTGCTGGACAAGGGTATTGCCAGCGGTATGCTGAGCAGCACAGGTCAAGGTGAAGCACAGATCCATTTGTGGAGCAAGGTGCGCACCATGGCAGAAGAAGAAAAGAAACGACTGGCCAAGCTTGAGGCTGATACTAAAACTGAAACCACCAAAAATCCATTGACCGTAATCGACCTCGGATTTTCATTTGTTACCAATGGCGAATTTCAAAAAGGCTTATCGCTAATGGAAGTCGGTATCGGTAAAAATCAACAGAGTCGTACGCCGCAAGATGCCAAATTACGCCTTGGCATTGCGTACCTGATGGCCGGTCAGAAAACCAAAGCGCTGGATACCTTTAAAGGTGTTGGCGGCATTCATGGTGCAGCAGATCTGGCACGGCTGTGGTCGATTTATGCCCAGAGCAGACCAGACTGAACTCAATTTTTTGGCAGCACCAATGCCACACTGATGAAGTTTCGTTACCCGAAAAGATTTGATACTGCATTGCACATAAGCACTCAGCTGCTTATGAAACCATCGCCCGGACGGGAATTTCGATTTGCACATGGAGGCCGCTGCTGTTCACCGAACGGCGAGCGAACATACTGCCATGATGTAGCGTAATGATGCTGCGACAAATGGCCAGGCCAAGTCCATTACCACTAACTTCTGCGCCAGGTTTGGTGAAGCGTACAAAACGCTCGAACATTCGTTCGCACTGACTGTCATCGAGTCCCGGGCCTTGATCGCTTACGCTGATGCTCCAGCTGTTGTCGTTGAGCGTCGAGACCAACGTGATGCGGCCGCCAGCGGGTGAAACATGAATCGCATTGACCAGTAAATTAAGCAAGACCTGACGTATCCAGTGCGGCTCGAACAGCGCATTGCCAGCACCGATAATCTGCATGTCAAAATGCAATTCATGATGCTCTGCCAGCACGATTGCATCCTGCATAAAGCTATCCAAAAACACACCAACATCGCGTGGTTGTAGATCAAGCGCGATGGCATGTGCGTCAGCGCGTGACAGGAACATAAGGTCTTCGATGATACGGGTTAGTCGCGCCACCTCTTCCAACTGAAATTTGGCTGCCTGACTGCAAGCTGCTGGCACGCCTTCGATACGCATCATGTGTTCGGCATTGAGGCGAATCAGTGTCAGTGGCGTTTTCAGTTCATGTGAAGCTTCCGAGGTAAAACGTCGGACCTGATTGAAGGAAGCTTCGATGCGATCAAACATTTGATTGAGCAAGCGCGCTAGGTCAGATATCTCATCATGCACCTGACTGACTGGAATACGTTTGCTCAGATTGTCTTGTCGAATACTGTCGGCGGTGTCGCGAATCAGCCGGATCGGTGTCAGCACCAACCCACTCAACCAACGTCCGATGCCGAGGCTAAGGACCAGCATTGATAGCAATAAGCCTGCGCAAATTTTGACGTAATTGTGCATGACGTCGAGCACAGGTTGCAGTGGAGTGGCAATGGTGGCGGTAAATGGTGCCATCGGAAAGTCTCCGGCGCGTGCTTCACCCACATCATTGATATGGATGCTGTAGCGTTCTTTACCGGCGATGGCCGGAATAGCGTGTTGTTTCAGATTGCTGGAACGGAAGACTACGCCGTGTTGCGGCGAATCGATATCGATATAAAACAGCGCCGGCGCCTGATCGGTCGTTTCTCGAATGCGCATTTCGATGTAGGGCTGACTCAAGGTTGAATAATCTGGCCCCAGTCGTGCGGCAATTTGCTGAAACTCTGCTTCATTGAGAAGGTCCAGACCATGCAGCAAATGATTTTCAAGCAGAATGTAACCAGCAGCAAACAATCCGGCCAGCGCAGTAGTAGTCGCAGCCGCGTACCAGATAGCAATACGAACGCCAATCGAACTCATGCGAACTGATAACCAACTCCACGCACCGTCTGGAAAAATACCCGACCGGTGGCTTCCTCCAGCTTGCTACGCAAGCGGCTCATATGGACATCGAGCAAATTAGCGTCAACATCAAAATGTGAAGACCAAATTTTTTCGGAAATCAACGTACGAGTCAGGACCCTACCCTGGTTGTGCATGAATATTTCCAGCAGTGCGTATTCGCGACTGGTTAGTTTCAGCGCTTTGCCATCGACCGAAAAAGTATGGTTCCAGATATCGAGTCGTAGGCCATCGTGTTCAAGGATCGTTTTCTTGGCGCTGGCCTGACGTCGTACCAGTGAGCGTACACGAGCTTGCAATTCTTCCATGCTGAAAGGTTTTGGTAGATAGTCATCGGCACCGAGATTGAGTCCCTTGATGCGATCGTCAACGGAGTCGCGTGCGCTCAGTACCAGCACAGGTTCATTGAACCCGTTATCGCGCCATTGCTTGAGCAGATCCAGACCATCGCCATCAGGCAGGCTCAAATCGAGAATGATGGCATCAAATGTACTCTCGGCCAGAGCATCGTGTGCGGCACTACAACTTTGCACCCAGACCGTGGTGTAACTACATTCGCTCAAGCCGAGCTGAAGGAAATTACCCAGACGAGGCTGGTCTTCTACTATGAGCGCCTTCATGATCTATCCCCATATTCCTTGATTCGATACAGATATTGCGCAGATTTCCATCTGCAAGAAACTGATGCCTGCTTGTCGTTTCCGATGCCATAAGTTTGCTTTTTGAAAAACATTTTATATGACATCCAATAGATATTGCGGCATTTGTTTGATGCTGTTGTTTGGTCTTTACAACCTGAAATAATCGTCAGGTTTGCTTAAGCATTTGGCAAGGTGCGACGCTGACAATGCAAGCTCTTACAAGATCAAAACTAGGAGACAAAGAGTGAAAGCATTAGCAAAAATCGCATTAACTGCCATGTGTTGTTTGCCGGCTGCCATGGCAGCTGCACAAACAGCTACAGTCGGTACCGCACCCGTTATCAAGAATTGGACTGCACCGTCCTACAAGATGTTTAGCCAGACCTTGGTTGATGAAACCATGGCGCAACATCCTGAATTGCTGAGTCTGACCTTGCAAGGAGAGCCGCCAGGTCACAAAGGTATCAACACCATGTTTGCCGGTTCCTTTCCAGAGCGCATCGGAAAAATGTCCGCCGATGTCGATGTGCAAGTCATCGCAAAAGGCTACACCATTCTCGACCCGCGCTGGAATCGAGATGAGAGTCCACGCAAATCAGTTTATCTCTTGCCGTTGCGTGACAAGGCCGGTCAAAACATTGGACTGAGCGTGATCGTATTCAAGAATCCGGTCGGCACCAACAAATCAGAAAAAGATTTCTTCCTGCAAGCATCAGCTATTCGTGATGGTCTGGCTACACGTATAGCCAACCATGCTGCGCTGTTCGCTCCGGCCCAGTCACGCTGAGTTCTTCGCCCTTCTATTCCAAGGAAATTTCAATGAACTTCACCAGATCCATTCTTGCGCTGGCGGCTGCTGCCGTCACGCTTACAGTGCCGGTCAGCGCGGCTGAACCGGTTGCTTACAAGGTAGTGAGCAATATCAAGACTGATGGCCAGGGCAATGTCAATGGCTTGCGCGTTGATCAAACTGCACGTCGTTTATATGTTGCACGCGATAGTGGCATCGACGTGATTGATATAGATAGCGATAAAAAGGTCGGACAAGTTGCAGTGCGCGGCGGTGCAACGGTCGTTGCTGTCGCACCAGATTTGCGTCGCGGATTTGCTGGTAGTACTAGCGATAACAGCATCACCATTTTCGATCTGAATACCTTTCAGGTAATCAAGACCGTCAAATCGACCGGTGCAGAACTGGCTGCAATTGAATACGAGCCACGTTCCAAACGCGTGTTTGTCAGTAGCCGTAACGGCAAACTGACTGTGCTTTCGGCAGAAAGTGGTGATATCGCAGGCACTGTAGCGCTGGGCGGCAAATTGCGAGGCATTGGTTCCGATACACGGGGCAGCGTATTTGTTGCGGATGCCGAGCGCAATGCTCTGCATGTAGTCAACACCAAAGATCTAACAGTACGTGGCAGCATCCTCACCTGGCCGGCAACCCAGCCAACCGCACTAACAGTCGATGACAAGGAGCGTCGTGTTTACGTTTCCACCGCGAGCGGCCGCATGATCGTGATTGATCCTGATATCGGCCAGATGGTGGGCTATGTACCTACTGGCAACGGTGATACAGGCATTGCTGCGCAATATGCGCCGAATCGCTTCGTTCGTCTGTTTGTACCAAGTGCCGATGGCGTATTGACCGTGGTGCAGAACGCAAAACTGACGGCGTCGGTCGAGAGCAAAGTACCAGCTCTAGGCACACGCTCGACGGCAGTTGCAGTTGACGGAAAAAGCGGCCGTGCCTATCTGGCCAGCGCTGCCGAAGTACTTGTCTTGAACAAATAAAAAATAACAAAACCTACATCCATTATTCGGAGACAGTTTCATGAAGAGATCGATCATCAGTTTTGCGGCTGCTGCGCTTGCAGTCATGGCCAGTATGGCCGCCAGCGCCGAACCAGTATCGCCAACCGCGCTGAACGGAAAGAAAGCCTTGTTTGTAATTGGAGAAACAAAGAAAGGGACACCGAACGACGACGGCCTGATCAAGGAGTATCTGGAGTCGCGCGGCATGTCAGTAACATTTGCCAATGTCGGTGAAAGTGCCAATGCTGTGCAAGGCAAGGACATTGTGTTGATTTCCTCTACCGTCAATGCACGCGAACTTGGAAACCGTTATCGCAACGTCACTGTGCCTGTGGTTAGCTGGAATGCGTATAACTTCGGCGACATGGACATGACTGGCAAGGCACTGCACAAGGATTTTTCCGTAGTGCGCGAAAAAGTATTCCATAACGCCAACCATGCCGCCTACTACGCTTATTCGGTGAGCGGCACCAAGCCAATCAACAATGCTGCCGGACTGCCGTCTGGTATTTTTGCACCATTCACATTCAGTGCGGGTGAAACTGACCCAAGCTGGGGCAAGCCGACACTAGCTGCCGACATCTCTGTGTACTTTGAAGGCGATCCTGACAAAGCCGGTGTGTTCTCTTACGAAAAAGGCGCATTGATGTCACACGACATGCCAGCGCCAGCACGACGCGTTGGACTATTTCTTGGCGACAACAGCTTTTCAGTCTTGACCGATGCCACCGGACCAGCAGCACAAGATCCAAAGAATCGCGCCTGGTTTGCCGGTCGCAAATTGTTCGACGCTGCATTGCGTTGGGCGGTCAGTCCGCCTGAGGCACCGATTCAAAAGTTTGATCCGGCACAATTTGAAGCAGCGATGAGCAAAAGCGTCAAAGGCAAAAAGCTCTTGTACGTGCGTCGTTTCGATATGCCATGGCCAGCCAACGAAGCATCGGATCAGGCGCACCTGGCTTGGTTGAAAGCGGTAGGCTTTGATGTGACGGCTGTCGATCAGATGGAACCGGATAGTCATGCCAAAGGCAAGGATCTGATCATCATTTCAGCCTCGACCAACAAATACAAACTGGGTAACAAATACTCCGACGCTACTGCGCCTATGGTCGTGCTGGAAGCCAAGGCCGTTGATTCCTTCAATATGGTCGGTCGCCGTCGCAATACCGATTATGGCGTCAACGACCATAAGGAAAGTCTGTATCCACCGGAAGCTTATGTACACATGATACGCCCGGCACATCAGCTGTCGGCTGGTTTCCCATCCGGCAATTTCAAACTGTACAAGACACCTGGTGTTCTAGCTTGGTCGCGTGTACCACCCGGCGCAGAAATCATTGCATCGATTCCAAATCAACCTGAGCACGGCACGTTCTTTGGGTACGAAAAAGGTGCATCGATGGCAAACGACCATATCGCCTCGGCTCGTCGCTTGTTGTTCCCGATGGACGCTACCCGCTTCCCGGACCTGACCGATGAAGGTCGCGTCTTGTACGGCAATGCCTTGATGTGGTTGCTGAGCTCGGCCAAATAAAACACAGCACATCGTTGCGCGAACCATCACGATGATTCGCTACCCCAGGTCTGGAACATGCTTACGCTTACTGCGGCGTGTTCCAGTCCTTGCCCCCCCTATTTCCGGAGATTCCCAACATGTTTTCTTTGTTAAAACGTCGTCACCTGCTGACCTTGGCACTGCTTCCTTGTATCTTCCCCGCATTTGCAGTAACAAGCGCGCAGGCAGAATCGGTGCACGCCATTGTGACCTTTCCGCAAACGACGACGATCACGCCTGATTCACAAGCACGTGTGGAGGGCTGGAAGACTGCCGGCCTTACTTCCCGCAGTCAATTGCTGACGGCACAGCCAGGACAGGAAAAAGCTGGTTTCTCTAGTATTTTGTTGCTGGATTTCCGTAATGAAAAATCCTATGCACAGTGGCATGAGCAAGCGAAAAAGGAGCTGGATGCCAATGCTCGCATTCGCCGTGCCGATGTCATCCGAGCTGATGGCAAGGCACCACCGGCCGTTTCAGCCGCAGTATATGTGGTGAGTTTTTACGATACCTTGGTAGAACCTGCCGCATACAAAACCTACACGGATCAATACATTTTGCCGAACATGCACAGCCAGCAAAGATTGGGTGTGATGGCGCGATATGCGATGTACCTGGAACGTGAGCCGAATGGCACCAAGGGACGTTCGATACTGGTGATGGAATACAAGGATAAGGATGCTTTTGCACGACGCGAAGAGGTCAAGGACAAAGGTGCCAAGAAGCTGCTCGAAAATCCGCAATGGAAGAATTACAACGGTATCAAAAATACGATCCGTACCCATACCTCGGAAACCGTTGCAGTCACCGTCGGGAAAAAATAGGCGCGATACCAATCTTCCTGAGTCAAAACCGGACAGTGCGTCTATGTAACGCACTCCTATTCCAGGCGCGCAAGTGCAGACAATGTCACTGCTCACAGATGACGTCACCGCGCCAACAGCAGGAGACAAAAAGATGAAAACCAGAAGCAAGCAGCATACTCGCAGCAACCGGCTCAAACCGGTGCTGTATTCGATGATCGGTTTTTCCAGTCTGTACTTCCCGGCCTACGAAGTCATGGCCCAGGAGCGAGAAAAAAATAAAGCAAACCTGCAAAACACCGCTGATGCACATCATCCAGCAACCGGTGGTGAAGCAGCAGACTCTGGTTCATTACCGATGACCAAGAGCGTGGTGTCCAGCCAAGATATGGAGGATACGCAAGAAGGTTATGCAGAAGCAGTCAAAAACGTGGCTGGTGTCACCAGCAACAATGCCCGCGGCACTGCCAATGACAGCATCAGGATACGCGGCATTCAGTTAAATCTGTTTACCAGCTATCGCCTTAATGGTGGTTTGCCTACGGCTGGCGTGATTTCGTCACCGACTGAAAACAAAGAACGTATCGAAGCACTGAAAGGTGCAAATGCACTGATGTTCGGGATCGCCAGTCCGGGCGGCATCATCAATCTGATCACCAAGCGTGCCGGCGAAAAGGATGTTACTGCCGCCACGCTATCCGGCAACTCGTTCGGCCAGATCGGTACCTCGGTGGATGTCGGACGACGTTTCGGCGATGAAAAGCAATTCGGCATGCGCGCCAATGCATCGGTCACACATTATGAAAACGGCGTGCATGGCGCATCCGGGCGTGGACAGTTCGCCAGTCTAGCCGCCGACTGGCGTGTCAATCGTGATCTGACACTGAAAATCGATTATGAAAACTATACTCGCGACGTTGTCGAACAAGCTCTGATTGCAGTATTGAAACCAGTTAACGGTGTAATTCAGGTCCCAGCAGTCCCAGATCCGACTCGTTTATTGTCTGGACCATGGGCACTGTATACACCTCGAACCGAGAACATCCAGGTCCGTGCTGATTACAAACTCAATAGAAACTGGAACTTGATGCTGGAGGCCTCGCAATCATCATCATCACGTTCACGCTTTACTACCCGTATCCGTGATTACAGTGTGACTACCGGCGATGGCCGTGTCGATACCACAATCATTCGTGACCAACGTTACGTCAATAAATTTGCCCGTGCGGAAGTGGATGGTCGTTTCTCTACCGGCAGCTTCAAACATGATTTGACGATAGGCGTGGCGTCCAGTGAGCGCAATGCTAACCAACCTAGTGTGGTGACC
Source organism: Herminiimonas sp. GW821-FHT09C12 (assembly GCF_059416385.1). Classification (NCBI taxonomy): domain Bacteria; kingdom Pseudomonadati; phylum Pseudomonadota; class Betaproteobacteria; order Burkholderiales; family Oxalobacteraceae; genus Herminiimonas; species Herminiimonas sp. GW821-FHT09C12. The sequence continues at coordinate 979,100 of NZ_JBWKPC010000002.1, forward strand.
GTCACGGGTTTTCAGAATATTTTCAATCCCGTCAGACTGCCGGCGCCGACCATGCCGACTCAAAGCCCGACTTACCTGCCGCAGAATAGCAAGGATCTTGGTGTTTACGCTTACGATGCAATTCAGTTGAATCGTCAGTGGAAATTGCTAGCCGGTTTGCGCGAAACATTTTACGAAGCTAAAAACGCCACTGCCGGAGGTTTTGTGACAAGCAAAAGTCGGGTTCTGTCACCGGCACTGGGTATGCTGTATGACGTCTTTACGCACACCACCTTGTACGCCAGCTACATGAAGGGACTGGAAGAAACCGGCAGTGCGCCAGTTGGTGCTGCCAATCAGTTCCAGATCTTGCCACCAGCCTCTGCCCAACAAATCGAAATCGGCATTCGAAATAACTTTGGCAACATCAATACCAGTGTGGCCTATTTCGATATTTCACGGGCTAATGCAGTCACTGATCCTGTCTCGAATGTATTTCTGATCGATGGTACCAATAAGTTTCAAGGTATCGAAGCTACGGCCGGGATCGACTTTAATCGTCACTGGTCGCTGAATGCTGCCGGTCAATATCTGAAGGCGGAACAAAACCCGAATCTCAATCAGGCACTGCGCGGCCTAGTACCGGAAAACACACCCAAACTAACTGGCAACATCACGCTCACGCACAAACCTGCTTCGATTGTCGGATTAAGTCTGAATACCGGCGTTAGCTACATCAGCTCGCGTTTTGTGAATGTGCTGAATCAGGCAGAAATTCCGGCCGTAGCTTTGTTTAATGCAGGCGCCAGCTACGCAACATCAATTGCAGGTCGCAAAACTTCATTCCAGTTCAGCATCGATAACCTGACCAACAAGCGCTACTGGAATTCTGTATCTAGTGGCACCTACGGCGCCGGCATGGAACGCAGCCTGCGTTTCAATTCCAAAGTCGAGTTTTGATTCGATGAACTGCGCATCGTCACCATGTTGCGAAAAAGGATGCTGGATGTGATTGTCGGCAGTCTGATTTTCTGTAACTAATTACCGTGTGTACCCCATAGGTCGTTTAATTTTCGACGGCCTTTTCGGCTACTTGTTGGCAACAACAAGTAGCTTTTTTTATATCGACGTTAAAAATCCAATCGTCCTCTTAGAAAAATCTCAGACAATAAAAAAGCCCGCATAAGCGGGCTTTTTTTTCAACTAGTAACAAGCAGCGATGCTTACTTGTTCACCAGCGAACGTGGTTGCAACAGAGCCAGGCATGCGCCCAGTATCAAAGCGCCAGCCACGAAGTACATACCAGCGTTGGTGCTGCCAGTGACGTCTTTCAACCAGCCAACGATAGTTGGGCTGACGAAACCTGCCAGGTTACCGACCGAGTTGATCAAGCCGATACCAGCTGCAGCAGCTGCACCACCCAGGATTGCACTTGGATAGGTCCAGAACACTGGCATGGTCGACAGCATACCGGCAGTACCCAAGGACAATGCCATCAACGCCAACACTACGTTGTCGCCATAGATCGTGCTCAGGAACAAGCCGATACCACCCAATGCACTTGCAATCGCAAAGTGCCAACGACGCTCACGCATACGGTCAGCGCTGCGTGCAACCAGCAAGGTAGCGATCACGCCGCAGGTGTATGGAATCGCGGTCAAGAGGCCGACGTCCAATGCATCTTTAACGCCTGAAGCTTTTACCAAAGTTGGCAAGTAGAAGCTGATGCCATACAGACCCATCATGCAGCAGAAGTAGATTGCAGCCATCAACCAGACTTTTGGATTGGTGAAGACGCTCGCTACCGAGTGCGATTTGCTACCGACAGCATTGTCTTTGGCGATGTTTTCTTCGAGGATTGCTTTTTCGCTGTCCGACAACCAGGAAGACAAACGGATGCTGTTAGGCAGGTAGAACAAAGTCATGATGCCGAGTGCCAGCGAAGGAATCGCTTCCAGCAGGAACAGCCATTGCCAGCCGTGCCAGCCATTAACACCAGCGAAGGCATTCATGATCCAGCCCGACAAAGGACCGCCGACCACACCAGCGATAGGAATACCAATCATGAACAAAGCGTTCATGCGGCCGCGACGCGAAGTCGGGAACCAGTAGGTCAGGTACAGCACGATGCCTGGGAAGAAACCGGCTTCTGCTACACCCAGCAGGAAGCGGATCACATAGAACATGGTCGGCGTAGTGACGAACATGGTCGCAGCAGACAGGATGGACCAGGTGATCATGATGCGGGCGATCCAGCGGCGCGCACCAACCTTATGCATGATGATGTTACTTGGTACTTCAAACAGGAAGTAACCGATGAAGAAGATACCAGCGCCGAGGCCGTAAATTGTTTCGCTGAACTGCAAGTCGTTCAACATACTGAGCTTGGCAAAGCCCACGTTGACGCGATCGAGATAAGCCGCAACGTAACAAAGGAACAAGAAAGGCAGCAACCGCAAGGTTACTTTGGCATAAATACTATCTTCCAGCTTTTCGCGCGCGCTGGAGGTACTGCTAAGAGGAATGGAGCTCATATTTAATGTGTTAATTCAGAATTGTCAGGCCGAAAGCACAGAAAGCGAAATTTCGCCTTCTGCTCATGCCGGATGGTGCAGTGCCTCCAAAGGAGACAATACTCATACTAAATTGCTACATGTGCTGGATTGGCAGACGTTTGCGACAGCCGGTGCAGGATAAATACCGGTCAAATAAGAGCCAGTTTTGCTGGCTCCGGGATCATAGCATTCGACATTTAGCACCACACATGCAAAAAATTCATCCTTAGATGAAAATAATGCTGCGAAGCAGCAATGTCAAATCTTACCGCTTTCGGCATAAAAATGCCCCATTATTTCGCAGCTCAGATCGCCCGGTCCCATAACGGCTCGTCGGTAAAACGTTCTGCCAGGAAATCCAGCATCGTGCGCAAAGTCGCCGGCATGTGCTTGCGCGACGCATACACGCCGAATATGCCAAATTCTTGCGGGTGATAGTCCGGCAATAGCGCAATCAACTGGCCGGATTGAATGAAAGGTGCGGCAAGAAAGGTCGGCAGCATGGTGATGCCCGCTCCGGCCAGCGTGGCTTGCACCAAAGACGTTGCATCATTGGCACTAATATTGCCTTTTACCGCTATATTTACCGGAAGATTGTCGCACTCCAGCAGCCACACGTTGCCGTAATAGGAATGCGTCAGGCAGTTATGCAAAACTAATTGCTCCGCCAATGTTGGTGTACCGTGCTCATGCAAATACTCAGGTGCAGCACACACCACAGAGCGACAAACTGTGAATCTGCGCGCAATCAGATTGGGATCCAACTCCTTGCTGATGCGTATCGCCAGATCGATGCGTTCCTCCACCAGATTGACTACGCGATCCTGCAAGAGCATATCGACCGTCACGCCCGGATAACGCTTTACATAAGCAGCCACGGCTTCTGCCAGATGCGCCTGCCCGAAAGAATTGCTGACCGTGATTCTGAGCAAACCCTGTGGCGCATCTTCCGGCAACGCCACGACTGTTTTCATGTCCGTTGCCAATTCCAGTATCTGGCGACAGCGCGGCAACATTTCTGCCCCGGCGGCAGTCAAACTAAGCTTGCGCGTCGTTCTATGCAGCAAGCGCGCTCCGGCCCACTCTTCCAGCTCGGCCAGATAGCGCGAAACGACGGGGCGTGACATATCGAGTTGATCCGCTGCAGCCGACTGGCTACCGCTATCAACGACCGTGACAAACACTTGCATTGCGGTGATGCGATCCATGATTTGACCGTTTTTAGAAACAAACTATGTCAAATAATACGCTTTTTATATCCAATTTAAGCAACTAAGCTACGAGTGTCATTCAACCTTTTAGGAGAAACACATGAGCAACATCGCAATCATCGGCGCAACCGGTCGTGCCGGCAGCCAATTACTGGAAGAAGCACTGCGTCGTGGCCATACCGTTACTGCCATCGCACGTGATACATCCAAGCTCGCAGCACGCCCTGGCCTCACTACAAAAAATGTAGACGTACTTGATGCAGCAGCGTTGGAAAAAGCCGTGGCCGGACATGATGCGGTGTTCAGCGCAGCGCACTTCTCCACCATCCCGGCCGATGCCATCATCAATCCGGTCAAGAAAGCTGGCGTGAAACGCTTGCTGGTGGTCGGTGGTGCCGGCAGCTTGTTTGTCGCACCTGGCGTAAGAGTGATCGAGACACCTGACTTCCCAGAAGCTTACAAGGCAGAAGCCACCGCAGGCGGCGTTTTCCTCAATGCACTGTTGAAGGAAAAAGAATTGAACTGGACCTTCCTGTCGCCATCCGCAGAATTCGTCGAAGAAGCACGCACCGGAAAATTCCGTTTGGGCAAAGACGACTTGCTGATCGATGCCAAAGGCAGAAGCTGGATTTCGTTCAAGGATTTTGCCATCGCCTTTATCGATGAATTGGAAAAACCTGCACATTCGCGTCAGCGCTTTACCATCGGCTATTGAAGCAAGTGAACATAAAAAAACGGTGACAGACCGCGATTGGTCTGCCACCGTTTTTTACAAGCGCGACATGATCAACTGATCATGCAATATCGAAACGCATTACTTTTGTGCTTGCTCCAATTTCCAGTACATCGCAGCCGCAACCACACCGAAAATGACATGAGCCAGCATAGTGGTGAAGCCACGCATCTCGGCAAACCACGAGAAGAAATGCACCATACCGAAAAAATTAAACAGATAAACCGCTATACCGAATACCGCACCAGTCAGCATTACCATACCTATGCTTGAATCCAAATGAAATGGCACGATAATCGCAGCCAGAATCAAGGTCAGGACGATACCCAACACATAGTGGGTAACCAATGCTGCCACCACGACGCTCACGCTGAAATCAGTGGATTGCAGCACATCTTGTCCCATGACGATTGCGGCAACCATGTGTGATGTAACCCAAGGGCTATCACCCATAATAATTGTCGCCCACAGTAATTCCAGCACCATCAACACCGCGCCTGCGGCAAATCCAGAAACCGCTGCCACAGTCCAATCTGGCATGCGTTGCTCCCACCGATGCGAATGCATGTGAAGTTCCATAGCAACCTCCGTAAAGAAAACAGTCACCGATCGTCATACTTGCGGACTCGGTAACTACCGCACAAGCGACCAGCCGTCTTAACGTCCGCGCCACCAACGGCCAGATATTTCCATCACATACTTATTGCAAATAACCTGTTCGTAAAACCTCATCAAGGGAAAACCGGAATATGCGGCTCCTCACCTCTAAAGTGCATTTCTGGATGACGCTCTGCGAGCATTTTTTCAATCTCGGTAACACGACGAGAAGGAACATCGGCAATCATCAATATCTTGCCTTTTTCCAGTTCTGGATAAAACTTTCTTAGCTGAGAATTAGGCATAGCCGCTGCGGCCATACTCGATGCCCAACCACCAAACAAGACGCCCATAATCGTCGTCACCAGCACCGTTGCCGGTCCCAGATCGTAATAGCCTATCAATAAGCCACCAAATGCCATACCAAGCAAAGCGCCGATAATCATGCCGGCAGCAGCACCGTGCAAGACATCTGTTTTAAGCAGAAAATTGGCTTCCGGCATATCGTGTGGAAGGGATGCACCGCCAGAAATAAAACTGATATGTCTTATCTCAATACGATTGAGCAACATGTCATCAAGCGCACGATGCGCGCTGTTTACGTCTGGAAGGAAGTAATAAAGTCTATGTCTCATGATGTCTCCTTTACTGACCTGCTCCGCTTTCAGTATAGGCAGTTTGTCTAGACTTACAATGTATAAACCCGTCACTTTCTTACCGCATCGCAATGTATGCGGTCGCTGTTTTCCGCAACCATTTCCTCACTGAAATTCAGCGCCTTATCTAATGCAAGAACCGTTACGGCATTCTGCGCGACAATACGGGGGACGATGCGATTTGCCAATTTCAACTAGTATGTGAAAAAAGCGCCGCAATATGATTACCTATCCGATACTGGCGAACACATCGCCTGAATGCATAAAATGAAAAAAACACCTTTCCCCGACGAACACCCATCGAATGAAGCACCACTGGTGCACAGCACAACGGATAGCGAACACGAGAATTTTTCAACGCACGATTGGCGTCGACTGTTAAGTCATCTGGGCGAAAATCCTGATCGCCAAGGCTTGCTCGAAACGCCTAAACGCGTAGAGAAAGCGTGGAAGCACTGGACTTCAGGCTACGATCAAGACCCGGCAGAAATCCTCAAGGTCTTTGAAGATGGTGCCGAGCAGTACAACGAATTGATCGTTGTGCGCGGCATTCCTGTGTACAGTCATTGCGAACATCACCTTGCGCCCTTCTTCGGCACCGCAACTATCGGCTATACACCGAATGGCAAAATTGTCGGCCTCTCCAAGCTGACACGACTGGTCGATTGCTTTGCCAAGCGCTTGCAAGTACAGGAACGTCTGACCATACAGATTGCCGATACGCTGATGGAACACGTACAGCCCTTGTCCGTCGGCGTCGTCATCCGCTGCCGCCACATGTGCATGGAAAGCCGCGGCATCCGCACACCGGGTGAAGAAACCATCACATCGGCATTGCTGGGTGAGATGCGTACCAACCTTGGTCTCAGAAATGAATTCCTGATGCTGGCGAGAGAAAAAGATTGATTCTGTAGCGCAAGGATTTGATCAATTTCCACCTCAAAAACGACACCTTGCAGTCTCAAGTCAGAAATGATTTGCATAAGTTAATAAGAATAATTATCATTACGATCAAATGATAAGCGGGCACCCAGATGCCCGTTTTTTGACCTGACTTGCACTTTCCGACGGTCAGCAAATGTCACTCCACATATAGCCAGCCAGTTCTTCTCGATCGCCAGCCAATACGATTTATCAGCGGCTTGCCGCATCGATTTTTGAGGCTATCTTGAAGCAACAACTCATTGCCGCCGCTGTAGCGGCATTATTTTTCCCTTTCCATACACAGCTCGCTTCCGCACAAAGTAAGGTCGAGCCAGATCAGGCAACTGTCACCCTACCGGAAGTCACTGTGCAAAGCGGCGACACAGGCTTTATCGCCAAGAAAGCTTCTGGTAGCACCAAATCCGATGCCACACTAATGGAGACTCCGCTATCGATCTCTGTCTTGACGCGCGAGCTGCTCGATTCGCAGCAAGCTGTCACCCTTACCGATGCTTTACGCAATGTGGCTGGCGTCAATTCCGCCAGCCTAGGTCGGCGCGGCTGGGATGATTTTTTCATTCGCGGTCAACGTGCTACTGAATCGGTGTTTCTCGATGGCTTGTCGGTGTCGCAAAACGCATGGGTTGCACAAGAACCATTCGGCATGGAACGTATAGAAGTATTGAAAGGACCGGCTTCCATTTTGTTCGGCAAAGTACAGCCTGGCGGCATGGTCAATATGGTCAGCAAGAGACCACGCAGCGATGCCTTCAACGAAGCTGGAATTACTGTGGGGAGCGACGACTTCAAACAAGCGACCTTCGATCTGGGACGACCGATTTCAGAGAACGGCAAAACCGCATTCCGCATCAATGGTCTGGTACTGGACCGCGGTGACCCTACCGATTTCGTTTATCAAAAACATCGTTGGCTGGCACCTTCGCTGTCACTCGACTTGGGGCCGGACACCGATTTCACTCTGCTCACCAGTTACAACTACAACGAATACATACGTCAGCAAGGTTTGTCGCCTTATGGAACAGTGCTTCCCAACGTCAATGGACAAATCCCTACCAATCGTTTTATCGGCGAACCGGCTTTCGGCCCTTACACATCGGAACAGTATCGTGTCGGTTATGCACTGGAACATCGCTTCGCACCTGATTTGAAGTTGCGACAGAATTTTCGCTGGCAGGAACAATCGATGCAAGGACGAGCTGTTTTCAATGGGGCGCTTGATCAGAGTGATCAACGTACGCAAAGTCGCACGGTCACTTTGCAAGACTCCAGAAGTCGCGTTCTCGGACTAGATACCAATCTTGAAAAGAAACTTGATCTGCTGGGTATGAAACACACCGTCATGGTCGGTCTTGATCTCGCTCAGGATAGAGATCGTTTCAAATCCAGTTCTTGCGCAATTGGTACCATCGACTTGTTCCAACCAGTGTATGGTTCACCCATTACATGTCCTGCTAGCTGGGAAAAAGACGCCACTACAACGATTTCATCCGCCGCCATCTATCTGCGTGACCAAATTCAACTCAATGATCGTCTTAGTCTGCAACTGGCAGTGCGCCGCGAAGATGGCAAAACTGAAACGGTGAATAACAAAACCGGCACTACGCAAACACAAAAGAATCTGGCAACTACATCCAGCGCAGGCTTGATGTACACCATCGCACCAGGTGTTGCGACCTACATCAGCCATGCGGACTCCTTCCTCCCTGTCAGCGGCACCACTTTCGGTGGCGCGCAATTCAAACCGGAGACAGGACGACAAAGTGAAATCGGCATGAAGTTTGAAGCCGATGGCGGACGCATTATTTCGGGCATCGCTTTATACGACCTGAAACGGCAAAACGTTTCGACAACTGATACTGCCCACCCGACCTTCAGCGTACAAACCGGCGAACAACACACTCGCGGCTTCGAGGCTGAAACCGCAATGGATTTGCGTAACGGCTGGAATCTGAGCGGCGCCTATACCTATACGGAAAGTGAAGTCACCAAAGACAACACCATCGCAAACGTAGGCAAACCACTAAACAACGTGCCTCGCCACAGTGCTTCCGTGTGGAGCACCTATCGTTTCAAACACGCGGCATTGCAAGGCTGGAGTATCGGTGGCGGGCTGCGTTATGTCGGCACTGTACGTGGCTACTCATTTAACTATGTGATTCCGAGTTACACCGTGGCTGATGCCGCCGTCAGTTATCTCGGCAACGGCTATAAATTGGCCTTGAACGTCAAGAACCTGTTCGATAAAACCTACTATGCAGGCGGCTTGAGCAATAACGTCGTCGCCATGGGCGATCCACGTCAGGTATTACTGAATCTCACCTTCTTCTTTTAAAATTCAACATACAAACGGGCTTGCTGATGCAAGCCCGTTTAAACATTTACGCTGAAAAACCACCATCTATCGTCAGGTTCGCACCTGTTATATAAGCCGCTTCAGGACCCGCTAGATAAGCAACAAAACTGGCAATTTCTTCATCCTTGCCGTAACGACTGATCGCCATCATGCCTTTCAAGGTTTCTGCTAAGTCGCCGCTATCAGGATTCATCTCGGTATCAACTGGACCAGGTTGTACGTTATTGACCGTAATGCCGCGCGGCCCAAGATCGCGCGCCAAGCCTTTGGTCAAACCGACAATCGCAGATTTGCTCATCGCATAGACAGCACCACCAGCAAACGGCATGCGCTCAGCATTGGTGCTACCGATAGTAATGATGCGACCACCCTCACCCATGTGACGCGCAGCCTCTTGCGTAGCAACAAAAACACTGCGTACATTAACTGCAACCGTACGATCAAAGTCTTCCAGTTTGAAATCTTCCAGCGGTGCCATGGCAAACACGCCTGCATTGTTGACGAGGATATCGATACCGCCAAATGTCGTGGCAGCAGTTTGAATCGCTTTCTTCACCGCATGAGCATCTGCACTATCTGCATGAATAGCCAATGCACGACCGCCTGCAGCTTCTATCGATTTCACGACTTCCTGCGCTTTATCGGCTGAACTGACATAAGTCAACGCAACCGCAGCGCCTTCACGTGCAAGGCGTTTGGCGATGGCCGCGCCGATACCGCGAGAGCCACCTTGAATGAAAGCAACTTTGCCAGCCAAGGTTTTTAGTATTGTGTTCGACATGATTATTTCTCCGTAAGTTTGTTTAAGTAGCGAGACCACGGAAATCAGTATCGAATAAGGATTATGTTGTGACTAGCTAGCAATCTCTATAATCTATTGAAACCAATGGTTTAAGGTGGCTTATGGAAACGATGAGCAGTATCGAGTGTTTTGTCCGTAGCGCAGAAGCCGGAAGCTTCTCGGAAGCCGCACGGCGCTTGGGTTTAACCTCTGCAGCAGTAGGAAAAAATGTCGCCAAGCTGGAATCCAATCTTGGCGTTCGCCTATTCCAGCGCAGTACACGCAGCCTCACGCTGACGGAAGCTGGCGAACGCTTTTTGGCAGAAGTCAGTGGCGGCCTCGCGACTATCCAGTCCGCCGTCGCCAATCTGGCCAGCGCCGATGGTCAACCTGCCGGCACCTTGAAAATCAGCATGGGAACCGGATTCGGCCGCACCTACATCGTGCCCTTGCTGAGTGAATTCCTCGAGCGCTACCCAGCGATCACACCAGACTGGCATTTCGACAACCGTCGCGTCGATATGATTGCAGAAGGCTTCGATGCAGCGATTGGCGGCGGCTTCGAACTGCCACCCGGCGTTGTTGCGCGTACCTTGGGGCCGGGCCATAGCGTGCTGGTTGCCGCACCTGATTATTTTGCAGATAAAGCACCGCTGACTTCGCCCGCCGAGTTGAGTTTATTCGATGGCATCTTCATCCGTTCGCCACAAACCGGTCGCATCCGTCCATGGTCGCTACGCAATCGCGTTAATGAGCAGGCTCCTATTTCTTTACGAGTACGCATGACCATGAGCGATCCGGATGCTGCATGTGAAGCAGCGCAAGCCGGTTTAGGCATAGCCTTGATTTCCATGCCGAATGCGCTCTCTTATCTGGAAAGCGGAAAGCTGATACGCGTCTTGCCCGATTGGTATGTTGATATTGGCACGCTCTCGCTATACTTCCCGGCACAGAAATTATTACCGGCAAAAACACGCGCCTTTGTCGACTTTGTTCTGGAGCGTTTCCGCGCCCAAAAGCTCGCTCAGCGTTTTTCCGCCTTTTAGCATGACATCTACTACCAAACGCCTTAGCTGCATACGTTGCCTGCGTCCACAAAGCACCTGCATTTGTCATTGGATTACACCAATAGCACATGAGGTGGAAGTACTTTTCCTTCAGCATCCACTGGAAGTCAGCAATGCCAAAGGCAGCGCACGCCTGTTGCATCTGAGTTTGCCGCACAGTCGCTTGATCGTTGGCGAAACGTTTGGCAAGGAAGAATTGCATGCCTGGTTGTATGATGCTTTTCCCAACACCGATTCTGTTGCTCCAGCCAACAAGCAGATCTACCCGATTCTTCTGTATCCAGACACATCCGAAGACCAAAACATCTCAGCACCGCCACCATTCGAATATCCAAAACAAGATGAAGCCGTTCAGTATCGCCTGGTCGTGCTGGATGGCACATGGCGTAAAAGTCGCAAGATGCTCTATTTGAATCCATTGCTGCAGCAACTGCCGCGCCTGCCTTTGGCCGATCCACCTGCATCGCACTACACGATACGCAAAGCGCACAAGCCGGATCAACTCTCTTCCTTTGAAGCAAGTTGTTATGCTTTGATGCAGCTGGAGCAAAACGCGGAAAGATACTTGCCTCTACTCGCCGCATTCGATGGATTTGTTGTGCAACAGCAGGCCTATAGCGACGCGCCAGACAAGTTAAAGCGGTAGCCGACGCTACTTCGCATTCCTGCCTATAATCACGTCACATTCACCCAAGGAAGTCACATGACCATTTCTCTTTACGCCGCCTCTGTTCCTGTTTTCAAGCAAATGCTCAATAGCGTCAGCGATATCCTCAAGAAAACTGAAGAATATGCAACAGCGAAAAGCATTTCTCCTGATGCTTATCTGCAAGCACGTTTGTTCCCGGACATGTTCCCTTTGATTCGTCAGGTACAAGTTGCTTGCGATTTTTCACGCGGCATCTCCTCGCGTTTGGCTGGCGTAGAAGTGCCAAAATTCGACGATAGCGAAAAAAGCTTCGCTGACCTGCAAGTGCTGATCACTAAAACCTTGGCGGTTCTCGATGCTCTGACACCAGCGCAGATCGATGGCCAGGAAGAACGCGAAATCGTGCTCCGCCCAGGCACACCGAAAGAGAAAAAATTCAATGCTCAGGCTTATCTACTGACTTTTGGCCTGCCGCAGTTCTTCTTCCACATCACGACAAGCTATGCCATTTTGCGCCACAACGGCATCGAAATCGGCAAACGTGACTACATGGGTGCGTATTGATTCATAGGGTAATCAGCAACATAGACGAGGTTTGATGAAATCCTTGTCAACATTCTGATGATTCATCGTCAAAAAGAGCAAACATTCGTGTTTGCTCTTTTTTTGTCCGTAATGAATATTTCAAATATTTGTATTCCGATTTAGCCTTATCCGCGTTTAGATAAAAGAATGGGTAAAACAGCCTTTCATTTTTCGTAAGCCGCATATAATGAATTGGCGTAACCATCCGATCATCTCTATGTGAGGTATTGATATGAGTGACAGAAAAATGTTTGTCGACATGGATGCGGAAACGCGGCGCTTTTACTCAAAAATCGTGAATACCGCGATATTCAATATCTACGCTGTCGAAAACAAACTATTCAGCGCGATTTTCTGCGAATCCGATGACCCCTTGATCATGGAAAAATGGCTGGCAGCCGAACCGTTGATCATGGAAGCGATTCAGCGTAGAAGTGATGCTGATGCCGGCGACGATTGCACATGGACTGATTTTTGATCGGTTCTACGTAATATCAATTAAAGGTTTTGCGGCAGAAATTTGGCGCGACGGCTTATCGTTTTGTCTGACACTTTGAACACACCGTCACCGGTGTAATGCACCGTCGCCGGATACTTGGGTGTGACGGCCACATGCGCCTTCACTACTTCAAAGATAAAGAAGTTATATTTCCCTATCAGGCTTTTATCGAAGAGCTTGCATTCGATATTGGCAAAGCATTCCTGTATTAACGGTGCTTGGACCTTCTTTGCTTCTGCCTGCGTCAGTTTGAATTTTTCAAACTTGTCGATCTCTGCACCTGAGCAATTACCAATACCCACAATTTCATCGATCAGTTCCATCGTCGGAATGTTGATCACACATTCCCCACTCTTGCGTATCAATTCAAAGCTGTGATTGCCGCCGGCAATAATGCAGCCGACCAATGAGGGCGTAAATTCCATCACCGTATGCCAGCCCATAGTCATGATGTTGGTTTGCTGCTTCCAGCGTGAGGTGAGCAGCACAATAGGCCCAGGCTCCAGATGGCGGCGTATTTCTGCGACGGGTAAATCTTTCTTTTTGTATATTTTCATCATTGCACCAAGTTCGTTGATCAATGCTCTCGTGAGATAGACGTCCATCGCATGCTAAAGTTGCCTTACCCTTGCTACATACAATCGGCACTTTAAGCGTATCTGTACTTTACTCCCGACAAGCCTGTCACAAATCGAATAAGTCGCCCGTCTGATACATATACGGCGTTACAAGCCACATTGTTCAGACAGCTTTCTTGATGATCCACGCACCTATGACCGATAACCTACAACTCTTCCAGGCACATCGCCCTCGCCTGTTTTCCATCGCTTACCGTATGCTTGGCATTCGCGCCGATGCAGAAGACGTCGTACAAGACGTTTATCTACGTTGGCAAAATGAAGATGTAGCTGGATTGAATAGCGTAGAAGCGTGGCTGGTAACGGTCACTACACGTCTTGCGATTGATCGCCTGCGTGCAGCAAAAACGGAGCGCGAAGCCTACGTCGGCATCTGGTTGCCGGAACCTATGGTGGCACCTATTTCAGAAACACCAGAAGCCTCGATAGAACGATCTGAGGATATAGCTTATGCGCTACTGGTCGTACTGGAACGTCTCGCTCCGGAGGAAAGAGCTGCCTTTCTTCTCAAGCAAGTCTTCGATCACGATTATCTTGATATCGCCCGCATTCTGGGCAAAACGGAAGCGGCTTGCCGTCAGCTCGTGCATAGAGCAAAACAACGCGTGCAGCTGGAAGAGCCACGTTTCACCATCACCGCTGAGACACATAAAGCGCAGCTAGAGAAGTTCATCGAGGCGGCACAGTCGGGACAACACGATCGCATCATGGCCTTGTTCTCCGACGATGCGATTGTCATGGGTGATGGCGGCGGCAAGATGCCATCCACGTTCCAACCTTTGCATGGTGCCGATCGCGTCGCCCGCCTTTTCTTTGCCATTGCACGACGCCATGGAGCGCATATCAGCTATCGCTTTGTGCACATCAATGGCGAGATCGGATTGCTGCGATATTTCTATGGCAAGCTGGAATCTGCACTCTCCTTTGTCATCAATGAAAACGGCATTGCGGCGATCTATACAGTACGCAACCCAGACAAGCTGAAATACATTACGCAGCAACAATCTGAATCACATCAAGCTAATCAACTGTAATACGAACACCGTATGCTCTGAATAATTATTGATCCATCCTGTCACAAAACTTAGCAAGCAAACGTCTTGTATATAGGTAGTCACAAGACGCCTTCCATTAACGTTTCCAGGAGTTTTCAATGTCCGCTCTACGCCTTGCTTATCCCTCCCTCGCACCTAAATCCTATCAAGCCATGCTCGCGCTGACAGCGTCATTGACTGATTCAACACTGGGAAAACCTTTAATCGATTTAGTTTTTCAGCGCGTATCACAGATCAACGGCTGTGCTTACTGCGTAGACCTGCATTGGCGTGATCTGTTGGCTGAGGGAGAGGATGCGCAAAAAATTAACAGCCTGTCGACCTGGCGTGAAGTTTCGTTCTTTAGCGAACGCGAATGTGCCGCATTGGCATGGGCAGAAAGCGTCACCAACTTGCAGCACAATCACGCCGATGACGAAGATTTTAATCCTCTGAAAGTCCATTTCACCGATGCAGAAATCGCCGACCTGACTTTTGCGATTGTCACAATGAATGCGTGGAATCGTCTTGCCATCGGATTTCGTCAACCTGTCGTGCGCCGCGCCTGACAGCATGATTTAACGATGTAATAGACATCAACTGGCGACATCGGCAGCACATCATCGAAGTGCTGCCGATGTCGTGATGCGCTCATATTCTTGCTCGTATAGCAATGCATCGCCACCGATCAAATCGGTGTACAGAGACATCCTGACTACCAATCCCTGTCGCAAAAAATCCACTATTTTTTAGATGATAACCAACATCTATTGAATTTATGATGATCATCATCTATTATCCAATTCAATCAATTCCTTCAAGGTTGAATCATGCCTCGCGTCTCCAAAGAACAAACTGATCTCAATCGTACCGCCATCGAACAAGCGTCTTCCAAGCTGTTCCGTGAAAAGGGTTTTAACGGCGTCAGCGTCGCGGATTTGATGGCTGCTGCCGGGCTGACGCATGGTGGCTTTTACGGTCACTTTGCATCCAAGGATGAATTGGCGGCCGTGGCCTGCGCCACCGCTTTCAGCGAAGCATCTGCGCGCTGGGAAGAACGCATGAAGCCCACGACGAACGAACAGGAAGCGCTCTACGCCATCATCGATGGCTACCTGTCTTCGCAAAAAGTGCGCGATGTCGGCAGTGGTTGCCCTGGCGCTGCGCTCACCACCGATGTGGCGCGCGAACCACTCGACAAACCAGTGCGTGCTGCTTATGTCGCAGGTACGGAAGAATTGATCGAGATCCTCGCATCCTTGTGTACCTCGCCCGATGCCGCTGTGCGACGCAAGACTGCGCTGGCGCAATGGAGCATGTTGGTCGGCGCAATGGCCGTCGCACGCGCCACTGAAGGTTATCCGATTTCCAATGAACTCCTGGCTGTCGCACGTGAGCAATTGATCGGCAATACCGCGCCCTGAACGTTTCCCTGACTTTCTTTTTTACTGATCCGACTATAGGATTTTTATGCTTGCTCAATCGCTGTCAACCTGGCTGGATCGCAAAGGTATACATTTTTCCTGGGTAATCGTTGCGATTACCTTTTTGACGATGTTGATATCGTCCGCCGCGCTGGGCTTGCCCGGCGTGCTGCTGCAACCACTGAGCAAGGAATTCGGCTGGAGCAACGATCAGATTTCATCCGCAGTCGCAGTGCGCTATGTACTCTTCGGCTTCATCGGCCCGTTCGCAGCGATCTTCATGGAACGCTTCGGCTTGCGCAAAGTCATTTCAACGGCATTGATACTGGTAGCCGCCTGTCTGCTCTTGTCTACGCAGATGACAGAACTCTGGCAAATGTTTTTTCTGTGGGGCTTGGTGCTGGGTACTGGCACAGGTCTGACAGCACTGGTGTTGGGTGCTGTGGTTGCCAATCGCTGGTTTGAAAAACGGCGTGGTTTGATCTTGGGATTGTTGACGGCCAGTTCCGCTACCGGGCAGTTGGTATTTCTGCCTCTCGGTGCATGGTTGATTCAACACTACGGTTGGCGCATGGCGGTGTTGCCAGTGTTTTTCTGCTGCGCCATCGTTGCCGTTCTTGCTTTCATGTTCGTGCGCAATCGACCTTACGATGTAGGTATTGCTCCTTACGGTGCTGATCCTGCCATCGTATTGCCGCCACCGTCACAAGCGCACATGACGATGATGGAACCTTTCCGTGTATTGCGTAGTGCTTCACGCAATCGCACTTTTTGGGTACTTGCCGGTACATTCTTCATTTGTGGCTTGAGCACCAGTGGTCTGATACAGACGCACTTCGTTTCCTTGTGCGGCGATTATGGAATGGCGGCGGTTCCAGCTGCGAGCGTGCTGGCGATCATCGGTGCATTCGATTTTATCGGCACCATCGTCTCTGGCTGGTTATCCGATCGTTATGACAATCGCAAACTGCTGTTCTGGTATTACGGCTTGCGTGGCTTGTCCTTGCTGTGGTTGCCGTATTCCGAGTTCACACTCTATGGCTTGTCGATGTTTGCCATGTTCTACGGTTTGGACTGGTTTGCCACTGTGCCGGTCACCGTCAAGATGGCAGGTGCCGAATTTGGCAAAGAACGCGCAGGTATGATCTTCGGCTGGATTTTTACCGCACATCAAATCGGCGGTGCAATCGCAGCCTATGGTGCAGGTTTGTCACGTACTATTTTGATGACTTACACACCAGCCTTGTATGCTGCCGGTATCGCTTGTCTGTTTGCAGCAGCAATTGTCTTCCTGATACGAAAACCGACGCCAACGACTAGTTAGCGACTCACTTACTACTTGCGCCAAATTGTTGCCAACCAGGGTTGCTGCTCAAGCGGCAATCCTGCTGGACGATAATAATGATCAAGTTCAGTAAAACCAGCATCCGTCATGAATTGACGCCAGGCACTTAACTCGTGATAGCTGCCATAACGACCACCACTCCAACCTTCCTGATTTTCGCCACGCGGATTGGATGTGAAGAGTACACCGCCCTGCTTCAACGTTGCATATAGCTGCTGCAATACGCGTGGTAATTCCTGGGCCGGCACATGGAATAAGGATGCATTCGCAAATACGCCATCGAAATATTGCTCAGGCAAATCAAGCTGCAAAAAATCCTGTTGCCATACTTCGCATTTGGCATAGTCGCGCGCCATCTGCGCAAACTCAGCAGAACCATCGAGGCCAATGGCGACATGACCAAGATCGCTGAAGGTTTTCAGATCGCGGCCCGGACCACAGCCCAGATCCAATATCTTGAATGGCGCCGCAACTTCAATGTGTTTTAACAAGGATTGAATGTTCTGGCTGACATCGTGCGTGCGCGTGCCTTCCCAGAACGCTTCTGCACGCTGGTTGTAATGATCCAGCGTGGTATCGCTGATACGTGCCAGTTCTTCGGCGCTTAATTTATGGTCTGAAATTTTATTTTCCTTGAAGTGAAAACATTGCCTTTGGCTACACTTCTAAATATGACCATCTATTCATCTGAAGTTTGCGGTGCGCTGAAAGCCTTGCTGTAGTAACCCGACTGATCAAAACAGCAAACTCTCTTCTCTCCTGACGCAAGCATGTCACATGCATCGCTGATCCGCTTCTTGCGCGTCTTTTCCTGCTTGGCGGTAGTAATCCAATGTATCCAGTCTAGACGAGCAATAGTCGTTGTGGCATCCCAGGTAGTTCGCGCCTCGGGATTGGCCTCTAGCGCTTCAACTAAGTCAGAAGGAACGTCCGGTTCAGGCTCTAGTGCCACAGACATGATTTCAAATTGCGCGATGTCACCACAAGCGGCGCCTGAAGCTTCCAGCAACTCAGAATCAATCCGCAGCCAATGACTTTTTTGACCGTCCGGCTCAAGCAAAGCCCTGAAACCTTGACCGTTGATTGTCCCATCTACTGTTGTTCGACCACGCCTCGGCAGCTTTGCGCTGACCTCTTGGGGCAGAATGACGAAAGCCCATGAGTTACCCTGCCCCAATTCTTTAGGCCGAAGCAATCGTGCACTGAACTGCGATTTTGTGTCCTCTTGACTCATTCAATCATCACTCCAATATTTGACACGGTGCTAGTCAATGTCGGCTTATGGCCGATAGCGGACATACACAAATGCAGTTTTAGCGACGGTGTATCTTCATGATCTTTTGAT
Organism: Herminiimonas sp. GW821-FHT09C12; assembly: GCF_059416385.1. Taxonomy (NCBI): domain Bacteria; kingdom Pseudomonadati; phylum Pseudomonadota; class Betaproteobacteria; order Burkholderiales; family Oxalobacteraceae; genus Herminiimonas; species Herminiimonas sp. GW821-FHT09C12. The sequence goes on from NZ_JBWKPC010000002.1 coordinate 997,496, forward strand.
GCTCACGCATCCAGTCGCGGTCTTTTTCAGTGTTGCGTTTGTCGTATTCTTTCTTGCCCTTTGCCAAAGCAATATCGCACTTCACCCGACCGCGTACCCAGTGCAGATTAAGCGGTACCATCGTAAAGCCGGATTGATCGACTTTGCTTAACAGTTTCTTGATTTCTGCTGCATGTAGCAAAAGCTTACGCGTACGCACCGCTTCTGGATGCACATGCGATGAAGCACTGTTCAAGGCGCTGACGTGTGCGCCGAACAGAAAAATCTCGTTGCCACGTGCGATGACGTACGCTTCCTTCAATTGCACACGGCCATCGCGTATCGCCTTGACCTCCCAGCCCTCCAGCATGACGCCGGCCTCGTAGCGGTCTTCGATGAAGTAATCGTGAAATGCTTTTCTGTTATCTACTATGCTCATAACTATCTCGGTAATGTAGCGAGAGTTTAACCTTCTGTACCGTGTTTTGCATTTACAACACCTTCAAGCCAGGAATTCTGGCTTGCATTACTATAGCGAACACATTCGACAAGAAGCGCGCAGCGACAGCGAATGTCACCCACATAAAACATGACTTCCTACATATTCGTCCTGATGGTTGGACTGCTTGCCGGTGCCATTAGCGGCGTTATCGGTACCGGCTCATCCATCATGCTGCTGCCGGTATTGGTATTCACCTTTGGCCCTAAACAGGCTGTACCTATCATGGCTGTCGCTGCTGTCATGGCAAATCTGGCACGCGTCATGGCTTGGTGGAAGCTGGTCGATTGGCGTGCGTTTGCGGCCTACTCAATTACCGGCGTGCCGGCTGCCGCAATCGGCGCGCGCACCTTGCTGGTCTTGCCTTCCCATTTGATCGAAATCTGCCTCGGCATTTTTTTCATTATCATGGTGCCGACCAGACATTGGCTAATGGCGCGCAACTTCCGCATCAAACTGTGGCAGTTGTCCATCATCGGCGCCATCATCGGTTTTCTTACCGGGATCGTGTTATCGACTGGTCCGCTCAGTGTTCCCGCTTTCACATCCTACGGTTTGGTCAAAGGCGCATTTCTCTCGACAGAAGCTGCCAGTTCGCTGGTGCTGTATGTCGCCAAGGTCATTACCTTCAGAGAATTCGGTGCGATGCCGCTGGAAATTTTCGTCAAAGGCTTGCTGGTTGGCGCATCGCTGATGGCAGGAACCTTCGTTGGAAAAATCGTGGTACTGAAATTGAGTAATCAGGCCTTCCAGCACATACTCGATGCACTGCTGTTTTGCTCCGGCTTGTCTCTGCTGTGGGCTGCATTTTCCTGATACACAGGCAACCTTCTTGAAGAGGGCATAAATCCCCCAACTGCTCTGCTTGTAGCCGAGCGGGCAATAGCGCAATTGGCAAAATAATTCAGCAATAAGCATTAACAAAAGCGCATCGGGTTGACGGAATATTCTAAATGGCTATACTCACCCTATCCCCACTTGCATAAACAACTTGCAATGAACTCGCCACTCTTCCTGTCGAAACGCATCAGTTCTGCGCCGAACAAGGGAGAGTTGCGTGCGCCTGTTTCGTTTGCCATCTCGGAGATGTACTCGCAGTCATCTTTCGTAAGAGACCTCGCCTGCCTCCCTTAGGCTCGGTGAGTGTCCACAGGAACGAAACTTCGTTCCTTCCTTATCACTCCCGAGCCACCCAACTGTAAATCCTCACGATGTGTTGATGCTTTTTGCATCTGCACTGTATTGCCATTTCTTGGTCGATCTACATGCTCGACCGTGGAGACTCTTTATCATGAAAAACGAACGTTACCTTACACAAAACGACGCAGCAGCCTTGAGCCACTTGGCCGAACATTTAATGCGCCTGGGCGAAGTAGAAATCAACGCTGGCGAACAATTGGTCGACATCATTGCCACGTCCACCATCTTGTCCAGCAATGTCCAGCGCAAAGGCCATATCTCTCTGCATGCCAGCGTTTCGTATGCGCCGGTCAATAACGAAGAAGACAAACGTACTGTGAGCATTGTCTGTCCACGCGATGCAGATCCGCAATTGGCACGCATTTCAGTATTGACGCCTATCGGCCTGGCGCTGATCGGAAGAAAAGTATTGAACACGATTGAAGTTGCCTTGCCATCCAACCGTGTCGAAAAGATCAAGATTCTTGACGTCACACTTTCTGACTCGACTTCGGACGAGCCTGTATTGTCATGAAGCGTACGAAATCACCTATGGCGAAACGCATGCGCGCCATACGATTGATAGAAAGAGGTGAACGTTTGAAGAAGCGGCTGTGCGCCTGTATCGCTGTTGGCATGGCATTGTTGACGCTTGCCATCACGATTGATTAGTCTGGATGCCATCCCCTTGGGCGTGGCATCCAAAACTTTTCGTATTTGAAATTACATTCTGAAAAACATACTACGGTCTTGCTTCAATGCGACCATTTTCCTGAAGTCAGGCGTGGATCTACATTCTCTTGAGCGCTCGCCATGGCTGCTGCTGCCGAGCGCGTCTCTACTCCAAGTTTTTCGAAAATGTGTTCCAGATGCTTGCTCACCGTACGCGGGCTTAATTGCAGGATATCGCCGATATCACGATTAGTTTTCCCCTTGGCCAGCCAGGAAAGTACTTCCGTTTCACGCGGTGTCAATGCAGCGCTGGCAAGACGCCCCGCTGGCAACATGTGATTACTGCTCAACTCTAGCAACAACATGATTTCATCCATACCGGCCGCGCCCATATTGCGTACCAATAAGCTGGCACTGGCTGGTTCAGTAATGGAAGCAACCAGTTCCATATTGCTGCCACCATCCCACCAGGATTTAGGCAAGGTGACCGAATCCGACTTGATACCGAACTGCGTCAGCAATTGCGTCGCACATGGCGAACACCATGAAATCGCACCTTGCTGATCCAGCATGACGACACCCAGGCCCGATACATCAATCGCATCAAGCGCGAATCGTGCAACGCGTGCATTACCCAAATGTGTGTGCAAACGCGCCAGTACTTCCGGCGCGCGCACCGGCTTCACCACATAGTCCACACCACCACAGGCAAAGCCTTCCAGCACGTGCGAAGTATCAGATAAACCAGTCATGAAAATCACGGGTATATGTTTGGTTGCAATATCGGACTTGATGCGACGGCAAGCATCGAAGCCTGAAATACCCGGCATCACCGCATCCATCAGAATGATGTCCGGCGTGACCAAGGCCAAACGACGCAAAGCCGTATCGCCATCGCAAGCAACCAGCACGGTATAGCCAGAGCTCTCCAGCGTTTCGCACAGTACGCCCAAACTACTAGGCGCGTCATCGACAACCAGCACGACAGGACGATCGTCCGGATTATCAATCAAGGGATGTGGCACGTTCATTCTCCATTAATGCGTTCTCCAATGCGCCCAGCTCGAAGCGATCAAGCAATGATCTTACTACTATGCAGGAACCAGCGAGAGAAGGATCTGCCAAGCTCAAGCGATCCAGTGCTCGACGCAAGCCAGCGACATGTCCCATGCGCGTCAATTGCAGCAATTGGTTTATCACAGCTTGTGGAAACTGTAATTGCTCAGGCAAGGTCTCGATAGCTGCGTGCTGCTCAGGAATGCTGGCATATACCCACTCCAATCCTAGTTGACGTTGCAATGCCAGCATCAGTTCCGATTCCAGCACTGGTTTGCCGACAAAATCCTGACATCCAGCCAAACGTAATTTTTCCGGATCGTTTTCAAACAAATCGGCAGAAACAAAAATAATAGGCACGTTAGCCTGGCCACTGGTGCGCACACGTCTGGCTGTTTCCCAACCATCCATTCCATCCATGCCGATATCGAGCAGAATCGCATCGGGAGCAAAATCCTGCAGCAAATCCAAACATTCATGTCCGCTAGCCGCTTCACGCACATTGAAGCCTAAGGGAATCAACATGCCGGTTAGCATGTGTCGTTGCACAGGTTGATCATCCACTACGAGCAAGGTACGTACAGCACCTGCATGACCGATCACGTCGCGTTGCGGCAAAGCCTCGAATGCATTGATTTCCGTCAGCGGTAAACGTACAACGAAGGTACTGCCCTTCCCTTGTGTACTCACCAGATTCAAACTGCCATTCATCAGCAGTATCAATTTCTCGGTAATGGCCAAACCCAAACCTGCACCTGGTTCGCCACGCAAACGCCCTGCTGCCCCACGCTCAAATGGCTGGAATATGCGCTGTCTATCCTGTACCGCAATGCCGATGCCGGTATCAATCACATCAAAACGAATGGTGGCCTGATTAAATTCCACATGCAAAGTAACCGAACCAGCATCGGTAAAACGCACGGCATTCGTCAACAAATTGATCAGAATTTGACGCAATCGCTTACCGTCCGCCAATACGTAATGCGGTATCGCGCCACTGTGCGTGTACAGTAACTTCAGGCCTTTCGCTTCAGCTTGCGGACGCACCATGCTCAGCAAGTCATCCAGAAAAGCGCTCAGCAGAATCGGCGCTGGTTCAAGTCGCATACGATCCGCTTCAATGCGCGCCAAATCGAGCAGCTCATCCACCAAGCCCAATAAATGTTCGCCACTGCGATGTATGGTTTGTATCGCTGTACGCGGTGTTGCATCAAGCTGTTCATTCTTGAGCAGGATTTGCGAGTAACCCAGTATGCTATTGAGCGGCGAGCGCAACTCGTGCGAGATACCCGCCACGTAACGCGTCTTCGCCTGATTCGCGGACTCTGCAGCTTCCTTCGCGCTTTGCAATGCCACGTCAGTACGTTGATGCGCATCGATTTCCTGCGTCAACAATTCATTCTGTCGATTCAAATCATCTTGTGCCAGATGTCGCCCTTCACTACCCAGCACTACCCACCAGCTCGATACCGCAACGATGATCAAGAGCACTGCCGATATCTTGATGAAGACACCGTCAATCAGAACCCGATGATCCAGTGAGGTAATGGCAGAAATTTCTTGCGCATAAACCAAACCAAGCGCGGCTGCGCCCACGGCACACAAGGACAAGACCACGACCATGTAATTGCCCACGCGCCGACTGACTAAATGCGAAAAGGCACTCGGCAATAATGCTGACAACAACTGCTGCGCTTGTTCTGCGGTGCGCGATTCCTTTTTACACAAATCATGACAACGCGATTCCAGCGTGCAGCACAAGGAGCAGATAGGCGCACCATACGCCGGACAATGCGCCATATCCTCGGATTCAAAGCTGTTGTCGCACACACCGCACTTCACTACTTGCCCAGGCAAACCAACTGCTGTTGGCTGACGCGCTAGGTAATAACGTCCACCCGTCGCCCATGCCAAAAATGGCGAGACGATAAAGGCCGTGGCCAAAGTAATAAATGGCGAGAACGCCGCGACCTGATGTCCCCATACGCCAGAGAAAGCAGCAATCCCCACACTTGCCGCCAACACCATGGTTCCCAGCCCTACCGGATTGATGTCATACAAATGCGCACGTTTGAATTCAATCCCTTTCGGGCTCCATCCCATAGGCTTGTTGATGACAAGATCAGCAACTAATGCGCCCACCCATGCAACGGCAACATTGCTATACAGACCGAGTACGTTTTCCAACGCAGCAAACACGCCCAGATTCATCAACAACAAAGCAAGCAGGCAATTGAAAACCAGCCAGACCACACGACCCGGATGACTGTGCGTCAAGCGCGCAAAGAAATTCGACCACGCCAGCGATCCTGCATACGCATTGGTCAGATTGATTTTGACTTGAGAGACAACAACGAACAACAGCGTAATCGCCAGCACCCAGGCTGGATCATTAAAGAGATGTGAGAAGCCAAGCAGATACATCCGCGTCGGCTCCATCGCATTGGCAGCCGGTACGCCAGTCTGGAAAACAAGATAAGCGAGGAACGCTCCGCCCAGCATCTTGAGCGCACCCGGCACTATCCAACCGGCACCGGCAACCACGACTGCAGTCCACCAGCGCTTGCGATTGGCTGCAGTTTTTTCAGGTAAAAATCGCAAAAAATCTACCTGCTCACCGATCTGCGCTACCAAGGAAAACGCCACCGTCGCAGCCACGCTAAACATGACCGGATCGAAGTCACTACTTTTAGAAATCCCACCGACGAACTGCGTGAACTCGGTATACGCCTCCGGCTTTTTCCAGAAGATCGCGACATAAGGAGTAATCAGCAGCAGCAACCAGAGCGGCTGCGTCCAGAGTTGCAAGCGCGAGATGAGAGTAATGCCGCGTGCCACGAAAGGGATGATGAATAGCGCACTAATCGCATACCAAATCCACAGCGGCCACGGTATCCACATCTGCAAGGCGACCGCAAGAATCGCCGCTTCTAGTGCAAAAAAGATGATGGTAAAGCTGGCATAGATCAACGAGCTGATCGTCGACCCCATGTAGCCAAAACCGGCACCGCGCGTCAGCAAATCCATATCGATGCCGTAACGTGCCGCGTAATAACTGATAGGCAAACCGGTCAGGAAGGTAATGATCGCCACCGCCAAGATGGCCCAGACTGCGTTCGAGAAACCATAGTTCAAGGCAATCGCGCCACCAATTGCTTCCAGCGCCAAAAATGAGGCCGCACCAAAAGCTGCGTTACCCAAGCGCCATTCCGACCATTTACGGAAACCGTGCGGCGTATAGCGCAACGCATAATCTTCGATCGATTCATTGGCGACCCAACGATTGTATTCACGTCGAATGCGGAAGATTTTTTGTTGAGCCATAGATGCGTATGGAATATGGATGGATTCTATTGACCGTTAGGTAATGGAATCTGATTTTCAAGGCTCATGGCGATCATTCGTTTTATTGGAATCTGTATGACCAGCCATTCAAACGAATGCTGCTTATTTAAATTACATGAGTTGAAAATATTTAACAAGACGAGTTTCCCACAAGACAAGAAGTGTGATCAATTTTGCATGTACGCCAATTGACGTATTGGGTGTTCCGCGTTGTCCATACATTATCGAGTCCGGAATGCTCGGTGTCGCAATCTCCAGACCTGCAATTGCAGCGCTCATCAGTAACGGGGATCTCCGAGTTCCATCCATATAAACATAAATCGAGAGGTAGACACCATGGCTGAAACTCTGATCAAAGTAGATCTGAATCAATCCCCCTACGAAAACGAAAACATACACAATCGCTGGCACTCTGACATTCCGATGGCAACCTGGGTCAATCCCGGCGAAGACTTCATACTCGAAACCTATGACTGGACCGGTGGCTACATCAAGAACAATGACAGCGCCGATGACGTGCGCGACGTTGATCTGAGCACCGTCCATTTCCTGACAGGACCAGTCGGCGTGCATGGCGCAGAGCCTGGCGATTTGTTGGTAGTCGAACTACTCGACATCGGCGCCAAACAAGAATCCATGTGGGGCTTCAACGGTTTCTTCTCGAAGAAGAACGGCGGCGGCTTCCTGACCGATCACTTCCCTGAAGCGCAAAAATCGATCTGGGACATCAAAGGTATGTTCACATCATCACGCCATGTACCAGGTGTGAATTACGCTGGCCTGATCCATCCAGGCTTGATCGGCTGTCTGCCAGATCCAAAATTGCTGGCTGAATGGAACAGACGCGAAACTGGCCTGATCGCAACCGAACCTGATCGCGTACCGCCATTGGCTAATGCACCGTTTGCGCCTACTGCGCACATGGGCAAAATGAAAGGTGCAGCACGCGACAAGGCAGCAGCCGAAGGCGCACGTACAGTGCCACCACGCGAACACGGCGGCAACTGCGACATCAAGGATTTGTCACGCGGCTCGAAAATCTTCTTCCCGGTCTACGTCAAAGGCGCAGGCTTGTCGGTCGGCGATTTGCACTTCAGCCAAGGCGATGGCGAAATCACCTTCTGCGGCGCGATTGAAATGGCTGGCTGGGTACACATGAAGGTATCGGTGCTCAAAGGCGGCATGGCCACCTACGGCGTCAAGAATCCTATCTTCAAACCTAGCCCTATCACACCGCATTACAACGACTATCTGATCTTCGAAGGCATCTCTGTCGATGAACACGGCAAGCAACATTACCTCGACGTCAACGTCGCTTATCGCCAAGCCTGTCTGAATGCGATCGAATACATGACCAAGTTCGGCTACAGCCGTGCACAGGCGTATTCCATCCTTGGTACTGCGCCGGTACAAGGTCACATCAGCGGTGTGGTGGATATCCCGAACTCCTGCGCCACGCTGTGGTTGCCGACGCAGATCTTCGACTTTGACATCAATCCAAATGCTGCCGGCCCTGTGGTGCAGAAATTCAAAAGCATGGGCATGCCTTTGTCTAAAGATCTCAAGTAAAGGGAGCTTGTCATGCCCACATACGATTACGTCTGCAAGGACTGCGGTTTCTTCGAGGCGGTGCGCAGTATCTCGGCGCGCAACGATCCCATCAGTTGTCCGCATTGCGCGGCAGCGGCAGACCGCACCTGGGCTTCCGCACCGAGCCTGGCACTGATGCCGGAAGCACGTCGACATGCGATGAGTACCAATGAAAAAGCATCGCATGAACCGATGAGCTCCAAAAACTACGCATCGAAAGCACATCCTTCAGGATGCAGTTGCTGCTCCTCATCCGGCAAGAAGAGCAAATCCACCATCGTCGCACCCAACGGAAATAAAACTTTCGTTGGCAAACGACCGTGGATGATCAGCCACTGAAGTCATATCTGGCGTGAACGGAACGCCGGCGAGCTCGCAAGGATCTCGCCGGCTAAATCCTTGCTGTCCCGCATGCTTCAAACGATATGAGGCATATAGGGATTTCCTGATGTCTTTTTGAACGTCAAATAACTACAATCGCTGCCTCGTTCAGCAAGGAGATGTCATGCTATTAGGTTTTTCACTACTCTATGTAGGCGCAGTTCTATGCCTCAACGGCCTATGGCTGCTCGGTCGCATCGGTGACAAAGAGATATGGGTCATCAATGTTTTTTCAGGCACCGTCACCTTCTTGATTTCTATGCAACTGGCTTTCGGTGCCAATGCGGATGCGGGTTCCATCAAAGCTGCCGCCCTCACCCTGCTATTTTCATTCACCTACTTTTGGGTTGCCTTCAATCGCTATAACGGTGCTGATGGTCGCGGCCTCGGCTGGTTCAGTCTGTTCGTCGCCATTACCGCCATTCCTGTCGCAATCGAAACCCTGCAAACCGCTACCAGCACCTGGGGTGTTTGGTTCGGCCTGAACTGGGTAGCGTGGGCGATATTGTGGTTTATGTTTTTCCTGTTGCTCACAGCACAGAAAGAAATCGCCAAGATCACCGGCGTGGTCGCCTTGCTCTGCGGTATTTTCACCGGCTGGTTGCCAGGCTATCTGCTGCTCAGTGGCGTACTGAAGTAAATCAACAACTGCTTGCGTGTGCCATGCACGCAAGCAGGCTTTCCGCTCTCTCTCCCAACTTTTCCCTTCAAGTCATCCACAAAAATAATTCAACCAAATGGTTGACTTTAATTTTTACGATGCTATATTCAACCACATGGTTGAATTAAATACAGAAAAACTCGATGCCGTCTTCAATGCGCTTGGCGATCCTACGCGACGTCAAATGCTGCGACTACTTGCCGATGGAGAACGCACGATAGGCGAGCTTGCTGCGCCCTTCGACATGTCATTTGCAGGTGCCTCCAAGCACGTCAAGACACTGGAGAACGCCGGTCTGATCTCTCGCATCGTGCAAGGCCGCACGCATCTATGCACATTGGAAGCAGCACCGCTGGCCGCGGCTGAAGATTGGCTGCGCTTTTATCAAGGTTTCTGGACCGAGCGTCTGGATGCATTGGAACGTGAACTGGAATCTGTAAACAAGAAAAGGAGAAAGTAATGAGCGAATACGGCGTAATGCAGGACACAACAACTGTGCGCATGGAGCGCGTACTACCCGGCACCATCGACGATGTGTGGGAATATCTGACAGACTCCGACAAGCGCAGCACCTGGCTGGCTTCCGGGGCTATGGACTTGAAAGTCGGTGGCAAAGCCGATCTCACTTTCAACTTCAAGCGACTCACCAGCGAAACAACGCCGGATCGCTTCTTGCCTTATGAATCAGGTCATCAACAAAGCGGCCACATTACAGAATGCAATCCACCGCATCTGTTGAGCTTTACCTGGAACGAAAAGAATGGGCGTTCATCGGAGGTGCGTTTTGAACTCAAATCGCAAGGTGCGAAAACGCTATTGATAGTGACGCATAGCCGCTTGCCGAACCGTACGGAAATGATCAGCGTCTCCGGAGGATGGCATACGCATTTGGGCATACTGGAAGATCGTCTCAACCAACAGACACCGCGATTATTCTGGGCTAGCTTCCTTAAACTGGAATCGGAATATCAAAAACGCATTCCTGATTTCTCTTGATCAATGATCAATACGAAATACTGAGATCAATGCAATTCCGGCGCTGTATCAACAGCGCCGGAATATTTTCAATGAATATCGATACCAGATTCAGATAACAAGCCAACCACGCCATTCCAGAAAATTTCCACGCCGATGCATAGCAGGATGAATGCAGAGAGTCGCAACAAAACCATCGTGCCCAAGCGGCCAAACAGATTCACGATCTTGTTCGCATAGCGATAACAGATAAGAATCACCAAAGCCGTCATCGCAGCACCTAAAGCAGCACTACCCAGCGAAAACACTTGATCCAGCAATCGTGGCGGCGTACTCGCACCCAAGGTAATGGATGCCGCAATCGCACCGGGACCAACCGTAAGAGGAAAGCTGATTGGGTAAAAACTGCGCACCTTGAATTCTTCATCCGACCAGGCATCTGCCGAATTAGTCGCCACTTGCGTACGTATCGCATCCTGACCGTTATCATTCAACAGCTTCCAACCGGTGACGGCTACCAGAATGCCACCGCTGATGCGCACTATCGGCAACGAGATGCCAAAGAACATCAGCACATGCGAGCCGATGAACATCGCACCCAACAACAGGAAGAAGCAATTGAGCGCCACCTGACGCGCGAGCTTCTTCTCCACATCGCGACTGACATTACCCAGCAAGCTGGCAAATACCGGCGCATTACCAAATGGATTGAGTATCGGTATCAAAGTAACCGGTACCAGAATCGCAGCTTTGAGGAAGAGGATGAGCATAGAGATATTCCTATCGTGAATCAGACTATATCGTCATCAATCGAATGGCCGGCCGCTACCCACGCATCGATACCGCCGGTCAATGGCCGCACACGACGGTAACCGCGCGCCATCAACTTCTTGGCAACGCGAGCAGCAGACGCCTCATTGGGACAGGCACAATACACAATCACTTCTGAATCAAGTTCGGTGTTAATCACAAGTGCACTGATGTCGTCATCCGACAATATCATTGCACCGGGAATTTTTCCGCCTTGCTGCGCAAGTGCAGATCGTACATCGATGATAGTCGGTGGATTGCCCTCTTTCAGCAACTGATCAAGTTCATCGACCGTAATGCGCGCCATGCGCAAATCTTTCAAGAAACTGTGCCGCTGCCACCACTTCTTCGCAAGATACACGCCGAATACCAGCGCCACCAATACGATGCCCCACTTACCCAGATTCGCCAGGATATCGAGCAAGTCTGCAACCGCAGAGCTAAATAGAGAGCCAAGGAAGATAGCCGAGCCTGCCCATATCGCTGCGCCCAAGGCATCAAAGAAAATGAACTTGGCAGGACGCGTACCTATCGCACCGGCCAAAGCGCTGGCAACCGATGCGAAGCCAGGAATGAATTTCGCCACCAGCAAGGATGCAGGACCATAGCGCACATACATGGCTTCGGTTTGCCGTACGCAGGAATCAGGCGACAGGGAAATTTTGCACAAACGAGCCATTACACGTCCGCCGTAACGCCGCCCGGCCATATACCAGGCAAAGTCAGCAATCAAAGCGGCCACCACGGCAATCAGTAACAACATCGGTGCCGAATACTCACCTCGCCCCAGCAAAGCACCAGTGATCACCAAAGTTGGGTAAGCCGGTATCGGCGCGCCTAATTGCTCCAGCAACACATTGCCGAAAACAAAGATCAAGCCGTATTGTTCAATCAGATTAAGCAGGAAGCTCATGTCGTTTCAGCACGGTTAATTGTTGTATCCATCGTCATCGAAGCATAGCAGGCCATGACGCTCATCATGCAAGATTTCAGAAGAGCAACATGGCGAATCTTTCTCTATGCCGGCGGTCAAAAGAACTCAACCCGGCAAGGAGAACCTTATGCCACAGCCCAAACACATGATGGATGAAGCCGATATCGGTAGCGGAGAAAAGCATTCCAGCGACCACGATACGGAAGAAGAAATAAGGAAGATCAAGCGTCTTGATAAAGATCGCGTGTTGGTCGATATCAAGGAGGAAGAGAAGCTAAAGGGCTTGGTCGATGAAGATCACCCATTCCCATCGAAAGGCAATTGAGCCAGATACCGCGTACGAGAGCTGAACCGGCCTATTCTTGTACGCGATTGCCCATTACCTCACCCAACTGCACTGCACCGACAGGCTGCCATTTTTGGTTGAAGGCTAACGCACCTTTGGGGAACAACATTACTACGGTGGAGCCGAGCAGAAAGCGTCCCATCTCTTCGCCTTTTTTCAGCACCAGATGCTGTTGGTCGTAACGCCATTCACGCATTTCGCCCAAGCGCGGCGGATTGACCACACCATGCCATACCGTTTGCATGCTGCCGACGATGGTTGCACCAACCAGCGTCAATACAAACGGCCCAGTCTCACCTTCAAAGACACAGACAACACGCTCATTGCGGGCAAACAAACCCGGCACGCCGCGAGCCGTCGTCGGATTGACCGAGAATAAATCGCCCGGCACATAAATCATGCGCAGCAAGCGGCCATCGCAAGGCATGTGGATGCGGTGATAATCGCGCGGACTTAAATACAGTGTAGCGAAACTGCCGTTTTCAAATTGCGCAGCCAAATCGTGATCACCACCGACCAGCGCAGTGGTGGAATAGTTATGACCTTTGGCCTGAAAAATCTGATCTTTCTCGATTGCGCCGAACTGACTGATCGCACCATCGACCGGACAAATGTAAGCAGCATCCGCAATTGGCCGTGCGCCTGCGCGCAAGGCACGCGTGAAGAATTCATTAAAGCTGGCATAGCTGGCGATATTCGGATTCGCCGCTTCCGTCATATTGACGTTGTACTTGCCGACAAACCAGCGGATCAAGGAGGTCGTTAAAGGCCCTGCCTTGGCACCGGCGATTTTGCCTCCGAATGCGGTAAGCGCCTTTTTCGGGAGTAGATATTGCAGCAGAACAGACAGGCGATTGGACACGATGGATGGCTGGAAAAAGTGAGTGGCGTGATTGTAGCGGGTGTTCCGCTCTATGTATCTGAAGATGCCGTTTTGACGACCTTGATCCAGTCGATGAAAAACTCGCCATCCCTGCAGCAGCGGTGCGGCACACCGGCAAGTTGAAAACCGGGATAGCCGTCTTCCATCCAAACGTGTACCAAGGTATCGAACTCTTCAGGCTCCAGGCGCAACATTTGTGCAGAGACAACGAACTGCGCGCCGTCCTTCTGCTTTTTGACAATATCTTCTATCGTGGCCATCGCCATCCTCATTACGAAACAAAAACTGCCGTCATCATAGCTTTTGTTGCGCTGCAATTCCATTAATTGCGTCCCATATCCACTGTTTTCCTTAAAACAGCATCTGGCTACTTGCGCTTGCCTTTACTCTGCGCAGCCTTCATTTTTGGCGAAAACACCACCTGACAAGGGTCAGATTTAGGATTTGCACCATCCCAAATCGAGGTAGCAACAATGCTGACACCCCCAGTAACTATCGCGGCACCGATTCTTGCGATGGCTCCGACAACCCCGGATTCATCCAGATTCAATTGCGGCTTACTGATGGCACCGGTAATTCTCACTTCATCGGAGAAAGTGGTAATCCCCAGATTAATGCCTGATCGTGCTCGTACGCGACCATGCAAATCCAGCGTCTGCGTGTGTAAATCGATCTTGCCGCTGGTCAGCAACTGACTCGCATCACTACGCGCGCCAACTATCCCGCTGCCTTGCGCCACGCCAGATTGAAATGGCAAACGTGCACTCATACAAGAGAGATCGATACGGTTTGAACTTTTCGTGGAGAAAAGGCCAGTCAGCCAGAACTCTGCCTGACCAGCTTTGGGTGACATGATTTTTGCATCGCCAATACGAATATTGACTGGACCGCTTAAAGCAGCAGCCAACTCCTTCATCGATGCGCCAGTGGTAGATATCTGTGCATCGACCTTCATCGCACCGCCCGTAATGGCAATATTTTTGCCCGTCTCTTTAAACCACGAACCGAGAGATGTATCGTTCAATTGCAGATTCAGGCGCACCGCCTTCTTCTTTCCCTCCAACACCGCATCACCGGATGCGGAGCCACCCAACAACTTTCCTGCGAAGGTATTGATTGTCAGCTTATCGTCATTGAATGTCATTGCAGCAGCGGCATTTGTCACTTCGATACCTGAACGTAATTTCAAGGAAGCGATTGTTGCGTCAAACTTTCCATCGATACCATTCAAGGCGACAAGTAAGGGCCATGCGAGCGGCCCTTTGCTAAACAACTCGCCCTCTGATTTTGATGGCGCAGGTGGCTGACCAAGATCGAGCAAAGTCTGCACCATATCAATATGATCGGCTTGTACGCGCGCATTGATAACTGGCTTGCTACCTGCTCTGTTCCACTGCCCTTCTCCGGCAAGATTGAGCTTGCCTAGTTGTAGCTTGAGGTCTTTGACATCGATTTTCTTATCCGACATTTGTATGGCAACACTACCCTTTAACGCAGCTGGTGTAGCGCGATCGATGCTCAGAAAACCGAATATTTCCTGCATGGAGGCTGCATCTATCGTTGCAGTAATATCGAGATGTTGAAACGTACTATCTAGTGGAATTTTGCCCTTGATCGTGGCGAGCGCCTGACCGGACTTGGCTGTGATAGCGCCATTGGTGACTGCATTCGATACACCGATTGCAGACAAGTCATCCAGTTTTCCATCTAGCTGTAAGGCGTATTTGTCGCGCATAACACGCGTGCTAAAGACTATATTGCGCAAACCTGTATCAGCACTGGCTTGCAGGTTTTCCACTTGCCATATTTTTGCGTCGGTGTCGGGCTTGCGCAAACTGATCGTGCTGTTATCTGCCCGTAATCCTGTCAAAGCGAGCTGTGATAACGATGACTGCTGTGTTTGCGGCAAGTCCCAACTGCGTTGGCCGTCTTTTGCCACTTCGAGATTGATCTTCAAGCCATTAACGCGCACGCCCTTGAGGACAATATTTCCCGTCAATAGAGGAAATAGATCGAGCCGCACCTTGATGTCGGCGGCTTCGAGTAAAGACTTGTCTTGTGCCCACGCAGGATTCGAAATGGTGACGTCGGTCGCATGCAAACGCGGATAAGGAAAAACATCCAATGTCAGACCGCCGACAGTCAGATCGCGTGACCAGGTTTGTTTGACAGTATCGCGTGCAAGATCTTTCAAATGCGCGCTATCGGTCAGGCGATTCAAGGTGAATGCAGCGATTACCAGCACAAGCGCCAAACCAGCGACGCCCCACAGCACTCCTTTTTGCCACTTGCGCATGCGATATATCCTTGTATCGAACCGACGTTTCGCTACGGATTACTGCGATAGCCTGTGATCGAGGATATATCAGATGTGCAAAGGCGTCACTCAAACTTGGACGCGCCCTTGCATACATTATGAATTACACGTGGATTTATGCAGGCTTCAGCAACGCAGGCTGCACGCCATTCAACAGATAGTCGATTAATTCACGTACTGGACGAATTGCCGCACCAAATGGCAAACGCTCCGAGCCACGGAAGAACAAGCCGCGCTTCACATCACCTTCCAGCGCAAAGCCAAGTTGTGTATCGATGCAGAACTGTCCTGCCTTGCTTATGCCATCACGCAAACCGCATTGATGCAGGCAATCGAAACCAACCGTGCATTCTTTCGGCCCTGCTTTGCGCTGCAGCTTTTCTTCTTTATCCAAATAATTGGCCAGCCATTGCGTTTTCACCGCTCGCGCAGGCAAGCCGGCGCAGCTCATGAAGGTGACGATATCTTCCGGTTTGGCTTGTGTCAGCACGTGCTTGAAGTTGATATGCGCATCGCCTTCTTCCGTAACGGCGAAAGGCGTACCAAGTTGTACTGCGCTGGCACCAAGTGCAAACAATTCACGTATCTGTTCTGGGCTATGAATGCCGCCGGCCGTGATCAAAGGGATGTTCTCTCGTTCAATGCCCAATTGTTTGAATAGCTCCAGCGTTCCTTCCAGCACGACTGAGTATGAGAAATGTGGATCGTTCACACTATCCAGACCTGCTGCACCGAGATGACCGGCTGCGTATTGCGGATTCTCGATCACGATGGCATCTGGCAAGCGATTCTTGCGCATCCATTTTTTCAATATCAATGCAATGCCACGGACATCGGACAAAATCGGCATCAATGCAACGTTTGGATAGTCGCTCGTCAGTTCCGGCAAATCCATAGGCAAGCCTGCGCCCACCACGATGGCATCGGCACCGCTTTCGCAGGATTGCTGAACATAAGCGGCGTATTCCGCTACTGCGCGCATCACATTGACGGCGATCATGCCGTTACCTGCTGCAATCTCTTTCGCAGCACGTATCTCGCGGTCTAGTGCAATCAGATTGACTTTATTGATCAATGCCTTGTCGCGCGACTTATCTGTCTGTGTCATCAAGTCGGCATGATGCCTGCGCAAATCAACGCTGGAAATTGTGCCCACTGCACCCAGTTTGGCAACATTGCCAGCCAGACGATGCGCAGAAACACCTACACCCATACCGCCCTGCACGATGGGCAATAACAATTTATTTTTCAGTTTCAATTTAGGAAACGCAGTATCTGACACTATTACCCTTCAGTTGCCATAGAGATGACTGACTGTAGCAAAGGGAAATGAGAACGAATTGATGTGGATCAAAAATGATGCAAACTGAGCTGCAATGCGGGTCTTGAAGCAGCGACAAGTCGTCACCATCATTTCCCTTGTAGATTGCTGTCGTGCCCATTACCATTCAGAGACATCTCATCAGGGAGCATGCTTATGCCGCATCACCGTTCCGAGAAACACTTTAACGGCCGTATAGGCTGGTTACGTGCAGCAGTACTCGGCGCAAATGACGGCATTATCTCCACCGCTTGTCTGTTGCTCGGCGTGGCGTCTGCCAATGTCGCACGTCATGAACTACTGATTACCGGCGTTGCTGCACTGGTTGCAGGTGCCATGTCGATGGCTGCCGGCGAATATGTCTCCGTCAGTTCGCAATCGGATACCGAAAAAGCCGAACTGGATCGCGAACGCAAAGAACTGGAAGAACAACCCGATGCCGAACATCGCGAATTGGCATCCATCTATGTCGCGCGCGGTGTAACGCCTGATGTAGCCAAGCAAGTTGCACAACAGTTGATGGCACATGATGCCCTGAGCGCACATGCGCGCGATGAACTTGGCATCCATGAAGCATCGGCAGCGCGCCCGGTGGAAGCCGCGATCACTTCAGCCATTACATTCTCGGTTGGTGCTGCACTTCCATTACTGACAGCATTGATTACACCAACAACCTTCCTGGTACCGGCGCT
This sequence comes from Herminiimonas sp. GW821-FHT09C12, assembly GCF_059416385.1. NCBI lineage: Bacteria > Pseudomonadati > Pseudomonadota > Betaproteobacteria > Burkholderiales > Oxalobacteraceae > Herminiimonas > Herminiimonas sp. GW821-FHT09C12. The sequence goes on from NZ_JBWKPC010000002.1 coordinate 1,015,136, forward strand.
GGGCTTGACCTCCATGTTTTTCCTGGTGGGTCTGGGCATACTGGCAGCCAAGGCTGGCGGTGCGCCTTTGCTACCGGCCGCCTTGCGCGTTGGATTCTGGGGTGCGTTGGCCATGATTGTCACCTCCGTCATAGGAAAGATATTCGGTACCTTTGTTTAAGCACTCATAGAGTTTCCCCTGATTCATTTACGAGGTCGTAACCATGAAATTCAAGGACTATTACGAAACGCTAGGCGTCAAACGCGATGCAACACAGGATGAAATCAAAAGCGCATATCGCAAACTGGCGCGCAAATATCACCCCGATGTCAGCAAGGAAACAGACGCCGAAGCACGCTTCAAGGAAATGGGCGAAGCCTACAAGGTATTGAAAGATCCCGAGAAGCGCGCATCCTACGATCAGCTCGGTGCCAACTGGCAAAACGGACAGGATTTCCAACCGCCGCCAAATGGCGATGCCGGATTCGAATTCAGCGGCCGCGGCGGACATGCTGGTTTCGGCGAAGGAACAGACTTCGGCGATTATTTCGAACAAATATTTGGTCAACAAACCGGTCGTGGACGCGGCCATCGACGCTCCGTACATGCACAAGGCGAAGATCATCACGCCAAGGTGCAAATCGATCTGGAAGATGCCTACCGCGGTGCCGAGCGCACCATTTCATTGCGCATGCCGGTAGTCGATGAAAACGGCCACGTCGTCACCAAGGATCGCACGCTCAACGTCACCATTCCAAAAGGTATACGCGCAGGTCAAACCTTGCGTCTGGCGGGACAAGGCGGTCCCGGTATAGGTGAAGGAAAAGCCGGCGACCTCTATCTGGAAATCGCCTTCCGTCCGCACCCACGCTATCGGGTTGATGGACGCGATGTGTATTTCGATTTGCCATTGGCACCGTGGGAAGCCGCTTTGGGTGCCAGCGTCAAAGTACCAACACCTGAAGGTTCAGTCGAACTGACGATTCCGCCTAACTCTGCTTCGGGACGCAAACTGAGACTCAGAGGAAAAGGCATACCCGGCAAAGAAGCTGGCGATCTGTACGTCGTGCTGACGATCGCATTACCGCCAGCAGATACAGACAAGGCAAAAGAGGCTTATCGCACGCTGCAGGAAGCCTTCGATTTCAACCCACGCGCATCTCTGTAAGGAGTCATCACCATGAGCCAGACAACAATTCATTGCCAGGTGGTTGAAGAGGAAATGCATCTCACGCTGATCGAACTGTCGCAGGCATCCAATGCCTCGGAAGAATTGATTACGGCGTGGGTCTTCGAAGGTGTGCTGCAACCTGCCGGACAACAAGCGCAAGAATGGCAATTTAGCGGAGCTTCATTGCAGCGTGCTCGCATAGCGCAGCACTTAACGCAGGATCTGGAAGTCAACACACCCGGTGTTGCGCTGGCACTTGATCTGCTGGATCAGATTGAATCGCTGAAAGCACAGCTCAAACGAAAGAGCCACTACTAGATGGCACAGCATAGGCGGCTGATGCTTAAAGGACATCTTCCAATGTCCTCACATCAGCCTATTAAACACATGATTCAAGCACAACTAGAAACTACCTCTCTACTTTCGAGCCAAACGAGCATTCAGACTACTCGGCACCTGTAAATCTTAGTGTTCGCGTGCGTAACGGCCTGGAGGTTGACCCACGTGCCGACTGAATGCAGTACTGAAAGTACTGGCAGAACCATAGCCGACTCGTTCTGCAACCTCGATAAGCGGAATGTCCTGATTGCGGAGCAAATCCTTCGCGACGGCCATACGCCAGGCTAGCAAGTACTCCATCGGTGCCAAACCAACAGTGCGCGTGAAGCGATCAAAGAAGGCTGAACGTGACAGCGCAACCTTCTTCGCAAGCTGTGCGACAGTCCAACTTTGGGCGAGATCACTATGCATCTGCTGCATCGCCATAGCAATACGAGCGTCAGCCAAACCACGCAGCAATCCGGGAGAAGAATGTTGCTCCGAAGTTGAGCGCAGTGCTTCGACCAGCAACACGTCCACCAGTCGCGTGAGCACTAGTTCACGACCAGATCTTTGATCATTTGCCTCATCAGCAACGAGCTTTACCAATATGGAAAGGCGCTCGGCACCGCGTATATGCACTAGAGCAGGCAACAGCGATACCAATAATGCGGCATCGGGCGAGTCGAAGACAAAATAACCACCCAACAAACGTACGTCTGGATGTCCATCTTGTCTGCCGTGGCGAATGTCCTCCGTTGGCGCAGGTGCATCCTTCGGATTGATGACTTGGGACTCTACTGGATCGAAACCCGACATGGTAAATCCAGGTGTTGCGGGCAAGAGTACGAAGTCGCCCGCCTCAAGTGTCAGCGTATCTTGACCATCGACGGCAAGAAGACAACTCCCCTCAAGCACTGCACAGAAACTTGGTTGGCCAAAATCGGAGTAACGCACACCCCAGGCACCAGCTCCACTAATGCCCTTGGAAAACACAGTGCGCGGCCTGAGCAAGGTGATGACATCTGATAGCGGATCGCTCATTTTGGACTACTGGAGAATAAATTAGGACTTTTGATTATAGATCGTCTTGATTTCCATCGCTATAGTTGCTGTTATCAAAACCACCTTGGAAATACACATCATGAAGACTGTTCTCATTACGGGTTGCTCTTCCGGCTACGGCCTCGAAACTGCTCGATACTTTCATTCGCAAGGCTGGAATGTCATTGCGACCATGCGAACACCGCGCGCGAACCTCTTGCCCGTATCGGATCGCTTGTGCATATTGGCACTCGATGTGACGAAACCAGAAAGCATTGCGGCTGCACTGCACGCAACTGGTCCGATCGATATACTGATAAATAACGCTGGTATCGGTCTGTTCGGTGCGTTCGAAGTAACGCCTATGAGTACGACACGCGAGATATTCGAAACTAACACCTTTGGTGTAATGGCAATGACGCAGGCAATTCTGCCGCAATTCCGCACGCGTAAGTCTGGCATGATCATCAACGTGACATCCAGCGCAACATTAGCGCCGTTTCCACTGGTAGCGGTCTACACAGCAAGCAAAACAGCGATCGAGGGTTTCACCGCTTCGCTGGCGCTCGAACTGGAAGCGTTTAATGTGCAAGTCAAATTGGTCGAACCTGGCTACGGACCAAGTACAAGCTTTACAAGTAATGCAGGATCACGCATGGATGGTTTGATCCCTGAAGCATATGCATCTTTCGCGCAAAGTATTTTTACATCGTTCGCCCAACCGTCTGCAGTCACCACGGAATCCGACGTTGCTAAGGAGGTATGGCGTGCTGCAAATGATGTGTCAATGCAGCTTCGGTTTGCAGCTGGAGCAGATGCGGTGGCGCTCGTTAATCAATCACCGCTCTAATTTGGTAATGACTACGTGTGCTGATTTTTGTCAAGGTAGAACTACTCCGGCTTGCGCGACACTTTGACTTGAAGAAAATTTCAACCTCTCAGTGACATATGCTCATTGGGAGGAACTGCCTTCCGAGTTGAATTACTAGAACGTTAACGCACATCAGAGGATGTGCTGCCGCAAGATGACATTTCTCCTTCGCGTATTGCTTGGGTATACTGTCGGATCAAATACTCACGGCAATGCGGCACGCCACAATACTTATGGAGAATGTATGAACACGAAGTGGAGAATAATAATTACGATATTTGTAATTGGTGTAAGCGCAATTTCTTTGTATATGAATCCGTAACAAGAACAACGGCCCATCTATCTTGAAGCAACCGATACAGGCTTGGTCGGTTGCTTACTTACTTCAAACCAATTTCACGCAAGTACTTCAGCGTTCCGGGATGCAACATTTGCGTCTCCGGCACAGCTGATGCCGTATTCGACGCTGTCGTTTCCCGCGCCTGTCGCCATAATTTTGCAATCACCGGCTCTCCTTTGTGCAGCGCACGTGTCAATCGATACGCTGTGTCATCAGGTAACGTCGGACGAGCCATGATGAAGCTCCATGACCCCAAGGAAGACAACGCTGTCGTTTGGCCGTTGAAACTATTTGGCGGTACGACCAAAGGTTTGAGGAATGCGTGTCGTCCACGTATTGCTGCGATCTCTTTTTCACTAGGCACAATGAAGCGTCCGCCAGCAGGCGCGTTCGTCACCGCAGTAAAGCCGGGCCAACCACTACCCCCGCCCCACAAAGCAGCCACTCGACCGTCAGCAACCATCGCAGGCCCATCGCTCGCTCGTTCCAGGTACACCGCCTGAAAATCCTTATCCATGTTGAGTCCCAAACCATTCAGCATGTAACGAGCAAGGATCACTAGCCCGGAGCCACTCGCACCGAAGGCCACCGGTTTGCCTCGCAAGTCATCGATGCTGCGATAAGGAGTATCTGCACGCACTACAAACATGCCTGGAGTGGAATACATTGCCGAGATGATTTTGAGATTGGACGGCAGCCGCCCTATTCCTTCCAAAGCTTCGTACGCAGCCTCGCCTTGCACTAGCGCAATGTCGAGCGTGCCAGCCTCCAGTGATGGAATATTCTCGGCGCTGCCTTTGGTATTCCGCGCTTCTATCACCAGATTCGGATCGGTTTGTGCCACAGCACGAACGACTGCATCGCCATAGAGAGGAAAACCCCCACCAGGTGTGGCTGTTCCCATCACTAAGTGAATAGTGTCTGCTGCCGTGGCTGGTGCACAGACCATGATTAATACACTGATGAGTAAGGCCGATCGAACGTATCCAAGCATTGCCATCTCCTTGACGTTGATTTTTAAGCAATGTGTCTATTTAGGCAATCATAGCTCAATGCATACCTTGCATAAGGATTTAGATTAATTGACTAATTAAAGCTCAAACCTTATAGTGAACATGTTCACTCAAGGATAATGTTTCATTATAAAAACATGCCCACACCCGATCAGCAAGCGCGCACACATAGAGATCGTCAGAAGGCTGAAACACGTCGACTCATACTCGAATCCGCCTACACCCTCTTTCAGCAGCAAGGTTACGATGCCACAACCATGCGCCAGTTAGCCACGCATTGCGGCGTGGGGCTTGGTACCTTGTTCAAACACTTCCCAGACAAGCCTGCCATTCTGGTGACAGCCTTTGAAGAAGATATTGGGCGTGTGCTATCCGAGGCATTTTCAACACTACCGAAGAATGGGCTGCACAAACAACTAAGGCATGTCCTCACCTGCGTGTACACCTATTACGCGAATCATCCTGCCTTCTCCAGAGTGCTGGTGCAGGAGTCGCTGTTTCTATCCGGAGCTGCAGGCCAGACTATTCATGCGCAGACCATGTCATTTCTCGAGAACATCAGTGCGCTCTTCGCCAAATCTGTAGAGAAGAAGGAAATTGCACCCTACGCCAATGCGATGGATGTCGTGCTTAGTTTTTGGTCTTTTTATTTAATGGGACTAACGGTCGGCCTGCGTGAAGAAGAGTTCAACGTGGAGGCACAAGTATCGCTCGTCAGCTCCTTGCTGCAAACACACTACCCCGTTTTAGCAAAATAATTCAACATTGAGTGAGTGCCGCAAATGAAAATAGGTATACAGACTTGGGGCAGTGACGGCGACATTCTCCCATTCATGGCGCTGGCGACGGGCTTGCAGGTGGCAGGACATCAAGTCACCGTCGCGTACACCAGCGTTGATAACAAGAATTACGATGCATACGCCACGCTTGACGACTTCAAATGCGTCAAAGCTTTTGATGAATTCACCGTCGGCATGCACGACGTGCTGGCACCCATCGTCCTGACGAAAGATCCGTTGAAACAGTTCATTATGGTCATGGAGAAATTTTATGACCCGGCAGTCGAGGCGATGTACGACGCTTCCCGACAACTGTGCTTGGAAAACGACATAGTCGTTGGTCACATGATGAATCACACCTTATTGACGGCGGCAGAAAAATTTAACCGGCCACGCGTATCGGTAGCTTTGGCACCTTTGGCCATACGCACGAAATACATTCCCTTGTTCGGCCCAAACTTAGGCTCGATTCTTAATCGCATTACCTGGATGTTGGGTGACTATGTAGGACGCAAAAAACTGTTTACGCGCGCAGAAGCTATCCGACAACGAGAAGGCCTGCCGCCACTGCAGAGCTTGCAGCAGCAACTATATGTTTCCAAGGATCTGACTTTAGTCGCATCGAGTCCAACGCTCACCGTGAGGCGACCTGACTGGGCACCTCATATTCAAATTTGCGGAGACTTCAGATTTGAAGAATCAGATCGATATATCCCCATGCCGGATGGCCTGGATGATTTTATCAATGCAGGTGCGCCACCGGTTTATGTCACCTTTGGATCGCTTGGGCCTTTTGAAAGCGAAATCATCGACAACTTGATTTTCGATGCCATCGAAAAAGTCGGATGCAGAGCTGTGATCCAATCAGCGTGGAATGGAAAAACAGGATCCAATATTTTTCGCTGCAACAGTGCGCCGCATGCGCAAGTTTTCCCACGCTGTGCCGCAGTTGTTCATCATGGCGGAGCCGGCACGACGCACTCTGCGCTCAGAGCAGGTTGCACATCCATTGTTGTCGAACACGCTTTTGATCAGCAATTCTGGGGAAGCGAATTGCAAAAGCTGGGCGCTGGCGGCGAAGTGTTACACCGAAATACTTTGACCGTAGAAGGACTTGCAAAGGCTATTCAAAAAACCATCAATGACGACGGCATGCAAAGTACGGCAAAGTCACTAGGCCGAACAATGCGGTTTGAGAATGGTGTGCAGCGAGCTATAGAGTTAATAGAAGAAAAGTTTCTTACTCAAATCACCTGACTACGCTCAAACCAAACGTTCAAGTTTTACAACTGGTATTTGCAAGCGCTTTTCAATCAGCCTCACGCAATAAGCGCATGCCTACCAGTGTGTAACGCGTATCTTGTGAATTCCAGTTGCGATAGGACGAGCGTGCGTAGAACGACCACGTGTGCCATGAACCACCACGGCGCACGCGTACCGTACCTTCTGCCGGTCCTTTAGGATCATCCAGCGGTGAGTTGGCATAATATTTATCGTCGTGCCAATCTGCAGTCCACTCCCATGCATTGCCGTGTATATCGTAAAGACCAAAGGCATTCGGTGCGAAGCTGCCAACTGGAGCCGTAAAAGGGAAGCCATCGCGCCCAGCTAGTGCAAACTTTGCCCACTGCTGCCAATTTTTTGCCGTGTCGGCATCGAATACATTGCCTGCACTTAGCAAAGACTGTGGATCGTCGCCGGTGTAATAGTGTGTTTTCGTGCCGGCACGTCCCGCGTATTCCCACTCTGCTTCAGATGGCAAACGGTAAGTACGCCCTTCTGTTTTGCTCAGCCATTTGCACATGGCCACCGCATCGTTCCAGGTAATGTTCACTACCGGATGATCATCACCTTGCGGAAAGCCTGGATTACGCCACGAATATTTTGGATTGCGTCCGTCAAAAGCATCGCCACGCGCAGATTTGGCTGGGTCGTAATCCGGGTTGTAACCATAGCCGCCGGTGCCATCTGCTTCCGATTCCGGCTTGTAACCCGATGCATCGAGAAAGCGTCGAAACTCGCCAACCGTCACCTCATATTGACCGAAATAAAAAGCACGCGTAATACGCACCTTATGTGCCGGCGCTTCATCGATCAATTCCATGAAGCGTTTGTGGTCATATTGCGGATAAGATTTGGCGAGGGAATCCGGCGACTCATCGCTGCCCATGACAAACTCTCCTGCCGGGATCAGCACAAACTTCATGCCCAAGGAATTCTGAATACTAGGCTCCGACGACCACGCGCATGAAGCTGTCAGAGTAAGGCCAAGAAAAAGTATCGTCCGTATGTGCATAGCAACTTAAGGGTAAGAAAAAATGCCAAACCCTCGGACTCCACTATGAGGGAACATCGCTTCATGCTGACACGAAAAAATCGGCAGTGCAATATCGTGCATGCATAAGATTTGAACGTGTTTCAATCACAGACAAAAGTCTCATCTCAAGACGTATACCGCAGGTTGATAGCAGCTATCTCTGGCATAATTCGACAGATGAGAATCGCCCCATCCAGTCCTACTATCACAGCCTTATTTTCGCTTCAGGCAAACGTGTTCGGCATCCAGGCAGAATGAAAGTCGTCACCTCATGCTGACGATGGCAAGCGCAGCCATCATGCTGCCTGCAATACTACTGACCGGTGCCTTGATAGGTGCTTGCGGTATCGGCGGCGTACTGCTGGTTCCGATACTCACGCATCTGGGTGGCATCCCCTTACCTCAAGCAATTGCCGCTGCATCCCTCAGTTTTGCCTTGCCCGCACTGGTCGCCTTGCGCCCTATGCGGCACCAACCCGAACTGCTGACACGTTGCCTACCGCTGTTAGCGGGAGCATTGCTGGGTGCTGCAGGTGGAGCGCTGACGGTGCATTTGCTATCGGCCAAAAGTCTGATGTTGGGCGTCATGTTGCTGGTTTTGTTCGCGGGCTGGCGCGGCTTGCGATCAGCGCATATCGCAGTAACTCCGGCAGATATACTCGGCAGAAATATATTGTTTGTATTGGGCGCCATGGTGGGTTTTGGTTCGGCACTGACCGGCACTGGTGGTCCAGTCCTGATCCTGCCGCTCTTGATGCTGATGCGGCAACCTCTGCTCTTCGCAGTCATCGCGTCGCAAGCGATACAGTTTCCAATCGCGCTTGCCAGCAGTACAGTGCACGCACTGGAAGGACGACTGGATATCAAGCTTGCCGCCATCTGTGGCGTGCTCATGTTGATAGGATCGTTTGCCGGGCAACGTGTTGCCGCAGGTTGGAATGTCACTCAGTTGCAGCGCATAGTGGCAGTTCTGCTACTGGCAGTTGGCACCTGGTTTGCCTGGCTCTTGCTGCATTGATTGCTTTAGCGCGCCATCTTCTGCTCTAGCAAGGCTTTCACATCGCTCCATTCGGAATCGATGATGCTGAAACGTACCGAGTTGCGCTTGCGCCCATCCGGCATAATCCGCTCGTGCCTGACGATGCCTTCCTGTTTTGCCCCTATACGTAAAATCGCAACACGTGATTTTTCATTCAATTCATCTGTCGTGAATTGCACGCGTATCGCTTGCATAGCTTCGAAGGCATGCGTTAGCAGCAGATATTTAGCTTCTGTATTGATGCCCGAACGTTGGGTTGAACTGCCCAACCAGGTATGGCCGATTTCCATTTTCCGGTTCGCCAAATCGATCTTCCAGAAACGTGTGCTGCCGACAATCTGTCCAGTATCACGTCTGATGATGACAAAGGGCATCACCGTTCCTGCCTGACGTCCCTCCAATGCGGCAGCAATGTACTTACCTACAGTGTCAGGACCAGGAATAATCGTAACCTTCATATTCCACAATTCGCCGTCTGCCGCCGCAGCGACAAGACTGGCCGCATCTTCTGCTTGTAAAGGTCGGAGTTCAACCGTTGGCCCTATCAAGGTCGGCTGGATTAATGGCGTGGCGTTAGCGTTCATTTGCGATCAATGTGCGTCAAAGGACTTTCATCATAAAGCGTCACAGAATATTTTTCCCAGCGATTTTCGAATAAACATTTGAATACAACAAGGGGCATATCTACAGAAATAACGTCAAGCCAACAACTTCCTCCATTGCTCGCTTCTTCATATTTATCCCCAAAAGTTATCCCCATATTTTGTGCACAGGCTTGTGCATAACTCCGGCACAACTGACTTATGTCATTGATCAATAAGGGAAATTAGATTGCGCTCAAATTCGGGCGTATCAGTGCAAAACACCTGTTTATTCAGATGCTCCGCATTTTTTACTGAACACTGAGTATTTTTAAATCCCGCTAGAAAATAAATTGATCGATGGACAGTTAACTCAATCCGGATCCAGCAAACGCGGCCCCGCTCCTTGCTCCGAAAGCACATCCTGCGGATTACGTAACTTGCAATGGTCAAGCGAGAGGCAGCCGCAACCTATGCATAGGTTGAGCTGATCGCGCAGTTGCACCATCTTTGCAATGCGTTCATCCAGCTCTGCCTTCCAGCGCACTGACAACTTTTCCCAATCCTTGGCCGTTGGCGTTCGACCTTCCGGCAATGTCGCCAGCGCTTCACCTATAGATGCGAGTGGAATACCAACACGTTGTGCCACCTTGATGATCGCAACGCGACGCAGTACATCGCGCGTATAGCGGCGTTGATTACCAGGATTGCGCCTGCTCGTAATCAAGCCCTTGGCCTCATAAAAATGTATGGCCGAGACAGCGATACCACTGCGCTCGGCCACCTCGCCAACCGTCAATTCCTTGTGAAGCTGATCGGCATTGATTTTTCCCATGGCTTTCTCTTGACCTTAAGTTAAGTTGAGGTTTTACACTGACTTTCGTTTATACGCAACACACGGGAACTGACGTAATAAAAGCCTCACCAAGCTTAATTAATTCTTTTTAACTGTATGCATATACAGCATATTATTGGCACGCTGATTCAGCAGCGTTTTGTCTCAAAACAGTATTTTGGAGATTCCATGAGCGCACAACTACCCGCCCTTTCCATACGGGAAATGACGAAGATGAATGAAAAGATCAATGTCGCCTTGATCTACGGCAGCATACGTGAAGGACGCTATTGCGACATCGTGGCGAAATGGGCTTGCTCGCAGATACGTTCACGAGATGGGTTCGCGCTTGATATCGTCGATCCGGCAACACTGTCTTTATCGCCACCACTGGAACGCGGCGTCAATCCGGATCTGGAAGATTTGAGAGAACGTCTGGAGCAAGCCGATGCATTTATCATCGTCACGCCTGAATACAACCACGGCTACCCTGCTCCGTTAAAGCATTTGATCGATTCCGTTAACAAGGAATGGCAAGCCAAACCGGTTGCGTTTGTGTCTTACGGCGGAGTGTCTGGCGGCTTGCGTGCAGTAGAACAACTGCGTCAGGTATTCGTGGAAGTGCATGCAACGACTATGCGCAATAGCGTCAGTTTCGCCAATGCATGGGAACAGTTCGATGAGCGCGGCAATTTGTACGCACCTGTACGTGCCGAGAAATCGATGGAAATGATGCTGGCGCAATTGAGCTGGTGGGCAAGCGCGCTGAAGGATGCGCGTAGTAGCATCCCGTACAGCATAGTTGCAACCTGAGATCAGATCTCTCCAGCAAGGGAGGGTCTGATCTTCGGTCTACTTACTTCTTCTCAGGTTTGACTATCACCGTACATGTCATTCCTGCGACCAGATTGTGTGCTTTATCCAAGTCATCAATCTTGATCCGCACCGGAATGCGTTGTGCCAAGCGCACCCAGTTAAAAGTTGGATTAACGTCAGCCAGTAATTCTCTACCGGTCGCAGCATCGCGATCGGTAATACCGCGCGAAATACTTTCGATGTGACCTTGCAAGGTTGGGCCACCGCTCATCAAATGGATTTCAACCTTGTCGTTCACCTTCAGATACTGCAATTTGGTTTCTTCAAAATAGCCACTCACATAGTATGAGTTGCTATCGATCACAGCCAATTGCGCCACACCTGCAGTGGCAAAATCGCCGGCATACACATGCAGATTAGTCACATAGCCATCGACTGGTGAACGCACTTCAGTACGTTCCAGATTGAGTTGTGCGATATCGCGTGCAGCTGCGGCTACCTCATATTTTGCGCCAGCGATGGATGACAACGAATCCGCTGCCTCACGACTCTCACTCGTCACGATAGAGGCATCCAGTCCGGCGCGTCGTGCCGCTTCCTTGCTGCGTACCCGTTTCTCTGCTTGTTGTGCTGCCAGCGCTGCTTCAGCTTGTATCAGTGTCTGGCTATAGCGGCTCTTGTCTATGCTGAACAACACATCGCCTTTATGCACGAATTGGTTATCGTGCACAGCAACGCTAGTCACGATACCCGAGACGTCCGGTGCAATATGAATGATGTTGGCCTTGACGCGGCCATCGCGCGTCCATGGCGAATCCATATTGTCGTCCCACAGGTATTTGCCAAACAAGATGGCAACCAGCAGCAAGACAGCGGTAATGATGTAACGCAAATAAACGGACGTACGCATGAGAGTGATCCCTCTTTTTAGTAAAGTAGTAGTGCCAGCGCACCGAATATACAAACCAGCAGACACAGCCGGAACAGTGAGCGATGCCAGACATATTTATAAATGCCGAAATGGCCGCACAGCCAGTCAACGCCTATATGTATCAGCACACTCAACAAAAAAACCAATAGCAACGATGGCGCCAATATGCCAAAGATGGAAATTTCACGCGGCATGAGTGCTTGCTCCGTTCGGCGATGTTGATTCGATGGAAAAATCGCTCAATGATGAATCGAGCAGCGATGCATTGATCATGTGCAAGTCGGTCAAGGCACGCTGCAATTGTGCGGCCTCGCCAGTCTTCAGATTTTCTTTATCCAACAGCAAGGTGCGCAGCATTTTCCCAGCATCTTGCGTTGCTATGAGCGCTTGCGCATGCTGTTCCATTTCAGGACGTCGGAAATAATCAGCCAGGCTGGCGATGCATTTTTCTTTTGCAATACGCGCAAGATGGTCGGCGCGCAAACGCGCACTCAATTCACGCAAATCAAGAATCGCGTGCCCCAGCTCCAGCAACACTATCGCCTGATTCAAGATACGACGTGTCGCCGCATCCGGCGTACCACGCACACCCATACTCAATTGATTGAGCAAATCGCGCACGCGGCTTTCGAAGTGATGACGCAGGTGTACCGCATCGCTGAGACAAAGACGCAAAGCTTCGCCCCACAAAGATTCTGCGATATGACGACGCGAGCCTTGCTTGTGTTCAGGCAGGATCAACGCAAACATCAACGCGGCAAGAACCAGACCTATGATTTGCGCCATGCTGTCATTGATAAAGTTGGAGACATTGAAGCGCATCATGTTCTCCGGCGCGATCATCTGCGCAAACATCAGATTGAAACCAATACCGATACCAGCCACCTTGCGCCAGGTACTAAGATATGTCGCCACGATCAAGAACGGCAGCATTGCCAATACCAGCATGCCATAGCCTTCTACGTGATTGAGCATGAAGAAGGCACAGAAGAATGCAAACGGTGTCGCAATCGCAAAGCCCAATGTCGTTTGACGAATCAGACTGCTAGGATCGGGCGAAGATGCAGCCAAGCCGCAAAAAACAACCATGATGATGACCGCACCACCTGCGCTAGGCCAATTCAGACCGTACCAGGCTAATGACAGCAACAACAATGCAGCAGCACTACGCAAACCAGCAGCCATTGCAATCACGGGCGGCGTTTTGGCGCTGTATGCGAGGATCTTTTCCTGACTCTTCACCGGCATATCGGACAAACGCTTAGGCAAATCGTGATAAATCGCAACCAGCCTATACAGATCATCGCTAAAGCGCTGCAGCAATTCCAAGCCTGTATCAAGATTCAAGCGTTGCTTGTCGTTGTGCGGATGTTGCAAAAAGTTGCGACGCGCATCGGTAATCATTTGCGGCAAGGCCTGGCGCAGCTCAATCAGTTTGTCATGTGTAATACCTGCCTCAACACCGGTTCGCGCCGGAATATTGCTTACCAACAAAGCTTCAGAAAAAGCGGTGTAAAGCGGCATCATCAAATCAGGGACCAGCATATCTCCCCGATCACGCAAACGTTGCATCAGCTGATGTAGCGTATGAAATGTCGTCAGGCTAACCATCGCCGCTGCATTGAATGCGTGCAATTGCTGATTGCGCACACGCACATCACCAGCCTCAAAGAAAGCAGCCGCACGACCTGACTCCAGCGCTGCGACTTCCGTTGCGAACTGCAGATGCAAGCGTTCCATTTGCTCTGGACTTAAACGCCCTTGCATTGCATCGATACAAAGCTGCGCAAAATTGCGATACAACTTGCGCACGGCTTGTACCAATTGCTCGCTCTGATGTTTAGGGAACAAGGCGTCATTCACCAAGGCCGCACACAAGATGCCTAATGAGATTTCCGTCACACGCGAGACGGCCAGATTGAATACGGTCAAAGGTGCATCAATCGCCGGCACTGCAATCATGCAAGCCGTATAACCTGCCAACACAAAGCCGTAGGAACGCGCATTGCGCATCAAGGCAGAACCGGCGGTACACAAACCCACCCATGCTGCGAGTGCGATAAACAAGGGCACACTCTGTTGCGGAAACAAGGCTATGAGCGTTAGTGCGGCAGCACAACCGACTAGGGTGCCGAACAAGCGGTAGATACTTTTTTCCAGCGCCATACCACTGCTAGGCAAAGCGACAATGAAAACCGTCATCATGGCGCTGCGTGGTGAATCAAATCCCAGACGAAAAGCGATCCACAACGCGAGGAAAGCTGCCAACAAGGTTTTAAGAACAAATATCCAGCGCTGCCCTTCCGTATCTATCCAATCCTGCGCAACCACGCGTGCACGGCGATACCACGCGGCAGGCGGTGCTGGCGTCGCAGGTGTCGATTCGGATTCGGCCGCGATGTTCATACTTCTTGCACTTCTTCCAGATTAGCGAGTTGCTGTCTGAGCATGATCTCTTGCAAGGCCAGGCTCTTGTCGTTGATGCCTTCATACGTTTTGTTCAGAATCGCCCAGTAATCCGGCGATACATGTTCGACGCGCTTTCTGCCGGCAGTGGTCAGCGATATATCGACGCTGCGTCTATCCTCCAGACTGAAGCGACGCTTGATCAAGCCCTGTTTTTCCAGGTCGTTACAGATGCGCGTCAGATTGGCTGGTTTTTCCGAACAAGCATCGCCCAGATCGGATGCGCGTTGTGTCTCATCATCCGAACCATAAAGCACCATTAATGCGGTGTAGCCGACGTTGGTCAGGCCGTGTTTTTTCATCACGGCATTGAGTTGATCCTGTGTACGTTTTTGGATGTGATACGCCAATCGGCTCAACGTCACCAACTGCTGCGGATGTTCCGGCATGCGTTCACCGCAACGAGCGATACGGCGTACCGTACTGTCAAAGTTACTCATGGCTTGTCCTTGCTGCTGATCGCATTCTGTTTCACATCGCTGGCTTTGCCATCGACTTGTTCAGGTACATAACCGCCACCCAATGCCAGCATCAAGGCAGCATGACTCTCCAGCATGCGTGCATTGATTTGCACACGCTGTTGTTGTTGCGCCAGCAAAGTCACTTCGCTATTAAGCAGAACCAGGAAGTCCGTCATGCCAGCTGCAAATCCCTTGCTAGCCAGGACGCGCGCCTTGGTTGCCGTTGCCAGTGCACCGTCATTGAGATTTTTTTGCTGCTGCAATGATTGTGCTTCGACCAAGCTATTGGCTACGCTTTCCAGCGCATGAATGAGCGTGCCGTTATAGGTTTCTACCGCAATGTCATACGCTGCTGTATGCGCGCCAAGGTTGCTGCGCAAACGACCGCCATCGAAAATCGGCAATGAAATAGCCGGGCCAATTCCGCGTATCGCCGACGAACCAGTGAGGAAGTTGCTAAAGCCTATGCCCTGAAAACCGGCGAATGCCATCAAATTGATATTTGGATAGAACGCAGCTTTGGCCACGTCTATCTCTTTGGCAGCAGCTTCCACTTCCCAGCGTCGTGCAGCCACGTCCGGACGACGGCCGACCAGATCGGCAGGCAAGGCAGACGGCAATTGCAGCCAGGCACTATTATCAAGAGACAAGGTCGGACGCGTAATTTTTTCACCAGCGGCTGGACCTTTACCACTGAAGGCCGCGAGTTGATTGCGTAACAGCGTAATGGACTCTTCGTATTGCTCAATTTGTATGTGCAGCGGTGGCACGGCAGCTTCCAGTTGCGTGACATCCATTTCAGTTGCCAGTCCGGCAGCCAATCGCTGACGCATTACATGCAAGGCTTTCTCGCGATGTGCCAACGTATCTTCGGCGATATCTTTCAAGGCAAACTGCAATGACAGTTGCACATAGCTGCGTACGATATTGTTTTCCAGCGCAAGTTGTGCGATCTGTGATTCGGCAGCAGCAACTTTGACTTCATCTACTGCTGCAGCCAGTGCCTGACGCTGCTTGCCCCACAAATCCAGATCGTAAGTCATCTCTACGGCAGCACGGTTGTACCAAGCGTAGTTACCCGCTTCTGGAGGTGGAATGAAATCGTGTGCGGAAAATAACTGGCGCGTCATGGAAGTTGATGCTTCCACATTCGGCAAGGTCGCCGACTTCGCCAAGCCGGCATAGGCCTGCGCTTGACGTACCCGCGCTTCTGCAATATGCATGTTTGGATTGTCGCTCAGGGCAGCAGCTATCAAGCTATTTAGTTGTGTATCGCCGTAAGCATGCCACCACTGAACTTGTGGCCATTGCGCAGCGGCATTTTTTGCTGAAAGAGTAATATTGGAACCACCATCCAGACTATTCGCATCCATCTGTTTTGCCTGCGGCTTGATATTGCCCATGTCGGCGCAAGCGCCAAGCAACGCCGTCAAGCAGACCAGACTCAGATAAGTAATTTTTTTCATCATGATGCAAAAGCCAATCAAGATAGTGATGGATGTTTTATTTTACTCCAATATATTTTACTAATGAAGTATATTTTTACGAAATATCGCAAACAAGCGTATTTCGAAAAATATGACCTACCTTGTCAATATAGATAAAGCATCAAGAAGTTGTCGGGAAATAATTCGGCCAGAGCGGCCATGCCGATACGCTTGATTAATAGAGTTATCTATTCATCAAGCGTATGAAATACCTACAGATTCACAAGAGGAATCCAGCTACCAATATGATCAATGCTTCCTTACCGGCGCATTCAAACGTATAAAACGCAGCACCAGTAACCAGGCACCGCTATACGCCACACCAACCGCAGAAAGGGCAAATATCACGCGCCAGTGCCAATCCGGCGCCATATGCAATATCGTCCCCATGATCGCCACGCCGACCAAAGCACCGATCTGACGATTTGCATTCAACGCCGCGGCAGCACTATTCGCATGTAGACGCCCTGCCATTTGCAACACGGCCGTCGTCATCGCAGGAATCGCAATACTCACACCGAAGTTGCAAGTACCCACCGCTAACGCAAACAACCAGTACGACGTTTGCGGCGTCAAACCAGTCAACAATCCTGCCAGCACAGCCGCCAAGCCCAGACCAAGCAACATCGGCAAACGTGGTCCCCACTGCGCCGTGATACGACCTGACATAAAGTTACCGATAAAAATAACCGCCATCGTCGGTAGCAACTGCAAACCTGTTTGCAAAGCATCCGCACCTCGTGCCTGCTGCAAGAACAGACTCAGGAAAAACAGTAGTCCATACACGCCAAAATTAATCAGAAAGCCTATCCCGTTGGCCGCGGCAAAATGCGAATTCGCAAACAATTCGCGTGGAATCAAGGGTGCGGCTCCGCGACGCTCATGTCGCACCAGGAAGAAAGCAGCTATCAAGGTGATAACGATCCCAGCCATAATCGGAGATGAGCCCCAGCCAAAAACCGGACCTTCAATCAGCACAAAGCTCAATGCCGCCAGCATCACAACACCGGTTAAATGACTAAGGATAGTCAAAGGACGCCAATGACGCGCAACGTTGGGAATCACTCTGTTCGCCAACATCAAACCCAGCAAGCCCACCGGCACATTGATCAGAAAAATACTGCGCCAGCCAAACCAGTGGATCAACACACCGCCAACCAAAGGACCGATCGCGCCTGCTGCGCCGACCGCTGCCGACCAGATGCCCAGCATCTTGGCGCGTGTATGGTCATCCTCATACACATGCGTCATCAAGCTTAAAGAACTAGGCATAAAGAACGCGGCACCCACGCCCTGCAACAAACGCGCAGCTACCAGCGTGACGCCATTGGGCGCAATACCGCACAGCAACGAAGCCACGACAAAAATCGTCAAGCCAAACATATAGATTTTCTTGGCGCCATAACGATCTGCCAAGGCACCGCCCACCATCAACATCGCAGCAAAGGTCAGCGTATAACCATCGACGATCCAGACCAGCATGGACAGTGGAGCTGACAAGCTCTCTTCTATCGAAGACAAACCAACGTTGACCACCGTGACATCCAGCATCGCCATCACAAATCCGATCGCCAGCGCGACCAGCGGCAAATAACCAGCGTGCGATGGCGCAGCCAGCGTGGAAGGGCTTAGTTTTGGGGCTTGCATCGTCATGATGTGCTTTCTGTACTGCGTGATCAGAGCAGCATTTTAGACCTCTTGTGCGATGCAATAAATAAGCATAATCTCATTACTATGATGCAAATTTGCATCATCAAACAAACAGGAAATGATCATGGATTGGGATAACGCCAGAATTTTTCTTGCCATTCAACGCGTAGGTACACTGCGCGGAGCGGCCGAACAATTGCAGATCGATCAAGCCACCGTCGGGCGCCGTCTGACAGCCATGGAAAAATCGTTGGGCACGCGCCTTTTCTTGCGTACACCGGCCGGTTATGTCGCCACGCCAGCTGGCGAGCTAGCAGTCACCGCGATAGAAAAAATGGAACAAGCCGCAGATCAGCTGCAGCGGCAAATGCAAGGTACAGATGAGCGCCTGTGCGGCGTCGTGCGCGTGGCAGCAACAGATACGATGGCCAAGCATGTTTTAATGCCCGCCATGCAGAAGCTTCATGTAAAGCATCCTGACATCCGCGTCGTCCTGACTACGTCCAATCAGGTTTCCAACATCACACGACGCGAAGCTGATCTTGCCGTGCGTACCGTACGACCAACCAGCCCGGATCTGATTTCTCGTCATTTGAAACGCTTGGCCGTTGGCTTGTACGCATCCAAGGCTTATCTGAAAAAACACGGAATGCCGCAGCCAGGCACCGCGCTCGCTGGACATGATGTCGTCATCTATCAACGAGCGATTTACCCCAGCCAAAGCGAAGCACTATGTGGCGAATCTATCGCCAATGCACGCGTCACGATGGAGATCAGCTCCGGCATGATGCTGTTCGAAGCCGTCAGTGCCGGTTTGGGAATTGGAGAATTGCCTACGCATATCGGCGATGCAGGTGCACAGCTCGTGCGCTTATGGCCGGAACGCTTCGAGCCTTACGATCTTTGGTTGGTGCTGCATAGCGACTTGAACCGCACCGCACGCGTACGTGCGGTAGCCGATGCCATAGTAGAAACCTACGAAGAATCCTGAAGAAACGTCTTATTTGGAGTGGCGAGACGAGACGACAATCCCGCCCACAATCAATATGAATGCAATGCCGTGATAAAAATGCGGCATTTCACCCAAAAACGCTGAAGACATCACCGCCGCAAAAAGCGGTGTCAAATTACTGAAGAATCCCGCTATCGTCGGTCCTACCCGCTGCACGCCCACACCCCAGCAACGCAGCGCAATAATCGCGGGGCCGATCGCCACGAACATCAATGCTGCAAGCAAAGGCCAGCCCCAAGTGATCTGCAGATCACTTACTGCCCATTCACCAGCGACAAACAAGCCTGACCAGGCGACACCGAACGCAACTTGTGCCAACAGAAAAGCCGCCCAGTTACTGCGAATTTCTTGCGGATCTTTCGGCAAAGTCAGTAACCAGCTATAAAAAGACCAGACAATCGCCGCGATAATCATGAAGATATCGCCAGCCACCAAACGCAGAGCCAGCAATTGACGTAACTCACCGCGACTCAAGACTATCAACACACCAACGATAGACATCACCGCACCCAGTGTTTGCTTGTGCGACACCTTGACACCAAAGAACAGTGTACCGATCAGCAGCATCCAGACCGGCATGCTGGCAGCAACCAAGGTCACATTAATCGGCGAAGAAGTTTGCAGCGCCAGATATTGCAAAGTGTTGTAGAGACCAACGCCCAACAAGCCCAATAAGGAAAAGCGCTTCCA
Source organism: Herminiimonas sp. GW821-FHT09C12 (assembly GCF_059416385.1). Taxonomy (NCBI): domain Bacteria; kingdom Pseudomonadati; phylum Pseudomonadota; class Betaproteobacteria; order Burkholderiales; family Oxalobacteraceae; genus Herminiimonas; species Herminiimonas sp. GW821-FHT09C12. The sequence continues at coordinate 1,034,937 of NZ_JBWKPC010000002.1, forward strand.
ATGCTGCCAGAATCCACTGTCACGACGAAATATCCAGCTCGCCAACGGCAGCAGAATCAGCATCGCGATAGACCAGCGGAAAAAATTCAGCGTAACCGGCGGCACCAAACCATTGACTGAGCGACCAACAATTGCATTCCCCGCCCACATCAAGGGAGCGATCGTAAGCAGCAATGCAGTTGATGGCGTTATTTTCTGAGTCATGAGCAAACAAATGAATTAAGCGATTGCAAACCGGAAGCATGCAATCGTGAAAAATGGGTAAGGCGATCCGAGAGGATACTTGATATGTCTGACATTCGTCTGACTATGCGCACAAACGTCATACGCGCAGTCAAACAAATGAACGACGCGCTAATGATTTTTTCTACACCATCTAGCGATCGTTCGATTGAAATACCTAGTCAGTTTTCGATGCGGTTTGATACTTCAATCAAATTGAAATCCGGATCGCGCAGATATAGAGACAAGATCGGGCCAGTTGCGCCGGTGCGTCGAATCGGCCCTTCCAGCACCGTGACGCCGCAGGCATTGAAATGCTCCAGCACTTCATCCAAGGGCACGGAAGTGATGAAGCAAAGATCAGCCGAACCAGGAATCGGATGCTCGGCTTTCGGTTCGAACTCTTTGCCATGTTCATGCAAATTGATTTTCTGGAAGCCGAACGAAAGTGCTTTCCGCCCTGCTCCGAAAATCACAACTTCCATGCCCAGCACACGCTGATAAAAGGCAGAGGTCAGTTCGATGTCTTTTACCGTCAGGACAAGATGATCAAGGTGATCCAGTTTCATAGCGATGTCGAACTATGGTTGATGGATCTCCATTATGTGCCAAAACAGCATGATGGAAAAATTGAACATCTTGCCTGAGATCGCGTTCCTGCATCACTGAATTCAATCAATGATGATAGCGATACTCTTGCGTATAACCACCATAACCATACGAAGCGGCTCTGACATCCTGCACGTAGATATAACTTTCCTCATGCAGATTACCCAAGATGCGTTCAAATCCGGCAAAGGCTTCCTTGATGTAAAGCGCCTTCTCATCCTTGGTATTGGTTTCGTCAGTAATCTTGATATCGAAGTAGAAGCTATTCTTCTTTTGCTCGCTCAAGAGATGACCACCAACGACCCAACTATCGTGCGCAACGTAGTCGATGGCAATGGCAGTGACTTCGCGTTTCTTTTTCAGTATGCGCGTCGTTAAGTCCAGTAGAAGCTCGGCAATCTGCTTCGTCAGTTCAGGTGATTTTTCTGCGCTTACTTTCACGTTCAGGATAGGCATTTGAAACTCCTTTTTAGTTTGCTATACAACTACTTTATTAAAAAAACTCAGGCAATGACTGAGCGAACTTTTTTTACTTTAGTGACGGTTTCATCAAACTGCGTAGCACCCAACTCCTTCTTCAGACGTTTCGTTACTTCTCCGCTAGCAGCATCTAGCTGCTCCTTCATTGCGATAGCCAATTCGGTTGGCGCTATCGCTGATTCTCGACCATCACGCTCAGTCGCCGTGCGCACCAGCAATTGCATCTGCTGCAAACCATCCAAGGTGCGTGTCGCTGTAGAACGAGAGATAGCCAATGTCGCAGCTAACTCACTCTGCAACATGCCAGGATTAGCCAACACCGCGCGAAGCATGAACGCCTGCGATGGCGTCATCCCGAACGGTTTGAATGCCTTGGTCCATTCACGCTCGAGAACGCGCGCCAAAGCAGTCGTGTTGAAGTAAAGGCAATGATCAAACATGGGTGAAGCATAGGTCAAACTAATTCGCTATGCAACTAAAATCTACATAAGCAGAAGTACGTCTCGGCAATTCCTCTAAACAATCTTGCACCTATACCAGACAATTTAAATTAATATAGTAGAGTTAATTACATAAAAGTAGATTAAGCTACAAATTATGAAATGGATCCTACTCATACTGACCTTGCCCACAGAAAACGCCACAGCGCGTATGAGGGCATGGCGGGCACTTAAAGCCTCCGGCGCGGCTGTCTTGCGCGATGGTGTTTATCTATTGCCAGAGCAAAGTGGCTGTAAAGCAACCCTATCCGAGATTGCCGACGATATCGACAAGAATGGCGGCACGACACACTTACTCCACACGAGTACAGCTAACGATGCATTTCTTACCTTGTTCGATCGCTCGACAGAGTTCACCGCATTGTCCGATGACATTGCGCAATGCCGCGCCAAGCTTAGTGACGATACGGCCACGGAAAATCTCAAACAAGTACGCAAACTACGTAAAACCTTCGATCAGTTAGCGGCCATCGATTTCTTTTCCAGCGAATCACAAAAACAAACCGCGGCCTCATTACTAGAATTGGAAACAGCCGCAATCCGCACCATATCGCCGGATGAGCCACATTCCATCACGGGAGAAATCCAGCGCTTATCGCTTGCCGATTATCGTGGCCGTACGTGGGCAACGCGTGCTCGTCCCTGGATGGACCGGCTGGCCAGTGCATGGCTGATTCGGCGCTTTATCGATCAGAAAGCGAACATTCTCTGGCTGGCATCCCCGGTAGATTGCCCGGCTAATGCATTGGGATTCGACTTTGATGGTGCGACGTTTTCTCATGTCGGCGCCAAGGTGACGTTTGAAACCTTGCTGGCCAGCTTTGGTCTTGATTCTCCTGCACTCGCACGCTTGGGCGGCATCGTTCACTTTATTGATGCTGGTGGCATACAGCCGCCGGAAGCCAGCGGTATTGAGCGCGCGCTGGCTGGCATACGTGCAACCGTTACCGATGACGATCAACTTTTAGCTATCGCTTCAGGCATCTTCGATGGCCTGCTAACTACCTTTGAGCAGGACATTTCAGTATGAGCAACGCCACTTCCACTACAACTTCCAATGCTGATGAACAAGCTCGACCGGATCCAGTCCCTTTCTGGCAGGCGCTTAAGTTGTGGTTCAAGCTAGGCTTTATCGGCTTCGGCGGTCCTGCTGCCCAAATTTCGCTGATGCACAGAGAACTCGTTGAACAAAGACGCTGGATTAGCGAGCGGCGATTTTTGCATGCGCTGAACTATTGCATGCTATTGCCTGGCCCTGAGGCGCAACAACTCGCGACTTATATGGGCTGGTTGATGCACCGAACCAAAGGCGGGATTGCCGCCGGCGTGCTGTTCGTACTGCCGTCCTTATTTTTCCTGATTGCATTGTCCTGGCTCTATATCGCCTACGGCCATGTGCCGCTGATCGCCGGTTTGTTTTACGGTATCAAGCCTGCAATTACAGCCGTGGTCGTGCATGCGGTTCATCGCATAGGTTCGCGTGCATTGAAGAACAATTTGATGTGGGCAATTGCCGCTGCATCCTTTGTCGCAATCTTTGCGATGAATGTGCCCTTCCCTATCATCGTCGCAACGGCAGGAGTAATCGGTTATCTCGGTGGTCGTTATATCCCGCATAAATTTACTGTCGGAGGAAGTCATGGGCAAGCCGATAAATCGTACGGTCCGGCATTGATTGATGACGATACGCCGACACCAGAGCATGCTCAGTTTCGCGGGTCTGGATTGACGAAAATTCTGGTTGTAGGTGCTGTGTTGTGGTGCGTACCTATGGCGGTCTTGACGATGCGATTTGGTTGGGACCACACCCTGACGCAAATGGGATGGTTCTTTACCAAGGCTGCTTTGCTTACTTTTGGTGGTGCGTATGCGGTCTTGCCTTATATCTATCAAGGTGCGATCGGGCACTACAACTGGCTTACACCTACACAAATGATCGATGGTTTGGCCTTGGGCGAAGCCAATCCAGGCCCGCTCATTATGGTGGTCGCTTTTGTAGGCTTTGTCGGTGCTTATGTACAAGCGGTATTCGGTCCTGATTTACAGTTTCTTGCTGGTGCTACCGCAGCTGTACTCGTGACATGGTTCACCTTCTTGCCATCATTCATCTTCATTCTGGCTGGTGGCCCTTTGGTTGAATCTACACATGGCAATCTGAAGTTCACTGCGCCATTAAGTGGAATTACTGCCGCTGTAGTTGGCGTCATTTTGAATCTTGCGGTGTTCTTCGCTTATCACGTCTTATGGCCAACAGGGTTCTCTGGTGCATTCGACTGGATTGCAGCGTTGATGGCCATCGTTGCGGCTGTTGCATTGGTGCGCTACAAACGTAATGTCATGCACGTCATTGCGGCTAGCGCTGTCATCGGTTTGATTTTAAAAACCGTAATTCTCTAAAAAAAAAGCGGATGCAATAAACAATATTGCATCCGCTTCATTCTTGATCAGAGAAAATAGAGAAGCGCCGTATGGCACTTCTCTTTCAACATCAAATTTCTTCGTATAACGGCAAGGTCAAAAATTCCGCAAACGTTGCTGCCGTCGACATTTCCTCAAAAATTTTCGCCGCACGTATATAGCTAGGGCTGCTGCCGTTGGGAGCGTCTTGCTTCACTTTCAGCAATTCTTCCTGAATCATGGGACGCACCATCGCCGCCGTAATCTTGCGACCATCGTCCAATACGCCTTTGCTCGAGCGTATCCATTGCCACACTTGCGAGCGGCTGATCTCGGCGGTAGCTGCGTCTTCCATCAAGTTGTGGATGGGCACACAACCATTGCCGTCCAGCCAGCTACCCAGATAATGAATGCCGACATTGATGTTGTAGCGCAAACCGGCTTCCGTGATCGGCGTCTCTGGCTGGAAGTTCAGCAGATCAGCAGCCGTCGCTTGTACATCGTCGCGCAGCTTGCCTATCTGGTTAGGCTTGTCGCCCAGCACCTTCTTGAACTCTGTCATCGCCAGATCAACCAATCCTGGATGCGCGACCCAACCGCCGTCGTAACCGTCGATCGCATCGCGCTCTTTGTCGATACGTACTGCATTCATCGCCAACTCATTCTTGACTGGATCGTTCTTGATAGGAATCAAGGCTGCCATGCCACCCATCGCATGCGCACCGCGATGATGACAAGTTTTCAGCAACAACAAGGCATAGGAGCGCATGAAAGGCACCGTCATCGTTACCTTGGCGCGATCAGCCAGACAGAAATCCTTGTCCAGCTTGAACTTCTTGATGCAAGAGAAAATGTAATCCCAGCGTCCTGCATTCAAGCCTGCGCTATGGTCTTTCAGTTCGTACAGGATTTCATCCATCTCGAATGCAGCGAGTATGGTTTCGATCAAAACTGTTGCCTTGATCGTGCCTTGCGGTAGCCCAAGTTCGCGTTGCGTCATGACGAAGATATCGTTCCACAAGCGTGCTTCCAGATGCGACTCCAGCTTCGGCAAATAGAAATACGGGCCTGAACCGCGCTTCAGCAATTCATGCGCGTTATGGAACATGAATAACGCAAAGTCGAAGATACCGCCCGACACGCGCTTGCCATCCACCAGCATGTGCTTCTCATCCAGATGCCAGCCGCGTGGGCGTACCAACAGCGTAGCGAGCTTGTCGTTCAGTTTGTAGCTCTTGGCCGTCGTCTCGAAGGAAATGGTTTTGCGTATTGCATCAATCAAATTGATCTGGCCGCTGATCTGGTTATCCCAGTTAGGCGTATTCGCATCCTCAAAGTCAGCCATGTAAATATCGGCACCTGAATTGAGCGCATTGATCACCATCTTGCGATCGACTGGACCGGTAATTTCAACACGACGACATTGCAGATCTGCCGGAATCGGCGCAATGCGCCAGTCGGCAGCGCGTATTGCTGCAGTCTCCGGCAAAAAATCCGGGCGTTCGCCGGCATCAATACGTTGGGCACGTTGAACCCGAATCGCCAGCAATTCTTGACGGCGCGCCTCAAAGCTGCGGCTTAACTTGGCGACCAAGGCCAACGCCTCTGGCGTCAATATCTGCTCGTAATCTGCTTTGAATTCGCCTTCAATTTCAATGCCTGCCGGGAACTCTATCGTGCTCGTTGTCATGCTTGTCTCCATATAAGTAAATCAGTATGTAAATTACTACTCTCCTGTTTTAAACCGCACCCTGAACGGGTGCGGTCTCCTCCTACAAGACGCTTTTTATGCAGCGTTCTTGTGTCCTGCAATACAAACTTTTGCTACCTTGCTGTCAAAGAATTGCTCATCCTCAGTCGAGCCATGCAGCGCTGTAGTGGACGACTTTCCTTGTTGAATAACTTGTGTGATGGCATCGAAATAACCGGTACCAACTTCGCGCTGATGCTTGACCGCGGTGAAGCCTTTATCCGCAGCAGCGAATTCGGCTTCCTGCAGCTCGACAAAGGCCGACATCTGGTTACGTGCGTAACCGTGCGCCAGGTTGAACATCGAATAGTTCAGCGAGTGGAAGCCAGCCAGCGTGATGAACTGGAATTTGTAGCCCATCGCGCCCAACTCTTTCTGAAACTTGGCGATGGTTGCATCGTCCAGATTCTTTCTCCAGTTGAAGGATGGCGAGCAGTTATAGGACAGCATCTTGCCGGGGAATTTGGCGTGGATCGCTTCGGCGAATTGTTTGGCGAATTGCAGATCCGGTTTGCCGGTTTCGCACCACAACATATCGACATACGGCGCATACGCCAGACCACGCGATACCGCCTGATCGAAACCGGAACGGGTTTTATAGAAACCCTCGACCGTGCGTTCGCCAGTCAGGAAAGGTTGATCGTTTTCATCAACATCGGAAGTCAGCAAGTCAGCAGCTTCTGCATCGGTGCGTGCAATGACCAAAGTCGTTGTGCCGGATACATCGGCTGCCAGACGTGCGGCGTTCAGCTTCTCGACTGCTTCGCGCGTTGGGACCAATACCTTGCCGCCCATGTGGCCGCATTTCTTGACCGATGCCAGTTGATCTTCGAAGTGCACGCCGGCAGCGCCAGCTTCGATCATCGACTTCATCAGTTCATAGGCATTCAAGACGCCGCCAAAACCGGCTTCTGCATCAGCCACGATAGGCGCGAAGAAATCGATATCGCCCGAGCCTTCCGACCATTGAATCTGATCAGCACGCTGGAAGGTGTTGTTGATACGCTTGACCACCAGCGGCACCGAATTGGCTGGATACAACGATTGATCCGGATACATTTCACCGGCCACATTGGCATCACCGGCAACCTGCCAACCCGACAGATAGATCGCCTTCAAACCAGCCTTGACCTGCTGCATCGCCTGATTACCGGTCAACGCACCGAGTGCATTCACGAAAGGCTCGTTATTACACATCTCCCACAACTTCTCGGCGCCACGCTGAGCCAGCGTGTGCTCTATCTGCACGGAGCCGCGTAGACGAACAACATCTTCCGCAGAGTAGTTACGCTTGATACCTGTCCAGCGCGGATTGTCAGTCCAATCCTTGTTTAGTGCCTGAATTTGTTGTTCGCGAGTTGCCATGATGAATCTCCTTAGTTAAGTGCTTATAAAAACCGAAACTGGAAAAAACATTGGATTAATCATAGGCGATATTGCGCACAGCAACAATGTCTTATATAAGATATTTTAATTATTTTTTTACCTTATTTATCAATAAGTTATATTATATTTTTCTGTATGTGAAACGATATTCTACCCTTTGGAATTTTTTATTGATGCAGTGCGATATTAATATTCCGTATTATGAAACGATATATTTGGTCGTGAAAAATGTGTTCTTTTCAGCCTTTTTTTGTTGCTTTGATGCAATCAAGGCTTGTGGCAGCGACCGGCCTGTTAGCGCATCGAAAATACAAATCACGGAACAAGCATGGTTGTGACGGCGCATGTCCAAGCCAATCTGACAATTTATGAACAAGACTTACATGTAAGAGCGAATTATTTATGCTTTGCAGGGCCGGATTTTTCATCTATCTGCCCATGCCTGTTAGACTGCGAGTCCTTTTCCGCATCACGCAAGCCGCTCATGACCACAAGTTCCTTCTCCAATCTCGCCCTCTCTCCTGCCATGCTGAGCAATCTTGACTCGCTCGGATACAAGGAGATGACACCGATACAGGCACAAAGCCTGCCGGTGATACTGGAACAGCGTGATTTGATTGCGCAGGCGAAGACTGGCAGCGGCAAAACGGCTGCTTTCGGTATCGGCTTGCTGCAGAAATTGAATCCAACCTGGTTTGCAGTGCAAGCATTGGTGATCTGCCCTACCCGTGAGCTGGCCGATCAGGTATCGAATGAGTTACGCCGTCTGGCGCGCTTTACCGACAACATCAAGGTGTTAACCTTGTGCGGCGGTGCACCTATGCGTCCGCAAATCGCATCACTGGAGCATGGCGCGCATATCGTCGTAGGCACACCCGGCCGCATCCGCGATCACATCTCGCGTGAAACCATCAATCTGTCCAAAGTACAAACGCTGGTACTGGACGAAGCTGATCGCATGGTCGACATGGGCTTTTATGAAGAGATCGCCGGCATCGTCAGCGCTTGCCCGACACGTCGCCAGACTTTATTGTTTTCTGCGACTTACCCGGACGATATCCGCAAGGCCAGCAATGAATTCCTGCGCGATCCGGTCGAGGTCAAAGTTGAAGCGCAACACGACGATAGTCAGATCGAACAGCGTTTTTACGAAGTCGGTTACGACGAACGCAATGCAGCAGTCGCTACGCTACTGAAACATTACCGACCAGTTTCTACACTGGCATTCTGCAATACAAAAATCCATTGCCGCGAACTGGCCGCAGAATTGCGCGCACAAGGCTTCAGCGCACTGGCCTTATACGGCGAACTGGAACAACGCGAACGCGATGAAATCCTGGTGCTGTTTGCCAATCAAAGCTGCTCAGTACTGGTCGCGACCGATGTAGCGGCACGTGGATTGGATATTCAATCCTTGGGCGCCGTGATTAACGTCGATGTGTCGAAAGACACCGAAGTGCATATCCACCGCATCGGCCGTACCGGCCGCGGTCAGGAAAAAGGCCTGGCGTTGAGTTTGTGCGCACCGAATGAAAAGAAATGGGTCAAGCTGATTGAGGAATACCAGCACAAGCCTGTGCAGTGGTTCAACTTGAACGAACTGGAAGTAGCTGAAGGCGGCGACTTGCACGCACCGATGGTGACGCTGTGCATCATGGGCGGCAAGAGAGATAAATTACGCCCAGGCGATTTGCTGGGCGCATTGACTGGCGATGCTGGCTTGACCAAGGATCAGGTCGGCAAGATCAATGTCTTTGAATTCATGACCTATGTCGCATTGGATCACAAGGTTGCGGACAAGGCTTATGCGCGTTTAAGCGAAGGCAATATCAAGGGACGCAACTTCAAGATGCGCTTTATCAATACCGACAGCAACTAAGACTGCAGTATTGATACTGGTATATCAGTGATGATGGTGTGACCAGTTGCCATCTTCCGAATTCATAAACGACTCCACGGCATCTTTCTGGCCGGTCGCGTAACGCGTGATTTCGCCACAGGTGCAAATGCCCTGATACGGCTGAATGTGCGAACAGGCAGAGACTTTCTGCAAAAACACCTGAACTGATTTTGTGCATTTTTTGCACTTGAAGGTCAGTATGCGGGCTGGTTTGTTAGCCATGTTTATTCCTGAATAAATTGAATGCGGGTCTGCATGAAAGCAAACCCGTGATTATAAAAGATCAGCGTGCGGCGAGGCGCCACAGCGATGTGGTTTCCGCCGAACGTGCCTTGTGCAAAGGATCGGTTTCATCCGCTGCGCGTGGATGAGTAGGCTTGGTATCCATGCGCGCGATCACCTTCAAACCTGCCGCCTCTATCATCTGCAGCAATTCTTCACGCGTACGCAAACCCAGATGCTCTGCCAGATCCGACAAGATCAGCCAACCCTCGCCCTTGGCTTCCAGATGTTCCACCAAACCATTCAAGAAGCCACGCAACATACGGCTGTCCGGATCGTAGATCGCATATTCAATCGCCGAACTTGGACGTGCAGGAATCCACGGTGGATTACAAACGATTAAAGGAGCCTTGCCTTCTGGGAATAAGTCCGCTTCCAGCACTTTCACTTTATCGCTCACATCCAATCGAGCCAGATTCTCTTTGGCGCAAGCCAAAGCACGCGCATCCTGATCGGTCGCTACTATCTTCGCTACGCCGCGCTGTGCCAGCAAGGCTGCAATGACGCCGGTACCAGTACCGATATCGAAAGCCAGCTTTTTGGATGGCAAAGGTGCTTCGGCGATCAGGTTCAGATATTCACCACGTACTGGTGAAAACACGCCGTAGTAAGGATGAATGCGCGCACCACCCAACGCCGCGATCTCCACGCCATTCTTGCGCCATTCATGCGCACCGATCAAACCCAGTATTTCCCGCAGAGAAACGACAAACGGACCTGCACTTGCACCATAAGCCTCATTACAGGCGAGCTTGATATCGGGCGCGCGACGCAGTGGAATCGTGTAATCGGCGTCCACTGCGATCAGCACCATGCCTAGCGTACGTGCACGCTGTGATTGCGCCTGTCTATGGAAATTGAAAGCATCGATCGGCGTGGTCGCCGCTTTACGTGGCTTGCGTTCGATACGACGTGCCAAAGCCTGCAACAACTGACGTGCATTCTGGTAATCGCCGCGCCACAGTAAAGCCGTCCCTTCGCTCGCCAGACGAAATGCCGAATCAGCCGTCATCTTGTCATCGGCGACGACGACACGCTTGGGCGCAGTAACACCGCTCTCCGACTGCCAGCGCGCAGAGCGATCTTCGCCCGCTTCATTCCATGTGATGACTGGATGGTCGCTCACGACAATTGCACTGCTAGCTGCGAAAACATGATGGGCATAGGTAAAACGGCCGGTATGGCGAGGACATTCAAAGGCATGCTGATTCCGATTTTTCAAAGACGGAATTGTGCGTCAACTCGCCTTTGCATGGTTGTAAAAGATGGCCGCAGCCGGTGATAGCGTAAATTACTTCTTGTATAACTCAGGCTTGGACTTGTTACGCTGCTCGAAAATCGTTTTCGCATCCTTCTCGGCACGCTCCTGCGTACGCATGGCAGGATCATCATCGTGCAAGGTAAAAAAATCACTCGCTTGCGCACGCATCACATACTTGATCGCGGCAGCTTCGGTTACATCAAATCTTTCCGTCATGAGCGTCGTCACTTCGTCTAGATACTCTTCGTAGGTCATGCTTTTCATCTTAAAAATACTGTTTATTGAACGAAGTAGAGAGTATGCCCTTCAAACGGCTCTCTACATAGCTGAATCGACTTTCATTCGTTTCAATTTAGGCAACACAAATGGCAAATAGTGACTATATTGAAAGAATTGGAGGCTTTTATACCGTTATGGCAAATTGACAAACAATAATCGCCCTATTCATCCATTAAGCTGACGGGCGATCATGTCAGAATGACTCTGTAAAAAACCGCCTTTATACGTAACAGCTAAATTTTCGGCAAAATTGAAGCACACGATTACGAGCAACGAAACTGACAATGAAATTCAAGGATTATTACGAGACGCTAGGCGTACCGCGCAATGCCACGCAAGAAGCGATTAAAAATGCGTATCGCAAGCTCGCGCGTAAATATCACCCCGATGTGAGCAGGGAGATGTACGCCGAAATCCGCTTCAAGGAAGTCGGTGAGGCTTACGCCATCTTGAAAGATTCTTCAAAACGTCAGGCTTACGATCACGAATATCGCCCTCCGTTCACCCGTCGCGAAGCACCATCGCCACCGCAGACGAATCGTGATTACGGCTTCGATTCCAGGGAAGTACCACCGGCGGCCAAACGCACGGAAGAGCATTTCAGCAATATTCTCGATGAAATGATGGGCCGCCCCAACGCTGCGCCTCCTAAAAATCGCGGCATCCATATTCATGGCAGCGATCAGCATGCCAAGGTACAAATTGATCTGGAAGACACGTATCACGGCACCGCGTGCAATGTATCGATGCCTACCTACACAACCGACGAATACGGCATGCCTATCGTCTCCAAACGCACACTCAAGGTCAGCATTCCTAAAGGCATGCGCGCAGGCCAGACTTTGCGTTTGGCAGGACAAGGTTTCCCCGGCACGGGCGAAGGCAAGGCTGGCGATCTCTATCTGGAAGTCGTTATCCGTCCACATCGCCGCTATCGGGTCGATGGCCGCGACATCTATTTCGATGTTCCTTTAACCGCGAACTTGGCAGAGCACGGTACTGTCGTCAATGTCCCAACACCGGATGGCTCTATTCAGCTGGCCATTCCGGCAGGATCAACTGCGGGACGTAAATTGCGTCTGAAAGGACGTGGCATTCCTGGTGATCCAGCAGGCGATCTGTATGCCGTCATCACCAAAGTCGCACCACCAGTACATACCGTAGTTGCGCAAAAAGCATATCGCGCACTGAAGGCTGCTTTCGACTTTTCCCCGCGCGTTAATTCTGATCGATAAATTATCTTAAAACGATGAACAACAGCCTCGTTCAAGGCGCTGCCATCGATTTATTTTAATTAGACGATTCTCAGCAAGGTATGACGCGTACCGGCAAATAACACTTCATTCTTCGGTGCCAGCGCAAGCTCATGCGCGACACTGTCATTCGCAACCACGATGTAACGCACTCCACCATCTGTAGCCAATGCAGTTTGAGGATCGTAGTGCAATCTTTCATGCGCATAAAAACTGGTTGAGAACGACGGCTTGATCGCATAAAGCAAGACCGCATTGCTATCTGCTGTTTTATCAAAAACAGCGACCAAATCGCGATCCGAATTACCATTAACATTGGAATAAATCACGGGCGCAATGCAGGCAGTCACACATGCAACACATGCGAAAGCGATACTGATTCGGCGTTGGAATATTGTCGATTTACTCTCTATCCAGCGTGCCACCAATACAGAAAATGGAATCACTGCAGTCAGGCCGTACGTCCAGATGATATTTCTGCTGAACGTAAAAAACACCAATGGCACCAACGTTGCACACCACAAGAACGATTCCAGCGGTGCAACTTGTCCACGCGGCTTGCGCAGATAGCGCAGTCCCTCTACGACAAACACACCTATCCACGGCAGCACTGCCGCCATCCAGTACGCCCAGATCATCCCGATTACCTCGCGATGCGCATTACCGTATCTATCCCCGGTCCAACCCGGCACCAGGAAGCGCGAAAAGTGTTCGCCCACAATGAAGTAATTAATAAAGCCCGGATAGTAGTGTTCCGCCGCCAAATACCAAGGTAGGAAGATCAGCACACACAACACAACGCCTACACCATCCCACAGTTGCATCAAGGCTTGCACAGGACGACGCTGTACAACGCCATAAACAAGCAAAGGCATGCCTACCAACGCCCAGGTCGCCAAGCCTTTACTGAGCGCACCGATACCTATCAGTACCCAGAAGGCAATGCGCCAGCGACGTGCTGATTGTCCCTGTGCGATCGCGTCCCATGTCTTCCAGGCTGCGAATTGCGCAGCCAGCACAACCGTCATCTGCACCGCATCCGTCATGACTGCACCGGCACTGATAAAGAAAAGTGGACATACCGCAGCAACGGCAATCGGCAGCAATTTATTCCGCACGCCCAAGGCCTGGGCAAATTGCGCGCCTATCGCCAACGAAGCAATAGATACCAACAATGCAGGCAAACGAGCAGTAAATTCACTAATGCCGAATAGCGTCATCGATACGGCGCTGACCCAAGTCGATAATGGTGGCTTGGCAAAGAAAGGCGTGGCCGGATCCATGTGATCCATCAGCCATAAACCGTTGGTCACCATCTGCCGGGCAATTTCTCCATAACGCGCTTCCGTCGTATCCGCCAGCGGCAGATACATCATCAAACCGACTCGAAATGCAAACAAGACCGCGAGGCCAACTACCAGCCAAAATGTCGTCGACTGAATATATTCACGTGCCGATGACCTAGCGTTAGAGTCCAGTCCCAGCACGGCTTCAGCAGTAAGCATTGCCCTGCCATCAGCCGCCATTTTGGCTTGTAAACCGTCATTCGATAGTGATCTCTGCATGTCGCACCTTATCAAGCTGAACGGGGTTTACATGCCCGTCCGTTTTCAATGGTGCCGACTATGCCAAGTGGTTCTTAAGAAATACTTAAAATGTGATTAAGTTTGATATACAAGCTTGAATGATCGATATACCTGACAGCCATCACAGCACATGATCAATATGAATACATACTGTATGTATATGTCAGACATACAATCTTTCTCCATCCAGACGCGCGCGTTATACTGGCCAATAAATTAAAGAACTCGTTAGCCCACCCTCACCACTCGGAAGTTAAGTACTTATGACATACGAAGTAGTCGATACACAGCTCTCCCCAGAAGGTCGCCTGGATATCTTATCCAAAGCCGAAGTACACAGACTGCTCGATACCCGCAATGGCGGCTTGTACCAACTATTCCGTAATTGCGCCCTTGCGGTACTCAATTGCGGCAACGACACCGACGATGCCAAGGAATTACTGGATCGCTATCGCGATTTCGAGATCAGCATCATCCAGCGCGAACGCGGCATCAAACTCGACATCAAGAGCGCACCAGCCAGCGCCTTCGTCGATGGCAAGATGATCAAGGGCATACACGAGCATTTGTTTTCCGTCTTGCGCGATATTCTGTTCACCCACGATGAAGTGATCTCGAATCCGACCTTCGATCTGGAATCGTCAAGCGGCATCACCGACTCCGTCTTCCATATTCTGCGCAATGCCAATGTACTGCACCCGCTACTCAATCCAAAGATGGTGGTGTGCTGGGGTGGTCACTCGATCTCGCGCGACGAATACGATTACACCAAGAAGGTAGGCTACGAAATCGGCCTGCGCGACATGGATATCTGCACCGGCTGCGGCCCGGGCGCAATGAAGGGGCCGATGAAAGGCGCAACCATCGGTCACGCCAAGCAACGCATCGCGACTGGACGTTATCTCGGCATTTCCGAACCTGGCATCATCGCAGCAGAAGCACCTAATCCTATCGTCAACGATCTGGTCATCCTGCCGGATATCGAAAAACGTCTGGAAGCATTCGTGCGTACCGGTCACGGCATCATTGTGTTCCCTGGCGGCGCAGGGACCGCGGAAGAGATTCTGTACATCCTCGGAATCTTGTTACATCCAGATAATGCTGGTCTGCCCTTCCCGCTGATTTTCACTGGCCCGGCCAACTCTGCCGACTACTTCAAGCAGATCGATCACTTCATCGAAGTGACACTCGGAGCGGAAGCACAGAAACTGTATAAAATCATCGTCGACAATCCGGCATTGGTCGCACAGGAAATGCAGGAAGGCATCAAGGAAGTACGCGAATTCCGCAAGAGCAAAGGTGACGCGTATTACTTCAACTGGGGCTTGAAGATCGATCACGCCTTCCAGCAACCGTTTGCTCCTACGCATGAAAACATGCGCAATCTGTCACTGCATCAGAATCAGGAGCGTCATTTGCTGGCGGCCAATCTGCGTCGTGCGTTTTCCGGCGTAGTCGCCGGCAACGTCAAGGACACTGGGATACGTGCGATTGAACAATATGGTCACTTTGAAATCAGCGGTGACCTCAGCATCATGGAACCGATGGATGCCTTGCTCGCTGCCTTCGTTGCGCAAGGCCGGATGAAGTTACCGGGCAAAGCCTATACGCCTTGCTATCGCGTCATCAAGTAAGGCTGAGTTTAAGTCGCAAGCTGCTGGACGTCATTGGCGTTCAGCAGCGACTCCATCGCTCTATCGAATATCGGTGCAAACTCCATCATACCAACCGATCCTTCGCGTAAAGCCTTGATCAATGCGATGGATGAATAGATCAACAAGCGAGGCGTTTCTTCACCCTCGTTCAATTTGAATAGATAGAACGATTGCTGCGCATCTACCCACATCAAGGTCGCTGGCAGATAAGTCCCATTCGTCCAATATTCCACCGCCGTTCCCACTTGCATCCCGCCCAGCCATTTGACATCGGAACTAAGCAAGGTGCCCAGATCACTATCCAGATGCAAATGTGCCGATACGCCAAATTGCAGCAAGGCCGCTTTCAAACGTTCATCTGGTACGGTCGGTGCATGAATTTCCATCGCCACCACCGGCACACTACCGATATGCAAGCTGGAAAAATGCTGCTGCAAGCTGGCCAGTCCGATTGATCTTTTCATCGGATTGGTCTGTATCGTGCGTAGCACCTCGGCGTGCATCGCGACCAGCTCATCCATCACCTGCTTGGCCTCGCCCTCCGACATCAGCAACAATTGCAAACCGGTCTTGACCCTTTGCACCAGCTTAGGCAGCAATCGCATCAAGGTACTACGTTCGCTTGCATCCAGCTCTGCCTGCACGCTCCAGATCAGATCTGGAATGACATCGCGATACGGCTGGATATCGATCGCATCATTCTCACTGACGCAAACCAGCACGCGACTCCATACCTTGATGAGAAAATCGACTGCGCGCTGATCCGTCTCTATCGTGCTCAGACGTTCGCGCAAGGCATTGACGGTTTGCACCACGAGGACATCGTGCTGCTGTGGATTCTTTTGCGCATTCTCCAGCGCGTCGATTGCGTGTGAGACATCTGCATCTGACGCAGACAAAACATCTTCCACTACAGCATTGAATTGCGCCAGAGCTTCATCGAAGACTTTTGTATTTTCTTTAAAATCCTTGAGTACTCGCTCTACAGCCAGCGCCATTCCTGCATGAATTTCTTTGCCCGGCGTAGCCTCTGCATTCAATCCGCTCGCCATCGACGTAGTCCGGTTCAAGAATCGTCGAGCAGGATGATCCGGTTGCTGCAATACATCCGGATCCAGCATCGTCGCCTTCAGGAAAGGAATATGCAGTTGCGCCATGACACTACGGAAGGCAGGAGCAATCACCTCTTCGCTCGCAACGTAGTCGAATAACATGGCAACGACATCCATCGCCATCTTGTCCATGTCACTGACTTGTTCCAAATCCAGAACATCATTCAAATCAGCTTCTGCCTCTACAGCAACATCACCCTCGGCACCACCAACTGCCGCTTCCTGTTGCAGCTGCTGTAATTGACCGACCAATGGATGCGAACTTGCCTTCAATTCATCTTCAATATTTTTTCTATGGCGCGTATTCGCAGCGCCATCCGGATAACGCGGATTCGGTGGAATTCTGCCGGGCGCAGATTGATTGAATATTTTCCAGACAAAATCCTGCAAGATCGTTTGTCCATCCGGCGCTGTCGGCATGACATTGCCAACATTGATATCTCCATCCTTCTTCTGCAACTGCGCCAACACACGTTCCAATGCAGGCGATGCGTGCACTCTGTCTGATAACTGAGCAATGTTCTGGGAATTAGCCGCCGCTTGCGTCGTGCGATATTGACTTTGATTCGATGCCGCCAACATTTCACGATCGCGCTTCGTCAATGCGCTCGGCCGTGCCAGCAAACGTGCATTCACGCCATTCGACTCGAACACATCGCGTATCGCAGCAAAGTAGTCCGGCAATTGTTCCGCCAACGCACCTGACATGTGATCGAACAACATCGCGCAAACATTACTGTTGGTCGTCATTTCGCACAGCACATCGTGCAGAGCACGCGCCATCAAATAGGGACGAAACGGATTCTCACGTTCACGCACATCATGTTCGTCGTGCAACTGCGCAATCATCAGATTCAAGCGCCCTAAACTTTGCTGATCCGCATCGCGCAGGCGCAAGACGCGGCGCTCCACTTCAATCTGACGCGTAATCGTATCGTCATCCACCAGCGACAAAGTATCGGCAGAAACACCGTGCAAGCCCTGGCGCAAATCGCGATACATCGTCTGCATCGCACGCTCGACATAACCAAAGTAACTGACGTTCAGACGTTTAAGAAATTCCTGCCCATGTATCAGCAGAAATTCTTTCGACAAGGAGATCGTTTTTTGCTCGGATGCCGAGCTGGCGGTGGGAATCAGTTGTGTAATGCTGCTATTGGCGTCTTGCAGCATGCGCGCAGCAAGAGCAGAGAAGCGGAATAAGGCACGTTCCTTGGCCAACTGAATTACAGGTTTAATTGCATGCATTACAGTGGCCGTCTCCGACGATGATTTTCTAGCAACAAGAATTTTTCGATCATAACGCAAGGCTTGTTAGATGACGAGATTACAGTAGGTCGCACGCTCTAAATGCATGATTTAACACGACATTTGTCTCTCTTCGCACACATTTAACTCAAATTAACAAATCAAACGAACAAAGTAACAAACTCACTTGGTTCAGCAAATTCCATTCCCGCCGCAACAACATGCAGCTTGCCTGGAACGATGGGAAATAATTCGAGATGCGACGAGAAGAGAACAAGGCACAACCATTTCGATTGCACCTTGTTTCAGATATGCAGATAGTGCGGCGAAAACCGCTAGCGATTCAAACGCAGGATAGAACTATCAGCTCGTTGGCTGCAACAAAGCCAATTGCGCTTCAGACAGATACGCCCACTCGCCCTCTTCCAAGTCCAGCGAGTCCAGCGTCAATGAACCTATCGCGACACGACGCAAAGCCGAGCAGTGATTGCCGGCGGCAGCCAGCATGCGTTTGACTTGATGGTATTTGCCTTGCTCCAGCACGATCTCGATCTCGTTAGCGCTCAGCATCCGGCAAGTTTGCGCAGCCAGCGGTGCAGGTTCGTCATGCAATTGCACGCCACCCAGCAACTGCTCTATCAATTCCGGTGTCACCGGATCGTGCGTCGTGGCGACATACACTTTAGGGATATGACGTTTCGGCGAGGATTGCGCATGGATGAATGGACCGTCGTCCGACATCAACAACATGCCAGTCGTATCGTGATCAAGTCGTCCAACCGGCTGCAAGTCGCGCCAGGTGAACTGCTCCGGCAACAAGGTCAGCACGCCAGGATGATGGCTGGGCTTTCTTGAACATTCAAAATTGGCGGGCTTGTTCAACACGATATAAACGTGCTCGCGGTAGCGCCACACTTCTTCAAAGATCGTGAATTCCAGATCGGTAGTATCAAAAGCAGCGCGGTAATCGTCCACGACTTCGCCGTTGATGCTGACTTCGCCGTCTTCAATCAAGCCGCGGCAGTATTTTCTGGTGCCGTATCCCTGCGATTGCAGGATGCGGTCTAGGGTCAATTTACTCATGGCGGCACTGTACCAGAACAGGCGAAAATTATCAGCCGCGAGGCGAGAAAATACGTAAAACACAGGCAACTTGCAAGCCACCTTGTCAGAACAATAAGCGACTTTCAGTTTGCTTAGACATGCAGCGATTTTCTATTCACAGGCTGCTCACGATAAAATGCGGGTATCTATTCAAAAAGGAAAGCAGTCATGAGCCAGTTCTGGAGCCCTATTGTGCAAACACTCACGCCATACGTACCGGGTGAGCAACCGAAGTTGCCGGGCTTGATCAAGCTGAACACCAACGAAAACCCTTATCCGCCGTCACCAGCCGTCGCAGCTGCATTGCACGCAGTCCCTGCGGATACGCTGCGTCTGTATCCAGATCCTGACTCCAGCGCTCTAAAAGAAGCATTGTCGACTTATCACGATGTACAGCCGAATCAGATTTTCGTCGGCAACGGTTCGGATGAAGTGCTGGCTTTCGTCTTCATGGCTTTGCTCAAACACGAAGCACCGCTGCTGTTCCCTGATATCACTTACAGCTTCTATCCGGTTTACTCCAAGCTGTTCGGCATCGACTATCAAGAAGTCCCACTGACGCCAGCAATGGAGATAGACACTGCCGACTACGTCAACCAGACTTGTGGCGGCATCATCTTCCCGAATCCGAATGCACCAACCGGCATCGCATTGTCTTTATCCAAGATTGAAGAATTACTGATCAAGCAACCAAACGCAGTCGTTGCCGTCGATGAAGCCTACATCGACTTCGGTGGCGAAAGCGCAATGCCGCTGGTACATAAATATCCGAACCTGCTGGTGATCCGTACATTCTCCAAGTCGCGCTCACTGGCTGGCTTGCGTGTTGGCTTTGCCGTCGGTCATCCAAAGTTGATCGAAGCATTGGAACGTGTGAAGAACAGTTTCAACTCCTATCCTATGGATCGCATGGCGTTGGCAGGTGCAGTCGCCAGTTACGGTGATGAAGCTTACTTCCAGCAAACCCGAACTGCGATCATCGATAGCCGCGAGCAAATGACGCAAGCATTGGAAAAACTCGGCTTCTCCGTCTTGCCATCCAGCGCCAACTTCATCTTTGCACGACATGAATCGTATGCAGCCAGCCAGCTTGCTGCCGGTTTGCGTGAACGAGCGATCATCGTGCGTCACTTCAACCATCCGCGCATCAATCAGTATCTGCGCATCAGCATCGGCAATCCTGACGAATGCAAAACGCTGATCCAGACCTTGACCTTGTTGACATCAAATCATTAAGTCTTAAATTTTCCCGTACCGGCACATCTGGTACGGGAAATATCCCCGCATCTGATGCTGTAAGCAATCGTGTGCAAGGTGTATGCTTGGACAGACCCTGAAGGAGAACTCATGTCAGAACCGATCAAGCAAGAACCCGAAAAAATGTCTTTTTTCGCAACCATGGGCGCTATTTTCTGGTCCTTCATCGGATTGCGTCGCCGCTCTGATTATGAAAAAGACGTGACCGGCCTCAATCCTTTCTACGTCATCATTGCCGCTCTCATCGGCGTCGCCATTTTTATTGCGATCTTGTTGACGGTTGTGTCGCTTGTCTTGAAGTAACCAACCAGCAATCTAAAAACAGTGTGCGCACAGATATTCCGCATCAAGCGCGGAATATCATCAATTTATTCCCGCCCCAATGTACGTATGGCCTGCAGCGCCATCGAAGATATTTCCCCACAGACTTATCCACAGAAAATGTGGATAAAAATATATCGCACTCCATCACAATCTTGACGAATCTTCCACAAGAAGATCGTCGAATCAGGCTCTTCTTTCGGATTTAGTACTAGTACTACCTTCACGCGTCGGGATTTAGTACTGCTCCTATATTCTGCATACGCCAACTTTGAAATCATGTTGCCACTAGCCAATGGCCCATCACTTCAAGGAGGTGAATCATGCATCCCATTCAAAAGAAATCTCTGACGCTTGCTGTCCTATCTACATTGCCTGCGTCCTGGCACATCCGTCCGATGACCTTGTCTGCATTGCTCATGCTGGCGGCAGCTGCCGCACAAGCTGGAAGTATTGATTTCCCAAGCAATGGGACCATCGATATTGGCAATACGACTGAAACGATCGACAGTTTGACTGTCGGCAACAATGTCACTGGCACGCTTAATGGCGCCGGCGGCACATTGATATATACAGGCGCAACCAGTGGCTTCATTCTGGGCAGCACAGGCAACGGTGTCGCGCAGAATTTGAATATGTCCGGCTTGTCGAATTTTGTGTTCGATAACGCTGCGCAATCGTTTGAGGTGGGCGGCCGCTATGGCGGTTCCAACAATGCCAGCACTACCAGTGCCACACTGACCCTGGCCGAGAACAGCGTCATTACCACGTCCTCATTCAATGTCGGTAGCGTCGCCAATGGTGCTGCTAACGGTGTCGTCAATAGTGGCACCGTCAATCTGGGCGCAAACACGACGATTAATGCAGATGCCATTAACGTCGGAACCAGCGCAAAGTCCAGAGGTACGATTATCCTTGCACCAGGCGGAACCTTGGTCGTGCGCGGCACGGATGGCAGCAGCGCGGTTGCCAACTGGAATATCGGTACCGGCGGCAACAGCTCTCTGCAACCTACTGTAGGTAACGTCGATCTCAGCGGTGGCTCGGTCGATGCGCTGGTCACCAATCTGCTGATTGGGCAAAGCGGTCCCAGTGGCAACCAAGGGACGACAGGCACCTTAATAATGGGAAGCGGCACACTCGACGCGACATCGATCATTGTTGGGAAAAGCTCCACCGGCAGCCCTGCCAACGCCACAGGAACGCTGACAGTCAACAACGGCGGCACAATCACGGCACAAACCATCATGCTGGGCGACCGCTCCGCTGGCACTAACGGCACAGCCTCTGGCACATTAAACTTGAATGGTGGTACGGCCAGTGTACAAACCATCACACTCGGCAATGGCACCTCAGGCTCCGGCATAGTCAATTTGAATGCTGGCTCTATTCTTCGCGCGCAAGAAATTCAAGCTGGCGCAGGCACTGCCACGCGCGTTATCAACTGGAACGACGGAACCATGGGCAACTATGCTGATGGCGAAGACATGACCATATCCGGCGTCGACATCAGACTGGCTGGCACCGGCACGCATGCATTTCAAGTCGATGGCATGAATGCAGTCGCCACAGTCAATGCCGTCATCAGTAACGCTAATGGCGCAGGGGTAGCGGGAACGCTAACCAAGGAAGGCAACGGCACACTCGTACTCGCAGCCAATAATTCCTATAGCGGCGCAACCACTGTCAATAACGGCACGCTTGCGGTCAGTGGCTCCATCACCAATTCTGCAGTCACTGTCAACAATGGCGGCATCCTTGGTGGTAGCGGCATGGTCGGTAGTGTGGCAGTTGCCAATGGCGGCGTGCTGTCCAACTCACTCGGTAATTTGGCGGTCGCTGGCAATCTCGATTTCAATGCCGGTTCCATCTATCGCGTGCATACCGATGAAAACGGCAATGCGAATCGCGTCAACGTAAATGGCAACCTCACGTTGGATGGCACCGTAGATGTACGCGCTGCTGCCGGCAACTACGAGACAGACAGAAGCGTCGTCATACTCACCAATAACGGCACCCAGACTGGCACCTTCGCTGGCGTCACCAGCAACCTCGCCTTCCTGACGCCAACACTGGATTACAGCGCCAATGAAGTTGTACTTAATCTTGCGCGCAACGCCACCAGCTATAGCGACGTTGCCGGTACTTACAACCAGATTTCAGCCGCGACGATGTTGCAGGACGTGGCAGTTGGTGCGACTGGCGATACCGCTACGGTCATCAATGCTGTCACTGCCTTGTCAGCGGAACAGGCGCGCGCTGCCTACGATGCCATCGGTGGTGCAGGCCTGGTCGCGATGCGACGTGCCAGCCCTGCCTTTGCTGCCAACTTCAATAATCAATTGCGTGCACGCATAGCTACCGTTGGTGCTTGCTCCAATAAGCAAGCTGCACTCAATACACCAGTCATGCTGGGAGCCAACGATCAACTGTCGGATTTGCTGCCTGCACTGGCACCACATAAATTCTCGTCGGATGACTGCACTCCCGCTGCTGCTTCCTCAAATGGTCGCGGCTTCTGGATGCGTGCCTATGGCAATGATCAAGCAACCGACAGCGATGGCAATGCCGCGAGTACGCACAGCAAGGATGCCGGCATGAGCGTCGGCTTTGATGCGCAGGTTACGGAAGGTCTGGTGTTGGGCGGTGCAGTAACGCATGGTCGCTCCGACATCACGACACTGAACAATGAAAGCGGCAAGTCGAACGGCAATGCAATCGCAGTCTATGCAAACTATGCAAATGGTCCGTGGAATGTGACCGGCTCTGCCGTCCTCGCATATAACAACAACAGCATGCGTCGTCATATCAACTTCGGCAGTATCGACCGTACGGCACAGTCGCATTTCGACAGCCGCACTGCTTCGCTATATGGCGAAGTCAGCTACGACATGCCGATGACAAACTGGACCTTGCAACCGCTGGCAGGATTCTCGGCCAGCAATAACAAGACCGATGGATTTACCGAAACCGGTGCCGATGCATTGAATCTGCAAGTCGCCGGTGAAACTGTCAACTCCTTCAAGTCTCTGCTCGGTGCCAAGGCGACGATAGATACAGGCAAGGTTCAATGGCAACCACGCCTGATCTGGGCGCATGAATACGGCAATGCCAACGTGCCACTAACAGCACAAATGCAAGGGGCATCTACTGTATTCAATGTGCGCGGCGTTGATCTGCCGCGCGACTCTCTGGTGACCGGTTTGACGGTTTCTGGAAAAGCCAGCAAACGTTTGTCACTGTTCGCTGATGTGCAAGGTGAATTCAATTCACGCCAAACCAATCTCGGTTTGTTGATCGGCTTGCGTGCAAGCTGGTAACACACACCACATAGAGCATTCGCACTCTAACAAGCTGTAAAAAAACCGCCTTGATGGCGGTTTTTTTTACGACTGCGTTTTAATTTTAAATTTTGAATCAACATGACTCGATCAATTCACTTCCGATATGTGTCGCTACAAAGGGAAGTGGCCAAACATATTGCAAGCAAGTAATAAATATCAAGCTATTCCTCTGAATTTAATACCAGTCCGACCTTTCCGCATCGGCAATTAGTACTGGTCCCATATTTTTCAAATATGAATTTTGGA
This sequence comes from Herminiimonas sp. GW821-FHT09C12, assembly GCF_059416385.1. Classification (NCBI taxonomy): domain Bacteria; kingdom Pseudomonadati; phylum Pseudomonadota; class Betaproteobacteria; order Burkholderiales; family Oxalobacteraceae; genus Herminiimonas; species Herminiimonas sp. GW821-FHT09C12. The sequence goes on from NZ_JBWKPC010000002.1 coordinate 1,059,129, forward strand.
ATGATGTGCCACTAGCCGAATTGGCTGTCACTTCACGATGGTGAATCATGAATACTTTTCAAAAAAACTTGCTTACAGTCGCAGTTCTGTCCACCTTTGGCGGTTTGCCGGCCATGGCTACGGCTGCACTCCTGGATGCCGATACCGAAGAACAACTGAGCGGCAATGTCGACACGAAAAACAATCGCAAACGTGCGTCTACCGCCACACCTGACAGCAGCGTGATGTCAGCAAACGGCGCCCTCGGCAATCAAGCCTTGAACGGTACCGTGACAGATCTGACCGATGTCACCATCGTCACCACCGCCAATGGCGCACACGGCATCGACGCCAAGAATGGCGACATCGTCAACGCCACCCGTGTCAACGTCAGCACTTCCGGCTTCAGTGCAACCGGTGTTTATACACAAGGTGGTAGCAGCAATGCGACTCTGGTCGATAGTCATGTTTCCACATCAGGTGCCTATGCTGCAGGTGTTCAGGCAGATAGCGACAGCAGCATACATATTCAAAACAGTCTGATCGAGACCAGTGGCGCCTCCAGTACTGGTGTTGTTATTGCCACCAACAGAGGAAATATCACGGTGGACCATTCGGATCTCCGCAGCAGCGGCGATAGAAGCTATGGCGTGGCATCCATGTACGGCAGCACTATCGGCCTCAGCAACAGTACGGTACTAACTACCGGCGCGAACAGCCATGGTGCTTATCTCTTTAGCGGCAAGGTTGATCTGCAGAACACGCATGTGCGTACCGAAGGCGCGAATGCCAGTGGAGCATATTTGAATGGTGCCAGCACACTCAACGTCGATGGCGGCTCGCTGGTCAGTGCACAAGGCAATGCGATTGAAGTATATGGCTTGGCAGGCACAGCAGGTGCAGACATCAACTTGACGAATGGCGCACAAGTCATCGGCGGCAACGGCACTTTGCTGCTGGTCGGCAATGACACAGCTCCCATCAATCTGAGCATGGATGGTGGTGTATATGCGGAAGGCGATATCGTTGCCAAATCGGCTGGTCTGTCTGCAGTGACCGATGTGTTTCTGAGCAACGGCTCGCATTGGCAAGGCGCGACCGATGGCGCGGTGAAGGAATTGTCGATGTCCAGCGGCAGTCTATGGACGATGACCAAGGATTCAACCGTAGGCGCGCTGGACATCAGCGACAGCACGGTCAGCTTCAAATCAGATGGCGGCTTCAAGACGCTGACGGTAAGTGGCGATCTGAGCGGCAACGGTTACTTTGAAATGAATAGCGATGTCGCTGCGCTGCAAGGCGATCTACTCAAAGTCGAAGGCAACGTCACCGGCTCACATCAAATTCTGATGCACAACAGCGGCAGCGAACCCACCGTTTCAGGCCAGCACTTGATGGTGGTACAGACTGAAGGCGGCGATGGCAAGTTCAGTCTGGCAAATACCGGCGGCGTAGTCGATGTCGGTACCTATCAGTATTCGCTGGAAAGCGGCAGTCAGGTCGGTGGGCGCGATACCGATCAATATCTGGTCAATACCGGACGCATCTCCACCGGCGCCGATGCAGGGATCAATACTGCCGCAGCAGGCCAATTAAGCTGGCTGACGGAAATGAACTCGCTGAGCAAACGTCTGGGTGAACTGCGTCTGGGCAAGGATGAAGGCGGCGCATGGGCGCGTACTTTTGCCAAGCAGCAGAATGTCGATAACAAGGTTGGTAGCACTTTCAATCAGCGTCTGTACGGTACACAGTTCGGTGCAGATACCAGCTTCAAAAAAGATGATGGTCGCTGGTACGTCGGTGGCATGGGTGGTTACTCCACCGGTAACCGCCGCTTCTCCAATAACGGCAGTGGCGAGACTGATAGCTACCATGTCGGTGCGTATGCAACCTGGGTCGGCAAGGATGGCGTTTATCTGGATGTGTTGAGCAAACTTAACTTCTTCAAAAACAGCTTCGACACCATCAGTACAGATGGCAGCCACGTTACCGGTAACTACAGCACGCCTGGTATCGGTATGTCGGTTGAAATCGGCAAACACATTCAGCTCGCCAATGACTGGTTCGTGGAACCGCAAGCGCAGTTGACCACCTTGTGGATCAAGGGGAAAAACTTCTCAGCCAGTAACGGCCTGCAATTCGAAGGTGAAGATTCGCAATCGATACAAACACGATTCGGCGGCATGGTAGGCAAGAAGATACAAACCGGCAACGGCAAATTCCTTCAGCCGTATGCCAAGTTGTCCGCCGTGTATGAATTCGACGGCGTCAATGAAGTGCGAGCGAATGGTATTGCCTTCGATTCCAATCTACGCGGTTCACGTGTTGAAGGCGGCTTTGGCGTCGCCGCAGATCTGGGCAATAACAATCGCCTGTATCTCGATCTGGAAACAGCCAAAGGACCTAAAGTCTCCGAGCCTTGGGGTATCAACATTGGTTATCGCTACACCTGGTAGTTCTCGATCTCTCCTTTTGCAGCCGTCCTCAGGACGGCTTTTTTATGCCTACACGTAACAGGCTCAGGATATGTTTTGCAAAGCTTGCCAGATCATCTTTTCCAAAGATGGCAACGCTGTGCGTATGGAGGAAAAATCATCTGCTTTAGCCATGGCTTCCAGCGCTGCACAAGCATCGACAATTTGCTGTTGCCGCTGCATCGCAAACGCGCCCTTGATTGAATGTAATTGTGCCAACACGATGGAGCCATCCTGACTGGCAATCGCGCTGGCTATCATTGCCAGCGATTGCTGACTGCTGTATTGCAAGGCTAGACGCAATTCTTCCGGCAACGGCTTGACGTCAGAGGTACGCGGTACATTTGTTGACGGTCGCAGAAACAGATACTTGCGTACCGTGCGTTCTATCTCATCCAGCGACATCGGCTTCAGCAAAATGTCATTAATGCCGGCATCCTTGCAACGCTGATGTTCATCGCGTGAAGCATGCGCCGTGATGGCAATAATGGGCAAGGTAGCACCCTGGCTGCGCAGTATCGTCGCAAAGGTATAGCCATCGATTTCTGCCATGCTCAGGTCGGTCAATACGATGTCGTAAGTATTTTCTCTGAAGAGCGCCAAACCATCGATCGCCCGCTGCGCCAGACTGATGCTGTAACCGAGCATTTCCAACTGGTCGCGAATCAAAGCCAGGTTGACGGGATGATCTTCCACCACCAGCACGCGTACGTTTTCAGCCGCTTTGTTTTTCGGGGCAGATAGCGCGGCCCGCTCTTCAAGTGTGAGTACCTTTTCTGGCATGAGCAGAGATTCAAGCGCTTTTCTTAAACTGTCCAAGGCATAACAAGAGACTATCGTGCGATGCTTTTCAATCACTGGGGAACGAGGACCATCCTCCAATGCATCGATCACCCAGGATGCCTGTTTGCATATCCTGTTTTCATCTGCAACACTCCAGAGACGCATGCTACCGAATAGAATCAATGGCAATTGGACGGCAGGAAACTCCTTCGGATCGGCAATCACGATGACCTTGAGACCGCATGCCTTCAGATAGGGAACAACCAATGCCTGCCACTCCTGCATCGGACACAGCAGCACTACCTCAGACTCAGGTAATTCCATCACACCCGGTGCGACATCCTGATTAACGGCCAATGGCAAGTTGACGATAAAGCTGCTGCCCTGGCCTTGGCGACTTTCGATGACAATCGTCCCCTGCATCAAATCCGTCAAACGCTTGCACAAGGCCAGACCAAGGCCGGTGCCACCGAACAGACGTGTCGTCGATGCTTCTGCCTGCGTGAATGGCTGGAATAATTCGCTCTGCCTTGCGGCGGAAATTCCTATACCGGTATCGCTGACACGAATATTCAACATGCGGCCCTTGGCACTTTCTACCGCGCCGACTTCAATCTTGATCTGGCCTTTTTCCGTAAACTTGATCGCATTGCTGAGCAGGTTGACCAGTATCTGCCGTATGCGTGTCGGGTCGCCGTCGTAATAGCGCGGCAGTGTCGGAGGAATGTTGTAAAACAGATGCAGACCTTTGGCATCGGCCAGAGGAATAAAGATAGCAATGGTTTGCTCGACCAGATCCAGAAGATCAAAACGTATCGTCTCCAGCGCCATCTGCCCTGCTTCTACCTTGGAGAAATCGAGGATGTCGTTAATGATATCCAGCAAGGTATGTGAAGAACTATTGACGATATTCAGACGGTCTTGCTGACGTTCAGTCAAGGAAGTACGCGCAAGCAATTCCAGATTACCGAGTATGCCGTTGAGCGGCGTACGAATTTCATGACTCATCACTGCCAGGAATGCAGACTTGGCATGATTGGCGGCATCCGCCGCCGCACGTGCTGCCTTTTCACTTTCAAACACACGCTCCGAACGCTGCAGAATGGGCGTAAAAATCTTCCTGTCGAAGAAGAAGATAAAGAACCACAAGAGCGCCAACAACAGCAAGGTGCCCCCTGCATAAGCCATGATAAAAGGCCCTTGCGCTGCCAGAATCGTACGCCATGAATAGGCATACGCCAGTATCCAACCAGTATCAGACAATGGCTCACTGATGGTAAAAGCACCATCGCGATAGATATAGTCAGCCGAATCCAGATTGCCCTCCCACGCTTTGCTCTCTAAAACTTTTTGCGTGAGGCCGGGATCAGTCGGCTTCTTGTACCAGGTATTCAAGATCAGATTGCCTTGACGATCGATGATCATGAAATTACCGTCGTATGGGTCTTCATGGAGCCGCTTCAACAAGATACGGGATGGGAAATTACTGACAAAGATAACGAACGGCTGCTCGCCATCGAAAGCCGGCTGTACCAGCTTGAATACCTCTTCACCTGTAAATGGATCACGTGCGGGCGGTAACCATGTGATGGAACGTGTAGCGTGCAGGGAATTGGCAAACGCTGGATCTTGCAGATTGCCGATATTCGGTGCGATCTTGTCGATCAGATCGCGAGTATCGCGTGCGCCCATCGTAAGCAAGGGATCACCGGTCTTCGGTGGCGGCATAATGGACAAGAAGTTATGCCCTGCATCGATGAAGTAACCGGAAAATGGCTGGCCGCGCTGTTGCGCACTGGCCGTCACGGTATAGGCCTGTGCCTCGGTAAATGACAGCATTTCCGTAAAGGACTGCGCTGGGTGACTGGGCGAAATAGCGCCAAACACCAACTGCGGGTTGACCTTGCTATCGGCTTGTACAACGAGGTGACCGTGATTTCTTTCAAACTCATCCGTCAGCTTGCTGACAGGCATGAAGGGCGTACGCCAGATCATCTCGGCGTTGATGATGCCACGTCGCATCGCAGCCTGTTTTGTTTCAATTTCCAGCAATAGCAGCGTCTTGTTGGTCAGGTAGACAGACCGTCCATCGGCAATATAGTTTTGGATATTGGTCCAGACCGCCAATGCACTGGCAGCCAACAAGGCCAGCGTCAGTACGATACCGCCACCCCACAGCACACTGCGTTGGTAACGTCCCAATAGCGTGATTTCACTGAATTTCTTCAGTGTGGCGACGACTTTGCTTTTTCTTGTTAGCGAGGCTGATCTATTGTCGGCAGGTGTCATACGCTATGCTCTAGGCAAAATATTAACGTTGCGAACGGCGATAGGAAAAACCGGCATCTCCATCTAAATCGACAGGATACAAAGAAGAATGCCCTCCAATTCGTACTAGTACCATAGTATCTTGATCATTTTCGTACTTGTATTATTACCCGTCAGATGAACAAACGATATAGTTGAGAGCATACCGTCAGACGATAAAACAAAGCGAGCGCCAGAAAAATTCGCTGATCAGCTTGGTGATGGAAACATAACGGAGGTAAGCATGAAAGAATTTTCAATACGTCTGATCATCGCTGATGACCATCCTGCGGTATTGGTCGGCACCAAACATGTGCTCGATACCGTCAGCACAGTGTCCATCCTCGGCTCGGTCAGAAACTCTACCGAATTGATCCGCTTGCTGGATAGCCAGCCTTGCGATGTACTGGTGACTGACTACGCAATGCCGGGCGGCGAATATGGCGATGGGATTACCTTGTTTGAATTCATCAAGCGACGTTACCCAACCCTGAAAATCATCGTCATGACGATGATGGATAATCCTGCCCTGCTACGCACACTGATATCAAATGGTGTCAGCTGCATCATCAGCAAATCCGACGATGCCTCACACCTGATTCCAGCTGTGCATGTCGCATACTCAGGCGGGACTTATTTTTCTCCCAGCATTGTAGAGATCATGCCTGCGCTAGGCGCAGAGGAACCTGGCTCTACCGTAGGGCAAGAACTGTCGACACGCGAACTGGAAGTCGTACGCCTGTATGTCTCAGGTTTGACGGTCAATGAAATTGCAGAACGACTGCATCGCAGCAAACAAACTGTGAGCACGCAAAAAAACAGCGCAATGAGAAAACTCAATCTGGAACGCGATGCAGATTTAATCAAGTACGCGATGGAAACCGGTCTGCTGTCTGCATCAATACCGCCTGTCCAAGCGCAATAAAAAATAGCGAGACGCATGGCGCTCGCTATTTAATTATCCATTCATCCACAGGGATGACACCCCTGACAAGTTCTACGCATAAGCTGCGGCATGCTGCGTCTGCATAGCCCACTCAGCTTCCACCACATGCAGGTGATTCGCACGGATCGATGCCTGCAAGGATGGAAGCGATCCACCTGCGTTATATGCAAAGCTCACATACAACTGGTCGCCAGCCTTGACTGCGACTGGCTCAGCCAATGGCAAGACCAGATAATGATTCAACCAATCGACAGTCGTCGACTGCTGCATAACAACGGCTAAAATGTTTTTGGTCACGAAGCGCAAGGCATTCACGGTACCTGCATGTTCAATTGCGAGCACGCCTTCCCATGCAATCTGTGCATTCACGGGCTGCGTAAAATCCAGAACTGAATAAACAGACGGTTGACCTAATTCAACGCTGTTTTGTTGGATGAAGGTTGGCTCCTGAAACTGCACGATAGGCGCGTTGTAGCCTTCAAAGCAGTAATCCTGTTGCAGTGGCTGTACCGCCATGATCATCGCTTCAGGGATGAAGATCGGCAACGGACCGCCGAATTTTTCCAGATAACGTTGTTTGAAGGATTCAACCACCTGTACCTGCTTCTCGCGCAGCATCGCGACGTGAATCATTTCGCAGATCACGACATCGACCGGCTCAGGCGGCAGGTATTCAAATGCATCGCCTTGGATGACTTCGACTTTGTCGCCGTTCACATTGTGCGCAAGGAAACGTTTTGCTTCTGCGACCAGATCCGGGTTGTATTCAACGCACCAGACTTTTTCTGCCTTGGCAGCGGCAAACCATGACAACACGCCCGTACCGCCACCCAGTTCCAGCACCTTGGCATCCGGCGCAACCAGATGATTGATCGCAGCCTTGAAGCCCGACATGCGACGGTTATCCATCAGCATATTGTGGTGGTAGTGCACAGGGATAAATTGGCCCAGATAACAGCTTTCAAGTTCGCGTTCGGTCAGCATGTGTTCATCCTTGTGGAGTGTCGATGGCGCACCATTTTCATCATGAAACTGGTAACGCGATACACCATTATGGTGACCGACGGGATAAAGCAAAGCCTAGATATGCTGATGTTTTACGCGACTGTTCGCTGATTGAGAAATCAGTTGTGCCTAAAGAATTTCTGGAGGAATACGGATGAAATGCGATATGGTCGGTCGCCCAACGCATATCGCATGGAGTCATTCCGTCGGAGTAACGTTGCCCATCACAACAGTCACCGTATGCGTGGCACCATCATCCAGCATCACTATGACCTGCTCCGAGACAGCAATACCATCAAGTTCTACTCGTACCACGCCTTTGCAGACACCCTGCGGATTCTGGATCGTAATGTTATAAACGGCACCACCATAGCGATAATGCAACTTGGTGCTACGCCATTCTGCCGGCAGACATGGATCGAAGCTGAGACGATCGGCCTGTATGCGCAAGCCCAGTATTGATTCCACGCCAGCGCGATACAGCCAGCCAGCCGCACCGGTGTACCAGGTCCAGCCGCCACGCCGCACATGGGGTGATTCAGCATAGATATCGGCGGCCACCGCGTACGGCTCTACTTTGTACGCGGCCATGCCGGTGCGTGAACTGGTGCGATTGGCCGGATTGATCATCTTGAACAGATCGTGCGCCTGCCCGCCCTTACCCATCATCGAGTAAGCAATCAGACACCACACCGCTGCATGCGTATATTGCCCACCGTTTTCACGCACGCCGGGCAGATATCCCTTGATGTAACCCGGATCGAGTGGCGTCTTGTCGAACGGTGGCGTGAACAGCAAAATCAAATCATCGCCCGGGCGTATCAAGTATTGATCGACCGAGTCCATCGCACGTTGTGAACGTTCCGGCTCACCCGCGCCAGAAATAACCGACCAGCTTTGTGCGATCGAATCAATACGACATTCCGCATTGCTGGCAGAACCGAGTGGCGTGCCATCGTCAAAGTAAGCACGGCGATACCATGCGCCATCCCAGGCATGCTGTTCGGTCGCTTTCTTCAGCTTCTCCGCATGTTTGCGCCAACGCATGGCACGCGCCTTGTCCTTGCGTGCTTCTGCCACCGGTGCAAAGCGCAATAGAGTCGCATACAGGAACCAGGCCAGCCAAACGCTTTCGCCCTTGCCTTCATGACCGACTCGATTCATGCCGTCGTTCCAATCACCACCACCCATCAACGGCAAGCCGTGTGGTCCTGCAGTCATGCTGTGATCCAGCGCACGCGCGCAATGCTCGTAGACGCTGACATGCTCGTCAGAGATATGCGCTTCAAAATAAGAGTCTTCTTTTTCCAGCGGTAGCGGATCGCCTTCGAGGAAAGGCACCATCTCATCGTAAATCTGCGCGTCGCCGCTGACTTCCACATAATGCGCAGCGCAATACGGCAACCAGATCAGATCATCCGAAATATGCGTACGCACACCGCGCCCGCTTGGTGGATGCCACCAATGTTGCACATCGCCTTCCTTGAATTGACGCGATGATGCGCGCAATATTTGCTCACGCGCCAAGGCCGGTGCCGCCATGACCAAGGCTTGCGTATCCTGCAATTGATCGCGGAAGCCGTAAGCACCACCCGCCTGATAAAACGCTGTACGCGCCCAGAAACGGCAGCTCAGCGTTTGATACAAGAGCCAACCATTGAGCAGGTAATCCATCGAACGATCTGGCGTCTCGACCTGTATCTTGTGCAGGATGTTGTGCCAGTTACGCTGACTCGCATCGAATACGGCTGTGATATCCGAGGCGCGGTAACGCTGGACCAACTCGCGCGCGGCTTCGGCACTGTCTGCCTGTCCCATCAGAAACACGATTTCCACTTCTGTATCAGCAGGGATTTCCACTACCGTCTGCAACACACCACAAGGATCGAAGCCTGCGCCAACACGATTAGACAAAATATTGCCTGCAGCCAGACCAGACGGTTTTTGGAAATTGCCATTACGACCGATGAATTCCTTGCGATCACCTGTCCATGCAGTTTGCTTGCCGCATAAATCGATGAATGCAACGCGATAGCCGAATTCGATATTCCACGGATTACGGGCAAAGAGTGCACCGCTTTCGGCATCTCTTTCCGTCGCGATGAATGGCACATTGTCTGCGCGCGTTGCACCCAACACCCATTCCACGTAGGAAGTAAGCGATAAGCGACGCGTACTGCGTGTAATGTTTTTCAGACGCAAATGACAAATCTTGACGGGGTCGTCCCAACTCACAAACTGCAGCAAGTCACTGACGATGCCACTGCAATTCAATTCGAAGCGACTGTATCCCTGCCCATGTCGCGTCATGTAAGTTGCATCCGGCACGCGTATAGGCGAGATGGTCGGACTCCACAATGTGCCACTTTCTTCATCACGAATATAGAAAGCTTCACCGGAAGGATCAGATACCGGATCGTTCGACCACGGCGTCAATTTATTCTCGCGGCTATTCAAACTCCAGGAATAACCAGCTCCGCGTTCAGATACGGTAAAACCGAAAACCGGATTGGCGATGACATTGATCCACGGTGCCTGTGGAATTTGATCCGGACCCAGCACGATCACATATTCGCGACCATCCTTGTCGAACCCGCCAAGGCCGTTAAACAAAGCCAGTTGCGGTGGCACGCCCGGTGGCGCACCGATAGGCGCATGTGTCTCGCGTTTCAACCACGAGAATGGTGCACTCTCTTCCACATCAGGACGCGCCTGCATCTGCTCGGCCAAACTACCTTGCCCGCCTTCCAGCACAACACGAGCCGAGGCCAGCAGCAAGGTACGTTCATCATCCGTAATCAAATCGGCACGTACGATAAAGGCACCACCACGCTCCGCCTGTTCCTGCTGCGCAGAGAATGCCTGCGCAGCACGTACCATGCCTTCCATCGAAGCCTGCAACTCTTGCGCATACGACGCGCCTTTTTCATTCAGGATCACCAGATCGACCGGCAACTGCTTCATGCGCCAGTATTCATGCGCACGCAGGAGTTGCGACACCAAGCGCAAATCTTCCTGCTTGGCCATACGTAACAACAGTATCGGCCTGTCGCCGGAAATTCCCTGCCCCCACAATCCGGCATGACTTAAACGCATGGCACGTATCACGCGCCCACTGGCGCGCGATGACAAATCAGAGAACAGAATGCGGCTCGCCAGATGCTGGAACAGCTCCGCCTCGTAATGTTCTATACGCAAATAATGTAATTGCACTTGTGCATGCGTCCACACCAATGCGGAAATCCGCGAGAACGCCGAACCATCATGATATTTATCCGCCAGACTGATGATCTCTTCGCGAGAATTAGCCGCCATCGTGGTAAACACCAAATGCACGACTTCATCCGGCTCTATCCGTACACGTACGCGGAGGCTGAAAATCGGATCAAGCACCGCTCCCACCGTATTCGACAAAGGACGACCATCGCTGATGGAGATCGGGTTACGTACTCCCTGACCGCGTCCGATAAAGCGTGCACGGTCGGTTTCATATTCAATACCAATGGCACTATCGCTACCCTCGCCGCGCGCCACTACATGCGCAGCCCATGGACGTGTTTCGCCATCCTTGCGTGGACGGCGTGATGCCAGCAATCCCCGTACATCATGTAGATATTCGGTTTCGACAAACAGATTGGAGAAAGCCGGGTGCGCAATATCGGCATTGACTGGTGCCAGCAACACCTCCATATAGGAAGTCACTTCAATATAACGTGCGCGTGAACCAGTATTGGTCAATGTCAGACGACGCAATTCAGCATCATCTTCCGGCGAAACTATCACTTCCAGCATGCTGGAGATCGAACCGTCAGCGCGTGAGATACGTACGCGATCCTCGGCGAATTTGACCTGATAAGAATCCGGTTCAACTGCAGTCGGCTGGAAACCGGCCGACCAGTAAGCACCGCTTTCCGAATCGCGCAGATAGATGTGACTGCCCCAATGGTCACGCGTCGCATCTTCACGCCAACGCGTAATACCCAATTTATTCCACAGGCTGTAACCGGAACCTGCCGCCGTCATCATGACGGCGTAATGTCCGTTGGAAAGCAATTGCGTTTCCGGTGTCGCTGTCATCGCACTATTAAATTCCCGCGCAACTCCCGACTCAGGCATGACGACGGTTGGCCGCTCTCGCTCTTCGCGTAGCGTCAACGATGCCGGCTGTACCCAACGTGGCTGCGATTCATGCAAGAGCAATTCGGCAGAACGAATAATCGGTTCATGATGGAAGCGATGCCGCATCACATTACGATTAATCACGTTGCCAAGTGAGACCAGCAACATGCCCTGGTGATGCGCCATATACGCACGCACGATGGCCATGGTCTGATTTTCCGTGCGACGACCAGGCGTGAAATCCAACGCTTCATAAAAACCGTAACGCCCAAGCGCGCCCATTTCTGCCAAGCGCCGGAAATTGGCAACCGCACTCTTAGGCATATACATCGCAGCCAGACCGGTTGCATACGGTGCGATGACTATGTCTTTTTCCAAGCCACGCTTCAACCCCAGTCCGGGGACTCCGAAGGCTGAATACTGATAAGTGAAGGCACGATCACGCAAATTAAGCGCCGATTCGGATATGCCCCACGGCACCTTGCGTTCCTTGCCATATTCAATCTGGCGCGCCACGATATTGCGACAGGTTTGATCCAGCATGCTGCCACGCGGCATTGATATCACCAGCGACGGCATCAAGTATTCAAACATCGAGCCAGACCATGAAGCCAATACTGGGCCATGCAGACCTGGCAACATGCGACGACCAAGACGGAACCAATGCGATGGCGGTGCCTGCCGCTCGGCAATCGCCACCATACTGGCGAGACGTGCTTCGGATGCAAGCAAGTCGTAATAGCTATCATCAAGACGAGCTTCATCGACGTTATAGCCAATGGAAAACAGTTTTCGCTCTGGTGACATCAGGAAGCGGAAATCCATATCAATCGCCATCTGACGTGCAGCTTTTTCTATCGCTTCCAGGCGTTCCAGCCATTGAACAGCAAGCATCGCAGCCTGCATCAATGCACCATCCAGCATATCGAATAGCGGCTGCGGGATGACATTCGGGTCAAGTCTATTCTGTGAAGCAAACAAACGTGCAATATCACGTCGCGCCGACAGATAGCATTGCGGCAAATCCTCCAGCGCGACATTCATGCTCACCTGATCATTGACGAGCTGCCACAACTCGGCATTCTGTTTATTTGCCGCATCCTCTGCTTCCAGATGTGCCCACGGGATAATCACGATGAAATCGTTGCAATGCATATGTACAGCTTCCCGCAGCTCATTCGCCCAGGTCAGCACTTCATTATCTGGCATCTTGATTTCAGCTGAAAACGCTTGTGCCAGATCAAACAGATCCTCCGAACGTTCGGCCATTTTTTTCCAGAATGCATAGGCTGGCGGTGCTGTACTTGTTCCCAGCAAGAGATCACTGAACTGTTCGGCACACTTGCGCAATTCATTAATGGTTACTGTTTGCGTACGCAGCTCGCGTCCGATACCGTCTATCGCTAAACGCAATAGCAAGACTGAATCGCGCATCCCGGCTACAGTCGTCGGTCGCAACACATTCTGTTCGCGCGCATCTTTGCACGCCTGTGCCAAGGCAAACAAATGACCGGCGAGATTGCCGCTATCAACAGTCGAGATATAACGCGGCGATAGTATTTCCAGTCGCTCGGTTTCATACCAGTTGTAGAAGTGACCGTGATAACGCGGCAGCTTTTGCAACGTCTCCATCGTCGCTTCCAACCTGCGCATCATCTCGCTCAAACCGATCCAGCCAAAATCGCGCGCCGTCACAATCGACAACAGATACAAGCCGAAATTGGTTGGTGAAGTACGATGCGCAATCACCGGTTGCGGATCTTCCTGGAAATTATCCGGCGGCAAGTGATGGTCTTGCGCCACCACAAAGGTTGTGAAGAAACGCCAGGTGCGACGTGCAATCAGTCGCAGCTCTGTTTCTTCATCAACATCCAATTCTTCAACATTGGTTTCTGCCGGCGGCAAGCTAATCGCACGTGCGATGAACGGACCGGCCAGCCATATCAAGCAAAACGGCAACGCCAGCCACCAACCGCTTGGATTGAATAGAAAGACCATCACGGCAGTCGCCACGGCGATCAACATGCCGATGCGACCACGCCATATAAAGCTGGAGATAGAATATTTTTTTGCGCGCCGGACTTGTGCTGAAGTCACCCATTCCAGCAATTTCTTGCGAGTAAATACCAGACGAACCAGCGTCCGTACTATCGCATCCAGCATCAACCACGAATACTGCGCCAACATCGCCAGTGAAATGAACACCACCGCAATCGTATCCGGCAGAACTGCCAGACCGCGACGCCAATGCGCACGGAAAGTAAGATCATCACGATGCGGTAACAAGTCTGAAAGAAAGCGAAACACGGCTGGAGGCGCCAAACCGACCAGCGCCAAGACTACCCACGGCCAAGCCTGTGTATGCCCCACACAGAAAGCTGTTATCAGCGTGAGTAAAATCGCCGGTGCAGTCAGTGAACGGCGCATGTTATCGGCGATTTTCATGCGATCTATCATCGACATCGATACGCGACCGCTATGTAATAGCCACGGCAGCAATTGCCAATCACCACGCGTCCAGCGATGCTGACGTGCTGCAGCCTCCTCAACATGTGAGGGAAAATCCTCAAACAATTCGACGTCATTCACCAGTGCACAACGTGCCAGCGCACCTTCGAACAAATCGTGGCTGAGCATGGTGTTTTCCGGCACCTTGCCGGAGAGCGCCAACTCGAATGCATCAACGTCGTATAAACCCTTGCCGGAATAACTGCCCCAGCCAAACACATCCTGATATATGTCCGATACGGCCCCACCGTAGGGATCGATACCGCCACGTGCAGAGAAGAAACGTCTATATAAAGTACGTTCCTGCTGCATAGGCAAAGTCGGTGTAATGCGCGGCTGCAAAATGCCGTAGCCTTCAACCACTTGTAACGTCTCGGGATCGTGGCGCGGTTGATTCAATGGATGCGCCGCCACACCAACCAGCGCACGCAAAGCACCTATCGGCAAACGAGTATCAGCATCCAGCGTAATCACATAACGCACGTTATGCGGCACAGGAATCTCATCCAGCAAGAACGAGGTATCGAGCGCATTGCGTAGCAAACGATTGAATTCATGCAGCTTGCCGCGCTTGCGTTCCCAGCCCATCCACTTACCTTCTGCCTCATTCCATAAACGGCGACGATGCAGGATATAGAAACGTACTTGATCAGTCTTGCTCGGACCATAACGCGCATTCAGTTCTGCAATACCACGTCGCGCCTTTTCCAGCAAAGGCAAATCTTGCGGCATGTGTTCATGCTTGGCATCAGCCCAGTCAGACAGCAAGGTGAAATAAACTTCGCCATCAGGATTGGCAAGGTAATGTGTTTCCAGTTGCTGCAGTTCTTCCTCTATGCCTTCCTCGTTGGTCAGCATCACAGGCACAGCAACAAAGGTGCGTACATTCTCCGAGATATCGACCAACTCCAGTCGCGGCAAATGGCGCGGCCAGAATAAACGCATCAATATTTTATTGACGAGCGTGATTGCAATATCAATCGCTGGAAAAAGACCCGCAATAATCAATATCGTCAATGCAACTGCAGGTATCCCTTTGCCATACGCCGTCCATAAAGGGAATGCCAGAATAATCAGCGCAACCGGAAAAATTGTCAGTGGGTAATACAAGCTGGCATGCGCGATGTAGTGCCGTCTGAGTTTTTGCGAAAGATGCGGCTGATAACCCAACTCTGCTTCCAGATCGGTTCTGCCACCACCGAGCAAATAATGCCCAGGATCAAGCGCACGTTCATCAGCGACGATGTCATCGTGTGACATCTGACTACGGTGAAATTCTATTTTTCGCACCAGCGCATCAGCGATCTGCTGTTCTGAATAGCGCGCATTCAATGCAATTTGCTGAATGATCTTGCGATAACGATCGCGTGTTAAAAAATCCAGTTCGGCATAATTTGGCAAGGTCAGCAACTTCTGCTCGACCAGACTCACCGACTCAAAGAAAACGCGCCAATCGTAGGCGGAGATCGTACGCATGCTGGTGATGATGTTGCGTATCGTCTGATTGGATGCGACTTGCGTTGTATGTTCACTCAACACAATATCGTCTATCGTCGGACCCTGATCAACCAGACGCGCACCAAGTGCATCAAGCAGCGGTGTAAAGCCCGGTTGCTGATAACGCAAGCGTTGTACTAGCTGCACGACAAACGGCTGCAACAAGCGTCCGGGTGGCAAGACGATTCCCGGTTGTTCGTTCTCCGGCATCTTCTGCGCCATCGCAATCAATTCATTTGCAAAGTCATCCGCAGCCTGACGCGCAGCCTGTGCCTTGACGACACGTACTGCAACGCGACGCAAATGTTCCAGCAAGACAGCGCGCATGATAATGGGCAAGGCCCATAGCTCCGCCATCGTTAACTTTTGCGCACTTTGATATGCACGCACAAAACGCAAGAACACATCAACGTCGAAATGATTATCCGTATGTGCAGCGAACTCCCAGCACAAACCATAAATTCTTGGATGACCGGCATGATCACCACTGGATAATTTTGGCAAGGATTTGTACAGACGACGCGGTAAATTTTCCTCCACACCGACTACGCTCTCCTCCACCACGTGCAAGTTATCGAGTAACCATTCCGCCGCAGAAGTAATCGCTCTACGTTCAGCGGTAGCCTGCTCTATTGCCGCGTGCGCAGCAACCAGCACCTTGCCATTTTCACGTGCAGCGGTAGAGAGATTGACGCGACTCGGCGCCGGACCTACTTTTTGAATTGAAGCGAGATGCGCTGCATGTGCCTCTAAACGTTCCGCGCTGAATATTTCCACACGCACTGGCTCATCAGAGGAGTTAGATGCATCTTCTGTAAATGAAAAATGCTGATCTTGACGGAAAAATTTCTTAAACAAGATCGGCCTCACTTTGCTCACGGGAAAAATTCTCCGAGATAACAGACTGATTCACGCTATGGTCGCGTGTTCTGTCCTGAGCAAACTGGACTTTATTGATAAAGGAAAAACGCATCCCGCATGGGAAATCTGCATGCGCATAAGTAGTACTGACCATATTTCTTCCTCCCCGCTAATGCGGTTTTTAGATTGACATGGTGGTCCATATTTTGCTCAGTTGGAGATGCAGAACGAACAAGAGTTCCCAACTTTGTGACGTGCAGCAAGATTGAAGAGGCAAACGAGTACTACAGCACGCCTCGCTATATGTTGATCCTCTCACCGCAGGAAAACAATAGACTTAATGAAAGACTATGAAGAATATCTTGTAGAAGAGATTACCACGCACAACGAACTAATCAGTG
The DNA here is from genome assembly GCF_059416385.1 of Herminiimonas sp. GW821-FHT09C12. Classification (NCBI taxonomy): domain Bacteria; kingdom Pseudomonadati; phylum Pseudomonadota; class Betaproteobacteria; order Burkholderiales; family Oxalobacteraceae; genus Herminiimonas; species Herminiimonas sp. GW821-FHT09C12. The sequence goes on from NZ_JBWKPC010000002.1 coordinate 1,076,009, forward strand.
TTGCACCATTAAAAGCCATGAAATACCTGGCATTGTGCGTGGCATGTAAAAAATGCCGGCATTATTTGCAATCGATGCCAGTCTTATTCTTTATTCGATACTTTTTGGATAAACCAGATCGAGTGCAAATTTCTCGCACATGCTGACAGCCTGCTCTCGCAGTACTGCATCATTAGAGTTGTCTTCGCCCATTTTGACGGCTACTGCAATATGACTATTACCGTCTTTGGTCTTGAACCACCATATATGACGACCACCAAACAATATCTGCCCTTGCGTCAACATGGAGGTGATCGTGTCACCGTCATCAGCCATATTCATCACCAACGCACCCTCATTGTGCAAAACGCGTAGGCAGTCTTGAAGAAAGGTGAAAGAACACAATTCTGTCGATGCACCATTGGCATCAAAGCCATCCAGCAAAATCACATCGACTGAATCTGTCACCATCTCCTTCACATACAAAGACGCATCCTTGTGCAGCACTTGCAAGCGCGCATCGTCTGCTGGAATCATGAAGTGATCGCGCAAGGCAATCACATCTGCGTTCGACTCCAACACAGTCATACGTGCCGAAGGTAAATGTCGGTAGCAATATTTGAGCAATGATCCACCGCCCAAGCCGATGACCAGAATATGTAAAGGCGCAGGATTGAACAGCAAGAATCCAGTCATCGCTTGTGTATAGGGAATTACCAATTCATCCGGTGCCGACAAGCGCATGGCGCTTTGCACGACGCGCTCATCAAAATGCAAAGTGCGGATATCGCCATCATCAAAGATGAAAGGCTGGTCTCCATTGACAAGCGCCTTGATTTTTTCCAGTCGATCCGGCGTAAAAAAATTCATAAGTGATGAAGTAAAGTACAAGGGCTCCAGTGTGGGACGATCCCGCAATGAAGTCAAAGCACGTGATGCTGTGCGAACAGCATGATTCCAATTAGTTCGCCCCACTTCATACCTGCAATATCATCTACATTCAGGCTCCAACTTTCCATCAGGACAATGAAATGACAAGCCAATTCACTGCTACCATGCTCCCATGACTGCAAAAGTATCCCTTCCAGATACACTGCTACAGATGGGCGGTGCCACTTTGCGCTGGCTGCTGGGTGGCTGGCGCATAGTGCTGTTTGGCGTCGTCGTGCTGTCTCTGGCCTTGTCCCCTACCACGTACAAACGTGAGAATCGTCATGCCATCGCTTATCAGATAGTGCTGGGTACTACGGCGAATCTGATCTGGTTTTCCGTCTTGTCTGCGCTGGCTAGCGTCATCCTGATACGCATTGTGGTCGTTACCGCGCTGAGTTATGGCCTGTCCAAATACGCGTTGGAGATGGTCGTCCGCGTATTAGTGCTGGAACTCATTCCACTGTCAGCAGCCTTATTTGTCGCACTGCGACGCACACTCCCCGATGGCGTAGAGTTGGCAGAAATGCGCGCACGCGGTGATTTGCACGCACTGCAACGCCAAGGTATCGATCCGATACGCAGGGAATTCTTTCCTCGTGCAGTGGCAGGCATATTTTCCGTCTGGATGCTGGCAGCAGTGAGCTGTGTGTTGACCTTGATCCTGGCTTATCTTTCCGTTTATGGCTTCACGCAATGGGCACTGGCCGGTTATACACGTGTCGTTGGCCAGATTTTCAATCCTGCGGTGTCGATGATTTTCATGCTCAAGACTTTGTTCTTCAGTCTTGCCGTGTCCTTGATCCCGATGGCTTCGTCGCTTTACGATACATCCCAGACATCGCTCCACAGTCGCTCGAAGGCTGCCAATGAACTGGCTGCCATGGTTCGTCTTTTCTTCGTCATTTTGCTGATTGAGATTGCTTCCCTGATGGGCAATTATTATTAACTCTTATAACGACTGCGCCTGATTGCCATGCAAGAACAACCAGACTCATCCATTCCACCACCGCCAAAAACGCAGTTGCCCGGCCTCGCGCCCAGCAATCTGGAGTTCAAGGCAGCGATCCTGCTCATCTTTTTGATTGTGTTGATTTGCAGCTCAGCGGCTTACTTGATGTATGCCAGAGGCGCATTCGAAGCCACGCAAGAACTGGTACTGCTGGCGGATGATTCGGAAGGCGTGTCGGTGGGCATGGACCTTACGTTCTCCGGCTTCCCAGTAGGACGTGTCAGCCGTATTGAATTAGGCAAGGATGGCAAGGCGCGCATGATAGTCGCCGTCGCCAAGAAAGACGCACATTGGTTACGCACATCCAGCGTCTTTACGATGGAACGTGCCATCGTCGGCAGCACACGCATACGTGCCTACACCGGTGTCCCAACCGATCCACCGCTGGAAGCCGGCGCTGAACGCACCTTGCTGGTCGGCGATGTTTCGGCAGAAATTCCGATCCTGGTTTCCTCTGCCAAGCAATTGATTGAAAACATCAACAATCTCACTTCAGCCGACTCTGCACTCAATGCCAGCCTCACGAATCTGCAAGGCATGACAGCAAAACTCAACGGCCCGAACGGTGCCTTGGGCGCATTGTTTGGCAACGAAAAAGATGCGCAAAAAATGGTAGCGACGCTGGATCGCGCCAATGCTGTTTTGGCCAAAGTCGATGGCTTGCTGCTCAAGACCGACAATCAGGTATTCGGCAAAGACGGTAACAGCCAGGCCACCATCGTCCAACTCAATGCCATGTTGGGCGAAGCCAGAGCTAGCTTGAAGAAAGTTGATGCGGTACTAAACGACGCACAAGTCATTAGTGGCAACGCCAAATCGGCGACCAATGACCTCGGCTCGCTGCGCGCAGAAGTTGATCGCAGCTTGCGCAAGGTAGAACAACTGGTCAACGAAATCAATCGCAAATGGCCATTTGCACGCGACACGGAGTTGACCCTGCCATGACATCACGACTCTTAAATACGCTGCTAGTCACCAGTCTCGCAGGACTTCTGGCTGCTTGCGCCGGAACACCAGCGCCCGACTGGCAAATGAATGCCAAAAGTGCGACAGATCTGGCTACCAACGCCTATCTGACAGGCAATACGCGCGCGGAAGAGCAGGAATTCGCTTTTGCCCGCAATGAAGTAGCACGCACCGGCCGCATCGATCTGCTTGCGCGCGTAGAACTCACTCGTTGCGCCAGTCGCGTAGCCAGTCTGGTGCTTGAAGAATGTAGCGGTTTCGAAAAATTGCGGCAGGACGCCCCAACATCGGAACGGGCTTATGCCGATTATCTGGCTGGACGCATACAGCCTCAGGATGTCGCATCACTGCCGTCCCAGCATCGCACAGTAGCTGGTGCAACATCGGATACCGCCGCTGCAGCTGCTTTGCAAAGCATAGACGATCCACTTTCCCGGCTGGTCGCGGCTGGCGTATTGTTCCGCACCAACCGTGCCACGCCTGCTGTACTGACGCTGGCGGTAGACACTGCATCCGCTCAGGGATGGCGTCGTCCTTTACTGGCTTGGCTAGGTGTACAAGCCATGCGCGCGCAACAAGCCGGGGATAGTATTGAAGCGGAGCGTCTGCGTAGACGTATGGCACTTGTTGAAGGAACAGACAAATAATCCCAGCCAGTTTCAATCTGGCTACAAATAGCTGAATTCTCAAAAAAACCTTTTATACTGTATGCATATACAGTATATTGGTAATGCGTCGACTCGCTGACGCCTTATCCCAATCAGTATTTGGAGGTTTTATGGCCGCACTAGCATCCGCTCTTCCCGCTTCAGCACAGTCCATTTTCGCTTCATTGCCCGAGGCTGTCTGGTACAACGACCACAGTGAAACACGTCGTGCCAAAGCTATCCCATCCGGCTACCGCGCACTGGATCAGGAATTGCCGAATGGCAGCTGGCCTTCCTCCGTTTTGATTGAGTTACTGATGCCACGCCCGGATGTCGGTGAATTGCTTTTGCTGGCCCCTGTCTTGAGACAGCTCACGCAAGCTGGAAAAACCGTGATTCTGCTGGCGCCACCACATATTCCCTCCGCAGCATCGCTGGCTGATCTGGGCATCGATCTCTCGAATGTCATCATGATCAAAGCAGACAAACCCATGGATAGAATCTGGGCCGTCGAACAAGCTATGCAAAGCGTGGATTTCGGCGCTCTGCTGTGCTGGTTGCCGGAAGCGAGACCGGATCACTTACGTCGCCTGCAACTGCTAGCAGCTGGCAATGACGGTTTGACTTTTGTGTTCCGACCTTTATCTGACCAAAGCCAGTCATCTCCGGCCCCATTACGCATGCTGTGTCAGCCTGCGACTGACGGCCGCATGTCTGTCGAAATCATCAAGCGTCGTGGGCCGGTTCACAGCAAGCCTATGATGTTGCCACTTGCAGCATCATCCAAAGTAAGCGCACCACCTGTAGCACGATCACTAAGCCCACCTGTTTTCTCGATGCCATCCTATACCGTAGCGCATTCTGCTCTTGCCGCTACGGCTGCCCGACACCGCGCAACACTGCCGGTATAAGCGTACAACTCGCCTCCCACCACGGGAGGCGAGTCAGCACATTCGCGCTATCGCGCAATGCAATCAGATACTTGCAAGAAAAGCATTCTCTTGTAGCAACTCTAGAAACATAGCCGTATGATGAGGAATCCTTATTTTCCGCACCATAATGGCCACTATTCTCAATAGCCGTCTTGCCAAATTGCGCGCACTAGTCGTAGACGACATGTCGACGATGCGACAAAACATTCGCACCCAATTAGGACAATTAGGTATTGAGCAAGTCGATCAGGCCGCCACGCCAAATGATGCGATCAAATACATCCGCTCTACCAACTACGATGTAATCATTTGCGATTACAACCTCAATAAAGAAACCAACGGCCAGCAGATGCTGGAATTCTTGCGTTCGCAAAAACTGCTATCGCCGACTGCCATGTTCTTCATGATCACGGCTGAAAGCAGTTACGACAGCGTGGCTAGCGCAGCAGAATTTCAGCCGGATGCCTACATGGTCAAACCACTGACCGGTGGCAAGATTGCGGATCGCATCGAACGTTTGCTCGATAGGCAAAATGCCTTGAAGCCAATCACTGATCGCTTGCAGATGAAAGACCTGACTGGCGCTATCGCTGAATGCGACAAGGTTTTAAAAGTCGAGCCGAAGTGGATAGTCGACATCCTGAAAATCCAGGCCAGCTCTGCACTCGAATTAGGCAATATCAACGATGCCCGAACAAGCTATCTCAAGGCACTCGGTTTGCGTAGTGATCTGGTGTGGGCCAAGCTCGGCCTGGCACGCTGTGATCAAGCAGCGGGCAAACTCGATGAAGCCAAGAAAATCGTGCAGGACGTCTTGGACGTCAATGCCAAATTCATCGACGCCTACGATCTGCTTGCACAAATCGCTGAAGCACAAGGCAACGAAGAAGCTGTTCTAGATGCGTTCAACAAATCGTATGACGTGATTCCATCAGCACGACGCAGCCGCCTGATGGGTGATGCCGCATATCGTGTCGGCAATCTGGAGCAGGCCCGTACCGCATTCGACAAAGCCTTGACACACACACGCGGCTCGCTCACGGCACAAGCATCCGATGCATTGTCGCTGGCACAAGTGCACGTTGATATCGGTGAAGCAGCCCATGCGCTCACTGTATTAAGCAACGCGGCTAAAGATCACCAGGACGACGCACATTTTTCAGCTCGACAAGCGACGATCGCTGCACAGGCATTCGCTCGCCTTGGCGATATCGATTCTGCCAAGGCAGCATTTGAATCAGCCAAAGAAATGGCCGATGGCATACGTCCGGATACGAATACATTGGCACTGGCAAAAGCTGCCTTCAGCATAGGTCTCAATGAAGAAGGCGCGCGCATCATGGCCAAAGCCATCAAGGCCGATCATGAAAACACACGTCTGGTCGCCTACGCACGTCGCGTTCTGCAAGATACCGGCAACGAAGCCCTGATTGAAAAAATCGTTGATGAAGTCATCAGCGAAGGTGCCTTGATCGTTGATCAGGCAACGCAATTAATGCGTGCCGGCCAATTCGACGAATCGCTGACCAAGCTAGAAGAAGCCTTGATCGCGACACCGGACAATACCGGCGTACTGCTCGCCGCAGCACAATTGCATCTGCTGTGGATGAGTCAAAAAGGTCTGGATCGCAACTATGTAGAACGCGTGAATGCCTATCTGGCACAACTGGATGTATTGATGCCGAATAGCGAACGCGTCGCCAAGATGTATCGCTTTCTGCGCGAAACACTGGTTAAAGCCAGCGTCGAGGCATAAGCATGGATCAACAGCTCACCGCCATCGTTGTACATGATTTGAAAAATGCTTTGGGCGCATTGGAAGGTGAATTATCGACGCTGGTTGATGATCTCGACCAAGACAAAGCCAGGCAAGCACACGCAAGCTGCGTCGCATTGCGCGAAAAAATGATTGGTTTTCTCACCTTGTACAAAGCTTCCACACAAGGTTTGACGACACGCATAGAAGCAGTCAGTCCGGACGATTTTCTCAACGGCTTGCTACGCGACCGCATAGCAGCACCGTCCGAACTCAGCATCACCATCAATGCCGATGACATGCCAGCCATCGCTTTCTTTGACGAGCATCTGGTTGGGTTGGCGCTGGATGCAGCGCTACAAAATGCCACACGCTTCGCCAGCGCCAACATCGTCGTTGGATGCAGGAAAATAGATGAAGAGATCGTCTTCACAGTACAGGACGATGGTGCTGGATTGGGGACTATGGAAGGAAAGCCATCAACCGGACTCGGCATGGCATTGTGTTCAGCGATTGCCAAGGCACATCGCAATGAAAATCGCCAAGGCAGTGTGCAGTTGAGTACGTCTTTAAATGGCGGTGCACTTTTTACCTTGCGGCTACCGTAAGCACGCGAATATCGTCGAGAAAAATCTTACTCGTCGTGCAAATGCGCTTGTCGTAATTCAAGCTTGCCATCACGTATTTTCAAACGCTGTACTCCAGGCAAGGCAATCAGATCACGATCATGACAAGCCATGATCACGCTACTGCCCTCGCTCACCAGTGTTGGAATCAGAGCAATCACCTGTTCACGCGCAGATCCATCCAGATTCGCAGTCGGCTCGTCCAGCAACAATAATTTCGGTGACAGAACGCGGGCGCGGGCCAATGCAACGCGCTGTTTTTCACCACCGGACAAGAAGTTAGGTACGTTCTTGCGCAAATGCGTAATGCCAGCCCAGACGATGGCTTCTTCCACTTTTTCGGCAATGATGTTTTTCGGCACGCCGCGCACGAACAAACCGTAACCGATATTTTCAGCAACGCTGGTGGAAAACATGACCGGATGTTGATGTACATAAACGATGGCATCGCGCATCACGCGCGGATAAGGCGACAGACTGGCTGTCACTCCCTGGAATCGCACATCAGCAGTATCCGCCGATTCCAATCCAGCCAATATGCGCATCAGGGTACTTTTGCCGGAACCATTGGAACCGGTCAGCACATACGCTTGTGATTGTGCAATCGACAGATTCTCGATATCCAGCAAACGACGCTGATGGAAATTTTTTTGCAAACGTTGTATCGATAAAAGCGCATCCATCACATATTCCTCGCTGGACGGGCATCACCTTGCAACAACATCATCGCAGCATTGATCAACAAGGCAAATGCAATCAGAACGATGCCCAGTGCAATTCCTTGTGCAAATTCACCCTTGCTGGTTTCCAGAGCAATCGCTGTAGTAATCGTGCGCGTCTCGCCGGCGATATTCCCGCCGACCATCATCGCGCAACCGACTTCCGAAATCACACGACCGAAACCATTGATCACTGCAGCCATTACGCCGAATCGCACTTCGTGCAACACCGTCAGCATGACTCGCCATTTAGATGCTCCATGGACGATCGCCGTCTCTGCCAGACGCGGATCGGCCGCTTGCACGGCCGACAAGGTAAAGGCGATCAAGACCGGCAAGACTATCAGGACTTGCCCAAAGATAATGCTGGTTTGAGTGAATAACCATTGCAGCGAACCAAGCGGGCCTTGTCGCGAGAGCATCAGATACAGCAATAAGCCGATCAACACCGTCGGCAGTGACAAGGCTGCTTGTGCAATCCAGATCACGATACGACGGCCTATGAATTCACGCGTTGCGATTAGATAACCAAGCAGCACCGCAATCGGTGTCGCGATCAACAGACCGACGATAGATGTTTTGAGCGATATCCAGATGATGCGCCACAGCACGGCATCGCCCGAAAAGAGCAAACCGAATGCATCGCGAGTAGCGTCAAGTAAAGACATGAGGAAGTAGATTGCGGCTGAAACGCCGGCTATTCATTTTTGTAGCCGCAATTTTAACGTACTCAGGAAGCTGCGCCGAAAGAATACGCCGTGTGACTAATGAGGATATTTATGCAACGCGCAGCGAGGAGTCGAGCAACTCCGGCTCATAAACCATGCGTTCCTTGCCGGTCACGAGCAAAAAGTGTTTGCCGGTACAACGCGCCAGCAAGGTCATATTGACCTTTTCCGCTACAAGATGGCCCATCTGCGTGGTACCAGAGCGTGAAATCAGGAACGGCATGCCCATCTGCGCACCTTTGATCACCATCTCGGAAGTCAGACGGCCCGTGGTGTAAAACACTTTGTCGGCACCGCTGATATTTTCCAGCCACATGATGCCGGCAATGGAATCGACTGCATTGTGACGACCCACGTCTTCGATGAAATATTGCAAATCGCCTTCCGACGAGAACAGTCCACAACCATGCACTGATCCCGCCTTGGCATAGACCGAGTCCTGTGTACGTATCGTGTTGACGATTTTATAAAGTGTCGATTGTTTCAATCTAGCATCGGTCGGCAAGACGATGGTATCGACCTCATCCATCAAACCGCCGAACATCGTGCCTTGCCCACAACCAGTGGTGACTACCCGTTTTGCTGTGCGTTCCTCGATATTGGCAATGCCATCACGTGTCGTGACAGACACTGCATGCTGATCCCAATCCACATGCACGGAGACGATTTCTTCAATCGACTCCACCAAACGTTGGTTGCGTAGATAACCGAGCGTCAACATTTCCGGTGCGGCACCCAGGGTCATCAAGGTAATCAGTTCACGTCCATCGACATACACCGTCAGCGGACGCTCAGCCGGAATCGCTACAGCCGAAGTCTGTGCGGTTTCATCGACGGCATTAACGTCATACGTCAGTTTGACTGGCGTGCTGGTAAATTCAGGGCGATACGACATGGGCAACGGACAATTCATTTTGAACAGGGCTGGCAAATGCCACTGTTCATTATCGGACTCAGTTATCAGAATCATGCTGGGCATGATGCGTGGTAGCGCACAAAACATCGAATAATGCCTTAGCGATATTCAATATTTCGATAGTACACGCGAGATTATAGCGGCATGCGCGTTACCAGGTTCATAGACCTGATAACGCTTGCCTAGTTTGAGGTGCTGATTTGGCAGGAAATGTGAGGATTACTTTTTTGCACCGGCAGCAGGTACCGGTTTCGCATCGGCTACGCCCACTGTCGTCGTTGCCACCACCAAGGCGACATACGGTCCAGGATTAGTACATGGCGGAACGGCAATAGTCGGCTTCGGTTTGCCCGTTCTTTTTAGATAAGCTGCAGCCACACGATCTTGTGATTCGCACAACTGATACGCAGCGACCTTGTCGCTCCAGGCAGTCTTGGCTTTGGCTTCGGCAGCCTTCGCTTTGGCCTCATCGCTCAGGGGTGGCAATTTGGCTGAAGCGGCACCCATGACCATGATGCCGAGCAATGCCATCAGTATCTTTTTCATCTGCATATCTCCTTAGACAGCCTTGATCGGTGTGCCGGTTTTTTCTGCGCCTTCTTGCGTACGCACTCTTGGCACTTTGCCTTTTTCAATATCGTCATACCAGAGGTCGTGATGCTCCTTGGCCCAGGCATCATCAACATAGCCGGTGGCCATAGCTTCATACGCACCTTCCATACCCAAGGTACCGATATAGATATGCGCCAGCGATGCACTGAAGATCAGCACGGCAGCAACCAAGTGGATCACGTTTGCGATCTGCATATTGCCGCGCGTGTAGAGTATGCCCGGCACCAACATATCCAGCACAAAGCCGGATGCGCTCACGATCAAGCCTAGGAAAACCACACCACCCCAGAACCACAGTTTTTCACCAGCGTTAAAACGACCTGCGCTGGCATGCCCTCTCGCACCACCGAGCTTGATCAGCCATTTCCAATCTGCTTTGGCTGGGAAATTATCTTTAACGAAGATGGCGAACATCAAAATCAGCGACACAGTGAAAACCGGTCCTATGAAATTGTGTACGTTCTTGCAGATGTAGGCGAGCCAGCCGAATACGTTATGCCCAAATACCGGCAGCACCACATATTTCCCGAACAGCATGACCAAGCCTGTCAATGCCAGCGTCAGAAAACTGATCGCTACAGTCCAGTGCGTCAGGCGCTCAATCGATGTAAAGCGTTCGATCAAACGGCCTGTGCGCTTTTCTTTCAGCTTGATCGTACCGATCGAGAAATAAAAAGCCACGATCCCTAGCACTGCGACGATGATGAGCCAACCACCGTACGTTGTTAAAGGACCATTGCGATATAGACGCCATGCCTCACCCGCTGTCGTGGCGCGTGCCTGACCGGGGAATTTCATTTGTGGCTGGATCAGAACGCCCGCTTCCAATGCAGGCAAGCTGGAATAATTTTCGCCGCCTTCTTTGATCTTGCGATACACCGGAGCCAGATTGCCGGGTTGAACTTGCGTACGCTCAGCCTGATTCTGTTTCATGTAAAGAATATCGTCTGACTCGATATTCGACATGCTTTGTGTCGCAGGCGGTGATGCCGCTGCCTTGCTTGCCGCGGCTGGCTCATTCGTCTGTGCCAATGCAACCCCGGCTGTCGCTGCAATGAGCGATAAGCCGACGGCGAGTTTGGCGAACCATGTATTCATGATAATTCCCCTCGCGGATGCATCAATTGATTTTCACGTACTCGTTCTGCGATTGAGCACGGGTTCGCATTTGCGTTTCCCACTCGGTTTTATTACCAGGCGTCCAGCCCTTGACGACAAATGGATCACCCTTCGCGCCATCCCACGGCGGCGTGTCGCCAGATACACGCGCATCCGCTTGCGATTGGCTTTTCTCGGCGCAACCGAACAAGGCCAATGCCATTAATGAGATAAACAGTGCGCGCATCATGATTTACCTCCAGTCGGTGCTTTTGCGTCCGGATTATGCGACTTGCCGTAGGCAGTGCCCCAACCCCAGACCTCACTTCCTTTTCCACGTCGCATGACACGTGCGCGGAAAATGTCTGCAATCACATCACCATCGCCGCCGAGCAAGGCTTTGGTCGAGCACATTTCTGCACATGCCGGCAACTTGCCTTCGGCCAAACGATTACGCCCGTACTTTTCAAACTCTGCCTTGGAGCCATTTGCTTCCGGGCCACCGGCGCAGAAAGTACATTTATCCATTTTCCCGCGCAGACCGAATGCGCCGTTGGATGGGAATTGCGGCGCACCGAATGGACAGGCATAGGAGCAGTAACCGCAACCGATGCAAATATCCTTGTCATGCAAGACCACACCTTCTTCTGTGCGATAGAAGCAATCGACCGGGCAAACCGCCATGCATGGCGCATCGGAGCAATGCATACATGCAACCGAAATCGATTTCTCTTGCCCGATCACACCGTCATTGATCGTGACCACGCGGCGGCGATTGACGCCCCACGGCACTTCGTTCTCGTTCTTGCACGCAGTCACGCAGCCATTACATTCAATACAACGTTCTGCATCGCAGATGAATTTCATTCGTGCCATTTTGATCTCTCCTTAGCGCTTGTATCCGTTACGTATGAACTTATCCGTTTTCGTCAGATACAACGCTATGCCGGTGCTTTTTCAATATTGCAAATGGTGGTTTTGGTTTCCTGCATCATCGTCACCGAGTCGTAGCCATACGTCGTCGCAGTGTTGACTGCCTCACCACGTACGATCGGATGTGCACCTTCCGGATAGGAATCGATCATGTCCTTGCCCTGCCACCAGCCGGAGAAATGGAATGGAATGAAAGCCGTGTCTTCCGCCACACGTACCGTTACCAAGGCCTTGACCTTGATGCGTGCACCAGTCGGCGTGGAGACGATCACATACTCGTTATTGCGTATGCCTCTATCGTCCGCCGCTTTCGGATTGATCTCGACAAAGTTCTCTTGCTGCAGCTCGGCCAACCAAGGATTGGAACGCGTCTCTTCGCCGCCGCCCTCGTACTCAACCAAACGTCCCGAGGTAAGAATGATCGGGAATTTTTCATAGAGCTTGGCTTCGATATTCTTGTCTTGCAGCGACTTGTACAAAGTCGGCATGCGCCAGAAGTTCTTTTTATCGTCATGCGTTGGATACTTGGCAACCAGGTCAGGCCGTGTGCCATAGATCGGTTCGCGATGCAGAGGTACAGCATCCGGGAAGTTCCATACGACGGCGCGTGCCTTCGCATTACCCCATGGATGCACGCCATGCACCTTCATCGTGACGCGCTGAATACCGCCAGAAAGATCTGTCTTCCAGTTCTTGCCTTCCGCTGCCTTTTTCTCTGCCTCGGTCAGATCGTCCCACCAGCCGAGTTTTTTCAACAGAATGTGATCGAACTCTGGATAACCTGTCGTGATATCTGCGCCCAAGGTATGCGAACCATCTTCCGCCAACAGGCTGACACCTTCTCGCTCCACACCAAAGTTGGCGCGGAAGTTACCGCCACCATCCATCATGGTTTTGGAAGTGTCATACAGATTCGGCGTGCCTGGGTGCTTCAATTCCGGCGTACCGTAGCAAGGCCACGGCAAACCGAAATAATCGCCCGTCATGTCGTAACCGGTTTCTGCATCCTTGCCGCCTTTGCAGCGCAAGGTTTTCACATCGAACAGATTCATGTTGCGCATGTGCGCTTTCAAACGCATAGGCGATTGGCCGGTATAACCGATGGTCCATGTGCCGCGGTTGATTTCTTCCAGCATTGATTCTGGCTCCGGCTCCATCATGCCGCCCTTGCCAGGGACCAGTTTGATCTTGGCAACCAGCTCTTTGCCAAAACCAAGTTTTTGCGCCAGTTGATACATGATCATGTGATCAGTGCGCGATTCGAACAATGGCTCAATGACTTTTTCACGCCATTGAAGTGAGCGGTTCGATGCAGTGACTGAACCTGAGGTTTCAAACTGCGTTGCTGCCGGCAGCAAATACACTGCGCGATTCGGATTCAGTTCCTGACCATCGACTTTCATCGCAGCCATGGCGGCTGTTGCTGATGGATAAGGATCAACAACGACCAATAGATCGAGTTTGTCGAATGCCTTCTTCATATCAAGGCCACGCGTCTGCGAGTTCGGTGCATGCCCCCAGAACAGCATGGCCTTGACCGTATTATCTTGATCGATGTTCTCGCTTTTCTCGAGAACCGCATCCACCCAGCGCGAAACTGTGGTGCCGGATTTTTCCATCATCTCCTGCGAGACGTATTGCTTCTTGACCCATTCGTAATCGACGCCCCAGACAGCACACCAGTGCTTCCATGAGCCGGTCGCCAAACCGTAGTAACCCGGCAGAGAATCCGGATTAGGACCAACGTCAGTGGCGCCTTGCACGTTATCGTGACCGCGGAAAATGTTAGTGCCGCCACCCGATTTGCCGACGTTGCCCAAGGCAAGTTGCAAAATACAGGATGCACGCACCATCGCATTACCGATGCTGTGTTGGGTCTGCCCCATGCACCAGACGATAGTCGACGGACGATTCATGGCCATGGTTTCAGCGGCTTTATAAATTTCCGCTTCAGGTACGCCGCAGGCCTCTTCGACCTTTTCTGGCGTCCACTTCATGACTTCTGCCCTGACCTTTTCCATGCCATAGACACGGTCATTGATGTACTGCTTGTCTTCCCAGCCGTTTTTGAAGATGTGATACAGCACGCCCCACAGGAACGGAATATCAGAACCGGAGCGTATGCGGATGTATTGGTCAGCTTTGGCAGCAGTGCGTGTATAGCGAGGATCAACCACGATCATCTTGGTGCCGGTTTCTTTGGCATGCAGCATGTGCAGCATCGATACCGGATGTGCTTCAGCAGCGTTTGACCCAATGTATAACGCCGCCTTGGAATTCTGCATATCGTTATAGCTGTTGGTCATCGCACCGTAACCCCAGGTGTTTGCAACGCCCGCGACAGTGGTCGAGTGGCAGATACGTGCCTGGTGATCAGTGTTATTGGTACCGAAGAAAGACACGAACTTGCGCAGCAGCGCAGCTTGTTCGTTGTTATGTTTGGATGAACCGACGAAGAAGACTGAATCAGGGCCGCTGACTTTTCTGATATCCAGCATCTTGGCGGAAATCTCATTCAGCGCCTGATCCCAGCTGATGCGCTGGTACTTGCCGTTGACCAGTTTCATCGGATACTTCAAGCGGTATTCGCCGTGACCGTGCTCGCGCAAGGCTGCACCTTTGGCACAATGTGCACCCAGATTGATCGGTGAATCAAACACCGGCTCCTGACGAACCCACACGCCGTTTTCTACAATCGCATCCGAGGCGCAACCGACTGAGCAGTGCGAACACACTGTACGCTTCACCTCAATCTTGCTGCCACCAGCAGCTGCGCCGCCTTCGGCAGCCTTGGCTTTTTGGATCAAGCCGAGCTGTGCGGCGGCGATCCCTGCGCCAATACCGATACCCGAACGCTTCAGGAATCCACGTCTGTCCATCGTGGGCAAAGCGCGCGACAAACTGTCGGCAAGGCTGGATGAGAAACGGGCAGGCGAACGCTCAACAGCGTTGCTTTTGCGAGTTAACAGCATGTTGTCACCTCGTATTTAGATTGTGGTCGTGCGGTAGTATTTTTTGACGTGCTCAGTCAGACGATAGCTATCACCGTCTGGATCTTGCGCGGAAAGGACATTGGAAATTGCAGAAGTAAGGGATTCGGGAGCCAGTTTGGCAGCAACACCACCTACGGCAACCACGCCTAGACCAGCAATGAAATTGCGGCGAGGACTTTTTGATTTCTCAGACATGATCGTCTCCTGTAATGTGGGTCAGGACGTAATATGCTTTTTAAATCTTATATTATCTTTCGACGTAAGTTAGCATACCTTTTAGCAACTTGCATCCTCTTTCATAACTAAAATTTCACAAACGCACCTTTATAGTGCAAATGAAGAGGCGCATCAAAATCTGTTTTCAATCTCGTAAATTGCCGATGCAGCATTATTTAAGTCATGTCGAACGCTTGTATCTCCACCTCGAAGAACTGCCGCGCCAAACGCGCCACCGGCTTATAAAATTTTGCGTTCGGACTTGCCTCTATTGCAGCGCAACAATCAAGCACCCACGCTTGCATGTGATCGTTGAAGAACTTCTTTTGTACGCTCAGATTGGCATGCACTACATCATCGGAAGCAATCAGATAACGCATCACTTCACACAAGGTCGCCAGATGATCCTCACTCTCAACCACATTGTCTGAACGTTGCAAGCCCAGTTGCGCCAAGTCTGTTCGCAATTCTGCCAATGGCTTTTCCATTAAAAAGCCGGACAAATAATACGAGCTATACAACATCACTTCGGGCTTGCCGACGCCCACAAAAAGTTGCTCGTATTCTTCGCGTGCTTCCTCCTGCTTAACGGTTTTGCAGGCGGCGACCACATCCGCCCACGCATGTTCCAGTGCACTGTCACCTTGCGCCGGTGCCGCAGCGATCGTATCGAGCAAGTCTTGCGGTGGCGGCGCATAAAGCAAAGTGGCAAGCAAGCCGTACACGTCGGCACGCGCCGTTTCTTCGCCTTGATCCGGGGATTCAAACTTGATTGATTGAGCAGTGGTCATCGTGATCCTGTGAGCATTTTTATTTGACTGAAGACAGCGCGGCGGAACGATATGAATCAATTCCGTTTTAAATCGGTCGCTACTGCTTCCTGTTTATTCGCCATCATGTCGACCACGCGGCAATCCGGGCACATCTTGAGCCTATTGATATTCCCGGCAAATGCTCCATGCAGAGACAATTTACCCACCATGGTTTCTATCATCTGCGCAGTGCCGAACGGTTTTTGGCAGCTAATACAATGAAACGGCTCAGCTTCATTCACCACTATCGGCTGCTTCGCTGCATCGGTCAGCAACAGACGCGGCGTCAATGCAATCGCATTTTCAGGACAGGTTTTTTCGCACAGGCCGCATTGCACGCAATTCTTTTCTATGAAACGTAGCTGCGGCATGTTCGCGTTATCCGTCAGCGCCGACTCCGGACACGCACCCACGCACGACATGCACAAGGTGCACGTATCCTTGTTCACCAACACCATGCCGTATAGCGCACCGGCAGGTAGAGCGATCTCATCTACTTTCAGCGGCGCATGCGTTTTCAAATGATCAATCGCCAATTCCAGCGTACTGCGTTTATCGACTGCCACATTAAATAGCGCACGCTGTGTTGGAACTTGCGCGGCCTGAATGGTCGATAGCCCGACATCCAGTTGCTCCGGCGTCTGCGCCTGTATTAGCGAAATATGCACACCGGTATAACCGAGGCCACTCAGAATAGTCTGGGCAATATCAATCTGCTGATTCAATGCGCTCACATACTCCGGCGCATCCTGCTTGGTCACCAGAATGGCAATATGCGTGGCACCGTATGCAATGGCCGTGAGCCAAAGATCGATGCCGGTCGATGCACTGTGATGCAACTCAACAGGTATCACGGCAGCAGGAACGCCTTTGAGCTTGCCTGCAGCTTTGCTCAAACGGCCCAATTGATTAATAAGTGCAGCGCCCTGCTCCTGGTTATGGAGCAGCAAGGCTGGCTGCGTGCCGCCAGCTTTCGCATATGTGGACAACATCGTTTTCAGACGTGTGCCGGTATCTGTTGCACGCGGATAAGCGTAAGCCAGCGCACCAGATGGACAAACCGTTGTGCAAGCACCGCAGCCTACGCACAGATTTGGATTGACCTTGATCTGATCGCCGTTATGGCTAACAGCTTCAGCCGAACATACGTCTATGCACGAAGTGCAGCCGACTTTACCGTTGCGGCCGTGTGCGCATAGCTTCTCTTTATAGAGAAAGAATTTTGGCTTGCTGAACTCGCCCACCATTTGTGTCAACTTCAGAGCGTCATCCATCTGCCGCTCCGCAATCGCACCAGGTGCAAAGTAGCCTTGCGGCGGTTGGTGCAAGCTCAGTAAAGGAACATCAGACAAATCGAAAATCAAATCGAAGTCGCTGCTGCGTTGTGTCACAGTGCGCATGAAATCAATAGCACCTATGGTGCCGCACGCTTTCACGCAATCGCGATGCGATTTGCATTTACTCAGATCGATCTGATAAGTCAGATCAATTGCATTTTCCGGGCACACATCAATACAGGCGTTGCAGCGTGTACAGGCTTCCAGATCGATGGGATTTGCCTGTTGCCACTGCACCTTGAATTTGCCCAACCAACCCGTGATCATTATTTGATTCCCGGAGAAAGTTGGAAACGCTCTGTCCTGCAACATTTCACCAGCCGCGCCGCCAGTCAACAAAACGCTGACATCAAGTTGCGACCCCAAACGCTGGGCCCAGGTCAGTGCGCGATCTGCCGGTCCAATGATCAAGGCGTGTCCGGCTGATTGATAATCGACGGTAGGAACGGGATCAGGATCGGGCAAGGCTGCTGCTGCCAGCAATGCTGCCATTTTCGGCACAGCATTTTTCGCTTGAGCGCCCCAACCGCCGGTCTCGCGGATATTGACGAAACGCAGCGGTGCAACCGAACCTTTTTGCTGTGCAATTTCTGCAAACAGGCTGCGTTCCTGCGTACAGGCAACGACGATATCGTCCACACCATCAAGCGATGTTAAATACGAAGGGACTTCACGCCGGCATAACTCAGTATGAACAGGAAGTGCTCCGGTGCCGAGCGCAGTACCGATTTGCGCGCCTGCATGTGTATCAAGAGGCATGGTGCGATTGCAATTACATACTTTGAATTCTGTGGTCATTGGCTGGCTTCTATGGCTGGCTAGGACAAACTGCTTTAAATATCTTCAACGCGAGATGATGCGTTGAGCTCCTTTGGTGTACTGATTTTTTCTTGTTTTTTAGTATCGTCTTGCTCTGTATCGCCATCTGAAGATACTTCTTCCGATGCAGCTGCTTGTACTTCATCCTCTTGTGAAGTATCCAGTACAGGCTGTTCAGCAGTGATGACAACCGGCTCTTCTTTCTTGGGTACTTCCAGTAAATTCATGAACGGCGATTGCAGTTGCGATAGTGGATCCAGCAATGCTTTGGCATGACTGAGAGAAGCAATGAAAGCTGGCGTCATTGGTTCAAACTTGCTGTAATCCTCAATATAGACATCCAGTCCATCCATCACATTGAAGTGTGGATTCGTGAATAATTTCTTCATGGCTGAACGCCTTACCGACTCATCCACACCTTGCCCCATGAATGCCGAATAATCCGAATCGTGTGTCAGGTGTTCAACATCTTCTTGCGTAGGTAGTGGCTTGGCCGCAGTCTCTGCAGCAATCGGTTCATGCGCAGCATCAGATGCAGGCAAGACCTCGCCTGCATTTTTTTCAGGCGCAATTTCTGCATCAGCAGATGTGTCGGACTTTTTCTTGGCCCAACGCGCAAAAAAATCTTCAGCCGCCATGTGTATCACCTTCGGCGCGCGCCATTTTATCGACGCCTTCACCGCCTTCAAATGATGGTTTTTTGTGTTTGCGTTTGGGCTCGGGATGATAGTAGTTGTTCGTAAACTCAGTCAGACGTTCGATGATATCGACAGAGGCTGGCAAGGTATCGACCCGTTCACCACCATCCATCAAACGCGCTGCCTCGTTGTATGACAAGGTGACTGATTTTGGAACGGCCAATTCAACCCCATCAACCTCTTCAATACGCCACATGATGAACCAGCAAGGCGCAGGCGCACTGATATTAAGGAAATATCCTTCTGCTTCAGTACTGAATAATTTGACTTCGATACCGCCAAATAACCAGCTCATATCTGCAGGATCATTGCGCAGACAATGCGGCGCGTCATGTGACGAGCCGACATCTCCGACAACTTCAATGGGGAGCCATTGAAACGGTTGCCACCGATTGGAAAGTGGTGTGCGTTGCATGATGACGCCAACGCGGATTGCTTCTGTCTCCATGTTTCCTCATTGCGGCATATTCTGCCTGTCGTTGTGACGATTGGGACGCAGTACTTATTCTGCGCCGAAATTGCAAACCGGATCGGGACTTCAATCACGGAATTTAACGATGAGTAAACTGCGTGAGCACCTTGATGCTCACGCATAGAGAAACTTACTTCGAAACAACCATACCTTGAAACTTGATGAGCATCAAGCAAGGAAAATGAAAAATTTAATCGTTCTTGACCACGATCGTTGGGAACTTGGACGACATATCCTTCGCCTTTTCTGCAACCTTGATTGCGATCTTGCGAGCGATCTGTTTGTAGATCACCGAGATAGGACCATCAGGATCAGCAACCACTGTAGGCTTACCGGAATCTGCCTGCTGACGGATCGACATCGTCAGTGGCAATGCACCGAGGAAATCCACACCGTATTCGCCACACATTTTCTCGCCGCCACCTTCGCCGAAGATTGCCTCAGCATGACCGCAGTTGGAGCAAATATGCGTACTCATGTTTTCTACAATGCCGAGAATCGGAATGCCGACTTTCTCAAACATTTTCAAACCTTTGCGTGCATCCAGCAAAGCGATATCTTGTGGTGTCGTCACAATGACTGCACCGGTGACTGGCACTTTTTGCGACATCGTCAATTGAATATCGCCGGTACCTGGTGGCATATCGACGATCAAATAATCCAGATCGCGCCAGTTGGTTTGTTCCAGCAACTGCGTCAAGGCTTGCGTAACGATAGGACCGCGCCACACCATAGGCTCATCCGGATCGATCATGAAACCAATACTGGAAACCTGCAAACCGTAGTTCTCCATCGGCTCCATGGTTTTACCGTCCATGGTTTCCGGACGACCGGAAATACCCATCATCATGGGTTGTGACGGGCCATAGATATCTGCATCGAGGATGCCGACTTGCGCGCCTTCAGCCGCCAGCGCCAGCGCCAGATTGACTGAAGTAGTGGATTTGCCGACGCCGCCCTTGCCGGACGCGACCGCAATGATATTTTTGACATTAGCCAACAGCTTCACGCCACGTTGTGCCGAGTGCGCGACGATTTTGGAATAGACATTGGCGGTGACGCTGCCCATACCTTCAATAGTACGTACCGCAGCAATCGATGCCTTGCGGATGCCATCAATCTGGCTTTTAGCCGGATAACCAAGCTCCACATCGAATATGACGTTATTGCCATTGATTTGAATGTTTTTTGCAGAACGGCTGCTGACCAGATCTTTGCCCGTGTTTGGGTCGATTACCCCGGTCAATGCTTCTTTGACTGCTTCAATCGTAATACTCATTGGTTCTCCCGAATTTGATAGCGCAAGTCTAAACTAATTGCATGCGACATGCTGATGACTTGCTGACAAGCATTGCCATATTTTCCATCTTTCCACTTGCGAAAATGGGATTTCAACACCATCTACATAGGTAGAAACCCCGGCAAACAGCCAGTACCAATTCGACACGCCATGCGTGAACGACTTACAATGGCGTACTTAGACCATTTTTGCCATGACTGAAAAAATCATTCCGCTCGCTGACCTACGCTATCTGAACAGGATACCGGTCATTCCTGCACGCCTTGAAGCACCTACCGGCTTGCTGGCGGATACGCGCGCGCGTCCTTTGCAAGACTTGCGTATTTCGATCACGGATCGTTGCAATTTTCGTTGCGTTTATTGCATGCCGAAAGAAGTATTCGACAAAGACTACGCATTTCTGCCGCAAAGTTCCCTGCTGTCGTTTGAAGAAATCACCCGCATTACTTCATTGTTCGTCGCGCATGGCGTGGAAAAAATCCGCCTGACCGGTGGTGAGCCACTGCTGCGCAAGAATGTGGAAAAACTGATTGCCATGTTGAGTGCTCTGCGCACACCTGATGGCCGCGAACTCGATCTGACCTTGACCACCAATGGCGCGCTGCTCGCGCGCAAGGCGCAGGCTTTGAAGGATGCCGGCTTGAAACGCGTTACCGTTTCGCTGGATGCCTTGGACGACAAGACCTTTAAAAAGATGAATGACGTCGACTTCGCCGTATCCGATGTACTGGAAGGTATAGAAGAAGCACATCGCGTTGGCCTCGGCCCGATCAAGATCAATATGGTCGTCAAGGGTGGCATGAACGATCAGGAAATCGTGCCCATGGCACGCCATTTCAAAGGTACGCCATACATACTGCGCTTCATCGAATACATGGACGTTGGTGCATCGAACGGCTGGAAGATGGATGAAGTCATTCCTTCGTCCGAAGTCGTACGTCGCATCGAGGCAGACATGCCATTGCAACCCATCGCACCGAACTACACCGGCGAAACGGCCGATCGTTGGCGCTATGTCGATGGCGGCGGTGAGATCGGTGTGATCTCCAGCGTGACGCAAGCATTCTGCAGCGACTGCAGTCGTGCCCGCCTATCGACCGAAGGCAAGTTGTACACTTGCCTGTTCGCGACCGGCGGTCATGACTTGCGTGCATTAATGCGTGGCGGCAATACCGATGAAGAAATTTCAACCGCAATTGCCCACATCTGGCGCGCACGCGACGATCGCTATTCTGAATTGCGTACCGCGAAGACAAATAGCCTGCAGGTAGAACGCAAAGTCGAGATGTCTTACATCGGTGGCTGATCAAGCACTCCATTTAACTGATATCGGAAAAACCTAACAATATGGATACCAGTCAGATTACCGGCCTCATACTCGCAGGCGGACGTGGCACCCGTATGGGCACTGTTGATAAGGGCCTGCAACTCTTCCGTGATGCGCCCATGGCTTTGCACGTGTTGATGCGTCTGTCGCCGCAAGTCGGCTACATCATGATCAACGCCAATCAGAATATCGCGCCGTATGAAGGTTTTGGCGTACCGGTCTGGCAGGATGAAATGCAAGGATTTGCCGGCCCGCTAGCAGGTTTGCAAACAGGCTTGATCCATTGCGAAACAGATTATCTGGTTACCTCACCTTGTGATTCACCTTTCCTGCCCAAGGATCTGGTGGCACGTCTTGCCGCCGGATTGGAAGAAAAGAACGCCGATCTGGCCGTTGCCATCACAGGTGAAGGCGAAACACGACAAGCGCATCCGGTATTTTGTCTGGTGAAGGCATCCTTGTTGCCACATCTGACGCTGTACCTGCAAGAAGGTGGTCGCAAATTCGATAAATGGTATTCATCGCTCACGGTAGCCGAAGTTCACTTCGACGATGAAGATGCCTTCCGCAACATCAATACGCTGGACGATCTGCGTAAATACGAGACCACTGCATAATGAATCTGCGCTATTCACACATCCTGCGCGATGCCGCACTTTCCGATTTAGATGAGCCCATGTCCAACGATAATCCTGCCGACAGCAATCCTCCGCCAGCAACGCTCTCCAATGTAATCAGCTGTCTGTCGGATTACGACCCTGATGCGTTGCCAGTACCGGATGCGCAAACAATCATTCGTCAATTCATCCAGCCTATCAATGCAGTGGAAAAAGTCGCAATCCGCAGTGCACTGGATCGCGTACTGGCAGCTGACATCGTGTCACCTATCAATGTCCCTTCGCACGACAATTCGGCGATGGATGGCTACGCCTTGCGTGGCAGCGATTTAAATAAAGATAAAGACCTGAACCTGAAGATAGTCGGCACCGCCTATGCTGGTCGCGCCTATGAAGGCCAAGTCAACAGCGGCGAATGCATACGCATCATGACCGGTGCCGTCATGCCGGTTGAGTGCGATACCGTCATTCCGCAAGAATTCACGCGAGACGAAAGCGAAACCGGCGTAACCGTACCCGCCGGCACCGTACGCACCGGTGACAATCGCCGCCTCAAAGGCGAAGACTTGGCAGTCGGCACACCCGCGCTGCAAAAAGGAAAAATCCTCCGCCCTGCCGACCTCGGCTTGCTCGCTTCGCTCGGCATAGGCGAAGTGCCAGTGCAACGTCGCTTGCGCGTTGCATTTTTCTCGACCGGCGATGAGTTGCGTTCCATCGGTGAAACCTTGGATGAAGGCTGCGTCTACGATAGCAATCGCTACACGCTGTACGGCATGCTGACGCGTCTGGGTTGCGACATTGTCGACATGGGCGTAATCAAGGATGATCCGGCTGCGCTGGAAGCTGCGTTCCGCACCGCTTGCGAAAACGCTGATGCCATCATCACTTCCGGCGGCGTTTCCGTCGGTGCAGCCGATTACACCAAACAAATGATGGCTGAATTAGGCGATGTCACGTTCTGGAAAATAGGCATGCGCCCAGGTCGCCCTATGGCTTTCGGAAAAATTTCGTCGCATGGCAAAGAAGCTTATCTGTTCGGCTTGCCTGGTAATCCGGTTGCAGTGATGGTGACCTTTTACTTCCTCGCACGCCAAGCATTGCTGCACATGATGGGTGCCTCGGCAGTAGAACCGCCGCCTTTACTACGCGTCGTATCGAAGGCAGCAATCCGCAAACGCCCTGGTCGTACCGAATATCAGCGCGGGATTTTGAGCCGCAATAGCGATGGCGTACAAGAAGTGCGCACCACTGGTTCGCAAGGCTCAGGCGTGTTGCGTTCGATGTCAGAGGCAAACTGCATGGTCGTACTGGAACATGAGCGCTCTGAAGTCAAAGCCGGCGATCTGGTCGATGTGATTTTGTTTGACGGATTGATTTGAGCTAAAGAATTTCGGCTCATGGCATTAAAAAGCGTCGTTTCAGATTGAACTGAAACGACGCTTTTTTTATGGGTTCAACTTACTCAGTTACAGCTTGCCTGCCTTCTTCAAACGATAGGTCAAACCTTCCACAATATCCGTGCTACCATTCTGCTTGGCAAAATCAATCGCTGTCATGCCTGCTTCGTTCTTCAGCGTGGCATCTGCTCCGGCATCGAGCAAGGCTTTCACAATGAAAATATAGCCACCACGCGCAGCCATCATCATCGGTGTAGTCTTGTTCGGCGATAAGGCATCCAAGGCAGCCGATTTTTTGATCAACAGTTGCACAATCTCGCTATCACCACCGGCAGCCGCGTAATGCAATGGCGCCCAGCCATCCTTGTTGACCGCAGCACCTTTCGCCAGCAATGCTTCCACAGCAGGCTTGTTTGCCTTGAAGGCCGCGATCATCAATGCAGTATCACCATCCCTCGATTGCGCATCCAGATCGATACCATTTGCATTCAATAGCAAGGGAAAGACCTTCATCGAATTTTCACGCATGGCCAGAATCAAACCGGTATCGCCGCGCTCTTCTTCTATCGTATTCGGGTCAAAGCCGCGCTTTAACAAGGAAGAAATTTCTGAAGGATTATCAATCTTCACCGCACGAAAATAATCATCGTACGCGCCAGCATGCGCCAGCTGCGGCGATAGTGTCATCACAGAAGCAATGATGAACATGCCACAAGTCAGGCGACGCATGGGCGACATCAAACTGTGATTCAGTTTTGCGTTCAGCATGGTTTCACCTTGCGATCTTGAATAAATTGAAGAAGTTATCCGTCGTCTGCTGCGCAATCTGTTCCACCGGAACGCCTTTCAACGTCGCCAGATATTCAGCCACATGACACACAAAACCCGGCTCGTTCACCTTGCCGCGATGCGGCACCGGAGCCAGATAAGGCGAATCTGTTTCGATCAGCATTTGTTCCAGCGGCACTTCACGTGCAACCGCCTGCAAATCCTTGGCGCTTTTGAAAGTCACGATGCCGGAGAAGGAGATATAAAAACCCATTTCCATCGCAGCCTTCGCCACTTCCAGCGACTCGGTAAAGCAGTGCATAACGCCAGCCGCACCACCTGCATCTGTACCAGCGCCTTCTTCACGCATGATGCGTATCGTATCTTCGGATGCGGCGCGAGTATGAATGATCAGTGGCTTACCGGTCGCACGCGAAGCGCGGATATGGCGGCGAAAACGCTCGCGCTGCCATTCCAGATCGCCTTCCAGACGGTAATAATCCAGACCAGTTTCGCCTATCGCGACGATTTTCGGATGATCGGATAAACGGATCAAATCATCGACCGATGGCTCCGGCGTATCTTCATAATCCGGATGGACACCAACCGATGCGTAAATGTTTGGGTAGCGCTCTGCCAGCTCCAGGACGCTGGGGAAATCAGGAAGATCGACCGAAACGCATAAGGCGTGGCTGACTTTATTCTCGGCCATCTTGCCAAGAATCTCTGGCATGCGCGCAGCCAGTTCGGGGAAATTGATGTGACAGTGGGAATCGATATACATAGTAGGCAGAATTGTACGCGCCTAGCCGTTTTACTGCGATGGTCGGCGCGAATAAGGCTTACCGTGGAGAATCAGGCTCGCCTCGTCGGCAAGGCGGCCTTCATTGCAGATGAATGAGGAGTGCCGATCAGCACTCCTTCTGCTTACAGCGTGTGTGTAGCGCGCGAAGACCCAAGTGCGGCACCTAGCAACTCTTCTATACGTTGCTTGATGCGCTGACCGCTCTCGTCAGCGGAAAACTGTACGCCTATGCCTTGCGCCTTGTTGTTATTCGCGCCAGCAGGCGTAATCCAGGCGATCTTGCCGGCAATCGGATATTTGGTCGGATCGTCCATCAAGGTCAGAATCAGATAGATTTCGTCGCCGATTTTGTACGACTTGGTCGATGGAACGAAGATGCCGCCATTCGCCAGAAAAGGAATATAAGCGGCGTACAGCGCGGATTTTTCCTTGATCGGCAAGGACAAGACCGACGGTCTGCCGACGACGGGGCTTCCTGTTGCAAGCGGGTTATCTGCCATTACTCACCTTTCAGGAAAAAATCGTCGAATATTCCAGCAACATGTCTTCGATAAAGAGCTTGGGTGCCAAGGGATGCTCGGCAATTGCGCGCCTGTCGTTGACTGCCTTGATCTCCTGCAACAATGCGCCGGTATCGACACGTTGCGCCAGCGCGCCCAGCTCTTTTTTATAGCGCGGGTAGTAACGGATTGTGCCGGAAAGTTTGACGGAAAGCACGTCATACAACCACCGTTGCAACCACGCGACTAATTCCGGCACGGGTGTTTTTTGCAAGCGATCCGCAGCCTTCAAGGCACCATCGACACCGGACTGCGCCAACTGCCGCAAGAAGTCATCCATCGTCTCACGCGCACCGGCTTGCGAGGCTTCAAATGCCGCCAGAGGCGCGCCACCCTGCTCCGCCAGCCAACCGTCTGCGTCACTGACTTGCTGTGTCTTCAACCATTGCAAGGCTTCTTCCTTGCTCGGCATTGCCAATGCAAATTTACGGCAGCGCGACAAGATGGTCGGCAGCAAACGATCCAGACTATTACTCACCAATAGAAACATCGTTTGCGGCGGCGGTTCTTCCAGCATTTTCAGCAGGGAGTTCGCCGCTGCAGTATTCAATACCTCGGCCGGATACAACACGATCACACGCATACCGGAGCGATGCGTGGAAATATTCATGAAATCGGCTAACGCACGAATTTGATCGATCTTGATTTCTTTCGATGGTGCCTTGGTCGCTTTGGCTTTTTTCGACTCGCCTTCTGCTTCGTCGCCCTCTACACCTTCGCCGTCGTCCAGAATTTCAGGACGCACACGGCGATAATCTGGATGACTGTATTGCGTAAACCAGCCACAGGCATCGCATGTACCACAAGCATGACCATCAGAGGCAGGTGTTTCACACAATAGAGATTGCGCAAAAGCGTCAGCGAATGCGGTCTTGCCTATGCCTTCAGCCCCATGAAACAAAATCGCATGCGGCAAGCGTTCGCGCAGTTGCTGCAACTGCTGCCAGGAAGACTCCTGCCACGGATAAAGCGAGGCGCTCAAGAATCTATCCCTGCAATGATGTCGCGCAATTGCTCCTGGATCGTCGCAATTGCTTGCGTCGAATCGATCACGTGGAAGCGCTGTGGAAATTCAGCGGCACGGCGCAGATACTCGGCACGCGTCGCGGCAAAGAAATCCGCCTTCTCTTGTTCAAACTTGTCCAGTGTACGTGTGGCATCCAGCCGTGCACGCGCCACATCCAGCGGCACGTCAAACAACAACGTCAAATCCGGTTGCAGATGCGGATGCACCCATTGTTCAAGCGCATCGAGTTTTGTTCTATCCAGCTTGCGGCCACCGCCTTGATAGGCAAAAGTCGCATCGGTAAAACGATCAGAGATAACCCAATCGCCACGCTCCAGCGCCGGCGCAATCACTTGTGCAATATGCTCGCGTCGCGCAGCGAACATCAGCAGCGCTTCCGTTTCCAGATGCATTTTTTCATGCAGCAAAATCTCGCGCAGCGCTTCGCCCAGACGAGTGCCGCCGGGTTCGCGCGTGACGACGACAGTCTTCTTTTTCTCGCGCAACAGTTCAGCCACAAACGACAAATGCGTGGATTTACCCGCGCCGTCTATGCCTTCAAAGGTGATGAATTTTCCTGTCGTCATGCCGCAACCATAAAAGGATTCTTGTTAATTATTTACGTTGATATTTGTTCACTGCGTTGTTGTGATCGTCCAGATTGGCCGAAAACTGGCTGCTGCCATCGCCGCGTGCAACAAAGTACAAGGCATCAGTTTTCGCTGGATTCATGGCTGCATGCAAGGATTCTGCGCCTGGCAAAGCAATCGGCGTCGGCGGCAAGCCCGCACGCGTGTAGGTATTGTGCGGCGTATCGGTCAACAGGTCGCGTTTGCGGATATTGCCTTTGAACTGATCGCCCATGCCATAGATCACGGTTGGATCGGTTTGCAACAACATGCCGTGTTTCAAACGATTGACGAAAACCCCTGCGATCATGCTGCGCTCGGATTTCTTCCCGGTTTCTTTTTCGACGATGGAAGACATGATCAATGCTTCATACGGCGTAGCATATGGCAGCCCGGCATCACGTGCCGCCCACGCTTCGTTCAAACGCTTGATCATCAGGTTGTAGGCTTGCTTGTAAATTTGCAAATCGCTGGAATTTTTGGCAAACAGATAAGTGTCGGGATAGAACAAACCTTCCGGCAAGGCGTAATCGCTGGAGATTTTCGCCATCAAGTCTTTATCCGACAAACCAGCCGTATCGTGTTTTAGCGCAGGATTGCTATCGATCGCCTGACGCATCTGCTTGAAGCTCCATCCTTCGATGATGGTCAGTGCTTCTTGTGCAAACTCACCGCGTACCAGTTGCTTGACCAATTGGTTCGGCGTGGTGCCCGGCTTCAGCTCATAGGTACCAGCTTTCAGCTTGGTGCTATTGCCCGTCATTTGCGCCAGCAAGCTCATCAACCAGGAATTGACCGGCACACCTGCATCGTCGATCTGCTGCATGCTGCTTCTGAGGCTGCTGCCAGGAGCGATGGTGAACTCCATGCTGGAAGTTTGCTCAGCAGGAAGAATAGGCTTCTCGGCCCAAAACATGAAAGATGCGCCGGCGATGATACCCAGCAAGATGATGCGCCTGAATAATTTTTTCAAAACAAGGTCTCGGTGAAATCGAAGGCAATCCGACGTGTTTTTGCCACGCCACTATAATCAGACCCTAATGATAATCGCTGAACCACCCAACGCTCCAATTTATTGATTGAAATTATGACTACATGGCTTACTTTTCTAACTGAACAAGGCGCAAAAATCAGCGCCGACGCCGCTCCGCGCGTGCTGTCTTTCGGTGCAGAAATACCATCCGAGACTGCAAAAACCAATTTTGTCACACCACTGACTCATCTCGGCCTGATCGCTGCCGTCGGCGAAGATGCGCCACACTTTCTACATAATCAACTCACCAACGACGTAGAACACCTGAATAGCACCGAAGCACGACTGGCTGGTTATTGCTCCCCCAAAGGCCGCTTGCTGGCCAGCATGCTGATCTGGAAGACGGCTGACGGCATCATGCTGCAATTGCCACGTGAACTCCAAGCCGCGATACAAAAACGCTTGCAGATGTTCGTATTGCGC
Organism: Herminiimonas sp. GW821-FHT09C12; assembly: GCF_059416385.1. NCBI lineage: Bacteria > Pseudomonadati > Pseudomonadota > Betaproteobacteria > Burkholderiales > Oxalobacteraceae > Herminiimonas > Herminiimonas sp. GW821-FHT09C12. The sequence continues at coordinate 1,105,075 of NZ_JBWKPC010000002.1, forward strand.
GCAAAAGCCAAGTTATCTGATGCGACAGAAGATCACGTCATGCTGGGCTTGGCCGGTCCTGCTGCAGCCAGCGCATTGATGCCTTGGTTCCCTACGCTACCAGTAGCCATTTACGGCAAAGTCGAATCGGAGGCAGGAACCTTGATTCGTCACTCCAACGCCTTCGGCGTGCCACGTTATCAATGGATTACCACGGCCGCACAAGCTATCGAAGCCTGGCCAAAATTGACTGAAGTCTTGCAAGCCAGTGGTGCAGATGCCTGGCAACTGGCAGAAATCGACAGCGGCGTGCCGCATATCACTCTCACAACCCAAGAAAAATTCGTACCGCAAATGATTAATTTTGAATTGATAGGCGGCGTGAACTTCAAGAAAGGTTGCTATCCAGGGCAGGAAATCGTCGCCCGCAGCCAATATCTCGGCAAACTCAAGCGCCGCATGCTGCATGCCAGCGTCGCTGCGACAGAGGTAGAACCTGGCACTGAAATTTTCTCCACAGACGATCCCGAACAGCCTTGCGGCATGGTGGTCAATGCCGAACGTTCGAATGCGCACACCATCGATTGTCTGGTTGAAATCAAGCTGGCTGCTACAGAATCCGAAGTCCATCTGGGCTCGGCACAGGGCCCTGTATTGTCATTCCTGACCTTGCCTTACCCGCTCACCGATCCGGCAGTTTGAGCGGCGACAGCAGATTCATTTCAAATCACGGACAATAGGCAATGGATCTCTACATCTACTACCGCGTGCATGTGCGCGATGCAGAAATCTTCCGTGCAAAAGTTTTGGCGATGCAAGATAATCTCGCCCGACTATACGGCGTCCGAACTGCGCTCAAGCGCAGACCAGATGAGCAAGATGGCATGCATACATGGATGGAAGTGTATCTGGATGCTGCGGAGGATTTTGAAGCGAAACTGGAACAAGCCATAGGCGTACACCAGTTGTTGTCGTTAATCGATGGCAAACGCCATACGGAACAATTTTTGGATTTATCTTTATGTGCTTAATCGTCTTTGCATGGCATGTGATCCCAGGCATGCCCTTGATCGCCGCAGGTAACCGCGACGAATTCTACGACCGTCCAGCCAAACCGGCAGACTGGTGGGACGATCATCCACAAATTTACGCAGGACGCGATTTACAAGGCGGCGGCACTTGGATAGGAGTCTCCCGTGAAGGACGTTTCGCTGCATTGACCAATATCCGTGCACCCGCAGAAATGCGCAACGATGCGCCATCGCGCGGTGCTCTGGTCACCAATTATCTGGCAGGAACAATGAGTCCCGACGAATACGTCGAAGAACTCAAATCACACAAAGAAGATTACAACGGCTTTAATCTGTTGATCGGTGACAGTAATCAACTGGTCTGGTTTTCCAACCGTGGCGATGGCGACGAACGCAACGGCAAGGCGCTGAGTCCCGGCATCTACGGCTTATCCAATTCCCTGCTCGATTGCGCATGGCCGAAAGTCGTACGCACCAAGGCGCAATTTGCCAGCCTGCTATGCCAGGGCGCGCCGGAAGATGCTTATTTTGAGATGTTGACCGACACCACCTGCGCATCGGATTGTCGCTTGCCAAAAACCGGCGTCAGTATCGAGCGTGAACGTCTGCTGTCAGCCGTCTGCATCGAATCGCCCGACTACGGCACACGCGTCTCGACCTTGGTCAAATTGAATGGCAGCGGCCATCCGGTATTGATAGAGCGCCCGACATTGGCCATGCGTTGAGCCGCAGCTCTACGAAAAATTATCGCTTCAGCTTGGCGCGTAACAACTGCTTGATGTGCGGTATTTCTTCGTAGGGATCGTAAGGATTACGCTGCTGCACGATGTCTTCCATGCGTTTGCGCGCATTGCCCAAAGGCTCCAGATCAGAATAAATATAAAAACGATCGTCGCGTATCGCATCGAAGGTCAATTCCGCCACTTCCGCAGCCGAAATTTTTCCAGACGCTACCGCTTTTTCTGAAAAAGACTGTGCAGCGCGCTGACTGGTAGTCGGCGCTGCATCATTTTGCATTTCATCCGGGCGATTACGCTCCGATTGGTGTATCCCGGTCGGCACAAAGAACGGACATAACAATGAAGTGCTGATCGGCGCTTCGATCAAGCGCAAATCCTGATACAGCGTTTCCGTCAGTGATACCACTGCATGCTTCGATACGTTGTAAATGCCCATCGTTGGCGCATTCTGCAAACCGGCAACCGAAGCGGTATTGACGATATGCCCTTCATACGCAGCATCGTGTTTGGCACACCCGAGCATCAGCGGCGTAAAGATACGCACCCCGTGTATGACACCGAACACATTCACGCCCAATACCCAATCCCAATCCGCTGCCGAGTTTTCCCAAATCAATCCGCCGGAACCAACGCCAGCGTTATTGAAGAGCAAATGCACGGCACCGAATCGCGCCATCGTCGCATCCGCCAAGGCCTGCACTTGTTCTGCCTTGCTCACATCGCAGCGCAACGCCAGTACTTGAGCGCCCTGCGCTACCAACTCAGCCTCGACTGTACTCAATGCATCTTGCTGCACATCGGCCAGCACCAGCTTCATGCCCTGCTGTGCACCGAGACGTGCAAACTCACGTCCGAAACCGCTGCCGGCACCGGTAATGACGGCAACTTTATCCTGAAAATTTTTCATGCCTGCTTTCAATCTGATTGCGTCATCTTCTTCGCAACATCGGTGCGACGGATGAATTTGAATGTCCCGCTGGATTTGGCAACCAGCTTGTCTGCATTCCACACTTCGCCTTCACAAAAATAAATGCTGGAGGCAGCATGAATCACCTTGCCTTTGGCGATTATGCGTTCGCCTTCCACGCCACCCGGCTTCATGAAGCTGGTCTTCATCTCTATCGTCACGCCGCCGCGTATACCCGGCTCCAGTGAACGCCCTGCCAATGACATCACGTTATCTAGCAAGGTCATGATGACGCCGCCGTGTGCGACATGCCAGCCATTGAGGTGACGCGCCTCCAAGGTAAGCGCAACGGTTCCTTGGCCACCGCCAAAGTCGACAACTTCAACACCGAGTTCTTGCAGGAAGGGAATGGTGGGCTGTGATGCTTGTGTAGAGGAATTCGTCATTGATGCTCTTCGTTACAAAATGGCGCCATTTTAGAGCCATAGTCCGCTTACGCAAACCTTGTTCGACATTTCGCTCTTGCACCCACGGGATAAGCAGCCCTGTTTTATCTCTAAAACAGGCTAGTTTGTTGCAATTCATATATGTAAGCGTTACGTAAGCTTCATGCAAGTATCCCGTAAGTTTCCAGTCGCACACTCCATTTGCGTACCCGATGTACGAATCTACTCGTGCGTCGAATATTAATAATTATTAAGGAGACGAACATGGCGACAGTATCCACAACTGATCGCAGTATCACACCGGAGGAACGGAAAGTTATTTTCGCTTCTTCGCTAGGTACTGTATTTGAATGGTATGACTTTTATCTATACGGCTCACTAGCCGCAATTATTGCCAAGCAGTTCTTTGCTGGTACCGATCCGAATACGGCATTTATTTTCGCCCTGCTCGCCTTCGCTGCCGGTTTCATTGTTCGTCCTTTCGGCGCTATCGTGTTCGGCCGTCTGGGCGACATGATCGGTCGTAAATACACCTTCCTGGTCACTATCGTGATCATGGGTACATCCACCTTTATCGTTGGCTTGCTGCCTAACTATGCATCCATCGGTATCGCTGCACCTATCATCCTGATCATCCTGCGTATCTTGCAAGGTTTGGCACTGGGTGGCGAGTACGGCGGCGCGGCTACCTACGTGGCCGAGCATGCACCGCACGATAAGCGCGGCGCGTTCACCTCCTGGATTCAAACCACGGCAACCATGGGTCTGTTCATGTCGCTGCTGGTGATTCTGGGTACACGTACTGCGATGGGTGAAGAAGCGTTTGCCGATTGGGGCTGGCGCATTCCGTTCCTGGTCTCCGTTTTCCTGTTGGGTATCTCGGTCTGGATTCGCTTGTCGATGTCCGAATCGCCTGCCTTCCTGAAAATGAAATCAGAAGGTAAAGCTTCCAAGGCACCATTGACCGAAGCGTTTGCAAAATGGGGCAACCTGAAGATCGTTATCCTGGCACTGATCGGTTTGACCGCAGGTCAAGCAGTGGTCTGGTACACAGGTCAGTTCTACGCCTTATTCTTCCTGACGCAAACACTGAAGGTAGATGGCGCAACTGCCAACATCCTGATCGCGGCTTCGCTGTTGCTGGCAACGCCATTCTTCGTGATCTTCGGTACGCTGTCCGATAAAATCGGCCGCAAACCTATCATCATGGCGGGCTGTCTGATTGCTGCGTTGACCTACTTCCCGATCTTCACTGCATTGACACACTATGCCAATCCAGCACTGGAAGCAGCATTGAAAAATGCTCCAGTAGTCGTTACCGCTGATCCAGCAACTTGCCAATTCCAGTTCAACCCAACTGGCACCAAAAAATTCACTTCGTCTTGCGACATCGTGAAGGCAAAACTGGCAGCAGCTTCCGTTGGTTATTCCAATGAAGTGGCACCTGCAGGCACCGTTGCTTCGGTAAAAGTCGGCGACACACTGATCACATCATTCGATGCGAACGGTTTGTCAAAAGAAGATGCTGCGGCTAAAGACAAAGCCTTCTCGAAAGAGTTGAGCGATGCCATCAAAGCCCACGGTTATCCAACCAAAGCTGACCCTAACCAAATCAACTATGGCATGACACTGTTGTTGCTGTTCATCCTCGTGATTTACGTCACGATGGTTTACGGCCCAATCGCAGCCATGCTGGTTGAAATGTTCCCAACCCGTATCCGCTACACATCGATGTCCCTCCCTTACCATATTGGTAACGGCTGGTTCGGTGGCTTGTTGCCAACCACAGCGTTTGCTCTGGTTGCATTCAAGGGCGATATTTACTACGGTCTCTGGTATCCAATCATCATCGCGTTGATCACCTTCGTTGTCGGTATGATCTTCGTCCGTGAAACCAAAGACAATGATATTTATGCCAACGACTAAACATCGTTAAGCATACATTCAAGCTAGTCTTGAATAAAAAGCTGCCAGGCAATTTGCTGGCAGCTTTTTTTACGTGTTTATTTTGCTGCATTTAGACATCAATTACCCACGGGAAACACTAGCCTTAATCGCAATTTACGCTGTCCAAACCCACCAAGATTTGCTATTGTCTGTAAGTCAATAAATCACTTCTCGCACACCGTTCGAGAGCGCATCATCTTCAATCAATCTCCCTTCATGAATAAAAGCAACACACTCAATCGCATCGGCACTCCGCTGTCCAGCTCCGCCACCAAGGTCATGCTGCTGGGCTCTGGCGAACTTGGCAAAGAAGTCATTATTTCGCTGCAACGTCTGGGCGTCGAAGTCATCGCCGTGGATCGTTACGCCAATGCGCCCGGCCATCAAGTCGCACATCGCTCTTATGTCATAGACATGACAGATGGCGTAGCGCTGGCAGAGTTAATCAATCAAGAAAAACCGGATTTGATCGTGCCTGAAATCGAGGCCATCGCCACTGCAAAACTTGTTGAAATGGAAGATGCCGGCAGTGTGCGTGTTATCCCGACCCCGCGCGCCGCATGGCTGACGATGGACCGCGAAGGCATACGCCGTCTGGCCGCCGAAGAATTGGGCGTTGCCACTTCGCCATACCGTTTTGCCGACAGCTTGAAAGAACTCAAGGCTGGATGTGCAGAAATCGGCTTTCCATCCGTGGTAAAGCCCGTCATGTCTTCGTCCGGCAAAGGTCAATCCAAATTGAACAGCATGGACGATGTGGAAGCAGCTTGGGATTGCGCTGCAGCAGGTGGCCGTGTTGATTCAGGCCGAGTGATTGTGGAAGGCTTTATCGATTTCGATTACGAGATTACCTTGCTGACTGTACGCGCCATCGGTGCCGATGGACAAACACATACCCATTTCTGCGAACCTATCGGTCACGTACAAGTGAATGGTGATTATGTTGAATCGTGGCAACCACAACCCATGCATCCCGGCGCACTGCAAAAAGCGCACGACATCGCAAAACGTGTGACTGACAACCTCGGCGGCCTTGGTCTGTTCGGTGTTGAATTATTCGTCAAGAACGATATGGTCTGGTTCTCGGAAGTCAGTCCGCGTCCGCACGATACCGGCATGGTCACCATGGCCAGTCAGGAACAAAGCGAATTTGAATTACACGCCAAAGCCATCCTTGGCCTGCCCGTTAATGTCGCGCTGAAAACACCCGCAGCCTCAGCCGTCATTTACGGTCGTCATGACAGCAAAGCAGTGGCATTTGAAGGCGTCGCCGATGCCTTGCAAATTCCAGGTACCGATATCCGACTGTTCGGCAAGCCGGAGTCGTTTGCACGTCGTCGTATGGGTGTTGCGCTTGCCAGCGCCACCGATATCGAGACTGCGCGCCATAACGCCAAAGCCGCCGCAGCGAAAGTCAAACCGGTCGTACCCAACTAATGAAAACGCCGCATTTCCGTGGCATAGATATTTTTGCAGGGCACGATATTTATCGTGCCGTTTCCCTGCTCCTCTATGCGGCGCTTTTATTCAATGTTGTTCTACTGGTATATGACAGTCACTTGAGCCTGTCGCCGCTCGGCGTTGCCGCCGCAGCATTACTCGTCGCATTACTAATTGCTTCCTTCGTACGCTACTTCTGGCTTCATAGCGTCGTCCTCGGGGAAGCATTTTTTCTATGCGAAATAATCATTGCGACCTTCATCATCGCAGTTCTCTCTTCCTACAATTCGATGCCATGGCTGATTGTTATCGCCGGCATTTCGCCATTGGTGTTACGCCCGCGTATCGCGCTGATCGTGATTGCGATACTGGCTGGTATAGGCTACTTTCTGACGCATTATTTCGGCGCAAAGATCAGTGACTTGCTGCCGGATTTCTTCGCCACGCTTTGTATCGGCTGGCTCGCCGTACTCCTTGCCAAAACGCTTAACCTTAACCGTCTCACGCTCAAGCAGGCTCATACCAACGAACGTCGCTTCAATGCCATCGCGCGCGTCACCCGCCATATCTTTATCATCACGGACTCGCACTATCACATCAAGTTTGCCAATCCTGCCTTGCAGGAAGTCATAGGCTACGATGCTGATGAAGTCATCAAGCACGCCATGAAGCCTGTGTTGCACGCGGATGATGCAGCAGAACATCAAGAGAAACTACGTCATCTGCGCGATACACCGCACAGCACGATATTCTCGCGTCACCGTACACGCCATAAAGATGGTCATTGGATATGGCTGGAAACACGTGGCTACAACATGCTGCATGATGCCGCCATCAATGGCCTGGTTTTCAGCATCGAAGATGTCACGCTGCAGAGAGATGCAGAACAAAAATTGCAGGAAGAAACCGCCTTGTTGCGCGCGGTACTCGACCTCAATCCATCGATGATCTACGCGAAGGATAACGAGGGTCGTTTCACCATCAGCAATCAAAGCTTCCAGAAACGTTTCGGCTATGACAGCGAGGAAGAGTTGCGCGGCAAAACCGCGTATGACCTTTGTTTGAAAATGGCAGCTAAAGGCGACGAGTTAAGCGCACGTGAAATCGCCGATGAAATTCACCGTCAGGATTTGCAAATCATGCAAACCGGTATCCCTCTGCAGGATATAGAGCTGCAAGGATTCTGGCGTCACGATATGGATCGCTGGTTCCACACCAGCAAATATCCATTGCCCGATGTAAAAGGCAACACCATAGGCGTACTCGGTGTCACGCGCGACATCACAAAGCGCAAAAATACCGAGCTGCAGATCGAGTATCAGGCGATGCACGACATACTCACGGATTTGCCGAACCGTCGCTTTCTGGTCAACACATTGACTACGGCCATGGAAGCAAGCCGACAACGCCAATCCAGTCTGACGATGTTGTTCTGCGATCTGGATTTCTTCAAAAGCGTCAATGACACGCATGGCCACGACTTTGGCGATCAATGCCTGATAGAAACCAGCAAGCGCATCGTTGCCGCATTACCGAAGAGTGACTTCGTTGCACGCTTTGGCGGCAATGAATTCGTGATCCTGACCAATTCATCGCTGGCAGAAGCCACTGTCAAGGCAAATGCCATCATGCGTGCCGTATCTGAACGCCTGGTCTTCGACAACGTCGTCGTCAAGATACAAACCAGCATAGGCATCGCGCAACTCAACGTCGACCATCACAGCCCTGCTGATTTGATCCGCGATGCTGATGCCGCCATGTATCAAGCCAAGGAGCGCGGACGTAATCGGGCAGAAATTTACGATGCTGCATTACAGAGCAAATCAACCAAGCATGCCCGTATGGATGTTGCCTTGCGCTTTGCGCTGGAGCGCGAAGAATTATCGGTTGCATATCAACCGAAAATATCGCTGACGGATGGCAGCGTCCAGGGCTTTGAATTACTGTTGCGCTGGAATAGTCCTGAGTACGGAATGATTTCACCCAACGAATTCATTCCGATTGCAGAAACCTCCGGCATGGTCGTACCTATCGGCATGTGGGCCATGGAGCAAGCTTGCAGCCAACTCGCGGCATGGCAAGATCAATATCCTGAGATGGGCGATATCACGATCGCAGTCAATGTCTCGATGCGACAGTTATTGCAAACCTCATTCTTCACTCAAGTACGCGACATTCTGGAAAGCACAGGCGTTGTACCGCACATGGTCGAACTGGAACTGACAGAAACATCTGCCATGGCCAATCCATTGCAAACGATGGAAAATCTATCGATGCTGAAGAAGCTCGGTGTGCGCCTGGCGCTCGATGATTTCGGCACTGGCTATTCATCCCTCGCCTATCTGCAAAAACTGCCTATCGACATACTCAAAATCGACAAGACATTCGTCCGCGGACTGGGGACAAATCAAAGTGATATGGAAATTATTCGCCTGATGATGGCATTGGCACAAACGCTGAATCTGCAAACGACAGCAGAAGGTGTAGAAACCTTTGAACAGCTCCACGAGTTGAAGAAAATGGGCTGCGATTTAGGACAGGGCTTCCTGTTCTCCATGCCGTTGACAGCACAGGAAGCGGAAGCCCTGATTTGTTCATCCCATCGATTCCCGTTGATGCTGGTTTAAAACATAGCGACAATAAATGAATACGCACTCACCCGCGATGGATGAGTGCCAGATAACTCAAGCGTCTAACTTGGTGTTAGTCAGATCCAGTATTTTTTCCGGTTGATCGGCTGCCTGCGGATTTTCATTATTCAATTCCGAGTGCAACTTATCCATATCCAGATCATTGACCCATTTGGCCACGACCAAGGTTGCGACACCGTTACCAATGGTGTTGGTCAATGCTCGTGCTTCAGACATGAAACGATCGATCCCGAGTATCAGCGCCAAGCCGGCAACAGGCACATGACCAACTGCCGATAGCGTAGCCGCCAACACGATAAAACCGCTACCGGTAATCCCCGCCGCGCCTTTCGATGTCAGCAGCAATACGGCCAGCAAGGTCACTTGTTGCATGAGACTCATCGGCGTATCGGTTGCTTGCGCAATAAAGACCGCAGCCATCGTCAGATAGATCGCAGTGCCATCCAGATTGAATGAGTAACCGGTTGGAATTACCAGACCAACTACCGATTTCTTGACTCCCAGATTTTCCATCTTGGCAATCATGCGTGGCAACACCGATTCGGACGATGAGGTACCAAGCACGATCAGCAACTCTTCCTTGATGTACTTAACGAACTTCCAGACGCTGAAACCGTGCAAACGCGTCACGATTCCCAACACGATAAAAATGAAAAGCAAACACGTCAGATAGAAAGTCCCCATCAATTTACCTAGAGACAATAGCGAGCTGATGCCGTACTTACCTATCGTGAATGCCATCGCACCGAACGCACCGATAGGCGCTGCTTTCATGATCATGCCGACGATGGAGAACAGAACGTGCGAAATTTTCTCGATAAAGTCGAAAATCATCGTGCCGCGTCCACCCAACTTCTGCAGAGCAAAACCGAACAAAACCGAAACCAGAAGCACTTGCAATACATCACCCTTGGCAAATGCATCCATCATGCTGGTCGGGATGATGTTCATGACAAATTGAGTCACTGTTTCCATCTTGCCTGGTGCGGTATACGCCGTGATGCTTGATGTATCGATAGTGCTGACATCAATGTGCATGCCCACACCTGGCTGCAGAACATTGACAATAATCAAGCCGACCAAGAGCGCAACCGTACTCATGACTTCAAAATAAAGAAGGGCAAGACCACCTGTCTTGCCCACTTTTTTCATATCTTCCATGCCGGCAATACCAATTACGACCGTACAGAAAATAACTGGCGCGATAATCATCTTGATCAACTTGATGAAACCGTCGCCTAGAGGTTTCATCGCTGTACCTGTCTCCGGTACAAAATGACCCAACAATACCCCGATAATGATGGCGCAGATAACCTGTGCATAAAGGGATTTATATAGAGGCTGCTTTTGCATTTTTTTCTTTTCTTTGAAAGAGGGGAACAACCAATCCGATCGAGGTCATGTCCATCGTTGACAGGCATACCTTGTATCGACCTACTGCTATGCCTAAGAGAACATCATGCTAGGTCTCTTTTAGGCAGTTCATGTGGAAAAAGATTCACTCAGGCATGACAAATAAAACACCGTTTTAGGCGGCTCTGACATCGACTTTCGCCTTTGTACAAGCCCGTTTGGATGGTACTACTACGACAGCCCGCAGTGCGTTACCATACGGTAATCAGGCAGCAGGATAGCCGCGTCGCCAAACCTGCCTTTTTTAACGTTTTTCTCACATCTATCCGATATTCCGCGCGTTTTTGGTGCGCGGATTGCGCGACTTCTCGCCAAATCGCATATAGTCATGGGCAAACTTATCCTTACTACAAACATTTATGAAATTTGATGTCGCGATTGTCGGCAGCGGACTGGCAGGACTTTCCGTTGCTCTCCACTTGGCTGAAACCCGTAAAGTTGCTGTCATTTCCAAACGCACACTGCTTGACGGTGCCAGCAGCTGGGCACAAGGCGGTATTGCTGCTGTGCTTGACTCCAACGATAGTTATGACGAACACGTCGCCGATACGCTGGTCGCTGGTGGTGGACTGTGTGACGAAGCAGCAACCCGCTTCATCATCGAACACGGCCGTGAAGCGATTGAATGGCTGATCGCACAAGGCGTCCCTTTCACACCTGATCCGACTGCTGAACTCGGCTTTCATCTGACACGCGAAGGTGGCCACGGCCAGCGCCGCATTATTCACGCCGCCGATGCAACCGGTCATGCGGTACAAGTCACGCTGGAACAAAAGGTTCGCTCGCATCCGAACATCACGCTGCTGGAACATCACTACGCGATTGACGTCATCAGCTCGGACAAGCTGGATCAGAAAAAACGCGGTCCACGCTGTCTCGGTCTGTATGTCCAAGATGTCAAAAGCGGCAAGGTCATTACCATTTCAGCCGAGCACACGGTGCTAGCCACCGGCGGTGCCGGCAAGGTTTATCTTTACACCACCAATCCGGATACCGCGACCGGCGACGGCATTGCGATGGCATGGCGTGCAGGCTGTCGTATCGCGAATATGGAATTCATTCAGTTCCACCCTACTTGCCTGTATCACCCATACGCGAAATCTTTCCTGATCACAGAAGCCGTACGTGGCGAAGGTGGTTTATTGAAGCTGCCAGCCAGTGCTGGACGCGATGGCGGTAAACGTTTCATGCCTGCGCATGACGAACGCGCCGAGTTGGCACCACGCGACATCGTCGCTCGCGCCATCGATGCCGAGATGAAAAAACGCGGCCTTGATTACGTCGACCTCGACATCAGCGATAAGTCGCCGGAGTTCCTGAAAGAACACTTCCCGACCATCATGGCGCGCTGTCTAGAACTTGGTATCGATATGACCAAGCAACCGATTCCAGTCGTGCCAGCCGCGCATTACACCTGTGGCGGCATCATTACCGACCTCTCCGGCCGCACTGATCTGCCGGGCTTGTACGCGGTAGGTGAAGCAACTTACACCGGACTGCACGGCGCCAATCGTCTGGCCAGCAATTCGCTGTTGGAATGTTTGGTACTCGGCCGCGCAACGGCAAAATATATCGACGAACAACCGAAGCAGAAACTCGTCACCCTGCCCGCCTGGGATGAAAGCCGCGTCACCGATGCCGATGAAGAAGTCATCATTGCAAATAACTGGGACGAGCTGCGTCGCTTCATGTGGAACTACGTTGGTATCGTGCGTACCACCAAGCGTCTGGAACGCGCGCAGCATCGCATTCGCCTGCTGAAGGAAGAAATTGACGAGTACTACGCCAACTTCCGCATCACGCCGGATTTGCTGGAATTGCGTAACCTGGTTGAAGTCGCATCGCTGATCGTCAATAGCGCGCTGTCACGCCGCGAAAGCCGTGGCTTGCACTTCAGCCGCGACTATCCGGATACATTGCCTAAAGCCTTGCCTAGCGTGTTGTCGCCAGATCGCAAGCATTGAGATTGGAATGTTCTACAAAAATGCCGTTCAGTTTTCTGAGCGGCATTTTTTATTGGGAAATGGTTTTCTGTTTGATGTTGCTGATGGGGTTATCTCTCCGTGGAGAGTTGATTTGCCGGGGGTAGCCCGGCATACCAACTATGTCCGAAGAAAAAACATCATCAACAAACGAAACTCCAAGCCACAATAAAAAAGCCGCTCAAAGCGGCTTTTTATAAAACAAGAAATCTTATTTCGTCTCGATAATACGCAAGGAATAATCAGTCGCCCGCACATCCTTAGTCAATCCACCGATCGAAATTCGATCAACACCAGTCTCCGCAATCGCACGCACCGAATCCCGATTCACCCCACCCGACGCTTCCAGCAAAGCACGGCCAGCAGTCAAGGCAACTGCCTCTCGCATGTCTGCCAATGAAAAGTTATCCAGCAACACCGACTGCGCACCTGCTGCCAAAGCATCCTTCAGCTCAGCCAGATTCTCGACCTCGATCTGTATCGTGACGCCAGCATTCAAGGCCAAGGCAGCTTTCATCGCCGCTTGCACGCCGCCAGCCGCTGCAATATGGTTTTCCTTGATCAGAATGCCGTCATACAGCGCCAGGCGCTGATTTTTACCGCCACCCACACGTACGGCGTACTTCTGTGCCAAACGCAGCCCAGGCAGCGTTTTACGCGTATCCAGGATTGCGGCTTTGGTGCCGGCAGTCATCTTGACATACTCGCGCGTCGCCGTTGCAACGCCTGACAGCAATTGCAAGAAGTTCAGCGCAGTACGTTCAGCAGTCAACAGCACACGTGCCGGTGCTTCAATTGCACACACTTCGCTGTCTGCTTGCATCAGATCACCTTCGGCATAACGCCAGCTAATCTGTATGCGCGCATCCAAGCGCTTCATCACGCTTTCAAACCATGGTGCACCGCACAGCACAGCTTCTTCGCGCACGATCACACGCGCATGGACTACTTCCTGCTCTGGCACCAGCTTGCCAGTTACATCACCAGTGCCGACGTCTTCGGCCAGCGCCACTTGAATATTGACGTCGAAGGCCGCAGCCAGTGCTGCATCGAATGGAGCAAAGGGATTACGCAACAAACTCATGCCGGTCCTATTCCTGAAAACAGTTGTTGTTCTTTCGCCAGATCGCTGGATGGACGCACATTGGCTTTTTCTGCTGCAGCGAAGTCCAACATGCGATCGATACAGACAGTCGCCTTGCGACCGATTTCTGGATCGACGTGGATTTCATTGCGGCCAGACTCCAATACGTCAGCCAGATTCTGCAAACCATTCATCGCCATCCATGGGCAATGCGCACAGCTCTTGCAGGTTGCGCTATTACCGGCAGTCGGCGCATCGATAAAGATTTTGCCTGGCGCGGCGGCTTTCATTTTGTGCAGGATGCCGTTATCGGTCGCGACTATGAATTCCGGCGCATCCATCGTTTGTGCTGCGTGTATCAGTTGCGAAGTTGAACCGATAGCGTCAGCCAATGCGACTACGGAGGCCGGCGACTCTGGATGCACCAGTACTTTTGCCAGTGGATGTTCTTTCTTCAGCAGCTCAAGTTCGACTGCCTTGAACTCGTCGTGTACCAGGCAGGAACCTTGCCACAGCAGCATGTCTGCGCCGGTTTGCTTTTGAATGTAGCCGCCCAAATGCTTATCCGGTGCCCACAGAATTTTTTTGCCTTGCGCGTGCAGATGTGCGACGATTTTCAAACCGATGGATGAAGTCACCATCCAGTCGGCGCGCGCTTTTACTGCTGCGCTGGTATTGGCATATACAACGACTACGCGATCAGGATGCGCATCGCAGAAGGCAGAAAACTCATCCGTCGGACAACCCAGATCAAGCGAGCAAGTCGCGTCCAGATCCGGCATCAGGATGGTTTTTTCCGGGCTGAGAATCTTGGCGGTCTCGCCCATGAATTTCACACCAGCGACAACCAAGGTCTTGGCTGGATGATCGCGACCAAAGCGCGCCATCTCCAGCGAGTCAGAAACGCAGCCACCAGTTTCTTCCGCCAGATCCTGCAAGTCGGAATCGACGTAGTAATGCGCGACCAGTACGGCTTCGCGCTCTTTCAACAAACGCTTGATGCGTTCCTTCAATGCGATTTTCTCTTCCGGCGATGGCGTGGCCGGCGTCCGTGCCCATGCATGTGCGGTGCAGCTGGTACCAGCTTGCATGGCAGGACGTTCGAATTCAACGGTTTTGATTGGCTGGATTTGCATGGCTAGTCGGATAATTGAATGCGATGGATTATTTATTCGTGTCGCGATTACAGCAGGCTTTATCAACAGTATGTGTTGCCTTGCTGAATCCCTTTAGAAGGGAATGGCGGTGTCGTCGAATTGTAGCGCTATTTTTATATGAGGGTTCTTGACTCGCATGCAATACATTCTTGCCTGCGAATGTGAAAAAGCGCGACGGGGAAGATTCCGCGCCGCGCTTTTACATTACCAGTATTACTCGATGCCTTGGCTGGACAAGTATTCTTCGTATGTGCCTTGGAAGTCGATGATTTCACCATCTTTCACTTCCAGCACACGCGTTGCCAGCGAGGATACGAACTCACGATCGTGCGAAACGAAGATCAGTGTACCGGCGTATTTTTCCAGCGCAATGTTCAAGGATTCAATCGATTCCATGTCCATGTGATTGGTCGGCTCATCCATCAACAAGACGTTGTGACGGCCCAGCATCAATTTGCCGTAGGTCATGCGACCTTTTTCACCACCGGACAAGACCTTGACCGATTTCTTCACATCGTCGCCACCGAACAGCAAACGACCGAGGATGGAACGAACTGCCTGATCATCGTCGCCTTCCTGTGTCCATTGACCCATCCAGTCGCTCAGATTCTTGTCGCTGGCGAAGTCTTCGGTCGGATCTTGCGGCATGTAGCCGACGTTGGCGTTTTCCGCCCATTTGATACGGCCTTGATCAGCTGACAAGCCGGTAATGTCTTCGCCACCGATGCAACGCAGCAAGGTCGTTTTACCGGCGCCGTTGGCACCGATAATCGCGATACGTTCGCCTGCTTCAACCATGATGCTGAAGTTCTTGAACAGTTGGCGATCGAATGCCTTGGTGATGGTTTCTGTTTCCACTGCCAGACGATGCAACTTTTTCTCACCGTCAAAGCGCACGAACGGATAAGCACGTGACGATGGTTTGATATCGTCAACCTTGATTTTCTCGATCTGCTTGGCACGTGATGTAGCCTGACGCGCCTTGGATTTGTTCGCAGCAAAGCGGCGTACGAATTCCTGCAGCTCAGCGACCTTGTCTTTTGCTTTCGCATTGTTGGCCAGTTGCTGATTACGCGCCTGGGTCGAAGCGAACATGTAGTCGTCGTAATTGCCTGGATAAATCTTCAGCGTGCCGTAATCCATATCGGCCACGTGCGTACACACTTGATTCAAGAAGTGACGATCATGGGAAATGATGATCATGGTGGAGTTGCGCTCGTTGAGCACATCTTCCAGCCAGCGTATCGTGTTGATATCCAGATTGTTGGTCGGTTCGTCGAGCAGCAGAATGTCTGGATTCGAGAACAAGGCTTGCGCCAGCAATACGCGCAGCTTCCAGCCTGGCGATACATTACTCATCGGACCTTGATGCAAATCGATTGCAACGCCAGCACCCAGCAACAACTCGCCCGCACGCGATTCTGCTGTGTAGCCATCGTACTCAGCAAACTTTGCTTCGAGATCGGCCGCCTTCATGTAGTCGTCGTCGGTTGCGTCCGGATTCGCGTAAATTGCATCGCGCTCAGCCATCGCTGCCCACATTTCTGTGTGGCCCATCATCACCACATCCAACACGCGCATTTCTTCAAACGCGAATTGATCCTGACGCAATTTACCCAAACGTTCGTTTGGATCGAGCATGACCGTACCGGCGGATGAATCGAGATCGCCACCGAGGATTTTCATGAATGTGGATTTGCCGCAACCGTTGGCACCAATCAGGCCGTAGCGGTTGCCATCGCCAAACTTGACGGAAATGTTTTCAAACAGCGGCTTGGGGCCGAACTGCATCGTGATATTAGCTGTGGATAACACTGATAAAGCCTTTGCGGATATGAATTCGAATAACCTTCTATTCTATCATCTCAGAGGAGTGATCCGCTCTGAACGCGGGATATGGAGGAATGAACACCGCCAAAAGTCATGCGAATCGACAGTTATTTATTGTTTTTTACCTAAGAAAATAGCCGCCACGACAGATGGCAATCTGTCTCACTTCATCTCGCCAGGTTCGGATAGCCCTGCATCGTCAACGCGAAAGAATCAGCTTGCGAACGCAACGTGGCCTGCGCACCAACTACCAGTGTCGCCTTGTCACGACCATGCCCAAATGGCAAATCAGTCAACACGGGTACCGGCAAGTTGGCACGCAAATACGCCACCATCTGCTCGAAGTCATAGCCGTTGTCGTAGTCGGTCAGACGATAAGCGGAAAAATCGCCCAGCAATATCGCCTTCTGATGATCCAGCACACCTGCATGCAATAACTGCAACATCATCCGTTCAACACGGTATGGATGCTCGTTCACATCCTCGACAAACAGTATGCCGCCCTGCACTTTTGGCAAGTAAGGCGAACCCACCAAATGCGCCAGCATCGCCAGATTGCCGCCCCACAAGGTGCCACTGACATCGAGTGTAGGATTGCCTTCAGTTTGCGCTGTAATAGTGTGTTCTTTCTGCGTGATGCACTGCCAAAAATTACGCAGCGTATATACACTCAACTCATCGCGTACAAAGTCGTCACACAACATCGGACCGGAAAAACTAATTGCGCCGGTTTGCGCCAGCAAGCCCATTTGCAAAGCGGTGAAGTCGCTATGCCCGACAAACAATTTCCCGCTGGCAGCCAGCGTCTTGAAATCCAGCGACGGCAACAATCGCGTCAAGCCGTAACCGCCACGCAATGCCAGCACGATGTCCACTTCAGGATCTTGTGCCGCTGCATATAACTGCGCAACCCGCTCATCGTCAGTTGCGCCAAAGCGCTGGAATTTTCTGGCGGAATCAGTGAAATTTTTTACCTGACATCCTTGCGCCTGCAGTGTCGCAATTCCGCGCTCGACCGCATCAGGACTCACTGCATAACCACTGGGAGAAACAAGTGCAACAACGGGTTGCCTACTGCCGTTAACTGCTGTGAGCTTGCGTAGGGATAGATTCAATTCAGCGTTCATTTTTTATTCGGTTGGTCCATACAATTTGCCCGCAGCGTGGCAATGATCACCTATCAATTGCGACAGATGATCATTCAAGCCATCCGGCAAATCATGTCCCATGCCGTCGATTTCCTGCATGACGGCATTCGGTATCAATTCGGCTGTTTCACGACCGCAAGCGACCGGCAACAATGGATCATCGGCACCGTGTATCACCAGAGATGGAACACGCACGGTTTTCAACAATTCGACACGATCACCCGATGCACCTATCGCCAGCAATTGACGCGAAGTAGCAACCGGTGCGAGGCTGCGCTGCACGCTTTGCGCAATACGTTCTTGCAGAACTTCATGCGCGACTGGATAGCCAGGACTACCGATCACTTCCATCGTATTGACGAAATGTTCTATGACAGCCTTCTGATCGCTAGGATCGGGCGGTTTGGCAAACAAAACCTTGCGCGCCGCTTTGGTCGGTCCCGGCAAACCGCGTCGACCGCTGGTCGACATGATGGAAGTCAGGCTCAATGTGCGTTCCTGATAATTGGCCGCGACGATCTGCGCGATCATGCCGCCCATGGACGCGCCGACGATATGCGCTTTCTTGATAGCCAAAGCATCTAGCACACCGACCGCATCGGATGCCATATCGTCCAAGGTATAACCGGCAGAAATTGGAATACGAAACGCCAGCTTGATTAAAGCAAGCACCGTATTGGGCTTGCCTAAATGATGCAATTTGCTCGACAGTCCGCTGTCGCGATTATCGAAGCGTATGACATAGAATCCTTGTCGCACCAAGCCATCGCAAAAAGCATCCGGCCATGAAATGAGTTGCATCCCCAAGCCCATGATCAGCAAGATAGCTTGATCATCCGGATTGCCTTGGGTTTCATACGCAATGTCTACGTTATTTACATGAATAGTCGGCAAGGAAAAACTTTCTAAAAACCACCGGCACGAGGTGCACGTTGTGGATCACGATAAATGAATTTTTTAACACCTTGATGACCATTGCGATCGAAACGTTTCCATAGCCCATCCGGTTGCGCCAATCTATCCGCAATGGCATACAGCACCGTCGGGTTGGCGACCATGCCGGTATGACTGCCATGCACTTCAATATTTTCAGAGTGATCGCTTTCCTGCTCGATGCAACACTGCCACGACACAATACCATCGGTACGACTGAAAATCGAGGTGGTCGGCACCGGCGGCGTTTTCTTGAGTTCTGAAATTTGCACTTCATCGACGGCCGGCTTGCCACTGACCATCTGATACAAACGCCAGGCATTGGTCGCCGTCGGATGACCGGTAAATGGCGAACCTAAAGTGATTACGCAACGTACGTCATTCGGTGCAGCTTTCGCAATTTCTCGTGCATAAATACCGCCGAGACTCCAACCTACCAAACTGACTTTTTGCCCGTGCTTTTCGCTTAACTCCTTGACGCGTACCACGCACTCTTCCAATAAACCATCGCGCGGCCCAAGATTCACACCTTGCTCCCAGGCATACGCCGCATAGCCCCAATTTTTAAGAAATTTACGCAGAAAGAGCGTCAGAAAATCGCCAGCCATCAAACCCGGCAACACCATGACAGGATGCCCATCACCTTGAGGTACATCCTTCAACAAGGGAGCCGCCAGCAAAGCTGCACCCAATTCCCACGGCGCGCGCCCTTCCAATGCAAATAACAGCATGCTAGGCGGCTTCAGCACGCTTGTTTCATTGGACGTATCGGTGGAACGATATGTAGCCATCATGGTTTCCCCAGATCAAGGCAAGTCTTGATTGGAGTACGCATGCGGCGTGTGGTTCAACGATTAACGCTGCACACAAACAGGGAGGGATGAAAAAGGAAGGAGATGCTGCGACTCAGAGCGAGTCAGGAACCACAGATTTCGCCGCTAACTGTGCAGCTTTACGACGCTCGGCAAAAAACTCTTTCAATAGCGCGCCGCATTCATCGGCCATCACGCCGCCGGTCAATTGCGTATGGTGATTGAGTTGATTTTGCTCGAACAGATTAACAACGGAACCGCAAGCGCCGGTTTTAGGATCGGATGCGCCAAATACCACGCGTGACAGGCGCGCATGTATCATCGCGCCGGAACACATTGCGCATGGCTCCAAGGTCACGAACATTTCACAGCCAGGCAGACGGTAATTGCCAAGTATGGTCGCTGCGGCGCGCAAGGCCATGATTTCTGCATGTGCAGTAGGATCGTGCGTGCCTATCGGCTGATTGAAGCCGGTAGCGATGACTTGACCGTCTTTGACAACGATCGCGCCAACCGGCACCTCACCCAGCGCCCAGGCGTTGTGCGCCTGATCCAGCGCCTGCCGCATGAAGATTGCATCTTGCATCGCAGTCGATCAGCCTTCTGCTGTAATTTCAGCCCAGCAATTCGGGGTTTCGTGCAGCACCAGTTTTTGCAAGCGTAAGCCCGTACCGTAATGATCCTGATACGCGGCATTCAGAATATTGAATGCGGTCTGCGCCAGATTTTCCACCGTAGGAATACGGTCGATGATCACGGTTTTATGGCCTGGAATGCTTTCGAGGAATTCGCGTACCTTGGCATCCTTCTCATAGACGAGAAAAGCGTGATCCCAGACATCAACCAGATGCTGTTTCGCCAGCGACTTGATATCGGAAAAATCCATGATCATGCCGTTATCTGAGCTACCTTCTACTTCGATCACGGCACCGACCAAGGTAATTTCCAGCGTATAGCGATGGCCGTGCAAATTGCGGCACTGGCTTTTGTGATCGGGAATGCGGTGGCCGGCATCGAATTCCAGCTTGCGGGTAATAGTCAACATAGAGGTTACGGTATCTGTAAAAGTTTATGGGTCTGCAAGCTCAGCTTCCATTTCGGATTGCGTTTGCAGACATCAATCGCAAGCTTGGTATTTTGTTCTGCCAAAGGGCCATCCATAGGCTGCACGAAGAAGTGCTCGAATTCCAACGCTTCGTAAGCCGCTAACGACTGATCGTTTTGCGGAATCACGACCTTCAATTCACTACCTTTGCGCACGACCAGTTGCGAGCCCATCTTCGGACTGACGCATATCCAGTCGACGCCTTCCGGTACCGGCAAGGTGCCGTTGGTTTCTATCGCGATCTCGAAACCAACAGCATGCATCGCATCTATCAGGGCTTTATCCAGTTGCAGCAAAGGCTCGCCACCGGTAAAGACGACGTATTTGCTCGCTGCGTAAGACTCAGGCCACAAAGCATTGATGGTATTCGCCAGAGCCACGCCATCGACAAACTTGCCACCGCCTACACCATCAGTACCGACAAAATCGGTATCGCAAAACTGGCACACTGCCGTCGCACGATCGCTCTCGCGACCAGTCCACAAATTACAGCCGGAAAAACGGCAAAACACCGCAGGACGTCCGGCTTGCGCGCCCTCGCCCTGAAGTGTGTAGAAAATCTCTTTTACGCTGTAAGTCAAAATGTGTGCCGAATAACTAAATAATGCGAGGAATGAATGTCTTGCCGCAATGACAATCGATTGCGAAGCTATGCATGCGCCACCGGCCAGAAAAGCAGCGCATCTGGCTGCGAATCGCGGTTTTAAAGGCATGGTCGAAGGCCGTCATTATAGACTAGCCCGCGTATTACCGTGCTACAGAGGAACATCGACTCAATGTTCGGTCGGACGCGACAAAGCTCCTTCGATCAAGTCCAGCTCGCGTAACAGGCGTTGATGCACGGAGTCATCCAGCTTGTTGCTCAACCACATTTGAAACAGTTCATCGCGTTCAGCCCGGATCGCCTCCAGCTTCAAGCTGCGCTCCGCATCTGCCTGTAGATGTATCCGTGTAGCTTCATCACCTTCGTTCCCATAATCCAGTCGGCGCTGGTACAACTCGGTAACGCGCGTCGCCGCTTCAGCGTAGGCATCGTTAGCGCTCATACTCTTCATCAATTGCTCGATACGACGTATCGCCGCTTCAGCCGCCGCCGCTCGCGCCTGCCACTCTCCCGCGCCCATGATCGGTTCCGGAGAAAACTCCAAATCCCTGGTCAAGATCGGCAAGGCGATACTGGCGCTCAGCAAAGACAGCAGAATCACGCCTTTTGCGAGGAAAATCAGCAAATCCCTGGCCGGAAACTCCGCGCCATTCGGCAGCAAAAACGGCAAGGTCAAAATACCCGCCAGGGTAATCGCGCCACGCACACCAGCAAATGCACCGACCAACAGCAGGAAAAAAGATGGTTTGACGATTTCATCCCCATTTCGCTTGGCGCGAAACAAGGTGAATTTAAAAGAACTCCACACCCACAAGAACCGCAGGACAGCCAGGACCGTCGTAATCGCCAGCACATAAAATGCCAGCCACCACGCCGTACTCAAACCCATCTCCAGCGCAATGCCGGGCAAGCCATCGACAGTCGCCCGCAATTGCGCTCCAAGGATGACGAAGATCACGCCATTCAAGGCCATCTGTATCGTGTCCCACACAGCGCGGCGCTGCATGCGCGTTGCTGCCAAACGACGTCCAACCAGATCCGCATAATGCATGGTGATACCAGCAGCAGCAGCGGCGAGAATGCCGGAACCGCCTATATGCTCTGCGCCCAGATACGCGGCAAAAGGTATCAGCAGGCTGATCAGGATTTGCGTGCCTGGATCTTCACCAGCTGCTGCGACCAGCCAGCGATTCAAGATGCCGATCAACCATGCAACACCAATACCTATCAGCAAACCACCGCCTGCCGTTTGCAAGAATTCCAGCGAAGCATCAAACAAGGAAAAACTACCGGTAATCACCGCCGCTACCGCAAAACGAAAACACACCAGACCCGACGCATCGTTCAACAATGCCTCGCCTTCCAGGATATGCATCATGCGTGAAGGAATCGGGCTATGCGACGCAATCGCGGATACGGCAACCGGATCAGTCGGTGACAGTATCGCCGCCAGCGCAAAAGCCGCGGCCAGTGGAATTGCCGGAATCATCCAGTGGATGAAATAACCCATGCCAACCACGGTGAACAGAACCAGTCCGATGGCCAACGTGACTATCGGACGCGCATCACGGAAGAACGCACTTTTAGGAATACGCCAGCCATCCAGAAACAGCAAAGGCGGAATGAAGAACAGAAAGAAAAACTCAGGATCCAGCGGCACACTCATCCCGAAGCCGTAAGAAAGCGCAGCGCCGGTGGCAATCTGAATCAAGGGTAAAGGGATTTTGAGCGGCACTAAACGCGCGATAAAGGCGCTAGCCACTACGGCGAGAAGCAAAATGAGAATGATCGTAACGGTGTGCATCTAAGCCTGAGTTTCAAATGGTGCCTAAGCACACGAATGACTTACGTAATGCAGATGGGAAAACCAGAGTTTCCGCACAAGCTGCCAGGCATCGATTTTACGCTGAAGCGACAAAGTGAACATGGATCAGAAAAATACAAAGGCAATGCCTACACTGGTTTTCTCTGAGGCAATCCATGCTCACTCTCCTTACATAGTTACCATCAAGGCTTACTCATCCCCTCCTTGCGGATGGCCTCATCTTCCATCAGTTCGTACCACATCGCATTCAGTACGGCAAAAGCAGCCGCGAGAGGCAAGCCGAGTATCCAGGCGAAATACCACATGATTTGTCCTTGTCTTTAACTGGCTACCGTCAGATGACGGTAGCCAGAGGTTGGAGTTTCTTCACAATTAATAAGCGTGTTTGGTTTCATCACGGATCTCTTTTTCATCGACCTTGCCCCACAGCACGTGATACACCCAAGTGGTGTACGCCACGATGATAGGAATGAAGATAGCCGTCACAACCAGCATGATGAATAGCGTCAAATGACTGGATGACGAATCCCACACCGTCAAGCTGGCACGCGGATCAATGGATGAAGGCAAGATGAATGGGAACATCGATGCACCCACGCTCAAAATGATGCCGCTCACACTCAATGCACTACACAGCAGCGCAAAAATTTCGCGACGCAAGCGCAAACCCAGCAACGCACCCACGGCACCAACAAAACCCAGAACCGGTGCCGCCATCGTCCACGCATGTTCCTGATAATTGACGAACCATGCACCAGGATGTCCTTCAACTGTTTTCAGCAAAGGATTGGATGGGCCTAATGGATCGACAACGCTACTGATGCGATAGCCATCAATATATTTCCACAGCAGCAAACCAGCGACCGCATACAACACGATCGTAGCCAATGCAGCCACGCTACCGAACTGTCGCGCCCGACCAGCAATTGCACCATCTGTTTTCAACTGCAGCCACGCTGCGCCGTGCATGATCAGCATGGCGACCGATACCAATCCGCACAATATGGCAAATGGATTAAGCAAACCGAAGAAGCTGCCATCGTAAAAAATATGCATGCTGGAATCGAGTCGGAACGGCACACCTTGCAACACATTACCCAGAGCCACACCGCAGATCAGCGTCGGTACAAAACCGCTGAAAAACAAGACCCAATCCCATCTCGCACGCCAACGCGGATCTTCACGTTTGCTGCGAAATTTGAACGCCACCGGTCGTAAAATCAATGCGGTCAGAATCACAAACATCGCGAGATAAAATCCGGAGAAAGACACCGCGTACAACTGCGGCCAGGCAGCGAAAATAGCGCCGCCGCCCAGTATCAGCCAAACCTGATTGCCTTCCCACACTGGACCAACACTGTTGATGACGACACGTCGCTCAATATCGGTACGACCAACAAAAGGCAGCAGGATTCCAGTTCCCAGATCAAAGCCATCCGTCACGGCAAAACCGACCAGCAGTACACCTATCAATGCCCACCAGATCAGGCGCAGAGTGTCATAGTCTATGAGAGTATGCAGAATCATAATTGCTCCGGCTTGGCGAGAGGGACTGCACTAGCGGCAGCGGAATTGACGTTCACACCTGTTGTAGGCGAATGCTCTGAAGTCGGCCCTTGTTTGATCGTTTTGAAAATCAGTTTTATCTCGATCACGAACAGCACGGTATAAATCAGCACAAAACCGGCCAGTGTAATCAACAGGGTTTTGATACCCAGATTCGACACCGCCACTGCAGTCGGCAAGACGCCTTCAATCACCCACGGTTGTCGACCGAACTCGGCCACCAGCCAACCCGCCTCAACCGCAATCCACGGCAATGGAATCGCGCACACCGCCAGCTTCAGCAACCAGCGATGACGATCCAGTTCACGACGTGCAGACAGTACGAAGAAAGTCGCCGTCAGCAGAATCATGAAGAGACCGATCCCGACCATGATGCGGAACAACCAGAACAGTGGAGCAACCTGCGGCACCGTATCCAATGCAGCCTTGCTGATCTGTTCAGGTGTCGCCAGTCGCGGATCGTCTACATAGCGCTTGAGCAGCAGCGCATAACCGAGGTCATGACCGTTATCTTCAAACTCCGTGCGCATGGCCTGCGTGATGTTGGCAGAACTACCTGCCGCGCGTATTTTCTGCAAGGCATCGTAGGCGCGTATGCCATTGGCAATACGTAACTCCGCGTGCTGTACCAATTCATTGATGCCGGGAATCACGGTATCGAGCGAACGCGTACCAATCAAACCCATCACCCACGGGATATGAATTGCATAATGCGTTTCGCGCGCAGCCTGATCAGGGAAACCGATCAAGGTAAAACTGGCTGGCGCAGGTTCGGTTTCCCACATGGCCTCAATCGCAGCCAGTTTCATTTTTTGATGTTCGGTAGAGAGGTAACCGCTTTCGTCACCAAGTACGACAACCGACAGCGCGGCAGCCAAACCGAATGATGCGGCTACCGTCATCGAGCGTTTGGCCAGTTCCAGATGGCGACCTTTAAGCACATACCATGCAGATACACCCAGCACGAAGATCGCCGCCGTTACATAGCCGGC
This sequence comes from Herminiimonas sp. GW821-FHT09C12, assembly GCF_059416385.1. Taxonomy (NCBI): domain Bacteria; kingdom Pseudomonadati; phylum Pseudomonadota; class Betaproteobacteria; order Burkholderiales; family Oxalobacteraceae; genus Herminiimonas; species Herminiimonas sp. GW821-FHT09C12. The sequence continues at coordinate 1,130,667 of NZ_JBWKPC010000002.1, forward strand.
AGAAACCGTATGTACGAACTTGGCTTGTGCTACCGGATTAGTCAGCACCGAGAAAAAATCGCTGACTTCCATCCGCATTGTTTCCGGATTGAAGACCGCACCAACTGGATTCTGCATCCAGCCATTGGCGATCAAGATCCACAAAGCGGAAAAATTGGAGCCTATAGCCACCGCCCAGGTTGCGACCAAATGACCTACCTTGGAGAGCTTGTCCCAGCCGAAGAAAAACAGACCAACGAAAGTGGCTTCCATGAAGAAAGCCATCAAGCCTTCAATCGCCAGCGGTGCGCCGAAAATATCGCCCACGTAATGACTGTAGTAACTCCAGTTCATGCCGAACTGAAATTCCATGACGATGCCGGTCGCCACACCCATCGCGAAGTTGATACCGAACAAGGTGCCCCAGAATTTGGTCATATCGCGCCAGATGACGCGACCGGTCATGACATAGACCGTTTCCATAATGGCGAGGATGATAGATAGGCCGAGAGTCAGCGGCACGAACAGAAAGTGATACAACGCTGTCGTGGCAAACTGTAGCCGTGATAAAGAAACAATATCGAGTTCCATGTAGCTCCCTTTTGTGCTTAAATTCTTCGTCGTGCCTGCTTCTTGAAGCCACTATCAATCCGGCCGCAAGCTGTTCAACACACCCTCAAAATCTGCATCGCTACGCTTCACATCAGCAACAATACGCCCATGTTGCAAACAAACCAAGCGGTCTGCCAACTCTGCCTCACGTCGCACATGTGTTGCCAACAGGAAAGCACGTCCCGTAGCTTGCATCTTCAATCTTTGTAAAACATCCCGCGCCGTCGCTGGATCCAGCCCTTCCGTCGGCTCATCCAGGAGCCAAAGCGGCACTTGTCTCAATAACAAGCGTGCCAGTGCCAAACGACGCAATTGCCCGCCGGACAAGCCCAAACCGCCCTCGCCCAAGCGTGTATTCAGCCCTTTTGGCAAATCTGCAACATCGTCGGCCAAACCGGCTGTCTGCAATACCTCCCACAGCCGCGTATCGTCGGCACCCGGATCGGCCAGGCGCAAGTTATCGCGCAAGCTGTCCTGAAACAGTTCAGTACGTTGCGGCAGCAGGCAATGCGGCGCAACTTGTACCGTGCCGGATCGCACGCTCAGTTCCCCGGCGACAACTGCCATCAATGTGGATTTCCCAGCTCCACTCGCACCAATCAAGGCAACGCGTTCGTTGACGCCTAGCGTGAGCGAGATGTCGTGAAGAACGGCAATGCCAGGCGCATCGCTACCTGCAGGATGCGCGCTGATGTTGATCAGATTAACGACGTATTCACTAGGTAGAATTTGTGCGGGAATGGTATTGGCTTTTGCTTCCTGCATACGCGGAGCAAGACGACGTGCCGCCAACACCGTACGTCCCAATTCCAAGGCACCGCGTCGCAAAGCAGAAAATGGTTCCGTTGCGGTCAGCACCAACAACAAGGCAAGCGCAGCGATAGGCGTACCTATTGCACCCGCTCCTACCAATGCGCCAACAGCAAGCAAGGTTCCCGTCAACGTCAATGTGCCGACCACGCCATACGCCATGCCCGCCTGCGCTTCCAAACGATTCAAGGCATCGTCAGCACGTGCCAGATGATGATCAGCACTTGCCAAGGCAGCGCGCTGTGCATCAAGGCGGCCAGTCATGATTAACTCTGTCTGCCCCGCAACCAGATCGATACTGCGGGCACGTAAAGCTTCCATCGCATAGCTGCGACGACGCGCGGCAGGACGCGCACGTTGCGCCACGAATAATGTAATTCCCAAGCCCGTCACAATCAGCCACAGCGCAATTGCTACGCCCAACCATATCTGCACAAAACCCAATGCCACACCGATTGCCAACGCTGCTGCCAGTGCTGCGCCAACGGGCACAAGTATGCGTAAATACAGCGAATCCAGCGCATCGATATCGCCTGTCAGTCGGAACAACAATTGTGCAGGTCGCGACAGCAAACGCCGTGCCGCTTCCGGTTGCGCCCAGCCACGGAACAAGCGCACACGCAAGGCAGCCAACACCGCTAACGTCGCATCGTGCGTCACCAATCTTTCGCCATAACGCGAAGCAGTACGCCCCAAGGCCAATAAGCGTATGCCTGCCGAGGGCATGAACACATCGAAGGTAAATGCCATGCTTGTATTCAATCCGGCAATCGCCGTCGCCGTAATGAACCAACCGGATAAACCGAGCAGTGTCATGCCGGATAACACCGTCACGGCAGCCAGCAACGCGCCCAGCAACAATTTATTCCGGCACTCGGCCGCAAACAAATTCAACACAGGATGGAGATCGCGCCACAGTCTCATTCAGACTCCTGCGCATCCAACACGATCACGCGATCCATGCGCGCTGCCAGGATTGGATCGTGCGTCGCGATGATCATGGTCTTGCCCTGCGCCAGCTGCAGCAAGGCATCCGTCACCTGTTGTGCCGTAGCGCTATCAAGATGGGCAGTTGGCTCATCGACCAACAGCAAGTCAGCATGCTTATCCACCGCTGCACGCGCCAGTGCCAGGCGTACGGCTTCACCGCCCGACAAGCCGCCACCGCCTTCACTCAAGCCAACGCCAGGGTGTGCTTGCGACACAGCATCCAGTGAAGCGAAACGCAGTGCTGCAGCAACATCAGCCACATCAACATCGGCGCGACCCAGTGCCACATTCGCACGGACCGAGCCGGAGAAAATATGCGGCTTCTGCCCTATCCAAGCCATACGTGTACGCAATTCAGCTACCGTATTCGCAGACAGCGTCACGCCATCGATCGCGATCTCGCCAGACTGCGCAGACACCATGCCCGCTATCAAGGACAGCAGTGTCGATTTACCGCCACCACTAGGCGCCACGATGGCAATACGCTCACCTGCAGCGACATGTAGATCGTATTCATCAAATACAGTAGCGCTTGCATCTGAATATGAAAAACACAGGCCTTGTACATCGATAGACGGCGCAACGCGTTCCGTTGTTTGAGCTGTTTTCTTTGTCTGTTGCTCTGCATCCGGCAACAGCAATCCTTGCGCTGTCAAACGAGCGATCGCATCCAGTGCAGCATCGCCCGCGGCCTTGTCGTGCCAGACACTGGATAACTCCCGCAAAGGCTCAAAGAAAGCCGGTGCCAACAACAGGATGAACAAACCCTGCCCCAAAGTCAGACGCGTACCCCATGTGCCGAATTCGATTTGTCCCAGCAAATGAAAACCGATATAAACCGCCATCATCGCCACACCCAAGGCTGCGAACAACTCAAGAACTGCCGAGGACAAGAAGGCGATGCGCAACACATTCATCGTGCGGTGTCGCAGCGACTGTGCCGATTCCTGCAAGCGCTGTGCTGTCGTCTCTACTGCATCCAATGTACGTAGCGTCGCCAAGCCGCGCAGACGATCCAGCAAAAAACCATTCATGCCGCCCATCTCCACCATCTGCGCTTCGCTCGCTGCTTTCGCACGCCAGCCAACCAGTGCCATGAAGATTGGAATCAGCGGAGCCGCCACCAGCAGAATGAATGCAGCAATCCAGGAAAGTGGAAAAACGACGACAAGAATCGCCAACGGAACAATCGTGCAACGCAGACGTGCGGGGCGATAACGTGTGAGATAAGGGACGACTGCTTCGGCCTGCTCGGCAATTACACTTGCGGCCAGGCCCGATGCAGGTCGCAGTGCGTCCAGCGGAGAACGCACCGCCAGCGACAATGCCACGCGTTCACGCAATTGCGAGAGGTCAGCACGCGCCGTTTTAAAAACACGGCGCATACCCCACGCATCGCACAGCGCACGCAACACACCAAGTATGAAAATCAGGAAAGCAGGAAGATATATAGAGGCGAGTCCATCGCCGTCAGCCAGACGCTGCAGTGCATAAGCAAGCAGCGCTGCCTGCGGCAACCACAGCAATGATGCAAACGCTTGCAGCAAACTTCCGACATCAATCCCTTTACCGGATCGCAATCGAAGGAAAGCGGCTGGAGTAGTTCGCATAGTGCCTTGCATTTTTGCGCATTGCCATCTCATTGCGTGACAGCACGTGCTTCATTACATCGGATCCGATGAGATTGATGACAGCATACGCCTTGGCGAGCGTTGTAGACAGTATCAGATAGATCTGTAATTAGCCGTAGCAGATTTCCTGCCGATGAATAAGCTTTGCTTGGTCGCGCGAAAAATGGATCAAAAACGGGTATTGCTGGTGTACACATCATGCCGAGCATTATCCGGCATCGAATATTTAACTTCTTGCGCTATATCAAATTTATGCTCGTTTTATCTGATCGTATGACAGCTAACTGGAGAGAGGCAAGTCTGCCAGCATATCGACATGCTCAACGAGGAAATCGATAAACACCCTCGCCCGTGTACTCTGATTACGTCGGTTCGGGTAATAGACGAACAAGTCCGCCGACGGCAGGACAAAATCGGGCAAGACAATTTTCAGCCGTCCGCTCTTCACATACTTCGCCAAATCCCATTCGGAGCGAATCAGGATGCCGTGCGCATCTAGCGCCCAACCCAGAACGATATCACCGTCATTGCTGGATAGTGCGCTCTGCACTTTGACGACTTCGCTATTTCCCTTGTGCGTGAAACGCCAGATACCGGCTGCTTCATCATTCTGGCGATGCGTAATACAGCGATGCCTGCTTAAGTCGGCTAGCGTCTTGGGTGTGCCGTGACGTTCCAGATAAATCGGCGATGCGCACAGAAAACGACGGTTAGACATGATCTTGCGTGCATTGAGACGCGTATCCGGCAAGTCACCAAAGCGTATCGCCAAATCAAAGCCACTCTCCACCAGATCAATCGGCTTGTCCGTCACTTCGAATTGCACTTCTACATGTGGATAGAGTTTGGCGAATTCAGACACCAGCGGTGCAATCGCCGTACGGCCAAAGCCCAAGGTCGCATTGACGCACAACAGTCCGCGTGGCGTAGAGCCACCCGACGACACTGCGTCCTCCATTTCCTTTACTTCTTCCAGAATTCTGGTCGCGTAACCCAGATAGGTCTCGCCTTCGCTGGTGAGGCTGATGCTACGCGTCGTCCGGTTGATAAGCCTGACGCCCAGGCGTGCTTCCAGTTGCGCCAGTCGCTTGGTTGCCGCCGGTGGCGTGATATCGAGCGCGCGCGCAGCCGCCGAGAGATTGCCGTGGCGGGCAATCAGCACAAAGAATTCAAGTTCGGATGAGATGTCAGTTTTCACTGGGGGTGAATAGTTATATGACTTGCGGTGAATTATAAGTACGCGTTCTGCGAATAAGCTAGCGCTTTCCATATTCCACATCGACCAGACGCGATGTTTTCAGGAGACCCGCATGAGAATAGTTGAAATCCGCGAAAAGACTTTACCGATTAGCTCCCCTATACGCAATGCATACATCGATTTCAGCAAGATGACACTGAGTCTGGTGGCGGTCATTACCGACGTCATCCGTGACGGCAAGCCAGTCGTCGGCTACGGTTTCAACTCGAATGGTCGTTACGGCCAGGGCATGCTGATGCGCGAACGCTTCATCCCGCGCTTGATGGAAGCCGATCCAGCCTCGCTCGTCAACGATGCCGGTGACAACCTCGATCCGCACAAGATCTGGAACACGATGTTCACCAACGAGAAGCCAGGCGGCCACGGCGAACGTTCCGTTGCCATCGGTACCATCGATATGGCGGTATGGGATGCCGTCGCCAAAATTGAAGGCAAGCCACTCTTTCAATTGCTGGCTGATCGTTATGGCAATGGTCAGCCCGATCGCAAGATTTTTGTCTACGCGGCTGGCGGTTACTACTACCCTGGACAAGATCACGGCAAGCTCAAGGATGAGATGCGCAGCTATATTGATCGCGGCTATACCGTAGTGAAGAAGAAAATCGGCGGCGCATCGCTGGATGAAGACTTGCGTCGTATCGACTCCATCCTCAGCGTACTCGGCGATGGCCAAAAACTCGCAGTCGATGCGAATGGCCGCTTCGATCTGGATACCGCAATCAAGTATGCGAAAGCCTTATCGCAATACGATTTGTTCTGGTATGAAGAAGCCGGCGATCCATTGGATTTTGAATTGCAAGCGACCTTACGCAATTATTACGACAAGCCAATGGCGACCGGAGAAAACCTGTTCTCCATGCAAGATGCACGCAACCTGATTCGCTACGGTGGCATGCGTGCGGATCGTGACTGGCTGCAATTCGATTGCGCACTGAGCTATGGCTTGGTGGAGTACTTACGCACGCTGGATATGCTGCATGAGCACGGCTGGTCACGCAAACGCTGCATTCCACACGGCGGCCATCAAATGTCGTTGAATATCGCAGCTGGTCTGGGTCTGGGTGGCAACGAGTCGTATCCTGATTTATTCCAGCCTTACGGCGGCTTCCCTGATGGTGCCAAGGTCGATAACGGTTACATCACATTGCCTGATCTGCCTGGCATCGGTTTTGAAGGCAAAGCCGATCTGTATAGTGAAATGCAAAAGCTCTCTGCTTAAACATCAGTACAAAACAAAACGCCGACACTCATCATGTCGGCGTTTTTTTCAATCAAGTTTGTTACAACTCTCGCAGGATCAGGCCAATCCCCCATTCGCCCGCAATACCTGCCCATTAATCCAGCCGCCATCCTTGCCAACCAGGAATGAAATTGTCGCAGCAATATCATCAGGCTGACCAAGACGTTGCAGCGGCGGCATATTGGCGAACTGCTGAATCTGCGCTTCGGTTTTTCCATTAAAGAATAATTCCGTTGCCACCGGTCCCGGTGCGACAGCATTGACAGTGATATTGCGACCACGCATCTCTTTCGCAAAGATCGGCGTCAACACTTCCACTGCAGCTTTGCTACCGCTGTAGACCGCATAGTTAGGCAAGTTCATTGCCACCGTCGTGCTGGAAAAATTCACCACGCGACCGCCATCATTCAAACGCGTCGCCGCTTCACGCAAAGTATTGAACGTGCCGCGTACATTGATGCTGAATGTTTGCTCGAACATTTCATCGCTGCTCTCTGCCAACGGTGCCGTTTTTAAAATGCCGGCGTTATTGATCAGTACATCGACCTTGCCCAGCTTTTGTTCAGTTTCATCAAACAGGCGACGCACATCTGCCGCCTTGGACACATCGGCCTGGACAGCGATGGCTTCGTGTTTGTCCGCTGCCAGTTTGGCAACCAGGGCATCAGCCTCTGTTGCACTATTGGCGTAGTTGATGACGACGGCAAAGCCGTCATGCGCCAGACGCTCTGCGATTGCTGCACCTATGCCGCGTGATGCACCGGTAATGATGGCTACTTTTTTGGCTTGCTTAGTCATGATGCTTTTCCTCAAAATGTTGGTATGGACGGATTGTGCGACAAACCACAAAAAAGATAATCAGGCTAAAATCGACTTCATTATTCGAAATTCAATAACAATCAATAAGGCCATCTCATGGATCGATTTCAGGAAATGCAGATTTTTGTGCGCATCATGGAACGTCGCAGCTTTACCAAAGCGGCGGATGACCTGCAACTGCCGCGCGCCACCGTCACCAATGCGATGAGCCGATTGGAAGAACGACTAGGCGCGCGTTTGCTCAATCGTACGACGCGACAAGTGACACCGACGCTGGATGGCGATGCCTATTACGCGCGCTGCGTGCGTCTGCTGGCCGACGTGGAAGAAGCGGATGGTGCCTTCCATAATGCTGCCCCCAAGGGATTGTTGCGCGTCAGCTTGCAAGGCACTCTGGCCGCACATTTCGTCGTTCCTGCTCTGCCGGATTTTCTGGCACGTTATCCAGATATCGAATTGCACATCGATGTGAGTGATCTGCTGGTCGATTTGGTACGCGACGGTATAGATTGCGTATTGCGTGGCGGCAATCCACAAAGCTCTTCTCTGATCGGGCGCAGGGTTGCGTTGCTTGAACAAGTCACATGCGCCAGCGCTACTTATCTGGCCAAGCACAAACCCATACGCAACATCGCAGACCTTGCCACACACAAAGCGGTCAATTACATCTCCAGTTCTACCGGCAAACCTTATCCGTTTGAATTTACCGTGAACGGTAAAGCCAAGCTGATCGACATTCCCAGCGCGGTGTCCGTAACCGGTGCAGAGATTTATACCGAATGCGCGATCGCCGGATTGGGATTGATACAAGTGCCGCGCTATCACATCATTCCTCAATTGGAATCCGGCATCTTGAAGTCCGTATTACCAAAGTTTCCACCTCCATTGATGCCGATCAACGTCTTGTATCCACATAATCGACAACTGTCTCCGCGTGTCCGCATCTTCGCAGAATGGCTGAAGGAAATATTCGAACGCGCCTTACCGCCGCAGAAACAATAAGCAAACATGGGGCAGCCGCATAAGCATTAACGAGCTGCACGGCCTATCATGTGAACCTAGGTATCAACGCATTACATACTGGAGAAACAAGTGTCATCACACGAACTGTGTACCGATGAAGAAGTCACGCAATTGGTTCATGCCTTTTACGCAAAGGTGCGACTGGATGCCGTACTCGGCCCTATCTTCAACGGTCATATCGACAACTGGGATCACCACTTGAGCAAACTGGTCGACTTCTGGTCATCGATACTGCGCGGCACCGGCCGTTATAGCGGTACACCGATGCAAAAACATATCGCGCTACATCATCTGGATCCCGCGCTGTTTCAACGCTGGCTGGCGCTGTTCAAGGAAACCCTCAATGAACAGCCGAATGACGCGATGAGCGAACGTGCCTATGCTTCCGCACAGCGCATCGCACAAAGTCTTTGGTACAGCTACCAAATGAATCGCCAGCCGGATGCGCTACCGACTGATCTGGATTTCTCTCAAAGCTGAATGTTGCGACTTGTACAAAGCATATTGCCGACGTCGTAAAAAAGCAGCACTAGCCGCCATCCGACGATAAAAACAAGCTCGTTTTTACATCTTCATGCAATAATAACGATTCTCATTTACATAAATAAAGGACTTGTGACAACACAAGCCTCGGAGAATCGTTGTGCCCATCCATCCCTCATCGTCTGCCGTTTTAAAGATGCTTTATGTCGAACATCAGCCGTGGCTGCTGTCCAGATTGCAGCGTCGCTTATCCAGTCGTGCAGACGCGGAAGACGTCACTTCAGAAACCTTTACTCAAGTCGTGGAATGCAAGAGCGTCGCGACAATTACGGAGCCGCGCGCATTTTTGACGACCATCGCCAAACGCGTCCTCTTCCATCTATGGCGTAGGCAGGATCTGGAAAAAGCCTATCTGCAATCGCTGATGTTAATGCCGGAAGCTGTCGCCCTGTCCCCAGAAGAACGTACGGTATTGCTGGAAGCCATAGAACAGATAGACCGCGCACTCGATGCACTCCCGCTGCCAGTCAAGAAAGCATTTCTCTACAGCCGTCTGGATCGCCTGACCTATCCAGAAATCGCCGTGAAACTAGATGTCTCGCTTGCCACTGTAGAACGCTATATGAAGCGCGCGCTGCTGCAATGCCTGCAATGGGCGCCATGAATCCGGCAATCGATCACACGCCTGTTGTTCACGAACGGCTTCTCCATACCGCAGTAGATTGGCTGATCCGCTTTGAATCGGACACCTTGACGGATGCAGATCGGCTAGCCTTTGAACATTGGCGCACCGCCGATCCTGCGAATGAAATGGCATGGAATCGTGTCGCTGGCTTGTTGAACGATTCATTGACTATCGTGCGCGATGCCGGTCTGCGTGCTCCGGGGCAAATCCAGGCGACGCAACGCGCCCTGCTCGGCACTCGCCGCAGAAAACTGCTGCGCGGCGCGCTGGCATTTGCCGGACTGGGCGGTGCCTCAGCCATCGTTGCCAATCGCAGCATGCCGATTAGCCAGTTCATGGCCGATCTGCGCACAGGCACAGGACAAAGGCAAACGTTTACCCTGGCCGATGGCAGCAGCGTCGAATTGAATGCACGCTCGGCAGCGGATATCGACTTCAATCCAGACACGCGGCAATTGCATTTGCGTGAAGGCGAATTGATTGTCACCGTCGCGCCGGACGCGCAACGTCCGTTTATCGTTCGTACCAGTCAAGGCACGGTGCAAGCCCTGGGCACGCGCTTCCTGGTCAGTCAGCGCACTGCACAATCGCAAGTCGTGGTCCTTGAGCACAGTATTGAATTGCGCACGCGCGATGGCCAACAGATGCGCATACGCGAAGGTGAAGGTGCTTCATTCACCTCGGCACAAATCGATCCGATAGCAGGCAATGCCACCGCGCGTGCCGCTTGGTCAGATGGCATGCTGGCAATCGAGAACGCCACGCTGGCCGAAGTCATCGCTGCCTACAAACCCTATTACAGCGGCCTCATACGCGTTTCACCAGAAGCTGCAGAATTGCGCGTGTTCGGCGTATTTCCACTGGATGATCCCGGTCATGCCTTACGCACATTGACATATACCTTGCCATTGCAGATACGTCACTACGGCAATTGGTTGATTTCCATCGATATCAAACAGGCATAGCAATTAATTTTTAAAAAGCATGAGGGGTTTTTCCATTTCGTTCCACATGGTTATTGAAAACAAACCAAAAGGGACCTTCTCATGCAGCACATACACATCTCTCGTTTGAAACTAAGCCGTATCGCCTTCGCTGTTGCCATTGCCTGTACACAAGCCGGCGCATTGGCACAAAGCGCCAGCCCAGCTTCCACTGCGAGCGCAGTTCAACTGAATATCCCGGCAGGACCATTGAGCGCCACACTGACTCGCATCGGCCAGCAAAGCGGCCGCACTATCGTTGCCGATCCAGCCTTGATCGCAGGACATCAGGCAGCAGCAGTCAATGGCCGCCTGTCAGCCGACGAAGCCGTGCGGCAAGCATTGAGTGGCAGCGATCTGACAGCAGAAACGATCGCCAATGGTGCTTTACATATTCGACGCAAGACAGCGGCAGAAATCAGTGCAGCATCGATTCCTTCAGCGCCTGACATCATGCCTACTGTCGTCGTGACGACAGAGCGTTCCGGCAGTAGCTTGATGCAGCCGACGCGACAAATCACCGTGATTGAAGGACAGGAACTGGCCGATCTGCGCGCCACTTCGCCCAATTTGGGCGCAATGCTGACCAAGAGCGTGCCCGGATTATCAGATTCCAGTCGCAACCTCACCGACTTTGGACAAACGCTGCGCGGACGCAATGCGCTGGTTCTCGTCGATGGCATCCCTCTCAATACCAATCGCGACTCCGCACGCAATCTGGTCAATATCGATCCCAGTCGTATCAATCGTATCGAAGTCCTGCGCGGCAGTAATGCGATCTACGGTAGCGGCGCAAGCGGCGGCATCATTTCGGTCACAACGCGCCCTGTCGGCGGCGAGCCTGTTGCAGAAACCACGATATCGATGGATGCAGCGCTATCCAAGCTGACAAGCAAAGGTTTGGGTGCACAGGTACAGCATTATTTTTCTGGCAAAGGCGATGTCGTCGATTATGAAGTAGACGCATCTTATCGCCGCATAGGTGGCTCCTACGATGCGCACGGTGATCGTATTGCACCAGATGCGAGTCAAGGCGATCTATTCGATTCAAACACCTATAGCTTAGGTGGCAAGATCGGCTTCCGCATCGATGCCAACCAACGACTACAACTTGCGGCCAGCTATCTGCGCGCAAAACAAGACACCGATTATGCCAGCGATCCGGCAGTTTCCACAACACCGATAGGCAGCACCACAGCGCGTGCCATCAAAGGCCTGCAACTGGCGAATCAGAACGAAGTAGAAAACACTTTGCTCAGCCTTAATTACGAACACAAAGATGTCTTGGGCGGCTCGCTATCAGCACTTGTCTATGGACGCGATAACTTCACCCGCTTTACGCCTTTCGATGCGCGTAACGCAAGCATCACGCGTGGCAAAAACATCGATCAAGTCATGCAAAACAATAAGGTATTCGGTGGTCGTTTGACCTTGGATACACCGTTAGGCAGCAAGGAAGATACACGCTTGGTATGGGGCGCAGATTTCATACAAGAGCGCAGCAATATGCCTATCGACATATTCGATCCGGCCGCCTACGATGCCAGCGGCGGTCTGGTATTCCGCAAGACAGGTCAGCAAATCTATCTGCCTTGGACCACGACGCGCAGTATCGGCACTTTCGCTCAATTGCAACACAAGCTCAATGATCAATGGTCGCTCGAAGGTGGCTTGCGCTATGAAAGAAGCAGCGCCTCAGTCAATGACTTTCAGCCCTTGTCACAATCCAAAGTCCCCAATCCAGTAATGGTTCAAGGCGGCAAGGTCAATTACGATGCATTAATGCACAACGCAGGCATCGTATTCAAACCAGTCAAAGGTCAGGAGTTTTATACATCGGTCAGTCAGGGTTTCGATTTGCCTGACGTCGGCCTGATATTGCGTAATGCACAAGCAGGCTTTAACCTCAACTCTTCCCAATTGGAACCGGTGAAAACCGACAACTATGAATTGGGTTGGCGTGGCCGCTTTACGAACACGATGGCATCGCTGGCACTGTTCCGCTCCACCTCCGACCTGGGCGCTGTGCAGTCATTCAACAACGGCTTGGTACTGACGCGCACTAGTGAAAAAATCAATGGTTTGGAAGCAACCGTCGATCACTACAGTGATGATGAAAAATGGGCGAGCGGCGCCACCTTCACATGGATGCAAGGTCGTGAGTTGCCGCAGAACGCAACGAAAACACAGCAAATGACCGGCTACCGCATCCCACCCGTCAAGATCACCAGCTATGTGCAATATCAACCCAATGAACGTTGGAGCAATCGCGCACAACTGACCTGGTTCGGTTCCAAGGATTATCGTCTGGCCGATGGCAAAACGCAGTTCGGCAGAGCCGATGTCAAAGGCTATTACACAGTCGATGTGGTCAGTCGTTACAAACTGGATAAACATGATTCCATCACGATAGGCGTGCAGAATCTGTTCAACAAATATTATCTGCCGCTGTATAGCCAACTCATCCGTAGTGGCAACAACAATAGTCGTTTGCCGGCGACAGGCGCGACACTGTCTGTCAGCTATACGCATCGCTGGTAAGTCGCAGCAGACAAAAAATCAGCAGCGATCAACGCTGCTGATTTTTACGATTTAACTCCGCCTGGTCTTACCTTCTACGCGCAGTAAACACTTGTCGCAAAACGCGCGGCGCAATGCTGATCGGCAATGACATGTGATCTTCATCCGGCTGCAAATAAAAAGCTGTACGCAAGCCCCAACGTGATAGCGGTTGCAAGCGCTGCTCCAGCGCCTGAGGTTCCTGAATACTCTGCGGCGTTTCTCTGTCTCCCACAAGCAATAACACGCTTTGATTTCTGGGATCCCAGCGGCCGGTTTGTACCTGTTCGATGAAATCATGCTCCTGCTTCAATAGATAATTATCGTTCCACCACAGCGACGGACTGGCCGCGATGTAATGGCTAAAGAGCGTCGGACGCGTGAATAGCGCATGCATCGCGAACATGCCACCGAAAGAATGGCCGAACAGACTCAACTGCTGCGGATTGACCGGATAACGACGCTTGATCTCATCAATAATCTTTTGCAAGGTATCGAGAAACTCGTCATCGCCACCCTGCGGAGGAGTATTGCGTTCCGATGAAACCGCAGGAGAGAAGTCATATGAGCGTCGCAAAAAATCATGCGGCGTTGTTGTTGGATAGCCGATACCGACGATGATGGCTTCTTCAAAGGAAGCCTGCACGCGCTTGGCCTCATGGAATGCGGCGAAATACGCATTCGCATCCAGCACGAAGAGCACAGAATGCCCATCGCGTGGAATCTTCTTGCCGGTCGGCTCACTGATGAAGAGATGATAGGCCCGATCAGCAGACGGCCCGCCCATGAAGGTAAGCTGCCGCGTTCCTGACAGCTTGACTTCCTGTGCCGAAACCTCGATTGTCATCAGCAAACCGAGCATCAACAGGCCACGTCCAAGCATGGAAAAGCGCCATGCAGCGCGTCGATTTTTACCAGGCATAGGACAAGGTTGCGAGCACGGTACGTTGTGAACCGTAATAGCAACTACCGAGTGGGCATGTCGTCACATAATGCTTGTTCGTCAAATTGCTGATGTTCAATGCCAGATTCCACTGTGCATCTATCTTGTAGCGCATGGCCATATCAAGCACTTTGTAGGACGGTACTTCCGCCAGGTACAAGTTGTCGCTATACGTTGGGCCCACATATCTCACGCCCATACCCGTGCTCAACCCAGGTATCGACGAGGCGCGATAATTCAGCCAGAGCGCTGCATTCTGCTTTGCCACATCGAGTGGACGACGACCGACATTACCGTCTTCGCTGCGCGTAATCTCTGCATCCAGATAGGTGTAGCTTGCAACGACGTCTAGTTGACGCAGCAGATTGGCTTTGAACTCCAACTCCAGACCACGCGTACGCACTTCGCCGTCAGCCCTCTGGTAGTCGCCGCATCCCGGACTAGCCGATACCTGACATGTATTCGCGACATCCTTGGTCAGTACATTGGTTTTGCGCAAATCAAAGATGGCCATGGTAAACAGCGCGTCCCAATCCTGTGGCGCGTACTTCAAGCCAACTTCATACTGCTTCCCTTGCGAAGGTGCGAAAGCCACATCGCCGTAACCTCTACCAACGTTGGGAAGAAAAGATTCGCTGTAGCTGAAATACGGAACGATGCGTGGGTTATACAGATAGGAAACGCCCAGACGATAAGTGCTTGCACTATCCTTTTGCGCCTGTTGCGTCATTGCGAGCAAATTGTTTGTTTCCTGCCGTACTTCATCCCGACGCGCACCCAGAGTGACGCGCCATTTTTCTCCCAGATCGATCTGATCCTGCAAATAGATACCCGTTTGTCTGAGCTTGGTTTGCGTACTGCCGCTAGGACTGGCTGGCATCGTGATAGGAGTGTCATAAACGGGAGCCGTTATGTCGAGATCTGGAACGGCGTACGATAAAAAGCTATCTTGCCGAGTGCGTACATTGTAGCTATCCAACCCAATCAGAAGCTTGTGCCGCAAGCCGCCAAAATCGACTTGTCCTTGCATGCGATTATCCACCGACCATTGTTCGGTATGCTCCTTCGCTGCGTACAAATAGCGAGACATCATGTTGTTCTGCAAGGCATAACCGGTTACTGAACGATAGTCCACATCGTTCTCTGCATAGCGGAAGTTCTGGCTGAACGTCCATTGATTATCAAACGTATGCTCCAACTGATAACCCAGCATGGCCTGACGCTGATGCATGCGATCGAAACCAGGCACACCCGAGGTGACGTTAGTGGAAGCACCATACGGCACCTGGTAGGGATGGAATTGGCTACCCCGTTTATCTTTCTGGAATTCCGACAATATCGTGAAGGAGGTTCTGCCATTGGGCTTCCAGGTCAATGACGGTGCCAGATAAATGCGATCATTAGGTTGTTTGGCTCCGTTACTGTATGCATACGGGGAGTTGCTCTCGCGCAGCGAGACAGGCAGGCGATACAAGAGCGTGCCATCCTCATTGAGTGCACCACCAATATCAACGCCCAGCTGTTTCCAGTCGTTATTTCCCGCTTGTAATTGAATGTTGCGGACGCTATCAGCAGAAGGTTTTTTACTGACCGCATTAACGACGCCACCTACATCGCCCTGTCCATACAAAACGGAAGCTGGTCCTCTCAGCACTTCTATACGTTCCAAGCCGAACGGCTCTGTATTGAATACTGCGAAGCCACTGTTATAAAAACGCAAGCCATTGAGATACTGCCCAGAGTACATCGTGCTGAAACCACGTAACTTGATGTAGTCAAAACCGCGTGGATCCACACCATAACTTTCAGTGATGACGCCCGGCGTGTAACGCAAGGCTTCCATCAGGTTTTGCGTGCCTCTATCCTGCATTTCTTCGCGGCTGATGACAGAAATTGACTGCGGTGTTTCTATGATGGGCGTGTCTGTTTTGGTCGCCGTCGTGCTGCGCTTGGCAACATAACCCACATCTTCCTGCACACCCGCGCTGACCTTCACTTCCGGCAGCGTCGTTTCCGTACTGTGCAGTTGCGACACGGGAATTTTCTTCAGCGTATAAGCGTTACCCGAACTGGCAGCAATTGCCAGACCACTGCCCTGCAATAAAGCATCAAACCCTTGCTTGATGTTGTATGTGCCCTTGATACCCTTGGTGGTTTTACCCGTCGTCAATTCCGGTTCGAAAGAAAGCAGCACGCCAGCCGTTTGCGCAAAGCTGTTCAGCGCCTGCGTCAAAGAACCAGCCGGAATATCGTAAACGCGGCTTGCCGCGGCTGATTCGGTACTGGCAGCTTGTGCGTATGCAGCGCCCGACACAACGACGGTCGCGCTGACTGATACAGCCAGCAAAAGATGTACAGCAGCAGCCAAGGGCTTTTGCTTGAAGAGTGCTTGATGCATGAAAGAGTCCTCCTGTTTGGTGTCTTCATAAGTGATGACGAAGCAAAAGACAGGAGGGACAGTGAACGAAAGAAAAATTTATTTAAGCGGCGACACCGTAACGAATAAAGGTGTGTATTGCTTGACGCGAATCGGCGTGGTTGCTACCAGCACCGATAGCGTACGGTCGGTGTCATCTAGCGCATACACACCGGATACGCGTAAATTGGAAATCTCGTCCGCATTGAAGAAGATGCGTCCGTAGCGATAACGCGCCAACTCTTGCAACACCTGCGCCAGCGGTTGATTGTCAACCACCAGCATGTGCTTGCTCCACGAAGTGGAAGCTTCGGCATTGACCATGCTCGGTGCTTGCACTGCGTCCGGCGTGACTACTGTTTGCTCGCCCGGCTTCAGCGTAACGCATGCGGGCACCTTGGCGGCACACGCTTCCACCGTCGATTCGATGACGGTGACACGCGTACCTTCGTCTTCGCGCCTGACCAGATACTGCGTGCCAAGTGCGCGTGCCGCGCCATGTTCGGTTTCGACGATGAATGGTCGTGTGCTGTCCTTCGCCACTTCGACCAGAATTTCGCCCTGCTGCAAGGTGATGCGACGTTGCTTGCCGCTGTAATCGACATCGATTGCGGAATGCGTATTGAGCGTAATGCGGCTGCGATCATCCAGCTCGATCACACGCTGCTCACCAACAGCAGTGCGATAATCGGCCAGCATGTATTTCGCTGGTGTTGTTTGCAAAGCAGTCCACCCGCCGAATACAGCAAGGCAAAGTGCCAATGCTTGTGCTGCCACTTTCTTGCGTTTCGCGGCACCTGACTTCAACGCCTTGTTCAAGGCAATAGTCGCCGATTTGGCATCCACGTCATCGAAGCGCGCCCACAGTTTTTCCATGCGCGCATAGATCTCCGAATGACGCAGATCTTGCGTACGCCAGCATTCAAAGTTGGTGTAATCCTCGTTCACGGCCTCGCCGGAATGCAGATGCGCATGCCATTCTGCGGCGCACGCGATGATGTCGGTATCGCTTGCACGTGAATGGCCGGCTTGCGGCGATGCAGATACTGCAGCAATGCTGGAAGCAACCAAACTCATGCTGGTTGCTCCTCGGCATAAACAATCTGGTAACAGTGCACCATCGCACGTGCGATGTATTGTTTGATCATGCTGCTGGAGACGCCAAGTTGAGCGGCAATTTCAGGATAAGTGAGATTGTCGAGGCGGCTCAGCATGAAAGCCTGGCGTGCTTTTTCCGGCAGGTTTTCCAGCATCTGCGCGATCAGCGTCAATGTCTCTACAGTTTGCAAATGCTGTTCCGGCGATACTGCATGCGCATCTTCTTGCAACAACGCCAGCGCATCCATATACGCCTGCTCAACCTTGCGTCGCCGTACTTCATCGATAACCAGACGTGTAGCGGTCGTTGTCAGATAAGCCCGCGGCGTCTTGAGTGCAGACAGCTCAAACGGCACGGACAACAAACGGAAGAAAGTATCCTGCGCCAAATCCGCCGCACTATGCGGGCAAGACAACTTCTTGCGTAACCACGCATGCAGCCAGCCGTAATGCTCGCTGTACAAGGTGTGCAAAAGATCGTGCTGACTGGGATTGGAGGCAGAAGGCATGAAACTGGATGAAGAATCAACAACTTAATTGATAATGATTCTCATTATCACACTACTTATTATTTCTTGCCACATCCAATTTGTAACTTGAGCGAACTTGTTGCGAAGACGGTACAGAGAAGACCTCGCCCCTTATTCAGAATAGCGTGTCGCTCATCAATTTTTCATGTTCGATAGAAACTTAATAAGCCACAGGCACTCTCAGATTGAGTACGGCATATCACCTTGCCGTACCTTCCCTAACGTCTTCTATAGAAAGCGTGCTCCCATGACTACCATCGCCATCGTATTTTTCAGCGGCTACGGCCACACGACCAAGCAGGCGGAAGCGGTTTTTGAGGGGGCATCATCTGCTCCCGGCGCAAAAGCCAAGCTGTATCAAATCAATCCCGAAGGTGACTTGCCAGAAAGTGCATGGGAAGAAATCAGCAAAGCAGACGCCATCATCTACGGCAGCCCTACTTACATGGGCGGTCCCGCCTGGCAATTCAAGAAATTCGCCGATGCCTCATCCAAACCGTGGTTCGGACAAGCATGGAAAGACAAGGTCGCCGCCGGCTTCACCAACTCTGCATCAATGAATGGCGACAAATTTTCTACCATCCAGTATTTCTGGACGCTCTCTCAGCAGCACGGCCAGATATGGATAGGCACCGGCTTGATGCCAGCCAATACCAAAGCGCACGGTCCTGATGACGTGAACTGGACTGCGGGTTTTGCCGGCGCTTTGGCAGTATCGCCGTCTGATGCCTCGCCGGATGAAGCACCTCGTACAGGCGATCTGAAAACTGCACGCTTGCTAGGCAAGCGCGTCGCGGAATTTGCTACGCGTCTGACTTAATCAACAACTCACACAACACACCGTTGATGGTTAGCCTCAACTGACAATTGCGTGCCGCATCTCAGCGTCGTTCAATTTATTCCCATTCAACAAAGATATTGCGCAAAAAAAACGGTTGCCGCAGCAACCGTTTTTTTAGACTCGCGCTATCAAGCAACTAGCACAAACTTATTCCCACTCGATAGTCGCAGGCGGTTTGCCCGAGATATCGTAGACCACGCGATTGATGCCGCGTACTTCATTGATGATGCGGTTAGACACATTGCCCAACAGCTCATGTGGCAAATGCGCCCAGTGTGCAGTCATGAAATCCTGTGTCTGTACCGCACGCAAGGCAACGACGTATTCGTAAGTGCGGCCATCGCCCATTACGCCTACCGATTTAACTGGCAGGAACACGGCAAATGCCTGACTGGTCGCGTCGTACCAGTTGCGATGTGGAATACCATTATCGGTTGCTTCCGATGCGCCTGGCGTTGCCACGAATGGCGTATTACGCAACTCTTCAATAAAGATCGCATCTGCGCGGCGCAACAGATCGGCGAATTCTTTTTTCACTTCACCGAGGATACGCACGCCCAGACCAGGGCCTGGGAATGGATGACGGTACACCATATCGTGCGGCAGGCCGAGCGCAACGCCCAGTTGACGCACTTCATCCTTGAACAGCTCACGCAATGGTTCCAGCAATTGCAGATTCAATGTTTCCGGCAAGCCGCCTACATTGTGATGGCTCTTGATCGTGTGGCCTTTCTTGCCCTTGCCTGCACTCTCAATCACGTCTGGATAAATTGTGCCTTGCGCCAGCCATTTGGCATTCTTGCGCTTGCCGGCTTCGACCTGGAACACTTCAACAAATTCGCGACCAATAATCTTGCGTTTCGCTTCTGGATCACTCACGCCTGCCAAATGACCCATGAACTGATCAACTGCATCGATGCGGATGACGTTAACGCCCAAGTTCTCGGCAAACATCTCCATCACCATCTTGCCTTCGTCCAGACGCAACAAGCCGTGATCGACAAAAACGCAAGTCAGTTGATCGCCAATCGCGCGATGAATCAAAGCTGCTGCAACACTACTGTCTACGCCGCCGGACAAGCCCAGAATGACCTCATCCTTGCCAACTTGCTGACGAATTTTTTCAACTGCTTCGGCGATGTAATCGGGCATATTCCAGTCCGATTTGCAGCCACAGATGTCATGCACAAAACGCGCAATGATGACCTTGCCTTGTACTGTGTGCGTGACTTCCGGATGGAACTGAAATGCGTACATGCGACGCGCTTCATCAGCCATGCCAGCGATGGGGCAATTCGGTGTCGATGCCATCAGTTTGAAACCAGGCGGCATTTCGTTTACTTTATCGCCGTGGCTCATCCAGACTTTCAACATGCCGTAGCCTTCAGGCGTGGTGAAGTCGCTGATGTCTTTCAGCAGCGCGGTATGACCATGTGCACGCACTTCTGCGTAGCCGAACTCACGTACTGTGCCATTTTCAACTTTGCCACCGAGTTGCTCTGCCATGGCTTGCATGCCGTAGCAAATGCCCAGTACTGGCACGCCCAGTTCAAATACTGCTTGTGGCACACGTGGCGTATCGTCACCTTCGATGACTGAATTCGGGCCACCGGACAAAATCACACCAGCCGCGCCGTAATTGCGCACGAACTCATCGCTGACATCGTATGGATAGACTTCAGAGAAAACACCCGAATCACGCACACGACGTGCGATCAGTTGGGTGACTTGTGAACCGAAATCGAGGATGAGAATTTTCGAGTGCATGAGATTAAATGGCTGAGAACTTCAAATAATGAGTCAATGTGGAATAACAATTTTTAGCTAAGCGGCGTTACATCCGAATGCGCTGGCAATGAAGATGTGCGGAAATGCAATTCTCGCTCGAACAATGCGACCAGATCGACTAAACAATGTTTATCGCCATCGGTGAACATACGCGACCGCTCATGGATCAACGCCATTCTGCCAACGATTTTTCCAGTGCTATCGCGTAGTGGCTGCAAGGCATAAAAGCGCACTTCAACATTATCAAACTTGCCCAAGGCAGCCTGGAATGGTGATGACTTGTCCGGCACCACCTGCAAATCATCAGTCAACGATAACTGTGCGCAAAATTGATGTGCTTCCGATGCTACCAGCAATTCTTTTTCCGTATGCAAGCAGACAACGCAGGCCGATACGCCGAACAGATGTTTCCCAAGCCGCTCGATGCGTGCAACCGCTTGAGAAAAATCTTCTTGTCCGCTCACCGTTGGGCTATTGCAGACAAGGTTCGGAGATAAGGCCATTACAAACGACCTTATTCAGCGCGATAGTTCGGCGCTTCCTTGGTGATTTGCACATCATGAACGTGCGACTCACGCATACCGGCCGACGTGATTTCCACAAATTCAGCCTGCTCGCGGAACTCGTCGATGGTTGCGCAACCGCAGTAACCCATCGAGGAACGTACGCCACCGACCAGCTGATACAGAATCGCGACCATGCTGCCTTTGTAAGCAACACGACCTTCGATACCTTCCGGCACAAACTTGTCGACGTTATTCGCTGGGTCCTGGAAGTAACGATCAGCTGAACCATCCGCCATCGCACCCAAGCTACCCATACCGCGATAAGCTTTGTAGCTGCGGCCTTGGAACAGAATCACTTCACCCGGCGCCTCATCGGTACCGGCAAACATGCTGCCCATCATGACGCTGGAAGCACCAGCTGCCAACGCCTTGGAAATATCACCGGAGAAGCGTATGCCGCCGTCAGCGATACATGGAACGCCTGTACCCTTGAGTGCTTGCGCCACGTTGGAAATCGCGGTGATTTGCGGTACACCAACACCAGCGACGATACGTGTGGTGCAAATCGAGCCTGGGCCGATACCGACCTTGACACCGTCTGCGCCGTGCTCAACCAATGCCAGTGCAGCTGCTGCGGTAGCAATATTGCCGCCGATGACATCTACACCCTTGTAGTTATCCTTGATCCAGCGCACGCGATCCAGCACGCCTTGGGAATGGCCATGCGCAGTATCAACCACGATCACGTCCACACCTGCCTTGACCAGCAAGTCAACGCGTTCGTCGTTATCTGCACCAACGCCAACTGCAGCGCCTACGCGCAATTTACCCTGGCTATCTTTGGATGCCAGTGGATGTTCAGTCGCTTTTTGAATATCTTTGGCAGTAATCAAGCCACGCAGTTCGAATGCATCATTGACAACCAATACGCGTTCCAAACGATGCTTGTTCATCAAGCGCTTGGCCTCAACCAGATCCGCACCGTCCGGCACGTAAACCAGCTTTTCCTTAGGCGTCATCTTGCTGCTGACAGGCGCATCCAATTCGTTTTCGAAACGCAAATCGCGGTTAGTGATAATACCGACAACTTTTTTGCCTTCGACCACAGGGAAGCCGCTAATGCCATGTTGTTGCGACAAAGCGATGACATCGCGAATCTTGGTGGTTGGTGGAATCGTAATTGGGTCACGAACCACACCGGATTCGAAACGTTTGACTTTGGCAACTTCGCGCGCCTGCTCGGCGGCAGTCAGATTCTTGTGAATAATACCGATACCGCCCTCTTGGGCCATCGCAATCGCGAGTCGTCCTTCTGTCACGGTATCCATCGCTGCGGACAGCAAAGGGATATTCAACGTGATATTGCGGGATAAGCGCGTAACGAGTGAAGTATCTTTAGGGAGAAGATTGGAGTAAGCCGGAACCAGCAGCACGTCATCGAATGTGAGTGCTTTTTGTAATAGACGCATAGCATTTTCCTAGTGGCGCAAAAGCGAATTATACAGAAATCCGTTTCTTGCGTCCTGACCTTGCGAAAAAGGTTTCTGCAAAATCCTCGTATTGATTGACATCAAGCAGGAAGCATGGCGAAATCGCACAACTGTTTGCCGTCTTTCTCACAAGGATTTTCCATGCGCTCCACTGGTTTGAAACGTCTTGCCGCCGTACTCGCATTATCCTGCTGTGCCTCTGCCGCTTACGCACAATATGTCTGGCTGGATGGAAAAGGCGTCAAACAATATTCCGACGTGCCGCCGCCAGCATCAGTGCCGAACAGCAAAATCCTGAAATCGCCCGGC
The DNA here is from genome assembly GCF_059416385.1 of Herminiimonas sp. GW821-FHT09C12. Lineage (NCBI taxonomy): Bacteria > Pseudomonadati > Pseudomonadota > Betaproteobacteria > Burkholderiales > Oxalobacteraceae > Herminiimonas > Herminiimonas sp. GW821-FHT09C12. The sequence goes on from NZ_JBWKPC010000002.1 coordinate 1,153,660, forward strand.
ATGACATTGCGCGCGGTACCAGAACAAGCATCCGAAAACACGGGAAAAGATAGCGATACGACAAGGCCGCAAACCATAACGGAGAAAAACGCAGATTTCCAGAAGCGCCGCATGCAACAAGCGGAAAAAGACAAGGAATCTGAGCAAAAAGCCAAGCAGGCAGTAGACAAGAAGAATAGCTGCGATCGTGCAACTGCCTACAATCGCGTGCTGGAATCCGGTCAGCGAGTCAGTCGCATGGATCAATCCGGCGAACGTGCGTATTTGAGCGATGAAGAGCGCGCGCAGGAAATCCGTGAAAACAAACGCACCTTGGATGACTGCAGATAGAATCCAACGCCCGAATAAGCAAGCGCCGTATTAATCTGTTTTCTTGGCGTTTTTATGATCTGCGCGCTTGCGGCGTGAATCTTTGGGATCGGCGATCAAGGGTCTGTAGATTTCCACCCTATCATGTTCGCGTAATACCGTATCCAGCGTTTTAATCTTGCCGTAAATACCGACACGCCAGACGCTCACGTCAATTTCCGGCGCTTGCTGAATAATTCCGCTATTCTGGATCGCTTGCTGTATGGTGGTGCCGCTGGCGACCGTCTGATCCAGCAAAAACTGCTGATCCGGCCGAGCGTAGCAAATTTGAATGTGGATAGTGGAAGCTGTATCAGCCATAGACTGCATCCGCTCTTTTGCTGAATGAATCGACAAAACTGCTCGCAATCATATTGAATACCGGTCCGATGATCGATTCGATCAAGCGATTGGAAAATTCATACTGCAGATCAAAGTCAATTTTGCAGGCATCTTCCCGCAGCGGCTTGAACGTCCAGGTACCATGCAATTGCTTGAATGGTCCTTCCAGCAAACGCATGGTCATGGAGACGGGACGCACATTGGTATTCTCAGTCGTGAAGCTTTGCTTGACGCCGTGATAATTGATCATGATGCTCGCCACGAGCCGATCTGCATCCCGCTGTTTGACATCAACACCGCCGCACCATGGCAAAAATTGAGGATAATCCTCAACTCGGTCTACCAGCGCAAACATTTGTTCAGCGCTGTAACCCAACAAGACTGATTTATGTACTACCGCCATCGAATATGAACCGTTTGATAGAATCGCGAAGTTCCCATTTTAACCGACCACCAGCCGAAACTCATGAGCATTATTGATAACAGAAAAGCGTTCCACGATTACTTTGTCGAGGAGCGCTTCGAGGCCGGCATTGTTTTGCAAGGTTGGGAAGCCAAGGCTATCCGCGCCGGACGCGCTCAATTGAAGGAAGCCTACGTCATCGTGCGCAATGATGAGGTGTTCCTGTTCGGCTCGCATATCAGCCCGCTGGCGACCGCTTCCACCCACATCACGCCTGATCCGGTACGCACACGCAAATTGCTGCTGAAATCCGAAGAGATCAAGAAACTCGTCGCCAAAGTCGAGCGTGCCGGCTACACGCTGGTACCGCTCAATCTGCACTATAAAGAAGGCTATATCAAATGCGAGATTGGTCTGGCCAAAGGTAAAAAACAACACGATAAACGCGATACTGAAAAACAACGCGATACCCAACGTGAAATTCAGTCGGTCATGAAACAGAATCGACGATAAAAAAACGGCGCTCTTAAGCGCCGTTTTTTATTGCCTGCAAATCAGATTACGATTTGGCAGACGTTCCTTGCGACTTCACAACTTGCATCGCCGTTGCGATCAAGCCGCTCATATCGCCCAGATTGGCTGGGATAATGATCGAGTTATTCGTCTTCGCCAGTTTGCTGAAAGCCTCGACGTATTGCTCAGCCACTTTCAAATTCACCGCATCCGAGCCGCCTGGCTCACGAATCGCTGATGCCGTTTTACGGATCGCTTCGGCAGTTGCTTCTGCAATCGACAGAATGGCCGATGCTTCACCTTGCGCACGATTGATCGCTGCCTGCTTCTCGCCTTCCGAACGCGCAATCGATGCTTCACGCTCACCAGTTGCAATATTGATCTGCTCCTGCTTGCGCCCTTCTGATGCAGCAATCAGCGCACGCTTTTCACGTTCAGCCGTGATCTGCGATTGCATCGCATGCAGAATTTCTTTTGGTGGTGTCAGGTCCTTGATCTCATAGCGCAAAACTTTAACGCCCCAGTTCGCTGCCGATTCGTCGACTGCGCCAACCACACTGTGATTGATCAGATCACGTTCTTCAAAAGTTTTGTCCAGCTCCATCCGGCCGATCACGGAACGTAAAGTGGTTTGCGCCAATTGCGAAATCGCAGAAATGTAATTAGATGAGCCATACGATGCACGCATAGGATCGGTCACCTGGAAATACAAAATACCGTCAACTTCCAGTTGCGTATTGTCCTTGGTGATACAAACCTGCATAGGCACGTCGAGCGGGATTTCTTTCAACGAGTGTTTGTATGCAATGCGGTCTATGAATGGCAAGACAATCTTCAAGCCTGGGCCAAGCGTCGCGTGATATTTACCAAGACGTTCAACCACCCACGCGTGCTGCTGCGGCACGACATTGATAGTCTTGACGACAAAAACAATGGCGACGAAAAGAATGATGATGGTGGTACTTGTAGCATCGAACATAGAAGCTCCCTTATTGTGCGTGACCAGTTGCGTCACTGTTGATGACGATTAAACGGCTGCCATGTACTTCCTGTATGACGAATTTTCCCGGTGTCGCGGCTTCCCCCTCTGCCAGCTCAACATCCCACAAGGCTCCGCGATACATCACGCGCGCTGTATAGAAAGTGCCGGCTGCATTGCGCCATTCAGCGACTTCCAGCGTTTGTCCGATATCGAGATTGACATTGGGATCGCGCGCAGCATTTGTATTGTCTGGCCGGCCGAACTTACTCCGACGTAATGCATAGGTAGCCAGCGCGGCAACCGCTGCCGCAATAATGCATTGCCATGTACCTGCCACGCCACTCAAGGCTGCGACACCGCCAGCCGCCGTACCGATGGCAATCATTAGCAAGTAAAAGGTACCCGTTACCATTTCCAATATGACCAGCACGCACGCCACCGCAAACCAAATCATCCAGTCCGTCATGTGCATTCCTTTCTGCTCAAAAACAAAAACCCTCGGGTCCGATGGACAACGAGGGTTAAGAAACCACGATAAGACTTGTTCAGTTTTATCCAGTCGGGTGCACACAGTCTAGACTAAAAAACTGTATGGGAAAATAATTTCACACACCCGACTGTTTTACAGCTTTAAAACATTACAGACGTTTGGCCAGATTCTGCCATGTCTCGATCACTGAATCAGGATTGAGTGAAAGCGATGTAATGCCTTCCTTCATCAACCATTCGGCAAAGTCAGGATGATCCGATGGACCTTGGCCGCAGATACCGACGTACTTGCCTTGCTTGCGACATGCAGCAATCGCACGCGAGAACAAAGCCAACACTGCAGGATCACGTTCGTCGAAATCGGCAGCCAGAATTTCCATGCCGGAATCGCGATCGAGGCCCAAGGTCAACTGCGTCAAATCGTTGGAACCGATAGAGAAACCATCAAAGTAATTCAGGAACTCTTCCGCCAGAATTGCGTTCGATGGGACTTCACACATCATGATGATGCGCAAGCCGTTTTCGCCGCGCTTCAAACCGTTTTTCGCCAGCAGATTGATGACTTTTTCAGCTTGGCCCAGTGTACGAACGAAAGGCACCATGATTTCGACGTTGGTCAAACCCATCTCGTCACGCACGCGCTTCATCGCCTTGCATTCCATCTCGAACGATTCAGCAAAATCCGGTGCCAGGTAACGTGCAACACCACGGAAGCCCAACATTGGATTTTCTTCATCCGGTTCGTAACGGGAACCACCGATCAGCTTTTTGTATTCATTCGATTTGAAATCGGACAAACGCACGATCACAGGCTTGGGCCAGAATGCAGCACCGATGGTGGCAATACCTTCCGCCAGCTTGTCGATATAAAACGCTTTCGGCGATGCATGGCCGCGTGCAACCGATTCCACCGCTGTTTTCAGATCAGCATCGATATGCGGGTATTCCAGAATTGCTTTTGGATGGACACCGATATTGTTGTTGATGATGAATTCCAGACGTGCCAGACCGACGCCTGCATTTGGAATCGATTGGAAATCGAAAGCCAATTGCGGATTACCGACGTTCAAAGTGATCTTCAACGGCAGGTCAGGCAAGTCGCCACGTGCGAACTCGGTGACTTCAGTTTCCAGCAAGCCGTCATAGACTTTGCCTTCGTCGCCTTCGGCACAAGACACTGTTACCAAAGTCCCATCAGTCAGCAACTCAGTCGCATCACCACAACCAACCACAGCAGGCACGCCCAGTTCACGCGCAATAATCGCTGCGTGGCAAGTACGGCCACCGCGGTTAGTCACGATAGCGGAAGCACGCTTCATGACCGGCTCCCAGTTTGGATCGGTCATGTCGGCGACCAATACATCACCTGGTTGTACACGTTCCATGTCGGCTGCATCAAGAATGACGCGCACTGGACCAGCACCGATCTTTTGGCCGATTGCACGACCGACTGTCAAGACAGAGCCGCTACCTTTGAGCTTGAAGCGCTGCTGTACATCTGTTGCTTTTTGTTGCGACTTTACGGTTTCCGGACGTGCTTGCAAGATGTAGAGCTTGCCATCAATGCCATCCTTGCCCCATTCGATGTCCATCGGACGACCGTAGTGCTTTTCAATGATGACAGCATACTTGGCCAGTTCGACGATTTCATCATCCGTCAATGAATAGCGATTGCGCATGCCGATAGGGACATCGACGGTGCGTACTGAACGTCCGGCTTTCGCTTCATCGGTGAATTCCATCTTGATCAGCTTGGAACCGATGTTGCGGCGAATGATAGGCAGTTTGCCGAGTTCCAGCATAGGCTTGTGCACATAGAACTCATCCGGATTGACCGCGCCCTGCACCACTGTTTCGCCCAGACCATAGCTGGAAGTGATGAAGACAACATCCTTGAAGCCTGATTCTGTATCCAGCGTAAACATCACACCAGCCGCGCCCAAATCGGAACGTACCATGCGCTGCACGCCAGCCGACAAGGCAACCTCAGCATGCGTAAAACCTTTGTGTACGCGATAAGAGATAGCGCGATCGTTGTACAGCGAAGCGAAGACGTGCTTGATCGCTTCGAGCACATTATCGATGCCGACGACGTTGAGGAAGGTTTCTTGCTGGCCGGCAAACGACGCATCCGGCAAATCTTCTGCAGTCGCAGAGGAACGCACGGCAAACGACATTTCCTTGGAGGAATCTGCGGCCAGATCTTTGTAGTACTGCTTGATGTCTTGCAGCAATTGCGGCTGGAATGGTGTTTCCACTATCCATTGACGAATTTCCGCGCCGGCTTGCGCCAATGCACGCACGTCGTCAATATTCAAGCCAACCAGACGATCAGCAATACGTTGCGCCAGACTCAGCCCACCGTTTTCGCTGTACGTCAGGAAGTCCCTGAACGCCTGTGCCGTAGTGGCGAAGCCGCCCGGCACCCGAACACCAGCTTCTGCAAGCTGGCTGATCATTTCACCTAGTGAAGAGTTTTTACCCCCAACGGAATCCACATCGGACATCCGTAAACGTTCGAAGGAGACAACATAATTTCCTTCTACTGCCGGGTCATACTTGCTCCCTGTTTGTAATGCAATCGACATAACAACCTCTGCTTTGATGATAAGAAATCTTCATGCGTGCCTTTCATAGGCGACAGATAAGCTACAGTTTTTGTTATTCTTCGAGTGAGCCGCAACGTGTGTGAGCAATTGGCCGCCATTTTACAGAATCTATGAGAGATTCGCACTGCACTGCAACATTTTTTTAACTTACGCTATCCTTACACCATCCTATGACCAACTCTGTCGATCGCAGCACCGCCAGCGCACGTACCGTTTTCTTTGTATCTGATGGCACAGGCATCACTGCAGAAACCTTCGGTCATTCAGTATTAACGCAGTTTGAATTGCGCTTTAAACAAATTCGTTTGCCCTTCATCGACTCGCAAGACAAGGCCTATGATGCATTGCGGAAAATCAATGATGCATTTGCCACCGATGGACGACGTCCGATTGTTTTTTCCACATTAGTCAAAGCTGATTTATCAAGCATTGTGCGCCAATCCAAGGGCATGCACATGGATTTAATTCAAACTTTCGTAGAGCCACTGGAACAAGAGCTGGGCGTGAAATCGACGCATACGATAGGCCGCAGCCATACCAGCGCCGATTCCGAAGAATACAAGAACCGGATTGAGGCGATCAATTTTTCCTTGGCGCATGATGATGGCCAATCTCACAAGAATCTATCAGCCGCCGATGTCATTCTGGTTGGCGTCTCACGTTCCGGCAAAACACCAACCAGTTTGTTTCTTGCCATGCAATACGGCATCAAGGCAGCCAACTATCCGTTGATTCCGGACGATTTCGAGCGCGAGAAATTGCCTAGCGGCTTGCAAGATTACAAACACAAGATATTTGGTTTATCAATTGCAGCGGACAGGCTCGCAGAAATTCGCAATGAACGCTTGCCTGGCAGCAAATATGCAGCGTTAGAGAATTGTCGTTACGAGATCAATGAAGCAGAAAGAATGATGCGCCGCGAAGGCATACGCTGGATGTCATCGACCACAAAATCGATTGAGGAAATTGCGGCGACAATATTGCAAGAGATTAAATCAGATCAAAGGTTGAATTAATTCTTGCGGGATGTTTGCTGTCTGACTTGCTCAAAGAAGCAGACAGCAGAGCTGGCAGCAACATTCAAGGATTCAATTGCGCCTAGATGCGGAATCGATACGCGATGCGTCGCCAATGCAAGCAAGTCATCCGCCACGCCCTGCCCTTCATGCCCGAACAACCATGCAACTGGTTGTGTCAGATCCAGATCATAAAGCTGCTTTTCCGCATGCGAACTGGTTGCAATGACTGGAATATCTGCGCGGCCCAATAGATCGGCCAGATCGACGCCTTCGAATATCTCCAACAAGAAATGCGCTCCCATACCGGCACGCAATACTTTCGGCGACCATGCGAAGGTCGTGCCGGTACTGCAAAAAACTTGTTTGATGCCTGCTGCTGCTGCACTGCGCACGATAGATCCGAAATTACCCGGATCTTGCACCTTGTCCAGCAACACTGCCGACTGCGATAAACGCAGCGGCTGTTGCACTTCCGGCGTATCGATGACAAACAAAATATCAATGCCATGCTCAACCTGACTCAAGGCATGGAACAAGGCATCAGGCAAAACGATGCATTGTGTATGGCTATCGTTGCACTGCTGGACAATGACGGTCACTTCGCTGTTGAGCAAAGCTGTTTCGCCGACTATACACAAAGGCGGCGTACCAATTTTTTCCAGATATGCTTCGCACAAATGCACTCCATCCAGCAAGGTACGGCCGACTTTACGGCGCGCCTGTGAGCTACCTGCCAGGTGCTTCAACTCCTTGTAGAGCGGATTGTCGCGCGATGAAATGGTTTTGATCGTCATAATAGGTCTGCGTTGCTTTAACGCTTGTTGGCAACGGCAATATTGCCCAGCAATGCACGTACCGGCGCATACGATTTACGATGCACAGGCGATACACCATGCTCACGCAAGCGTTCAAGATGCAAAGCCGTTGGATAACCCTTGTGTTGATCGAAAGCGTAATGCGGGTATTCAATATGTAACAGGCCCAGAGCGTGATCACGAGCAGTCTTCGCCAGAATAGATGCCGCGGAAATCGCCTGCACCTTGTCATCACCTTTGATGATCGCCTCGGAACGCACTGACATCACCGGACAGCGATTGCCATCAATCAACGCCAATGTCGGTAAAACATGCAAGCCTTCAATCGCACGACGCATCGCCAGCATCGTTGCCTGCAGAATATTCAGCGTATCGATTTCTTCTTCCGAACACTGGGCAATCGACCATGACAACGCATATTGCTTGATCTCGATAGCCAGTGCATCGCGTTTTACTTCTGTCAGTTTTTTGGAGTCGCGCAAACCGTCTATCGGGCGCATTGGATCAAGAATCACCGCGGCGGCAAATACCGGTCCTGCCAGTGGGCCACGACCAGCTTCATCCACACCACAGATGATGTCCTCATCCAGACTACTGAACAATGAGAGGTTGGGATCTTCTTTTTTCACGGGAGTGGTCTTTTGTACTGCGTTTGTTTTACACGCTACCACTACGTGATTGCGCAATTAATTCCATCACGGCACGGGCGCTCTCGCCTGCCGTATCGCGCAGCAGCGTGTGGTGCATTTCGGTAAAACGACGCTGCAAGCGCTCACGGTGTGCGCCATCCTGCAATTGCTGCCACAAGGCATCAGCCAAAGCTTGCGGCGTCGCAGCGTCTTGCAGCAGTTCCGGCACCAGAAATTCCTGCGCCAGAATATTCGGCAAACCTATCCAGGGTTGATAACCCATGTGACGCAACACGTGCCAGGACGCGCGCATCATTTTGTAGGCAATCACCATAGGGCGTTTGAACAAGGCAACTTCCAGCGATGCTGTACCAGATGCGACCAATACTGCATCGGCTGCGGCCAGGGCGCGGTGTGATTGTCCATCTATGACCTGTATAGGTACATCTTGCAATCCAGCCCGCGTGATCAACTCATCGAAATACCGACGCTGCGGCGCGCCAGCCATCGGCGCTACAAAACGTAAAGTAGGATCACGCTGCAACAGCAATTTTGCAGCAGCGACAAAGGCAACCGCGTTGTACTTCAACTCAGACATCCGGCTACCCGGCAAGATCGCAACGACAGGCGCACGATGGGGCAAACCTAATGCCTCTCGCGCTCCAGCCTGATCCGGCTCCATTGGAATAACTTGTGCCAATGGATGACCAACATAAGTCGCGGGAATACCGGCCTTGCGATAGATTTCTTCTTCAAACGGAAAAATCACCAGCATGTGCGATACAGCACGCGCAATTTTCTTGATGCGACCACCACGCCACGCCCAGATCGAAGGACCGATGAAGTGCATGGTTGGAATACCTGCACTCTTTAGTTGTGCTTCCAAGCCCAGATTGAAATCAGGTGCATCGACACCTATGAAGACGGCAGGTCGCTCGATCAATAACTGATCGCGCAACGCAGTTTGAATTCCCTTGATTTCGCGATAATGCGCCAGCACTTCGAACAGGCCGCGCACCGACAACTTCTCCATAGGAAAATCGCTGACGAAGCCGTGTTGCTCCATATGTGGTCCACCGATGCCATGCATATAGGCATCAGGTAATTGTGGACGCAAGCCAGACAACAGACGACCTGCCAACAAATCACCGGATGTTTCACCGGCGACCATTGCGATCGCTGTTGCTGCGTTAGCGGATGATGCCACGAGGAGATGCTGCTATGAATTCACGCAACTGACGCAGATATTGCGCTGCATCCGGCGATTTTTCTTCTTCTGCCTGCAGGGCCAGTTTAGCCTCTTCCAATGGCAAGCCAGAACGGTAGATGGTCTTGTAGCCGCGTTTAATAGCCATGATCTGTTCGCTACTAAAGCCGCGACGTTTCAAGCCCTCATTATTGATACCAGCAGGTACCGCGCGATTGCCAGCTGCAGTAACAAAAGGTGGAATATCCTGGCTGACTGCAGCAGTAAACGCCGTCATCGCATGCGCGCCTATGCGACAGAATTGATGAACCGAAGTAAAACCACCGAGGAAAACCCAGTCTTCTAAATGAACGTGACCAGCCAGCGTTGCATTATTCGCGAGAATGATGTTATTGCCGAGTTGGCAATCATGCGCAATATGGACATAAGCCATGATCCAGTTGTCGCTACCCATACGGGTGATACCGACATCTTGCGTAGTGCCCAAATTAATCGTGACGAACTCACGTATCGTATTGCGATCACCGATTGTCAATAATGTCGGCTCGCCTGCATATTTCTTGTCTTGCGGTGCTGCACCGATAGAAGCGAACTGAAAAATCGTGTTGTCAGCACCGATGGTGGTATGTCCTTCTACCACCACATGTGGACCAATTTTGCTGCCAGCGCCGATAGATACGTCAGGACCAATCACTGTATAGGCGCCAACTTCAACGGTAGAGTCGAGTTGTGCCTTGGGATCAATAACCGCCGTTGGATGTATCAATGCCATTACTGCCCCGCAGCTGGACTCGCATCGTTAATCGTACGCATCGTGCACATCAGTTCTGCTTCCAGCGCCAATTGTCCATCGACAGAACCTGTCGCTTTGTACTTCCAGATACCACGTGCATTACGCAGGATTTCAACTTCCATTTTCAACTGGTCACCTGGTTCAACCGGACGCTTGAAGCGTGCGCCGTCGATACCGATAAAGTAGACCACGCTATTGTCGTCCGGCTTTTGACCCATGGTCAGGAAAGACAGCAAGGCAGCGGTTTGCGCCAGCGCTTCTATCATCAGCACGCCAGGCATGACTGGTTTGTGCGGGAAGTGACCATTGAAGAATTCTTCGTTGGCAGTAACATTCTTGATCGCGGTAATCGTTTTACCGGATTCCCAGTTCAACACACGATCAACCAGCAGCATAGGATAACGATGCGGCAAGTATTGCTTGATCTGATTGATGTCGAGTGTTTTCATTTCTGTATTCATTCTGATTTGTCGCCTAGCGATTTAATAATTTTTTCTAATTCGCGGATTTTCTCACGCATCGTCGGCAAATTGCGCACAATCACCGCAGATTTTTCCCATTCAGCATTTTTTGCCAATGGATAGAAACCGGTATATTGCCCCGGCTCACGAATCGAACGCGAGACCATACTACCGGATGAAATATGCACATGATCAGCAATGGTCAAGTGCCCCAATATCATCGCAGCACCACCGAAAGTGCAATATTTGCCAATCACAGCACTTCCCGCCACACCGACGCAACCAGCCATCGCCGTATGCGCACCGATATGACAGTTGTGGCCAATCTGGATTTGATTGTCGAGCTTGACACCATCTTCGATCACGGTATCCGCCAAAGCACCACGATCTATGGAGGTATTCGCACCGATTTCAACATCATCACCAATCTTGACTGCACCGGTTTGTGGAATCTTGATCCACGCACCACCTTCATTGGCAAAACCGAAACCGTCCGCGCCTATCACTGCACCGGGATGAATAATCCCTCGTGCACCGATTTTACAACCGGCCAGAAAGGTAACCCGCGGATAAAAATGCGTGCTGGCACCGACATGCGCACCGCGGCCGATAAAGCATCCCGCATCGATCACACAACCATCTTCAACAACTGCACCAGCCTCAATCGCGACATGTGGTCCTATAGACGCACTTGCTGCAACACGTGCAGTAGGGTCAACGCTGGCACTTGAATGTATTCCTTGCGGTGCGATATACGCATTCTGCGCCGCGAAGAACTGCGCTGCGCGGGCAAAATAAGCGTAAGGATTAGCCGCGACTATGCGCGCGCCTTTATAGTCAGCAGCAACGATCTCATCGTCCGCCGCAGACAAAATTAAAGCGGCCGCGTTTGTTTGCGCGGCCTGCCCTCTGAACTTGGGATTGGAAAGAAACGTGATGTGCGATGCACTTGCATCGTTTAACGGTGCGATGCCGACAACTACTATGTCCGCATCGCCTATCAACCGGCCCCCCAAGCGTTCGACTAATTCTCCCAGCCGAGTGCTCATCGTTGCCTTTTTATTTTATTTGCCCAGCGCTTTGATTACTTTATCGGTGATATCGATACGCGGGCTAACATAGGCCGCTTCCTGCAACACGATATCGTATTTTTCAGCTTCAGCGATTTGCTTGATTACTTTATTCGTACGCTCAATCGCACTTGCGGTTTCTTCGTTACGACGTTGATTCAAGTCTTCCTTGAATTCACGTTGCGTACGTTGGAAATCCTTGTCGACGTCAGCCAGTTCACGCTGACGTTTGACGCGATCCGAATCGGACAGCACTGGAGCATCTTTGTCGAACTTGTCTGCCAGATTTTTCAAGCGATTCGCCAAATCCTGCAATTCTTTCTGGCGCTTGGCAAACTCCTGTTCCAGCTTAACTTGTGCTGCCTTGTAAGGTGCCGCTTCGCGGAAAACGCGCTCGGTGCTGATAAAGCCAATTCTTGTTTCCTGGGCTTGTGCACCAGAAACAAAAAACAATCCTGCGACAAATAATGTCGCGCCTTTAGAGACCACTGACAGTTTAGTTAAAGACTTCAAAATAATTCTCCGTATTTCAAATTTCAATTACCAACTTCCTATTATGCACCAAGCGATTAAAAGCCTGTGCCCAACTGGAATTGGAATGCTTGTGTTCTATCATTTTGATTTGGATTACTGCTATCAGTCTTCGGATTTAACGGCTTACCAAAACTGAGCTTCAACGGCCCAATCGGTGATACCCAACTCAAACCAATACCAGCCGAAGCTTTCAAACCACCACCTCCGCCAAAACCATCAGCATACACATTACCGGCATCAAAGAAAGTAAACCAACGCAGACTGCGATCAAGACCCGATCCTGGGAATGGAAATTGCAATTCTGCATTGAGGATAATCCGTGATGAGCCACCTAATGGGTCGCCGTTATCAGCCTTTGGCCCAAGAGAGGAGCTTTCATACCCACGTACAGAGCCGATACCACCAGCGTAGAAGTTTTTAAAGATAGGATATACTTTCCCGCCTAGCCCTTTACCGTAGTTAATCTCACCATTCAAGGCCAGCGTTGTACTACCACCGAACAAAGGCTGGAAGTACTGATGCTGATAAGTGGCACGATAGTAATTTGAGTCACCCGCCGGAGAAATCTCGAAATTAGCGCGCTGATAACGACCTTTAGTAGGCACCAATGCACTATCGCGATTATCGCGTTGCCATGCGGCAGTCAAAGGCACACCTATCGCGGAAGCGTTGCCTATCGTACCGGGATAGCGGGCACTCGCCGGATTGCTTGGGTCATTAACAACACCATTGATACTATCGACATAGCGTGTGAATGCCAAAGGACTGTCATTGTAATTAGTTACACCTGTATAAGTTTGAATCTCAGTGCGTTCAACACCCGCGCCGAAAAATACTGTATCAAACTCAGTAAACGGCACACCAAACTTGATGTTACCGCCAGTTGTACGAATACGATAATCGCCAGTGTTAATGATAGGCGGTCTGGTGGTACGGATAAATAACTCATAACTACGACTAATGCCGTCATCAGTAAAATAAGGATTCGTACTGGACACCGCAATCGTGCGATTCAATCGACTGGTATTAACGTTCACACCGACTGTGTTACCACTACCAAAGGCGTTAGCCTGATTAACACCACCGCTCAAGGACAATTTCTCGCTGCTGGAGAAACCTGCACCCAGCATGATGTTACCAGTCGGTTTCTCTGTTACGCCAATATTGACATCAACCTGATCTGTTTTACCTGGAACATCTGGTGTTTCAACCGTAACGTCCGAAAAATAATCCAGACGATCAACCCGATCGCGTGACAATTTGATTTTTTCCGCGTCATACCAGGAATTTTCAAACTGACGCATTTCGCGACGAATGACTTCATCGCGTGTCTTTGTGTTGCCGCCAATATTGATATTACGAACATAGACGCGCTTGCCCGGATCGATCAATACAGTAAATGCGACTTCTTTTTTCTCACGATCAATTTGCGGATTCGCATTCACGTTCGCAAAGGCGTAACCAAAATTACCTAAACGATCGGAAATATTCTTGGTACTTGCAGTCAGCTTTGCGCCCGAGAAAACTTCACCTTTTTTCAATTGGACCAGCGATGCCAACTCAGCTTCGCGGCCAAACATCTCACCCTCAAGCTTGACATCAGAAACCGTGTACTTTTCACCCTCTTTGATATTGATCGTGATGAAAATATCTTTTTTGTCAGGCGTAATCGACACTTGCGTCGACTCTATCTGCATCTCGATATAGCCACGATCCTGATAAAAGGATTTCACTTTTTCAATGTCGCCAGCCAGCTTCTGTTTCGAATATTGATCTGCTTTTGAATACCAGGTAAACCAGCCTGGCGTACGTAGACTCAACATGCTGATCAGCTCTTTTTCGCTGAAAGCTTTGTTGCCGATAATATTAATGTTCTTGATGCGTGCCACATCACCTTCATCCACTGCGAAAGTGATCGCTACGCGATTACGCTCAATTGGTGTCACCGTCGTCGTGATTTGCGCACTGTATAAACCGCGCGAAAGGTATTGGCGCTTCAATTCCTGCTCAGCACGATCAACCAGCGCTTTGTCGAAAATACGCGATTCGCCTACGCCGATTTCTTTCAGCGCCTTGGTCAATTGATCTTTATCGAATTCTTTGGTGCCAGTGAATGTCACGCTTGCAATGGCAGGACGCTCTTCCACAAAAACAACCAGCACATCACCTTCAACTTCAATCCGTACATCCTTGAAGAAACCGGTCGCATACAGCGCTTTAATCGCTGCTGCACCTTTTTCGTCTGTGAATGTTTCACCGACACGTACCGGCAGATAGCTGAAAACAGTACCGGCTTCGGTACGTTGGATGCCTTCAACGCGTATATCTTTTACGGTGAAAGGATCCGCAGCATGCGAATAGCCTGAGCACAATGCAAAGGCTGCGATAGCGATAAGACGACGAGGGAGTATCGGCAAGGAGAAACGCTCTGAATATAATTTCATTGGCTATCGTTAATTAATTACTAGTCAGACCTTGGTCTGGAAAAGGCATGCGTCGCTCAGGAAATCAGGCGATTGATGTCATTAAAGACCGCTACCAGCATCAAGGTCATCAAGATCCCTATACCTGCTCGCTGAGCAATTGCACCAAAGCGTTCGGAGACTGGGCGACCTGTTAAAACTTCCACAGAATAATACAGCAAAAGCCCCCCATCCAACACTGGGATAGGTAGCAGATTCATTACACCTAAACTGATACTGACAAAGGCAATAAAGCTCAAATAACTGATCCAGCCAATACGCGCCGTCTGCCCTGCGTAATCAGCAATCGTGATTGGCCCCGTCACATTCTTCCAGGAAACCTCACCGATGATCATTTTGCCGACCATTTTGACCGTCAATACACTGGTATCCCAGGTTTTCTTCGTCGCTTTAACCAAGGCTGCAAACGGTGAATTATGAGCCGTCACCATATCCGGTGCCATCGGCACCTCAACCTTGATGCGACCAAAAACCTGCCCATCCTTAGTCGCCTCTTCCGGCGTAACGTTCACGCTCAGTGGCTGTCCGCGACGCATAAGATCGATTTTCAGATTTTTCCCAGGCGATGCTCGCACCAACTCAACCAGAGACAAACCATCTGGAATCGGCATGCCATTCACGCTGACTATCAAATCTCCTTGCTGCAAGCCAGCCTGCATCGCAGGACCATCCGGAACGATTTGCCCCAAGACTGCTGGAGGACGCGCCAAATCGATACCTAGCTTGCCAAGGAAATCGCCTTCCAGTTCCTCGGTAGAGATACTGTCAACAGGGATCGTGACCGTCTGCAAGAGTTTGCCAGAGGAATCTGCTGTCGCATGCTCAACGTCCAATGTAACTGGCTGCTTGTTGATGACAGATTGCACGATCAACCAGCGCAGGTCATTCCATACCTGAATCGGCTCGCCATTGACGGCAGTCACCATTTCATCGCCACGTAAACCGGCCTGATAAGCAATCGTTTTTTCTGCAGGCGCGCGCAATTTTGGTGCAGGTTCAGGAATGCCATAACTGTACAAACAAGCGAACAAGAAAATAGCCAATAGAAAATTGGCAAGCGGACCAGCGGCCACGATCGCGATACGACGCCACACGGATTGTCGTGTAAATTCGCGCTTCATATCTTCGGGCGATACTTCATCCAGATCGCCGTCACGCGCGTCGAGCATCTTTACATAGCCGCCCAACGGCAAAATCGAAATTGCCCACTCAGTCTGATCGGCACCAAAACGGCGCGAATATATGACTTTTCCCATACCGACCGAGAAGCGCAAGACTTTGACACCACACCAGCGTGCGACCAAATAATGGCCAAGCTCGTGCACGATCACCAATACGCCGAGCACAACGGCAAAAGCAAGAATAGTTTGAAGCAACATCATAGCTGGATAAGAGAGTTAGCTAAGTCACGTGCGCAGCGGTCTTGTTCGAATACCGAATCAATGTCGGTGATTGCCTCTGCAGGCAATGCATCCATCACACGTGCAATCAATTGATCGATTACGCGGAAACCGATACGACCATCAAGAAATGCCTGAACGGCAATTTCATTCGCTGCATTCATGATCGCAGGGGCAGAACCGCCTGCTTGCAAAGCATCATACGCCAGTTTTAGGCAAGGAAATCTTAAGAGATCCGGGCGTTCAAAGGTAAGTTGAGCAATTTGAACCAGATCGATCGGTTTAACACCAGACTGAATACGATCAGGATATGCCAGCGCGTGTGCAATCGGCGTACGCATATCTGGATTGCCGAGTTGCGCCAGCACCGATCCATCGACGTAAGACACCATGGAATGAACGACGCTTTGCGGATGAATCACGACTTCAATATGACTGGCCGGCACATCGAACAACCAATGCGCCTCGATCACTTCCAGCCCTTTATTCATCATCGTTGCCGAATCGACCGAGATCTTGCGCCCCATTACCCATTTCGGATGCGCCACAGCCTCTTGCCACGTCACCTGATCGAGAGTATCAACATCACGTTTGAGGAATGGGCCGCCGGATGCGGTCAACAGGATTTTTTCGACGCCATGCTCGGCTGGTGAACGCTGGCGAGCGCCAGGCATACATTGGAAAATGGCATTGTGCTCACTGTCGATGGGCATCAAAGTCGCGCCGCTAGCAGTCACCGCATCCATCAACAAAGGACCTGACATGACCAAGGCCTCCTTGTTTGCCAGCAGCACGCGTTTACCCGAGCGCGCTGCCGCCAAAGTAGGCGCCAAACCAGCCGCACCAACAATCGCCGCCATCACGCTATCGCACTCAGGCGCACTGGCAACCGCACACAATGCGGCTTCGCCGTATTCAACTTGCGTCTGCAATCCTTTTTGACGCAAGAGTGTTTGCAGCTTTTGCGCACCTTCGGCAGAGCCAACTACCGCAACTTTCGGTTTAAATTGCACGCACTGCTGCGCCAACTCGTCGACCTTGCTTTGTGCGGTCAAGGCATACACCGAATAGCGATCAGGATGACGTGCGATTACATCCAAGGTAGAAACGCCGATGGACCCAGTCGAGCCCAGAATAGTGATCTGCTGCATTTCTGCCTTACATCCAATAAGCGATAAGTGCGGCGAGCGGCAAGGTAGGAATCAATGCATCGAGCCGGTCAAGTACGCCACCGTGCCCCGGCAGCAAGCTGCTGCTATCTTTCATGCTGGCGCGGCGCTTGAGTTGAGACTCGAACAAATCACCAACAATGCTGGCAGCAACCATCAACACCAATACCGCGAGAAAACCAAGCCAACCCCATTTGAGATAAAGCTGCACAGCAAAGGTGTCATTCAGAGTCGGCACCTTTATCGTCGCTGCACAGGCCAGCAATACAACGATACCGCCGCCAATTGCACCTTCCCACGACTTGCCGGGAGAAATCGACGGTGCCAGCTTGCGCTTGCCGAAAGCCTTACCGCTGAAATAAGCCCCGATATCGGCCAACCAAACGATCGCCATGACAGAGAACATGTACAAGGTCGAATGATTGAACAAGACCAGTAGCGCAATGAAAGCACCCAGAATGGCGATACCGTAAATACCGGTCAGCAAGCGATTCGCCATTCCCGTCATCACAGGTAAACCGAGTGCAAGTGAAGGTGTCAGACGCAATGCCCAGATCGCGACGCAAATCGCAGACAAAAACACGCTTTGCTTGAAGCTGCCACTGTAAATCAGCCAGGCAAATGCCGCCGTCCAGATCGCAGCACCAAGGATAGGATTTTTATTACCGAACAGACGCAGGCATTCCCATGCTGAGGCAGCAAAGAAAACGATGGTCAATACGGCGAACGCGACAAAGGAACCGGAATAAATTACTAACAGCAGCACTGCCAGCAAAATCAATGCAGTGATAATCCGCGTTTTTAGCATTTAGCCACCGGCGATTGCTCGGTCAGTTGTGCGCTAGTACGGCCAAAGCGTCTTTCGCGCTGTTGATAGGAGGAGATAGCCGATTCCAATGCAGCAGCATCAAAATCAGGCCAATAGGTATCGGTGAAATACAGCTCGGTATAAGCAAGCTGCCACAACAGGAAATTGGAAATACGCTCTTCCCCGCCGGTACGAATGAACAGATCGGGTTCTGGCGCATACGCCAGTGCAAGATAGGGAGCCAACTGTGCTTCACTGAAATCGCTTGCACCAGGATGTGCAGCCACCATCTGATTGACCGCCTGCATGATGTCCCAACGACCGCCATAGTTGGCGCAGATAGTCACCGTCAAACGTGTATTGGTCGCCGTTTTACGTTCGGCTCCAGCGATCATTTTTTGTAATTTATCGTCGAAACGGCTGAGATCGCCAACGATTTTCAGACGTATGCCATTGGCATGCATCTTGGAGACTTCACGTTCCAGAGCGGTTACGAACAGACGCATCAACAGCGTCACTTCGTCTTCAGGACGACGCCAGTTTTCGGAACTGAATGCGAAGAAGGTAACGTATTCGACGCCCTGCTTCGCGCACGCTTCGACGATGCCACGCACGGCCTCCACGCCTTTGACGTGACCAGCTACGCGCGGCATGAAGCGTTTAGTGGCCCAACGCCCATTGCCATCCATGATGATGGCAATATGGCGCGGCACCAGCGACACTTCCGGCACGATCTGAGTTGAACTCTGCGACGTCATGGATGGGCGACCGGAAATAGAGAGATAGGCAAAAGAATGAAAAGCCGACTCAAACCGTCAGCACTTCTTTTTCTTTTTCCACAACCAGCTTGTCCACTTCAAGCACGGCTTTGTCAGTCAATTTTTGAATTTCATCTTGCGCACGACGCTCGTCGTCTTCCGAGCAAGCTTTTTCCTTGAGCAGTTTTTTCAAACTTTCATTCGCATCGCGACGAATATTGCGAATCGCGATCTTTGCATCTTCTGCTTCGCTCTTGACCAATTTGACCATTTCCTTGCGGCGTTCTTCAGTCAATGGCGGCGTTGGCACGCGTATCATCTCGCCTTGAGTTGATGGATTCAAACCAAGGTCAGCATCGCGAATGGCTTTCTCAACCACTGCGACCATTTTCTTCTCAAAAGGCTGTACGCCAATTGTGCGTGCATCAACCAGAGTCACGTTAGCAACCTGAGTCAAATTGGTCGGGTTACCGTAATACTCAACCATCACGTGATCAAGAATACCGGTATGCGCGCGGCCAGTACGTACTTTTGCCAGATCAGCTTTCAAAGTCTCGATAGACTTCTGCATCTTTTGATCGGCAATCTTTTTTGCATCTGCAACAGTCATTACTGTTCTCCTCTTTTACAACGAGTTAAACCTGAATAGAATTTCAGCGGAATTTATACGTGTACCAAAGTGCCTTCGTCTTCGCCCATGATGACGCGCTTGAGTGCACCCGGCTTGACGATGGAAAACACCTTGATCGGCAGTTTTTGGTCACGGCACAATGCGAATGCAGTTGCATCCATCACTTGCAAGTGTTTGGAAATCGCTTCATCAAAGGTGATGGTCGAATAACGCGTAGCGTCCGGATCCTTGTTTGGATCGGCACTATATACGCCATCAACCTTGGTCGCCTTCAAAACAATCTGAGCACCGATTTCCGAACCACGCAGAGCAGCGGCCGTATCAGTGGTAAAGAATGGATTGCCAGTACCTGCGGCGAAGACCACAATCTTGCCCTCTTCCAGGTACTGCAATGCTTTAGGACGGACATACGGCTCAACGACCTGTTCAATGGCAATCGCCGACATGACACGAGCGGTGATACCGGCTTGACGCATTGCATCTGCCAGCGCCAGTGAATTCATGACCGTTGCCAGCATCCCCATGTAATCGGCAGTTGCGCGATCCATGCCTTGCGCTCCGGGCGCTACGCCACGGAAGATATTGCCGCCACCGATGACGATAGCCAGTTCCACACCCAATTTTGCTACTTCTGACACATCCGCCACCATACGTTCGATAGTGGCACGGTTGATACCGTAAGGATCGTCTCCCATTAACGCTTCACCCGAGAGTTTGAGAAGAACGCGCTTGTAAGCTGGGGTTGTCATGGGCTGGATTCCTTGTTTTTGTCTGGTTTTTACTGGGATACAGTTCTTACCTGATTTTCATTCGATCTCGCCATATTGATGAAGGCGTACGAATGAAATCTTAATCTGTCAGCACATCAAAGGATACTTGATGATGCTAAAAAAACGGGCCTTTCGGCCCGATTTTTTCGCTTACGCCTGTTTTGCTGCTGCTACTTGTGCTGCCACTTCGGCAGCAAAGTCATCCTGCTTCTTCTCAATGCCTTCACCAACAACAAACATCGTGAACGATTTCACTGTCGATTTAGTATCTTTCAACATTTGTTCAACGGTTTGCTTGTCGTTCTTGACGAACGATTGATTCAGCAAGGAAACTTCTTTCAGGTATTTCTGTACCGAACCTTCAACCATCTTGGTAACGATCTCAGCTGGCTTGCCCGATTCAGCAGCTTTCAACTCAGCAACCGAACGCTCTTTAGCGATCAGATCTGCTGGCACGTTGTCCGAAGACAGTGCAACTGGTTTCATCGCAGCGATGTGCATCGCAACGTCTTTACCAACTTGTTCGTCAGCGCCATCAAAATCAACCATGACGCCGATACGGGTACCGTGCAGGTAGGAAGCCAGTTTGCCAGTTGTTTCGAAACGAGCGAAACGACGGATCGACATGTTTTCACCGATACGGCCGATCAGGGCAGCACGGGTTTCTTCAACAGTCTTGCCTTCCAGTGGCAATGCGCTCAATGCAGCAACGTCAGCAGGATTTTTCTCTGCGATCAATTTTGCCAGAGCATTCGCGAATGCGAGGAAGTCGTCATTTTTTGTTACAAAGTCGGTTTCGCAGTTAACTTCGAGCAAAGAACCAACATTGCCAGCTACGTAAGCAGCAACGACGCCTTCAGCGGTTACACGGGAAGCTGCTTTCGAAGCTTTGCTACCCAGTTTAACGCGCAGAATTTCTTCTGCCTTGACTGGATCGCCATCGGCTTCCGTCAATGCTTTTTTGCATTCCATCATCGGCGCATCGGTCAGCGCACGCAGTTCACCAACCATCGCAGCAGTAATAACGGCCATTACAATCTCCTAACAAACGGACGTCCGTCAGACGTCCTCAATCTTATTACGTTCAAAATGCGCTCGAAAAAAAGGGGCGAACCGCTGTTGCCCCTTTTATTCTGACGCTCAATCCATCAGAGGCAGGGTTTAAGCCTGCTCGTTGACCTCAACAAAGTCGTCGCCGCCTTTGATTGATTCAACCAGATCGTTGGTCGCGCTAGCACGGCCTTCGAGGATCGCATCTGCAACGCCACGGGCGTACAACATGATCGCTTTGGAGGAATCGTCATTACCTGGAATAACGTAGGTAACGCCTTCTGGCGAGTGGTTGGTATCGACTACACCGATAACTGGGATGCCCAATTTCGCTGCTTCAGTGATCGCACCTTTGTGGTAACCAACGTCAACCACGAAAATTGCGTCAGGAATGCCGCCCATATCCTTGATACCGCCGATTGCTTTTTCCAGCTTGATTTTTTCACGATCAAACATCAGCGCTTCTTTTTTGCTGAGTTTTTGTACGGAACCGTCTTCGATCGAAGCTTCCATTTCTTTCAAACGCTTGATCGATGTTTTGATCGTTTTGAAGTTGGTGAGCATGCCGCCCAACCAGCGTTGATCAACGTAAGGCATGCCAGCGCGCGCTGCTTCAGCGGCAATGGTTTCACGCGCTTGACGCTTGGTGCCGACGAACAGGACGGTGCCACGATTGGAAGACAATTGTTTGATGTACTTCATCGCCTCCTGGTACATGCCCAGGGTTTTTTCCAGATTGACGATATGAATTCTGTTGCGATGGCCGAAAATGTAAGGGGCCATCTTTGGGTTCCAGAAGCGTGTTTGGTGACCAAAGTGGACGCCAGCTTCCAGCATTTCGCGCATTGTTACGGACATGATATCTCCAGGGTTAAGGTCTGGAATCTGCTCAGTTACCGGGATCATTTGGCTGATTTCAGCTCTGATCGAGGCACCCTTTTCGAACGGATTCGCGATTTACAAAAAAATTTGCTTAAAAGTTAATTCAGGCAAGCCCGAGATTCTACCTCAGAATTGCCACTAGTTTCAAGTGCCACACCACATTGCCCGGCGAATAAATGGGCGCTCGTCTATAATTCCTCATCAATCAATTTTTTCATGCTGTCATTTCAGCAATTTTCGGCTTCCTATGAGCAATATTTCAATTAAAACTGCAGAAGACATACAAGGCATGCGCGTCGCAGGTCGACTCGGCTCTGAAGTTCTCGATTACATCACCCCATTCGTCAAAGCAGGTGTAACGACTGGTGAGTTGGATCGCCTGTGCCATGAATACATGGTAAATGTGCAAGGAACCATCCCGGCACCGCTGAATTACTGCCCTCCTGGCTATACACCTTATCCAAAAGCAATTTGCACATCTGTCAACGATGTGATCTGCCACGGCATCCCAGGCGACAAGGTTTTGAAGAATGGTGATTCAGTCAATCTGGACATTACCGTCATTAAAGATGGTTACCATGGCGACAACAGCCGCATGTTCCTGATCGGCGAACCTTCCATTCTGACGAAGCGCTTGAGTGAAATCACCTACGAATGCATGTGGCTGGGCATCTCGAAAATCAAACCAGGCGCGCATCTGGGCGATATCGGCTACGTGATCCAGCAACACGCAGAAAAAGCCGGCTATAGCGTCGTACGCGAATTCTGTGGCCACGGCATCGGCAAGGTATTCCACGAAGAACCACAGGTATTGCACTACGGTCGCCCCGGCACATTGGAAAAACTCGAGGCCGGCATGATTTTCACGGTAGAACCTATGATCAACGCCGGTCGCCGCGAAATTCGTGAAATGGGTGATGGCTGGACCATCAAAACAAAGGATCGCAGCCTGTCCGCACAATGGGAACACACTGTATTGGTGACTGAAACAGGTTACGAAATCCTGACCCAATCGGCCGGCACGCCACCGCCACCTTCCTTTATCGTGCCACAAACCACTACCCAAGCAATCAACGCCTAATCATCCATGCCGTCTCTTGCCATCGCATTAAAAGAAGAACTCAAAGCCGAACGACAAATCGTCATTGACCGCTTTTTGAAGGATGGCAAGGCAGAACATCTGCTGACGCAACTAAGGATCAACGTCGATGCCGCCATGATCAAGGCGTGGACGGCATTTGATCTGCCCGAAACCGCAGCCTTGGTTGCTGTTGGCGGTTATGGACGTGGTGAGTTGTTCCCACATTCCGATGTCGATGTCCTGATCCTGCTGCAAGAAGCGCCGAATGCCGCGCTTCAGGCCAAACTGGAAGAGCTGGTTCAGCTATTCTGGGATATGGGCCTCGAAATTGGCCATAGCATACGCACCATAGACGAATGCCTGTTTGAAGCAGAAGCCGACATTACTGTGCAAACGAGTCTGCTCGAAGCACGTCTGGTCATCGGCAACAACAAACAATTCCAGCTACTGAAAGTACGCTGCAATGCAGCGATGGATCCGCAAGCATTTTTCCAGGCCAAAACACTGGAATTACGGCAGCGTCACGCCAAGTACGAAGACACACCTTACAGCCTGGAACCGAACTGCAAGGAAAGTCCCGGCGGCTTGCGCGATCTGCAAGTCATTCTGTGGGTATCGAAAGCTGCCGGCCTCGGCAATTCCTGGCGCGAACTGGCCGTACACGGATTGATTACGCCGACTGAAGCACGCCAACTGACGCAAAAAGAACGCTCGCTCAAAGACGTACGTATCCGCTTGCATATAGTCACCAATCGCCATGAAGATCGCCTGGTATTCGATGTGCAGACAGCAATTGCAGAATCTATCGGGTTCAAGACAACGGAAACGCGACGCGCCAGTGAATATTTGATGCAGCGTTATTACCTTGCTGCCAAAGCGGTCACGCAACTCAATATGATTTTGCTGCAGAACATCGAAGCGCAACTGTTCCCGCAGATGACTTCGCCGGTCGCGATCAACGAGCACTTCAATGAAGTAAATGGCTTCATCGACATAGCCAATGACGACACCTTCGATGTCACGCCGTCTACGATGCTGGAAGTATTCCTGCTGCTATCGCTGCATCCAGAATTAAAAGGCATGACTGCACGCACCTTCCGTTCGCTCTGGAATGCACGCTTCAAGATAGACAATCAATTCCGCCAGGATCCGGTCAATCGCGCGCTGTTCATGAAAATTCTGCAGGCCCCGCAAGGCATCACACACGCATTGCGCCGTATGAACCAGACCAGCGTCTTGGGCCGTTATCTACCCAACTTCCGCAAGATCGTCGGCCAGATGCAGCACGACCTCTTCCACGTTTATACCGTCGATCAACACATCATGATGGTAGTGCGTAATGTGCGCCGCTTTATGCTGAGTGAACACGCACACGAATATCCATTTTGCAGTCAACTCGCAGCCAACTTCAGCAAGCCGTGGCTACTGTATATCGCCGCCCTTTTCCACGACATAGCCAAAGGTCGCGGTGGCGATCATTCGCAGTTGGGTATGGAAGACGCCCAAGTATTCTGTATTGATCACGGTCTGTCTGAAGAAGAAACCGAACTGGTGGTATTCCTCGTCGAAAACCATTTAATGATGTCGCAAATCGCGCAGAAACAAGATTTATCCGATCCTGCCGTCATCAGTAGTTTTGCCAAACTCGTCAAAGACGAACGGCATCTGACTGCACTGTATTTGTTGACCGTCGCCGACATCCGCGGTACCAGCCCGAAAGTCTGGAATGCATGGAAAGGCAAGTTACTGGAAGACTTGTACAACATGACTTTGCGTGTCTTCGGTGGCGATGCGCCATCAACTGATCGCGAGCTGAAGAACCGGCAGGAAGAAGCATTAAAAACCTTGCGCCTGTATGGCTTGTCTGCGCACGCGCATGAAGCATTGTGGAAGCAGCTCGACGTCGTCTATTTCCTGCGTCACGACGCAGGAGATATCGCATGGCAAACGCGCGCGCTGTACGAAAAAATTGATAGCCCGGTGCCTGTCGTTAAATGTCGCCTGGCACCGATAGGTGAAGGCTTGCAGGTAACGGTTTATGTGAAAGATCAAACTGATTTGTTCGCGCGTATCTGCAGCTATTTTGATCGCAAGAATTTCAGCATTCTCGATGCAAAAATTCATACGACCAAACATGGTTATGGCCTGGATACTTTCCTGGTTACCGAGCCTGCATTCGCCGATAATTATCGCGATCTGATCAGCTTGATCGAGCACGAGCTGACCGAAGTATTGACCGAGAAAGTCAACTTGCCATCACCGTCCAAAGGACGCTTATCGCGTCTGTGCCGCAACTTCCCTGCGACACCGACTGTCGATTTACGTCCCGACGAACGCGGACAATATTATCTGCTGACGATTTCCGCCAACGATAGAAACGGCTTGTTGTATTCAGTTGCCAATATTCTCGCGAAATACAAAGTCAATCTGCACACAGCCAAGGTCATGACCTTGGGCGAACGTGTAGAAGACGTTTTTCTGGTCGATGGCTCTGCACTCAATAATCCTCGCAATCAAATTCAACTGGAAACCGATTTGCTTGATGCTTTACGCGTCTGACGACGTTACACTCCGTCGCATCGATTTCCATTTTTTCAAACTACGATTTAAAGAATTACACTGCCATGACTGAACCACTTCGCCTTTCCAAACGTATGTCCGAACTCGGTCTTTGTTCGCGGCGCGAAGCCGACGAATGGATCACGCGCGGCTGGGTACGCGTCGATGGCAAGGTTGTCTCAGAATTGGGCAGCAAGGTATTGCCAACACAAAAAGTAACGGTCGAACGTCAAGCCGCAGCAGAACAATCCAAGCGCGTCACAGTCTTGATCAACAAACCTATGGGTTATGTCAGCGGTCAGGCGGAAGATGGCTACAAACCAGCTGTCGCACTGGTCAATGCTTCCACCCGTTGGAGTGAAGATCAAGCACCTGTCCAATTCCACCCTACGCAATTGCGTAGTCTCGTACCCGCCGGCCGACTGGATATCGACTCAGTAGGTTTGCTGGTGCTGACGCAAGATGGTCGCATCGCCAAGCATTTGATAGGTGAAGACACCTCGGTAGAAAAAGAATATCTGGTGCGCGTGCAATACAGCAAGCCAGGCAAGCTACCTGAGTCAGAATTAAAACGTCTGAACCATGGCTTGATGCTGGATGGTAAAAAACTGCTGCCGGCTAAAGTGAAATGGCAAAACGAAGATCAGTTGAGCTTCATCCTGCGCGAAGGCAAGAAGCGCCAAATTCGCCGCATGTGCGATATGGTCGGATTGAAAGTCGTAGGCTTGAAGCGCGTACGCATCGGCAACGTCAAACTCGGCGATCTGCCAGTTGGCCAATGGCGCTATCTGCGCGAAGACGAACAGTTCTGATACTGGGTGGTCTGCCCCACCCAGCTCCCCGCATCGCATGGATTTGTTGACTGACGTCAACTGTGTGAATAAATCACCACTATCCGCGATATTAGTTCAGTATTAGCCAATTCCACCTTGCTCAAACTCGGCATACAGCTGCAAACTAAGAGCTGAAATCGCACTATTCAGAAAATGCTGTTGATTTACATTTAAAGCTATCCTCGTTTTAGAACACAAGCCAAGTCACCGGATCGTTGTTTCAACTGAAAACAAAGGGAGTGGATAAATGAAAAGAACTCTATTCGCATTTTCACTGTTGACGTCGATGGCAGGCATCACCTACGCGCAGAGTAGCGTCACTGTTTATGGCGTGGTCGATCTTGGCTTGAAGATAGAGAACGACGGTGCCGGCAGAACGGTCGGCATCGCCAGCGGCAATCAAAGTGTCAGCCGCGTCGGCTTCAAAGGCACAGAAGATCTCGGCAACGGATTGAAGGCCAACTTTGTGCTGGAGGCCGGCATCAACGCCGACAATGGCTCACTCAGCGACGCCACCCGCTTCTTTAATCGTCAATCCTATGTCAGTCTGGCGGGCGGTTTTGGCGAAGTCAAACTGGGCCGCGTCCAGACCATGGTCTTCACCAATTCTGCCGTATTCGATCCGTTTGCCGACACCCTCGCCGGTGATTCAGTGCGGATCTTCAACTACGGTGGCAACCGCATAGACAATACCGTCAACTACAGTTTTGCAGCAAAGAACGGTATCAATGGCCAGGTAGCCTATAGCTTCGGCGAAGTGGCCGGCAACACCAGCGCCAGTCGCACGGTAGCCGGTGCCATAGGTTATGCATCCGGTCCGCTGGCTACGGTATTGACTTATCAGGATACCAAGGACGTGACAGGTACCGACAGCGCCAAGACGACGCTGATCGGCGGTAACTACAACTTCGGCTTGCTGCAACCCTTTATCGCCTACGCCATTAACAAAGGCTTCGGTACGCTCGACACGCGGGATTCCCTGATCGGCCTGAAGATCAACCTGACGCCAGCCGATACCATCATGACGTCCTTTATGTACAAGCAAGACAAAGTCAACAACAATGCCAACGCACGCCAGATTGCGATCGGCTATACGCACAATCTGTCGGTACGTACCAATTTGTATACCAGCTGGGCACTCCTGAGTAACGATGACAATGCCAACTATAGAGTGGCAGCCGCCGGCAAGAATGACAATCTGTTCAACGTCGGTATCCGCCACAAGTTTTAAACCAGGGCAGGAATAAAAAAGGGCGACCTCAAGTCGCCTTTTTTGCATTTCTATCTTCGCTTATCGCTGTTCGCGCTCAATCGTCGTCGTTCGGATCAAGGTCCGGGAACAAGACATCAACGTAACCAAACTGCGATAAATCAGTAATCCGCATCGGGTACAGAATGCCGTCCAGATGGTCGCATTCATGCTGCACCACACGGGCATGAAAGCCATCCGCATCACGGCTAATCACATTGCCATACTGATCGAAACCTTCGTAATGCAAGGCGGTGAAACGCGGCACCACGCCGCGCAAACCAGGTACCGATAAACACCCTTCCCAAGCCTCATCCATTTCTGCCGACAAGGGACGCAATTTAGGATTGATCAAGACTGTTTCCGGCACCGGGGGAGCATCGGGATAACGCGTGTTTTGCTTGAAACCGTAAATCACCAAACGCAGATTGACACCAATTTGCGGCGCAGCCAAGCCCGCACCATTTGCCGCATGCATGGTGTCAAACATGTCGGCGATCAGCGCATCCAGTTCGGGCGTGCCGAATTCCTTGACCGGCTCAGCTACACGCAACAAGCGCGGGTCGCCCATCTTCAAAATTTCTCTTACTGTCATTTCAGTGTTTTCAAGTAATCAGTAAAGGCTGCGCCGGTTTCCGGATGCTTGAGTCCCATCGCTACCATAGCCTTCAAGTAACCTAGTTTGGAACCGCAGTCATAACGCTGACCATCATAACGATACGCCAGCACCTTCTCGGCTTGCATCAAGGCAGCGATGCCGTCCGTCAATTGTATTTCACCGCCGGCACCTTTGCCGAGAGTCTCAAGGTAGTCAAAAATCTTGTTGGTCAATACATAGCGACCAACTACCGCCAATGTCGATGGGGCGACGTCAGGCTGGGGTTTTTCCACAATCGCATTCACCAGTTCCAGTTGCGGCTGGTATGCAGTCGCACTGACGATACCGTATTGCTTGGTTTCGGCGCGCGGTACATCCTGTACTGCCAGTATGCTGTGGCCTTCGCGCTGGAATACATCCGTCATCTGCGCCAAGACTGGTTTGGTACCGGCTTCTGTATCCATGAAGTCATCCGCCAGCAAAACTGCGAACGGCTCATTGCCAACCACCGGACGGGCGCACAAGACGGCATGACCGAGACCTAACGGTGCTGACTGACGTATATAAATGCAATTGATATTCTTGGGAATCACATTGCGTACGAGACCCAGCAACACTTCTTTATTCGCCGCTTCCAGTTCGGCTTCCAGCTCATAAGCTGTATCAAAGTGATCTTCAATCGCGCGCTTGTTACGGCCGGTAATGAACACCATTTCCGTGATGCCTGCAGCCACAGCTTCTTCAACTGCGTATTGAATCAAAGGCTTGTCGACGATGGGCAGCATCTCTTTCGGCTGCGCCTTGGTAGCCGGAAGAAAACGACTGCCCAAGCCAGCCACGGGGAAAACGGCTTTTCTAATTATGTTCATTTGTATCCAGTAATTGAAGCAATGCTGATTCATCCAGTATAGCGATGCCGAGCTCTTCTGCTTTGGCCAGCTTACTGCCGGCTTCGGTACCAGCCACTACATAGCTGGTTTTTTTAGAGACGGAACCGGCAACCTTGCCACCTGCTGCCTCAATTTTTTCAGCAGCGGCATCGCGACTCAAAGTCGGCAAAGTACCAGTCAGAACAAACGTTTTGCCAGCGAATGGCTTAGGTTTGTTCTCCACTACATGTTCCGGCCATCGGACACCAGCGGCCCGCAATTGTTCAATCAACTCTGTATTTAATGGATCGTTCAAGAACGCCATGATCGATTGTGCAACGACCGGACCGATATCTGCGACCTCCAGCAATTGCTCTTCAGACGCTTGCAACAAGGCATCCAGATTGCCGAAATGACGCGCCAGTTCCTTCGCCGTCGCTTCGCCTACGTGGCGTATGCCCAGTGCATAAATGAAACGTGCAAAAGTCGTCGATTTGGATTTCTCCAGTGCAGCCAATACATTCTGCGCCGACTTGTCCGCCATTCTGTCCAGTTCGGCCAGCGCGCGAAAACCCAGCTTGTATAAATCAGCCGCCGTTGTAATGATGTTCTTATCAACTAATTGCTCAACCAGTTGATCGCCCAAACCTTCCACATCCATTGCACGACGTGAGACAAAGTGCAGCAAACCACCTTTGCGTTGCGCTGCACATTTCACCCAACCGCCGGAGCAGCGTGCAATCGCTTCATCTTCCAGTTTGACTATCGGTGAATGACATACCGGGCAAGTGGTCGGCATGACAAAAGGCTGCGCACCCGCCGGACGTTTCTCAGGCACATAAGCCACTACCTCGGGAATCACATCGCCAGCACGACGCACGATGACGGTATCGCCGATTTGGATATCTTTGCGTCGCACTTCATCTTCGTTATGCAATGTTGCGTTTGTCACCGTGACGCCGCCCACCAATACCGGCGCCAAACGCGCGACAGGTGTAATCGCGCCGGTACGACCAACTTGAACTTCAATATCCAACACTGTCGTTAATGCTTCTTCTGCCGGGAATTTATGCGCGATGGCAAAACGCGGAGCACGCGAAACGAAACCGAGTTGCCGCTGCAAATCGACACGATTTACTTTATAAACAACGCCATCAATTTCATAAGGAAGGGAAGCGCGTTTTTCGCCAACAGCTTTGTAGAAAGCCAGTAAGCCCGCAGCACCTTTCACCACAGCACGCTCATCACAAACCGGTATACCAAGTTCTGCATACCAATCCAGTAATGCAGAATGCGATGCTGGCATCTCCGCACCTTCCAGCATGCCTATGCCATAAGCAAAGAAACGCAAAGTGCGCTGTGCCGTAATGCGCGAATCCAACTGGCGCAAACTGCCTGCTGCCGCGTTACGTGGGTTGGCAAATTCCTTGGCACCGGCATCACGCTGGCGTGCATTCAATTTTGCTAAATCAGCCTTGTACATCATGACTTCACCGCGCACATCCAGCACTTTCGGTGGCTTAGCAGTATGCAGGCGCAAAGGAATTGCACGCACCGTGCGTATATTCGTCGTGACGTTTTCACCAGTCGCACCATCGCCGCGCGTCGCTGCTTCCACCAACACGCCATCTTCATAGCGCAGATTGATCGCCAAGCCATCGAACTTCAACTCAGTCGCATACTCAACCTCCACCGTACTGTTCAAGCCGTCGCAGACTCTACGATCAAAGGCAACAATGTCTTCATCCTCAAAACCGTTACCCAGCGACAGCATAGGTACTGAATGCGTCACTTGTGGAAAGGCAGACAAAGCCAATGCACCTACACGTTGCGTAGGTGAATCAAAAACGAGTAATTCAGGATGGGCTACTTCCAGTGCTTGCAGCTCGCGGAACAGCTTGTCGTATTCCGCATCTGGAATAGAGGGATTATCGAGGACGTGATACGCGTAATTATGACGGTTCAGTTCATCGCGTAACCATGCAGCGCGCGCAGGAGGATTACTGGCATCCGGCTCTTCCTGTTTCGCGCTTGAGCCAACTTGTGATGCCGTAGAAAACAAATCCGGCTGCATAATCAGTTAAATAAACGTAAGGCCCGGTTGGAACCAGCAGGAATATCCGCCGCTTCCATATCGGCGTAGAACACTTCGAGTTGTCCGGCGATTTCGTTCAAGGAAGCATCTGATAGTGGTTGGCTGCCATCGTCCACGACGGTGCCATCCAGACGTGCGGCCAAAGAACGGGCGCATGCTGTCATTGCACCAAAACCATCGCGCGCAGGCGACACGGCAGGAACATCGAGCAGCAGCGTCAAGCGGCTGGTCGTTTCTTCCGCCAGCGTTACATTGGTAGACAGCGAGAACAACACACCACCATCGCCGTCAGGCATCACCAAACGGCCTTCTGGACGCACGTCGAAACCTTGACGCTCCAACGCCGCCAGCAAGGTCGTGACCGACCATGGCGCGCCATTGGTTTGTACATTCACGCTCAGCTTCGCATCGTATTCAGTCACGAAATGGTGCAAGGAACGTGCAGTGACCATTACCTCAGCCATATCAGGCACATCCGGATCTGCATCAAAGTCATCAGCGATCTGGCGCAGGCGCATCACGAATTCGGAATATTCCAGCTCGTTCAAGGCGTTGCTGCGATTGGCCAGCTGCACACCTGCCATCAAGGACTTATAAATGCCGCCATGTGTCACGGCTTCCCAACCGCCATCAATGTGCTGCCCAGCGAAATGCACCGGCTTGCTGCCGACATGACGCAAGGATTGCAAGGCAGGGAGAATTTTTTCGCCACGTAGCTGCGTAGACAATGCCAGTGGGATTGTGCAGTCAATCAGATAATCAACCGGCAATTCCTTTTCTTCCGCGGCTTGCATCAGATCAACCGGTGCATCACTTTCTGCTTCTACATGCGCTTCTTGCTCTGCATGGGTGACTGGAGCTGCATCGTCGTAATC
Source organism: Herminiimonas sp. GW821-FHT09C12 (assembly GCF_059416385.1). Lineage (NCBI taxonomy): Bacteria > Pseudomonadati > Pseudomonadota > Betaproteobacteria > Burkholderiales > Oxalobacteraceae > Herminiimonas > Herminiimonas sp. GW821-FHT09C12. The sequence goes on from NZ_JBWKPC010000002.1 coordinate 1,185,984, forward strand.
AGTTGCAGTAAATGTCGGTTCATGGCGCTCGGTATCTGACGCTGGCGCGCGATCTTCTGTCGCCATCAGCACATCATCATGTGACGAAGAAAAAGCGCGCTCAACGCTTTTCTTGGCCTTGTGTTCTTGCCATTTATTGTAGGAAATAACACCGACGACAATCGCGCCGCCAATAACAATCAAACTTGTCTGAAGATCGGTCATGCTGCACCTGCCATCTGAAACGATGCGAGGGAGAGTCTGCTCAGCGTCGCACTACGCGCAACGCGAGAAAAATAAGGGAAAACGGTTTGGGTCATAAAAATCCAAAGGTTCGACGGCCGTACCAGCATCCAATAAAACACGCGCCTTAAATCAGTGGCGACCAGCGTTCTTGAAACCGCGACGACCCATGTGCCAAGGCACTCAGGTTAAATTTAGCAAATCAGCTTGTCAAGCCAACCTGCTCTCTGAAAAACACCGTTGAAAACGCATCATTTTACGGATTTCAATTCCGCCAAATCGTTCCGCTTCCACGGTTAAAGCCATTACATTTATTTACTGCCGGCAAACAATCAAGCCGTCTGCGCTTCCGATGCAAAGCTGGCTGCCGATTCCATATCAACTGCCACAATTCGCGACACGCCCTGCTCTTGCATCGTGACACCAATCAACTGCTGCGCCATTTCCATCGCAATCTTGTTATGCGAGATGAACAGGAACTGGGTATGCGCCGACATGCGTTTCACCATATTGCAGAAACGTTCGGTATTAGCATCATCCAGTGGTGCATCAACCTCATCCAGCAAGCAGAACGGTGCAGGATTCAACTGGAACATCGAGAACACCAATGCCGTTGCCGTCAGCGCTTTTTCACCGCCGGAGAGCAAGTGAATCGTTGCATTTTTCTTGCCAGGAGGTTGCGCCATCACTTGTACGCCAGAATCCAGAATTTCTTCGCCGGTCATCGTCAGTTTTGCCTGGCCACCACCAAACAGGATCGGGAACAATTCGCCGAAGTGATGATTGACCTTGTCGAAGGTATCTTGCAACAGATCGCGCGTTTCCTTGTCAATTTTGCTGATGGCATCCTGCAAAGTGTTGATCGCTTCGGTCAAATCAGCATTTTGTGCATCAAGGAAGTTTTTACGTTCTGATGCCGTCGCCAGTTCATCCAGCGCCGCCAGATTGACTGCGCCCAATGCAGCAATCGCATTCGTCAAACGTGTCACCTCACCTTGCAGATATGAAGGACGTAGATCGCCATTGAGCTTCTCTGCCAGCGCAGCTTCGTCAGCCTGCGCTTCGATCAGTTGTTGCGCGTATTGCTCTTGATTCATGCGCGCAGCTTGTTCTTTCAATTGCAACTCGGTAATGCGATCGCGTTGCGGTTGCAGGCTACGTTCCGCTTGCATGCGCGCCTCGTCATGACCGCGCAGTTGCTGCGTCAGTTGATCCAGTTCGTGACGTGCATCGGCCAATGCGCGTTCCTGATCTGTGCGTGTATCGAGCAAGGTTTGTAAGCCGGCTTGTGCAGCTTGATCATCCAGGCTTTCCAACTCCAGACTGCCTTGCTGCATATTGGCAAACAATTGTGCAGCTTGCTCCAGTGCTGTCGCAATACTGCGCTTCAATTCTTCAATCTTGTTGCGTTGCGACTTCTCGGCAAATGCCGTTTCCTGTGCTGCGCGTTCCAACTCGCGTACGCGTTGACGCGCATCGTTGAGTTGCTGCTCTTTGCTCAGATAATCGGTTTGACCTTCTTCATGCGTCTCTTGCAACTCACCCAACTCGGCATCGAGTTGTTCGAACTTCGCTTCCGATTCCGTCTTGACTTGTTGCTGCTCAGCCTCCTGCATTGCGATCTCTTCCAGATCGGTGGCGATCTGTGTGCTGCGTTGATTGAAGCGTTCCTGCACTTCGGACAACTTCATCACATCGATCTGCAAACCATGCACTGCCTGCGTCAAGGAATTCACCCGCTGACGAATTTCCTGCAGACGTTGTGTCGCTTGCGTCAATGCAGACTCAGAACGGACTGAACGCGATTTCGCTTCGTCGGCCAACATGTGTTGCGCGCGCAATTGCTTGGTGATGTTTTCGATTTCCTGCTGACGTGCCAACATGCCATCTTGTTCGGAATCGGATGCATAAAAACGCACACTCGATTTGCTGATGACATGGCCTTGGCGCGTCACGAAATAAGCGCCTGTCGGCAATTTATTACGATCGACAAATGCGGCTGCGGTATCTTCCGCGATATACACGTTGTGCAACCAATCCTGCATCAATGCACGCAGGCCGGGATCGTTCAATTGCAACAGGTTTAAGAAAGGCTTCAAGCCGGCCGGTGTTTCGATTACTTCCGACGATGTGCTATTCGGTGTGAACAGAGCCAGCTTGGCTGGTGGCGCATCGTTGAAGAAGGACTTGGCCCAATCAAGATTCGACATTTCCAATGCGGAAGTACGTTCGCGCAATACCGATTCCAGCGCAGTTTCCCAGCCTTGATCGATTTGCAGCTTCTGCCACAAACGCGGCAATTCGCCGAGCTCATGCTTTTGCAACCAAGGCTGTACCTTGCCTTGTGTCTGCACGCTCTCCTGCAACTGTTTCAAAGCAGCGAGACGTGCTTCCAGTTGTGCGTTATTCGCTGTTTCTGTATTGACTTGTTGTTGCGCGGCGCGGCGTTCTTCTTCCAACTTAGGCAACTGTTCTTGCGCAACTTCAAGCTGCTCAGTCGCTTCTTCCAAGGTTGCCTGCTTTTCTTCCAACTGCATTTTCAAGTTGGAAAGATGCGTGGTGTCTGGCAAGTTCAAGCCCTGCTTTTCTTGCGACAAACGTTCACGACGTACCGTCAAGCCAGACAAAATATTGGATGCGTTACGTTGATGCGCAGACTCCAGCTCGATCTGCTGTTGCGCTTGCATAATCTTGCTGCGCGATTCCGTCGTTTTCAGTTGCGACTCACGCCATGCTTGTTCCAACGCAGGCACTCTATCGTTCTCGCGTTGCGCAGCTTCTTGCGACTGCTCGACACGCATCGCCTGCTCTTCCAGATGCATCTCGGCCTCAACCAGATCATCCTGGAATTGCGTGCCTTGACGTTGCCATTGATCGCGCTGTGCAGTCAGCGAATTCAGTTGCGATTGCAGACGTGTGCGCGATTCGATGACGAACTTGATCTGCGCTTCCAGGCTACCAATTTCTGAATTGGTTTTGTACAGATGGCCTTGCGCTTGATGCATGCGATCGCCGGCAGCGTAATGCGATTGACGCATGTGCTCCAGCTCGGTTTCTACATGGCGCAACTTGGCTGTTTGTTCTTCCAGATCGACTTGTGCTTTTTCGATATCACGGAAAAATTTGTCCTGCTCGGCTTTGGCTTCATTCTTGCGCAACAGCCACAGCAGTTTTTGCTTCTCATCCTGATCGGCTTGCAGTTCATGGAATTTTTGCGCAACGGCAGCCTGGCTTTGCAGCTTTTCCAGATTGGCATTCAGTTCGCGCAAGATATCTTCGACGCGCAACAGATTCTCGCGTGTATCTTGCAAGCGATTCTCGGTTTCGCGACGACGTTCTTTGTACTTCGAAACACCGGCAGCTTCTTCCAGGAAGATACGTAGCTCTTCCGGGCGCGCTTCGATAATGCGCGAAATCATGCCCTGTCCGATGATCGCGTAAGCGCGTGGACCGAGGCCGGTACCGAGGAAAATATCTTGAATATCGCGACGGCGTACCGCCTGATTATTGATGTAGTAAGTCGAGGTGCCGTCACGCGTCAGTGTGCGCTTGACCGCGATTTCTGCGTATTGGCTCCATTGACCGGCAGCCTTGCCCTCGCCGTTATCAAACACCAGTTCGACCGATGATCGACCAGCCGGTTTGCGATGCGTAGTACCGTTAAAAATAACGTCTTGCATCGATTCGCCGCGCAACTCGGAAGCCTTGGATTCACCCAAAACCCAGCGCACAGCATCAATGATGTTGGATTTACCGCAACCGTTAGGCCCTACGACACCAACCAATTGACCCGGCACTTGAAAATTCGTCGGATCAACGAAAGACTTGAATCCAGATAATTTAATGGAAGTTAAACGCACGTTATCGACCGTTCCTAGAATATGCAGCTCAAATTAAGTATCCAGCCAAGTTGGCGGACGCGGCAAAAGAGGCCGTAAAAGGGGCTAATCATAGCATTTGGAACAACGATTCCAAGCATTTGAAGTAACACTTTCCACATGCAGCGGTTCTGTCGCCATGGGCGGTATAATGTTGCCACTTTGAACCTCGTGCGAATTAACACTTTCCACACATTTTTAGCTCTCCGCCGTGAATCCACTTCTGAATCAGCTACAACCGTACCCATTCGAAAAACTGAAGCAATTGTTCGCGAGTGTCACTCCGAACGCTGCTTATCGCCCTATCAGTCTGGGTATTGGTGAACCCAAGCATCCAACGCCGGCTTTCATCCAGAAAGCTCTGGCAGATAATCTGGATGGTTTGGCAGTTTACCCGACCACCGCTGGCACAGAAGCGTTGCGCGCCACGATCGCTGGCTGGCTCGAGCGTCGCTATAACTTGCCTAAACTGAATCCAGTCACGCAAGTGCTGCCAGTCAACGGTTCGCGCGAAGCCCTGTTTGCGCTGGCGCAAACCGTGATTGACCCAAGCAAGCAAGCATTGGTGATTTGTCCTAACCCGCTTTACCAAATTTACGAAGGCGCCGCCTATCTGGCCGGTGCCGAACCATATTTCGTCAATTGCGATCCTGCACGCAACTTTGCGCCTGACTTTGCCAGCGTTACGCCGGACGTCTGGTCGCGCGTGCAATTGGTTTATATCTGCTCGCCGGGCAATCCTGCCGGTGCAGTCCTGACACTCGAAGACTGGGCTGAATTGTTTGCATTGTCGGATCGCTACGGTTTTGTCATCGCCGCAGATGAATGCTATTCCGAGATTTACTTCAAGGCAGAGGCACCGCTGGGCGGTTTGGAAGCTGCACACAAGCTGGGACGCACTGGTTATCCACGCCTGATTGGCTTCTCCAGCTTGTCCAAACGCTCGAACGTGCCGGGCATGCGCTCAGGCTTTGTCGCTGGCGATGCAGAAATTCTGAAGCAATTCCTGCTGTACCGCACCTATCACGGTAGCGCAATGAGCCCATCTGTACAAAGCGCATCTATTGCCGCATGGAACGACGAGCAGCACGTGATTGAAAATCGTGAAAAATACATCACCAAATTCAAGCAAGTCACACCATTACTGCAAGAAGTGATGGATGTTGCCCTGCCGGACGCCGGTTTCTACCTGTGGGCCAAGGTCGACAAGCTCGTAGACATCAGCGATGTTGAATTCGCGAAGCGCCTCTATGCCGAATATAATGTCACGGTATTGCCGGGCAGTTATCTGGGCCGCGAAGCGCATGGCATCAATCCGGGACAGAATCGCATCCGCATGGCGCTGGTCGCCGAGGTGGATGAATGCCTGGAAGCAGCACAACGCATCGTCGAATTCGCGAAAAACTTAGTTATACAAAATACCAATACTTCCGCGTAATTTTCTTAGTAATCATTTCTTTCAACTGACAAGACCATCACATGACTCAACAACTCGAACAGATCATCGACCAAGCGTGGGAAAACCGTACCGATTTCTCCCCTAAAAATGCACCTGCAGACGTACGCAATGCAGTCGCTCAAGTCATCGCTCAATTGAACGAAGGCACACTGCGCGTTGCGCAAAAAGACAGCGGCGCATGGGTTGTCAATCAATGGGTCAAGAAAGCAGTTTTGCTGTCCTTCCGTCTGGAAGACAACATCACCATGCCATCCGGCGACCACATGCAGTTCTACGACAAGGTTCCAACCAAGTTCGCTAACTACACCGCTGAAGATTTCGCTAAAGGCGGCTTCCGCGTAGTTCCACCAGCAGTTGCACGTCACGGCAGCTTCATCGGCAAAAATGTCGTCATGATGCCTTCCTTCGTCAACATCGGCGCTTACGTCGATGAAGGCTCGATGGTTGATGCATGGGCGACTGTCGGCTCCTGCGCACAAATCGGTAAAAATGTTCACTTGTCCGGTGGCGTTGGTATCGGCGGCGTGTTGGAACCTATGCAAGCCAACCCAACCATCATCGAAGACAACTGCTTCATCGGCGCTCGTTCGGAGATCGTTGAAGGCGTGATCGTTGAAGAAAACTCGGTCATCTCGATGGGCGTGTATATCGGTCAATCGACCAAGATTTACGATCGTGCAACCGGCGAAGTCACATACGGCCGTATCCCTGCAGGTTCCGTCGTGGTATCGGGCAACTTGCCGTCCGCTGATGGCAAATACAGCTTGTACTGCGCAGTGATCGTCAAACGCGTCGATGCAAAAACACGTGCAAAAACCGGCATCAATGAATTGCTGCGCGACTAAATCGAGATCGCCACAACACGCGTTTTCATTTATCTGACCTGGGACAGCTATGGCAATGGATCGGTTATTTCTTCTGATGAAGGAAAAAGCAGCATCTGACTTGTTTATTGCAGTCAACTCGCCGATCCATATCAAGATCAACGGCAATCTGGTACCCGTCAATCAGCAAAAGCTGGACCAGAATGCCGTGATGTCCTTGTTGGGCGAAGTTGTCCCTGCTGCCAAGCTGGAAGAACTGGAACGCGAGAACGAACTGAATATCGGCATCCCTGTTGCTGGTGTCGGCAGTTTTCGTTTATCGGCGTTCCGCCAGCGCGGCAGCATCTCTGCCGTGTTGCGCTATGTTCCTGGCGAAATTCCGGCATTGAATAGTTTGGCGCTGCCGCCGATTTTGGCGGACATGATTATGGAAAAGCGTGGCTTGCTGCTGGTAGTCGGCTCTACCGGTTCCGGTAAGTCGACCACGATTGCAGCGATGCTAGATCATCGCAATGCGCTGAGTACCGGTCATATTCTAACCCTGGAAGATCCGATCGAATTTTTGTTCAAAAACAAAAAATCCATCGTCAACCAGCGTGAAATAGGCAGCGATGCCGCTGACCTGTCTATCGCGTTGAAAAATGCATTACGTCAGGCACCCGATTGCATTTTGATCGGTGAGATACGTGACAAGGAAACCATGACGGCGGCACTCGCGTATGCGCAGTCTGGCCATTTGGTAGTTGCAACACTGCATGCGAACAATAGCTATCAAGCATTGACCCGCATCATCAATTTTTACCCGATAGAACATCGGCAATCATTGCTGGCAGATTTATCGTCAACTTTGCGCGCAATCATTTCGCAGCGTTTGATCGGCGCAATTGATGGCAAGCGTCGTGCCGCAGTAGAAATCATGCTGAACACGCGCCACATTGCCGAGCTGATCGAGCAAGGTGAGATTACGCAGATCAAGGAAGCAATTGAAAAGAGTTTGTCACCAGGCTCGCAAACTTTCGAGCAGGCATTGATGCAGTTGATCAAGGATGACATCGTGACGCAAGATGAAGCCTTGGCCCATGCAGACTCTGCCAGTAATTTATTCTGGTTGTTGAACAACTCGGCACAAAAAATCGAGATCGATGAACCAGAAGAAGAACAAGGCGCAAGCTTTACCGAATTCACGTTGAAGATGTAACCATGACGATTACCCTATACGGCATACCGAACTGCGACACAGTCAAAAAAGCCCGCACCTGGCTCACCAACAATGGCACCGACTTCGTCTTCCATGATTTCAAGAAAGACGGCATCAACGCCGACCTGATTAAAACCTGGTTACGCGACGTCCCTTGGGATGTATTGGTTAATCGCAAAGGCACAACCTGGCGCAAGCTGCCGGATGAACGCAAGGCCGCGATTGTCGATAACGCCAGCGCAACTGTACTGATGCTGGAATCACCATCAGTCATCAAGCGTCCGGTTTTATTCAAGGACAAGAAATCCAGCGTTGGTTTTTCCGACGAACTTTATCAACAAATTTTTCAAGACTAATTTATGAGCAAGACGCTCGCACTGACCGAAGAACTGATCGCGCTCTCCTCCGTTACGCCGGAAGATAAAGGCTGCCAATCGCGCCTGATCGAATTGCTGGAACCGCTGGGCTTCGTTTGCGAAACCATAGAATCCGATGGCGTCACCAATCTGTGGGCGCGCAAAGGAACGGCACAACCGCTGCTGGTGTTTGCCGGCCATACCGACGTCGTGCCTACCGGCCCGCTCGATCAGTGGACTTCGCCGCCATTCGTGCCTACGCAACGTGACGGCAAGCTGTACGGTCGTGGCGCAGCCGACATGAAGACATCGATTGCAGCCATGGTCGTTGCAGCGGAAGAATTCGTAGCAGCACATCCACATCACAAAGGTTCGATCGGCTTCCTGATCACCAGTGATGAAGAAGGCCCTGCGACCGATGGCACTGTGATCGTCTGTAATGCATTGAAGGCACGCGGCGAACAACTCGATTACTGCGTGGTCGGCGAACCGACCTCTTCCGATGTGTTGGGCGATACGATCAAGAACGGCCGCCGCGGCAGCATGTCCGGCAAACTCACCGTCAAAGGCATACAAGGTCATATCGCGTATCCGCAATTGGCACGCAATCCGATTCATCAATGTGCACCTGCACTGGCAGAACTGGTTGCAGAAAAATGGGATGACGGTAATGAATACTATCTGCCGACTTCATGGCAAGTATCGAATATGCACGGCGGTGCCGGCGCATCGAATGTCATCCCGGGCAATGTTGTCATCGATTTCAATTTCCGTTTCTGCACTGCCAGTACGGTAGAAGGCTTGCAACAACGTGTGCATGCCATCCTCGACAAGCATGGTCTCGAATACGATTTGAAATGGTCGATTAGCGGCTATCCATTCCTGACGCCTAAAGGCAGCTTGAGTGATGCGATGAGCAATGCGATCAAATCAGAGACTGGCGTGACTACGGAGCTGTCCACCACTGGCGGCACGTCTGACGGTCGCTTTATCGCGCAGATTTGCCCGCAAGTAGTCGAATTTGGCCCACCAAACGGCAGCATTCACAAAATTGATGAACACATCGAAGTGCGCTTCATCGATCCACTGAAAAACATCTATCGCCGTACGATGGAAAACCTGCTGCTGTAAAGCAGCTATATAACTGAACAAGCGATTTGCCACACCCGGCAAATCGCCTGAATACCTTCCTGATCGCATCGTCGTCGCATCAGACATCATCCTTTTACTTTGTTGCACAGAACCATGCCTATCAAGCCTAACGATCTCTCTACCATTCGCGACCTGCTGCGCTACGCAGTTACCCGCTTTAATACCGCGAAGCTTTTCTTCGGCCATGGCAGCACCAATGCACTGGATGAAGCCGCTTACCTGATACTGCACACGCTGAAACTGCCACTCGACAAACTCGATCCATTCTTCGATGCGCATTTGCTGCAAGAAGAAGTTGATGCCGTCTTGCGCGTGATCGAACAACGTGCCGATGAACGTCTGCCAGCTGCCTACATCACCAACGAAGGTTGGCTCGGCGGTTACCGCTTCTTCGTGGATGAGCGCGTGATCGTGCCACGTTCATTCATCGCTGAATTGATCCCTGAGCAATTTTCCCCATGGGTCAGCAATCCGGACAAGGTCACCAACATACTTGAACTGTGCACTGGCTCCGGCTGCCTGCCTATCATGCTGGCTGATGCCTTCCCGAATGCGCAAGTCGATGCCGTTGATATCTCCACCGATGCGCTGACCGTTGCACAACGCAATGTGGATGAATACGAATTGCAGGATCGCATCAAACTGATCGAGTCTGATCTGTACACCAATGTGCCGGAATACAAATACGACCTCATCATTACCAATCCGCCTTACGTCAACTCAGGCTCCATGGGCAAACTGCCACCGGAATATTTGCGTGAACCGCAAATCGCGCTGGCCGGCGGCGAAGATGGCATGGATTTGGTACGCAAGATCGTCGCAGGTGCAGGCAAACGTCTGGCACCAAACGGTTTGCTGATGGTCGAAATCGGCAATGAACGCGCCTTCGCAGAAGCCGCATTCCCGGAACTGAATCTGACCTGGTTGACCACCAGTGCCGGTGACGACATGGTATTCCTGGTTACTGCAGATCAATTGCAGTAAGGCTTAGAACGATGGCATCGATATGATGCCTTGATCGTTTTTGATAGTAGCCAAGTATGTTTGGATCGACCGTATGCAATTTTGTCGATCCCTCGCCGCTCCCGCGCATTCAATTGAAATGCCGTGGGTTGCGATTTCGGTTAGCAGTATCATTTTTCGCTAACCATTTTTAAATCATTCACTGAAGAAGCAAAGCCGATAACGTCTAGCGCTGTCGGCTTACAAACCACATGATCCGTTTTCAACAAGTTTCTCTCATGCGTGGCATCAAGCCACTTCTCGACAAAGTCGACGTTACGCTCAATCCGGGCGACAAAATCGGCTTGATCGGTGCCAACGGCGCAGGTAAATCCAGTCTGTTCGGCCTGCTGCGCGGTGAGTTGCATGCTGATTTAGGCACAATCGACTTTCCTTCTAAATGGCGCGTCGCTTATGTAGCGCAAGAGACACCGCCACTGGAGCGTTCCGCCATCGATTACGCAATCGACGGCGACGTGACCTTGCGCCGTCTGGAAGAAGAACTCGCATTCCTCGAAAGTGAACCAGACACGACGGACAATGGTGTATTGATCGGCGAGTTGTATAGTGCACTGGCCGATGCCGATGCCTACACCGTGCGTTCGCGTGGCGAACAATTGTTGCTTGGTCTGGGCTTCACCATGGCGCAGATGGAACAACCGGTTGCCAGCTTCTCCGGCGGCTGGCGTATGCGTTTGAATCTGGCGCAAGCTTTGATGTGCCCATCCGATTTGCTGCTGCTCGATGAACCAACCAACCATTTGGACCTGGACGCCATCATCTGGCTGGAAGACTGGCTCAAACGCTATCCGGGTACATTGCTTGTCATCTCACATGATCGCGACTTCCTTGATGGCGTCGTCAACGTCATCGTGCATATCGACGAACGCAAACTGAAACGCTACTCGGGCAACTACTCCGGCTTCGAACGTCAACGTGCAGCGCAAATGATTCTGGCGCAAAGCGCGCTGGAAAAGCAAACACGCCAACGCGCCCATCTGGAATCCTTCATCAACCGCTTCAAGGCGCAAGCCAGTAAAGCGCGTCAGGCACAAAGCCGGATGAAGGCTTTGTCGAAGATGGAAGAACTCGCGCCTTTGCGTGCTGCTGCTGAATTTTCATTTGAATTCCGCGAGCCAGCTGCTGCACCAAATCCATTGCTGGTCATGGAAAACGTCGATGCCGGTTACCGCATCGAAAATGAAGATTACTCGATCACGGAAAAGAAGATTGTTTCCAACATCAACTTCTCTTTGCAAATTGGTCAGCGCATCGGCCTGCTCGGCGTCAACGGCGCTGGTAAATCGACACTGATCAAAACCATCGCAGCAGAACTGGAACCGTTGAGCGGCGTATCGGAATTCGGTAAAGGCCTCGCAATTGGTTACTTCGCCCAGCATCAGGTAGAAATGCTGCGTCATGAAGAATCACCACTGTGGCATCTGGCACACATTGCACCAACTGTACGTGAACAAGAGCTGCGCAACTTCCTCGGCAGCTTCAACTTCAACGGTGCCATGGTCACCAGCAAGATCGCGCCATTCTCCGGTGGTGAAAAAGCACGCCTGGCGCTCGCACTGATCGTCTGGCAACGCCCTAACCTCTTGCTGCTCGATGAACCGACCAACCATTTAGATCTGGAAACACGCGAAGCATTAACGATGGCACTGGCGCAATTCGAGGGCACGCTGGTCGTCGTCTCGCATGATAGACATCTACTGCGCGCCACCACGGATGAATTCATCATCGTCGCAGATGGCAAGCTGCAACCATTCGACGGCGATCTGGACGATTACAAAGATTGGCTGTTCAAGACCAAACTGGCCACCAAGAATGCCGCAGCCGGCAATGCAGCACTGCCAGCCGTCAAGGAAAAATCCGCCAGCGTAGTTGCGCCATCAGCTCCTGCAGCAGCATCAGTAGACAAGCGTGAACAGAAAAAACAGGAAGCGGAAGATCGTCAAAAACTGGCTGCACGCAGAAAACCGATAGAACTGAAGATCAAAAAACTCGAAGAACAGATCGCCAAGCGCAATGCACAGAAAGCCGTAGTAGAAACAGCGCTTGCCGATCCCTTGATCTACGACGCAGCGAAGAAAAAAGAGTTGAAGCAGTTGCTGGCCGACCAAAGTTTTTATACCAAGGAAGTCACGCAGCTTGAGGCGGAATGGCTGGAACAACAGGAAGCGTTGGAACAAGCCAATAACTGACAAGCAGGATAAACACCCATGAGCAAGCCGAAATCACTCTCCATCATCGGTTGCGGCAAAGTCGGCCAGACGCTGGCGCGCTTGTGGGTGCAGCATCAAACTGTCCAGATTCAAGACATCCTCAACACCTCGATAGAAAGCGGCACACGCGCTGCCGCTTTTGTCAGTACAGGTCGCGTCGCAAGCAACTATGCTGACTTGCTGCCAGCAGACATTTTCCTCATCGCAGCGCCAGACGATGAGATTGCTGCATGCTGTATGGCTTTGGCAAATAGCGGCCACTTATCAGCAAGCAGCATCGTCTTCCACTGCAGCGGCGCCCTGCCTTCATCCATACTAAACAGCGCTAGCCAATGCGGTGCGGCCATCGCCAGCATCCATCCGATACGCAGCTTTGCCGTGCCCGAGAAGGTCGTAACGGACTTTGCAGGGACGTATTGCGGCGTAGAAGGCGACAAGACTGCGCTCGATGTACTGAACCCGCTATTCAGCGAGATAGGTGCGCAAACGGTTTCTATCCAAGGTGATACCAAGGTGCTATATCACGCCGCGGCGGTGTTCGCCTCCAATTATCTAGTAACGCTACTGGATACGGCCGTACAAGCCTATGGCAAGGCCGGCATACCGCAAGACGTCGCATTAAAGATGATGGCGTCACTGGCAAGGGAAACAACTGAGAATGTTTTACAGATAGGTCCAGAACAAGCGCTGACCGGACCAATTGCACGCAACGACATTGCGACCGTCATCAAGCAATATCGCAGCGTCAGTGCGTGGGACAAACGCTATGGAAAGCTCTACAAGCAACTGGGGAAGTTGGCTGCCGATCTAGCACGGCGTCGAAAGAAATAATACTAGTCAGCAGATCAATACTATTAGGTCCCGATCAAACCCGCTGCGATATTAATTGATAAGCCAATGATGGCCGCATTGAACAAAAAGCTAAGCACCGATTGCGCCAGCACAGCCTTACGCATTCCAGCTGACATGACCGATACGTCAGAAGTCTGAGCAGCCACGGCGATCGTGAAAGAAAAATAAAGGAAATCCCAGTAATCCGGATTACTCTCAGCATCAGGAAAGCGCAGCGCCCTTCGATCTGCAGGTGATTGGTAATACAGACGCGCGTAATGAAAGGTATAAATCGCCCCCAACAGCAGCCATGAACCAAGTACCGTGCTGCCAGTGAACACGTAATGCGAGAACTTCAATGCGCCAGATAGACCTTTAGCTGACGTCAGCTCAAGAATGATCGCAACCAAACTCAAAGTCGCCACGATAGACAAAATCCCTACTACTGTCACTGCACCCGCATCCTCACGCTCCGCAATTGCCTTGACCCGTGCACGGCTGGACGTAGTCATCAACCATCCCATCTGCAGCAGATTCGCCCATACTGCGACATTCCACCCTACCAAAGCTCTCGTCACCAGTTTCCATGAATCCGGCGTAGCGATTCCGACAATGATGCCGATCAAGACTATCGATGTCAGGCGCAAATGGGAACGAGTAAGACGGGATATTTTAGACATGAACAGAATTACTGTGAATATCGAGGAAATTTCTATTTCAGGCAGTTCCTTATAACGATGAATATACGCCGATTAAAAAGGTACGTATGAGCATTACATCAAACAGACCTTAAGTTAGAAACTAACGACACTCACGAAACGGAAGGCCATCCAATGGTGCCGGGACAGTATCGGCTTTCCCATTTTCACCAATTACCAATTTACGCACTTCCATGCCTTTGCAAACGCCCCAGCTGAATTTCATTAAGGTGTCGTAGTCCTGCCCAACTTCTGGAGTAAACATCTGATAAAACGGACCACAATAATCCCAGGTGCCATTCGCTTTCTGAGCTTGCCAATACATGTTTACCGTAACCGGCCTGCCAGCCGGAATCACGTATTCATTGTATGAAAATGGCAGATCATCCGTCGCAGGCATTCCTATTTTTTTATTTGCTACAAAATAGGAAAATCCCCCTACTCCGGCATGAATAACTGGATGAGCACTATGATCGCAAATATCACCCAGATGAAGGTAAGCCGCGGTTCCATGAAAAACACGAATACGCGCCTGAGTGGCGGGATCATATGTAACTGGCATCTCAGGTGCAGTTGCGCACCCTTGCAATATCATTACAAACAAAAATGAAATGGATATCTGACTCGGCCCGATAAGTGATTGAAGAAAGCATCTGCTTAAATGCTTCATACCGACAGATATCATTTAACGATTTGGGACTGCTAAGAATGAAATTTTCGCTACATCTGCTGCAGCCCGCAGTCCCGGTTCAAATTGCGCATCGCCAGCAAAACATAAAGGCTCTTTAGAACGCACTGTCGCCTGAGGTAATTTACCCAGTGCGGCTTCTACAGTTGCAGCAGTCACTTCATCGTTATCACCGACAACAACAACTGCATGCCTAGTAGAGAGTGATAGAACACCAACTAGAGAGTCAACAGCATTGGAACCCGTTGCTTTTACTGTAGCAACAATCATCTTATTGCTAATAAAGCTCCCTGTCGCTGGAACATCAACGATTAATAAATTCGAATGCTTAATCGCCGTCATACAAACTTCAACATCCGTCTTTTCCCCAGACGATTTACGAGTTCCACTACTAGTATTGGCACAACCTGTGAGTAAAAAAATGACAAAGAAAGAAAGAAAAAATTTATGCATAATTTATTTATTAGATAGATATGAACAACTTGTTTAGTTTTAGAGGTATCGCTTACTGGCGCAAATTAACTAGTGTCTGACATGAAGGATAGTGCTGAATATCTGGCCAGCGACAACGACCACCATTCTTATTTTCTTGATAGCCTTTAGGCTTATCCTCATAAGAAAATCCATTTGACAGCATACATTCCTCAGAAAATTTATTGATCTCCTCCCATTTCACACTTAACGACTTTAAGTCCCTTCCAGGGTTTTCTTTCACGAATGATCGATACGTTTTGTATCCACAAACCTGCCAAAGAAAGTAAGTTACATTTTTCTTCGTATAACCTGGCTTGCGCCAAAAATCTTCTTCAGAAGCTGAAGGCAAATCCATATAAGTTATGGCGCAAGAGGTCATAAATAGTCCGCCAAAAATAAGAAAAAAATATCGCTTCATGGAAAAATCCTAGCAGGCAAAGATAAACTATTCACCCCTACTCCCCAAATCCTATCTGCATCTGCATCCTTCACGTTCGGACCATAACTTCCATGGGAGTCACCAAAACTGCTTGTTAAACCACCGGTTGCTGGATTGCTACCAAAGAACGTACTCACAAAATCATTCTTATGCGTCGATTGAAATACGCTTGCAATTGATCCTGTAGCTGCATTTAACGCCAACTGTGCAGCCCCTGCATTAACAGGGGAGCCATTCATCTGTACCGTGCTTATTGGCACATCCGTCTGCCCCATATTGATTTGCGCCTGTGTCGCGTTATAACTTGTAATGTTCCCGCGGCTATGATCGACCTCAACAATCGTTCCACCAACAGCTTTGACTTGATCACGCAAATCAATGTTCGCTTCACTCGCGTTACTGATACCAAAAGTTGGTGCACCAACTGTGTCCCACGCCGCATACATTACCTCTGCAAGAGCACTGCCAGTGTGTGGATTAATCACGACATATACTCCTTGCTCAAGTGCATTTGGATCGCTTTGCCTTACTGCATTATCCAGAGCCTCCCGTTCTGTATTCATGATCCCATGGTTAAAAACATATACTTGACCATTAGGCCCAGTCACGATCTTATGAGTGTTCATATCAACCTCCACTGAACTACAGTCCTTCCCTTGTCCATTACATTTCTGTAAGAGTATTTTTTTAGGTCCCGTGGCTGATCTATAAATTGCATCCGTTACTATCGTAGTTTGCTTGAATGCCTCTTGCTTGATCGCACGTTCTGCCTCTACTGTTTCTAGTAATGCACCGACATCTAGCTTCCGCGCAGCATGCTGTGCATTGGCTGTATCGCGATTCAAACTGGCAATCGTTTCATCTGCCGTTTTTCCAGTCAATGCCTGTTGTGCCGTTTCATCGGTAAGTACAATAAGACCTGACTCGACCGCGCTACGAGTAACACCCGTTGAAGAGTCTGACTCTTTACCGTTGTTCATCAACGTTCCGATCACGCCTTTGGCTATGCCGTAACTACCTTGTGTTGCCATGTCGCTTGAAAGACTAATACCACTACTTTTTGCACTAGCCTCGGCATGATTCGCAATGTCGCTAGCAGTAAGACTTGCTGTAACAAGAATGTTCTTATCATCTAATACCGCCTGTTCTGTGCTGGCAATGACGGCACCTTTCAGATCAGTATTACCACCTACCTTGATTTGGAATCCATCATCACCGGCTTTAATACCTGATTGTTCCGTTACGCTTGCATAATCACTATTAGCGCTACTCTTACTGTAACTAATGCTGCCAGACATACCAGCACCAATGGTGACACTGCCACCAATGTTTTTCTGCTTGCTATCGTATTTGCTGGTGTCTTGCAAGCTTTCAATATTCAAATCCCCACCTACATTCGCTATTACTTGTTTGCCACTAACTACCGCACCAATCAAATTGGTATCACTGCCTGAAACAAGCGCAAGTTGATTTCCCGCATTGACATGGGTGTTGGTCCAGCTTACGTCACTACCATCAGCATTGCCACGACCGGAGCTTGCCGATGCCGTCACGCCAAAACCGCTAGTACCAATACTGAGACCGATACTGCCGCTGCTGCTTTTGTTGGTGCTGTGCTGCTCATCCGTATTTTGTGCGGCAATCAGATTTATTTCGTTTTCTGCTGCGATGAGCACATTGCTACCGGCGCTTATATTCGAACCATGAACAGTAACATCTGAATCCCCCCCTGCTCCACTAGCAACAATACTTACATCACCTCCTGCCATGACGCTCGATCCGGCTGCTTGTGTGCTGGTCTGAGTAGTCTTGCTCTGGCTGCTAGAGGCACCAATACTGATACTAAGATTGACCCCGCCAGCCTGCTCAGCAACCGTGGCATCGCGACTGGACGGATCGCCATTAGCGTCTTTCATTGGCATCTGATTGTCTTTACCACCTATCGTCGTCCCCTGACCTCTCTGAATGGCATCATAAGCATTGTTTACTGCCAACGCAGACGTAGCGCCAGCCAGAGCTTGCATACGACCATCTTGCGTTTTACTCGAAGCATCTGCCATGTGTTGCACAGTCTGAATAGCACTAATCACCGGACTGCTAATAGCGAGCGTGAGCCCACTTTGCTTGAAGCGCTGCTCGGTAGTATTGGAGTCTGTATTGGTAGCGGCAACAATATCAACCTTTTTTGCTGCGATCATGATGTCGCCCGCTGGAGCCAGCACATCACTACCAATTTGACTATAGGTCTGTCCGGCTACTAGCTTGACGTCACCACCGATACTGCCCACTGTACTAGCTGAAGCGGTAGTGGACTGTCTTTCTTTATCAACATTCAGTTGCTGCTTGCCGAGTGTGACACTCAGTCCTCCTCCGCTAAAGAGGCCACTCTTTTTCGACTCGTAGAAACTGCTGGACTGACTGGTATTGGTCGCCGCCTCGATGGTGAGATTTTCACCTGCAACCACGGTAGTGTCTTCGTCACCAATAATGCTGGAACCACGAATTAAAGTATCCCCTCCTGACACAAGCGTAATCGTCTTGCCTCCGAAGTTGCTGCCAATAGCGCTATCACTCAAGCTTTGTTCGCGGCTTTCTGTACTGGATGAAGAAAGAAAGCCTTTGCTCTTTGCATAGCGGGCATCATCGCTTTGGCTAATAGCACGACCTTCAGTGATCTGGATATCTCCTTCGGCACCGACTACCAAATTCCCCTCAGCATTAACAGAGGCCGCCCGGGCATTGAAATCATTGCCAGCCACAAAAGTAGTATTACCGCCAGAGACGATCTGACTACCAACCTCCTGCGTACCCGACGCACGCATGTAGTTACGATCATTAGCCGTGAGGTCGCTCTTATATGAAGTATCTACCGTGCCAAGATTCACGTTATTACCCGCAGTGACTTGAATATCACCGGTGCTGGAAAGCACGCCTGCCAGAACGCTAAAGTCGTTTCCTGCGCTGGCAACGAGTATGCCCTTATCGCCAGTAACATATAGACCGGCCACGCGATCGATCTGTGTGAGACTACTATTGGAACGGCCCGATGTAGCGGATCCCGTGCTGGTTGTGCTCTGTACAATAAGATCCCGGCCTGCCGCGGCGATGAGCCCCTCTTCAGCAATAATACGGCCACCGAGATTGACCAAATCCTGCTGTGCAACCACGCTGACTGCCTTAGCTGCGATGTCACCCAAATTCTGCACGTTATTTGCGTTGATCTGCGTTACGTTGCGTCCAGCGATAGTCCCGGAATTCGTAAGAGCTCCAGAGAGTTGGATATTGACGTTCTGCCCAGCTAACAAGGAGCCATTGGCGGCAAGATCTCCTTCCCTTGGCATAACATAGACTTGCGGCACCAAGGCTATTGTTGTACTTCCATCCGGTAGCACAACCTCCTGTGCTACGAGCCAGACAATGTCACTGGTGAGTTGCGCCATCTGCGCAGGAGTGAGGCTCACGCCTGGGACCAGTTCCCATTGTTTGGCATAGGCTACCCCTGCTTCCATCAATGCATGGTACTGAGCTTCATCACTGGCATAGCCATCAAGGAATCTACGTCCAGTGAGTTCTGCAACCTGTTCACGCACGAGCTTCTGCTCGTAAAAGCCATCACCTAAACGTTTTTGCATTGTGTTCGGATCGGCGGCTAATTCCTGCAGCATGTAGTCACTGGAAAGCCATTGCTGACTAGTGAAACGAGGATCAACCTGATAAAGAGCGGTGGCCGCAGGATCATGCGTGTAACGGATGAGACTGCTGGTAGGTGCGCTGAGTGCGGTGCGGCCCTCCACTTGTGTACCACTTCCAGTCGTGCTGATATTACCTTTGGCAACCGAGGTATCGAGTTTGGTAGTTACACTTTCAACCACTTCGGCGTAAGCACCACTACCGAAGTAACCTGCATGTATGCCATACCCTTTGTATTTCACGCTATCACCGCGGAATGAACCGAAATCAGTAACTACCCGCTGGCCTGACGTTTCAGTATTGGTCAGACTGCTACCAGTGATATCAAGATTACCACCGGCCAGAATCTGGCTATTGTCATTGAGGATGCCGCCACCCGAGAGTGTCATCCCTCCACCAGAGATGATGCGTCCAGGTGCCCCAGGATTGTCCACAACAGTCTGTACGATCTGCGTACTCGTTACCCAGATTTGGTAGAAATCTCTATAAGAACGAGAAATCATATTCTGGTTATAACTGAGAAGACGACTTCTCAACGTTACCTGATCACCCACTGGCACGTTAAAGAGCGTCCACACAGAACTGTTTGTTGGATAATCATAATTTACGTAATCCCCAAGTTCGGGATCTAAGTAAGTGAGTTGATAAGGCACGCGCGAATAACCTGCCTCAAAAGGATATGCGCTACTCGGAGCAACGTACTCCAAACGCGGAAGGCTAGGATCACCGCTATCAAATCTGTCCGATGCACATTTGAAGCAGCGACCCAATGCACTCTCAAGGTAGCGAGTCCCGCCCAGTCGAACATAATGGACATAGGTAGCGTTACTGCTCGTGTCCGTCCTCGTACTGAAATCAGGATTGATGTTATTAATCTGCTGCGCCGAGATCGTTACTCCACCCAGCGATTCAATAGTGGCAGCCTTATTATTGATCGTACCTGCCGTACCGGTAGCATGTGCTTGCGCATCAAGACTGCCGCCAACATTAAGAGCATCTACTCCTGTACCCGCACTGAAGAGCAACGCATCATTTCGATTATCGAATGTTCCCACACCGAGATCTAGTCGCTCACGTGCAGCAATCACCGCATCTGAACGAATGCCGTTGGTAGTTTCCGTGTCGTTAGTAAGAGCCTCCGCTGCAATACCGAGATGATCGCCATAGATACGGCCAGTGCCGATATTGTCCAACGTTCGCGCCTGAAGCAAGGTCTCATTGCCATCGATCAGTCCCCGGTTGGTAAGGCTGCGGGTGGACGTAATTGTGGTCATGGCACCGGCAATCTCACCTGTGGCCGCGTTGTCTATGTCTACGACGTTGACAGTAATGGCTTCATCTGCGACAAGCCTACCCGCATTGACCACTGACTCAGCCGTAATGACGAGCGTCTTGGCACTAGCTATCTCACCAGTTGCCGCGTTGCCTATGCTCTGCGCACTTATGGTTGCCACTTCACCTGCACCGAGCTTGCCTGCATTGTTCACTGAGTCAGCAATGATGGTGAGCGTCTTGGTACCCGCTATCTCCCCCGTAACAACATTATCTACGCTCTGTGCACTTACAGTTACAGCTTCGCCTGCGACCAGTCTGCCTGCATTGCTTACTGAGTCCGCAGTGATGGCGAGCGTCGTAGCACTCGCTATCTCCCCCGTAACAGCGTTATCTATGCTCTGTGCACTTACAGTTACAGCTTCGCCTGCGACCAGCCGGCCTGCATTGCTCACTGAGTCCGCAGTGATGGCAAGCGTCGTGGCACTCGCTATCTCCCCCGTAACAGCGTTATCTATGCTCTGTGCACTTACAGTTACAGCTTCGCCTGCGCCGAGCTTGCCTGCATTGCTCACAGAATCAGCCGTCACAATGAGCGAACTCGTCGCATCTATCCTGGCACCAACGGTGTTGGTCAGAGCTGCCGCCGTAATCGTCGCGTGCTCCTGCGCACTGATAACAGCAGTTGCACCGACGTTATTGATAGAGCCAGTCGTCTCAATTCTGAGATTGCCGCCACTACCATTCGACGATACGGCTTGAATTGCTCCTTCGTTTGTCAGAAAACCGTTCGACAAGAGAACCAGATTACCGCTTGCTGCATTCATGACGCCTTGGTTGCGTACGCCCAAACCATTCTCGCTGCCTACCAGATAGATATGGCCTGCATACATCCCGCCCAATGCAGCAACATCGAGACTGAATTGCGGGGTCGAGCCAGTTGCAGCAATCGGCGTAACCTGCACCATATTCCCTGGGTAGTCTGCGCTATTGGTGCGGACCTCGTTAGCGCCTGTAACAACATGCAGGCGATCAGCCCAAATACCTGCATTGACCTGAACGGATCTTGCAAGAATATCGGTATAGCTCGCGGTACGCGTATCCAGACCAAGACCATCGACACTGACCACACCTTGTGAAATCCGATAGCTATCCAGCGATCCGTTTGCAGGGTTCATGACTG
Organism: Herminiimonas sp. GW821-FHT09C12; assembly: GCF_059416385.1. Taxonomy (NCBI): domain Bacteria; kingdom Pseudomonadati; phylum Pseudomonadota; class Betaproteobacteria; order Burkholderiales; family Oxalobacteraceae; genus Herminiimonas; species Herminiimonas sp. GW821-FHT09C12. The sequence continues at coordinate 1,207,581 of NZ_JBWKPC010000002.1, forward strand.
CCTTACCGGTCGTCAACGTGACACGGTCAGCATTGATGAAACCACCGCCATTGACCTGAATGCCTGCTGGATTAGCAATGATGACTTCAGCTCTTTGCCCTGCTACCTCAACGAACCCTCGTAACTGACTGGGATTACTGGAATTAACTTCGTTCAAAATTACACGCGCGGTTCCATTTACCAACCACGGGTTGGCTTGTACCCAACCGCCTGTTTGCGTTTGTACGTTGGTCCGGCTGTTGTTGAGAATGGCGCCATTACTCTGTACATCGAACTGACTGTAGGTATTGCGAGAAACACCTGCAGCAGACGGCGTCTGGATATTGACCTGTGGCAAGCCATTTGCTGTCTCAAGAATGGTAGGACGTTGATTATGTGGGGCACTTGGATCAGCGACGATCTGTGCATGTGCCAATGGCATGATCAAGCTCATGACACCAGCAGCAAGCTTTGCTGCAAAAGATATCTGCGTAATTTGCATGCAACGCTGCATCCCGCGCAGCACCTGTTTGGTGATACTGGAAGTTAATGGAGCAGCATCACCCTTGCCCTGCGCAGATGTGTTCTCTGCGACCACCATCAAGATGCCGCGCGCTTTATTAAAGACGATGCGATATAGATTCTTGTTCATGTCTGCTCCCTGCTTGATTTATTAAATATGAGAACGGTGTAGATGCAAATCGCATCGATCGTATTAATAGCTCCAGTTAAGATTGAAGCCCGCCGTGGTATTGGCAGTCCTGAATCCATCCGGTTTTTTTATAGGTTGTCCGACGAAGATGTCGTATGAGCCACCAAGAAAGCCACCACGTAGGCCAAGCGCCATACCGGCCAAGCGTGTACCAAGCAAATATCGACTGGATTGGCCACCTACTTCGCCATAATCAAGGCCGAGGTAAAGTTCTTGTCCACTGCTTCCGAGCAGCAGGCCAACATCATTACGTAACGTCCATCCATGATCTGCCGACAAAATCATGTCACCATCAAACCCACGCACCGTATACCGCCCACCGATGGCGAATCTATCTTGAGGAACCAATGGCGTATCGTTCGACTGCACACGTAATGCACCTAAATAACGAAGGTTCTGTTGCGCAAGTTGGAATGGCACCGACAAGGACACGTCAGCATTCCAGACTTTGGGACGGGAAGCACCTTCCCCAAAAAGATCTTCCGGTGCATCGAGCGCATTGAACGCACCCGTGCCATGACGATAGGTAAGATTCAAATCGAGTGTATTGGCACCCATGAATTCGCGATGCCCAATACCCAACTCCCACCCTGCAGTCCTTCGACGCTGAGTTTGCACTTCAGTGTCATCAATGAAGTTGTCTGACTCTTTCAGATAAGCACGTAAAGACATAGTCGTTTTACGTTGAGCATCTCGGTAAACGACACGAGATAGCTTCAGATCATTGGTCGCACTCGTACCCGAATAGACGTAACTCTGACTCAGGCCGGCGATAGTCTGGAAGTAACGATTGCGCGTAGCGGTTGTACTCAGAGTCCAATATCCAAACGGCACTGAATAATGAACGACGCCACCACGTGTACCTCGTGCTCCACGGTCACCACCACCCAAATCATGGTTGATGCTGACATAAAACAAATCATTCAGCGTCCACCAATTGTCATAGGAAAGGGTCAGGCCACCTTGGTATTTACCCGTTGATTTGGAACCTGAATCATCGATAGAAACGGATACGCGAAAAGGAAAACTCTGCTGATAGGAAATAACCAGATCACTTTGCCCCGGCTGCGCACCTTCTCCTTCGGCCGCTTCAATCTTGATGTCAGCAGCTGCAGTAGGAACACGCTTGAAGTTCTCCAAACCTTGCTCGATGTCGCGCAAATTCAGAATGTCGCCAGACTTGATCGGGATCGCATTCCATTTAGTTCCGCGTGAATCGGAGTCAGATGCAAAGCGTATATTCCGAACACGTCCTGGAATGACAGTAAGAGTCAAATCACCGGACTTGAGGTCTTGTGGGGAAACAAGCACGCGTGTCGTAACAAATCCCTTATCTACGATTGCGTTCTGTATGCGACTCACGACCAGATTAATGCCATTGACACCAAGGCATCTCCCGATGGGCGAGTCTTTTCCATCAATCACACTTTGCAAACCGAATTGAAAGCGATCGGCAGCATCACCTGCTAGTGTGATGCGATCAATACGGAAACATGGTGACTCGTCCTCAGGTAAAAGAGTCAATGTCGGTGTGACCGGGGCCTGTAAGCGCACATCAGGTGTTTGCTCCTGCTGCAGGCGTAATTGCCTTTCACGCTCTTGCTGCCTTAATAATTCATCAGCAGCAAGACTCTGGGCAAATGCAGAAGAAATGCAGAAGAGCCCACTGATCACCAAATGAATTGAAACTAAAAGCGACTTGCGGAAAAAAGGGATTACAGCGACTTGCTCTTGCGTTGCTATTGCGATCATTGAAGAACGTCCTAATATTGCCCAAAAGAAATATTCGACAATATAGAAAGTTGTATGCGATTACATCCCATAGCCATGGGATATTTTGCTAAACATGTATAAATATATTTATATGTTTTTATCTACATATAAGACACATTAAAAACAAATAACTAAATATGTACTTTTACATCTGTAGAAATATCTAATATCAACTAAACAATCACAGAAAATTTGAGGTGCGTGTTTTTACAGCTGCTGCAGCCTTGCAAGGCCATTTTGGCAAGCAAGAATGGAGGGAATTAGATAAAACGGGGGATTTAGAAAATCGAATTTAAAGGGTAACAAACCTAAAAATCAAGGCATAAAACCTAACTGGCAATACTTAGTCTTCCGGCGTTACCGGCACTTCAGTCACCACATCCGGCATGCCTGAGAGAATCATTAACTGCACCCGGCGATTGCGCAAGCGGCCTTCCGGTGTCTCGTTGGTGTCTACCGGCAGATTGGCGCCGTGTCCCATGGCCACCATGCGTTTTTCATCGACACCGCTGTCAATGAAAAGTCGTACGACGCTGCTGGCGCGCACCGCTGACAATTCCCAGTTGGATGGGAACGCTGAGTTGTTAATAGGTGTGTTATCAGTGTGGCCTTCCACCTGAATATCGTTGTCGACCTTTTTCAATACTTGTGCGACGGCACGCAAGGCGGCATCCGATTGCGCATTCAACTTCGCTTCACCTGGCGCGAATAAAACGCTCGCATTAATTTCTACGCTGACGCCGCGATTGGTTTGCGTGACACGCACCTTGCCTTGGCTAATCAGCGGCGCCATTGCTTTGAGGATATCGCGCGCAATATTGGTCATCCGTGCTTTTTCACGTTTGACGATAGCGTCATTGGCACGTTGTGCTGCCGATGATGGTGCGGGAATCGGCAACGACATGATCGCCGTGTTCGATTCGGCCGGGTCTTTCAAGACTGGCGCTTTGGCGGTGACACCACCGAAGGCGATGCCCAGGGAGTTGGAGAGAATGCGATACTTGCCTTCGTTAACAGAAGAGATCGCATACATGACGACGAAGAAGGCGAACAAGAGTGTGATGAAGTCGGCATAGGACACCAGCCAACGCTCATGGTTTTCATGTTCTTCTTCGTGTTTTCTACGTGCCATGGTTGATCAATCTGCAGATGCTGTAAGCAAAACTACCGTTACATCAAATAGATATTCATGCGCTCTTCGATCAAGCGCGGATTGTCACCTGCAGCAATACCGGCAAATGCATCAGCCAACATTTCGCGTTTGAAGATATCGCGACTGACCAGAGCTTTGAGCTTGCTGGAGATAGGCAAGAAAACCAGATTGGCAAAGCCAACACCATAAATCGTCGCCACAAATGCGACGGCAATCCCACTGCCGAGGCGGCTTGGATCTGATAAGTTTTCCATCACGTGTATCAGGCCGAGAACAGCGCCCAAAATTCCGATAGTCGGCGCGTAGCCGCCTGCTGCTTCCCATATCTTGATTGCCAAACGCTGACGCGTTTCGTAAGCGCCGATTTCCATATCCAGCACTTCACGCAATTTATTTGGATCAACGCCATCAACGATCAAACGCAAACCGTGCGCGATAAATGGATCGTTAACATCCTTGATGACGCGCTCCAAACTAAGCAATCCTTCGCGACGTGCGATCACACTCCAACTGGTAATGTCGCTGATCAAAGCTTGATAGTCATCATCCTTCGGCACAAAAACCAAACCCGCCATTTTTACGCCTTGCGCAAAATTGCGCCAACCGCTTTGCAGAAGGACCGCACCTATAGTGCCAACGATGACAATGATGAACGCGGCAGGCTGCACCAGCGAACCCAGCCCTCCTCCTTCGAGCATTTGCCCAACGAGGATGCCACCGAGCGCCAGCGCGATACCAATTAAGCTACCCCAGTCCACGCTTTCTCCCTTAAGTTTGCACGCATCCTGGCGATAGCCTGGCTATGCAATTGCGATACGCGTGATTCGGTCACGCCCATAACGGCACCGATTTCCTTCAGATTCATTTCCTGCTCGTAGTACAAACCCATGAGGATTTTTTCGCGTTCCGGCAGCGCATGAATTGCTTCAATAACTGCAGCACGAAAACCGGTATTCATCAAATTCTGCAGTGGGTCCGGCGACTCATCTGTGCAATAACGATCGAGGAAATGTTCGTTGTCTTCGCTATCGTGGAAATCTTCGTAATACACCAGTTGATGACCGCCGCCATCACTCAACAAATCCTGATAATCAGCCAGTGACAATTTGAGTTGCTTCGCAACTTCGCTCTCGTTCGGCGCACGTCCCAGACGTTGCTGCAAGGTGTTCATTGCCACCTCGATCTTGCGCATGTTTTGACGCATGCTGCGCGGCATCCAGTCACTGCTACGCAACTCATCCAGCATCGCGCCGCGTATACGTTGTACGGCATAGGTTTCGAATTGCGCGCCATGTGTTTCTTCGTAGCGGCTAACAGCATCCAGCAAGCCGATCATGCCGGCTTGAATCAAATCATCCACTTCCACGCTAGGCGGCAACTTGGCTTTCATCTGATGCGCTAGTTTTTTAACCAGGGGCGCATGTTCTCCTACGAGATGATCTTTGTCTGATTTTCCAGCCGCGGTATACATAGGTGATTCAGGCTCCGAACTTGGCGCCATGGGCGGATAAGGTAAAACGTTCTGCAAGACGTCTGAAAGCAACCGATGCACCAGCCATCGGGAAGGCCTCTATCACCGCACGACCAAGACGCGCCGCGCGTGTCGTTTGCTCATCTTGTGGCACAGAGCCTATCGAATGCAATTCCACTGCCAGATAACGGCTGGCAGCTTGTGCCATGTTTTGATAAACAAGCGCTGCTTCCTGCTCGTCTGCTCCAGTCACCAGAATGCTGAACGGACGACGGCCTAATTGCGCATTCAATCGTTTGATCAATGCATAGGCGTTTTTGATCGATGCCGCATCGGGAGAAACTTGCACGACGATATCGCCGTTCGCCATCGCAGGAACAGGTAAATTGCCGTCTTCATCCAGTTCGGCATCAACCATCAGCACGTCAGATTGCGATGCCAGCACGCCAAATGCATTCGACAAACGGCGCAGTTGATTCGCATCACGTGTTGCGGCATGGAGTGAACCACGCGTCAGCGATGCCAGACCGAAGCCTTGTGGCATGGCTTGCACGACTTGATTCAGCGCGCGCTCCTGGCGCGCAACGTCCAGCAAGGTTGCTTGTACTTCTGCCCCCATGCGATGCGTGATGCCATTTGTGGAGACGCAAGCATCCAACAGCACGACATCACTGCCGCTCGATGCAAGCGAGGCGCTCAGATTGACCAGCATCGCGCTTTTTTCTGCCGCTGAAGTGGCTGACAAAAAAGTGAAAATGCGCGGCTTTGGTCCGGCGAGCAGTCGCCGCAGACCTTCTGCCTGATCACATTTAAAACTACCCAAGAATCACCTCACGCAAGCTCTTATCGTTCATCGAACGTGCCGTATTTGCCATCACCAAAGGTATCTCCGCATCACTGAACTGGAACGGCGCTGTTTCGCGCTTGAGTTTAAATGCACGTTCAACCAGATATTGCTGATTGGCGACGTGCAGATCTTCCGGTACGCGTTGACCGTTCGCGACGTAGTATAAGTTCAATTTCTGCCGTATGACTATATCTAGTGCACTACCAATGGTTGCAGCTTCATCCATTTTGGTCAATATGCAACCTGCGAGGCCATTGCCCATGTAAGAACGCACTACTTCATTGAGCGTTTCACCGGTTGAAGTCGCATTCAGGCACAACAGACGTTTGACCTGACTACCAGCACCGGACAACATTGCGATCTGATCTGCGACCATTTGATCGCGCTGGCTAACGCCAACGGTATCGATCAAGACAGTATGCTTGCCTTTCAACTCATCCAGCGCAATGCGCAGGTCAGCTTCATCCTTGACCGAATGCACCATGACACCGAGGATTTTGCCGTAGATGCGCAATTGCTCGTAACCGCCGATACGATAGCCGTCGGTCGTAATCAAGGCAAGCTTGCCAGGACCGTGACGCATAACGCAACGCGCAGCTAATTTTGCCGTGGTTGTCGTTTTACCTACACCGGTCGGGCCAACCAATGCGTAGACGCCACCTTTTTCAAGGATCTCGTTTTCATCACCGATGGTGGTCAGGTTGCGGGTCAATATCGACTTGATCCATTCCATCCCGCTTTGATTGCTAGAACCTGCCGGCAAACGCTCAATCAGATAGCGCGCCAGGCTGGCGCTGAATCCGGCAGCCAGCATCTCACGCAACACTGTGGATTTGACCGGTTCACGCTTGTGCTGGCCGTTCCATGCGATTTCAGTCAATTGCATTTCCAGCATGCCGCGCATCGAACGGATTTCGTTCATCACATCGTTCAGCTCGGCGCTATTGATTTCTGTCGTATCTGCTTGGCTGGCGACATTGGATGTAATTGCCAAAGTGGGTGTATGACCTAACTTGTGCTGCGGTGCCAATGCGGCAAACGTAGATTCAGAAAGTGCTGTTTTTTCGATAACAGGCTCGGAAAGCGAAGCCATGTCTTCACCGGCCAGCGCCAGAATTTCGACACCATCATCCACCGCACGATTGGAAAGGATGACCGCATCTGGTCCGAGTGCTTCACGCACCAAACTCCATGCGCCTCGCGACGTGCTTGCTGTAAATTTTCTAACGTTCATACCTGACCTCCAACTAAGCTAGTTACTCTGATTGTTTTTGAATCCGGGACTTCTGCATGCGACAGCACTTTGAGCTGCGGCAAGGCACGACGCAGGAAGCGCGCCAGCAATGCGCGCAATTGCGCTGGCACCAGCAGTACCGGTGTTAATCCTAATGATTCCTGTTGGCGCGTCGCGGCTTCTGCCTGCGCAGCTATCGTGTCAGCCAAGCCTGGCTCGATGCCGGCGCCTTCGGATCCGCTTGCTTGCAAGGCTTGTGTCAGCAAACGTTCAAGGCGGTTGTCCAATGTCATGACTGACAATTCGTTCGTCGATGGGAACAATTGCTGCACGATGGCACGACCCAATGCCACACGCACCAATGCGGTCAATTCATTCACGTCTTGTGTGTAAGGAGCATGCTCGGACAAGGTTTCGATAATGGTGTGCATATCGCGGATATGGACGCCTTCGATTAACAGGTTTTGCAATACTTTTTGCAGAGTCGAAAGTGGAATCACCTTAGGCACCAAATCTTCTGCCAACTTCGGCGATTCCTTGGCCAAGTGATCGAGCAATTGCTGCACTTCCTGACGACCTAGCAATTCAGCAGCATGCGTTGTGATCAAGTGATTCAAATGGGTCGCTACGACAGTACCGGCATCGACGACGGTGTAACCCATGCCTTGCGCTTGTTCACGCATGTTGGAATCGATCCAGGTTGCTGGTAAGCCGAAGGCTGGATCGCTGGTTGTTGGTCCAGGCAAAGTGCCGCTGACCATGCCTGGATTGATTGCCAAGAACTGACCCGCCAGTGCTTCGCCGCTACCAACTTCCACACCTTTGAGCGTGATGCGATAAGCAGATGGCTTCAATTCCAGGTTATCGCGGATATGTACGGGCGGCGACAGGAAGCCGACTTCCTGTGCGAATTTTTTGCGTATGCCTTTGATCCGACGCAGCAGTTCCCCACTTTGTGATTTATCGACCAAAGGAATCAGGCGATAGCCGACTTCCAATCCCAAGGTATCGACTTGCACAATATCTTGCCAGCTCGCTTCTTCAACTTCCGGCGCCGCTGGTGGTGCAGTCACTTCAGGTTCGACTTGCGGGGCTTTCAATGCACGTTGCGAAATCATGTATGCCGCACCGGCCATGATGCTGGCGAGGAAAAGGAAAGAAACGTGTGGCATGCCAGGAATCAAGCCCATGCCGCCAATGATCGCAGCGGTGATATACAGCACTTGTGGCTTGGCAAACAACTGCCCTACCAATTGACCGCCAATATCTTGCTCACTGGCCACGCGTGAAACGACGATACCTGCAGCAGTGGAAATAATCAGCGAAGGAATCTGCGCAACCAAGCCATCACCAATTGCCAGCAAGGTATAGTTTTCCAGCGCAGCGGAAAAACCCATATCGTGTTGCACCATACCGACGATCAGACCGCCGACAATATTGATCACCGTGACGATAATGCCGGCGATCGCATCGCCGCGCACATATTTACTTGCACCGTCCATCGCGCCGTAGAACTCGGCTTCTTGTGCAACTTGCGTACGACGCAGACGTGCATCCTGTTCACCGATCAAGCCAGCATTCAAGTCGGCATCAATCGCCATCTGCTTACCCGGCATCGCATCCAATGCGAAACGTGCACCCACCTCAGCGATACGGCCCGCACCTTTGGTCACAACCGTAAAGTTGATGATGGTCAAAATCACGAACACCACGATACCAACAGTGTAGTTACCACCAATCAGAAAATGGCCGAAGGCCTCAATCACTTTACCTGCGGCATCCGGACCGTTATGGCCATCCGTCAGCACCACGCGTGTAGATGCCACGTTCAAGGACAGACGCAACATGGTGCTGACCAAGAGCACCGTCGGGAACACCATGAAATCGAGTGGCTTGACCGTGTACAAAGCGGTCAACAATACGATGATGGATAGCGCAATATTGAAGCTGAAGAAAATATCGAGCACGATGGCCGGCAGCGGCAGCACCATCATCGACAACATCATGATGATGATCAGCGGTGCGGCGATGGCTCTCGAACCTTCGCCGGTCATCCAGGCGGGTAATTTCAGGCTATTCATTGTGGCAGGCCATTCGTATCTGCATCTTCTGCAGCAGGGTTAAGGGGATCCATCTCTGGCGGGACATCGAGATCGTCCGGTTTAACCGGACGTGCGCCACCGCTCTTGCTGTATGCGCGCAACTGGAATACATAAGCCAATACTTCGGCCACAGCGATATAGAGTTTTTCAGGGATTTCATCGCCCAATTCGGCATGACGGAACAGCGCACGCGCCAGTGGTGGTGCTTCCAGCAGCACCACATTGTTTTCCATTGCCAGTTCACGGATCTTGGCGGCGACTTCATCTGCACCTTTGGCGACGACCTTCGGTGCGCGCATGCCGTTTTCGGAATATTTCAATGCGACTGCATAGTGCGTCGGATTGGTCACGACGACGTCTGCGGTTGGTACTTCGGACATCATGCGGCGGCGTGCCATCTCGCGTTGTTGCTGGCGTATCTTCGCCTTGATTTCCGGATTACCTTCAGATTCCTTGGATTCCTGACGGACGTCCTGACGCGACATCATCAATTTCTTCGCGTGCTGCCACATTTGATATGGCGCATCGATCATCGCAATAATGACCAAGCCACTCGCAATAAAGATAAAACTGACGACCAGCAAATGGCCCAAATGTTCGGTGCCTGACTTCAACGGTTCCACGCTCAGCGCCAGCACCGCATCAAATTCATAACGGATTACCATCCAAGCGATCCAGCCGATCAGAATGGTTTTGGCAATTGCCTTACCCAACTCCACCGCTGAGCGACTGGAAACCATATTGCCCAAGCCCTTCATCGGGTTCATACGGCCAAAATTAGGTTGCAAGGCTTGTGCACTGAACAACCATCCGCCTATCAACGCTGGTGATGCCAATGCCACCACAATCAGGATTAATGCCGCAGGTGCAAACGCGATCAGCAAATCGATAATGCTGGCGGCGGCATGCGCCAGCAACAACTCCATATCGAAGGCCATCTCGCGATCAAAAGAAAGACCAGACGCCAGCGTGGCGTTCAGTTGAGCGATCATGCGGCCACCGGTGATCCAGAAAGCAGCGCCCGCAGCCAGTAACAGCGTACAGGTCGCCAACTCGCGCGAACGCGGCACATCACCCTGCTCCCGCGCTTGCTCCAGCTTGCGCGGTGACGCGGGTTCAGTCTTTTCGAGATCACTTTCTTCAGCCAAAGCCGACTCCTGAGGTACTCCCGCTGGCATTCAACATGACGCCATACGGACCTATGAGTGGATTATTGGCTAGAAAGCCTTAAGGTGATCGAGGGAATAGGATGGGAAAGATCCCGCTTTTTAAGTCGTGCTAAGCGGGAAATTGAAGGGAAAACTAAATCTTGATGGCTTGCGCCCAGGCCAGTGCGGCCAAATGCGCCTCATTGACCTGACGCGAACTGATGAAAAGAGAGTCAGCCAACGCTGCAATATCGCCATTATTCGGCTCGCATGCCTCGGCAAGTGCCAAGAATGGACCGTACATGCCATCACGCGTCAGCAATGCCTGTGCTACCGGTTCCGAGAGCTGAATTTTACTCAATACCTCTTCCATCGGAATACCCAGCAAACGATCCAGCAGGGAAAACATACCGACCACGAACAGGTTTTCAGCCTCATGTTTGGGCAAAATGCCATGCCCGGCCAATTCTGCAAAGCGACCACGCACAATCGCCGTCTGCATCAGCACGGCCGAATGGCTATGCGTACTTGCCGTGGCCAGCAACAAAGACAACCAGCGATACAAAGGCGAATAACCAAGCATCGTCACGGCATGACGCAGGGATTGGATTTCCGCCCCCAAACCGTAACCGACGTTGTTGATGTAACGGAATAACTTGTATGACAGAGCAGCATCGCGCTTCAGCACTTCTTCCAGCTCGCGAATATCGGCATTTTGCCGCACCATTTCCATCAACTGGACAATGATGAGCTGTGCTGAATTCAATCCCTTTTTCTCAGCATTTGGGCGCTGTGTCAGGTATAGATTGCCTATGAACGCATACAGTCCGTTTGCGACACAATGATCGTATTCACGCCAATCAGCGATCTGACGCGCGACCAATTTGACACCGGCAGATTTCAAACCGCTCTGCTCGATTACTTTTGCATCAACACTATCACGACTGAAGTGCCCCTCAACATGACTGACGACTTGCAAGAGCTGGCTGTTATGCGGCAAAGTATCTGCATCACGCAGCGAAATTCCATAACCTTGCTGTCGCAAGTCACTCACTACTCTGAGCGTTTCTTTATCCGCCAGATCGGCTGAGGTCAGGCGAAATACTGTATTTTTTGCAGGCAGTTTCTTTGCTACATCAGAAGCAATCAAAGCCGGCGTCGCTTCAAAAAACAGCACGCTGTCATTCAGCAACCAATTTGATTCTTTGTCGTGCAATTGCGTAGCGACAAAGGTCACCAGCTCCAGCAAATCCTCATCGCTGGCCATGCCGCCATCTTGTTCATTGCTTTGCCACGACAGCTCGTATCCAAGGATCTGCTGTGTTGCATTCAGCAACGGCTCACGCACGATGAATTTCATTTCAGACATAGGAAATAAGCGGAAAGTACAACGGAAGTCGGAATGACAAACGGCGGCGCATCAATGGATTAGAAACCCAGGCTTTCAAGCAAGTCGTCGACCTGTTCCTGACCAGCAACCACATCATTACCGACTGGATTGATTTGCGGCCCGTTCAGCAAGCCAGTATCGACTTCTTTCTTCTTCTCAGGCGGAGCGTAATCGACCAGTAATTGCAGCAACTGCTGCTCCAAGCCATGCGCCAGCTCGGTAACTTTCTTGATGACCTGCCCGGTCAAATCCTGAAAGTCCTGCGCCATCATGATGTTCATCAGATGCTGTCTGGTTTCTGTCGTCGCACTTTGTGTGGCATTCAGATGAGCTATGGTCTGTTCTGCCAAGGCGCGATATTTTTCTTCAGAAAAGTCGCCTTGCAAGGCTTGCTGCCATTCGGTAGACATTGCGGCGGCATCAGATTGAATGCGCTCTTGCAAAGGACCAGCTGCCTCAGTCGCATTCAAGACACGTTGTGCAGCCTGCTCTGTCATGCGTGCAACGTAATCGAGGCGATCACGTGCATCAGGGATATCGTGCGAAGCACGTTCTATCAATTGATCGAAACCCAAGCCGCGCAGACTCTCATGCAGCGCGCGGGTCATGTGACCAACGCGCGACAGCACTTCGTCGTTCGCCAAATTTGCGTGATCTGTTTCGGATACCGTCTGTGCAGATGAGGCGCCGCTCAACTCAGGCTCCGGCTGCAGCCAGTTTTTCGAAAATCTTCGCGAGTTTTTCGTCCAGTGTCGCAGCGGTAAATGGCTTGACCACATAACCATTTGCGCCGGCTTGTGCTGCCGCAATGATGTTTTCTTTTTTCGCTTCTGCCGTGACCATCAACACTGGTAATTTGGAAAGTGCTGGATCGGCACGAATATGTTGCAACATCGTCAAACCATCCATATTCGGCATGTTCCAGTCGGACACGACGAAGTCGAATTGTTCGCTACGCAATTTCGCGAGGGCCATTGCGCCATCTTCGGCTTCATCGACGTTCGTATAGCCCAGTTCCTTCAAGAGGTTGCGAACAATGCGACGCATTGTTGAAAAATCATCAACAACTAAAAATTTGGTATTTGGGCCTGCCATGAATTACTCCATTAATTCTTTAAATCGTCATCGATCCTGATAAGGAATCGAACATGGTCTAACGCATCGTCTCATTTTGATGCATCGCTATTATGCACCGAGGATACAAGCAAATCGGAAGAAACCAACACTAGCTGTATCAAAAAACCACTTAGACGCGCAATGCGCGGCTGCTATGCGTCGCCAGATGACCCAAAACCATTCCTGGCAGTGCATTTAAAGGGCCAACTTCATGCGTCGCACCGACCGCAATCGCTTCACGCGGCATACCGAATACTACGCATGACGCCTCATCTTGCGCGAAGTTATAAGCACCGGCATTCTTCATTTCGAGCATACCCAATGCGCCATCTTTACCCATCCCTGTCAGAATTACACCGACAGCATTCTTGCCTGCATGCACTGCAGCAGAATGAAACAACACATCGACCGATGGACGATGACGATTGACCGGCGGGCCTTGATCAAGTTGCGTGACATAGTTGGCACCACTGCGCACCAACTGCAAATGCGAATGACCAGGAGCCAGATAGGCATGGCCAGGCAAAATCCGTTCGCCGCCTTCCGATTCCTTCACACCGATTTTGCACAAGCTATCCAGACGTTGCGCAAACGATTTGGTAAATCCAGCCGGCATGTGTTGTGTAATCAGAATGCCAGGGCAATCAGATGGCATCTGCATCAGGAAATCCTTGATCGCTTCGGTGCCACCGGTAGATGCACCGATGATGATCAGTTTCTCACTACTGGTAAGCGGATTACGTATCAATGGTAAAACGCCATCGCCAGTTTGCTTGTTCGGATCGTGCGGCACGATAGGTCGTGACTTGATGCGCGCTTTCGATGCTGCACGAATTTTGTCGGCGATCATCTCGGTATATTCAAGCATGCCGCTCTGAATCGACATCTTCGGCTTGGTCACAAAATCAACCGCGCCCAACTCAAGTGCACGCAAGGTAATTTCCGAACCGCGTTCGGTCAGCGAAGACACCATCACCACCGGCATCGGACGCAAACGCATCAATTTTTCCAAGAAGTCCAAGCCGTCCATACGCGGCATTTCAACGTCCAGCGTTAATACATCAGGATTTGTTTGCTTGATCAAATCGCGCGCGACAATCGGATCTGGCGCCACACCGACAACTTCCATATCCGGCTGGCTATTGATGATCTCCTTCATCACGCTGCGTATCAGCGCTGAATCATCCACGATCAATACTTTAATTTTCATGAGGCTGCCTTGGTATAGCGTTTTTTATAGATATATTTATTTGCATCAAGAAAAGAGTTCCACGTCTCCGCTGACACTGCCAGACTGTAGACGATTCGCATAATCCTGTTCGCGATTGACCAATGTATTGTTGTTCAACTGCCTGAGTTTTTTGACCAATACTTTGCCCGTACGCGGGAAGTAATACACCTTGCGTGGATGTATGTCATTCAAGTCTTCTGCAACGATACGAATGTTTTCTATCTTCAGAAAACTACGTACGAATTGTGCATTACGCTGACCGACATTAATCGAGCTGAAGCCACTCAAGACATTACCGCCGCCAAATACTTTGGCTTCCAGATTCTCGCGCCGCGCACCAGCTTTCAACAAATCATTGATCAGAATCTCCATCGCATACGTGCCATACCGCGCCGATGCAGAAATCGGGCTATCTGCATCACCACCACTATCCGGCAACATGAAGTGATTCATCCCACCGACACCGGTGACACGATCACGTATGCAAGCTGATACGCATGATCCAAGAACGGTCACAATCAGCATATCTTTACCGGTGTAGTAATACTCACCCGGCAAGATCTTGGCTGCGTCGCGATCGAATGTCCGGTCGTAATAGACATTCGTGGCGAAATGTTCTTTGGTCAATTCATTCATAGATTCTGTTATGTTCGACGTGTTGGCGACGAACCCGCTTTCTTATTCTGTTCCAGCTCGTAAACCGTTTTCCCGCGCAACTTGAACGCATCCGTGACATACAGGAAGTTTTCGGAATGACCGGCAAATAACAAACCATCCGACTTCATCAAGGGCGCAAAGCGATCCAGTATTTTTCCTTGCGTAGGCTTGTCGAAATAGATCATCACATTGCGGCAGAAGATCACATCGAACTGTCCCGAAATTGCCCAGTTGCTCGCCAGCAGATTCACCTGTTTGAAGGTAATCATTTGTCGCAGCTCGGGACGTACGCGCACCATGCCTTCTTTGGCACCCTTGCCGCGCAAGAAGAAGCGCTTCGCGCGCTCCGGCGACATTTTATCCAGTCGATCCATCGAATACACACCGTTGGCACCAGTGTTCAATACATTGGTATCAATATCGGTTGCAATGATGCGCACCGGTGGTGTCAAGGTATTGAACGCCTCGCATGCGGTCATCGCAATCGAATACGGCTCTTCACCAGTTGATGCAGCAGAACACCAGATTTCGATCGGTTCTTTAATTTTTTTCAGATGCTCGGCAAGAATCGGGAAATGGTGTGCCTCGCGAAAAAATGAAGTGAGGTTGGTTGTCAGTGCGTTGGTAAACGCTTCCCACTCTTCATCATTGCCACCTTGTTCAAGCTGGTCCAGATAACTAACAAACGAGCCGATACCCGTTGCGCGCAGGCGACGGGCCAAACGGCTGTAAACCATTTCCTGCTTGCTCTCGGCCAAAGCGATGCCGGCTCTTTTATAAATAAGAGCCCGCACTCGTTCAAAATCACGAGCTGTAAACTCGAACTCTTTGGAGCCTTCCGATCTGATCTGAGAAGTCACTTTCATACTGCCGATTTCCCTTTCGCCTGTTGCATATCACGCTAGCTGAATATGCGTCTTTCAATAACCATACACGCGACTGTTTGCGCAGCCTTGTTCTGCTCGCTCACACGGCAATTTTTATTTCAATGATTACGCTGCAATTTTTTCAATCAAACCCATCTCTGTGCTGGACATCAATTTGTCGATATCCACCAAGATCAGCATCCGTTCATCCAAGGTTCCCAAACCGATCAAATAATCGGTATTGAAAGCAGTGCCCATTTCCGGTGCCGGTTTGATTTGCTCAGGTGACAAAGTAATCACGTCCGAAACACTATCCACTACCATGCCAACTACACGGCCACCGATATTGAGAATAATCACGACTGTAAATTGATCGTAGGTCGGTTCACCAAGATTGAATTTGATGCGCATATCGACGATAGGCACAATGATGCCGCGCAGATTGACCACACCTTTGACAAACTCTGGCGCATTCGCAATGCGTGTCACTGCTTCATAACCGCGGATTTCCTGAACTTTCAGGATGTCGATGCCGTACTCTTCCTTGCCTAGCGTAAAAGCCAGAAACTCGTTGCCGTTTTCAGCACCAGTTGTATTGTTTTGTATGTTGTGAATCATAGTGATTCTCCTCCTCAGGAATAAATGGATTCGTCATTCAACTGACGGCTTGAACGTAGTAGTGCTGCAACATCGATAATCAGCGATACGCCACCGTCACCGAGAATTGTGGCTCCTGATATTCCTGCCACCTTACGATAATTCGATTCGATATTTTTGACGACAACTTGTTGTTGCCCGACCAGATCGTCGACAAATAAAGCCGCTTTTCTTCCCTCTGATTCCAGAATAACAACGATGCCTTCAGACGGATCGGTAAAACGTGGTTCGATATTGAACATTTTATAAAGCGGGATCAAAGGCAAATAATCGCCACGCACTTTGACCACCTGCCCTTGCCCACTGATATCTTTTATATCAAGCAATTCCGGTTGCAGCGACTCAACAACATAACCGAGCGGAAGAATATAAATTTCGTCACCGACCTTGATCGACATGCCATCCAGAATAGCCAGCGTCAGCGGCAGAGAAATCGATATCGTCGTGCCATAACCTTTGCTAGAACGAATATCGACCACGCCGCCCATTGCGGTGATGTTCCGTTTGACGACGTCCATACCAACCCCGCGGCCGGACACATCGGTGACTGCTTCAGCGGTCGAGAAACCAGGCGCAAAAATCAATTGCCAGACTTCTTCATCTGGCAAGTCATCCGATACCGGCATGCCTTGTTGCTTGGCTTTAGCCAGGATACGGTCGCGGTTCAAACCACCGCCATCATCACTGACTTCAATGATGATATTGCCGCCTTGATGACCGGCAGAAAGAGAGAGCTGACCGGATGCCGCTTTACCAGTCGCCACGCGCGCTTCTGGCATTTCAATACCGTGATCAATACTGTTCCGTACTAAATGCGTCAGAGGATCGACAATGCGCTCAATCAGACCTTTGTCCAATTCAGTTGCCGCACCATGCGTAACGAACTCCACCTTCTTGCCCAGCTTCGTTGCCAGATCGCGCACCATGCGCGGAAAGCGCGAAAATACATAATCCATAGGCATCATGCGTATCGACATGACAGCCTCTTGTAGATCGCGCGTATTACGCGTCAATTGCGATACGCTATTCAACAAACGCTCGTGCAGCATCGGATCTAACGAACCAGTCCGCTGTTCTATCATCGCTTGCGTGATGACCAGCTCTCCTACCAAATTGATCAGTTGGTCGACTTTTTCTATGCCCACGCGTATCGATGATGACTCCGCACTGACATTCATCTTGTCGGCGTCACGTTTGACGGCAGGCTTCTTATCCGTTGCTGCGGCTGCATGCACTTCTTCTACCGCCAACGCATTCCCTTTGTCATCATCCTGCTCGGCAGTGTCTTTATTGACAGGATCAGGCAAAGGCAAGGGAACAAATGGCGCAAAGAATCCATAACCTTGCGCGTTCTCGGCAATAGTCGAATGCAAGGGTTCGAAGAAACCGTAACCCTGCTCCTCCTCATTGCGGCTGCGATCATCAATCGACTGATGCACGCCTTTAATGACAGCCTCTTCTGTAATCTTTAAATCTTGCGGATCGAGAATGAAAGAGCAAATCGCGATAATGTCGTCGACACCTTCTTGCGTGCTCAGCGTAAATACTGCGCGTTGATCCGGCAGCACATCACGCTGAATTTCACCCAGCAAACCTAACTCTGCCGCCAGCGCATCAACATCGCGTGCAGTAGTTACTGGCAACTCAATCCGGAAGCGACGATCTGTCTGTACTGTGCTTGTCTTGCCATGCGCAGCAGATGTATTTGACGCAGCAGCGGGTGTCGGCGACGCATCCTGCGATAGTGACTCCAGCAACACGCGTATATCAGCGACCGCATCCAGATCGACTGGTGTGTGCAAGCGATGACCATCTAGCTGCATTTTCAACACATCTTTTGCCGATAGAAACGCGTCGACATGTTCAGACATCAATACCATCTCACCCTTGCGTATGCGATCCAGCAAGGTTTCCAGTACGTGCGTTACTTCCGTTAAATCGGTGATACCAAACGTGGCAGCGCCACCTTTGATTGAGTGCGCAGCACGGAAGATGGCATTCAAATCTTCTGCATCAGGGGCTGATACGTCAACCGCCAGCAACAGCTTTTCCATCTCGGCCAGTAGTTCTTCCGTCTCGTCGAAAAACACCTGGAAGAACTGACTCATATCGATGGTCATTGTTCCACTCCGTAGTCTGCGCTCTTGATGATGTCCCTACTCATGGCGAGCCTTAACCGATCACTTTTTTGACAACTTCAGTCAATCGCTGCGGATCAAATGGTTTTACCAGCCAACCGTTTGCACCGGCTGCACGTCCTTTTGCCTTCATCTCGTCACTGGACTCCGTCGTCAATACGAGAATCGGTATTTTTTGATAAGTCGACAAGGCGCGTAATGAGCGAATCAAGGTGAAGCCATCCATGCGTGGCATATTTTGATCGGTCAATACCAGATCGAAAACCTGCGTCTTCGCCTTCTCCAGACCATCTTGTCCATCAACAGCTTCCGTCACCTGATAGCCGGCAGCCCTCAAACTGAAGACCACCATTTGTCGCAATGAACCCGAATCATCGACTGCCAATATTGTCTTTGCCATCTTTACTCCTGCTCACTTTCGTTTCAGGCTTGTACACCCGGTTATCTAAATTTTAGTAGCGCGCTTAAAACAATTCGATATCGCCGCTTTCCATGTGCGTCTGGCACACGGCTTTCCATAATTCTTTTTCCAGATTGCTGCTTTGCGTTCTCAGCGTTTCATTAACCTTAGCCAGCAAGGCAGCCACTCTTTCGTTATCCGCATCTACAGACAGCGCAGCGGCATCCGTACCCAGCATTTCCAGCACATCACGGAATCCAATGACTCTGCGCATCGCGCGACCAATCAATTGGTTCGTCATATCTTGGAACTGTAGACCAGTCACCGCAGCATTCACATGCTGATCAAGCTGAGCCGAATTATCTTGCAACTCCGACATGACCTGAGGTGAAACAGCAGCTTGTTCTATCAGCACATCAACAATCTGCTGCTGCGCAGCCACTGTCGCATGAATTGCCATGAAACTCGCACTCAGTTTTTCAATTGCTTCACTCAGCAAAATATTTGTCTGAATCAGGTCTGTTTCGATTTCTGTCAGATGTTGAGCTCCATGATCTGACAGTCCAGATAATAGATCCTTTATTTGCAGCGCCAACGAATTTTGTATTGTCATGGGAAATACCCGGTCATCATTTTCGTTCACTTACAATCAATGCTCTACTTATCTTGCTACAGGAGTAGGCGCTGCAACTGGAACCGGTGGTTTCACTTCGGATAAATTAGCTCCTACTTCCACCGCATCTTTCGCACTTGCCTTATCTGCCACTTCAACCATCCGATTTTCTTGCGTAATGGAGTCTTCTGTTTTCTTGTTCATCACGATAATGCTGATGCGGCGATTAATTGGATTGAGCGGATCTTTGGTATCAAACAACACTGCAGATGACAGGCCGACAACACGCAAAACCTTGGTCTCTTCCATCCCGCCAGCGACCAGTTCTCGACGTGAAGCATTGGCGCGATCAGACGAAAGCTCCCAGTTGCTGTAGCTTTTTTCACCGCTGGAATATGGGGTTGCATCCGTGTGTCCGGACAAACTGATTCTGTTGGGAATATCGTTGAGCGTCTTGGCGATCTCATGCAGAATCACCTTGGTGTAAGGCTGCAATTCTGCTCTTGCCAATGCAAACATCGGCCGATTTTTTTCATCGACGATTTGGATGCGCAGACCTTCGGTCGTGATATCGATCAAAAGTTGATTTTTAAATTGTTTCAGACCGGGAATTGTTTCGATTGCGCGCTCGATACGCTCTTTCAATGCTTTGAGCCGATCAACTTCCCTCCGCTCCAGCTCTGCCTCTGCAGCCTTCAAGTTGAAGTTTTTTGCAGGCGTCAGGTCTTCACCTTTTTTCTGCTGGCCATCGATACGGGTCATGTCTTTACCACCACCCTTGATGACGCTTGAGCTATCGCCACTGCCAGAACCGCCGGCCATTGCCACCTTCAAAGGTGTACTGAAATAGTCGGCGATGCCTTGCAGATCGCCTTTGGTTGTCGAACCCAACAACCACATCAACAGAAAGAACGCCATCATCGCCGTGACAAAATCGGCGTAAGCAATCTTCCAGGCGCCGCCATGATGGCCGCCCCCGGATTTTTTAATGCGCTTAACAATAATGGGACGGAGTCCTTCGTCAGCCATGCCAGTCTCCGTTAGATTGCGTGTGTTCTTGTGATTTGATAGTGAGGAATCGGTTTATTTTGTTTTCGACTGTCTGATGTGTTCTTCCAACTCACTAAAGGAAGGACGTTCAGTAGAGAACAATACTTTGCGACCGAATTCCACTGCCAGCGCCGGCGCATAGCCATTCAAACTCGCAAGCAATGTCACTTTGACGCATTGGAATATCTTCGAAGATTCATGCAACTTCTGTTCCAATACGCTCGACAGCGGAGAAACGAAACCGTAGGAAAGCAAAATACCGAGGAAAGTACCAACCAATGCGTTAGCAATCAAAATACCTAATTCTGCCGGCGGCAAACCAACCGATGCCATGGTATGTACCACGCCCATCACAGCCGCAACAATACCGAACGCAGGTAAGCCATCACCAATTTTGGCTATGCAATGCACTGGAACTTCGCCTTCGGCATGGTGCGTATCGATCTCGTTATCCATCAGATTTTCGATCTGAAAGGCATCCATATTGCCCGATACCATGAGCCGCAAATAGTCGGTCATGAATTCAATAATGTGGTGATCGGCCAGAACCGTTGGGTATTTGGTGAAAATGGCGCTTTCTTCCGGTGCGTCGATATCGCCTTCAATCGACATCAAACCTTCCTTGCGCACTTTGGTCAGAATTTCAAACAAAAGCGTCATCAGTTCCATATACAAGCTTTTTGTATATTTGGAACCTTTAAAAACGTTAGGCAGCGCTTTTAACGTTGCCTTGATTGCCTTGCCGTTATTCCCAACGAAGAATGCGCCGACAGCCGCGCCGCCGATCATTAACAATTCGATAGGCTGCAACAATGACGCCAGATGCCCACCTGCCAACGCAAAACCACCGAAGACCGATAGCACTACAGCCAAATATCCAATAATGACTAACAAGTGCGCTTACTCCGTTCTTAGGGTTAGGGTGCCATTATTGCCTTAACAATTGCTTATATGCAACCGCCATGGCACTGCACCTGTTGTATCAGGGTTGAAATTGATCGCTTACGCGCTCATACACATTCAACGACCTGAATCCTCGGAACTTGAGTCATTTTGGTGCGCAACTGCTTGAAATAACTTTAGATATGCCAGATGTAAAGCTCAGGGCCATTTACCTCGGGCGATACGATGACATGAGGTGTCACATTTGGAATAGAGAACTCATAACTGAGTAGCATCGTACCGGGGCGCATTTCTGACTTTGCCTTTGCCCACAAAGCAGGCATGGCAACCGGTGATAGATAGGCGAACACAACATCATAATCGGCAAAATTCAACCGACCGTAATCCCCTCTTTCGAAACGCGCCGAACTACCAGCCAACCGCGCTCGCACTACACTCACCAACCATGGCAAGGGTGCAATCTCGGTACCGACAAATCGACTTTCCGGACGTCGTTTGGCCAAATCCAAGACTAATCCACCCAATCCACTACCAATATCAATGAAGTGAAGCTCTTTATCAGGCGGCAACAACTTGGCGACCACTTCCCACGTCGATAAACGAGATGGATAAAATGGAACCTGAGTACGAAATGTCGTCCAGTACAAGCAAAGGAAGAAAAGGAAAGCAACAAGAAAAACAGACGGAGGCAACTGCCAGGACAAAGCCAGCACCAACACAAGAGGAAACAGAAATTGAATCGCGAGCCACCACGGCGCCAATCCGCGCCACCAGGCAAGACCCGCAGCGATCGCGCCTTGCAGCAGCGCGACAACCAGGATATTCATACCCCAACCGAATATCGCGCCGATACCGCGCGCGATAAGTAATACGATAAAAAACGAGATGATTTGAAGCAGGAGGGCTTGTACTGCAGGTATCTGGAATACTGCTTTAAGAGGCACCGACTTTGCGCCGGAGCGCCCCACTTTCTTCACACAGACACTCTTTTCAAGAAATAAACGATCCGATCAAGCTGCCAGCAAGTTTGCGGCGGCCTTGGCGCGCTTGGTTTTACCTGCTCTGGATGGCATGTGGCACAAGCCACAAGTGTAATTCGCATTCAAGTCCAGACGATGAACAACAAAGTGTCCACCGCATTCGCTGCAACATGCCGTCGCCAGCATTTTACTATCGAAGAAGCGTACCAGGGTCCAGGCACGTGTCAAAGACAAAACCGGCTCGCCATCTGCACCCAATTCAACCTGCTCTTGATACAACTTGTATGCCTTCATCACTGCCTGGATGCCGGAAATCTGCGCATGCTCGACCAGATATTTGTGTATACCCATAAACAATGAAGAATGGATATTCGGCTGCCAGGTAATGAACCAATCCGTCGAAAATGGCAACATGCCTTTTGGTGGCGAGACACCGCGCAATTCTTTATACAGCTTCAGCAAGCGTTCGCGCGAAAGCGAAGTTTCCGATTCCAGCAATTGAAGTCTTGCGCCCAAATTGATGAGCTCGATTGCAAGTTGAATTTCCTGGGATTCTGTGACTACGCTTTTCTTGGCCATTTTCTCGCTCACTTCTGAATAATTACGACAACACGATCAGTGATGATGACTTAAGCGATTTGCTCAACTGCTTGTCCAGCCATCAAGATGGCAGCATGGGAATGCGCCAACGAGCGATCTTTATTGTAATTAGTCAACATGCCGAGGATGGCGCCGTCGTCGAAACGAAAACGGGCAAGCATCATATTGGCACCGGCGAGTTTCAGGATTTGCGAATTGTTCATGCCTTCGATCAAATCAGCGATTTCATTGCTAATTCCCAAACGGAAGATCGCGGTCGCTTTGTCGGAACGGATCATTTGTTGTGCAAGCATTAAGTAACCCAAATTAGCGTCACGAATTTCAGCAATGATGTCGTTATTGGTCATGTTATCCCCTGAGCTGTGAATTTCCTGGCAGCAATGTGTGAGCCAGTGAATGCATTCTGAAGGGGGAAACAAATGGCTGGAATAGGCACTATTCTGTATTTTTATACAGAGCAGACGACAATAGGCCGGTAGGCGTTTGTCTTACAAACGTCGACCAGCATTCGATACGCCTTCACATGAAATGAGGCGGAGAGCGGCTTGTATATTGCATCTGAGCATTTAATCTCTGTTCAGATGTTGCTTTTAAAAAAGCATGTTTTTAGGCAATTTTTCTGATTTCAGGAACTCAGAATCTTCAAAAAAATCAGCCTAAGAGACAAAAAAATGAACTTCTTTTGACCCTCTTGTCTCTTTAACGGCACGTTTTTGTAGAACTTTAGGGTTCAAACAAAATATTTATTAAAAATTTTAGAAGTAAAAAAATTAATAAAGTACCGCTATCTGGTTTTGATAACGGCAGTGGAAAGCAGAACTTTAGGGTTGGATTGAAATAAATTTGATTTATTTTCGATTTATTACAAATTCATTATCAAAGCGACACTTATATTGATCGCAGAAGTTTCATCTTGCGAATTGCCTAACCATAAATTGCCAATTAAGCAATTGAGGCAATCACCAAGCAATGTCGCCAGCACCGCAAAATCTGGTATTGTTATCCCACCCTCAACCCAAAGGAGACTCTTATGGATTTGGTAGAAAAATTCGATGCCAAAGGAAAGACCGGTGCCGCTTACCACGTTGAGGTTTATCAAACTCCAATCGCCGCACTGGACCCGGATTTACTTCCAGGTGCCAAAACCTATAAGTTGGCAGATGGACGCGCACTGGATCCACTATCCGATGCGAAATTCAAAATTGTTCAAACCGGAGAAAAAATTTACAGGCTTTAATACATCCAGAACTTCTTCAATTGAGTAAATCGATCACGTTTTTGGAAAATTAAATCCGCAGAGCAGGCGCCATCATTCAGTTGCGACTACCCTCTCCTTACTACACATAACAAAAAGCCCGCATCATGACGATGCGGGCTTTTTTACATGGCTTGGCGAACTAACTCGGTTCGCACTTTTAAAAGAGATTAGAAGTACTGTTCGACGATTTCGCCAAATGCAGCTTCTGCAGACATTCCTTTTTTCATCAGATTGGTAATCTCTTGCGAATAAGTGCGGATGTCTTCTGGCAATGTCTTCACATTGTTTTTGAAGTATTCATATTTCTGAATATCGATCAGATCGCCAGGTCTAACCGCAGGAGCGCCGCTATTGCGACTGGTGCTACGCACAGCACGCGTGGTTGTAACGACCCGCTTTACGCCTACATTGGCTATTGCAGCCTGAATTTGATCCAGCGTAAATACCTTGGTAGCGTTGGCACCGACAAACTCATCTTCTGCTGGATGCAGCAAATGATTATTGCTGTCGAACGCCATTTTCTTTTCAAAATTATTGATGACCTGGTAGTGCGGCTTCTGCCCTGGCCCGTTTAATGCAAACTGTACGCGATCGCCATATGAGTTCATCTGCGTTACAACATCCTTCAGGTAATCCGCTGTCAGCGTGTCCATCTTGCCGTCCCAGCGCTTCGTTCTCTTCGTGTTCAAAATGCGTACTTCCAGTAAAGGTGACTTCATCCAATTCGACTAAAGAAAAAAAGCCCTTGATTTTCATCAAGGGCTTTCAATTCTTGGAGGAGGCGGTGGGAGTCGAACCCACGATACAGGTTTAAGCCCGTATGCTTCCTTAGCAGGGAAGTGCCTTCGACCACTCGGCCACGCCTCCACATTACTTCAACAACGTCAACAGCCCGTCATTGAAAGGTTCAGCATCATAACTTTTCAAGCATAACTGGTCAACCCAAACTATGCATTTTGCTATGACTTAATTGTTTTTTTCCAGATCAAAAGTTTTGTGCAATGCGCGAACAGCCAATTCCATGTATTTTTCATCGATCAAAACGGAAATCTTGATTTCCGAAGTCGAGATCATTTGGATATTAATGCCCTCTTCCGACAAGGTACGGAACATTTGTGATGCGATGCCAACATGGCTACGCATGCCAACACCAACTACGGATACTTTCGACACTTTGGTATCGCCCAAAATACTGGCAGCACCGATATGTGCTTTCACGCTTTCATTCAGGACATCCACGGCCTTGGCATAATCGCCACGTGGCACGGTGAAGGTGAAATCTGTTTTACCGTCGACCGACTGGTTTTGGATGATCATGTCGACTTCAATATTGGCCGCTGCGATCGGGCCAAGAATTTGGTAAGCGATACCTGGACGATCTGGTACGCCCAATACTGTGATCTTCGCTTCATCGCGATTAAATGCGATACCGGTGATAGCGGCTTGTTCCATATTTGTATCTTCCTCAAACGAAATCAGTGTACCGGATTTTGCTTCCTCTTCCAGCGACATCATAGGGTCGGTCAGCGACGATAATACGCGAGTCGGCATCTTGTAGTTGCCGGCAAATTCGACGGAGCGTATCTGCAGCACTTTCGAACCGAGCGACGCCATTTCGAGCATCTCTTCAAACGTAACGGTATTCAGGCGGCGCGCTTCTGACACAACGCGCGGATCGGTCGTGTACACGCCATCGACGTCGGTGTAAATCAAGCACTCTTGCGCTTGCAACGCGACTGCCACAGCAACAGCAGAAGTATCCGAACCACCGCGTCCCAGCGTCGCGATATTGCCTTCATCGTCCACGCCCTGGAAGCCGGTAATGATGACAATGCGACCTGCATCCAGATCTTTTTTTACTTTGACGTCATCGATCGATTGAATGCGCGCTTTAGTAAAAGCGGAATCAGTCTTGATCGCAACTTGCCAACCTGCGTAGGACACGGCTTCTTTGCCAATAGACTGCAAAGCCATTGCCAGCAAGGCGACAGAAACCTGTTCGCCGGTCGAAGCCAACATGTCCAGTTCGCGCGGATTTGGGTTTGGCATCAACTCTTTGGCCAATCCGATCAAACGATTTGTTTCGCCGGACATTGCCGATGGCACTACGACGATTTGATAACCTGCGTCATGCCATTTGGCAACGCGTCTGGCGACATTCTTGATGCGCTCGGTGGAGCCCATCGATGTGCCGCCGTATTTGTGAACGATTAAAGCCATAAGGGTAGCGGGAGAGCGCTTGAAAAATGAAAAAAAGCGTTAAAAATCAACCCTCGACTTTACAGCTTACAGCGCAGAATGACAAGTACAGGACGGCTACATCATCGCATTCTGCTTATCAAAACAGCCAGAATGCGATGAGGAAACGCAATTATGTCTGATCGAATTGCCAACGCAATTGAATATGAGCACCGGTCTCGGTG
The DNA here is from genome assembly GCF_059416385.1 of Herminiimonas sp. GW821-FHT09C12. NCBI lineage: Bacteria > Pseudomonadati > Pseudomonadota > Betaproteobacteria > Burkholderiales > Oxalobacteraceae > Herminiimonas > Herminiimonas sp. GW821-FHT09C12. Next base: position 1,234,282 of record NZ_JBWKPC010000002.1, read on the forward strand.
CTAAGTTGATGGCAGTCCATGCCGATTCCCGCGGCAAATAACAATTGCTTGCCTGCAAAAACTAGCGGCAAACGTTCTCGCTCCCATGCAGGAACGTCACAAGCTTGATAATGATATTTCAGACTTTTGGTCGGGCGATTCCAGGCCGGTTTCAAACGTTCACCACCGCTACGCAACTGAATCGTCAACGCTTGCGAACGTAACCACTCTACTGCCATGCCCTGCTCTGCTGTTTCGAAAAACATGGTGCCGCCGAATTCGGCAAAGTGCATCTCCGCTTCACCGTTCCAGCGAAAAGCCAGCGGCACTTGCTCCAGCATTGCAGGATCCAGTTTCGGCGTGATGAACACCAAATCACGATGCCGTCGAATGTGACAGTCCGCATGCGTGACGCACAACTGCGCATCATGTTTGGCTTCCAGCAATTGCGACCGCATTTCATTGAGCCAGGAAGTCGATGGCATGCGTACGCCGCGCGAACCGAACCAGTAACGCAACATGTTATCGATACGGTCAGAGCTGAACTGCTTCAATTTGGAGATATCAAGGCACTCGCCATCCAAACAGATGTGCAAATCCTGTGCAGCCAATTCAATTAACAAACGCTGCGCCGATTGCGCGTGCTGCGCAGTTCGCGCAAAGCGTTGCTGAAAACCAGGAAAATGCTGTTCTAAAGTTGGCATCACCTGATGACGCAAAGCATTGCGTGCATAGCGAGGATCGAGATTCGATTCATCTTCGACAAACTGGATCGCATGAGCTGTGACGTATGCCTGCAAATCCAAACGTGCCACCTGCAACAAGGGACGTCCCATCAACAAGTTGGCATCACCCAATAAATCTGCTGCATGATTTGCACTATCCATACCGGACAAGCCAGCTACGCCAGAGCCACGCAACAATTGCAGCAATACGGTTTCTGCTTGGTCGTCCTGATGATGCGCAGTCAACAACAAGGGAACCTCGTGCGCACGACACATCTCGCCCAAAGCAGCGTAGCGACTTAGCCTTGCAGCTTCTTCGATGCCGTTTTTTTCCTTCTTGCCGATTTGCACCTTGCGTGCATCGAAGGTAACGCCCAACGCTACACACTGTTGCTGACAATGCGCCAACCATTGATCAGCATTTGGACTCAAACCATGATGAACATGGAAGGCAAAAACTTCTATCTGCTGCGACTGCGCAGTCGCGTGCAACAAATGCAGTAGCGCTGCGGAATCCAATCCGCCGCTATAGGCAACTGCAATTTTTGGTATGGCAACACCGGAAAGAGAAACGCGCGTCCGGATCTCCCCTAACGCGCGTTCAAATTCACCTTGCATAGACGCAGTATCTTTATTCGTCACGCATCATTCCGGTGTGTTGAGCTCTTTGAATTTCCCATAGCTCATCAATTTTTCATGGCGTGCTGCCAGCAGATCCTTGGTTTTGACACCTTGGAATTGACGCACGGTATCAGCCAATGCACGCTTGACCAATGCAGCCATCTGCTTAGGATCGCGATGTGCACCACCCAAAGGTTCATTGATGATCTTGTCAATCAAGCCCATCGCTTTCAAACGATGTGCGGTCAAGCCCAACGCTTCCGCTGCATCAGATGCACGTTCTGCCGACTTCCACAGAATCGATGCACAACCTTCTGGCGAGATCACCGAGTAAGTCGAGTATTGCAACATCAACACAGCATCGCCAACTGCAATCGCCAGCGCGCCGCCGGAGCCGCCTTCGCCGATGATGGTCGCAATCAGCGGCACTTTCAATTCCGCCATGACATACAGATTGTGGCCAATCGCTTCCGACTGTCCGCGCTCTTCTGCATCAATACCTGGGAAAGCACCTGGCGTATCGACAAAAGTGAATACCGGCAAACCGAATTTTTCAGCCAGCTTCATCAGACGCATCGCCTTGCGATAGCCCTCTGGTTTAGGCATACCGAAGTTACGCATGCTGCGCTCTTTGGTATCGCGACCTTTTTGATGGCCGATGACCATACATGGCATGCCGTTGAAGCGCGCCAGACCACCGACGATGGACAGATCGTCCGCATAGCTGCGGTCGCCGTGCAATTCGTGGAAGTCAGTGAAAATTTCATTCACATAATCCATGGTGTATGGACGTTGTGGATGGCGCGCAATCTGGGACACTTGCCACGGCGTGAGCTTGGCGTAGATATCCTTGGTCAGTTGCTGGCTCTTCTTCGACAGGCGATCTATCTCTTCCGAGATATCGACTGCAGAGTCATCTTGTACAAAACGCAGCTCATCGATCTTGGAATCGAGTTCTGCAATCGGCTGTTCAAAGCCGAGGAAAGTCGTTTTACTCATCGTGCACCCTTTTGATTCAACACGCGGTGGATTTCGTATCTCTACCTAGTTTGTTGCCGCTACCGAATCCAGACTGCGCCATAGATACCAGGTCGCAACAGTACGGTAAGGCTCCCAGTTGGCGGCAACTTCTCGCGCATCGCTACGAGAAACCGGCTCGCCAGAAAAATAGTTACGGCTAATGCCAGCCAGCAGACCAAGGTCGTCCAGCGGCAAAATATTCGGTCGGAGCAGATTAAATATCAAAAACATCTCCGCTGTCCAGCGTCCGATACCGCGAATTTGAATTAACTCTGCGATAACGTCTTCATCTTCCATCTCGGCCCACTTGTCATAATTGACACGTTTTGCCTTGAAATGGTCCGCCAGATCGAAAATATACTCTGCTTTACGCTTGGATAAGCCACAAGTTGCCAGCTTGTCACCAGCCTTGATAACTTGTGCCGGCGTGCATTTTGGACAAACTTCAAGAAAACGCTGCCAAACCGAGTCGGCCGCTTTGGTCGAAATTTGTTGTCCTATGATAGAACGTGCCAATGTAGAAAATGGCTCACCGCGGCTAACCAGATGCAAATCGCCGAACTGAGGGATCAGCTTGCGCATAATACGGTCGCGCTTCATCAGCTCGACCTTGGCATCCTCCCAGTAGGCTGGCAGGATGCGCATTTCTTCAGTGGAGATCGTTTTCCCCATCAGATCAAGCCCTTCGCCATTCAGTCACTCCACCCGGTTTATCTTCCAGGATGATGCCTTTTTCCAGCAGCTCGGCACGTATGCGATCTGCTTCGGTAAAATTCTTTGCTTTTTTTGCATTTACGCGTGCGGCAATTTGCTCGATGACAAATGTTTCCATATCGCCACCATCCTCATTGGCCAGTCCGGCATGCAAGAATTGCTGAGCCGGGCGCTGCAAGAGACCGACTATACCAGCGAGTCCGACCAGTTGGCGCGCCAAAGCAGGCGATTTTGTTTTATTGATTTCATTTGCCAATTCAAACAACACGGCAACCGCCAGTGGCGTATTGAAATCGTCATTCATCGCCTCCGCAAAGCGTACTGCATGCGCTTCCGTCACATCCAGCGATGAATTATCCGGCGCCACATCCTTGAGCGCGGTATACATACGCGTTAGTGCATTGCGGGCATCGTCCAGATGCGCGTCGGAATAATTGAGCTGACTGCGATAATGCGCGCGCAAGATAAAGAAGCGCACGACTTCGGAATCGTATTTCGCTAATACTTCGCGGATGGTGAAAAAGTTGCCCAGCGACTTCGACATTTTTTCATTGTCGACGCGCACAAAACCATTGTGCATCCAGTAATTGACGAAGGTATGCTGGTTCGCGCCTTCGGACTGGGCAATTTCATTTTCGTGATGCGGAAATTGCAGATCGGCACCACCGCCGTGGATGTCGAATTGTTCACCCAGCAATTCACACGCCATTGCAGAACATTCGATATGCCAGCCCGGACGACCACTGCCCCACTTGGAAGACCACTTTACTTCTTCCGGTTCGGATTCTTTCGATGACTTCCACAAGACAAAATCCAACGGATCGCGCTTGCCGGTATTCACATCAACGCGCTCACCGGCGCGCAAATCATCCAGTGATTTGCCCGACAGTTTGCCGTAACCGGGAAAGTCACGGACTGAATAGTTCACATCACCATCAGATGATTTGTAAGCGAGGCCATTACGCTCCAGCGTTTCAATCAGGCCTAGCATCTGCGGCACATAATTGGTTGCGCGCGGCTCGTGATCCGGCTTTTGCACGCCTAGCGCCGCGGCGTCTTCGTCCATCGCATCAATGAAACGCTGTGTCAGCGCAGAAATGGAAACGCCATTTTCGGCGGCACGCTTGATGATCTTGTCATCGATGTCGGTGATGTTGCGAACATAAGTCACTTCGTAGTTCGAAGTACGCAACCAGCGTTGCACCAGGTCGAACACCACCATCACGCGTGCGTGTCCGATATGACAATAGTCATATACCGTCATCCCGCACACATACATGCGGACTTTGCCCGGTTCGATAGGAGTAAACGGCTGCTTCTCACGCGCCAGCGTATTGTAGATCTTCAGGGCACTCATGAATGGTTGTCTGTTTCGGCTAAGATTTGTCACAAGACTGGCTGCGCATCGCCATTTACGCGCATCAGCAACTCCGGGTCGCAGCTACGGCGACGCCGCCAAAACACTTAGTCATACTTCTTTTTGATAAAATGCACGTTTTCGCGGCAGTATAGCATTGATAAAAACCGTAACCGCCGACCAAATTTGTTATCCAAGCAACAGTCAGTGGCATATCGATTTTTATTTTTACGTTTCCCAGCTTCGATAAAATCGGCGCAAAATTCAAGAAACATCTATAACTAAGCCGCAAGCGGGACGGCATAATATGACAGTGCGCACGATCACGCAACCAGACTAGGGATTGAATATTAATTCATCGTCATTATCTTGGATGATGTTCCATACGCTGCAAACTACTCATCTTCATTTAAACGAAAGAAGCTCGAATGAAATTTTTCCGTCGCCAAGCCATGACTATGGTTGCAGCAATATCACTGTCAGGCATGTTGCAACTTGCGCATGCAGCAGATACGCCACAAGTATTATTGAAAACAAATATGGGCGATATCGTGCTGGAACTGAATCAGGAAAAAGCACCGAAATCAGTAGAGAATTTTGTACAGTATGTAAAAAGCGGCCAGTACAATGGCACCATTTTTCACCGTGTGATCGATGGCTTCATGATCCAAGGCGGCGGCTTCGATAAAGACATGAAAGAAAAAGCGACGCGTGCGCCTATTCAGAACGAAGCAGCGAACGGCCTGAAGAATGACATCTATACGATTGCGATGGCACGTACCAGCTCACCGCATTCGGCAACTGCGCAATTCTTTATTAACACCGCCAACAACAGCATGCTGAACTATCCTAGCCGTGACGGTTGGGGCTATGCCGTCTTCGGCAAAGTCATCAAAGGCACCGAAGTCGTCGACAAGATCAAGAACGTCAGCACCGGCAATCGGGGCGGCCATCAAAACGTACCGACCACGCCAGTGATCATTGAGTCAGCTTCTATCATTAATTAATTTTCATCACCGTTTTTATCACCCTACATTTATCAAGGAATAATATGGCAGTCCTCCTCACCACCAATCACGGCAACATCACTATCGAACTCGACGCAGAAAAAGCACCTAAGACAGTCGAGAACTTCCTTGCCTACGTTAACTCGGGTCACTATGCCGGTACCATTTTCCATCGCGTGATCGATGGTTTCATGATCCAGGGCGGCGGCTTTGAGCCAGGCATGAAACAAAAGCCAACCAACGAACCAGTTGAGAATGAAGCCAAAAACGGCCTCAAAAACGATGTCTATACCTTGGCAATGGCACGTACTTCGGCACCACACTCTGCTTCTGCACAGTTCTTCATCAACATCAACAACAACACTTTCCTCGACTATCCAGGACAAGATGGCTGGGGTTACTGCGTATTCGGCAAAGTAATCGATGGCACCGATGTCGTTGAAAAAATCAAAGCGGTCAAAACAACACGTAGCGGCATGTTTGCCGATGTACCAGTGGAAGACGTAATCATCGAAAAAGCTGAAGTTATCTAAGCATCGCTTCTGCACAGCCATCTCGATGCATGATATGACCTCCTCTTTATCCTCTGCTTCGACGAATCAAGCGCAGCCTGAAACGGCTGCGCTTTTTATTTCCGATTTGCATTTACAGGTAGCAATGCCACGTACCACGCAGGCATTCTTCTACTTCCTGCAACATCAAGCTAGAAAAACAAAACAGCTGTATTTACTCGGCGACATCTTCGAAGCATGGGCTGGTGATGATGACATTTCCGATCCATTCAACCAGCAAGTCGTCAATGAATTAAAGAAGCTCAGCACAAGTGGCGTGGCCATATTTTGGATCGCAGGCAATCGCGACTTTCTGGTCGGAAAAAAATTTGCAGAAACAACCGGCATCACTCTACTACCTGATCCCTTTGTTACCACCATTGCAGGACGCTTGATCGTGCTCACACACGGTGATGCTTATTGCACAGATGATGCCGCGTACATGCAGTTTCGCGTACAAGTACGACAAGCTGAGTGGCAACAGAATTTCCTCGCATTGCCACTCGCGCAACGCAAAGCAATTATCGAAAATCTTCGTGCAGGAAGCCGTGCTGCGCAACGAGAAAAATCTTACGACATCATGGATGTCAACGCGACTGCGATCGCAGAACTATTCGCACAAACTGCAACAGCAACCATGATTCATGGACACACACATAGACCTGCTCGCCATGACTATCAAGAAGGTGGCAAGACGCTTGTACGTTATGTACTGTCTGATTGGGATCTGGATGACGCTGCCACACCACGTGGTGACTGGCTGGCAATCGATACGACTGGAGAAATCCGTCGTTTTAACTTGAATGGACTTGAAGTCGGCAACTGATTTTTGCTCCCTGCTTCAAGCCCTTTATCGATTATTCAAACTGCTGTTTGAATTGCTGAAACTGTGCAGACAGCGCGGCAACTTCCTGCCGTAGAGCAGCGACTTCTGCCTCCAACTGCGCCACCCTATCCTGTCGACTCACATTGCTCGCAATACTACTTGGTGAACTTGTGGCAGCTTCACTCGACTCAGGAAAAACTTCACCCGACAACAGCGGTGCATAACGCGCCTCTTTGGTACCAGGCGTACGAGGCAAGCGCGCAACCAAAGGTGGATATTTATCGATCAAGAATTGCAGCGCTGCTTCAACATCCGCAATCGCAGCGAATTCATGCAAGCGACCTGAGCGCGTGCGAATTTCGCCAGCAGTCTGAATGCCGCGCAACATCAAAACCGTCAGGACCGCCAATTTATCCTGTTCCAGCGACCATTTCATGCGCAGTCTGTGCTGATACTTGGTGACGCGTGCACCTGCCTGATTAACCTCCGCAACGAACTTGCTTTCTATCAGACGTTGCAAAATGCCCTGAACGTCCTCTTCAGTCAGCGCCATCACCGGATCACGACTCGTTAATTGATTGCAGCCGTTGGTCAGCGCATTGATAGACATAGGATAGGCATCCGGCGTCAACGCTTCTTTTTCTGCCAGTACTGCCAACACACGGATTTCGCCAGCATCGAACGTGAGCTGTCCGTTGTCTTGCGACTCTGGGGATGGGGAATTCGTTACTTCATCATTCATGTATAAGTGCTTACTCGACCAGCTTATTCAGCTCTTCGGGATCAAATTTTTCTGTGGTAATCAAGGTTTCGCAATCGATTCCGGCGCACTTCAAAGCTGCCAGTATCTTTTCGATCTGATGTTCCTGCGTTGCCGCATTATCGATCAAGCCGTGCAATGCCTTGGACAAAGGATCGTCACCGTTAGGTGTCACGCCATAAGCAGCAAACATGCGTGCGGCCGCTTCATCACGAGCATTATCTTTCAAGATAATGCGTGCCGGATTACCAACTGCCGTCGCACCTGCTGGCACTTCACGCACCACCACGGCGTTCGAGCCAACCTTGGCACCTTCGCCAACGGTAAAACCACCCAGTACTTGCGCACCTGCGCCGATGATGACGCCAGTGCCTAAAGTTGGATGGCGCTTCGCACCTTTACTCAGGGAGGTACCACCCAGCGTGACGCCTTGATAGATCGTGCAGTCATCACCGACTTCTGCGGTTTCACCAATCACCACACCAAAACCGTGGTCTATAAATACACGACGCCCAATCTTTGCACCTGGATGAATTTCAATACCGGTCAACCAGCGTGCAATATGCGAGGTAAACCGCCCCAGCCACTTGAGATCATGCAGCCAGAACCAGTTGGCCCAACGTTGCATAACAACAGCGTGAAACCCCGGATAGCAGGTAATAACTTCCCATTCATTGCGCGCAGCGGGATCGCGGGCAATGATATTGGCTATATCTTCTCGAATACGACTAAACATGGAATGAATATGATTATGCGAAAAATGCTCGAACAACAATATTAGCCTGTTATAGCAAAACGTGGCGGGTGTTGAGTATTTCACCCAACACCCGCCACATTGCACGGCTATTCTGGTTGACTATGAACCGGTAGCGATCCGCTGTCTGCGGGCTTCGTACAAGCAAACGCCTGAAGCCACGGATACGTTCAAGCTCTCGACGGAGCCGAACATTGGGATGCCGACCAGCACATCACATGTTTCGCGCGTCAGGCGACGCATGCCCTCACCTTCAGAACCCATGATCAGTGCGGCCGGACCGGAGAAATCAGCTTCGTACAAGCCTTTTTCTGAGTCATCAGTCGTACCGATCAACATGATGTCGCGTTCTTTGAGTTCACGCAGCGTGCGTGCCAGATTCGTCACCGTGATGTAGGGAACTGTATCCGCCGCACCGCTGGCAACTTTGGCTGCTGTTGCATTCAAACCGACTGCACGGTCTTTAGGTGCGATCACAGCATGTGCACCAGCGCCATCGGCTACACGCAAGCATGCGCCGAGATTATGCGGATCGGTAATACCATCCAAGACCAGCAGCAAAGGCGGGCCGTCGATAGCATCAAGCAATTCATCCAGATTACGTGCCAGCGATAATTCGCCAGCCTTGGCCACCACACCTTGATGGCGACGTGTACCAACGATGCTGCTCAGGCGTGCATCGTCAGCTGGGATGATGCGTACCTTGGCGCCTTCTGCTGCGCGTATCAAATCCTTCATACGCTGATCGTGACGACCGGCGTCAATATAAATTTCTTCTACCGAAGAGGCTTCATGGCGCAAACGCGCCGTGACGGCGTGAAAGCCGAAAATCATCTTGCTCTTCATTTTTATCGCTTCTTCTTACTTGGTTTAGGGTGCACGGCTGGTGCACGCTGTTTGTTAGGCGTAGCCGGGGTACGTTTGGCTTTCGCTTTCTTGCCAGGAGCGGCCGCAACAGACGTTGTCTTTGCTGCACCTTTCTTCTCTGTTTTTTGTGTACGTTGATGCTCGCTATCAGCGCGACGTGCTTCGTTTTTCAATACTGTACGAATGCCCGGCTCTGTCACGAGACGCAAATCAATTTTACGTGCATCCAGATCGACACGGCTGACCTGTACCGTCACGCGATCTGTCAGTTGATAGCGTATGCCGGTACGTTCGCCGCGCAGCTCATGACGCGCCTCATCGAATTTGAAATGATCCGCGCCTAACTCGGTAACGTGGACCATGCCCTCGATAAACAAGGAGTCCAGTTGCACAAAAATACCAAACGTTGCGACACCGGAAATCACACCCGTAAATTCCTCGCCCAGCTTGTCACGAATGAAATAGCATTTGAGCCAGGCTTCGACGTCACGCGATGCTTCATCAGCACGACGCTCATTCGCCGAGCAATGGATGCCCAAGGCTTCCCAGATCGCCAGATCGCCTTCTGCCTTCTGTTTGCCCTCAGCCTTGTCTTGCGCATGCTTCTTGCGCGCGGCAGGCGACAGCATCGTATTCAGCACGCTGGTATCGATGCCTCTAGGCTCATAACGCTTGCCTTGCAGGATCGCCTTGATGGCACGATGCGTCAGCAAATCCGGATAACGGCGAATCGGGCTGGTGAAATGCGCATAAGCTTCATATGACAAACCAAAGTGACCGATATTCTCAGGGCTGTAGACAGCCTGCTGCATCGAGCGCAACAACATCGTTTGCAACAACAACGCATCCGGCCGCGTTTTGATCTTCGGCATCAACTCGGCATAATCAGATGCAGTTGGCTTATCACCACCGCCCAGATTCAAACCAACCTGTTTCAGGAAGGTACGTACCTGATTCAGCTTTTCCTTGGTCGGCAAGGCATGCACGCGATACAGACTGTGATGCTTGTGACGTTCCAGCAAATCAGCCGCACAAACGTTGGCCGCCAACATGCACTCTTCAATCAGCTTGTGCGCTTCGTTACGAGTGCGAGGCAGAATTTGTTCAATCTTGCCGACTTCATTACAAACTATATAAGTTTCAGTCGTTTCAAAGTCAATCGCACCGCGCGCATGACGCGCTTGCAACAAGGCTTGATAAACACCATACAGATTCAGCAGATGCGGCACCAAGGCTGGACGCTTCGCCGCTTCCGTGCCTTTGGTATTACCGAGAATCGCAGCAACTTCTGTATAGGTCAGGCGCGCAGCAGAATGAATCACTGCTGGATAAAATTGATAAGCCTTGATTTCGCCTTTGGTGGTAATCACTGCATCACACACCAAAGTCAAACGATCAACGCCCGGGTTCAACGAACACAAGCCGTTAGACAATTTTTCCGGCAGCATAGGAATCACGCGACGCGGGAAATACACTGAAGTACTACGTTCCAGTGCATCAACATCCAGCGCTTCGTTCGGCTTCACATAATTGCTGACATCGGCAATCGCAACGATCAGACGAAAACCATCTGCGCGACCGATTTTGCATGGCTCGCAATAAACGGCATCATCAAAGTCGCGTGCATCTTCGCCATCGATAGTGACTAGCGGCACATCACGTAAATCAACGCGATCATGCAGATCAACTGCACGCACTTCGCTCGGCAGTTTGGCTGCCGCTTTTTTCGCAGCTTCGGAAAATTCATGCGGCACGCCGTACTTGCGTACAGCGATTTCGATTTCCATGCCGGGATCGTCGATGTCGCCTAAGACTTCAACTATTTTTCCGACTGGCTGGCTGAAACGCGAAGGCTGTTCAGTCAACTCAACGCTGACGACCTGCCCTGTCTTTGCCTTGCCTGGCGAACCGGCCAGCATGATGTCTTGACCGATGCGCTTGTCTTCCGGCGCAACTACCCAGACGCCGTTTTCATTCAGCAGGCGGCCGATCACATGGCTATTCGCACGCGATACCACTTCAACAATGGTGCCTTCTGGACGACCACGGCGATCCGTGCCGATGATGCGCGCTTGCACGCGATCACCATGCAATACTTTTTGCATTTCTTTTTCAGGCAAAAAGATATCGGCGCTGGCGTCGTCTGGAATCAGAAAGCCGAAGCCGTCACGATGACTGCTGACGCGGCCTTCAATAAAATTGGAAGAATGGGCAAGTTGATAATTGCCTGCGCGGTCGGGCTTGATCTGCCCATCGCGCTCCATCGCGTTCAAGCGGCGCATCAGGCCGTCCATCTCGTCAGGCTTTACGCCGAGAGCGGTAGCTAGTGTTGATGCGTCGTGCGAACCGGTGGCCGTACGTAAGATGCCGAGAATTTCCTCGCGGCTGGGAATGGTATAAGAGAATTGGCTCAAAAGCTGTTTTGGTTAATTGTTATTAGAACGGGAGTCAGTGTAACGGACGACGACGATGTTTGCATAATAAGTCGATAAAGATGCAAATTCGATGCAATCGATGGTTGACTTCCAAGAGGGTTCCGCTATACTGCTCATCTTTCAGAAGGCCCACGTGGCGGAATTGGTAGACGCGCATGGTTCAGGTCCATGTGCCGCAAGGTGTGGGGGTTCGAGTCCCTCCGTGGGCACCAAGTTATTAAAACCCCGTTGATTCGTCAACGGGGTTTTTCTTATTCAGGCTGTAGTTTTTCACAGTCGCGTTCACAGTTTAATCTTGGCAAAGCTCTTTGCCAGTCATCATCCTTCTGCAATTTTCAAAGAATTAATATTGCCTGTGCAAAATGACACGTCAGTGACTGCATCGCAATAGCGCTTATTCCACATTACCTCGTTTTAACCATGCCGCCAATTGGTGCGGACGCAAGCCGTCATAATCTTCAAACGGTTGATGTATCCATGGATTGCTAGGTAAATAGTCGAGATAGAAATCCGGCTTAACTGATGAGCAAGCTTTGTACCAGATGACGGCAGACTTTACTTCTGTCACCGCATGGAATTGCTCGGAAAGATGGCGTTGCACTTTTTCCAGCGTCACGCCAGAATCAACCAGATCGTCGAGCAGCAATACTTTGCCACCCAGCGATCCGCGACTCATTGTGATGTGTTTGGCGATGTCGAGAATGCCTTGCTCTGTGCCCGCTTCTTCACGATATGAGCTGGTCGATAAAATCGCCAAGGGCACATCGAAAATACGCGAGAACACATCACCAGGCCGTAGGCCGCCGCGGGCCAGACACAATACCTGATCAAACTTCCAGCCGGACTCATGCACGAGCAAAACCAAACGTTCGATTGCATGGTGATATTCATCCCATGTAACCCACAAATCCTTATCGCTTGATTCTGGCATCGCGCATTCCGTCCGGACTAATCTTCTTATTTGAATGGATGACGCAATACGATTGTTTCTTCACGGTCAGGACCGGTCGAAATCATATCGATAGGCACACCGACCAATTTTTCAATGCGATCAATGTAGGCACGCGCATTTGCTGGCAACGCTTCCAACGTTTTCGCACCAACTGTTGTTTCTTTCCAGCCTGGCATTTCTTCGTAGATTGGTTCGCATGCTGCTGCATCTTCTGCACCAACCGGGAAGATATCAACAGTTTTACCGTTGAGTTTATAGCCTGTGCAAATACGCAGCGTTTCCAAGCCATCCAGCACGTCAAGCTTGGTAAAGCACATGCCAGTTACACCGTTGATCTGCACCGAACGTTTCAACAAGGCTGCATCGAACCAACCACAGCGACGTGCACGGCCGGTAACAGTACCGAACTCATGACCGACTGTTGCCAGATGCTTGCCTACGCCTGTATCTGTTGGCAATTCCGATGGGAAAGGACCCGAGCCAACGCGTGTTGTGTATGCCTTGGTAATACCGAGGATGTAATGCAACATGCCAGGGCCGACGCCAGAACCCGTAGATGCATTGCCTGCCACACAGTTACTGGAAGTGACGTATGGATACGTACCGTGATCGACGTCCAGCAAGCTGCCTTGTGCGCCTTCAAACAAGAGGTTTGCACCTGCATTGTGAGCAGCATACAAAGCACTCGATACGTCACCAACCATAGGCTTCAAACGTGGCACATCGGCCAGTGCTTCATCCAAGGTTTTTTGATAGTCAACAGTCGCTACCTTCAGATAATTCGCTAACACGAAGTTGTGATAATCGAGGTTCTCTGCCAGTTTTTCTGCGAAGCGTTTTTCATTCAGCAAGTCAGCAGCGCGAATCGCGCGGCGTGCAACTTTATCTTCGTAAGCTGGGCCGATACCTTTACCGGTCGTACCGATTTTTGCATCGCCACGTGCCACTTCACGCGCCACATCCAATGCGGTGTGGTACGGCAAAATGATAGGGCAAGCCTCTGAAATTTTCAGACGCGAAGGAACTTCAACGCCAATCGCATGCAGTTTGTCGATTTCACGCAGTACATCAGGTACCGACAAAACAACGCCGTTACCGATATAGCACGCTACGCCTTCGCGCATGATGCCGGATGGGATCAATTGCAGTGCGGTTTTATGACCGCCGATCACTAGTGTGTGGCCTGCGTTGTGACCGCCTTGGAAGCGCACTACACCTTGTGAATGATCTGTCAGCCAATCGACGATCTTGCCTTTGCCTTCATCGCCCCATTGGGTACCGACTACTACAACGTTTTTTGCCATGCTTTTTGTTGACATCACTTAACCTAAATTTTTGATAATCCAGTTGCCATCTTCAAGTACGAGTACGCGATCGCACTCAAACTCGTCCTGATCGTTTTCGTAGCCGGGCAAGCTTTGAATCACAACTTCCCCTGCTTTGCGCAATGCGACAATTTTTGTACGCAACAATGGTTCGCGACCCCAAGGCGCACGAATCGCACGTTTGCGTTCTGCGACTGGCAACAAGCGCGCCAGTTCGCGTAAATCCATAGAAAAACCAGTGGCCGGACGTGCGCGACCGAATGCTTCGCCAACGTGATCGTAACGACCACCGCGTGCCACAGCATTCGGCAAGCCTGGTACGTAGATCGCAAACATCGCTCCGCTCTCGTACTGGTATCCACCAAGATCCGCCAGATCGATAGTCACACTCGCCTCACCGGCCAGCTTAACTAATGCAGCCAACTCATCCAATGCTTTGGTGATACCAGGCAATGCCGGCAACTCTTTGCGCGCACGCGCAAGTACTGTTGCATCACCATACAAACTAGGCAATGCGAGTAAGGCACGGCGAGATTCTACGCCGTACGAAGCAGTAATTTCTTCCAGCGCAGGCACATCCTTCGCCCGCAAGAAAGTATACAGTGCGCCCTCGTCTTTTTGCGCGTTTATGTCATTTTCGATAATGGCGCGCAACACACCAACGTGACATAAATCCAAGCGTACATGCGTAAAACCAGCCAAAGCCAGAGAAGCCAGCGCCAGTTCCTGGATTTCGGCATCGGCTTCCAAACCAGCGTGGCCGTATATCTCGGCACCGATTTGCAAAGGCTCGCGTGTTGCATGCAAGCCATTAGGGCGCGTATGCAATACGCTGCCGGAATAGCAAAGACGCGTCACTGAGGCACGATTAAGCAAATGTGCATCGATGCGCGCCACTTGTGTTGTCATATCTGCACGCAAGCCCAAGGTACGACCAGATAACTGATCGACTAACTTGAAGGTACGCAAATCCATGTCATGCCCGGCACCGGCCAATAATGAATCGAGATACTCCAGCATCGGCGGCATGACAAGTTCGTACCCGTACAGGTGGAAGTTGTCGAGAATGACGCGACGCAGTTCTTCAATTTTGCGCGCTTCAGACGGCAAAACATCAGCAATATTTTCAGGCAATAGCCAATTTGGCATGACGGGAAACTAAGTAGTCAGAAAAAAGAAAAGGAGATATGGCATATATCAAGCCCATATCACCAAGGTACTTGGCAGCAGTCAAATCCAACATCAGATCATGTCTGCCGAGAAATTCATTTGCGTTTATGCATGCAGTCGCCACAAAAAGAAACTGCATGAAGTGAATAGAACATCACTTCATGCAAAGTACAGGTATATCGTCTTTACGACAGCCCTACATTATTTCTTCGCTGCGGTGCCACTAGCTCCTGGATTCTTGAAATATTTAAAGAACTCAGAGTTAGGATCAATCACAAGCATGTCGTTACGCGTTTTAAAGCTGGCGCGATATGCCTCAAGGCTACGATAGAACTTGTAGAACTCTGGGCTTTGCCCAAAAGCTTGCGCATAAATCTGCGACGCTTTGGCATCACCCTCACCGCGAATCTGCTCTGCATCACGATAAGCTTCCGCCAAAATCACGGTACGCTGTCTATCTGCATCTGCACGAATTTTTTCAGATTCCGCAGCACCAGTCGAACGCAATTCATTCGCAACACGTGCACGCTCTGATTTCATCCGATCAAAAACAGACGCATTGATTTGCTCTACATAATCGACGCGCTTCAGACGGACATCAACAATCTCGACACCGATTTGCTTGGCTTCTTCGGTTACTTTTTTCTGAATGCCGTCCATCACCTTGCCGCGCTCACCGGAAATTACTTCCCGCACAGTGCGCTTGGTAATTTCGTCATTCAGCGATGCCTTGACGATTTGTGCCATACGATTTTGCGCACTACGTTCATCACCACTAAAGCTGACGAAGTACAGACGCGGATCAACAATGCGCCACTTAACAAACGCATCGACCAGAATATTTTTCTTCTCTGCAGTAATAAAACGATCTGCATCAGGTGTATCCAGCGTCAGGATACGCTTATCCAGAAAGACGACATTCTGGAACGGTGGCGGCAACTTGAAATGCAAACCAGGTTCGCTGATGACACTTTTCACTTCACCCAAAGCAAACACGATTGCGTACTGACGCTGATCAACCACAAACAAGGTCGAGGACAAGGCGACAACTGCAATCACCGCAACGATGACATAAGAAATAAGGCGATTCATTATCGTACCTCCCGATCACGTGAATTACGGCTCTCACGCGCACGAGACTCCTGCGCCTCTAATGCCGTCGTGTCCGGTGGTGGCACAGACGATGCAGGCGGTCTGATTGCGGCAACATCGCTTGCCGCCGAAGCTGGCGCAGCAGTTTGAGCAATCAATTTATCCAACGGCAAATAAAGCAGGTTGTTACTACCTTTTGAATCGACCATGACCTTAGTAGTGCTTGAGAAAATTTTCTGCATCGTCTCGAGATACATACGGTCTCTCGTCACTGCAGGCGCTTTTTGATATTCAACCAATACTTGCTTGAAGCGAGAAGCCTCACCTTGCGCATTCGCAGTAACGCTTGAACGATACGCTTCCGACTCTTGCATCAAGCGCGATGCCGCACCACGTGCGCGAGGGATCACATCGTTTGCGTAAGCCTGGCCTTCATTTTTTTGACGTTCGCGATCTTGTCCTGCTTTAACCGCATCATCGAATGCAGCTTGCACTTGCTCTGGCGGTTGTACGCCCTGCATCGTGACATTGGTAATCTGTACGCCGGACTTATAACGATCAGCGATTTGCTGCATCAACTGGCTACTATCGAATGCAATTTTTTCGCGACCTTCATACAGCACGAAATCCATTTTGCTGCGACCAACAACTTCGCGCATTGCGGTTTCCGCGACTTGCTTGACCATTTCTTCATGCTCACGATTATTAAATATCCAATCGGATGCATTTTTCAATGTGTACTGCACAGCGAACTGAATATCGATGATGTTTTCATCTTCAGTCAGCATCAGTGATTCTTGCTGTTGTTTGTTCTTGACGTTGCCGCGATAACCGACCTCAACCGTACGGACTTGTGAAACGTTCACAATCTCGTGACTTTGAATCGGTGCAGGCCAGCGCCAGTTAAAACCAGCAGGCGTCATATGACTGAATTTACCAAAAGTCATAACCACGCCGGTCTGACCTTCTTGCACAATGAAGAAGCCGCTGACCAGCCACAAAAATGCCACGATAGCTGCGATCACCGCAGCACCGATACCGGCACCCTTCATATCCGGCTTGAAGTTCATGCCGCCACCAGAATCACCGCCGCCATTACCGCCACCGCCGGTTTTTTTATTACCGAACAGGTTGCTCAAGCGTTGATTAAAATCGCGCCATAGTTGATCCAAATCAGGCGGACCATCATTCGGCCGTTTGCCGTCTTGATTCTGGTTCTTGTTGTTATCATCGGAACCACGACCCCAACGAGGGTCATTGAGCGAGAACTTCAAACCAAATTTTTTGAGTAGGGAAACAAGCATTCTTTTGCGGTCCGGGCTGAAAAACAATAAGTTGGAATGCCAAGTAATTCTTATATCTTGACGTCGTCAGATGCAACTAGTGACACATCTTCAAATCCAGCGGCGCGCTCTTTTGCGCATTCGGCTATCGCTTCACGCAATAGATCCAATCCACTTCCAGTCTGGGCACTTATAAAAACACGACGAATTTTATCATATTCATCACGCTCTAAAGCAGGTTCCAGACCGGCGGCATCAATCTTGTTCCAAACCAGAATCTGCGGGATATGATCTGCGCCAATTTCACGCAATACCATATTTACCTGCTCGATCTGCTCCATACGAACCGGACTGGCACCATCGACAACATGCAATAGCAAGTCAGCATGAATTGTCTCTTCCAGGGTGGCACGAAATGCTGCCACCAGTTGATGCGGTAACTCACGAATGAAACCTACCGTATCGGAAATCACTACATTACCGGCTTCACCCAGATAAATGCGACGCGAAGTAGTATCCAATGTCGCAAATAATTGATCAGCCGCCAACATTTTGGTCTTGGCTACTGCATTAAACAAGGTCGATTTCCCTGCATTGGTATAACCAACCAAGGACACAGAAAATGCATTATTGCGACCACGGGCACGACGTTGCGTTGCGCGTTGTTTGTGCAATTTTTCCAGCTTGGCACGTAAAGCTTTAACCCGATCACCCAGCAAGCGACGATCTGTTTCCAACTGTGTTTCGCCTGGACCGCGCAAACCAATACCACCCTTTTGCCGTTCCAAGTGAGTCCAGCCACGAATCAGGCGTGTTGCAAGATGTTGCAACTGTGCCAATTCAACTTGTACTTTACCTTCATGGCTTTGTGCACGCTGCGCGAAGATATCCAGAATCAGACTGGTGCGATCAACTACACGCACTTTCAGATGACGCTCAAGGTTACGCTGCTGCGCCGGCGACAAGGCATGATTGAAAATGACAATATCAAGCTCGTGATCGACAACTGCATCAGCGATTTCATTCGCCTTGCCCGAGCCGACAAACAAAGCCGCGTCCGGACTGGAACGCTTGCCTGTGATCGTCATGATCGGATCGGCGCCTGCCGATCTGGAAAGAAGGGAAAGTTCTTCTAGGCTTGCAGCGAAATCGCCTTTGCCAAAATCAAGGCCTACCAGTACTGCGCGCATATTAATACTGCACCAGCGACTGGATTACGCGGGTCTTATTCAGCTTCTGATTCAAGGCTCAGGTTCACGGCACGTGCAGGAACGACGGTCGAAATTGCGTGTTTATAAACCATCTGCGTGACGGTATTACGCAATAAAACCACGTATTGATCAAAGGATTCGATATGACCTTGGAGTTTGATACCGTTGACGAGATAAATCGAAACGGGAACATGCTCTTTGCGTAAAGCATTGAGGAATGGGTCTTGTAACAGTTGCCCTTTGTTGGTCATGACAGCTCCAGTGTGTTGTTGTGTTTAAGAGGTTGAGGCATCTTGCTTTTTTTCAAGAGTCTTACCTATTGGAATGTAATCGATTTCAGACTTTTTCGCCAAATCGCCTTACTTCTCCGACCGCGAGAAAGGATTTTTCCCAGAACGCAACTCGATACGTAGTGGAGTCCCAACCAGCGAAAAAGTTTCTCGAAAATGTTTTTCCAGGAAGCGCTTGTAATTTGCATCGATCGCATCCAAAGCATTGCCATGAATGACAACAATCGGTGGGTTCATGCCGCCTTGATGCGCATAACGCAATTTAGGACGGATGGAACCCTTACGACGTGGTTGTTGATGCTCAACCGCTTCGATCAAGGCGCGCGTCAATTTAGGCGTCGACAGATTCGACATCGCCGCAGCATAAGCGCCATCGACGGACTTCATCATAGGGCCGATACCACTGGATTTCAACGCGGAGACGAAATGCGTTTTCGCAAACGAAAGGAAACCTAGCTTGCGCTCCAGATCAATCTTGATCTCGTCGCGTCTATCGCTAGTCAGACCATCCCATTTATTCACACCGACAACAAGCGCTCTGCCCGACTCCAAGATGAAACCCGCGATATGCGCATCCTGCTCGGAGATATCCTGCTGTGCATCTAGCAGCAACAGCACGACATTCGCTTCAGAAATGGATTGCAAGGTTTTGACAACTGAAAACTTCTCGATCGCCTCGAACACTTTGCCGCGACGACGTATGCCGGCGGTATCGATCAAAGTGTACTGCTTACCTTCACGCTCAAACGGAATCTCGATTGAATCGCGTGTAGTGCCGGGCAAATCGAATGCGATGACGCGTTCTTCGCCCAGCAAGGTATTGACCAGCGTTGATTTTCCGACATTCGGACGACCGACAATCGCCAACCGAACGCTGCGATCCTTGGACTCAGGAAGCTCTTCTTCCGGCGGCCGTTGCGCAAAAGCGATATTCAACGACTCTTCAACCAAATCATTTACACCATCGCCATGCGCGGCGGAAATGACGTATGGATCGCCCATGCCGAGTTCATAAAAATCAGCGGTCACCATCGTGTACTTCATGCCTTCGGCCTTGTTCACGACCAACATCACCGAACGACCGGATTTGCGCAGGAAATCTGTGATGGTTTTATCGTGCGGCGTCAAACCTTGGCGACCATCGACGATAAAGATCACGACGTCAGCTTCAGCTACAGCCTGCTTCGTCTGCTTGGCCATCTCATGCATGATGCCTTCTTTGGCAACAGGCTCGAAACCACCAGTGTCGATTACGAGGAAAGGACGTTCACCCACACGGCCTTCGCCGTAATGCCGGTCACGCGTCAAGCCCGGAAGATCGGCGACCAACGCATCACGCGACCGGGTTAGTCGATTGAATAGCGTGGATTTGCCGACGTTAGGTCGACCTATAAGTGCAATAACCGGCTTCATCAAATGTTTTACTCAGCCGCAATTGCGACCAATGTTCCTGATTGAGTTTGAAAAATAAAATTCGCACCAGCGAGAACCGGCACGCCAAGAATCGGGCTGCCATCAGTACTCACACGTGCCAATAACAAGCCATTTTCTTTAGAGAAAAAATGGATATAACCCTGATAATCTCCGACTGCAACTGCACGACCGGAGGAAATCGGTGTCGACAGACGACGGTTTTTCAACTGATCGTTCTGCCAAAAGCTGGTACCAGTATCGCGTGCAAAGGCTTGCAATTCGCCACGCTCATTCGCCGCATACACTGCGCGTTCATCAACATCCACGCCGACATCGCTGGAAAAGGCTTTGCCCCAACGTGGTGTCCCGCTAACCACATCAAAACACGCAACGCGCCCTTGATAAGACACTGCACAGATATCGCGGCCAGCTACGAAAGGTGCGCCGGAGATATCAGCAATACGTTCTAGTTCCGTCGTGCCGCGTGGATCACCTACCGCAACTTCCCAACGTGGAGCGCCCGTACTCAACGCTACGGCCAACAAGCGACCACCAGCCAAACCGATATATGCATTCCCATTGGCAATCGTCATACCTGGCGATGTACGTAATGTCAGCGGCGGTGCCGTACGTTGTACAAACCATTTGCGTGTGCCTGTTTCTGCATCATACGCAACTACACGATTGTCCAGACTACGTACAACGACCGTATCCTGCCCTACCGCAGGGGTAGACAATATTTCGCTGCTGGCTTGCGCCTTCCAACGTAATTTGCCTTGACCATCAAATGCCAGCACTACGCCTTTTTCGCCTGCAACGACTATCGTGTCACCATCACTGCCTACACCTGCCGTCAATGGCATGCCAGCATTGATGCGCCATACGGATTGTCCGTTTGTCGCATTAATACGTGTAATCGTACCGTCTGCTGCCGCAGTAAAGATATCGTTTCTAACCAATGCTGGCGTAAACGCATAGTTACCTGCCTTGCCAACCGATGCAGACCACGCAGTACGCGCATTCAATGTCGGCTGCTTGATTTCAACCAGCGCAGCCGGCGCATTACGCGTCGATGGCTTGCTCGCAAACGGATTCATCGAGGACAAAACAGAACACCCTGCCGTTGCAAACAGCAAGCCGACAGACAGAACTTTTAATGCGGTCCGAAACTTCTGCATCTCTTTTCCTTTAAGCATTTATGCTGCTTTTTTTTCTGGCGCACCACCAATAGCATCCAGTTTGATCTGGATCAGCTGGCGAGCAGGATTCTTTGCGTCGATTTTGTCCAATGCTGCTTGATACGCTGCACGCGCTTCATCCAGCTTGTTTTGTGCAACAAGAATGTCGCCCTTGCGATCGCTGACCACACTGGCAAACTGCGCAGGAAAATCGCCAGCCAGCAACTTCAAACCTTCGTCGTAAGCTTTTTCGTCGAGCAAGATACCAGCCAAACGTACTTTCGCAATCGCCTTGTATTCGTCATTCAGACCTTTGTCGATCACCCATTGCAATTGTGCTTTTGCAGTTTTGAAGTCGTTCGAATCGAAGGCCGATTTAGCCGCAGCCAAAGCACTCATTTGCGCATAAGCAGTACGCGAAAACTTGTCTTCCATATCGGTAGCCGCACGCTGTACTTTTTCCTTATCTTGCGCAGTGACTGCTTTTTGCAATTCCTCATACAACTGAGAAGCCTGCAAAGATTGCGTACGCTGGTAGTAACCCCAACCAGCCCAGGCCGCATAAGCGCCCAATACAATAATCAGCAACCAGGTAACGAGATTGCCGTACTGATTCCACCAGGATTTAAGAGTGGCCAGTTGTTCTTGTTCTGCGTGATCGTATGCCATGATGGTCCAATATTAGTGATGATAATGTACGTGTTCGTCGTGCGAGTGATCGTGCGCACCAACGATTTGATCGACCAGATAATTCGGGATGCTATCGAACTCAACATTCGACTGATTGGCACCTTCAGAACCGCGCATTTCCTTCACGACTGCGGTGCCTTGTGCGATTTCGTCTTCACCGATAATGACAGCGTATGCGGCGCCACTACCATCTGCACGCTTCATTTGCGACTTGAAGCTACCGATACCGGCAGCTGATGCGCAATGCAATACAACGTCGAGTCCTGCATCACGCAAACGTTCTGCGACTACCGATGCCTGCAATTGCGCTGCATCACCTTGATGCACGATATAAACGTCACATTGATTCGGCGCGAACTGTTCGCCGCTAGCCTTCATCAGTTCCAGCAAACGCTCAACGCCCATCGCAAAACCACAAGCTGGTGTTGGCTTGCCGCCAAACATTTCAACCAGCGGATCGTAACGACCGCCGCCGCATACCGTACCTTGCGAACCTAGTTGGTCTGTGACCCACTCGAATACCGTGCGATTGTAGTAATCCATACCGCGTACCAAACGCGGATTGATCGTGAATGGAATTGCATTGTGATTCAAAATCTTTTGCACGCCTTCGAAGTGCGCACGCGATTCTTCGCCCAGATAATCAAGAAGCTTAGGCGCAGCATTAACCATATCCTGCATCGTTGGATTCTTGGTATCAAGAATACGCAAAGGATTGGTGTGCAGACGTTTTTGCGCTTCTGCATCCAGCACGTCTGCATTCTTTTCAAAGTATGCGATCAAATCGGCGCGATGCTTGTTGCGCTCTTCTGCATTACCAATCGAGTTCAACTCAAGACGCACATCCTGCAAACCAAGATCGTCCCACAAGCGCTGACACATCATGATCAATTCGGCATCGATATCCGGACCGGAAAAACCGATTGCTTCCGCACCGATCTGATGGAACTGACGATAGCGGCCGCGCTGCGGTCTTTCGTGACGGAACATCGGGCCGGAATACCAAAGACGCTTCGGGCCATCGTAAGTCAGATTATGTTCAAGCGCTGCGCGCACTACGCTGGCGGTACATTCAGGACGCAGAGTAAGTTCGTCGCCATTCATCGAATCGGTAAAGGAATACATTTCCTTTTCAACGATATCGGTGACTTCACCCAAGCCACGTGCGAACAATGCAGTCGGCTCGACGATAGGCGTGCGTATCTGTTGAAAACCGTAGCTCTTGAGCACAGTGTGCACAGTGTTTTCGAACAATTCCCACAATGGGGCATCGGCAGGGAGAATGTCGTTCATTCCCTTCACGCCAACGATTTTTTCTATTTTTTTGGTATCTGACATTTATTTTTAAAGACTTATTTTCTATTACTTGTTTACTGCGATTTAAACGGCACTACGTTCTTTGCCGTAATGGCTCTTGACGTAGTCCAGCACAATCGCATGAAATTCTTCGGCAATATTGTCGCCACGCAGCGTAACTGTTTTTTCACCATCGACGAATACCGGCGCTGCCGGCGACTCGCCTGTGCCCGGCAAACTGATGCCGATGTTCGCGTGCTTTGATTCACCAGGACCGTTGACGATGCAACCCATAACAGCGACATTCATCGCCTCGACACCTGGATATTGTTTCTTCCAAACCGGCATCTGATCACGCAAATAGGTTTGAATTCCGTCAGCCAACTCCTGGAATACAGTAGACGTCGTACGTCCGCAGCCTGGGCATGCAATCACCATAGGCGTAAATTTACGCAAGCCCATGGTTTGCAAAATTTCCTGCCCGACGATGACTTCTTTGGTTCTGTCGCCACCTGGTTCCGGTGTCAGCGAAATACGGATCGTGTCGCCTATACCTTCTTGCAACAAGACCGACAACGCCGCCGTCGATGCCACGATACCTTTGCTGCCCATCCCTGCTTCGGTCAAACCTAGATGCAGAGGATAATCACAACGACGCGCCAGCTCGCGATATACGGCGATCAAATCCTGCACGCCAGATACCTTGCAGGATAGGATGATGCGATCACCAGCCAAGCCCACTTCTTCAGCACGCATCGCGTTTTCAATCGCAGACGTCACCAGTGCTTCATACATCACGGCCTGTGCAGTCCATGGATTCGCTCTTGCCGCGTTTTCATCCATGATGCGCGCCAACAGCTCCTGATCCAGACTGCCCCAGTTCACGCCTATGCGCACTGGCTTATCAAAGCGGCATGCGGTTTCTATCATTTGCGCAAATTGTGTATCGCGCTTATTACCTTTACCTACGTTACCTGGATTGATGCGATATTTCGCCAGCGCTTTCGCGCAGTCCGGATAATCGTTCAGCAATTTGTGACCGTTGTAATGAAAGTCGCCGACTAGCGGCACAACGATATCCATCTTGTCGAGTTGCTCGCAAATCGCCGGCACGGCAGCTGCAGCTTCCGGCGTATTCACGGTAATACGCACCAACTCAGAACCAGCACGCGCCAATTCCTTGATCTGAATTGCGGTACCGATCACATCAGCCGTATCGGTGTTGGTCATCGATTGCACGACAACCGGTGCATCTCCGCCTATGCGAACTTCGCGTCCGCCATAACTAACAACCGCTGTGCGACTTTGGCGACGCGTCAAAGGACCTGTGGCAATCGGATTGGATGACGACATAAGCGATTTATTTCAAATTCAATCTGGCGACGTTGCTGCTATTTCCGGTAACCACATCTACTGGATCACCACGCAAGGTCACATCTACACCCGCAGCATTACCAATCACAACCGAGACCGGTCCGGTGACGGCGATGGCTTCAGAGGAACCTGCTTTCATCAAACGGGAAACAATCACACTATTGTCCGGACGTTTAATTTCTACCCAAGAATCCTGACGCACATTAATTGCTAACGCGTTTTTGCTATCAACTGGAGTTGCCGGCACTGGTGCTGTTGTCGGCAGAGGTTTCGCAACTGGGACTGTAACCACAGCGCTTGCAACAGGCGCCACCACTGCCGGCTTGGCCGCTGCAACAGGAGGAGTTGGCTCACTGACAGGCTTGGCGACTTCAACAACTTTCGCTTCCACTGGTTTCGTGTCAGCTGCCCTCGCCTCTATCACTTCTTCAAGGACTGGAGGCGTTTCAATCACGGCACCCGACTGAGTTTCTGCCAGCTCAATAGGAGCCAGTTTTTCTTCAACCTTGGACAAGCCTGAAGACGAAGCGCCGTGCGACAGCAAGCCCATGCGTTGACCAGCGTAAGCCAAGACAGCAAGTGCAACCAGAATACCAATTCCGATCACTGCCTTGGAACGGAAACCGCGTTGATTCACAGACAGCAGTCTCGTTTCTGAAAACGATGCCGAAAGCGGACTACGCTCAGGAGGCAAGACGCTAGGAGCAACCGTATCATCCTTGATAGCAGCAAGGATAGGCGCAGGATCGACTCGCAACACTTTGGAATACGAACGTATGAATCCACGCACAATCACCATGCCCGGCAAAGCCGCATAGTTATCGTCTTCCAAGGCCTGTATCTGACGACTGGCCAGATTCAACTGATTGGCAACCTGCTCTACCGTCCAACCGCGCTCTTCGCGCAAAGCGCGAAGTTGCGTACCAGCCGAGATACGAGGCTCAAGGTTTTCCACTTCCGGTGCTTGCTCTGGCGCAGCATCATTATTCATTGTTTCATCCACTGGAACGTCATCATTCATTAAAAGCTCCACGCTGATAGGCCGCAAATTCTGTCGAGTCCGGATAGCGGCGACGTAACTGCGTCACGAGACTACTTTCCGCGGCACGATCCCCCGCCTTGCGTTCAATTTTTATTGCCAACCACAACACTTCCGCGCTCAAGACATCTGCCTTCGTCACGCGGTTGATATAAAACTTTGCACGCTCCAAATCGCCACGCTCATAATTAAGACGCGCCAGATTCGTACTCGTTGTCGGATTACCCGGATCCTGACGGAAGGCCTCAGTAAAATAACGCTCCGCTGCGACCTTGTCTTTCAAGATCAAGCTGCAGGTACCGGCGTTATTCAACGCCTTGGCAGGCGACTGATAATTCTTGCTGCGCAAGGCGGATTCAAAATATGCGATAGATTGATTAGCGCGTCCGTTTTGGCACAAGAACCAACCGTAGTTATTACTTAAATCCGGATCATTCGGAGCCAATCGAATGGCGCGCTGAAAGTTCTCTTCAGCCAAGCGTGCTTCGCCTTGATCCATATATATCAATGCGGCCATGCTATATGCATCGGCAAAATTCGGATCGGTTTGCAATGCCAGCTTGGTCTCATCCAAGGCAACTGTCATTTGACCTTGCTGATAGTAACCAATGGCTAATTGCAAGCGTATGCGTGCACGTCTTTGATTCTCTGTCTTGTCGAAGCTGGTTGTCAGCTCACCATCAGGTGCAGCAGGTCTGGCGGCACAACCCAGCAACAGGATTGCAGATAACAAAGAAACTACCAACCAGCCCGATCGGCGCACTGTCATCAAGATGAAATCTCCACAATGCGTCCAAAATTCTTGCCAAATTTTTCCTGATACTCCGCCATCTTCTTCATGCGATCCTGCACTTTCGTGCGGTCCTGCACTTCACCAGCCAATTGTCCGCAAGCGGCATCGATATCATCGCCGCGTGTCTTGCGTATTGTGGTGATGATGTCTGCATCCATCAATACTTGCGCAAAGGCTTTGATGCGCGGATTTTGCGAACGCGTCAAACCCGATTCAGGGAAAGGGTTGAACGGGATCAAATTAAATTTGCACGACACATCCGCCTGACGCACCAACGCGACCAGTTCGCGTGCGTGCTGATCAGTATCGTTAACGCCATCCAGCATGCAATATTCAAAGGTAACGAAATCACGTGGCGCGAATTCCAGATAGCGCTTGCAAGCAGCCATCAACTCGACCAACGGGTACTTCTTGTTCAGCGGAACCAGACCGTCACGTAAAGGATCGTTTGACGCATGCAGCGATACCGCCAGCGCAACTGCGCAATCCTGCGACAGCTTGTCTATCATCGGCACCACGCCGCTGGTCGACAGCGTCACGCGACGGCGTGACAAGCCATAAGCGTTATCGTCCAGCATCAACTTCAATGCCGTAACGGTTGGTTCGTAGTTCAGCAAAGGCTCGCCCATGCCCATCATCACCACATTGGTGATTTGGCGCTCGCCCTTAGGGCCAGGCTCTATACCTTTGGTTCTACGTAATTCAAATTCCGCCATCCACAGTTGGCCGATAATTTCACCAACCGACAGATTGCGGTTAAAGCCCTGCTTGCCCGTCGAACAAAAACGGCAATTCACCGCGCAACCGGCTTGCGTAGAAATACACAAGGTGCCGCGGTTTTCTTCAGGGATAAAAACTGTTTCTACTGCATTACCCTGCCCCACATCGACCAGCCACTTGCGTGTACCGTCGGAAGAGGTGTGATCAGAAATCACAGTGGGTGCAGCAATGATCGCGCGCGTAGCCAGCTTGTCACGCAGCGATTTAGCCAAATCGGTCATCGCGTCAAAATCGCTCGCGCCGAATTGGTGTATCCAGCGCTGCAATTGCTTGGCGCGAAACGGCTTCTCACCCAACTCGCCGCAATAAGCGATGAGTTGCGCAGGATCCAGGTCCAGCAGATTGGTGAGAGTCGTCATAAAACTATTCCTTGAAACCGTTCGATCATCAGATCACTCTGCAACGAACGGAAATTCAAATTAACGCGAGTAAACGTTCAATGCTGGGAAGTAATAAGCGATTTCAACTTTCGCTGTTTCTTCTGCATCGGAACCGTGTACTGCATTTGCATCGATCGAATCAGCGAAGTCAGCACGGATGGTGCCTTTTTCTGCCTTCTTCGGATCAGTTGCGCCCATCAGGTCGCGGTGCTTGATGATTGCGTTTTCGCCTTCGAGCACTTGGATCATTACAGGACCGGAAATCATGAAATCAACCAGGTCTTTGAAGAAAGGACGTGCGCTGTGCACAGCGTAGAAACCTTCGGCTTCAGCACGCGACAATTGCGTCATGCGAGCAGCGACGATTTTCAGGCCTGCGCCTTCGAAACGGCTATAAATCTGACCGATTACGTTTTTTGCTACTGCATCCGGTTTAATAATCGACAGTGTGCGTTCGATTGCCATCTGAAAAACTCCAATAAAATGAAAGGGTTAAGACAAAATTCTGATATTTCAACTAACCTTTAATTCTACCACGAAAGCCCCTCTACTTGAAGTAGCAGCAAGCTCTTTTAAATGTGAAGATAGCGTTAAGAACAGAACCGTTTATACTATGAGCATGTCAAGAACCTGCTTGGCAACAACTCGAGCTTGATATCAACTTGGAGAAAACATGAGCAATCTACAGCAGACCTTTGGGTCTACCTATGACACCACGGCGGTTCGCCATCGCGTATTGCGAAATACATATTGGCTGCTCGCCCTTTCGATGATTCCAACCGTGCTAGGCGCATGGCTGGGCGTGCAGTTCAAGTTTGCATTCTTTGCCGGCAGCCCTTTCATGGGCATGATTATCTTTTTAGCAATTGCCTTCGGTTTCTTCTATGCAATTGAGAAAACGAAAAATTCCGGTTTGGGCGTAGCCCTGTTGCTGGGCTTCACATTTTTCATGGGCTTGATGCTGTCTCGCTTGATCGGCCACATACTCGGCTTTGCCAACGGCACTACGCTGATCATGACGGCTTTTGGCGGTACGGCAGCAATTCTTGGCACGATGGCAACGGTAGCAACCGTTTCCAAACGTGACTTCAGCGGCCTAGGCAAATGGTTATTCATGGGTGTGCTGGTCATCATCGTGGCCGCAATTGCAAATATCTGGCTGCAGTTGCCAGCATTGCAACTGACGATCTCGGTTGTGGCGATCGGCATCTTCTCTGCCTTCATCTTGTACGATGTACAACGCATCATCAATGGCGGCGAAACCAACTATGTCACGGCGACGCTAGGGATTTATTTGAGTGTTTATAACGTTTTTGCCAACTTGTTGTCCTTGCTTGGCATCTTTGGTGGCGAACGCGACTAATCACTGCAGTTGAAACAAATAAAAAAGCCGACTTTAAAGTCGGCTTTTTTCATGCGCTTAACAGTTACTCAAGCAATTGTATCCCCTGCATCACGCAACTCAAAAACAGCCATCGATTCCACATGCGAGGTATGCGGAAACATATTTACTACGCCTGCATTTTTCAACGTGTAATGACCATCATTGACCAATACGGCAGCATCACGTGCCAACGTAGACGGGTTGCAAGAGACATATACGATACGACTTGGCAGCATGTCGGGACGACTCTTACCCAACTCAGACAAGGCTTCACATACAGCCAATGCGCCATCGCGCGGCGGATCAATCAACATACGATCGAATTTTCCCAACTCGATAAAGTCCTCAGCCTTGGCTTCAAACAAATTGCGGCAATAAAACGAAGTTTTTTCAGCCAAACCATTCGCCGTTGCATTTTCCAGCGAGCGCTCAGTCAGGGTTGTGCTGCCCTCTATACCAACAACTTCGCGCGCCTGCGTGGCAATCGGCAAAGTGAAATTACCCAAACCGCAAAACAGATCAGCAATACGATCAGTTGGCTGCGCATCCAACAAACGTAAGGCGCGCGCCACCAGAACGCGATTAATCTGATGATTTACCTGAGTAAAATCAGTCGGCTTGAACGGCATCTTCACGCCAAACTCTGGCAAAGAGTAATGCAGGTTGTTATCCGTCGGATAGAACTGGTAAGCGCTATCCGGACCAGCCGGCTGCAACCACCATTGCACCTGATATTCATCGGCAAACGACTTCAGCTTGACCTCGTCCTCTGCCGATAACTCAGTCATGATGCGCAACACCATCGCCGTCACTTTCACTTCTTCGCCTTGCCCAATGGCCAATTCAATTTGTGGCAAATGATCGATGATAGAGAGCGAAGCGATCAAGTGACGCAAAGGTACCAGCATCTCCGACACATTTGCAGGCAGGATTTCGCAAGTCTTCATGTCGGTAATGAAGGATGATTTCCGCTCATGAAAGCCAACCAGTACGCCACCTTTTTTCGGCACATTACGCACCGATATCCGTGCACGATAGCGGTAACCCCAAGTCGGCCCGTGTATCGGCCGCAACATGGTTTCAGCTTTTACCTTGCCGATATGCTTCAGATTATCTTCAAGTATGCGCTGCTTCAACGCGACCTGTGCCGTTGGCTCCAGATGCTGCATGGAACAACCACCACAAATGCCGAAGTACGCACATTTCGGCTTGGTGCGCAGCGATGATTCTTTCAGCAAGACCATCATTTTGGCGGCTTCCCAATTCGCTTTCTTGCGATAGGAAGAATAAACAACGCGCTCTTTCGGCAATGCGCCTTCGACAAAAACAACTTTGCCTGGTGTGCCATCTTCATTTTTCAGATGGCCGACACCGCGTGCTTCCATGTCGAGGGATTCGATATCAATAATGGTTTGCTGCATAGGGATTGAATCAGATAATCAAGCCGAAGATCGGCTTGTGTTTAATGAGATAAGAAGTGTGAACTATTTCCGGAAGGACGAATGATAGCAAACTACATTGCCGACATCGCAAAGGATGACAAACGCCTATCCTGTCTAATGTCTATAACAATGAATCTTTGCCGACGCCGGTTCGCATTAGTGAACGTTTCAACTTCACCAAGGCTTCTTGCTGAATCTGTCTAACCCGCTCACGCGTGACATGCATTTCTGCCGCCAGCGCTTCCAGCGTCGCGGGATCATCGTTATCCAGACCAAAGCGGCGAGTAATTACCAAACGCTGCTTATCGGGCAGCTTGTCCAGCCAGTCACGCACCAAGACTGTCATTTCATGATGCTCAGCCAGTGTGTCGGGATCATTCGCATGATCGCCCTGCAATAAATCCATCAAGCTTGATTGTGGATCACCATCCAGCGGCGCATCCAATGACGTTGCATGCTCGGACAAGGCAAGAATATCCTGCACATCCTCAACACTGCGATCAACCAGATGTGCAATATCTTCTGCAGTCGCATCCTTGCCATCGTGATGCTGCGCTTCCAAGTGAAACTTGGCGCGCAGAGTTTGATTCAGCTCACGCACGACATGTACCGGCAAACGTACAGTACGGGCCTGATTCATGATCGCACGCTCTATGCTTTGACGTATCCACCATGTCGCATAAGTCGAGAAGCGAAAACCACGCTCCGGTTCAAACTTATCGATGGCACGCATCAAACCGAGATTACCTTCTTCGATCAAATCGAGCAGGATGACACCCCGATTGATGTAGTGCTTGGCGATCGATACAACCAGACGCAGATTGTGTTCAATCATTTTTTGGCGTGCGGCAAAATTACCTTGCTTGGCCAAGGTTGCGAAATGCACTTCTTCCGCAACCGTCAATAATGGGCGCGCGCCGATTTGATTCAAATAATGCTGCGTCGCATCGGTCGATAACTCCGTCGCCAGAACCTTCTTTAATTCATCAATGCCGGCGACTTCAATCGGTGCAGCGCGCTCAGCCAACTCGACAACGTCACTATCCTCGTCGTCGATATCGGATTTGTCCGCATCGTCCGGCTGCAGCGAGAGATCAGTAGGCAGTGCGTCCGAGTTCTCCTCGTCTTCTGCCTGTGCGTCGCGGTTGCGTGTCATTAGCGGTTAGGTAGAAATTTGGATGGATCTACAGGTTTGCCTTGCTGGCGAATTTCGAAATGCAGCTTCACCGCATCGGAATCGGAATCACCCATTTCCGCGATCTTTTGTCCTTTAGTGACGTTCTGGCCTTCTTTCACGAGTATCGCTTTGTTATGCGCATATGCGGACAACAAGTTACTCGTGTGCTTGACGATGACCAGATTGCCATAACCGCGTATGCCGCTACCTGCGTACATGACTTTACCTGCACCGGCAGCCATCACCGCCTGCCCGGACTTGCCCGCAATATCGATCCCTTTTTTGCCGTCATCAAAAGTAGCAATGACCTTGCCTTCTGCCGGCCACATCCAGGCAACGCTGTCATCATCTACCGCAGCAGGCGCAGCATCTACCGTTTTTTCAGCAGGCGTTGCTGCCTTTGGCGCAGTTGCTGGCGCTGCCGCTACAGCACCTTCTGGTTTCTGCAATTCTGCCAAAGTGCTATCGGAGTAAGGACGCTTCTCTCCACGAGGGGTGTTTTTATTGCTTGCTGTGCTAGCGGCGAGTGCTGACAGCGGCCGGCTTTCTACGCCGGAGGACACAGCCACAGCACCGGTTTGCGCACCACCGCTACGGGCGGAAGCTGCATCAGGTGGAGCTACACGCAAGACTTGCCCTACCTTGATATCGTTTGGGTTGGCAAGATTATTCCAGGCAACAATTTCACTGTAACTTTGACCGAAATCCAGCGCGATACGATATAGCGTATCGCCCTTCTTCACTGTGTAAGTCGTACGATCTTCAGCAACTGCTTTGGAAGAAGTAGCACCACCTATCCTGCGTTCGCTGACAGGAGCGGAATTGTGTGTTGTGCTGCAGGCGGTGAGCAAACCGACCAGCGATATCAAAAATATCTGTCGAATTTTTTTCATTCTCATTACGTTCAATTGTTCTTTAGCGATGTTCGTGAGTTGGAGATTAAGTTACGGTACCTGGACGGAGCGGCACAAAATGGCAATCCTCCAGCGTCGAACTCTTCCATTCAAATTTGCTGACGCGTTCTATCAGTTGCAAAACCTGATGACGCTCGCCAACCGGGGCGACCAAACGCCCACCTATAGTCATTTGTTCCAATAAAGCCTGCGGCACTTCGAGTCCAGCCGCAGCCAAAATGATGCCATCAAACGGTGCTGCTTGGGGCAGACCAAGCATACCATCTCCGTAATGCAAGCGGATATTTGCCACACGCATAGGCCGCAAGTTGGATTTCGCCAACTCATGCAAACCCTTGATGCGTTCGATTGAATACACTTCCTTGGCAACCAAGGACAGCACGGCAGCCTG
Organism: Herminiimonas sp. GW821-FHT09C12; assembly: GCF_059416385.1. NCBI lineage: Bacteria > Pseudomonadati > Pseudomonadota > Betaproteobacteria > Burkholderiales > Oxalobacteraceae > Herminiimonas > Herminiimonas sp. GW821-FHT09C12. The sequence continues at coordinate 1,267,472 of NZ_JBWKPC010000002.1, forward strand.
ATAACCGCAACCGGTACCGATTTCCAGCACGTGATTGAGTACGCCACCGTTACTATTGTTCCGCATCACTTCAATCATTCTCGCGACAATATAGGGCTGCGAAATCGTCTGATGATAACCAATTGGCAACGAAGCATCGATATAAGCCTGACTTGCCAGCGCCGGTTCCATGAATAAATGTCGTTGCACAGCCTCCATCGCCGCCAGCACTTTACTGTCCTTCACACCCTGCTTCGCTACGCGTGCCACCATCGCCTTGCGCACAGCTTCCGATGCCAGTGGCGTTGGCCTGTCCGCTGGAACTGGCGTAGTGCCAGCCTTGCGCGGCGCATCAACGGCCCGCGTAGGTGTCACCGGACGTTTGCCATGTTGCGAGGCATTCAGTGTTGCCGTTTGCGGTGTTGCGACTCTGCCTGAAGTAGTGCTGGCAGTACGACTTACCTCGCTTCGTGTACCGTTACGAGGTGACTTCTCTGCAATGGAGGAGAGTGAAAGCGGGAAGCGCTTGCTTTTATCGGTCATGCCAAAACCTTCTTCAAGGCTTCCAATTGTGCGGTATGCGTCAAATCGATCTGCAATGGCGTAATCGATACATGACCTAGTGCTGTCGCGTGAAAATCAGTTCCTTCGCCCGCATCCTTTTGTCCGCCACATGGGCCTATCCAGAATATCTCGCGTCCGTGTGGATCTTGTGTCTTGATCACGGCTTCCGATTGGTGGCGCTTGCCAAGCCGGGTCGCCACCGGCGGCTTCAGTTGCTCGTAAGGCAAGTTGGGAATATTGACGTTGAGCAGAAAATGCTTGGAAAACGACTCCAAACGTCGTTCAACAATATCGCGTGCGACACGCGCCGCAGCATCGATCTCTGCCCAGCCTTTATTGACTTGGGAAAACGCAATCGACGGGATACCGAACAAAAAGCCTTCAGTCGCCGCTGCCACCGTACCGGAATACAGTGTGTCGTCGCCCATGTTTTGTCCCTGATTAATACCAGAAACAATCAAGTCAGGTGGCGATGACATGATCCCGGTCAATGCGATGTGCACGCAGTCGGATGGCGTGCCGTTGATGAAATAAAACCCGTTCGATGCCTGATAGACAGAAAGCGGGCGATCAAGTGTGAGGGAATTGGAACTGCCGGAACGATTGCTGTCTGGTGCCACGACAACGATGTCGGCGATAGCTGCCATCGCATCGGCGAGGGCAATCAACCCAGGTGCCAGGTAGCCGTCATCGTTACTGATAAGGATTTTCATGGATGAATTTTACCTGAAGCAAGACCGCCTGCTGAATAAGCTTGCATGCTACGCAAGATAAATATCTGTCCCAGCAACATGCTCGACTTCTCATCTTTTGAGAGGTAAGACGCTGCGGAATTTCTATTTTTCTGCGCTAGCCTCGGCGTCAATCGACGCAAAAAACTCTTGCACCACATTGAGTTCGCGCGTTCTCTTGAATGGCGGCAGACTTTGCCAAATCCGTTTGCCATAAGGCTTGGAAATCAGGCGTGGATCACAAATCATCAACACGCCCTTATCTCTTTCATCTCGAATCAGGCGTCCTGCACCCTGCTTCAGATTGATGATTGCCGCCGGTAATTGATGATGCATAAAACCGTTCATGCCCTTGCGTTCCAGCGCCTCGATACGCGCGGCTAACACCGGATCGTCCGGTGGTGAAAATGGCAATTTGTCGATAATCACGACAGAAAGCGCATCGCCACGTACGTCGACACCTTCCCAGAAGCTCTGGCTACCAATCAGTACGGCATTACCGGCGGCACGGAAGCGATCCAGCAATTCAGTACGCCCGGCTTCGCCTTGCACCATGAGCGGAAACGGCAATTTGCGACGTTCGAATTCTTCACGCAAACGCTCAGCGGCACGATTCACCGCACGTATCGTTGTACACAACAAGAACGCACCACCGCCAGCAGCTTCAATCACGGGCAAGGCGGCATCGATCACGGCATCGGTGTAGTCGGGTGAGTTCGGTTGCGGCAAGCTGGTCGGCACATACAGCAAACCTTGTTCGCCATATTCAAACGGACTCGGCCACGAATGAGCAGGTTCGTTCCACAAACCCATTTGTGCACTGTAATGATTGAAGTCGTTTTTCACCGCCAATGTGGCTGAAGTGAAAATCCAGGTACGCGGTACGCCTTCGCGCTGCTTGTTGAAGATCGGCGCAATCGAGAGTGGTGTTTGATGTAATTGCAGAGAAGAAGAGAAAGCTTCAACCCACAGCACACTCTCCTGTCCAATGATCACTTCCGCGGTTGTCGGTTTATTCCATGCATCCAGCCGCGTCGCCAGCTCAATGGCACGTACACGGCATTGTTCGATAGTCTCGGCACGCTCGGCTTGCTTTTGCAAAACCGAAATCATGCTGTCTAACTCTTCCTTCAAGGTTTCCAATGCTGGGAAGAACGCGCTGGAAGGTGCGATCTGACTTACCGACAGACGTACGATATCTTGCGGGAAAGTCAGGCGTAAATCACGCGCTGCGCGTTCCACCGGCGTCACCGTGCCAGCCCAGTCCGCACCATCGCGCGCATGCGACAAACCTTCTGCCAGCACATCACGGCACAGTTCCAGCACTTGCGAGGTCGAAATCGTCTCGCCAAAAAACAGCGTTGCGGTCTCCGGCAGCTGATGCGCCTCATCGAAAATAATCGTATTGGCAGAAGGCAGCAACTCGGCTACGCCGGTATCCTTCAATGCCACGTCGGCAAAGAACAGATGATGATTGACGACGACGACATCGGCCTGCTGCGCTTCCTTACGCGCCTTCATCACAAAGCAATCTTGGTAATACTGACACTCTGCGCCCATACAGGTATCGCGGGTCGAGGTAACCAGATTCCACACCAAAGCAGTTTCCGGGACTTTCGATAGTTCAGCCTTGTCGCCTGAACTTGTGGTTTTCATGAAGCGTGAAATTTCACGCAAATAACCTACATCATCACGCGACGTTAGACGACCATTTTGCAGCGTACGCTCAAGATGAAAGTGGCAAACGTAATTCGCGCGCCCTTTCAGCAAGGCGACAGAAACCGGTGCGTTCAAGGCTTTACGTACACTAGGGATATCGCGCAAGTAAAGCTGATCCTGCAAGTTTTTGGTACCGGTCGAAACAATCACCTTGCCGCCCCATAGCAACGCTGGCACCAGATAGGCAAAGGTTTTGCCGGTGCCGGTGCCGGCTTCTGCGATCAGGGTATTTTGATTAACGATGGCATTGGCAATCGCCTTCGCCATCTCGGTCTGCGATTGCCGCGGACGAAAACCACCCACCGCATGACCTAAGGGGCTATTAACACCAAACAGCTGATCGATCTCGGCATCGTGTGTGGCGGGTACAGGCAATGCAGAAGGTTCGTCGATCAAAATAACTATCTTGGAGTAGGCGTTAGGGTAGAGAAATCTATGCAGAACAAGGTCTGCATAGTGAGGGAATGCGTTTATGCAGGGATATCCGGAATTAATTGCATTTTAAGCAAGGTGATATTGTCCTTCAGCTGCAATTTCCGTTTTTTCAAACGGCGCAATTGTAACTCCTCATGACGTCCATCATGAATCAAGGTTTCGATCACGGCATCCAGATCCCGATGCTCGACTTCCAGTTCGACAATACGTTGGTAAAGAATATCGTGCTGAGAGTTCATAGTCATATTGTCATCTTTATCGATGGAGTAAGCCAATTACATAGCGAGATAAAGCAAAGTATTCACAAAAAATGCTGATCGCCCTTCAGCACAAAGACACCATCGAATTTATTGAGTTAATGCCACTTATTCTGCCGAAACCCAATTGTAAAAAATTCTTACAATTTTAAAGGTTCTCATTTAACTTCCTGCGGACTGTGCATGCAATAATCAAACGCAACGATTCCTACCCGCAAGTTTAATCCACTAAGACGCATGCGCCAATACGAGATACAAGCAGGAACAGGTCAGCATATCGGTGACCGCGAAGAACAACAAGATAGAACCGCATTGTTCGGCGCACCCAAAGCACCTGGCTATATGTTAGCCGTCATTGCCGACGGCATGGGCGGTTTATCCGGTGGTGCGTTAGCGGCAGAGCAAGTTGTGCGTAGCGCGCAACAGATTTTCGAGCGTTTTTCCCCGCTCACCGATACCGTAGAAGGCATACTGCAGACTATCGCGCAAGAAGCCGATACCGTCATCAAGCTGTCAGCGATGTCGTCCGACAAGAAGCCGCATAGTACAGTCGTCCTGCTCATCATCACGCCACAAAACAGTGCAATCTGGGCCCATGCGGGCGATTCTCGCCTCTATTACTTCGATGGACCAAACTGCGGCAAGCGCACCATAGACCATACATACCGCGAACAATTAAAGACTGAAAACAAGCTGGACGAAGAAAAGGCGAAAGATCCTTTGCTGGCCAATCTCTTAGTCAACGTTTTGGGCAGCAGCACGAATGAATTCAAGCTCAGTATGAACAGACGTGACGGCTTGAAAGTTGGTGATTCCTTCCTCCTCTGTACCGACGGACTGTGGCAATACTTCAGCGATGCGGAATTAGGTGCTGCCATTGCGATGAACACCCCTCGCAAGGCATCTGAAATGTTGATCGCCAACGCACGTAAACGTGCAGCCGGCAGCAAGGCAGACAATTGCACGCTGGCCATCGTCAAACTCGTCAAGCCGACCAAGGAAGTCAAAGACTATACGATCAAGAAGATGCGAAGCGCAGTCTGAGAAATTGAAACCCGACGGATTCAAAATATGCATGACCCGCTTGACGGAAGCTACTACTAGCCGTTACGGTCTGATTAATTGGGAAACACAATCAGCAGACCTTGCATCGCCACGCATCAAGCGGCAGCTGAAAAACATCATCAGCCAGTATTTTTTCAGCGCCACTCGCATTTCGTCGCCATTTGAAAAGATCATGCATTGAAAAAAATATTTCCTTCCCAGTTCAACTTCGACAGCTTGCGTGTGCGCTTGCTGGTCTTGGTATTGCTCGCCATTGTGCCGCCCGTCATCTTGACCGTATATGGCGCATGGAAGGAACGCCAGCAAGCCGTTCGCATGGCAGAAGACAACCTCCAGCAATTGACACAATTAGCAGCTACCAGCGAAGCTCGCTCAATTGAAGGTGCCCGACAATTACTCACCGTGCTGTCCGTCGTGCCTGAGCTGCGTGGCAGCTCCAAGGCTTGCAGCCAGTTTCTCGAAACCATCCTTAAAAAGAATGAGGGCTACGTCAATTTCGGCCTGATTCAATTGAATGGCGACGTTAGCTGCAGCGCCCTGCCACTCACCGAAAAAATCAATCTGGGCGATCGTCCGCATTTCCAACGCGCAGTTCGTAATCGCACATTCTCCGCCGGTGATTACGTCCTCGGTCGTACGGCTCGCAAGCACACCATCAATCTGACTTATCCAATTTTTAATAACGCTGGCGAAGTGCAATCCGTCATCTTTGCCGCCCTCGATTTGAGTGTGCTGGATCGATTTGTCAGCGATATCGAATTGCCAGCCGGCGCCGTGTTGGTCACTGCCGACAGCAATGGCACCATCATCGCAAGACGGCCTAATCCCGAACAATGGATAGGAACGCGCACACCACAAACGTTATTCGACGTGATGATCAAAGTTGGTTTCGGCACCTCTGCCCTCACCGACTCTGACGGCATTACGCGACTACATGCCTTCGCTCCCGTTGGCACCAACAATATTTCCAACTTCAAGGTCAGCATAGGTATACCTATCGACGATATCGTCGCACCTGCGAACCATTTGCAGATGATGGAACTGATTACGTTGGCCATCATTGCACTACTCGCACTATTGGCTGCCTGGTTTGTCGGTGACGTCATCATCTTGCGTCGAGTTAAAGCTCTAGTCCGCACCGCAGATCAGATCGCAGCAGGCAATCTGCAGGCACGCACCGGCATCAAATACGGCAAGGAAGAGATCAGCCAATTAGCGCAAGCATTCGACAGCATGGTGATATCGCTGCAACAGCATGAAACAGAACGTGAGCAATCAAAAGCCATTCTGTTTGCAGAGAAAGAACGTGCGCAAGTCACATTGGAATCGATTGCCGATGCGGTTATCACCACCGACAATTTAGGCAATATCGAATACATGAATCCGGTCGCCGAATCACTGACCGGCTGGACCAAAGCTGAGGCAGAAGGCTTGCCATCCACACGCGTCTTCAAGATCATCAACGGCCACACGCGCGAACCAGTGCCGAATCCAGTGGAACTGGTATTCGAACAGCAAAGCAATGTGGAATTGATTAAAGACACTGTTCTACTCAGCCGCAACGGTATTGAATATGCAGTTGAAGATTCTGCCGCACCGATACGCAATCGCGAAGGCGAAATCATAGGCGTCGTCCTGGTTTTCCACGATGTCAGCGATTCGCGCAAGCTTGCTATCCAGCTATCGCACCAAGCTGCACACGATCCTTTGACCGGCCTGTTTAATCGCCGTGAATTCGAACGGCGTTTGGAAGTAGCGATTGATACTCTGGGGCGTCAAACCAAACAACATGCGCTGCTGTATATGGATCTGGATCAATTCAAGATCGTCAACGATACCTGCGGCCATAGTTCCGGCGATGAATTGCTGCGACAAATCACCGCATTGTTGCAACCACTAGTACGTGACAGCGATACGCTAGCGCGTCTGGGTGGCGATGAGTTCGGCGCCTTCCTTGAGAATTGCACGCCCGAATCAGCAGTCCGTATTGCCGAAAAATTGCGTCAAACAATTTGTGATTTCCATTTTGTCTGGCAAGACAAAATCTTCCCTATTGGCGTCAGCATCGGCTTGGTCAATTTCAACAGCAATGCACTATCCTTGCCTGACTTGCTCAGTGCTGCTGATACGGCATGTTATGTCGCAAAAGATACCGGCCGTAATCGCGTCCATATCTACCGCGCAGAAGATCATCAGCCAGCAGTCAAGCAAGGCGAAATAAAATGGAATGAGCGTATTCAAAAAGCATTTGAAAACGACAGCTTCCGCCTGTTCTCACACGAGATCGTCAACATCCGTCCTGGCAAGAAAGATTTCTTCTTTGACGAATTGCGTCTCTATATGGCTGACGATTCCGGCAAGTTGATTCCAACTTCGGCTTTCATTCCAGCGGCGGAACGCTATCACTTCATGCCGACCATCGATCGCTGGGTGATACGCACCGTGTTTGCACGACAAGCGGCTGCAGTATTGAAATCAGACGGCACTAGCCTGCATGTTCTTCTGATCAAAATATCCGGCACCTCACTCGACGATGAGAGCTTCGTCGACTTTGTACGCGAACAATTCATACATTTCGCTCTGCCTTATGACTCGATTTGTTTTGCGATGGCAGAAACAACGGCCATCACCAATCTAACCCGTGCGTTGAGTTTTATCGATACATTGAAACCGCTTGGTTGCCGCTTTGCATTGGATGATTTCGGTAGCGGCATGTCCTCATTCGCCTATCTCAAACATCTCGATGTGGACTTCCTGAAGATTGATGGCAGCTACATCAAAGGTATGGAAAGTGACCCGGTCGATTTTGCCAAGATAGAAGCGATACAACACATTAGTAATGTGATGGGTATCAAAACCATCGCACCCAACGTTGATGATGAAGCGACTCTGAACAAGCTGAAAAGCGTAGGCATAGGCTACGTGCAAAGCAGTACAGTCAATACCAAGAAATCGTTTTACCCACCTGCAGCCGACTAGAAAAACCAGCGCCCATAAAAAATCCTGTACGAAGGCAGCGTAATCGCATGCTTCTGTACAGGATGATCGTTACATCGAACCAGATTCGGACGATTCACGCGTCCATTTATTTTCTGGAAAACAAAAAACCCAAGACTAGACCAAGACCAGCCGATATGGTCACAGCACGCCATGGATTTTGATTTACAAAATCGTCAGTCGTGACAGCGACTTCCTTGGTCTTTTTCGCTGCAACGGAAGGCATCTCTTTTGCCTTGGTCAATGCAGAGTCAAGAAATTCGACGTATTTCTTACTCATCTCACCCGATTTATGAAGCGCTAGTTCCTTAGCCTCATGTGCCAATTCCTTTGCGTCCTTGGACAAGGTTTTCAAGTCATGATTAACACTATCTACTTTCGACTCCATGTTCGGCTCCTAAAAATTGAATTGAATTCGATCTGAGTATTCCCTGCGATAACACCTCGCCTCACCTACACAAGACGATTACGTCACTGTTACGTGTATGCGATCACGCAAATTTTTCATCACTTCATGATTTTGAATAACACCTTGATACTGACGCTCGACCACAGTGCGTACATCAAGCGGCAAATCCTTCTCCAGCGCGCGGCGATAACTCTTGAGAGCCACATCTTCGCCACGTTCGCATTCATTCATAATGGTTTCATCGTCTTTACCCATCAACGATGATTTGATATCTATCCAGCGGCGATGCAAAGTACCGCCTAGATTGCTTTTTGTTTCAAGATTGCCACCGCGCGCAGTCACCAATGTCTTCAGTTCCTGGCCAGCGGCACTACAACCAGCTGCAAGCGTTAGAAATGACTGCTTCAATTGACTGTCACCAATATCTTCCGCGCAGGTTTTAAAGCCCTCTTCACCGTCTTTACATGTCTCGATTAGATCGTTGAGAGTTGAAATTACATCATCTTTCATCATCATTCCTTTCAGAAAACATCACGCCCAACCCTCATGTTTTCTTCACAAGAGCCGTAGAAGGTTCTGTCCAGCCTTATTTCGACAGCAAATTGACGTCACCAATCCATCCAGTTGTAGAAATATTTTCTTCATCGGGAACACCGAAATATTCGGTATGAGGCAGGTGCGAATTTGAGAATATGAAGGAAAGCCGCGCATGACTCTGTTCGGCAACGCACATTAACGCCGATGTATTCAAGCCATGTCAGTTATTCTCAGCTTCATATCAATTTCATTCAGGACAATGAAGTTTTGACACCTGAAAATTCAGGTTTCTGTTCGGCAAGGTACAATGCTGCCAAGCATTGTGTAGTCTGGGCAATTGATTAAGAAGCATTGCCAGCACCAATATTCTTGCCTTCAAGACGACAAGAATGATCGAAATACCAATTCAAGATTCATTAGCCAAATGAACATAGTGCGGTGACTGTTGAGCTCCTCAGCAAAGAGTCATGCTGAATGACACATTAAGAAACCTTGCAAATATCGCATCAAAACAGTCTGCCTGATTAAATAAATAAAGCCTTTTTATGCTGACCGCACATTACGATTCATTACTAGTCTCGATTTCGATACTGGTCGCCATCCTCGCCTCATATACCGCACTGGATATGGCAGGAAGAATCAATTCTACGTCCGAAAAAAGTGCCACCTGGTGGCTCGCCGGCGGTGCGACTGCGATGGGCATAGGCATTTGGTCCATGCATTTCATCGGCATGCTGTCGTTCAATCTTCCCATCCCGCTTGGATACGATCTCGGCATCACCTTTCTGTCGCTGCTGATTGCCATCGTTGCTTCTGGATTTGCCTTATGGCGCATCAGCCAACCCCAACTCCCAATAACGCAATTGGCGGGCAGCGCCATATTGATGGGTATTGCCATTGCATCCATGCACTACACCGGCATGGCTGCGATGCAGATGGAACCTGGCATCGAATACGACCCGCTGCTTTTTACTTTGTCAGTCGTCATCGCCATTACTGCTTCTGGTGCTGCCTTGTGGATTGCATTCCTGCTGCGCCGAAATACACCGCACGTCAAACGTTCACGTGCAATGGCTGCAATTGTCATGGGTATTGCCATCATCGGCATGCACTACACCGGCATGGCTGCAGCAAACTTCCCTATCGGCAGCATTTGTAGCGCAGCTAGAGAAGGCGTCGGCCCTGGCTGGCTGGCAATAGTCGTGATAGTCGTGACGCTGGCGGTACTGGCGATTGCTTTGCTGACCTCTGTCCTCGATGCTCGACTGGAATCGCAAACAGGAAAATTGGTCAAGTCACTGGCTCTGGCCAATCAGGAATTGACCAAGCAGGCATTGCAAGACAATCTGACCAAATTACCGAACCGCACTCTGCTGGAAGACCGACTGGATCAAATGTTGCACAAAGCCGTGCGCGAGCAAGGTCGCTTTGCCGTGATGTTTATCGATCTCGATGGATTCAAGGCTATCAATGATTCGCTTGGGCATCACATAGGCGATCTGTTACTGGTTGACGTCGCACAACGCATACGCAATAGCATCAGAGCGCAAGATACGGCTGCTCGTTTAGGTGGCGATGAGTTCGTCATGCTGATTGAAGTGAGCGAGCCAGAAGATGCTGCTTCAGTCGCAGACAAATTGTGCGGCATGCTCAACCAGCCTTTCCAGATCTCTCAATACAATCTGGGCATATCAGCCAGCATCGGCATTGCGGTTTATCCGGAAGATGGCAAGACGCGCCACGATCTGCTCATACACGCAGATGCGGCCATGTACCACACTAAAAGCACGGGACGAAACGGCTATCATTTTTTTGAAACGTCGATGAATACCAATGCGCATAATCAACTGCAATTGATACAGGATTTGCGCGCAGCATTGGAGCACAAGGAATTCTGTCTGCACTACCAACCCAAGTTCAATACGTCTGACGGTCTGGTCATTGGTGCAGAAGCACTGCTGCGTTGGCAGCATCCGGTGCGCGGCATGATTGCGCCCGGCGACTTTATCAGTCTGGCTGAAAAAACCGGATTGATTGTGCCGATCGGCGAATGGGTGCTGGATGAAGCTTGTCGCCAAATGCGCACATGGTATGACCAAGGCTATAAGCACTGGAAGATCGCAGTTAATTTATCGTCCGTGCAGTTCAGCAACGACAATTTGATTGAGCTCGTACAGACGACCTTGAAGCGCAACAACTTGCCCGCCACTTGCCTGATGCTGGAAGTAACAGAATCAACAGCCATGCACAATGTAGAAGCCAGTCTGACGATTCTGGAGAAGCTGGTTAGCTTGGGTGTCGAAATTTCCATCGACGATTTCGGCACTGGTTATTCCAGCCTGCTGTACCTGAAGCGTTTGCCGGCAACCGAGTTGAAGATTGATCGCGGTTTCATCAGTGATCTCGCACATGGAACAGATGATGCCTCCATCGTTTCTGCCATCGTTGCATTAGGCCGATCACTCAATCTGCGCATCGTTGCGGAAGGTGTAGAGACTGGGAAGCAGCAGGAATATCTGACCACACTGGGATGTGACACCCTGCAAGGCTATTTCATGGGACGTCCTGTAGGCTCAGAACAGTTCATGGCCGCCATCCATGCAGCCGAAGTTCTGCAAGCAAATCCTGGCTCAATACCAAATCCCAATATCCATGGCATGCAAGCTATCTGATTCTCATTTTACGCAGTAGGCAAGAGCGAGCTGATCTGGCAATCGCGCACTGTAATGCCATGACTCATGCAAGAACATGTATTGCGATAAATCCTGGCTCCGCCCGATATCGGCGGCAATCGCTTCAGGCAGAACAGGAATCCAGGCCACAATGGCTACCGCTGCCATTGTGGTAAATAGAACGAGCATAACGGCCGCCAGGAGAAGATGGAAGATATGCGAATTATTTGCATGACTCATATAGCCTCCATTTACAAATCCAGCCCGGATTGATTACGCTTATTGCGATAAGAAGGGCTGACTATATGGGTGCCTTTAGCTTGCAGTCTGTACGCTTTCTCACTTAATCAACCAACTTATTCTCCTGCACCAATACTGGTTAACGAGCACACAAACAAAAAGGCCTTGCTTCTCAGCAAGGCCTTTTTAACTTGAAACGAATCGCAGCAATTACAACTGAGGATTCAATTTCTCGATTTTCGAGTGCAGTTTATTCAATGCAGAAATATAGGCTTTAGCCGATGCAACCACGATATCCAGATCCGCACCAACGCCATTCACGATACGTCCAGCTTTAGACAAACGCATCGTTACTTCACCTTGTGACTCGGTGCCCGTAGTAATGGCATTGACTGAAAACAAGAGCAATTCAGCACCGCTGGCGACTTTGGATTCAATCGCGTTCACGATAGCATCGACAGGACCATTGCCCTCGCCTTTGCAGCTCTCTTCTTTACCATCTACTGTAAAGACGACATTCGCCGCAGGCTTAACGCCGGTTGCTGATTGCTGCGACAAGGATACGAAGCTGTAGTATTCCTTTTCATGCGAATGCTGTTCATCGGACACCAAGGCCATGATGTCTTCATCGAAAATATCTGATTTGCGATCAGCCAATTCCTTGAAGCGCACAAAAGCGGCATCCATGTCTGCACCGGAATCCAAGGTGATACCCAGCTCGTCCAGACGTTGCTTGAATGCATTACGACCGGACAATTTGCCCAACACTATCTTGTTGGTCGCCCAGCCCACATCTTCCGCACGCATGATTTCATAGGTATCACGCGCTTTCAGCACGCCATCCTGATGAATGCCGGAAGCATGTGCAAATGCATTCGCACCAACCACCGATTTATTCGGCTGTACTGCAAAACCTGTGATCTGCGATACCAGTTTGGATGTCGGCACGATCTGCGTGGTATCGATACCAACTTCCAGATTGAAGTGATCCTTGCGGGTGCGTACGGCCATGACGATTTCTTCCAGCGCGGTGTTACCCGCACGTTCGCCCAAACCGTTGATCGTGCATTCGACCTGACGTGCACCACCTATCATCACACCAGCCAGTGAATTCGCTACCGCCATGCCGAGATCGTTGTGGCAGTGCACGGACCATACGGCCTTGTCCGAGTTCGGAATGCGTTCACGCAAGGTCTTCAACATATTGCCGTACAAACCAGGCACGCCATAACCGACCGTATCGGCAAAGTTGATCGTGGTTGCGCCTTCCTTGATGACCGCTTCAATCACGCGGCACAGGAAGTCTATATCCGAACGGCTGCCGTCTTCCGGGCTGAATTCAACATCGTCCGTAAAGTTACGCGCGTAACGCACCGCCATCTTGGCTTGTTCAAAAACCTGATCCGGCGTCATGCGCAATTTCTTCTCCATGTGCAAAGGAGAAGTCGCGAGGAAAGTATGAATACGCTTTCTTTCAGCCGGTGCCAGCGCTTCCGCCGCACGTGCAATATCCTTGTCATTGGCGCGCGACAGAGAACAAATCGTCGCGTCCTTGATGATGCCGGAAATCGCATGTATGGATTCGAAATCGCCTTGCGAAGCCGCCGCAAAACCAGCTTCGATAATATCGACCTTCAAACGCTCGAGCTGTCTGGCAATACGGATTTTTTCATCCTTCGTCATCGATGCGCCGGGCGATTGTTCACCGTCACGCAAAGTCGTGTCGAAAATGATGAGTTTGTTTGATGGATTAGCAGACATGTTTTATTCCTTGGGAATTGCTCTGTTTAAATCGTTTTACTAATCTTCCGCGGCAGCAAAAACACGGAAGAGATACAACGTAATCAATGATCGTCGTGCGGCTCAATTTCTGTTTGCACGATGCTGCTCACCGGCTTGCCTTTAGCCATGCGCCAGAAGTAGACACAGTAGCCTGACAAGCCATACAACACGAACAAACCGAACAGCACTTTAGGCGGATCGCTCGATATCGCCACGAAAGCCAGAACAATCAGGAAGATACCTATGAACGGTACCGACTTACGGAAATTGATGTCCTTGAAGCTGTAGAAGGGAACATTCGTCACCATCGTCAAGCCAGCATACAAGGTGATACCCCATGCGATCCAGCTCAGATCAGGACCGGCAAAACCAAGATCCTGCATCAACCAGATGAAACCGGCAACCAGAGCTGCTGCTGCCGGGCTAGGCAAACCCTGAAAGTAACGTTTATCGACGACAGCAATATTGGTATTGAAACGCGCCAGTCGCAAGGCGCCGCCAGCGCAATAAACAAATGCAGCTAACCAGCCCAACTTGCCCATGTCTTGCAAGGCCCAGACATACACCACCAAGGCCGGTGCAGCGCCGAAGGAAACCATGTCAGCCAGGCTATCGTATTGCGCACCGAATTCGCTCTGTGTATTCGTCAGGCGTGCTACACGGCCATCCACTGCATCCAGCACCATCGCGGCAAAAATCGCGATCGCTGCATAGTCAAATTTTTGGCTCATCGCCATCACGATGGCATAGAACCCGCAAAACAATCCGGCGGTCGTAAATGCATTCGGTAACAGATAGATACCGCGCCGACGCAAGGTTGGTCTCGGCATGGTGGTATCACCTAAATCCTGCTGCAGGATTTGGTTGCTGCGCGCAAGCCTTCCCAGCGGACGGACCTTGGTAAAAGGGGCTTTGCTATTTTTCGCTTTTCGACGATTGAAACTTGACATGCGAATCCCGTTTTCAGGTAGCTGTGTGGGTGGAAGATCAGGAGTCGTAGTGTATCAGACGGGCAATGCAACCGGCAGGCAGTGCTTGCAAACATGTCGTAAATCTTGCCTAAAACAGAGGCGGAAATGACAACGCCGCTGCATGAGCAAGCGGCGTATGAACAGATTTTATGTTGCGGCACACCATCGGTGCCGTATTGAAGCAAATACGCCTCAATACGACATCAGACTTTTAACGGAATTTGACTTTTCCCACGACGCGCATGGTCAAGGTTGTTTCGCCCGGTTCAAAGCTAGGTTCTTCAACTGGAGCCGCATCTGCCGCCATCGCTGAACGCATCATCATTTTTGGTGCAGCAGCTTCCTGCGCATAATTGCCGGAACCTTCGAAATCAACCGTATCCAGCACCGCATCTGAAGGATTGCGGCCCATTGCACGTGCAATCGACGCGATACGCTCAGTCAGGTTTTTATACGTTGCATCGATACGTTGTGCATCCAGTTTTTTGGCAGTGGCATCGGTCAGACCGAATTGCAGACCGCTCAATGCCAATACGCCTTGTGCAGTGGCGACCGTTTTTGGCAGGGCGCTCAGATTAGTGGTCTTTACTTCCAGATACTGGCCGACGCGCCAGCTGGTAGGTTGACGTACCTTGTTGCTTTGACGTGGCTGATCTTCCGGATAAACGGCATAGGTGTAATAGCCACGTGTCGTCAGAACTGCTTGCGGATCTGCTTTTCTGACGATGTCCATGCCCTGCTTCATTTTTTGATTCACGCGCGAAGCTGCGGCTGATTTGTCCTTGTCCTGCTCCTCAACGAGCAAGGTCAGTTGCGCTTGGTCATTCGGATGTTTGACTTCACCGTAAGCGGGAACGACCACCAAGGTGCCGCTGGTTTGCAAAGGTGTTTGTGCAAAAGATGTCGCGCTCGCGGCAACACAGCTTAAAGCGAGGAAAAGATTTTTGAATCGTGACATTGGATATCTCCCAAAAACGTAAAAGAAAGGCAAGCTGGCAGTTCGACAGCAAGCTTATTTGCTAAGTTCTTTCTGAATGGCAATCGTCACACTTTATTACAACATCTATAAACGAAAAAAGCCACGCTAGTGCGTGGCTTTTAATTCGAGCGCGACATGTGCTTGCAAGCACATGTCGCGCTCAGCTTAGGCTTTACAAACCTTAGTTCTTGGTTTGGTCGACCAATTTGTTTTTTGCGATCCAAGGCATCATAGCGCGCAGTTTTGCGCCAACTTGTTCGATTTGATGCTCGGAATTCAAACGACGACGGGAGATCAACGTAGGTGCGCCAGCCTTGTTTTCAAGGATGAAGCTCTTCGCGTATTCGCCGGTTTGAATGTCTTTCAGGCATTGGCGCATTGCATTTTTGGTGTCTTCGGTCACGATGCGTGGGCCGGTGACGTATTCGCCGTATTCTGCATTGTTCGAGATCGAGTAGTTCATGTTGGCGATGCCGCCTTCATAGATCAGATCGACGATCAATTTCAGTTCGTGCAAGCATTCGAAGTAAGCCATTTCCGGAGCGTAACCAGCTTCGGTCAATGTTTCGAAACCAGCTTTGATCAGTTCAACCGCGCCACCGCACAGAACAGCTTGTTCGCCGAACAAGTCGGTTTCTGTTTCTTCACGGAAGTTGGTTTCGATGATGCCGGCACGGCCACCGCCGTTAGCCATTGAGTACGACAAAGCGATGTCGCGTGCGACGCCGGATTTGTCCTGGTACACAGCGATCAGGTGAGGAACGCCGCCGCCTTGTGCGTAAGTACCGCGCACTGTGTGGCCTGGCGCTTTAGGAGCAACCATGATCACGTCCAAGTCAGCGCGTGGCACGACTTGACCGTAATGCACGTTGAAGCCGTGGGCGAATGCCAACACTGCACCTTGTTTTGCGTGTGGAGCGATGTTTTCGTTGTAAACCTGCGCGATGTTTTCATCAGGCAGCAAGATCATGATGACGTCAGCTGCTTTAACTGCATCGTTGACTTCAGCAACGTTCAGACCGGCTTTCGCTACTTTGTCCCATGAAGCGCCACCTTTACGCAGACCGACTGTCACTTTGACGCCAGAATCGTTCAAGTTTTGCGCGTGTGCGTGACCTTGCGAACCGTAACCGATGATGGCAACGTTTTTACCTTTGATCAGCGACAGATCACAATCTTTATCGTAGAAAACTTTCATGATGTTCCTAAATTGATGTTGTTGGTGTGAATGAACTACTTAAACTTTGAGTATGCGTTCGCCGCGACCGATACCGGAGCCGCCCGTACGGACAGTTTCCAGAATCGCCGTGCGATCGATCGAATCGATAAACGCGTCGAGCTTGGTTTTGTTACCGGTCAACTCGATGGTGTAAGTCTTGTCCGTGACGTCAATGATGCGACCGCGGAAGATATCCGCAGTACGTTTCATCTCTTCACGTTCCTTGCCGACTGCACGTATCTTGATGAGCATGAGCTCACGTTCGATAAACGCACCTTCGGTCAGATCGACTACTTTCACCACTTCGATCAAACGGTTCAAATGCTTGGTGATTTGCTCAATCACATCGTCCGAGCCGCTGGTGACAATCGTCATCCGCGACAAGGTTGCATCTTCGGTTGGGGCCACGGTCAACGTTTCAATGTTGTAACCACGCGCGGAGAACAGACCAACTACGCGCGACAAGGCACCCGCTTCATTTTCCAGTAAAACAGAAACGATATGGCGCATCACAGATCCTCCGAACCCAACAGCATATCAGTCAAACCCTTGCCCGCCTTGACCATAGGCCAGACGTTTTCGGTTTGATCCGTAATGAAATTCATGAATACCAAACGGTCTTTCATGTCGAACGCTTCTTTCAATGCGCCATCGACATCAGCCGGATTTTCGATCTTCATACCGACGTGACCGTAAGACTCAACCAGCTTGTTAAAGTCTGGCAAGGAATCCATATACGACTCGGAGTAACGTGAACCATATTCCAGCTGCTGCCACTGACGAACCATACCGAGGAAGCGATTGTTCAGCAGAATGATTTTCGGTGTCAGGTGATATTGCTTGCAAGTCGCCAGTTCTTGAATACACATCTGGATTGATGCTTCGCCAGTGATACAGGCAACGGTCGCATCCGGATTGGCCATCTGCACGCCCATGGCGTACGGCAAGCCAACGCCCATGGTGCCCAAGCCACCGGAATTGATCCAGCGACGTGGTTTATCGAATGGATAGTATTGTGCCGCCCACATTTGATGCTGACCGACGTCCGAGGTAATGAAGGCATCGCCTTTGGTGATGTCCCAGACTTTCTGGATCACTGATTGCGGCTTGATCACTTCAGTCGAATCGGCAAACTTCAGGCAATCGCGCGCACGCCATTCATTGATCTGCTTCCACCATGCGGACAGCGCAACGCTGTTCGGCTTGGCTTCGGCAGCATCCAGTTGTGCCAGCAATTCAACCAGCACTTCCTTGACGTTGCCAACGATAGGAATATCAACCTTGACGCGTTTCGAAATCGACGATGGATCGATATCGATATGAATAATTTTGCGTGGATTCGACGAAAAATGTTTTGGATTGCCGATCACACGGTCATCGAAGCGCGCACCGATCGCGATCATCACGTCGGAGTGCTGCATAGCCATATTGGCTTCGTAAGTGCCGTGCATACCAGGCATACCGACAAACTTGTCGCTCGATGCTTTATATGCGCCCAAACCCATCAAGGTGTTGGTGCATGGGTAACCGAGTTTGTCGACCAGACGATTCAGCTCTTCGGATGCATTGGCCAAAATCACGCCGCCGCCGGTATAAATCATCGGACGTTCGGCTTGCAGCAACAATTGCACCGCTTTGCGGATTTGACCGGAATGGCCTTTGTCGACAGGTTTGTACGAGCGCATTTCGACTTCTTTTGGATATTCGAAAACGCACTTGTGCATCGTGATGTCTTTAGGGATGTCGATCAACACCGGACCTGGACGACCAGTGGTAGCGATGTAGAAAGCCTTCTTCATCGTCGCCGCAAGATCTTTGACATCCTTGACGAGGAAATTGTGTTTGACACACGGACGGGTAATCCCGACCGTATCGCATTCCTGGAACGCATCCAGACCAATCGCGTGCGAAGGCACTTGACCGGAAATGATGATCATAGGAATGGAGTCCATATACGCAGTAGCCAAACCAGTGACAGCATTGGTTACACCTGGACCTGAGGTCACAAGGCAAACGCCGACTTTATTGGAGCTACGAGAATATGCGTCAGCAGCATGCACGGCAGCCTGTTCGTGGCGTACCAGGATGTGCTGGAATTTGCTGTGGCTGAAGATCGCGTCGTAGATATACAGCACTGCGCCACCAGGATAGCCGAACACATGTTCAACACCTTCTTCGGCCAGGCAACGTACGACGATTTCTGCGCCGGTGATTTCTTCACCGATTTTATTACTGTTAACTGCGGTAGTACTTGCGTCTGAGGTCATGCTAACGTCCTTTCAAGGTCCATTGGAAATTGATCGGATGCTCTCTCCTGATAAAACCGCTCAATGCGACAGTGCTTAGGCATTCCTTTTTTGTGCGGTCACGCCAATTCGTCACACATCTGTGAATGTGTTTCAAAAAGACGCTTAACGCGACTCGTTCAGCCAGAGGTTCTGCAGCAATATGCGAATTTCTCGCGCTTGTGGCGCGGGTTAGAGCAAACAGCTTTCAAATTTTTGAAGCGCGTCTCTTAACAAAGCTGCATCATGCGCAACATGCTAAAAGACCATGGGTACCCTTTGAGATGGTAAGGGGAACGATACGTTACTGCGTTGCACAATTCTGGTCAAGCTAAATTCCAGAAAAGCTGTTTGGAATCAAGGATTTTGCGCAAAAAGTACCCGCAAACGAGGCTTTTTTGCTAGCATGCCTGCTGTTTACAAACGTGATCGTCGAATAATTGTTGAGACATCTCATCCCGAAACATCTTCGGCAGCGTTCTCTCGAATGCGCTGCATCCAATGGCAACTGATAAAGAACTTTCGGATTTTCTTGAAGATGTAGAACGCCGCGCTTTCAAGCAGGCGGTGTACGCAGTTCGCAAAGAAGAATCGGCGCTGGATATAGTCCAGGATGCCATGATCAAACTCGCTGAAAAATACGGTGACAAGCCGGCAGCTGAGTTGCCCATGCTATTTCAGCGCATCTTGCAAAACACCATCCGCGATTATTTCCGCCGCGAAAAGGTCCGCTCCTCATGGATCAGCCTGTTCTCCAGCTTCGGCAACAAGCAGGAAGACCAGGAAAATTTCGATGCGATGGACATGATAGAGGCGGAAGAAGGCAGCTACGGTGCCGAGACCGGTTTGGGCAAGCTGGAGCGCAAGCAAGTACTCGAATTTATCGAGCATGAAGTACAAAATCTCCCCTCACGTCAACGAGAAGCCTTCCTGATGCGTTATTGGCAGGATCTGAACGTGGCAGAAACCGCCGCCATCATGGGATGCTCCGAAGGAAGTGTGAAAACACACTGCTCTCGCGCGACGCACGCTCTGGCCCAGGCGCTGAAAGCCAAAGGAATCTACTTATGAACACCAAAGACCTGAATCTCGCTTACAAATTGAGCCATGCGCTGGACGAAAGCTCGAACAATGTATCGGCAAAAACCGCCGAACGTCTGGCATCTGCGCGCAAGATAGCGTTATCACATAAAAAACAAGAGTCCAAGGCGACCGTATTCGTGCCGCAGGCTGCGCTCGCTGGCCATAGCAGCACGTCCTCACATAACAACCTCTGGGCCTGGTTAGGCCGCATGGGCTTGGCCGTACCGCTGGCCGCCCTGGTGTTTGGTTTGATAGGTATCTATCAATTTGAACAACATCAACAAATCATCGATTCCGCTTCCATCGATGCCGAAGTATTAACTGATGATTTGCCGCTGTCCGCCTATCTGGACCATGGTTTTGATGCATTTCTAGCAAAAGGGGATAAATAGGCATGAAGGTATGGACTTTTCCCCTGGATATACCTCATCTCGGGAAAATCGCTACATCCCTAGCAGTCTTGTCTCTTGCATTCAGTGGTGCAATACAGGCAATGCCGGCTGACGCACCTGCGCCACCAGTGCACACACCGGCACTGGCTGTCGCTGTGCCTCCAGCCAAACCGACTGCCAAACCCATCCCGGCAACCAAAACCAGCGGCAATAAATCCGATTGGAACAAGTTAAGCCCTGCGCAAAAAACCGCTCTGGCACCACTGGCTGGCGATTGGAACAAGCTCGATTCCTTCCGCCGAGAAAAATGGCTGGAACTGGCCAATAGATTCACCACCATGTCGCCTAGCGACCAGGAACGCATGCAAGAACGCATGCGTGAATGGGTCAAGCTGACGCCTGACCAACGGCGTCTTGCCCGCGAAAACTATAACCGGGCAAAAAAACTCAACGCCGAGCAAAGAACCAAGCAATGGGAAGAGTACCAACAACTCTCTGACGAAAAGAAAAAACAGTTGGCAGAAACTTCGCCACCTAAAAAACGCATAGTGAATCCACCACGCCCGCCTATCGGCAAGAATTCTGCGCAAGCGCAAGTAAAAGCACCATCAAAACCGATACCGACAAAACAACCGTTACCGCGCGCAGAAGCGATTCAGCCGTCTTTGCCTATACCAACGCCCATACAAGCACCTGCTCCGACTCCTTCTCCTGCGCCTTGATTCTGACTCCATGCAATGCAATTGAATAATTCAGATACGCCTACAATCAAACGCCGTTTGACCACCATGATTTACGAAGGTGTGCTGTTATTTGGCGTCGTGGCGATTGCCGGCTTATTGTTCTCAACGATTTTTCAACAACGCAATGCCCTCTATCTGCGGCATGCCTTGCAGTACTGGCTGTTTTTTGTAGTAGGTGCTTATTTCGTCTGGTTCTGGATACACAGTGGCCAAACCTTACCAATGAAAACCTGGCGTATCCGCCTCGTTACGATAGATGGCTATCCATTGGGCTTTAAACACGCTGTGGCACGTTATTTCCTTGCTTGGCTATGGTTCTTGCCAGGGCTGGCAATCGCATGGGCACTGGACGCCAAAATGTGGACCGCGGTTGCCATTGTTCTTGCCAATGTCGCCGCCTGGTCCCTCGCCGCGTACATCCATCCAAGTCGACAGTTTTTACATGATCGGATCGCAGGTACCAAACTGATCCAAGTCAGCAAGACTCCATAAGAAATGCCATCAACGCCAGCTATATTGCTGGCGTGCTTTCATCACACCGCTCCGCGCTTCGCCTTCATCTCCATCCCCTCGTCATAAATAAAAATGTGAATCTTGTCCATTCACTGTAGTCCAAGTGGTATGTTGATTATTACAACTATAATTGCTTGTAATTTCAGTATTCATCTTGATCGACGGGCCATGCCTGACATGGCATTTTTGTTTAACCAAAAAGCGGAGAAGTCACATGGTAAAGAAACTGAAAAAAACAACTAAATCAGGCAGCAAACAATTGACTGACGGCGTACACGCATCAGCCCAGCAAATCTGGCAAGCCGGTCTGGAAGCATTTGCCAAGACGCAGCAAGAAGGCGAAAAAGTACTCGCCAAGCTGGCAAAGAAAGGTAGCAGCCTGCACAAGCGCACGCGGAAAATGGCTGAAAACAAAGTGGCTGATGTCTCAGATGGTTTGCTCAAACTCAGCAATAACGTAGGCAAACAGGCGTCCAGCTCATGGGACAAACTGGAGCAGCTGATCGAAAACACAGTTGCCAACTCCCTCAATCATTTTGGTGTCTCAACAAAAAAAGAACTGGAAGCACTGCATAAGCGCATCGATACACTGACCAAAAAAGGTGCTGCAGCCGTCGGAGCAAAAAAACCGACAACGAAAAAGACAGCAGGCAAAAAAGTGGCAGCCAAGAAAACGGTGGCAAAGAAAGCCGTCGCGAAAAAGGTAGCGGCCAAACCAGCAGCAAAAAAAGCGCCAGCTAAGAAAGCACCGGCCAAGAAAGCCGCAGCGAAAAAACCTACTGCACGCAAAGCTGCAGTAAAAACCGCTTAACGTTTAATCCTGGCTCATCTCTCGTACCGCAGGGTTTGCGCCTGGCGCAAACCCGCTCCCCACAGCATCAACATACTCATTCCTTACTCCTTGCTTCGAAAATGAAATCTCTTTGTGTTTATTGTGGCTCTTCCTATGGAGCCAAACCGGTGTACGCCGAAGCTGCGCGCGCGCTGGCAAAAGAAATGGTCGATCGTCAAATCACGTTGGTGTACGGCGGCGGCAATGTCGGCTTGATGGGCACCATCGCTAATGAAATACTTCGTTTGGGCGGTGAAGCAACCGGTGTGATCCCGCAAGCCTTGATGGACAAGGAAGTCGGACACACGCAATTAACCCATTTGCACGTTGTTAAAGACATGCATGAGCGTAAAGCCATGATGGCGGAACTGTCGGATGGATTTGTTGCGATGCCCGGCGGGATAGGTACGCTGGAAGAACTATTCGAAATTCTCACCTGGTCACAACTCGGCTTTCATGAAAAACCGATAGGTGTCTTGAACGTAGATGGTTTCTACGATGGTCTGATCGCCTTCTTACAAAACCAGGTCGCACAAGGTTTTGTCAAAGCCAATCAAGCCGAATTGATGATGCATGAGAAGAATGCATCGGAACTGCTATATCGCTTGCAGAATTTTGTGCCGCAACCAAGTACCAAAGTACTGGATGCGCTCGCTGCCAAGACTTTATTGCCTTAACAACGAGCGTAGATTAACGTCAAGCGACGTCCAACGCTTGACGGAAATCTTCTACCAAATCGACTGTATCTTCGATACCTATCGAGACCCGAATCAGCGATTCTGCAATCCCCATGCTGGCACGACGTTCCGCACCCATTTCATAAAAAATGGTGTGCGCGACCGGAATCACCAGCGTGCGGGTATCACCCAGATTGCTGGCAGACACGCCCAGTTGCAGACGGTTCAGATAATCAAAGCAATCGATGCCATCCTTCAATTCGAAGCTGAACAAGCTGCCGTAGGCACGGAACAATTCCGTCGAAATTGCGTGTTGTGGATGCGATTTCAAGCCGGGATAATACACCGCTGCAACACGCTCATCAGCTTCCAGCATTTGCGCTACTGCCAGTGCATTTGCGCATTCCCTATCGAGACGCAAGGCCATCGTCTCTGAACCGACTGCCAGATGATGCGCTGCTTCCGGTCCTAATGAAGCACCAAAATCGCGCAAGGCTTTAGCACGTATTTGCGCCATGCCCCATTGTGCTGTTGGATAGCGTTTGTAGGTATCCAGAATATTCGGGAAACGCGACCAGTCGTACAAACCGGTATCAGTCAGACTGCCGCCCAACGCATTGCCGTGACCGCCTATCGATTTGGTCAGCGCATTGATGACGATGCTGGCACCAACTGCTTTAGGGCGGAACAAATACGGCGAAGTCATCGTGTTATCGACGATATAGACGATGCCGCGTTCCGCGCATAACTTGCCGATGCGCGCCAGATCCGCAACCTGCGTACGCGGATTGGCGATGGTTTCAACGAAGACGATGCGTGTATTTGGCTGGATGGCCGCTTCTACGTGCTTGACGTCAGTCGCATCGACCATCGCAATCTGTACGCCCTGCCCGTCTACGGTTTGCCACAAGCTATTGGTATTGCCGAACAGAAAGGCCGACGAAACAACGTGATCGCCTTCGCGCAACAGAGCCTGCACTACAGCACCAATCGCGGCCATGCCTGTAGCAAAGCAGATCGTCGACAAGCCATCTTCCATCTTGTTGACTTTGTCTTCCAGCGCAGCAACTGTTGGATTGCCTTGTCGACCGTAGCGATAACCCGGCTGCTTGCCCTGGAATACGGTCGCCAGCTCGCGCGCATCGTTATAGCCAAAGGTTACCGAGGTATGGATAGGTTTGTGCAGCGAACCATGCTCAATCGCCTTCTGGCGATCGCTGTGCAAAGTAGTCGTGGTAAAGCCGTATTTTTTGGAGTCAGTCATGGTGGCCAAGAAAAAATGCCTGAACGCCCACTCGCGTGTGCAGATCAGGCATGGCTACAACGTCGATTAAATTTAAATTAATCTACCTGTGCCAGATTCAAATTCAATTGCGAACGCACAGCGTCGTCCACTTCCGGTTTCGGATTATTACGAGCAAATTCAATACGATCCAGGTAATCGCGCGAAATATCGCCAGTCACATAGATACCGTCAAAGCAGGAAGCTTCCAGGCTCTTCAAAGCTGGATTAATATCAGAGATAGAGCTCTTCAATGCTTCGATGTCTTGATAGATCAAGGCATCAGCGGTGATTTCGCGGCAGACTTCTTCCGTAGTACGACCGTAAGCGATCAATTCAGCACGTGTAGGCATATCGATACCGTACACGTTAGGGAATTTAACCGGTGGTGCTGCAGAAGCGAAAATGACTTTCTTCGCGCCAGCTTCACGCGCCATTTGCACGATTTCACGGCTGGTAGTACCGCGCACGATAGAGTCATCGACCAGCAATACGTTTTTGCCTTTGAACTCGGAGCCAATGGCATTGAGTTTTTGACGTACTGACTTGCTGCGAATTGCTTGTCCTGGCATCAAGAAGGTACGACCGATATAACGGTTCTTGATGAAGCCTTCGCGGTATTCGATATTGAGTTTGTGCGCCAATTCCATCGCCGCTGGACGCGATGAATCCGGAATCGGCATCACTACGTCGATGTCGCCCAATGGCATTTCACGTTTGATTTTATCGGCGAGGTACTCGCCCATTTTCAGGCGCGTTGCATAAACGGAAGCACCATCGATGATGGAATCAGGGCGTGCGAAATAAACGAACTCAAACGCGCATGGATTCAGCGTTGGATTTTCTGCGCATTGCTGGTTGTAGAGCTTGCCATCGATATCGATGAAAATCGCTTCGCCCGGCAATACATCGCGCAGGAAACGGAAGCCCAGACCTTCGAGCGC
Organism: Herminiimonas sp. GW821-FHT09C12; assembly: GCF_059416385.1. Taxonomy (NCBI): domain Bacteria; kingdom Pseudomonadati; phylum Pseudomonadota; class Betaproteobacteria; order Burkholderiales; family Oxalobacteraceae; genus Herminiimonas; species Herminiimonas sp. GW821-FHT09C12. The sequence goes on from NZ_JBWKPC010000002.1 coordinate 1,292,779, forward strand.
TACCGATTCGCTGGCAACCAGATATTCCGTACCTTTGTCGGTTTCATTGAAGCCGATACACAAAGGACGAATGCCGAACGGATCACGGAATGCCAGCAAACCGTAACCGGCGATTTGTGCCGTCACTGCATACGAACCGCGTACGCGTTTGTGCACCATTGCTACCGCTTTAAAAATCGCAGCAGGATCGAGCGAATACCCGGTGGTCGCTTGCTGGATTTCATGTGCCAGCACGTTCAACAGAACTTCCGAATCGGAAGTGGTGTTGATGTGACGACGATCATTCTTGAACATCTCTATTTTGAGTTGTTCCCAGTTCGTCAGATTACCGTTGTGCGCCATGATGATGCCGAACGGTGCATTGACGTAAAACGGTTGCGCTTCGTCTGCGCTGGATGAACCAGCAGTCGGATAGCGGACTTGGCCTACGCCTGAATTGCCGAACAGCGAACGCATATTGCGAGTGCGGAAGACATCCCGTACCAGACCGTTTGCTTTGTGCATACTGAATGTATTGCCGTTATCGGTTGCGATACCGGCTGCATCCTGACCGCGATGCTGCAAGAGCAGCAGCGCGTCATAAATCAATTGATTTACAGGGGTGTGAGAAACAACGCCAACAATGCCACACATGGTGGACTCCTCAACTAGAACAAATTAAAACTGCGAGTTCATCCAATACGAATCGGATGAATCAAAACTGTATATGCCGAACAAAGTCGCCCGGCAGGAAAGGAATGACAGTACGCGCGGCAGTTTCTGCCAACGGACTGAACAATGCTTCTTTCCAAAAATTCTGTTCGGGTATCGCCGTCATGCCGCATAAAAGCACAGCTGCCAGCACAATCACCAAACCACGCGCCAAACCGAACAAACCACCCAAGCCACGATCCACCAGGGTTAATCCAGTCGCCTTGACTACTTCATTCAACGCCATTGTCAGCAAGCCCATCAGGATGCGCACACCGATGAACAAGGCAATAAATCCTACTATCAAGCGTGTCGTGTTGCCTGGCAGCATATCCGGCAATAATGCCGCCAGCGCCTCGCCGTATGCATTGGCAACCACAAACGCCACTATCCAGCTCAACAGGGACAGAATTTCTTTTACCAATCCCCGCAAGGTACTGATCACGATAGAGCAAATCAGTACAAATAAAACCAGATAATCAAAAATCGTCACAGGCGATCTGCCTTAACACCTGACTGCACGTCAGGCCGGGAACGATTTGCCGCTCAAACCGAGCTTGATCAGTTTGGCACGTGTTTTCTCGGCTTCTGCTTCGTTCGCGAATGGACCTATGCGTACACGAATGCGCTCACCTGACGCAGTTGCCACTTTCTGCGTATATGACTTCAAACCTGCTGCGTGCAGCTTTTTCTGCAATTCATTGACCTTGTCCTGCGATGCCAGTGCTGCGACCTGCAAAACCACCTTGCCGGAAGCATGAGGAGCGGCTGAAGCAACTGGTTTACCTTCCAAAATCGCACGGGCACGCGCCGCATCATCGGATTTACTAACCGTTGGAGCATGCGTAGTTGCTTTTGGTTCGGAAGACTCCGGTTTTGCCACAGCAACCTGCGGTTTTTTCTCTGGTTCAGCTACTTTGACATCTGCTTTCGGCGTCTCGCCTTTAGCCACTTCGGCTGGTGTCGCCGACGTAGGCTCGATAATCTCTTCTTCCGCGCTCAGCGCATTGCTTGCTGCTGCTTCGCTGCTTGCTTTCGGCACCAAGCCCGATTTGGCTTGCGCAGCCGGTGCCGGCGTATCTTTGGATGGAATTTGAATATTGATATCGTCAGCCAAAGGCTTGGGCTCGGAATCCAGAATCATCGGCAAACCGATGATGGCCGCCAATACCAAGGCAACGGCACCAACCAAACGTCGGCGCGCACGTTTCTTTTCTGGCAAGACCGGATCGACCGGCGCTTCGCGTTTGTTGCCCTGTCCACGCTTGCTGCGCGCACTTGGTTTTTCCTCGTCAGCCTGCGAATAAAAATCGCTCTTGCCGACCGATGATTCCTGCTGATTTTTACGAAAAAACGAGAACAAGCCCATACGATGTAGTGTGAAGTTCGTCAGTGATGTTCGGAGTTACGGAATTCCATGACGCCAGCAACTGTCAGGAAGGATCCGAAAACCGCAATTCTATCATTCTCCCCCGCTCGGCTGAGTGCATTTGCAAAAGCTTCTGCAGGCGAAGTGAATGTTTGGATGCTGCGTTCGGTATCTGTTGCGCTTGGCTCTTCACCATAAGCATGCAATAGCTTTTCCTTGATATCAGCTGCCGTTGCTGCACGTGGCAGCGGCAAATCAGTAACGCACCAGTGATCGATACGTCCTTTCAGATGAGCAATCACACCATCGATATCCTTGTCCTGCATCGCGCCAAAAACCGCGTAGGTATAGGGATGAAAACTCATATTATCGAGATTCTGCGCCAGCGTCGCGGCGGCATGCGGATTATGCGCCACATCCAGAATGATCACAGGACGACCCGGCAAGACCTGGAAACGGCCCGGCAGATCGACCACGGCCAAGCCTGTACGCACTTCTTGCGCACCGACAGGCAGACGCAAGCGCAAGGCTTCCAATGCCGCCAAAACGGATGAGGCGTTCAGCAACTGGTTCGCGCCACGCAAGCTTGGATAACCCAGCGAATTGCGACGATGGCCGCGTCCGCTGAAGTTCCACTGCTGCTTGTCGCCCGAATAATTGAAATCACGGTTGAACAGCCATAAATCGGCACCGATTTTCTCCGCGTGTTCGACTAACGATGCCGGCGGTACCGGATCGCCGCAAATCGCAGTTTTACCTGCGCGGAAAATACCTGCCTTCTCGAAACCGATTTTTTCGCGTGTATCGCCAAGATATTCGGTGTGATCGATATCGACGCTGGTCACGATAGACACATCCGCATCCAGCACATTGACCGCATCCAGACGTCCACCCAGACCCACTTCAAAAATCACTGCATCCAGCTTGCTATCGGCAAACAACTGCATCGCTGCCAGCGTAGTAAATTCAAAATACGATAAAGACACATCTGCACGTACCGCATCAAGCTTATCGAAAGCGGCAATTAACTCTGCATCGCCAACTGACTGACCGTTGATGCGCATGCGCTCATTGAAGTGCAACAAATGCGGCGAAGTATATAAACCGACACGATAACCGGCACGCAACAGTATCGATTCCAGCATGGCGCAAGTCGAGCCCTTGCCATTGGTGCCACCGACAATAATCACCGGGCACGCGAACTGGATCGCCATCGCGTCTTTAACCTGCCGTACGCGATCCAAACCCATATCGATGGCTTTCGGATGCATTGTTTCCAGGCGGGCAAGCCAATCAGCTAAGGTTGTTGGATGGTTTTCCATGCAAATTGATCGTATTGAATATCTGTAGAGAAACAGTATATGACGGCGAAACCGCAAATAAAAAGCCCGAACCACACAAGGTTCGGGCTTCTGTACCGATGCCGGATAATCAGGCTAGAACTTCAGCCGCCTGATTTTGCAACAATGCCAACAGACGTGCGATTTCTTCACGCATTTTGCGACGATCAACAATCATGTCGACTGCACCTTTGGTCACGAGGAACTCAGCGCGCTGGAAGCCTTCTGGCAATTTTTCACGCACGGTGTTCTCGATCACGCGCGGACCGGCAAAACCGATCAGGGCTTTTGGTTCTGCAATCACGACGTCGCCCATGAAGGCGAAGGAAGCAGATACACCACCCATGGTCGGATCGGTCAGCACCGAAATAAACGGCAGTTTCTTTTCCGATAACTTGGTCAGCATGGAAGTTGTTTTTGCCATTTGCATCAATGACAACAAGCCTTCTTGCATACGCGCACCACCGGTAGCGGTAATGCAGATGAACGGTACTTTTTGCTCCAGCGCAGTTTGCGCGCCACGGGCAAAACGCTCACCAACGACCGAACCCATGGAGCCGCCCATAAATTCAAACTCAAAGCAGGCTACAACGACCGGCAAGCTCATGATCGAGCCGCCAAGTACGATCAGCGCATCGGTTTCGCCAGTGGCTTCCAGCGCCGATTTCAGGCGATCTGGGTACTTTTTGCTGTCTTTGAATTTCAGTGTATCGACTGGCAACACTTCCTGACCGATGTCGTAACGACCACCTGCATCCAGCAGAGCGTCGAGGCGATCACGTGCGCGGATGCGCATGTGGTGATCACATTTAGGACAAACGTGGATATTTGATTCCAGATCCGTGCGGTACAAGACCGACTCACAGGATGGACATTTGACCCACAAACCTTCAGGTATCGATTTGCGTTGTGCAGCGTCGGAACGCTGAATACGTGGGGGAAGTAACTTTTCTAGCCAACTCATCGTGACCTCTTTCAATTTTGTACTGGCCGAATTGTACCGTTTGCACGGCAATTCGCCACAATTACGTGTTCGGCAGTATTTTACTTGCCTAACAGGACATTTTCACCTTATTCGTCTAAAGCCTTGCGGATGCCGGCAATAAACGTTTGCACTCTTTCAACAGCTTGTTCACGCGGGCTGTTTTCCAATTCCTGAATAATCCGGCTGCCGATGACAACTGCATCGGACACCGCTGCCACTGCCTTGGCCGTTGCTGCATCGCGAATGCCGAAGCCTACGCCGATAGGCAATTTCACATATTTACGGATCGCAGCGATACGCTCCGCCACTTCTTTCGTATCGATATTACCCGCGCCAGTGACACCTTTGAGCGAGACGTAGTAGCTAAAGCCACTACCAAATTGTGCGACCTGCTGGATACGTTCTTCGGTCGAAGTCGGCGACAGCAGGAAGATAGGATCCATGTCGTTTGCCTTCAGGGTAGCAGCGAACTCTTCGCATTCTTCCGGCGGGTAATCTACGACGATAGTGCCATCCACACCCGCGGCCTTAGCGGCTAGAACAAATTTGGTTTGCCCCATGCGTTCGATCGGATTGGCATAACCCATCAAGACAACTGGCGTCGTTGTATTGGTCTTGCGGAACTCACTGACAAAGCCAAGCACGTCATGCATGCTGACATTGAACTTGAGCGCACGCTCGCAAGCACGTTGAATCACAGGGCCTTCTGCCATCGGATCAGAAAAAGGCACGCCTAATTCAAGAATATCGGCGCCGCCTGCAACCAGCGCATGCATCAAAGGCACGGTCAACTCCGGTGCCGGATCGCCTGCGGTGATGAAAGGAATGAGACCTTTTTTGTTCTTTACCGCCAATGCGGCCAAAGTGGATTGAATTCTGGACATGAAGATACTTTATAAATTTTCTAAGCTACGTTTAGCTGAGTACATTTCAATCTACTGCAAATCGCTTCAATGCCATTCAGCACAGGAAGCGATTTTCTCGTCGCGCAAGATCAGTCGAATTTCAAACCCATGCGCTGCGCTACCGTATGCATATCCTTGTCGCCGCGACCGGAGAGATTAGCCAGCACGACTTTGTCTTTCGGCAAGGTCGCTGCCAATTTGGCCGCATAGCTCAAAGCATGGCTGGACTCCAACGCCGGAATGATGCCTTCGATATGGCAGCAATCGTGGAAAGCCTGCAGCGCTTCGTCGTCGGTAATCGATACATACTGCGCGCGGCCCGAATCTTTCAGCCATGCGTGTTCCGGTCCGACACCAGGATAATCAAGGCCGGCAGAAATCGAATGTGTCTCGATGATTTGACCGTTTTCATCTTGCAGTAAATAGGTACGATTACCGTGCAACACACCAGGTGAACCAGCGGTCAATGATGCCGAATGCTTACCAGTTTCCAGTCCTTCGCCAGCGGCTTCTACACCTACCAATTGCACATTCTTGTGCTCGATATACGGGTAGAAAATACCCATTGCATTCGAACCGCCACCGATGCAAGCCACCACGTAGTCCGGCTGACGGCTGGTCATTTCCGGCATTTGTTCTATGCACTCGTTACCGATTACCGATTGGAAGTCGCGCACCATCATCGGGTAAGGATGCGGGCCTGCCACCGTACCGATGATGTAGAACGTGTTTTCGATATTGGTTACCCAGTCGCGCATCGCTTCGTTCAACGCATCCTTCAACGTCTTGGAACCGGATTCAACAGGTACAACGGTCGCACCGAGCAACTTCATGCGGTAGACGTTTTGCGCCTGGCGCTTGACGTCTTCACTGCCCATGTAGACCACGCATTCCAGGCCGAAACGTGCACAGATCGTCGCCGTCGCCACACCATGCTGGCCAGCACCGGTTTCCGCGATGATGCGCTTCTTGCCCATGCGACGAGCCAGCAATGCCTGGCCGATCACGTTGTTGATCTTGTGCGCGCCAGTGTGATTCAAATCTTCACGCTTGAAGTAAATCTGTGCGCCGCCCATTTGTTCAGACCAGCGTTTGGCGTGATAAATCGGGCTTGGACGACCGACAAAATGCTTCAGGTCGTAATGGAATTCTGCGAGGAAGGCTGGGTCTTTGCTGTAATGCGCGTACGCATCTTTCAACTCGGCCAGCGCCTGACTCAGGGTTTCTGCAACAAAACTGCCGCCGTATTGGCCGAAGTGACCTTTGGCATCCGGCAAATTGTATGGCGCAGTCTGATGCAAAGCGCTTTCTGCAATTGCTTGTCGCTCGGCAAAACTGCCCAGCACGTCTAATTCTTTCATGGCTTTTCTCTTTGCTATTTTGTCTGATCCGGGGCAGCAGCATCTGCTGCTCGCACCGCGGCGATGAAGGCGCGTATTTTTGCTGCGTCCTTGATGCCCTTGTCTTGCTCGACACCACTGCTGATGTCGACAGCGTAGGGACGTACGCGTAGAACCGCGTCAGTCGCGTTTTGTGCGCTCAAGCCACCACTTAAAACGACCCGAGGCGCGATGTTTTCGGGAATGAGAGACCAATCGAAGACCTTTCCGCTGCCGCCATAGCTGTCTACAAAGGTATCCAGCAACAAGCCGGTGAACAATGTACTCGCGGCGCGATAATCAGACTCGTATTTTAGCAAATCGGCTGCCTGCATATCTGCTTTTACGCGAATTGCACGTATGAAGGGGCGATTCACTGCACTGGCGATGGCCGCACACTCAACCGCTGTTTCATCACCATGAAATTGCAACAGGGAAATAGGCGCTTGCGCTACTACCGCCCGCACCTCTTCTACCGTCGCATTCACGAACAAACCGACCGCACTGACAAAGGGTGGAATCTGCGCAATCAAGCGTCCCGCCGCGACCGCGTCTATGAAGCGCGGGCTCTTCGGATAGAACACAAAACCGACCGCATCTGCGCCGGCCTCAACCGCGCGATGCACGTCTTGAGGACGCGTAAGGCCGCATATTTTGATTCGTGTGCGATGTGTCATTGTTGATGTGTCATTGTTCAATTAGAAATTGGTTGGCATAGCCGCATCAGTGCAGTTGTCACGACCACAAGAAATTCTGCACATCCAGCTGCGGCAACGCCCATTTTGGATCGTAATCGATTTTGGCCAAATACAAACCGTCCGGCATAAAAGTCGGCGCCGCGTACTTACGCTCACGACCATCCAGTAATTCCTTCAGCCATTCCGGCTGTTGCGAACCATTGCCGACATAAATGAGGGAACCGACAATATTGCGCACCATATGATGCAGGAAGGCATTCGCATGCAGGGTAAACATGATCAAGTCGCCACGTTGTTCTATCTTGATCGAGTACATGCTTTTAACCGGCGACTTCGCCTGGCACTGCACTGAGCGGAAAGTTGAAAAATCATGCTCGCCCAGCAAGTGCTGCGCCGCCGCGCGCATGCGTTCTACATCCAGCTTGCGAAACACCCAGCCCGCCCTACCCTCCAGCAGCGGCGAACGCACCGGATTGTTGTAGAGCACATATTGGTACATACGCGAACGCGCGCTGAAACGTGCGTGAAAATTATCTTGAGTATCCAGATCATGAGCAACCTCAGTCGCCCAACGTACCACGATCGAAGGCGGTAAAAAGGTATTCACACCTCGTACCCAGGACGACATATCGCGTTCCAGCGTAGTATCGAAATGCACTACTTGCTCGAGCCCATGCACACCAGCATCCGTGCGGCCAGCACAGACGGTAGAGATATTTTGCAGAGTAAATTTATTCAGGGCGAATTCCAGCCTGTCCTGCACGGTCAAGCCGTTCAGCTGTGTCTGCCAGCCCTGCCACGGCGTACCGTCATACTGCACGCCAAGCACGATGCGTTTGGATTCGCCATTCATGGTGAGAATTTACCGGAAAAATCAAAACTGAAATGAAAACGGGCGCAAGCATAGCATTGCGCCCGTCGATCAACCATATTTAGTACGTCAGGAAAGCTTGCTGAGCAGATGCTTCGCTTTCTCTGATTGTTCGCCATTGCCACCTTTAACGACCTCTTCCAGCAGCTCGCGCGCACCTTCTTTGTCGCCGATTTCCTGATAGGCAATCGCCAGATCAAGCTTGGTCGCCATTTCTGCATTGCTGGTATAGCTCTCTTCATCACCCAAGTTATCCAACGCTGGCAAGGCTTCTACTTCATGCGCAGACGATGTCTCTTTCGGATCCAATTCAAGTGCAATGTCGGAGAGATCGAACTCAGGCAATGCAGTCGGCGTTGTAGCACTATGCAGATGAGGTTCATCTTGCTCCGGAAAATCCAGATCAATGTCTTCCGGCAGCAGAATTTCAGGTGCTGGCGTAAAGGCCAACGTGTTCGATTCTTTTTCTTCTTCGAAGAAGGAAAGGCCCGTATCTTCTTTTGCCGCAGGTGTTACAGATTGATCACCCAGGAAGTCGAAATCAATGGCAGCAACATCTTCCGGCAAATCAGTTTGTGCCGAAACATCTGCACCTGATTTTTTGATCGGGCTTTCGATATCCAAACCTTCCAGATCGAAATCCAGATCCTCCACAGTAGCCTTAGGCTCTACTTCTGGCACTGATGTTTCTTGCTGCGACGTTTCTTCAGCCGAAGAATTGCTGCTATCGAAATAAGCCGCGGTTCCCAATGCTGCTGCCGCAGCAGCGACTGGCGCAATCGCATTCAGACCATCATGCTCATTCAGCCGCTGTGTCGGTGCAGTCAATGCGGATGCTTTCGCCGCGACTTCTTCTGGCAGCGCGCCATTCGCATACAGAGGATTGCTTGGATCCAGAATCAGACCCAGCGTAGCCGCCTGCGCCCACTCATCGCCCTCACCTTTGGTCATGCTGTACAACTCGCTGGCCAGGATTTCAAACGAACGAACGTCATTGCGACTGGAGTAGATTTCCAGCAATTTAACGCGTACGGCGTGACGATCCGGCTGATTGCGCAGCGCTTCTTTCAGAATTTCTTCTGCCTGCGCATCACGACCATAAGCGATATAAACATCAGCCTCGGCAATCGGATCAACTTCGTTGGTATCCAACTGGCTCGCAGAAGGAACAAAGTTGGAGTTGAATACGCTGTTATTGGTATCAACACTCTGGCCACCGGTCGAACCAAACAAGGAATTTGTTTTCAGACTGGAATCCGTGATGCTGTCTTCAAACGATTTTGGCGCTTGCTTGCGACGACGGGAGCTATAGATTCCCAAACCGGCGAGTAATGCCAGCAATGCAGCCGCACCCGGCAAGAACATCGCATTATTCGTCAAATCTTCGAAGAAGCTAGGCTGCGGTGGTGGTGGCGGGACAACGACAGGTTTTGGCTTAACTGCAGCAACTGGAGGAACAACGGCCGGCTCGACTGCTGCTGGCGCTTCAGGCTTCACTTCCACTGCCGGTGGCGTCACAGCCGCTGTATCAGGCGTCGCTGCTATCACCGGTTCAGCTGGAGTAACTGCTGCAGGCGCAGCTTTCGTTGCCGCTTCTGCTTGTTTCTGTTGTGCTGCTAAATCCTTGTTTTTGATTTCAAGAATTTGCTGCAATTCATTGACGTTCTTTTCAAGCTCTTTGACACGTGCGTTGGCATCAGCTATCGCTTTGTCTTTCGCGATCAGCTCTTCCGCACCGGCCTGATTGACCAGCTTGTCGGAAGCTGCAGTCGATGCGGCACCTGATTTCGACAGTTTCAGCTTGTCTTTGGATTCTGCTGCTGCGGCTGAATCTTCTTGAATACGCGTAGAAATTTTGCCGCCAGCGGTTTGCTTGACGTCATCCGATTTTTTCGCAGCGGCGGTGGCGACTTGTCCTGCCAGCTTGTTGCGATAAGCATTAAAGTCAGCAGCTTGCGCAACGACTACACCTTTTGCTTCGGATTGCTTGATCCCTTGCGCAGTATCTGCCTCTGGCACAGACAGAATATGCCCGGCACGCAGGCGATTCATATTCTTGTCGATAAAGGCTTCAGGATTGGCGCGATACAGCGCAACCAGCATTTGATCGAGCGATACGCCACTTGGTCGATACTGACTCGCAATTTTTGCCAGCGTATCGCCTTTTTTTACAACGTATTCGTCTGTCGGCGCTGCCTCTGGTTTAGGTGCTGCAGCGGCGCGCTGTGGCTTGGCCGCTGCACGCGGCGCCGGATTCTCGCGGATCGGCGCTGCTACAGGCTCAGGCTTACTTTCTGGCTGCTGCCTTGCAACTGGCGGCAATGGTTGAGCAATAACGATGGGCGCGACCTGTGCTGGCTGCGCAGAGCGCATTTCCGGCGGATCCAGCAAGAAAGTGTATTCGCGTACCAGACGGCCATTATTGCCGCCCAACTCCAGCAGCATATCGACGAATGGCTCGTTGATTGGCTGCGTCGAAGTGACACGCACAACCGGCTGACCACCACGTTGCTCAACTGCAAAACGCAGCGAGAACAGGCTAGGATTGAATTCAATATTGGCTTGGCGGAAAGCATCGGCCGAAGCGAGTTTGGGAGCCAGAGAAGCGAGCTCGTCAGGCGATACCGAGGTTAGCTCAATCTCAGCCCGCAGTGGCTGGCCCAGTGACGACATGACAGTCAGTTTCCCCAAACCTGCTGCATACGTATTCGATAACACGACAGCGGAGATGACCGCAGCACTCAGTGTTTTCAGTTTGAACAAGGGAAATCTAGAGCTGGGATTTGACCGCATTTTGAGTGGCATGGAGAGTATTCCGTTGGCGTACGTTGAGGACCACAAGCAACGCTTATCTATCGTTTTTCTGAGAACTTTCACCATAGCATCATGGACTTACGTGCGCAAGCGCAACCATCTTGGCAACTAATTTAAAACCCGCCAATCACCCATTTAACAAGGTGATTTGGCGGGTTTATGTTGCGATCTGACAACGATAATGGCGTATTACTTACCCAAAATGATGCGCAGCATACGACGCAATGGTTCTGCCGCGCCCCACAACAATTGATCGCCGATCACAAAGGCCGAGATATATTCAGGACCTTGATTCAGTTTACGTACACGACCAACGCCAATTTCCAGACCACCAGTGATGGCAGCCGGGGTCAATTCCTTAACCGTTACAGCACGCTCATTCGGCACCCATTTGACCCATGGATTAGCGGAACGGATGATGGATTCGATTTCAGCCAAAGGCACATCGCGCTTGAGTTTGATCGTCAATGCGAGGCTGTGGCAACGCATTGCACCGATACGCACGCACAAGCCGTCAACCGGAATGATTTGGGTATTGCCAAGTATCTTGTTAACTTCTGCCTGGCCTTTCCACTCTTCTTTCGACTGACCATTTTCCAGCTGCGCATCGATCCATGGGATCAAACCGCCAGCCAGTGGCGCGCCGAAGAATTCGGTCGGCACGTCTTTGCGTATCGACTCCGCCACTTTGCGATCGATATCGAGAATCGCTGACGAAGGAGTTGCCAACTCATTAGCGACTGCACCGTGCACGACGCCCATACCGCTCAGCAGTTCGCGCATGTGGTTCGCACCACCGCCCGAAGCCGCTTGATAAGTCATGGAACTGACCCACTCAACCAGACCTTCTTTGAACAAACCACCGACACCCATCAACAAGATGGAGTTGGTGCAATTGCCGCCGATGTAGTTTTTCACGCCACGACCCATTGCATCCTGGATCACGTTTTGATTGACTGGATCAAGCACGATAACCGCATCGTCCTTCATACGCAGCGTCGATGCTGCATCGATCCAGTAACCATCCCAGCCCGCTGCACGCAGTTTCGGGAAAATCTCGGTGGTGTAGTCACCGCCTTGGCAGGTAATGATGATGTCGCACTTCTTCAACGCGTCGATATCGTTGGCATCTTGCAGTGTCGTTTCTTTCTTGGCCATCGCAGGCGCTTTACCGCCTTTGTTCGATGTCGTAAAGAAAATAGGTTCGATATGATCGAAATCGCTCTCTTCTTGCATGCGTTGCATCAAGACCGATCCGACCATTCCACGCCAACCGACTAAGCCAACAACTTTCATCATCATTTCCTTCGTTCAGGGCACTTGCAGTCGCCCTATTTATCAAATTGATTGCGGCTTATTGACTGCTGCCGCTCTTCTCGCTCTGCTTCTGTATCAAGCCAGTGCCTTGACTACGGCATCGCCCATCTGCGTGGTGCCAACCTTGGTCGTGCCTGCTTCGTAAATATCAGCAGTGCGCAAACCTTGTTTCAACACAGATTTAACAGCCGCTTCGATGCGGTCAGCTTGTTCTGTTTTACCTAACGAGTAACGCAGCATCATGGCCAGTGACAAAATTTGCGCCAATGGATTGGCCATATCCTTACCAGCGATGTCAGGTGCCGAACCGTGTGATGGCTCATACAAGCCTTTGTTGTTTGCATCCAGCGAAGCCGAAGGCAACATGCCGATCGAGCCGGTCAACATCGCAGCTGCATCGGACAGGATGTCACCAAACATATTGCCGGTCACAACGACGTCGAATTCTTTTGGTGCGCGCACCAATTGCATCGCTGCGTTATCGACATACATGTGGTCGAGTTTGACGTCTTTGTATTCCTTGTGCACGTCGGTCACGACATCACGCCAGAACTGGAATGTTTCCAGCACGTTAGCTTTATCGACACTGGTCAAACGCTTGCTACGTTTTTGCGCAGCCTGGAATGCCACGTGTGCGATACGACGAATTTCAGGTTCGCTGTAACGCATGGTATCGAAACCTTCGCGCGAACCTTTGAATGGACCATCTGGCGCTTCGCGCATACCGCGCGGTTGGCCGAAGTAAATGTCGCCGGTCAATTCACGCACGATCATGATGTCGAGACCGGAAACGATTTCCGGTTTCAACGAAGACGCGCCAGCCAGCTCCGGATACAAAATCGCAGGACGGAAATTGGCGAACAAACCCAAATGCTTACGCAGACCGAGAATCGCTTGCTCTGGACGCAGCGAACGCTCCAGCGTGTCGTATTTGAAATCACCTACGGCGCCAAACAAAATAGCATCCGCTTCTTTCGCAACCTTCAAGGTCGACTCTGGCAATGGATGGCCTTGCTCTGCATACGCAGCGCCGCCGACTGCTACTGTTTCGGTTTCAAACTTTTCACCCAAGGCGTTCATCACCTTGACTGCTTGATTCATGATTTCCGGACCAATGCCGTCGCCCGGCAGAATTGCGATTTTCATTTGATGACTTCGAGAAAGATTAAAAAAGGATTACGTTGTACTTGGCTTGCGCTTTAGATCGTGTTCGACAACCACGGTTGCGCAGCCAGATGGCGCTCTTCATAAGCACGGATCTTGTCTGCCTTTTGCAAGGTCAGGCCAATATCGTCAAAGCCGTTCAACAGGCAGTATTTGCGGAAGGCGTCGATTTCAAACGGATAAGTCACGCTGCCGCTGCTGGTACCAATAATTTGTTTTTCCAGATCGATGACCAGATGGAAGCCAGGAAATGCTTTAACTTCATTAAACAGATGATCAACTTGCGCTTCTGTCAGAGCAACTGGCAACAAACCGTTTTTATAGCAGTTGTTGAAGAAGATATCGGCAAAGCTAGGCGCTACCACAGCGCGAAAGCCGTACTGGCTCAAAGCCCAAGGTGCATGCTCACGTGATGAGCCGCAACCGAAATTTTTGCGTGCCAACAAAATCTGCGCACCTTGATAGCGTGGCTGGTTCAACACGAAATCAGGGTTCAATGGACGCCGGGAATTATCCTGCCCAGGTTCACCGTGATCCAGATAACGCCATTCATCGAACAAGTTCGGACCAAAACCGGTGCGCTTGATCGATTTCAAGAATTGTTTTGGAATGATGGCGTCGGTATCGACGTTTGCACGATCCAGCGGTGCAACCAGGCCATCGAGAATAGTAAATTTATCCATGCTATCCAACTATTAAGACGTGTTGCAGAAACGATTTACTGCAATACGATTTACTACTTTATAAAACGTACGTCGGCAAATGAAGTACGAACATTCATGCCATCACTTGGCGGCTTTGTTTTGTATCTTGTCGCCCAAATGTTCGACGTCTTTACCAAAACCATTCATCGTGTTGCAACCTGCCAGCAGATAAACCGATGTAATTAGCAAAAAGAATGAAATAGCTTTCTTCATAATGTCCTCAATGTTTCAAAGCACGAACGTCGACGAAGTGACCTTCAATACCAGCAGCGGCAGCCATCGCTGGACTGACCAGATGGGTACGCCCACCTGCGCCCTGACGACCTTCGAAGTTGCGGTTTGAAGTCGAAGCACAACGCTCACCCGGCTCCAGACGATCTGCATTCATCGCCAGACACATCGAGCAACCTGGTTCACGCCATTCAAAGCCAGCAGCTTTGAAAATCTTGTCCAGACCTTCGCGTTCGGCTTGTTCTTTCACCAAACCGGAACCAGGCACGACCATCGCCAATTTCACGTTCGACGCACGGAACTTGCCGCGTACAACGGCAGCAGCAGCACGCAAATCTTCGATACGCGAGTTGGTGCAGGAACCGATGAAGACTTTATCAATACGGATATCGGTGATCAGCGTATTTGGCTTGAGTGCCATGTACACCAATGCTTTTTCCATACCGTCACGTTTGGTTGGATCTTTTTCTTTGTCTGGATCAGGTACACGGCCATCAACTGACACAACCATCTCAGGCGAGGTGCCCCAGCTGACTTGCGGCTTGATTTCAGCAGCATTCAATGTCACGACCATATCGAACTTGGCACCGACATCGGAATGCAGGGTACGCCAGTACTCGACCGCGCGATCCCAGTGCGGACCGACTGGTGACAGTGGACGGCCTTTGACGTAATTGATAGTGACATCGTCGACTGCAACCATACCTGCGCGTGCGCCTGCTTCGATCGCCATATTGCAGACCGTCATGCGACCTTCCATCGACAGGGAACGTATTGCAGAACCTGCGAATTCGATTGCATAACCGGTGCCACCTGCAGTGCCGATCTTGCCGATAATCGCCAATACGATATCTTTTGCTGTCACGCCATCCGGCAATGCGCCGTCGACCTGTACCAGCATTGCTTTTGATTTTTGTGCCAACAGAGTTTGCGTCGCCAACACGTGCTCGACTTCCGAGGTACCGATGCCATGTGCCAATGCGCCAAACGCACCGTGTGTAGACGTATGAGAATCACCGCACACAACCGTCATACCCGGTAAGGTTGCACCTTGCTCAGGCCCGATGACGTGCACGATGCCTTGGCGCTTGTCACGCATGCTGAAATAGGTCAAACCGTATTCATGCGCATTGCCATCCAGCGTTTCCACTTGCAGACGCGATGTCGGATCTGCGATGCCTTGCGAGCGGTCCGTGGTTGGCACATTGTGATCAGCCACCATCAGGTTGGCCGAGACGCGCCATGGGCGACGACCAGCCAGCTTCAAGCCTTCAAATGCTTGCGGGCTAGTGACTTCATGCAGCAAATGACGATCAATGTAGAGCACAGTGGTGCCATCGTCGCCGGTTTCGACGACGTGCGATTGCCAAAGTTTATCGTAGAGCGTTTGGGCCATGTTTCGTGTGTAAAAGTAAGTCAGTAATGACTGATGAGGTAGCTCTCGATTATGCCATATTTGTGCCGTTTCATTGCACGAAGCGGCATTCGATGACCTCCAGAAAGCTGGCTACCTGACTAAAAAGATGAGGGCGACGGCCTTGAATACAACATCTTGCCGTCTTGTCACTTATTTCTTTGCCTGTAGATAAAGTGGCATGACACGTTCAGAATATGCCGTCAAATCGCTGCTGCGATCCGAACTGGACGGATGAGTAGACAGGAATGTAGGCGTTGAACTGGTAGAAACCTTGCCCATTTTTTGCCATAAAGTGACAGCGGCACGCGGGTCATAACCGGCACGTGCAGCCAATTCAACGCCCATCCTGTCCGCTTCGGTTTCGTGACTGCGCGAATTAGGCAAGCCCACAAGGCCCATATAAGCATATTGCGCGCCCTGCTGCCCCAGATCGCCCATGCCCAACAAAATTGAACCGATTGAAATCACACTGCCAGCCACTCTTTGTTCCGATGCGCGCTCGCGGGCGTGTTCCCGTAATGCGTGGGCAATCTCATGCCCCAAAACGGCAGCCAGCTCGTCGTCAGTGACATTCAGCTTTTCAATCAAGCCGGTGTAGACGGCAATTTTTCCGCCGGGCATGCACCAGGCATTCACTTCCGGCGAGGTCAGTACATTGACTTCCCACTGCCAACGCTGTGCGTCTGGACGGAAAACCGATGTTTGTGCAATCAATCGATTGGAAATGGTACGTACGCGTGCCACCTGCGCTGGATTGCGATTCAGATTGTTTTTTTGCTTTTGCTCTGCAATCAAGGTGCCATATTGCTTGGTTGCAGACTGATCCAGCTCTTGGGCTGAAATCATCATTCTTTGCTGCCTATCGATGCCCACGACTCCGCTCTGCGTGGTCTGCACAGTTTCACACGCTGATAGCAGGAACATGGTCGACATAAGCGCTGCCGACGACAAAAAAGGATACCGGCGAACTGGCTTCATTTTGTCTCCATCAAAAATGATCACTGCACAGAGCGTGCAGCGATGGCAGATTAACGACTTGCAGGAATCGGCGGCGGCGTTACCGACACATCGCCACATTGCGCGCGATTACGTAAAGCATGATCCATCAGCACCAGTGCCAGCATGGACTCGGCAATTGGAGTCGCACGGATGCCGACGCAAGGATCATGGCGACCCAGGGTTTCCACCATGACTGGATTGCCGGCTTTATCGATTGAATGACGTGCAGTACGTATACTCGAAGTCGGCTTGATCGCAATCGATGCGGTGATGTTCTGGCCAGTGGAGATACCACCCAGAATGCCGCCGGAGTGATTAGTAGCAAAACCTTCCGGCGTCAGCTCATCACCATGCTCAGTACCTTTTTGCGCCACTGACTTGAAGCCGGCGCCGATTTCTACGCCCTTCACTGCATTAATACCCATCAGAGCAAATGCAATTTCCGCATCCAATTTGTCGTAAATCGGCTCGCCCAAACCAATCGGGACGTTCTCAGCCACGACATCAATACGTGCACCGCAGGAATCGCCGTTTTTACGCAAGTCATCCATATACGCTTCCAGCTGCGGCAGGATGCTCGCATTGGCGGAAAAGAATGGATTCTCGGTGACATGACGCCAGTCTTCGAATGGGATCTCGATATCGCCCAATTGGCTCATACAGCCCTTGAAGGTCGTACCGTATTTTTCGAACAACCATTTCTTGGCAATCGCACCGGCGCCAACCACAGGCGCAGTCAGGCGCGCTGAAGAACGTCCGCCACCACGTGGATCGCGGATGCCGTATTTATGCCAATAAGTGTAGTCAGCATGGCCGGGACGGAAGGTTTCAGTGATATTGCCGTAGTCCTTGCTGCGCTGGTCTTCATTACGGATCAGCAGGGCTATCGGCGTACCTGTGGTCTTGCCTTGGTACACGCCGGACAGGATTTCTACCGTATCGGACTCTTGTCGCTGGGTTACATGGCGCGATGTACCCGGTTTGCGGCGGTCCAATTCCGGCTGAATGTCGGCTTCTGACAACACCATACCGGGTGGGCAACCGTCGATCACGCAGCCGATTGCCGGGCCATGGGATTCCCCAAAAGTGGTGACAGTAAAGAGTGCTCCAAAAGTATTACCGGACATGATTTGATGGTTATAAGCTAAATAAAGTAGTCATTCTACCAGTGCACAGAAAACAAATAGTTCAAGAAAAATCATTGCCTGATGACAAATCGGTGTGCAATATACGGTTTCCAAATCAGAATAACCAATCTCGGAGAAGGCACCATATGGGCAAGTTGGTCAGCCATAGCGAGGATGACCTTGTATTTCTGGACGAAACGGTGCGCGTGTCCGGTGACGGTAAGTTAGGTGCAAGCAGCGACGTATGGCAGGTCATGATCATCGATGATGATGCTGACGTCCATTCGGCGACTACTTTTGCACTCAGCAACGTTGAAATACAAAATCGACCTCTGGCATTTTTGCATGCCTACTCTGCAGAGCAAGCCAGAGAAATTCTGGCAAAAGAACCGCATATTGCGGTGATTTTGCTTGATGTCGTTATGGAACAGCAGGATGAAGGCCTGCAATTGGTGCATTACATACGTGATGTATTACACCGTGCAGAAGTCCGCATTATCCTCCGCACCGGCCAACCTGGTTACGCCCCTGAAATCGACGCTATTCAACAGTTCGATATCAACGATTACAAAACCAAATCCGAACTGACCCGCATCAAGCTGTATACCGTTGTCACAGCAGCAATCCGCTCCTACGAACAAATCTGCACCATCAACTCAAGCAGCAGCGGCCTGGACATGATCCTACGCGCCAGTACAGAGCTGATGGCATTGCAAACGTTTGAAGAATTCACCACTGGTGTAATAACCCAAATTGCTCGCCTGCTTAGCCTGCCGCCGGACGGTTTGTTTTGCATACAAGAGCAACTCCATAATCAGGAAAACGCCTTATTCATCGTCGCCGCCGCAGGGAAATACAGTGACTTGATCAATCACCCACTCTCCTCTATCGAGGATGTGAGTATCGACAAGACCTTAACCCGCGCTCTGCACGAAAAACGCAATATCTATGGACGCGAATTTACCGCCCTGCACTTCACCGGCAATGCATACAGAAATTTTGCAGCCTTCTTCAGAACCGAGCGACCGTTAAACGATATCGAACTACGCTTGCTGGAGGTTTTCTGTAGCAATATTTCAGTCGGCCTTGCCAATATTTCGCTAGTTACACGTCTACACAATTCCGCTTTCTACGATTCGCTGACCAAACTGCCGAATCGCACACGCCTCAAAGAAATCATCGACGAAAATTTAATCTCGACCAAAAACCAGCCAACCACACTGGCACTGATCGATATTGATCACTTCGCAGAAACCAATGACACGCTCGGCCATCAATTCGGCGATCTGCTATTGCTTGCCGTAGCAACGCGTTTGCAATCGCGTCTGGGCGATAGACTGATTGTGGCGCGCGTCGGTGGCGATACCTTCGGCGTATTGGGCGACGATATACAAGTCAATCCTGCAGCTGTCCTTGCACAGTTTGAGCGTCCATTCAGCATCGATGGGCAAGATGTACAACTCTCCGCAACCGTCGGACTGGTTCGTCTGTCCGAGCATAAAGGCCGCGGCGTAGAGGCATTGAAAAATGCGCACATCGCGCTCAAGCGTGCCAAGCATCAGCAACGCACCGGACATCTGTATTTCTCCCGCAACATGGGTATCGATATCCGTGAACGCGTCAATATGATGCACGCTTTACGCGCCGCGTTTGAAGAGCGACATTTGTCCGTCGTCTATCAACCGCAAGTCGATATGGCCACGCGTATGCCGGTCGGTGCTGAGGCGCTCTTACGCTGGACGACTGAAGATGGTTCTTCGATTCCACCTAGCCGCTTTATTCCGATTGCCGAATACTCAGGCTTGATCATCGAACTGGGTGAATGGGTACTGCGCCAAGCTTGTCAGGAACTCGTGCGCGTTCAACGCCTGGGCTTTACCGACTTCATGGTCTCGGTCAACGTATCCCAGGTACAGTTCCGTCATCCACACTTCCTCAGCATGCTGCGTAATGCATTGCACGACACCAATGCTCCGCCGCACTGCATCGAACTTGAAATTACAGAATCGATGGCGATGGAAGAACCCGATGCCTTGATCAAATTGCTGGATCAAATTACGGCGACCGGTGTCAGCATTGCCATTGATGATTTCGGCACTGGCTTCTCCTCGCTCAGCCACTTACAAAAACTAAGCGTAGACAGACTCAAGATTGATCGCGCCTTCGTCACCGAAATCACTGATTCGTCGCGCGGAAGCAGCATCGCCGAAATGATTATTCAGCTGGGCCGTAATCTGGAACTGGATATCATTGCTGAAGGCGTAGAAGATGAACGCCAGGCAGAGATTCTGACCGCGCTCGGCTGTCCCATGGGGCAAGGTTATCTATTCGCAAAACCCATGACTTCCGACGCACTGCATAGCTGGTTAGGCAATCACAAACAACACTAGAACGCAAAAAAACACTCCATCTCGCGCACAAGGCCGGCTGTTTTCTGTCATCGCCGACCAGCCCAACTCTCCGCCGGACGATATGAAAAAAAGCGTACTCACGTTGCGTCGTTCAATCGTACTAACGGTAGTAATCGGTTTGCTCATACCGGCAATTCTGATCAATGGCTATAGCTGGTTCAAGCTCTACGATACAGAAATAAAAAATAAAACCATCAAGCTCGCTGAAGAAAATGCGGCCATGATCGCCGACAGCATCAGCGCAGCCTTGTGGAATCTTGATTATCAGGACGTCAGCGCAGCCATCGATACTGCGCTGTCCAAAAACAATAACATCGTGCGCATCGAAGCACGCGACAACAAACGCACACTTTTTGCCATCGCTGCTCATCACGATAGGCGCGTAGGTTTTACCGCCAGCTCGAATATCAATGTCTATCATCGTGGTCAAGCCGCAGGATCGCTAACCGTCGAAGTCAACAGCCTGCATTTACAGCAAGTCATGACGGAAGGTCTGGCGTACCAAGCTCTGCTCTTGGCCGTACAAACCGGCTTGTCTATCCTACTCATTCTGATCCTGCTGGAACGACGCTTGATACGTCCCCTGCTGCGTTTAAATACGAGCGCCAAACAATTAGCCGAACGTAAACTCGATGAGCCATTCACATGGAAGCATCAAGATGAAATCGGTTTGCTTGCACAAGGCCTTGAAAATACACGTATTCATCTGCGCACTCTGTTTTCCGATCTGGACCGCAAGAATCAAGAGCTGTTGGACGATATCGAGAAGCGTATTCGTATAGAAAAAGTACTGCACGAGCGCGAAACACATTTGCGCTTATTACTAGAACAAAGTCCTCTAGCCATCATTGAATGGAGCAAGAATCATCAGATCATTGAATGGAATAAAGCCGCCGAACAGATATTCGGCTATCGCCGTGAAGAAGTCCTTGGACGAGATGCACGCTTTCTGAATCCTTACGCGCAAGCCAATTTCATCGATGCATTAATCCAACAACCCGATACCAAAAATACACACAACATTCACGACCATCTGACTGCAGATGACCGTACGATTACTTGCGCATGGCGTTACATAACGATAGATGAAAGCGACGGTAACAAGGGAAGATTGCTTACCTTGGTGGAAGACATTACAGAAAAACGTCATGCATCAAGCGTGCAGAAATTGCTGGAAGAACAAAAAGCGGAAGCCGATCATGCACTTTTGCGACTTGCACAAGGTACGCATGGCATAACAGGTAAGTCCTTCTTTGAATCTCTTGTCCATGATCTGGCATCCGCATTGCGTGCCGACTGCACCTTCATAGGCTTGTTGCAAAAACCAGATCATCCAACGCGCATACACACACTGTCAGCGTACTTACATGGCAGTACTGTCGACAACTTCGAATATACAATTGCCGGAACGCCTTGTGAGCGCACGCTAAGAGGCCAGATCTGCGTCTTTGCCATCGATGTTCAATCCATATTCCCGCAATACAAGGTCTTGAATACACAAGGCTGGGATAGTTATGCCGGCGCGCCTATCCATGATGCAAACGGGCATACGATAGGCGTATTAGCCGTCATGCACTCTACCGCGCTACGCAATCCCGACCTAACCCGTTCATTGCTGCAAGTATTCAGCGAACGCGCTTCAGCCGAACTGGAACGCAAACATGCCGAAGAAGAATTACGTCTGAGCGAGCAACGCTTTGCCACGATTTTTCATTCGACACCCGTACCGATGTTTGTCACACAAGTCAAACATAACAATGTGATCAAAGACATCAACAGTGCGTTCGAACGATTGTTCCTACGCTCACGCTCGTCAGTCATTGGAAAAAATACGCAAGATCTGGCGATGTACTGCAACCCTGCCGATCGCGACGCTCTTTTGGAAAAATTAAAAAATACCGGCGAGACCGCGTCACATGGCGAAATATGGATGTATAGGGGTGATGGCACCAAAGTATTGATTCAACTTTCCGGGCATATTTTCTTGCTTGAAGGTGAGCAGTTTGGCATTCTCGCCTGTCAGGATGTGACGGAAAAACGTTTGATTGAGAATGAAATTCTTGATCTCAACACTACGCTGGAAGATCGCGTCATCGAACGTACCGAAGAGTTACAGCAGGCAAACCAGGAGTTGGAGACCACGCTGGATGCGCTAAATCTCGCACATGAAGAATTGGTTAATAACGAAAAATTGGCGGCGCTGGGCGCGCTGGTTGCAGGTATTTCACATGAATTAAATACACCTATCGGCAACAGTCTGATGGTCGCCAGCACACTCAGTGATCAGACATCGGCACTCGCAGAAAATTATCGCGACAACCACGGCATCAAACGTTCAACGCTGGAGAGTTACATCACTGACGTTGGCAAGGCCGGCGATATTCTGGTCAGGAATTTGCATCGTGCAGCAGACATGGTCAACAGCTTCAAGCAAGTTGCGATCGATCAAACCAGCTCGCAAAGGCGTCCATTTTCTCTGGCCGAAGTCACTAGTGAAATCTTGCTAACCTTATGGCCGGTGATACGCAAGAATGGCATCGTGGTTGAACAGGACATTCCGGACGATATTAGTTTCGATAGCTATCCTGGTCCCTTGGGTCAAGTATTGACCAATCTGGTCAATAACGCGCTGTTACACGGTTTCGATGGAAAAACACAAGGTGTCGTGGTGATTTCCGCCCGCAACACTATCGATGGCTGGATAGAACTCAGCATCAAGGATGATGGCGTCGGCATCCCTACACAGAATTTGAATCGAATTTTCGATCCCTTCTTCACCACTAAACTGGGAGCAGGCGGATCAGGTCTGGGCTTGAATATCGTTCACAACATTGTCAGCGGCGTACTTGGCGGCCGTGTCCGCGTGCAAAGTGCGATTGGTATCGGTACCGCCTTCACACTGACTCTGCCGCTCATTGCGCCGCAAAGAAGCAATGATGACGATGCCTTGCATCCACAAACCTAATACTTTTCCGCCTGCAATACATCCTCACTCAATCGCGGCAATATCAGCAATTTAAACTGCACGTATTAAGCTACACGTATCACTTCATCTCGCCGCGCAGATTCTGCACCTGAGCACGCAGAATTTCCGGCGTGACTTCTTCCACTGACATCGGCAAACCCACTACCAGCTCCAATCTGGAAAACGGCCCGCTACGGAAAGAGCGTTGGAAAGGATTATCAGCGCTGCGCGTCAATAAACTCCCCCACAAACCGCGCAGTGCCATCGGAATAACAGGGACTGGCGTACGTTCCATGATCTTCATGATGCCGCCCTTGAACTCATTCAATTCACCGTTATTCGTCAGCTTCCCTTCAGGGAAAATGCAGACCAGTTCCCCGCGCTCCAATGCATGCGCAATCGTTTCATAAGCAGCGTCCATCACTTCGACATCCTCACTGGCAGGAGCAATCGGAATCGCTCTTACAGCCTTGAATAATGCGGATAACAAAGGAATTTTAAAAATGCGATGATCCATCACAAAGCGCAAGGGACGTGGGCTCGTAGCCAGGATAACAATCGCATCCATATAACTGACATGGTTACAAACCAGAATTGCCGCCCCATCCTGCGGAATACGTTCGGCGTTGATGGCACGCACGCGGTGCGTGGTGTGCAGCATCAACCATGCAAGGAAGCGAAGCAGGAATTCCGGCACAACGGTAAAAATATAGGCAGCAACCAACGCATTCAAAATCGCAGTGACGAGAAACAGTTGCGGAATACTCAAACCCAGATTCAGCAAAACCATAGCGACCAATGCAGCCACAACCATGAACAGCGCATTCAAGATGTTCATGCCCGCTATCGTGCGCGACATGTGCGCGGGATCGCAGCGCGTTTGAATCAAGGCAAACAGTGGCACAATATACAAACCGCCGAACATGCCTATCATCAAACAATCAAACAAAATTCGCAGACTGCCTTGCTGCTGCAAGAAGCCGCCAATATCGACTAGTGATGTATTCGTGTACGCGATGCTGGACAGAAATAAATCAAAGCCGAATACCGACAATCCGATAGCGCCAAACGGTACCAGACCTATCTCCACCTTATGCCCAGACAGTCGTTCGCACAACAAGGAGCCGGCTCCGATACCCAGTGAGAATATTGTCAGCAACAAGACAAAAATACTGTGATCGCCATGCAAATAATCTTTTGCATATAAGGGGAATTGCGCCAGCAGAATTGCGCCATAAAACCAAAACCATGAATTGGCCAGCATCGACAAAAACACTGGACGATTCTGCCGGGAGAACCGGATATTGCGGGCCGTTTCCGTTGCTATATTCCAGTTGATTTTCAGCTCTGGTTCTGGCGCTGGTGACAGCGGAATCGCACGACTCGCCAACCAACCCAGCAAGGCAATCGCAATTGTGCCGCCAGCGACAAGTTCAATGCCCCACGGCTTATGCAATACCAGCACCGCACCCAATACTTCGCCCAGCAAGATGCCGATGAATGTTCCCATTTCCACCAAGCCATTGCCGCCGACCAGCTCACCAGGCCCGAGTTTTTGCGGAAGGTAAGAGTATTTAACCGGACCAAACAAAGTTGAGTGCAAACCCATGCCGGCCACCGCTGCAATCAATAGCCATAAATCGTGTCGCATCCACCCAATTGCTGCGGCGAGCATGATGGCGATTTCCAGCAGCTTGATGTAACGCACCAGACCGGATTTTTCAAACTTGTCAGCCAATTGCCCAGCAATCGCAGAAAACAAGACAAATGGCAGAATGAACAAACCGGGAATCAGATTATTCAGCAATCCCCTGTCTATCGTGGTCCAATTCAAGGCTTCGAAAGTCAGTATCGTCAACAAGGCCGTTTTAAAAACATTGTCGTTAAACGCGCCCAGGAATTGCGTCCAGAAAAAAGGCGCAAAGCGGCGTTGTGCGAGCAAGCTGAACTGACTAGGTTTGCGCATGAAAGGAAAAAGTAGGTTCAAGAAATCCGTGCGTATTCATATACGCCTCAGATACAAAAGATTACAGATCAAGGGATTGTAAGGTATCAGGATGACAAAAAGCCGTTCGCATACCATCAGATATGCGAACGGCTTTTGATTTTCTTCTATACGGCTTAACCGTCTTGTTCGTTGGCGACCGCCGGCCAATCCTGAATATACGACTTCAGCATTTTGTTTTCAAAGCTTTGCGCTTCGAGAACTGCTTTCGCAACGTCGTAGAAAGAGATGACACCGACCAGAATTTTTCCATCGAGAACCGGCACATAACGTGCATGTTTTTCCAGCATCAAACGACGGATGTCATTGACCTCTGTATCGGATGTGATCGTGATCGGCTTGTTGTTCATGTGACGACGCACAGTATCGTTACCTACTGCACCGCCATTCGCATGTATGGTTGCCATCACCTCGCGGAAGGTCAGCATGCCAATCAGATTGCCCGCCTCCATCACAACCAGAGAACCGATGTCTTTTTCCGCCATTGCATTGATTGCATCCAGCATCGGACTATCTGGTGTCACCGTGAAGAGAATGTTTCCTTTTACTTTGAGTATTTCGGATACTTTCATGGGACCGTCCTCAAGAAGTTGTGGTTATGCTTCGGACACTTTCAATGTAGCGCAAGCGCGGCGAAAAATCCACTATCGCTTCGCAAGCCTGAATAAATAGATGAAACCACCACAATACCCTACGACGCTCGTTGTAACCACCCGTATCAAGGCGTACGCCCTCGTTTTATGCTCCCTGCCAATAGAACTTGCATCCCCGCCCAACGAGGACTAATCTGAAGTAGCAAAAACAACCAGCGGAGGCCGTCATGAGTGTGATTGCACAAAAGACGTATCAATCGTTTTCCGAGTTTTATGCTGCTTATCTGACGGAGCATTCTGACCGTACATCCCGCCAGTTACATTTTCTCGGCTCGTCACTTTCCCTCATTTTCCTGACCATACTGGTCCTCACCGGCAATGCGTGGTGGCTACTTGCAGCCATTGTGTCGTTCTACGGTCTAGCCTGGATAGGTCATTTCAAGTTTGAGCAAAACCGTCCTAGATCGTTCAAGCAACCGTTTTATTCTTTTATCGGCTCATGGCTGATGTACTGGCAAATGCTGACAGGACAGATTTCGTTCTAGTTCGATGATTTGAAATAGGAGGCGAGCGACTGATCCAGACCTTGTTCGACTGCGGATTCGACTTTTTTCGCCAAGGTCTCGTTGCCTGAGGCATCGAATACGAATAAGCGGTACACATCGGCCAAGGTCAAATACTCAGGGTTCGCCAGCAAGACCCAGCGATCCAGGCCATCGGTGATGCGTTTTCCCCACTGCATGCGCTTCGGCCCTTCCGACTTGAGGCGCGCGACCCAGCCCGCGTCCAGCATTTTTTCCAGGAGTGCTTCCGATTCATCGAATCCCAGCAGCGTCTTGTCGCGCAACAACTTGGTATCAACCACGGAAGAGTCGGCCGACGCCCGCGCGTCATATAACACAGCCAACAAAGCCATTGCATCGACAAAGGCGCTACCCGGTTGCGGTATATGCCACCAGCGTTCGTATTTAACGATAGGCAACGCCGCTGTGACAACAGCTCCAGCCAGCGTAATCATCCATCCCAGATAGATCCACACCAAAAAGATAGGGAAAGCCGCTACGGCGCCATACACCACGGTATAGGTAGGAGCTTTCACCACAAAGGCGGCAAATAAACGCTTTACGATTTCAAATGCAATCGCCGCCAACAAACCACCGTACGCAGCATCGCGCCACTCGACCAGACGATTCGGCACGACGATATACAGCGATGTAAATGCCACCATACTCAGCAAGATGGAAACCGATGTATAAAACATGCCGCCCACAAATGGCACACCTTTCACCACGCCATCCGTCGCCGTAAACAAATACGATGTCAGCGACATCGACGCGCCTATCAGCAATGGCCCCAGCGTGACAATCGCCCAATACACCAGAATGCGCTGCATGATGGGACGCTTGGTTTTGACGCGCCAAATTTGATTGAACACGCGATCTATCATCAGCATCATCGCCACTGCGGTCACTATCAATGCCACCGCGCCAAAAGCAGACAAACGGGTCGCCTTGCTGGAGAACTGCGTCAGATAACCGAGGATGGTATTGGCGATGCCTTTGGGCATCAGGTTATGTACAAAGTACGCTTCCAGCGAGGTGCGAAAGGTATTAAATAAAGGAAAGGTCGTGAAGATCGCCAGCGCAATTGTCAAGATCGGCACCAAGGCCAACACCGTTGTAAATGTAAGGCTACCGGCAACTTGCGGTAAACGCTCTTCGTTCAGACGACGCGCAGCAAAATGGAACAGATTCCGCACTTGCGGCCAGGTTAATTCGCGAAAAAAAGGAAAGGTAGGTAGCTTCATGCAACGTGTGTAGGTGTATTCATCTTCTGGATAGGCATACGCAGATTTGCGCAAGACAGGCACTATCAAGCATTTAGATGCTTATAAAGCATCCTATAATACCAAGCATGAACTCAGCCAAGCTCCCTATTCTCGTTTTGTACTACTCGCGCCACGGCTCGACACGCAAATTAGCCGAACTCATCGGCCAAGGCATAGACAGTGTCGCCGGTTGCGAGGCGCGCCTGCGTACCGTTCCTGCCGTCTCTACCGTTACGGAAGCAACCGAGCCAGAAGTACCGAACGAAGGCGCACCGTACGTCGAATTACTGGATCTGGAAGAATGCGCAGGTTTGGCCTTGGGCTCGCCTACCCGCTTCGGCAATATGGCTGCCCCCATGAAGTACTTTTGGGATGGCACAACATCACAATGGCTATCTGGTGCACTGACAAGCAAACCGGCTTGCGTCTTCACGTCCACCGGTAGTTTGCATGGTGGCCAGGAGTCAACGCTGCTATCCATGATGCTGCCCTTGCTGCATCACGGCATGCTGCTACTCGGCGTCCCTTACACACAACCTGAATTAATGACCACCAGCACCGGCGGCACGCCTTACGGCGCATCGCACTGGTCAGGCGTCAGCGGCAATCAAGCGATCTCCGCCGATACGCGCGCACTGGCAATTGCATTAGGCCAGCGACTGGCGCAAACCGCCATCAAATTGCGAGGTGTCTGATGCAAACGCAAGAACAAAAAATCCTGCATATCGGTGTAGTCGGCAGCTTGATTGCACTGATCATTCTCTGCATTGCATGGGAAATGATACTCGCGCCTATACGTCCAAACGGCTCATGGCTGGTATTGAAAGTCATTCCCTTGCTCATCCCTTTGCACGGCGTCTGGAAACGTAACCTCTATACGATGCAATGGTCGTCGATGTTGATCCTGCTCTACTTCGCGGAAGGCATCGTGCGCGGCATGAGTGATACTGGCTTGTCCGCCATTCTGGGATGGATAGAAGTTGGATTCGTATTAGTCTTCTTCACGTGCGCCATCATGTATCTGCGTCCTTACAAAAAAGCCGCAAAAGCACTGACGAAACAGGCGCTGCAGAAAGCAGCCAAATAATGGACGCCTTCCTCGATACCTGCCGTCGTGCCATCGGTGCACAGCATGTATTGACCGCTGCACAGGATACTGCGCCCTATCTAACCGACTGGCGCCGCCGCTTTACCGGTAAAGCTCTCGCAGTACTCAAACCAGACTCCGCACAAGAAGTCGCAGCCATCGTCAAACTCTGCAATGAATACAAAGTACCTGTAGTCCCGCAAGGCGGTAATACAGGCTTGGTACTCGGCAGCATTCCCGATGACAGCGGCTCAGCCATCGTCCTGTCGCTCACACGCCTTAATCGAATCCGTGATGTCGATACCGTCAACAATACGATGACGGTAGAAGCCGGCTGCATACTGCAGCATATTCAACATGCAGCAAGCGATGCCGAACGGCTGTTTCCGCTTTCGCTGGCAGCTGAAGGTAGTTGCACCATAGGTGGCAATCTCTCATCCAATGCCGGTGGCACGGCTGTTTTACGTTACGGCAATACCCGTGAATTGTGCTTGGGGCTGGAAGTTGTAACGCCACAAGGTGAGGTATGGAATGGCCTGCGCGGCTTGCGCAAGGACAATACAGGTTACGATTTACGCGATCTATATATCGGCGCGGAAGGTACGCTGGGCATCATCACCGCTGCCGTACTCAAGCTATATCCGCAACCCAAAGCACAGCTCACCGCGCTCGCTGCACTGCGCACGCCTAACGATGCCTTGCACCTGCTCACACTAACGCAAGCGCACTGTGGATCGGCATTGACCGGATTCGAACTGATGTCCGGTTTTTGCATCTCTCTGGTCACTAAACATTTCCCGACCATGCGTCTGCCGTTTGCAGAGCCACATACGCAATATGCATTGCTGGAATTATCCGATAACGAATCGGAAGAGCACATGCAAGCCATGCTGGAACATGTGATCGGCGCTGCTTTGCAACAAGATGTGATTCAAGATGCGATCGTCGCCAGATCCATCGCGCAGTCCAAATCCATCTGGGATTTCCGCGAACACATCCCATTGGCACAAGCGCTAGAAGGTAAAAATATCAAACACGATGTATCGCTACCGATCTCGCGCATAGGTGACTTCATCAATACAACGGATCAGTTGCTGCAGCAGGCATTTCCCGGTGCTCGCATGGTGACGTTTGGTCATCTGGGTGACGGCAATCTGCATTACAACGTTGCACATCCAGAGCAAGAATCCGACACGACTTTTCTGGAAAAACAATCCGCAGTCAATCGCGTCGTCCACGATAGCGTGCATCAACATGGCGGCTCTATTTCAGCCGAACATGGTTTAGGTGCATTGAAACGTGCAGAAATCTTGCGCTACAAGTCAGATGTTGAAATGAATCTGATGCGCACCATCAAGCAAGCACTGGATCCGCTCAACTTGATGAATCCGGGCAAAGTCATTTAAAACAAAAATATTCCTATTCAACTACGAGATTGCCATGCCATCTACGCTGTTGCTTCTTATCCTCCTCTCCTTCTCTGCTCCAGCATTAGCGATTTACAAGTGCGAATCCGGTGGAAAAACCACCTACAGTGATACGCCTTGCCACAACGCCACCGGCAACATGAAAGAACTCGCCGTTACCGCGCCCTCTTCCGATACTAAAGCCGCGCAACAAAAGCTGGCACAAGACAAGAAGGAATTACAACGACTGGAAGCACGTCGTCACAAGGAAGAAGAAGCTACAGAAAGAGAACGGCAAAGCAGATACAAGGCGCACGAGGCAAAGAAAAAGAAATGCGAAAATCTGGCTCTGCGCAGCAAATGGGCAAAAGAAGATGCGGCCCATGCTCCGATAAAGAAAGAAGCACGTGCAAAACGCAAAGCACTGCGCGCCGCAGAGAAACAGCATTTAGAGTGTGGGCACTAAACGATTACACATCATTGCGAAAGCCATCGCATCGAATTTGATCCATGTCAAACTCCGGTCACATACCCTTGCTACGATACGGTCTTGCTTAGTAAGTGAGCAAACCTTAGGGCTATCATTGATGGTCGCTACTACCGGCGCTGGCGGTCGGGAAATATACCAGCACCAATCTCAAAAGCCTGCATATTTGCAGGCTTTTTTCATTATGTCCGCCCTTGTTTTTGCAACGCAGCAAGAATGCATAGCGATAAAACACGTGGTATAAAGATCACGTAACACTTCTTCAGTTAGCCGATGAATACAGGCTGTCATTGAATCGCTACTCACCCCACCTTATCAGGAGGTTTCATGAAAAGCATTGAAGAGTTCAACGTCAAAAGCAAATCAGGCAATGTCGTCATTCTGCAAAATATCGTCAAAGGCACCACTTACCTGGATTATGGCAGCACGAAGTTGCCGCATGACTTTGTAGGGTATCGCGTCAAATATACCGATAGAACCGCCGAGCCACAAAAGGACGGCACATTCAAATTAAGCGGTACTGGCGACATCTATAGTCGCGCCTAGATCAATAAATCATGCTACTTGGGTAACGCCTATGTGTTACCCGCTCATCATCATTACATTTGACGAAGTGTGATCCGGCATATGGTGCCAGCGTGACGAAGGCGCTCGGCCTTGAATTGATTTGCCGGGCAACGTGTTTGTTGCCCGGCATTCTGTGAAACGCTATACGTGTGTAGCTATAGCCTAGACGACTTTCAGCGTGATATTTGGCAAGCGATCAATATGACCTTCCATGATGTCGCCTCGTACAACAGGTCCAACATTCTCCGGCGTACCAGAGTAAATAATGTCGCCCGGCATCAGTTCAAACGCTTTCGACAGATTGCTGATCTGTTCTGCAACTGACCAAATCATTTGCTTCAAATCTGCGCTCTGCTTCACCTGCCCATTGACCTTCAACCAGATTTTTCCTTCGGTGAAGTTACCAATGCTCGCAACTGGATGCAAAGGTCCAATTGGTGCAGATTTGTCGAAGCTCTTACCGATTTCCCAAGGCTTCTCTTCCTTCTTCATCGCCGCTTGCAAATCGCGACGCGTCATATCCAGTCCGATTGCATAACCGAAGACGTGTTGCAGCGCATTTTCAACCGAGATGTTTTTACCACCCTTGTTGATTGCTGCAACCAGTTCGATTTCGTAGTGATAATTTTTCGTCAGTGATGGATACGGATGATCCACTACCTGGCCCGGTGCAACGTACTGAATCGCATCGCTAGGCTTTTGAAAAAAGAATGGTGGTTCACGTGTTGGATCTGAGCCCATTTCACGTGCATGCGCAGCGTAGTTACGACCTATGCAATAAATACGGCGCACTGGAAACTGTTCGCTGCTACCCACAATAGGAATCGTTGGCTGTGCAACGGTAAAAGTGGTGCTACCTGCTTTACTACTTGTATTACCTGGTGCTGCACAACCTGTCACTGCACCGATCGTCATCAAACCTGCTGCTTGAAGCATTCCACGTCTATTTATTTTAGTCATGCTGTCTCCTCAATCTACTCGGGTTATATCGCAATATGGCAAGTAATAGACGATCAGCAAAGCCAATCATCCTAGCTCTCCATATATCAAATATATACAAGTTACTGCCCGAAAGATATCCGGACAGTACAAAAATATTCTCCCTCATGGAAGAAGTCTAATAAGGCCGTGAGAATCGGCTTCACTTTAGCGACCACTCTTCATTCGCTGCTCAATAACGATCGCACATCCAAATAAAAAAGCCCCAACTTCTTGCGAATGCGAGGCTTTAAATATCTTCAACGACGTATTGCATCTATCAGTGCGTCTGCAGTAATTATCGTGAAGCGATGCGTCGATCACTCTTTCTGCGACAAGGAAACTCCAATACGCTTGCCCCACCTTCCGATCGCACTCTGCGCGTGTTGGAAAGAATCTGCCCGACGTATTGCATATCCCTCTCGATACTAGTCGCTCGATCCACTCTCTCTTCTGAAAGTGCCAACGCAACCAAGGATTGCAAAGCCTTGGTATACAGCTGCTCGTCATGTTGCTTAAGCAAACAAAACGCACTAGCCAACTCACTGATTGCCTGATCGATGCGATTCATGATGTAACTCCTAATAGTCCAGAGTTGCTAATAAGTTATCATTTTAGACAAGCGGCTTCTGTGTGTTATCGCACTTAGCAGCCTATATGGCACCTCTGCTAGAAAGCGAAATCCACAGCTATTAGATGCCCAACTTGCAGATAGATTCCCTCGCTTCAAATTTCCTTGCTGCAAGTCGTTCAATCGACGCAATTACACCGTGATATGCAGCAGAATGAAATCGACTTACTCAAAAACAATCACTCTCGCAGCTGTTAAATAACGCTGATAAGATTTTTTGAAATGAGAGAACTTGCATGAGATGGTCTGCCCAGCAGGAATCGAACCTGCGACCCTCAGCTTAGAAGGCTGATGCTCTATCCAACTGAGCTATGGGCAGAATATGGCGGGATTAAACCGTAGTGCGGGGTCACACATGTAAATTGCTTTGATGTGTGTCGCAAAGGTGCTGCATTATGCCTTTTTTACGGTGCTCTTTCAATGTCAGAGCCACGAATAACACTGCGCGTAGTCCGTAATATTGAGGCAGGCTGAAAGCAATGCTCTCGAATAGCAGAAATTAACGCTTACTAACAGGGATTTATTACTGTCTGATTTGATCCACCAAGGCGTAGCCTTTGGCAAATCCTGCGGCCAAGGCCTCACTCTGCGAGACATAATCAGCATCATCACCCGACTCTGCTGCCAGTTCGCTCTCGGCCGTTGCATCGACGCCTGGCTCACATACACGCACCGTATAGTCCCATTGATGCTTTGCATCGTCTTTTTGCAAAGCAGTAACGTGCACTTCCATGCCGTGATATAGCTCAGTACTCCAGTTCTGCTGTTTATCCATTAAAGGCCTTCCAATATTTTTCATTTAATTTAGATGGGGCTTATTGTGGATCGAAGCAGCAATCAGTCTGTTCGATGGTTTGAAATCGTCTACTTCGGGATTGGGCGATGGGACCGGCTCATCTTGTGGCACAGGATGTTCTCCTGGCAAAGGATCTTCCGTTGGTTCTGGCACTGGCGCTTTATGCACATGAACAAACGAAGGCTGTTCTCGCGTTAAAAACAATAGTGAGCATTTTTGGGTAGCACTAACGGATAAGGTAATTCCATGCATGATTTCCGCTCCAGAAGATCAAAACCGATGCGATCCCACTATCGATTTACACACGAAAAAAACAAGCGAACAATTGCATCCGTTTGTCAGAACACACTAAGAGAGATTAACTTAAACAAGAAAAGTTGCAACGGTAAAATTGAAGCAGACCAATGATGCAACTAGAGAAAAAACAGCTCAGAAATTTCACCGAACAGTGAAAAAATAATAGGCGAAAAAAAGGACTAGCGATTAGGCTAGTCCTTTAAATTCTGGTCGGAGTACAAGGATTCGAACCTTGGACCCCCTGGTCCCAAACCAGGTGCGCTACCGGGCTGCGCTACACTCCGAAGACAAAGATAATACTGTTAATTCAAACATCGGTCAATAGGTAAAACGCACTAACTGTAATAATTTCTATAAATTTAAGCAGTCAATTTTGCAGCTATCCGTTTAGCCATTTTATCAGCAGTTTCTGCACTACTCGCCTCGACCATCACCCGGACTAAAGGCTCAGTACCTGATGCACGAATCAAGACACGACCGGCATCACCAAGCTCGGCTTCCACCTTATCTTTTTCAGCCAGCAAATCTTTATTTTTTGTCCAATCGAAACCCGGCGCGACTTTCACATTAATCAATGTTTGTGGAAACATCGCAATATCTTCCATCAATTGTGCCAAGGTTTTACCACTACGTTTCAATGCTGACAGAATTTGTAAAGCGGAAACAATGCCATCGCCTGTCGTATGTTTATCCAGACACAACATGTGGCCCGAACCTTCTCCGCCAACAATCCAGCCGCGTTCCTTCAAGGCCTCAAGCACATAACGATCACCTACATTCGCACGTGCAAAACCGATACCCATTTCCTTGAATGCGACTTCCAGCGCCATATTCGTCATCAGGGTGCCCACAGCACCGTCGATAGGACGAACACTCATACGATCCTTGACCATGATGTACAACAGCTCATCGCCGTTATAAATGCGCCCGGAAGCATCAACCACAATCAAACGATCCGCATCGCCATCCAGTGCAATACCTAAATCGGCTTTATTTGCGCGTACTGCATCGACCAATGCGGCTGGTGCAGTCGCACCTACCTTGTCATTGATATTGAAACCATTCGGCTGATTACCGATTGCAATCACCTCTGCCCCCAACTCATGGAAAACATCCGGCGCAATATGGTAAGCCGCACCATGCGCACAATCGACGACCAATTTCATGCCATGCAAATCAAGCTCGTTCGGGAAGGTGCTTTTGCAAAATTCAATATAGCGTCCACGCGCATCATCCAGGCGTTTTGCTCTTCCCAATTTTTCTGATGAAACGCATGTCATCGGCTCATCCAGCGCAGCTTCAATTTCGAACTCAATCGCATCCGGCAATTTATTACCCGATGCTGAAAAAAACTTGATGCCGTTATCGTCGTACGGATTATGCGAAGCAGAGATAACAACGCCTGCAGAAAGACGCAATGCTCGCGTTAGATAAGCAATCGCTGGCGTTGGCATCGGCCCCGCCAACATCACATCCACTCCTGCAGCGGAGAAGCCTGCTTCAAGCGCAGCTTCCAACATATAGCCGGAAATACGCGTGTCCTTACCTATCAACACTACCGGTCTGCTGCTCGACGATTTTGATTTGGTCAGTACAGTACCGGCTGCATAGCCGAGTCGCATCACGAAGTCAGGTGTAATTGGAGAAGTCCCGACCTTGCCGCGCACACCATCAGTGCCGAAATATTTACGTGTCATTTTTATTTTAAGTTTTTGTTTTGTAATCAGGATACTGCCTGCCAAACCCGTAGTGCGTCCACCGTTTCCGCAACATCATGTACGCGTACTATGCGCGCACCATGTGCCACAGCTGCCAGCGCACCAGCCAAACTGCCAGCCATGCGCTGCTCCACCGGCTTGTCCGTCAACGCACCTATCATCGTCTTACGCGACAAGCCAATTAACACAGGCGAATTCAGCGCCATTTGCAATTGATTCGTATTTTTCAACAAGGCAATATTGTGCGCAAGATTTTTTCCGAAACCCAAACCTGGGTCTACACATATACGGTCACGAGCAATACCCACCTGTTCCATCAGACTGATACGTTCGCGTAAAAATTCCCTAACTTCAGCAACAACATCCTGGTACTCCGGCTGCACCTGCATGCTTTGCGGATCGTTTTGCATATGCATGACGCACAAAGCACAGTCAGAATTTGCTACAGCCTGCAAGGCACCATCTGCACGAAAGC
Source organism: Herminiimonas sp. GW821-FHT09C12 (assembly GCF_059416385.1). NCBI lineage: Bacteria > Pseudomonadati > Pseudomonadota > Betaproteobacteria > Burkholderiales > Oxalobacteraceae > Herminiimonas > Herminiimonas sp. GW821-FHT09C12. Next base: position 1,329,033 of record NZ_JBWKPC010000002.1, read on the forward strand.
CATTAATATCATTGATCATGTCGGCGCCAGCAGCTATCGTTTCGCGCATCACTTCCGGCTTGTAAGTATCGATAGAAAGCGGCTTGCCGCAATCGCGCAAGGCGTATACTAGCGGCATGACGCGATCTAGCTCATCCTTCAAGGACACAGCCAATGAGCCTGGGCGACTGGACTCACCACCGATATCGATAATATCAACACCTGCAGCAATCATTTCTTCCGCATGCGACAGCGCTGTATCCAGCATATGGTATTTGCCACCATCCGAAAAAGAGTCAGGTGTGATGTTCAACACTCCCATGACCAAGGGACGCGATGCGGGATCTACTGAGAGGCGGTAACGACCGCATTGCAAATGAGTCTGCATAAATTTCACTGAAAATAAAAAGGGTGAGGATTGCTCCTCACCCTACATTAGACCATTACGACTTCAAGCAAATACGCCGACTATTTATTGCGCTGGTGCTGCTGGCGCATCCGGTGCAGTTGCACTTGGCGGAACGTCACTCGAAGGAGTATCAGATGTTGCGCGTCTGACTGGAATGCCATATTTCGGCTGACGTGGCTCGCGCCCTTCCATGATGTCGTTGATTTGATCGGAATCAATGGTTTCCCATTCCAGCAAGGTTTGCGCCATTAGCTCAACCTTGTCGCGATTGTCTTCAATCAATTTGCGTGACAACGCATATTGCGTATCCAAAATCGTACGGATTTCATTGTCGACTTTTTGCTGTGTCGCTTCAGAAACCGTTTTCGCCGACGAACGACCAAAGTAGGCATCTTGCTCGGTATCTTCGTACACCATGGTGCCCAGGCTTTCCGACATACCGTAACGCGTCACCATGGCACGTGCCAGTTTGGTAGCGCGCTCAAAGTCGTTCGAAGCGCCAGTCGACATCTGGTGCATGAAGACCTCTTCCGCAATACGTCCACCAAACAAGATCGAGATTTCTTCCAGCATCTTGTCTTTGTACATATTGACGCGATCATGCTCAGGCAACTGCCACGTCAAACCGAGTGCAAAACCACGCGGCATGATGGTGACCTTATGCACTGGATCTGCTTTAGGCAAGAGCTTGGCAACTACTGCGTGACCAGATTCATGGTAAGCAGTATTGCGACGCTCTTCTTCACGCATAACAGCCGACTTGCGTTCTGGCCCCATGACGATCTTGTCTTTTGCATCTTCGAAATCCTGCATTTCGACCAGACGTTTGTTACGACGTGCAGCAAACAACGCAGCTTCATTGACCAGATTGGCCAGATCAGCGCCGGAGAAGCCAGGCGTACCACGTGCCAGGATATCGGCCTTAACATCACTGCTGATAGGTACCTTGCGCATGTGCACCAGCAAAATTTGCTCGCGACCACGAATGTCTGGCAAGCCAACGATCACTTGTCGATCGAAACGACCTGGACGCAGCAACGCTTTATCCAATACATCAGCACGGTTGGTTGCAGCGATAACAATCACGCCAGCATTCGGCTCAAAGCCATCCATCTCAACCAGCATCTGATTCAAGGTTTGTTCACGTTCATCATTACCGCCGCCCATACCGGCACCGCGATGACGACCAACCGCATCAATTTCATCGATGAAAATAATACAAGGAGCATGTTTTTTCGCGTTCTCAAACATGTCGCGTACGCGAGATGCGCCAACGCCGACAAACATTTCAACGAAATCAGAACCTGAAATAGTAAAGAACGGTACCTTCGCTTCGCCTGCAATCGCACGCGCCAGCAAGGTTTTACCTGTACCTGGAGGACCAACCATCAAGACGCCACGTGGAATACGGCCACCCAGTTTCTGGAAACGAGTCGGATCGCGCAAGAACTCAACCAGTTCGGTCACTTCTTCTTTAGCTTCATCGCAACCAGCGACGTCGGCGAAAGTGATTGGATTAGTAGTGTCATCCAGCATGCGTGCCTTGGACTTGCCGAACGAGAACGCCCCGCCCTTGCCGCCGCCTTGCATCTGACGCATGAAGAATATCCAGACACCGATCAACAACAGCATCGGGAACCAAGAAATGAATACTTGGGAAAGGAAAGATTGCTCTTCTGGCTGTTTAACGTCGAATTTCACGCCGTTATTAACCAGATCACCAACCAGACCGCGATCCAAATAGGTGATCGCGGATTTGATTTTTTTGCCATCCGTCGTCGTCGCAACAATGGTGCGGTCTTCGATCGTCGCGTCTTTAATGCGTTTGCTTCTTACTTCGTCAAGGAAATCTGAATAGGCAATCGCCGTAGCCGAACCGGACGTAGTACGTCCATCGAACTGTTTGAACACGGTGAAAAGAACCATCCCGATGACCACCCATATGGCGGCCTTGGAAAACATATTGTTCACTAAGACTCCTTGGACGCGTAAAGCGCCTTTTTTCTAAAATGTAGATCGATTCTACTCGTAATCATCAAGGCTTGCAGTATCTGATATCGGGTTAATACAGGTATAAACAAGGGTAAATCTGTATTTAAAGTGGATTTTTCAGACCTTTTCCAAGCAAAAAGATTTCAGATGATTTGTCGCGACTCGCTTTTGGCTTCTTTTGCGTCACTGTTTTGAATTCCAGTCTGAATTTCTGAACAATTTCATTGAAACCAGTGCCGTTGAAGCACTTTACCAGCAAGGAACCGCTAGGCTTCAGGTGATGCTTGGAGAAATCGATGGCCAAATCAATAATATCCATCATGCGCGCAGCATCTGCCACCGCAATACCGGACAGATTGGGCGCCATATCCGATAACACAAGATCAACTTTCCGTCCGCCTACTACCTGCTCCAGTTGATCCAGCACTTCCTGCTCACGGAAATCACCTTGTATAAAATGCACGTCGGCAATCGGCTCCATCGGCAGCATATCCAGCCCAATGATAGTGCCGTTAATCCCGCCGCCTACACTTCCTGACAACTTATTACGTACATATTGCGACCAGCTCCCCGGCGTCGCGCCCAAATCGACAATAACCTGACCAGGTTTGATCAATTTTTCGGTTTCGTCGATTTCTTTCAGCTTGTAGACCGCGCGCGCGCGATAGCCTTCTTTCTGCGCCAGTTTCACATACGGGTCGTTAATATGGTCATGCAGCCAGTTTTTGTTTAATTTGTTCTTTGCCATTCGCGTAGAATACTAGTTTTAAATACTGTGGGACAAAGTTTGTCAGGTTCGCGCTGCGCACCGAAGCAATATTGCCTCCAATACCATCACAATTTATGTTGAAACTTACACCGGCCGAGCGCAGCTCCTTACGCGCTGAAGCGCATGCTCTCAGCCCTGTCGTCATTATCGGGGAAGCCGGCTTGACGCCGGGCGTACTCAAAGAAATCGACGCCAGCCTCGATTCCCATGGCTTGATCAAAGTACGTGTCTTCGGCGACGACCGCGAAGCACGCGTTACCATTTACGATACCATCTGCGAAAAACTCGATGCTGCACCGATACAGCACATCGGCAAATTACTCGTTGTTTATCGCGAGAAAAAAGAAGCAACCAAAGCACCGAGTGAAACACGCGGCCGCGGCATGCGCGAAGTCACTATCGTCAAACCAAGTCCAAGCGGCACCAAACGTCCGTCGGTGACTAAAGTGATGGTCAAGGGAAATGAGCGCGTTACTCAAGGCGGCTCGATCAAACGTGCCAAACCGCGTCAAACCAGCAAGAAGAAATCGTCACTCGGACGATAAGTCCTTCCTGCTCAACGCAGCTTGAGTATCAGTGCAGCGCCTAGCAGGCTCTGCACGACATAAAATCCAGTTGAAACAGCATGCAAGATGCCGAACTGCTTACGCACGTCGGCCATTGCTGCTGTGTCGGCCACGCTGTGCAAAGCAAGACGCAGCTCTGCCATATACGGCTGCAAAACAAAATAACCTAAGACCGTACACGCCACCATACCTGCTATCAGGTAATAATTCGCTTTTGAAGGTTTGCTCTGCTCACTACGCCCTGCCTGAAACAACAAGGCCAATAAAGCTGCAGCACAGAAAATCGATAACCACGCGACGATATTGAACAAGCTGCCGGCAATTGTTCCTGCCAGCGCACGATCACTTAATGTCGAGAACAAAGTCGGTGCAACAACAAAGCCCACCGCCCATAAGGTCCCTACCCAGAAGGTTGCAATCAGCAATCGTGCGCGCGTCAGCATATTAGATGTAACGCACTTGCAAGACTTCGTACTCACGAATGCCCGCTGGTGCTTCCACCGCAACCACATCGCCTTCCGATTTACCTATCATCGCGCGCGCAATCGGCGAGGTGATCGATACTTTCTTTTCTTTCAAATCTGCTTCGTCGATACCAACGATTTGATAGGTCACTTTTTCGCCTGATTCCAGATCTTCCAGATCAACGGTAGCAGCGAAAACAATACGACCATCAGCGTCCACGGTTGTTGGATCAATGATTTGCGATGTACCTAACTTGCCTTCCAGATCGGCAATACGGCCTTCGATAAAACTTTGTCTTTCCTTGGCAGCATCGTAATCTGCGTTCTCGGACAGATCGCCTTGTGCGCGTGCTTCAGCAATGGCATTAATAACCCATGGGCGATCTTTTGTTTTCAGGCGATGCAATTCCTCTTTCATGAGGTTTGCGCCATGTGGGGTAATTGGTGTAGTCATAGCTTCTATCTGTAAAAGTGGAAAACCACAGAGGCCGCAAATGGCACCGGAATCCGGCACCGCCTGTGACCTCTGTGGTTAAATTTTTAACTCTGTGTGGGCTTAGTGTAAAGTTTTATGCAGGCCTTGTAAATCATAGACGTGTAACTCGTCCAGATGGGCCATGCCTTCCACTGCAGCTTCCGCACCGGCAATCGTCGTGTAAGTCGTAACGCGTGCAGCCAAGGCTGACGTACGTATCGTGCGGGAATCAACGATAGCGCTACGTTTCTCTTCCACGGTGTTGATGACCAGTGCGATCTCGTTGTTCTTGATCATATCAACAATGTGTGGACGACCTTCGGCCACTTTGTTGACTGATTGAACTTCGATACCGGCTGCGCTGATTGCCGCGGCCGTGCCTTTGGTTGCCACCACCGAGAAACCGATCTCGACCAAATCTTTTGCCACTTGAACGGCGCGCGGCTTGTCGCTGGCTTTTACGCTCAGGAAAACCTTGCCCGAACGCGGCAATTTGATGCTGGCACCGAGTTGCGATTTAACGAAGGCTTCACCAAAAGTTTTGCCTACGCCCATCACTTCACCAGTCGATTTCATTTCCGGTCCGAGGATCGTATCGACGCCTGGGAATTTAACGAATGGGAAAACCGCTTCCTTCACGCTGAAATATTCCGGCACGACTTCGTGGAAGATACCTTGGCTGTCAAGCGTTTGGCCAACCATGCAACGCGCTGCAATTTTTGCAAGTTGCAAACCAGTTGCCTTGGAAACATACGGCACGGTACGTGATGCACGTGGATTAACTTCCAGCACAAACACGACGTCTTGCAATTTGCCATCGATTTCTTGTTGCTGAATCGCAAACTGCACGTTCATCAAGCCGATTACGTTCAGGCCTTTAGCCATCAACGAAGTTTGGCGTTTCAGTTCATCGATGGTTTCTTGCGGCAGTGAGTACGGTGGCAACGAACATGCGGAGTCACCGGAGTGCACACCAGCTTGTTCGATATGTTCCATCACGCCACCGATAAAGGTGCGCTCGCCATCGGACAAGCAATCGACGTCAACTTCAATCGCATCATTCAGGAAACGATCCAGCAAGACAGGAGAATCGTGTGAGACCTTGACCGCTTCACGCATATAGCGCTCGAGGTCACGTTGCTCGTGCACGATTTCCATCGCGCGGCCACCCAACACGTACGATGGGCGAACCACCAGCGGGTAACCGATTTCCTGTGCCAAACGCAATGCATCTTCTTCAGTACGAGCAGTACGGTTAGGCGGCTGACGCAACTTCAGGTCGTGCAACATTTTTTGGAAACGTTCGCGATCTTCTGCTGCATCAATCATGTCTGGCGAAGTACCGACGATAGGTACGCCGTTAGCTTCCAAATCGAGTGCCAATTTCAAAGGTGTTTGACCACCGTATTGAACGATCACGCCATATGGTTTTTCCAGCGCGACGATTTCCAGCACGTCTTCCAACGTCAGCGGTTCAAAGTACAAACGATCTGATGTGTCGTAATCGGTGGAAACAGTTTCCGGATTACAGTTGACCATGATGGTTTCGTAACCGTCTTCGCGCATAGCCAGTGCAGCATGCACACAGCAATAATCGAATTCGATACCTTGGCCGATACGGTTAGGACCGCCGCCGAGCACCATGATTTTTTTCTTGTTGGTCGGTTTCGATTCACACTCTTCTTCATACGTTGAATACATGTATGCAGTGTTGGTTGCGAACTCACCAGCGCAAGTATCGACGCGCTTGTAGACCGGACGAATATTCATCGCATGGCGCTGTTCGCGCACTGCCTTGTCGGTCGTTTTCAACAACTTGGCCAAACGACGATCCGCAAAACCTTTTTGCTTCAGCTTGAACAGTGTGTCTTTATCGATAGCGGTCAAGGATTGCGTTTCCAGCCACAATTCGATATCAACGATTTCCTTGATTTGCGCAAGGAACCATGGATCGATATGTGTCAGGCCGTGCACTTCTTCCAGCGAGAAACCTTGAGCGAATGCATCGCCGACGTACCAGATACGTTCTGGACCTGGTTCGCCGAGTTCTTCTTCTATCGTTTCGCGGTCGGTGGTTTTTTCATTCATGCCATCGACGCCGACTTCCAAACCGCGCAGGGCTTTCTGGAAGGATTCCTGGAAGGTGCGGCCAATTGCCATCACTTCACCGACCGATTTCATCTGAGTTGTCAGATGGCTGTCGGCTTGCGGGAATTTTTCGAATGCAAAACGTGGAATCTTGGTAACGACGTAATCGATAGAAGGTTCGAACGATGCCGGAGTTGCACCGCCAGTAATTTCGTTACGCAGTTCGTCGAGTGTGAAGCCGACTGCCAGCTTGGCAGCAATCTTCGCGATCGGGAAACCAGTTGCTTTCGAAGCTAATGCGGATGAACGCGATACACGCGGATTCATCTCGATGACGATCATACGGCCGTCTTCTGGATTGATCGAAAACTGAACGTTGGAACCGCCTGTATCAACACCGATTTCACGCAGAACCGCGATCGATGCGTTACGCATGATCTGGTATTCCTTGTCGGTCAGCGTTTGCGCTGGTGCTACGGTGATCGAGTCACCGGTATGCACGCCCATAGGATCCAGATTTTCGATCGAGCAGACAATGATGCAGTTGTCGGCTTTATCGCGCACGACTTCCATCTCGAATTCTTTCCAACCGATCAGCGATTCTTCAATCAGCAATTCGCTGGTTGGCGATGCTTCCAGACCGCGCTTGCAGATGGCTTCGAATTCTTCTGCGTTATAGGCGATACCACCACCGCTACCACCCATCGTGAACGATGGACGGATGATGACTGGGAAGCCGAGTTCTTTCTGTACTGCCCACGATTCTTCCAGCGTGTGCGACACACCGGAACGCGCTGAACCGAGACCAATTTTGGTCATGGCATCTTTAAATTTCGAACGATCTTCTGCCTTGTCGATTGCTTCCGGCGAAGCACCGATCAATTCGCAACCGTATTTGGTCAGGATGCCGTTGTGATGCAGATCAAGCGCGCAGTTCAGCGCAGTCTGGCCACCCATCGTCGGCAGGATTGCGTCAGGACGTTCTTTGTCGATGATGCGTTCGACGGCTTGCCAGGTAATCGGCTCGATGTAAGTCACATCAGCCATTTCTGGATCAGTCATGATGGTCGCAGGATTGCTGTTGACCAGAATGACGCGGTAACCTTCTTCGCGCAAAGCTTTACAGGCTTGCGCGCCGGAATAGTCGAACTCACAGGCCTGACCGATGACGATCGGGCCAGCACCAATAATCAGGATGCTTTTAATGTCGCTGCGTTTAGGCATTTTTATTCTTCTCCATCATCGCCACAAAGCGATCAAACAAGGGGGCGATGTCATGCGGGCCTGGCGATGCCTCCGGGTGACCCTGGAAGCAAAATGCCGGCTTGTCAGTACGTTCAAAACCTTGCAGTGAGCCATCAAACAGTGAGACGTGCGTCACACGGCAGTTGGCCGGCAAGGTTGCTGCATCAACTGCGAAACCATGGTTCTGCGATGTGATCAGCACTTTTTTGCTGTCCAGATCTTGTACCGGATGGTTGGCGCCGTGATGGCCGAATTTCATCTTGAGTGTTTTTGCGCCGGATGCCAGCGCCATGATTTGGTGACCCAGGCAAATACCGAAAGTCGGGATGCCACGGTCGATCAATTCTTTGGATGCAGCAATTGCATAATCGCAAGGTTCTGGATCGCCAGGACCATTCGACAGGAAAATCCCGTCTGGATTGAGCGCCAGCGCATCAGCAGCCGAAGCTTGCGCCGGCAACACAGTCACTTTGCAGCCGCGTTGTGCGAGCATGCGCAGGATGTTGAATTTGACGCCGTAATCGAAAGCAACGACATGGTATTGCGGTGCAGTCTGCTGGCCGTAACCTTCGCCCAGCTTCCATTCTGTTTCTGTCCATGGGTACGATTGCTTGGTCGAAACGACTTTAGCCAGATCCAGTCCAGCCAGGCCGCCAAAGGACTTCGCCAGTTCCAGCGCTTTTTCAGCTGTTGCATCTTCACCAGCCAGAATCGCACCACTTTGCGCACCTTTTTCACGCAGTATGCGTGTCAGTTTGCGTGTGTCGATACCCGCGATGCCGACAACATTCTCGGACTTCAGGTAGTCGGACAGCGTTTGCGTCGAGCGGAAATTGGAGACCATGATCGGCAAATCCTTGATGATCAAGCCGGCCGCATGAATCTTGGTCGACTCGACATCTTCGGCGTTGACGCCGGTATTGCCGATATGTGGATAGGTCAGCGTAACAATTTGATTGCTATAGCTTGGGTCGGTGAGGATTTCCTGATAACCGGTCATCGAGGTGTTGAATACAACTTCACCGATCGTCTGACCCGGTGCACCAATCGAAAAACCTTTGAAAATCGACCCGTCCGCTAGCGCTAGGATGGCCGGAACTGTAGGGCCAGAAAAGAATGGCGGCAAGGGGTAACTCCTGATGTGTGTTACCGCCGCTGCGCTGCGCCAGAATGACCGTCGAAACCCGCGCGCAACTTTGCGCGCTTCTTGTTGGAGTTCTCACTCGAACAAGGCGTCGTACAGGTCTTATTTAGACGATGGGAAAATGGGTATGCGCTACGGCGGAGTAAAATTAGCTAAACCGCCGAATTATAGCGCAAAGCACCCCCGACTGGCAACCGAATCCGGTGCGTCGAAGGTGTTTAATAGATGTCAGTCTGTTAAATTGATGCAGCGCAGCTTAACCACCGATGGCAGTGATACCAGCCTTGGCAATTTGTACATCTTCCGTCGATTTCACGCCGGACACGCCTACTGCGCCCAAGCATTGACCGTTGATGACGATAGGTACGCCACCTTCCAGCATACCTTCCAGCGTTGGTGCTGTGATAAACGAGAAACGACCATTGTTGATGATGTCTTCATAGACTTTGGATTCGCGACGGCCGAGCGCAGCGGTTTTGGCTTTCGCTGGTGCAATGTGCGACGAAATCGGCGCTGCGCCATCCAGACGCTGCAACCACAGCAAATGACCGCCATCATCCACGATCGCGATCGTGACGCACCACTTGTTCAGAATTGCTTCGGTTTCAGCCGCTGCAGCGATTTTTTTTACATCTTCCAGCGTCAGTACTTGTTTTGTTTGCATGGTGCCTCCTGTCAAAAGAAGAATGAATTGTACGACATCACAGTCGCGTTGAAATCAATGCAAGCTTCTTATTCTGTTTATATTGTCCAGCTATTCTGTTCTGCGCGTTTATACTCTTTGCTGTTTCAGCAGCAAATCAACCAAAGGCTGCAGCTCTATCGACAACTTGTCTATATGTGCAAGCACTTGATCTTCCTTGCCCTCTTTAATCCAGCGCAGCAAAGTAGCCAGATCAATCGATAAGTCGCTCGTCTTTTCCTGCCTTACCGCATCGCTGACAGCGATACCAGGCAAACTCTCGCCCTGCTGCAATAGCGTCGCTTCTTCCGCGCCGATCACGCCTGTGATCCCATTCTGCAAACCGAGCAAGGCTCGGCTTTTTGCCACATTACGCATGTCATCCAAGGCATTTACACCGGCAGCCCCACACTCGGCAACGGACACTACACCACAACTAGCGATCAGCACCATCTGGCCATCTTTGACCAAATTGGCATTTGCAATGGCACGGCAGACGCGCTCTGCAAAATTACGCGCGGAATCGAAATGGATACTACCGGTCGCAATCGTGAATTCGATCTCACCAGTACGCGCTACGCAGTCGGTTTGTCGTACCGTACGATGCAGAAGTTGGCCGATTGCATTAATTACACTCGTTGGCGGCGATGCCGGATAACCCTCAAGTGCTATATGCTTGAGTCCTATACATGCGTTCAAGACAACAAAGTTTCTATTCTGACGAACTGCGCTGATGCGCATCCCTTCCGCACGCGCTTCCCATTCTTCCTGCGATAACAATTCAACCTGATCGTCCGCGTCACCTCGATGTACCAATGCCTCCAGACCACGTTCGAATTCGTTTTGCGTACTGACCAGTTTTGAAAGAATATCCAGCCGTGACAACAATTGCCCTGTGGCTATACCCTTGGTAATCAAATCGGTCGCGCCTGCGGCCTTGGCACGATCACGTTCGGCTTGCTCGTCACTGCCGGACACCACGACCACCGGCATATTGCGAATACGGCTGATTTTTGAAGAGCGTATGCGCTGCAACAAGCCGTAGCCATCCAGCTTGGGCATCGTCAAATCGGAAATCACGACACGTATGCTGGGATCGATCAGCAAAGCTTCCCACGCCTGCTCACCATCGAGCGCTTCGCGGAATTCAAACATGCCTTCGATGTGTTTGATCAAGGTAGCTCGCACGATGCGCGAGTCATCGGCGATCAAAATGCGGGGCTTCAAGGAGAGGGCGTTAGGTGAATCAGTCAACATGCAAATCTAGCCTTTTCAATGTTGGTAACAGCATAACGCCAGCGAATAAATTTTGACAGCACTTACAGATTGACATACATTCCGTCAGTTACATTGAAGGAAATCGCATCCGATGACATTTTTGCAACCTCACTTTCGCACTGGCCAACTGGCACGCTCAGCCGTATTAGCGTTCAGCCTGCTGGCGACTTCTGCGTGGAGCGCAGATGCGCCGCCGCCAGAACCCAATGCGCCTATGAGCAAGTTGCAAACCTTATCGCATCGCGCATCGGATTTGGCGATGGAGGCGATGGGAATGCTCGGTATTCAATATAAATACGGTGGCGACACTCCAGAAAGTGGCCTTGATTGCAGCGGCTTGGTCCGGCTTATTTTCAAGGAAACCTGGGGACTGATTCTTCCTCGGACTTCGAAGGAAATCAGCAAGGTTGGCCAGCATATCGATAAAGACAAGTTGCAACCCGGTGATCTGGTTTTCTTCAATACGCTGAGAAGAGGCTTCTCTCACGTTGGCATTTACCTAGGTGACCGCAAATTTATCCACTCACCATCAGCTGGCGGTGAAGTACGCATAGAAAGCATGGATATCGGTTACTGGAAAAAACGCTTCAATGGCGGTCGACGTATCAGCGAACCAGAGATAGACACACCACAATAATTCAAAAAAAAACCGCACTGGCATGTGCGGTTTTTTTTCGTCTATTGCTCCCGTTTGCTGGCGAGTTTTCGTTTAATTTCCGGCATGGCCGCCATCGCGGCTTGCTCACCGGCCAGCACGGCACGATTACGCCCATTGAAGTCATTGCCCTTCATCGTTCCCAACTCAGGACGAATCACGATATCTGCATCTTTTAACTCATAGCGGTTGATGCTCTGCCCCATGATTGCAAAAGTCTGCAGCAATACATCAAGTGAACTCGATGCCAACTGCGCCTCAGGCTGCACAGAAATATTCACCGCAATAATAAAGTCCGCACCCATCTCTTTGGCAAAGTGCACAGGCACAGGCGCGACCAAACCACCATCGACATACATCTTGTCGCCAATTTTTACAGGCTGAAAAAGTCCAGGAACAGCGGATGACGCACGTACCGCAAGCCCCGTATTCCCACGTTGGAACAGAATCGGAAGGCCACTATTCAAATCCGTTGCCACTGCGGCGAATGGAATTTTCATCTTCTCGATCGGTAAATTGTGTACCGATTTATTGACGTAATTTTGCAGTGCATCGCCCTTCAACACACCACTCGATTTGGCAAAGAACGGCACCGACCAATCCGAAATCGCTGCTTCATCCATTGCCAAAGCCATTTGCTGAAGAGCAAAACCATTATTGCCGGCAGCATACAAGGCACCTACCAAGCTACCAGCACTGGTGCCTACAACCATATCTGGCACGATGCCTTGCGATTCCAAGGCCTTGATCACACCAATATGCGCAAACCCACGCGCAGCACCGCCGCCCAGCACTAAGGCAATTTTTACCGGCGTCGCAGATTTAACTGGCGCAATAACTGGCGTCGTCGGCCCAGATTTAGATGGGGAAAGGAATGAGCAACCGGCCTGCATCAGCAACATGCCGAGGAGCAAAATTCGAGGGAAACGTTTTATCGACACCATGATGAATCACTTTTTTGCAAAGTACGAAGGTTACCCGTTTTCCGCTCTTCAAGTTGTTACGCAAAGTAAGCAAGAGATAAGCCCAAATTAGCGATTGAGAATCATTTCCATCTTAACGAAATCCTAATATACTTCCTGCAGCAAAGATCCCAACTACTGACCAACAAAAGGATACACATGAGACAAGTAAGTACCCTACTCGCTGCAATTTCCCTGATGGCTACGGTTTCGGTCACACAAGCACAGGAAAAAGTGCTGAACCTGTATTCGGCACGCCATTATCAGACGGATGAACTGCTCTACTCCAACTTCACCAAACAAACCGGCATCAAAATCAATCGCATTGAAGCCGACGACAATGCATTGTTTGAACGCCTGAAGAATGAAGGCAAGAACAGCCCGGCTGACGTGATCGTCATGGTCGATGCAGCACGCATCTGGCGCGCCGAGATTGAAGGCTTCTTCCAACCAGTTAAGTCCACCGTCCTGAACACCCGCATTCCTGCCAATCTGCGCGGCAAGGATGATGGTCAAGGTCCTGAATGGTTTGGTTTCTCTACCCGTGCACGCCTGATTGTCTACAACAAGGCCACGGTCAATCCTGCCGATGTCGCCACATATGAATCCTTGGCTGATCCTAAAAACAAAGGCAAGGTATGTACGCGCTCAGGTTCGCATCCTTACAATCTGTCGCTGATCGGCTCCATGATCGAACGCGATGGCGAGAAGGCGACTGAACAATGGGCCAAAGGCATGGTCGCCAACTTTGCGCGACCACCACGCGGCGGCGATACTGATCAAATCAAAGGTGTCGCTTCCGGTGAATGTGGCGTCGCGATTGCCAACTCTTACTATTACGTGCGCATGCTGCGCTCAACCAAACCTGAAGATGTCGCGGCTATGAAAAACGTAGGCTTCGTCTGGCCGAATGCAAAGACAAGCGGTACTCACTTCAATATCGCTGGTGGCGGCGTCGCAAAGAATGCACCGCATCGTGAAGCTGCTGTGAAATTTCTGGAATATTTAGCTAGCGATGAAGCGCAAGCTTATTTTGCAGACGGCAATAATGAATGGCCTGCAGTCGCCAAAGTACACGTGAAAAATGAAACACTGGAATCGTTAGGAAAATTCAAGATGGAGAATGTATCTGTCGCATCCATAGGCAAGAATCAAATTGCTGCACAACGTATATTGGACAGAGTCGGCTATAAATAAATACGAATGAGTTGATCGCGTCTATCTCGTGCGATCAAAAAAAGCTGCCCGGGAATCGCCATTCTTAGCGACTACCGGGCAGCTTTTTTATGTCTCATCAGATTATTATCTGAGAACTACATCCCGTCCTGGCAAAGTTTCAGCGCATCATCCCATGCGGGCAAACCGCAAAATGTTTGCATAAAGCGTTCGCAAGACAATAAGGAATTATGTGGACGTTTGGCCGGCAGCAGATAATCTTGCGTTGTAATTGGTGTGACTAGCGGCTTCTTGAGCATGGACGCGTGTGCAACAATCGCCTGCGTAAAACCATGCCAACTTGTCCTCCCCTGTGCCGTCAAGTGATAAAGCCCTCCGCGACTAAACCAGACATCCTGATCCAAATCCGCATCTTTCTGTGTGCCGGAATACCTCTGCATTTGTATCAGTGCATGAGCGGTCGCTTCCGCTATCGTACGGCACCATGTCGGAGCACCAAACTGATCAGCGACAATACGTAGTTCATCCCGTTCTTGTGCCAGACGACGTACCGTCAATAGAAAATTCTTACCTCTCGCACCGTAGATCCAACTGGTACGCAAAATCAAATGGGGAATACCGGAAGCCTGAATTGCCAGTTCACCCGCCAGCTTGCTGCGGCCATAAGCGCTTTGTGGATTCGGTACATCTTCTTCCGTATAGCTTTCTGCTTTATCACCATCAAAGACATAATCAGTCGAATAATGGATCATTGCCGCACCCAATTTCTTCGCTTCGATTGCCATTACTTCTGGTGCTTCTGCATTGATGCGCATCGCAAGCTCGACTTCGCGCTCAGCCAAATCCACTGCGGTATATGCTGCGGGATTGACGATTAGTTGCGGCTTAATCGTACGGATGACATCACGGACCTGATCCAGATTACTCAAATCCATTTGACTACGATCAAGCGTAACAATCTCGCCCAATCCCTGCAGCGTACGCTCCAGTTCATAGCCAACCTGTCCCGTTCCACCGGTAAGCAATATCTTCAAGCAAACACCTCTGCTTCAGCCAGTCGCAGTCCTTTTTGATCTTTGCCCGACAAAACTGGCGACGCATCAATCGGCCATTGAATGCCGATAGCGGGGTCATCCCATGCAATACAACGCTCGTATTCCGGCGCCCAGTAATCTGTCGTCTTGTACAAGAACTCTGCCGACTCGCTGGTCACAACGAAGCCGTGCGCAAACCCTTCTGGGACCCACATCTGCCGCTTATTCTCTGCGGATAAAACTGCGCCCACCCACTGGCCGAAAGTTGGGGAGCTTTTACGGATATCGACAGCAACATCGAATACTTCGCCCGACACTACACGAACCAGTTTTCCTTGCGCTTGTTGTATCTGGTAGTGCAAACCACGCAATACGCCACGCGCTGATTTGGAATGATTGTCTTGTACAAATTGGACTGTTTTGCCGATGGCCTCTGCAAAATGCTTTTCGTTAAAGCTCTCGAAGAAAAAACCTCTGTCATCGCCAAACACGGTTGGCTCAATCAATAACACTTCTGGAATTTTTGTATTGACGATATTCATATTCAAAATACTTTATCGTCGAGGATGCGCAATAGATAACGGCCGTAACCATTTTTCTTTAATGGCTCAGCCAGTTTCTCCAACTGTGTTGCATCGATATAGCCTTTACGGAAGGCGATTTCTTCAGGACAGGCGACTTTCAAGCCTTGACGATTTTCAATCGTGGCGATGAATTGGCCCGCCTCCAGCAATGATTCGTGCGTCCCTGTATCAAGCCATGCCATGCCGCGCCCCATTAACTCAACATTGAGTTCGTTGCGCTCCAGATAATATTTATTCACATCGGTAATCTCAAGCTCACCACGCTTCGATGGCTTGATTGATGCCGCAATATCGCACACTTGATTATCGTAAAAATACAAACCCGTCACGGCATAATTTGATTTCGGCACTAACGGTTTTTCTTCAATGCTGACTGCGCGACGCTCTACATCGAACTCAACCACACCGTAACGTTCAGGGTCTTGCACATGATAAGCAAAGACCGTCGAACCACTAGTACGATCGGACGCTTGTTTTAGCTGTTGATCAAAAGCATGGCCATAGTAAATGTTATCGCCCAAAATCAAAGCAGATGGGCCGTTACCAACAAACTGGCGACCAATGATGAAAGCTTGCGCCAAGCCATCCGGCGAGGGTTGCACTGCATAAGTCAGATTAATTCCCCATTGACTACCATCACCCAATAACTCTTGAAAACGCGGCGTATCCTGCGGTGTAGAAATCAACAAGATATCGCGTATCCCTGCCAACATTAGGGTCGTTAGCGGATAATAAATCATCGGCTTGTCGTACACCGGCAGCAACTGTTTGGAGACTGAAATCGTGACCGGATACAGACGCGTGCCTGAGCCTCCGGCCAGTATGATGCCCTTGCGTGATGCTGGATTAGCCTGCGGTATTGTCATGTCGCTTCCTGCTAAATTTTTTCTTGTACTTTGTTGTGTAACTCACTAGCAGCATTGCGTTGCTGGTAATTTTTCTCCAGCCACTTCATGTAATCGCCAGACTGCACATCCTCCACCCACGCCTGATTATCCAGATACCACTGCACGGTTTTCCTGATACCGCTGTCGAAGGTCTCGGCAGGTTTCCAGCCAAGTTCGCGTTCTATCTTGCGCGCATCAATCGCATAACGGCGATCATGGCCTGGTCTATCAGTGACATAAGTAATCTGCTCCCGATAACTGATGCTCGCAGCATTCGGTTGTAATGCATCCAGCATATCGCACAAGGTATGGACTACATCCAGATTGGCTTTTTCGTTCCAGCCGCCAATATTGTAGGTTTCTCCCGACTTGCCGGCTTGCAGCACCCGACGTATCGCGGTACAGTGATCGCCGACATACAGCCAGTCGCGAATTTGCTGTCCATCCCCATAAATAGGCAGTGATTTTCCTGCAAGCGCATTGGCGATGATCAGTGGAATCAGTTTTTCCGGAAAATGATATGGGCCGTAATTGTTCGAGCAATTCGTGGTCAGTGTCGGCAAACCGTATGTGTGATGATAGGAACGCACCAGATGGTCTGACGCTGCTTTCGATGCAGAATAAGGGCTGTTCGGTGCATACGCAGTCGTCTCGGAAAACGGGGCATCGTCAGGGCCCAGCGTGCCATACACTTCATCGGTGGAAACGTGCAGGAAGCGAAATTTTTCTTTCTCTGTGCCCGCCAGTTGCGACCAGTAAGTGCGCGCTGCTTCCAGCAGGCTGAAAGCGCCATTGATATTGGTACGCACGAATTCTGCCGGGCCGTGGATAGAACGATCCACATGGCTTTCTGCAGCAAAATGCACGATAGCAGTCGGCTTGTATCTGCTGAGCAATTCCAGCATTTTGTCGCTGTCGCAAATATCCGCATGCACAAATATATGTCGCGTGTCGTCACGCAGCGAAGCCAGATTATTCAGATTGCCGGCATAGGTCAGCTTGTCGACATTCACCACCGGCTCATCGCTCTGCGCCAACCAGTCGAGCACAAAATTCGAACCGATAAAACCGGCGCCGCCCGTCACTAAAATCATGCCATTTTCCTATTTACAAGTAACCATACAGAGCACTACGGACTCACCTGCCGCAATCCAGGCTTGACTAGAGGCGTATCAGATTCCAATTGCTGTGACAGATCATCACCTGAAGCACCATTCTTTTCCAGCCAAAGCAAATCTTCTATTCCGCATTGCGGCGCGTATTCGCTGACGATCCGCTGCAACATGGCGCGTACTTGCGCATAATCGAATTGATCACAAGCCCACTGCAGTTCCAACAGCAATGTCTGCAACTCAAGCCATGGAATTTCGTTTTCCTGCGCGCGCATGATCAAGGGATGTTGCGTACCTTCAACGTTAGAACCGATCAACAACTCTTCATACAATTTTTCGCCTGGACGAAGACCGACATGCCTGATCTCGATCGCATCGCTGGACTCATTGGATGCGCTACGCACTTCCAGCCCGCTGAAATGCACCATGCGCGTGGCGAGATCAAGAATCTTGACCGGCTCGCCCATATCCAGCACGAAGACATCGCCGCCCTCGCCCATTGCACCCGCCTGCAATACCAGCTGCGCTGCTTCCGGAATCGTCATGAAGTAACGGGTAATTTCAGGATGCGTCAAGGTAATCGGCCCGCCTGCCATGATTTGCTTGCGAAACAATGGAACAACGGAACCGGAAGAACCCAACACATTCCCGAAACGCACCATGCAAAACCGCGTCTGGCTCTGTGCACGCGACAGTCCCTGCAAAATCAGCTCCGACAAACGTTTGGTCGTTCCCATTACATTGGTTGGACGTACCGCCTTGTCGGTAGAAATAAGAACAAAGCAGGCAACTTTCGCAGCAATCGCAGCTTGCGCCAACGTCATGGTGCCAAATGCATTATTGCGTATGCCTTGAATCGGATTGTGTTCAACCAGCGGAACATGTTTGTACGCCGCCGCGTGATAGATGGTATCAACTGCAAAGGTGCGCAAAATACGCTCGCACTTGTCCGCATCCAGCACCGAGCCGAGAAAAGGCAATAACTCTATATTTTCATGCTGCGTTTGTTCGATCTCGCGCAAATTCTGCTCGATCGAATAAAGCGCAAATTCCGATATATCCAGCAACAACAAACGTTTGGGTTTCAAACGAATGATCTGGCGGCATAATTCAGAACCTATCGAGCCGCCGGCTCCGCTTACCAACACGGTTTTCCCGGTGATACAGGTAGTCAGCAATTGCGCATTCGGTTCTACCGTATCGCGGCCCAATAAATCCTCAATTTCGATATCGCGTATATCCTGCACTCGCAATTCACCATTGACCAGACTGGCAATCGGCGGCGTCACCTTGATCTTGACCTTGAGCGGCTCCAGTCTTTCAAGAATAATTTTTTGTTCTGCCTTCCGCAAGGATGGCATCGCCAGCAAGATTTCCTGCACCTGTTTATCCGCGACCAATTTGGGCAAGCAATCCGGCGCCCACACTTTTACGCCGGCAATCGTTGCTCCCTGCAATTCCTTTTTGTCGTCCAGCAAAGCCACAGGAAGATACGCAGTCCCTGCACGCAGCGCGCTGGCCAACTGCATCCCCGAATGCCCCGCGCCATAAATCGCGACGCGTATCGCACCGCTTTTATCATTTGTCCGCAGCAGGTAACCACGCGCGAGAAAACGACTGGCAACAACGTACAGTATGGCGCTGACCCAATAGATACCAAAAACACCTCGCGACAAGGTGACAGTATGTGTAAAGGTCGCCAGGGCTGCCAGGCAAACAACTGACAGCGTTACCCCCAACACAACCACATATACAATTTTTTGATCGATAAAGCGGATCACCGCACGGTAAAGACCCAGCCTTAGAAAAATCGGAATGGAAATCAACGGCGCTGCGACTATCATCCAGAAATACATCTGGAATAACTGCGGCGTACTGCTGTCGTAACGCAGCAGTACCGACAGATAAAAAGTGAGCGGCAGTAAAAGTAGATCAGCCGTAGCGGCGATCAGCTGTTTTTGAAAACGCGGTAATTCAAGAAAGGGCTTCATCTTGGCTCAGTGGGTAATACCGTCTTTTTTTAGCACTTTAAGAAACGTAAGGAATATGATTTTCAGATCGAACCAGAAGGATTGTCGCTGCATGTATTCCACATCCAACTGTACCTTCTCCGGGATCGGCAGCTCATCACGCCCATTAATCTGCGCCCACCCTGTCAAGCCTGGCGTCATCTGATCGACGCCACAGCGGGTGCGTAGTGCTATCAGATCGTCCTGATTAAACAAGGCCGGACGCGGACCGACGAAACTCATATCCCCACGCAGAATACTCCATAACTGGGGCAATTCATCCAAGCTTGAACGTCGTAGAAAAGAGCCTATCGGCGTCAAGAACTGTTCTGGATTCGAAAGCAAATGCGTTGCCACTGCTGGCGTATCTATTCGCATCGTTCGGAATTTCGGCATTTTAAAGATTTCATTATGCCGACCCACACGATCAGACCAATACACTGCTGGCCCTGCCGATGTTATTCGCACCATTAATGCAACGACAATAACCGGTACGGCCAACAAAAAAGCAGCAATGATGGACAGCAGTAAATCAAACGAGCGTTTCAACATAAGTATTCAAAAACTAAATAGCTGTAGCCTGCAAACCTTGCAGTAATGAATATGGAGGTATCCAACCCAATTCACGGCGAATTTTACCGCTGTCTACACGCAAGGAGCCGAGCAAACGCTCTATCTGATCAGATTTCCCCAATAAACGTCCTCCCAACCTCAATAAAATGGGGGAGCAAGGCAATAAACGCGCTTGCCCCCCCATTGCCTTACCTAGTTCACGCAACAAATCTGAAGTTGAAACATCTTCATCATCGCTCACAAGGTAGATTTTTCCAGCTGCAGCTGAATGCATTGCACAAAGAATCAAGACATCCACCAGATTGCCGACATAAATCAGACTGCGCAAATTATCAACTGCTGCCAATGGCAATGGTATTCCCTTACGTACTACCTTCAGCATTTGAGAAAAATTCCCTTTTACCTTAGGGCCATAAACAAGAGGGGGTCTTATAATCACAATCTCCAACCCAGTTTCTTTTGCTACTCGATGCAAAGCCTGTTCAGCTTCCCATTTCGAAATTCCATAGGGGTCTTGGGGGCAAACCCTATCAGACTCAACAAACATCTCATCTCTTCTCGTCGACTCACCGTTTACTTTGATGGAACTGACATAAACGAATCGCTTGATACCATTTGCCGCAGCTGCACGTGCCAGGCGCTCAGTTCCCTCCACATTTATTTTGCGAAATTCACCCAGCGGGTTGCCTGCATTTTCGTGCATCACATGCACACGAGCAGCCAAATGAATCACTACATCCACACAATCAAATGCATTTCCCCAAGGAGTTTCAGCATCTATTGCATGAATAAGCACGGGCTCAATATTTTCTGGCAGAGACAGGCTATTTCGAACTGCCCCTCGCACTATATATTCCCGTCTATTTAATTCATCACATAAGGCTGAACCGACAAATCCATTTGCCCCTGTCACCAAAACTCGTTTTGGGATACTTATTGGCGGTGATACGGCCATCTCTTAGCCCCGACTCTCAGATTGCCGATCGTACATTGCAAGCATCTGAGATGTTATTTTCTCGGACGAGAATAATGTCGACGCACGCATATGCGCTACCTCACCCATCTGACAGCACAAGTCATCGTTCAAGATAAGTGTCAATAATTTTTCAGTCAATGCGTGGACATCTCCTGCAGGAAAAAGCAAGCCGGTTTTCCCTTCCTCCACCGCATCAACAATGCCATATATGCGAGAAGCGACCGCAGGCAAACCGCAAGCGGCAGCTTCAATTAAAGTCAACCCAAAGCCTTCCCTATAACTTGGAAGGCAAAAAATATCCGCTGCCTTCATATAGGATTCAGGGTGCGAGGTAAAATTAACGTAGCGAATACTCTCTCCTCCCTCCCCACACATCAACAAAAGTTGCTGAACAGAGACATCCTCCTCGGAGCCGACCAGTAACAGAACTACATTTGAATATTTTTGAGAAATCGCGGTAAATGCCATCGCTAAATCAAGAACCCCCTTGTCGTGATTGAGGCGCCCGACAAAAAGAATCACTTTGGCATCCTGTGCGATTTTCAGATCGTCACGAACTTTATTTCTAGTTTCAGCGTTAGAAAAAAAACGTTTTGAATCAACGCCGCAGATAGATCCTGCCCCAATTACTGATATTTTCCCTGAGGAAATTACTCGCTCCTGGATCAAAAAATCTCTTTGCGATCCACTATCGGCAAGTACTATAGAAGCGCAATATCCAATCAAACGATCAAAGCCCTTTAATACACTACGCTTCCACCCTTGTTTGTTCGTCCAAACCTGCCCGGTAAATGTGTGCATCCGTGTCGGAACGTTAGTCAGCCAAGCGGCAAACATAGCCAACATCCCCGTTTTGGGCATAATGGAATGCACGATATCAAATCGCTCTTTCCGAAAAAGCACAAATAATTGAAGCAAAGTTAAAGCATCATGCCAAGGAGAAGGCTTTCGCCGGATAGGCAGGAAAATAAAACGAGCGTTAATATCTGCCAGTAAATGTTTATCAAGCGAATTACAAACGACAGTTACCTCATATTTTGTTGCAGCAGTGCTAATGTGTGCGCGCAAAAAAGCATGAACGACAGCAGGAATCGTCGCGATGTAACAAAGCTTCTTCAAGATATTCTCAATCCCTTCAATAATACTATTGCCACAATTCAACACGACCTGCACTGTTTTAATTTAACGGAATTTCCCTCTGTAATTCATGCCCTTGCACGTTACTCTCTCCGCATTTCTCGTACGCCGATGAACGAAGGTGCGACAGTGAGCCGGTTTTCTTTTATTTAAAAATTATTTGCAAAGACTTTGACTGTGTCACAAATAGGCGTCTCAAAAATTTAGCGAAAGAAAAAGCAATAGCAACCACGCAAAGAAATAAATTGATTTTTTTTGCTTTATATAAATAAATAAAATTACCCAATTCTCCACTTTCCATTGCCCATAGTTGTGCGCTTAGCCCCCCGGTGCCATAAAACGGCTTATGGACATAAGCCAATGGGCTTTCTATTCGCACTACCAACGAACCAGAAAATGCAATCTGCTGCCACAGCAAAACATCTTCTGCACAACGCTTTCCCTCTTGAAAGCGGAATCCGATATCGCGTTTCAACATCACAGTCGGTGTGGAAAATGCATTTTTGAAAAGTAAGCTACGCGCACTAATTGCAGTCACTTGAAATGTTGATGGCAATATCGGTTGGACACTGTCGTGCACCCAGATACACTGGTGCCCACATAAAACTGCGTTTGGGTTACACCGCATGTATTCGTATTGGAGTTGCAGTTTATCAAAATGCCAAGAATCATCTGCATCAAGAAAAGCAATATAGGGTTGGGTTGCTACTTTCCATCCAGCATTACGAGCAGATGCTGCTCCTTGATTTCTCTCTAATTGAATTACTCTTAAACGCCCAATATACTTATGTTCCAGCGTCTTTAGTATCTGAAGCGTCCCATCTTCACTGAAGTCATCAATAAGAATGACCTCTACAGGAGCCGTTCTTTGAGAAAACACAGAGTCCACTGCTCGGCCAATAGTAGATTGGCAGCGATAGCAGGGAATAACCACACTAATGGGCGCGACAGAAGAAACTACACTCATTTAATGACCTTCTTTATTAATATATCTTCAGGGAGCAAATTATATTTTTGTCCAATAGGATTTCCCTCCTTTGAGGCGTCTATAAATATCAAACATTTTTTTTGATGCCCCCTCTCCTAGAAAACGCCAGAGTACATACCTTACATACACCCTTCCCACCGCCATTAACCATAACAATCTCAGGTTTTTTTGTCCGTGCATTTGCTGCGCACGTCTTACCTCTCTCAAGGCCATCAATGTATTTTCAGGATTGCTGCTAATACCACCTTGGCGCATCCCAACCAGAATCAAATCTGGAATAAACTTTGCATCACCAGTTTTCAACTCTCGTAGTAACAACTCATAATCCCCAGCTATACGAAAGGATTCATCAAATGTTCCCTTTTGATCAAACAAATTTTGTCGATGCATCGTGCCTGGGTGTGGGATAGACATTAAACTTTTAAAACGTTCTTTTATTTTCAACCAAGGCTCACCAACTGAATATAACGTCTCTTCGCTTTCATTAATAAGCATAATTTGACTGTAAACGATTCCGATATCAGGCGGCGTCACAATCAATTCAATAGCCATTTTCTCCAGTACTTGCTTATCCCAGAAATAATCATCTGCGCCAAGAAAACAAATCCAATCTCCTGATGCTTGTGTCAAACCTTTATTCCAAGCGTTATATATTCCCTGATCCGGTTCTGAAACCCAGTAGTTTATCTGCTCGCCATTTTTCTTCAATAAATCGACTGTCCCGTCTTGAGAACCACCATCGATAATGATTAACTCTTTATTTTCGTACATTTGTTGAGCAACACTATCGATACATTGCTGTAGCGTCTTTACACCGTTAAAAACAGCGATAATCACCGTTATCAAAGGCTTGGATTCTATTTGCGCCATAAGCCCATTCTTCATTGCATTATTGGTTTTTCTATGATTTTTTGCTGGCAAAGCCAAGGTCATATTTTTCACATCTACTTGGTCTTAAACGAATTTACTGCGTCAATAACTGTAGCCACATCTCTATCAGTCATGTGCGGATGGCAAGGCAAGGATATGCAAGTATTCGCATGATGTTCACTACGGCACAAGCCAAGCGGATCACGAGCAATAGTCAAGCATGGCTTTTGATGATGAATAGGAACAGGATAGTGAATGAGTGCCTGCACGCCGTTTGCTTGCAAATGGGCCTGTAATTGATCACGTGCATCACAGGTCACAACAAACAAGTGATAAACATGTGCCGTTCTTTCCTGCGGGGCACTCAACATCTTTATCTGTGAATTTTTAATCCCTGCTCGATACGCTTCCGCGATTTCGTGCCTGCGCTCCGTGTACCCCGCCAACCATTTGAGCCGCTCAGAAAGCATGGCCGCCTGGATTTCATCCAGACGGCTATTCATCCCCAACTCTGGATGCTGATACCGCACGCTCTGTCCATAATTACGCAAACGCCCTGCTTTTTTTGCAATTGCTTCATCATGCGTAACCAGCATGCCGCCATCGCCTGGCGCACCAAGATTTTTAGTTGGATAAAAACTATAGGCGCCAGCACGGCCCAATGCACCTGCGACATGACCGTTCAAGCTCGCTAGATGTGCTTGCGCACAATCCTCAATCAAACTAATACCTTGCTCGTTGCACAATGACACCCAAGACGTCATGTCACGGATTTGCCCATATAGATGGACCAATATCACGGCTTTCGTTCTCTCTGACACACAACGACGAACACTATCAATGGATAGCAATGCTGTATTCGACTCAATATCAGCCAAAACCGGGGTCGCACCTGCACGCAATATTGCCAAGACGGTAGCGAAGGCTGTCATTGATGTGGTAATCACCTCATCACCCGGCCCTATATCCAAAGTGCGCAGGGCAATTTCAATAGCATCCATGCCATTACCAACACCAACACCATGAGCGACACCACAAATAGCGGCCCATTCCTGCTCAAAACTCTCGACTTCTTTGCCCAGCACATACCATCCGGAATCGAGTACGCGTTTGGCAGCGCCCAGCATGGCGTCGCGGATATCATCCGACTCGGCCTTGAAGTCATTCATTAAAATCATTTTTCTGCGTCCCAATAATGCTGATGATATTTTTTATAGTATTCCATGGTCCGCTGCAGACCTTCCCGTAAATCAATCTTGGGGGTCCACCCGAGCTCGTTCGATATCAGAGAAAAATCGCTGTAATAATCGCCGATATCAATCGCCTTGCGATCGGATGGGAATGGCACCAGTTCATGCATTCCACCATATCCCAGATTCACCATCAATTCAGCCAAATCACCTAGATTGATCACTTCCCGACTTCCAAGGTTATAAACCTTGCCGTTTGCCGCATCACTAGCACCCGCTAACAACAGAGCATCTACGCAATCGTCTACATAATTGAAATCACGCAGTTGCTTACCGTCGCCAAACACCTTTATAGGCTTGCCTTCGATAAGCAATTTCACCCAGATACCAAGGAAGGTCTGCCGCGCATCCTTTACTCGCATTGCCGGACCGTAGGTATTCGTCAGCCGAAGCGCACAAGCACGAATGCCATAGACGTTGTTATACAAAAGGTGATACCACTCGCCTGCCAACTTGTTAATGCCATTTACATCGACTGGCCGAATCGGATGCGCTTCATCTACAGGCAAATAATCAGGCTTTCCATAAAGTTGCCGGGTACTCGCAAAAACAAGTTTGATACCCGTATTCGCCTTTCTGCACGCTTCAAGAATAGTCAACTGTGCAGTCGCATTGATATCCAGATCCGTTTGCGGATCCATCATGGAATCAAGATGACTGGTTTGTCCTGCCAGATTAAACAAGAAATCCTGATCCTGGACAAGATAAGCCATCGCATGTGGATCACGTACATCACTAATATTGTAAGTAAGCTGCGGCCGAATATCGGCGATGTTGAAAAGATTCCCGCCATAAGCCGGAATCAAACTATCGACCACTGTTACATACGCACCCAATTCAACTAGGCGCCGCGCCAGATTCGAGCCAATAAAACCGATACCGCCGGTGATCAGTACGCGCTTGCCATTATATGAATTGATATTCATTAAACTCCCCCTTGAGCCGTCGGCGCAGATTGCGCAATGGCGTACTCCAGGACAAAGACCGCATTGAATGCCCGCGATCAAAATCAGGCGCAACCGTCATGATCTCCTGCTTTGCTTCCTGCAAGGATTGCACATAAGGTCGGTAAAGTAGGTTCATCGCCGCCGTCGTAAACCTATATCCGCCCAGATCGTGCGTGTTGTCCGTGTACTGTTTATATCCGTGATAATGATAAAAAATTACCGGCCATTCATCCGCATAAATCGTCTCTCCCTCACTACTCAAGCTGTACTGCTGAACATTCCAAGGTGCTACGCCGCCACCAACATGCTGCAAAACATGCACACTCTCAAACTGCTGCGGCCAGTTATCGAGGTATTTTTGGTCTCCAAACTTACCGTCCTCAACTCGGTTGTAACACCATTCCAGGCAGCGATCTTGCCACCATTGGAGGATATTCAAGCCATGTACATTTGCTTTGAACGTCATAAATTGAACGCAATAAATTCCCGAAGCAATCGATTGATCGTAACGTGGCGTATAACGATGAGGAGTAATTAATACTGATGCCCCACTTTGCTCGAACTCATTAAATAAAATAGAGGGCTTCTCATAAAAATAAAGATCGGCATCCAGATAAGTCACATCCGGCAAATGGTATGTTTCTAGGACATAGCGAATAACATGGGGAGTGCAAGTCCAGCAATATTCTCCCGCCGTCCGTTGCGGCTTAACAGCGAGTAATGAAGATGTCTCAAATTCATCTAAAGAAATCGCGATTAGATCAGGCAAACCAAGTTTAGATAACACTTTGTATGCTAAATCATCGAAACACACCGCATAAAGAAGAAATGGCTCCCCTGTATTCTTCAAAGAGTGATACAGCGCCAAAGCACGGGTCAAATAATTAGAGTCAAACAAGGTGCAAAATTTATGCATGAGCAGCGTCAATCTTCTTTGCCAAGACGATATTATCCAGGTATAGATCTACGTTACGTGGAGTAATAAAAGACAAGAATTCCCCCAGGATATTGAAAGGCGCCATTAGCCCCACCGTTAACAGCATATTCAGCAAACCACTTTTCGTTATAGTCTTCTTAAAAATATAAGCATTGAGTAGCTGGAAAATTACCCGAATATCGCCTATTGATTTGCGTTGTTCAATAATGGTGAAGCCCTGCTTCTCTAAAATAGCGCGTATACCAAACGAAGAATATCGAGCGAAATCATAAGGTTGCTCATGCTCGTCCCAAACAAACGGAACAGTAAGCAAAAGAATACCGCCCGGCTTCATGATCCTATAGATTTCCCCCATGAATTCGTTTGGATTAAAGACATGCTCAAACACTTGATTACATACCAAGCTGTCAAAATGAGAATCCAGAAATGGAAACTGAGTGCCATCGTAAAAATACTCTGCATTTTTACTCCGTCTATTTGCAGGGGTATCGTATTCCAGACCAACATAACTCTTAGCATTTATAAAAAGCTTCTGATATGGCTTTGATCCGCAACCCACGTCCAGAACATCACCCTCCAAATATGGCGCAAGAATACTAGTTGCCTGAAAAAGCCCCTTCCTAGCAAAATAAAACGGATTTAAAAGCATTCCCCAAAAATAACTTGGATTGAATTGCTGTGCGAAATAGAAATTCTTATATTTTTTATATATTGATTTATACATTTTTTCGCAAACCAAATTTCCGCAAAATTTTCCCTCCCACACGCCGAGCCAGCGTTATTAAAAATTCTTTTTTAAAATAGCCTCGCAGAATTACATAGCGCATTTGACTCGGGCTCATTAAATAATTTTCACCTAGCTCTTCATTACAACTCTGTTCGTTTAACGTCATCAAAAAATCTTGATCGAATTTTTTGGAGTCAGAAATATATCTCTCAGATAAGTGAGGGTTTCCCCAATTATCTATACTCGACGTTATCAAAACTTGATGCGGAAGCAAACCCAAGTTCAATGAGAACAATACTCCGCTTCCAAGATCGCTAAAAATACAATATTTTTTACCACTTATGTTTTCTACAAACCGCTCTATAAAAGAGTCATCTGACAACTCACCGTTTGTAACGATATCGAAACCATATTTTTGATAAGTATCGACAACCTCTGGGGTCATATCAAGGTAATACAGCATCACTCGGATTGGCTTGTATTCATCTGGGAGACTATTTAAATATCTCGCAAAATTTTCAGACGAATACAGAGTTTTGGCATGATGAGAAGAGTGCGGCGGTATGCATATACTACCGGCCTTGTTGGCATTACATTTTATGTCGTCCTTAAAAGACTGGGTGTGATAGCAAAAGAATGAGCCCACAACCCTGATTTTTTCCGGAGGATAAAATTGAGCTAAGTTGTCGGCTATACGCGCAGACCACACCCAGATCTCAGGCGGCCTAGACTCTGCCTCAAAATTATGCCCCAATCTCTGCCATCCATGCTGCACAGCAAACGGAAATGGCAAAAATTCCGGCAATTTGGCGTGGTTAAATAGAATTTTTTTTATGCCATAGAAACCAGAGCCTGGATACATTTGAAGATTCTTTAAATAAACTATGCACTAAAGAAGGAGAGCTCAGCCTTACAAAGTAGAATTTGTGGACGTACACTCCCCCAACGCTTTCATACGACATCACTTAATGGGCCTTGTATTCAACCCTTGAAAGTAACCCTCATCCCTTGGCTTAATAAGTAAGTTAGGGTAAGCGCCGAAAACAATTGAATTGTCAGGGATATCGGTATCTTTTACGTAAGCGCCGACAGACAAAATCACATTATTTCCAATATTCCCCCCTCCCAAAATGGTTGCTCCAGCTGCCATCGTGACGTTCTCTCCAATCGTAGGATAACGTCCGTGGTTATTTCCGACTGTGCAATTTTGTGCAAATGAAAATCGATCACCATAAGATGCTCGCCCCATCACACTTCCAATAGGATGATCGGCAAAAAATACCTTCGGCAGTTGAACCTCATAAAATAATTCTACAGAATTCAATACCTTGTTCAGATAATATACTTTGCTCGCCAATTGAAAATCATCTGGATCCCTGCGAAAAATACTGTTCGACAAAAAATACAGAAAAATTGCATACTGGCCACTATGAAACGGATTAAAGTAGGTCTCTCCGTTTTTTTGATAATACTTATTCGTTGAGAACGAAAAACAGTACTCTGCTCTAGCTAACGCCTCTGGAATAACTTCATTCACCGTAGCTTTCTCAAGCTCGGAGATCAACAAAAAATTATCTATTTGCTTAACAACAAGTTTCTGCAAATCTAACGGAGATAGTTCTAACAACATAAATTTTCTTTTTACTAGTTATTTATTTATGCAATTAAGAATTACATAAATAAATTTTTTGAGCGAAACGATAAAAATTAATGGGGGGAAATTATTTCAAACAGTCCCTACAATCAAACGTGCTAGCCCATTTACACGATCAAATCCCAGCTTAAGGGAGTCCCCTTCTTTACATCCTTCTTAACAGTTCGTCCCAACAACATATCCCTATGCTTTACCGGAAGACCCAAGCCTGGTCTAATTGCTCGCAAATTAGCATGGGTGAAAACATCTCCCGTTTTCATATCGCTCGCAATATACAGCGATCGTCTATAGCGCAATGATTTTTCTTCTGCCTCGCTGGCACCATAGCTTACATGGCCAAGAGCCTGCCAAGCGCGGTCACACTCACTCACTAACAATCTCATTTCTTCTGGTTCCATTGAGAATGTGGAATCTACACCGCCATCGGCACGACTTAAAGTAAAGTGCTTCTCAATCACCGTAGCTCCTAATGCGACACTAGCCACCGCAACTCCGATACCCATCGTGTGGTCAGACAAGCCAACCTCACATCCAAAAAGCTGACGTAAATGTGGAATTGTCGAAATATTAGAGTACTGTGCGGTGGCAGGATATGTACTAGTACATTTGAGAAGGACAAAATTTTGATTCCCCATTTCGCGGATGGCTCTCACGGCGTCATCAAGCTCTGCAACGGTCGCCATTCCTGTCGACAGAATTATAGGCTTGCCTGTAGCCGCAACCCGACGAATTAATGGCAGGTCGGTATTTTCAAATGACGCAATTTTGTAGCATGGAACATTCAGCTCTTCTAAAAAATCAACCGACGTATCATCAAACGGCGTGCTAAAACAAATCAGCCCCAGTTCTTGGCAACGGTCAAAAATCGGCTTATGCCACTCCCAAGGAGTATGAGCATTTTCATATAATTGATACAGCGTAGTTCCGTGCCACAAATTTTCTGGATCTGTCACAAAGAATTCTCCAACATCGAGATTCAATGTCATTGTTGCCGCAGTATATGTTTGTATTTTTAAAGCGTGAGCTCCAGTTTTTGCGACCTCCTCAACAATTTCCAAAGCCCTTTCAAGAGACTGATTGTGATTACCCGACATTTCAGCAATTATAAAAGGCGGATGACCCTGCCCTATATCTCTATCTCCAATGTGAAATTCCACCTGACTTCTCCTACAAATAAAATTATGCTGCCCTGTCAACTGCAATCTTCATACAATCCCAAGATCTCCAATTAATTGTACCCTGAGAAATAATATGCGCAGTTTCGACAGGCCCTATATTAAATAGCGAATCTAAAACAGAGAGGTATGCAACAAATCCTGCTGACGAGCCAATTTGACGATAAGTCTTGCATTGAAAATCCTGAAAAAATATTTCAATATTCTCTCTCGGAAATAACCCATCTTCTCTCATATACGAAAATGAACCGGCTGCTGAGAAATATTGATCAGCTTGACACCATTCAAGCAACTCCAAAACTCGCCACGAACGCTTCAAATCCGAAGGGTGCTCAGAGCTAAATCGAATATCTTTTCGCCATTGGAAGATATCAAGAATATATCGAATAATCTGAACATTAAGATCTGCTAATGATTCGACTTTTGACGATAAAATTTGCTCAATACCGGGGAAAACTTGCTCAAAAAATGGAGACCTCGCATAGTTATGACGAAGGCGCTGAATCATTTTTTTTCGCCAGAAGGCAGCTTCATCGACATGGCATTCGTTGAGAGGAGCACCGTAAGAAAATGCCTTCAATACTGGTACGGTATACCAATCGACTTGATTATGATTTACGAAAAGTTGATTCCGTTGATGAAAGCTCTGTAATGAAAACTGAAAATCATCAAGAATCACAAATGTATCGGCCTGAAAAACCAATTCAAAAAAGCCTTGCCACGGGAAAAATGTAGGCTGCATCATTGCAACCCTCACAGAAAACTCCTATCCACCTTCATACACACAACCTCCGCTTTCCGAGCGAGCCATTCCTGAGAAAACATATCAATTTCTACAAAACCGTTCTTTTTGTATATATGGCGTGCCATGTCATTTGTCTTTGCAACATGCAAAAATACCGTATTCACATACGAGTATTTAAAAGCTTCCGACAATAACAAGTTCGTTGCTAAATTACCGACACCACTCCCTCTGATTTGAGCTGCACCGATATATATCCACATTTCGGCACTCTCTCGCTCACGACTAATATGCTTCAAGCCGCAATTCCCCACATGCTCACGTCCTCGCATGATTGCAAACAAATGCTGCGACCTATCACTTAAGACTTTGTCAAAGTATACTTGATGCAAATCCCAATCCGGTTCCGTTTTCAGAAAAAAAAGAGCTCGCAAAACAGGATCGTGCAGCCAAGAAAAAGTTAAAGTCTCGTGGCTCTTGCTCAATGGCACTAGTCGAATGGAATCACTTAGCGGATTACTCATGTTGTATTATTGCACCATTACTAAATCAATCAGAAAACCATGAAAATCGTTAATTTTGGAGGCGCAACAGCGCTCATAGAGCACAAAGGAAAACGAATCTTATTCGATCCTTGGCTAGATGATGGAATATTTCACGGCTCCTGGTATCACTACCCTCCTCTTAACATAGGTATAGAGGCACTTGGTCGCTTGGATTATGTCTATATCTCACATATTCATGAAGATCATTGTTCAGCTGGAACCATTAAACATATTAATGCAGATGCTGAAATTATTTTAATGGATCGAGAACCCAATTTTGTTGCTCGGTTTTTGCAAACTCATGGATTTCATTTCAAAAAAATTCACTTAGTAAAACCTAGGACGCCAACTGAGCTGGAACCGGGTCTTATTGTAGATATTGTAGAACCAGATCCATCAAATGAAATGGCGAGAGTCATAGACTCAGCCCTATTATTGCGCTGGGATAATTTTATTGTATACAACGCAAACGATTGCCAACCATATGTTGCTGGGATTCAATATATTCTTCAAAATTATGGCCAAGTAGATCTTGCCTTGCTTCCATATTCCGGAGGATCTGGCTACCCATCTTGCTACGTTAATCTTTCAAACGAAGAGAAATTGTCTGAAAAAATGCGGATTTTAAATTCTCGCATCAATTCATTCGTAGACAACGTTCGTACCTTGAATCCTAAATATGTACTTCCTTTCGCAGATCAATATGTAATTGGAGGAAGTCGAGCAAATCTAAATGAATTCATTTCCCACCCACCAGCACCAGGGATTGTACAAACTCCGTTATTAGAAAATGGTTTAGTGGACAAGTTGTTATTACTCAATTCAGGGCAAGCATTCGATTTTGGGCAACAAAGAAAAATTCCTGAGACGCCTTATCAACACAAAACCGAAATTGATCGTGATACTTACGTAAACTCATCATTAAAAAATGTGAAATATGATCACGAAAAATTTGAGTTTAGTCCTAGCGTGTCTTTAGAACGAATCCTAAAATGCGCTCGTATACGTTTATGGCAAGCTCAAGAAAGACAGAAATATTTCCCCGATTTCTCTTTTTATTTTGATGCAAAAGATAAAAAGGAACGTTTCCTTGTCAATCTTAAATCCTCAGAGATCCAAAAAATCTCACCAACCGCTGAATTGAAACAACCATATCTCAGGATTGCAGCGCCAAACTCTTTATTAATAATGCTATTAGTAGGCCACATGTCTTGGAATATTGCCGATGCGGCTCTATTTTTAGATTACGACCGCACCCCCAATAACTATGATTCCGAGATATATGCGCTGCTAAATTATCTGCGGATTTAATTCACGCATGCATGCAGTACTTAATACTGCATGCCGTTTACATACAATTACTTACCTTACCAGTCACATTATTTACGAGGTGTTGCAAAAACCAAGGATTGACGACCCAGATCTAACTTACCCAACGCTTGATAAAATTGACCTAATTTTTCTTCTTTTCCGTGCTTTCGTAAAACTTCCTCGAACTTAACTCTCTTGTTGTGGCATTGCCTTCCTAATGAGGGGTCTCCCACATACACATCGCCCATCAATAAAAACAACTCCATTGGAAATGATCCCTCGCTATGAACAACATCATAGCCACATAAATTAAGCAATTTTATGAGCGAAGAATTAGAAAAATAATTTAAATGTGCTGGAGGGCAAACCCACCACTCAGGTAAACCATGCTCCTTAACTGCCGTTTTTTGAAAATCATTAAATTCATTTGGCACTTCAATAACCAAGAGACCATCATTTTTCAGTAATTTTTCTTTAATGTTTTTCAAAGTTATGGGCGGTTCTCTTAAATGTTCCAAAACATTTAAGAGCATAACGACATCAAAACGGCGATCGCCGACGCATGAGAAATCCTCAATCCCTGCTTGATAAACATCCAACCCTAAGCCGCGCGCATATTCAAGTCCCTGTGGCGCAGGATCAAGTCCACTGACAGCTACACCCTTATTCTTAAAATATAAAAGTGCTTGCGCATAGCCGTAACCGATATCGAACAAAGAAAAAGTTCGATCTCCGAAAAAATTTTTGCAATGTTTATAAATTCCTTCCCAGCGGCTATCATAAAAATCTTTGCCCTCTCGTTGAACATCAAGAGACGAATCATTGAAACGTTTTCCCGTATAAAACTCTTCGCGATAAAACCGTTCCACTTCATCAAGACTTGGAACTGGATCAGCCCGTAGATAACCGAATTCAGGATCTACGATAATTTGGTATTTTTTTTCACTCAATTAATATCTCCATACTGAAATAATGCTGACACACATCGGCTAGCACCAACCCCATCTACAAGTGCCCTGCCTTTCATACTCATTTCATCCAATATATCCGGGGTTGAGATAATATCTCGCAAAAATTGGCTGATATTTTCACTGGAAATATCCGATGCTTGCCCAATATATTTAATAACCCCAGCGCGATCTAAATATTCGCAAGGTTTTATCTGGTTATTGGCAACAGCCATCACAATCCCTGGCAGACCCACGCAGCAACGTTCCCATGTCGTAATGCCAGCAGAGCCAACATATAAATCTGCTTCCAACATAAGAGCGCTCATACGATCAACGTAATCGTGACACGACACTTGCGGAAACTTCAAAGCGAAATCACGAATTGATTGCTTGAACGGATGGTTTCCCCCCACTACAACATCAACCATTAGCTCAGGCTTATTAAGCAAGCAAACAGCTCGTAGCGCTTTTAACGTTTCGTTGTGGATATCTGATGCACCAAAAAAAATCAAGATGCGCCTAACGTTTCCTTTTCTTCTTCGAATTTTATCTTCAGAGACAATAAATTCCGATCTCAACAATACAAAAGCTGTACCAATTAATTTGACGCAAGAAGCCGGAACCAACTGATCGTACGGATCTGCTATTCCCCCATAAAAATTTTGATCCAACAACAAATCACAGTCATGAACACGCGAAGCTAAATCATCAATTACCATCAACTTTTTGACATTTCGTCTTAGTTGTCGCTCCCAAGATACTCCAAGACTATAGTGATCAACTATTAACCAATCGAATATTGGATACTCAGCAAAAATTTGCTTCATTTGCTGAACGTCATTAGAAAAATCAACGCCTCCAACTTCCGTGCTCCCATCATCGTGGGTGCGACGTCCCTTACCTTCATTTAATGGCAAGCGGAAAATCTTATGGCCACGCTCGACGATATAATCACACAGATGGCCGGGCGATTCTTTTGAGACAAAATATACATCCGCGCTCTTCTCTACAAGTAGGTCAGCCAAAGTCAAACAACGCATCACGTGTCCCGAGCCAATACTTAAGGATGCGTCGACACGAATCAACACTCTCACAGACTCTTCCCTAATGCCATCGCTTGATACATCAATTCAGCACGTACCCAGTCCTCGACTGTGTCAATATCTACAACCATATGGGGAGGAATCGAGACAATCGCCGAACGCTCTCCAAAGACCGGCACTTGCTTAACAAAGGCTTCCGCCCGACCAAAGCAAAACTGCCCAGCATCATGATAGGCCGGTGTCAAATCCTGCGATCGTACAAACATGTATTCTGGCTGAAACGGATTCACTGCTCCATTTTCATTAACTTTAAGCGCCCTTTGAATTGGGAAAACAAAATTAGTAGCAGCAAAGACATAAAGCCAATCTGCCTCAGACAACAATTGAAATGCGCTACGCAAGTAAGTTGGTTCTAAAAATGGAGCCGTTGCATAGATGCAGCAGGCGTACTCAACTTGTTCACCTTTTTCAGCAAACCAATTTATCGCATGCGTAACGACGTCACTTGTTCCAGTATGATCGTCTGACAATTCAGATGGACGAATAAATGGGGTTTCTGCCCCCCATAACCTGGCTATACTCCCAATTTCTTCATCATCCGTAGAGACAATAATCCGATCAAACAACCCACTTTGTTTAGCGGCTTGAATTGAATAAGCAATAATGGGCTTCCCGGAAAACAGACGAATATTTTTTCGTAAAATTCTCTTGCTTCCACCGCGTGCAGGAATAACTGCAATTTTCATAAAATAGAAATTTAAGATTGATATTAACGCCCAACTTAAAAAAGCGTTTGATGGCCAATAGAGGTCGTCAAACGCCGAACAATTTCTACCTGCTGCTCTAACGTTAATGTTGGATACATAGGCAAACTAATGGCTTCAGCGTAATAGCGCTCAGCTTCAGGAAACTCGCTTGAACACAATCCTTGAGTTGCATAATAAGGTTGGCGATAAACAGGAATGTAATGTAAGTTCACCCCGATACCAGCAACTTGTAAGCGCTCAAAAACTTCTCGATGACTAGCCTTAACAGCATCAAGATCAAGTCGAATTACATATAAATGAAAAGCCGAATAGCTATCAGGATGCTGCCAAGGTGTCATTATCGGACATCCTTTGAAAAAATCATGATAATTTCTTGCGACTTCATGTCGTTTAGAGACGAATTCATCTAAACGCTGAAACTGACTCAGGCCTAAAGCAGCCTGAATATCTGTCATTCGGTAGTTAAAACCAAGTTCGATTTGTTGGTAGTACCAAGGACCATCCGGAATTTGCGTCATCTCAGCAGCAGCACGAGTGATGCCGTGACTGCGCAGCAATTGCATTTGTTTGGCAAGGCAGGAATCATTTGTAACAGCCATCCCGCCCTCACCCGTAGTAATAATCTTTACTGGATGAAAACTAAAAACAGTAATATCACTAAATCCACAGTTCCCGATTGGCTCATCTCTGTACCTGCCGCCAATCGCGTGTGATGCATCTTCGATGATTTTAAAACCGTATTTTTTACTTAGTTCGTTAATCCCCCTCATATCACAGGATTGTCCACAGAGGTGGACAGGGATTACTACCTTTGGCAGCCGACCTATTTTTTCTGCTGCGGCCAACTTGGCAGCCAAACAACTAACACTCAGGTTATAAGTTGATGGATCAATATCAACGAAATCAACTTCTGCACCGCAATACAAAGCACAATTTGCACTCGCAACAAATGTTATTGGAGTGGTCCAGACAACATCCCCCCGCCCTACGCCAAGCGCGAGGCACGCTATATGAAGAGCGCTCGTGGCACTGTTAACAGCCACCGCGTGTTTGGCTCCACAATAATTGGCAACCGCACTTTCAAAAGCCGGAACAGCAGGGCCCTGCGTTAAAAAATCTGATCGCAGAACATCAACGACTGCCTGAATATCGTCCTCTGAAATATCTTGTCTGCCGTAGGGAATCATCTGATTAAAACTTACCGACCAAGTTACCGTTTTCTTTTATCCATGTACGCAAGGAATCAATCTCCATCCATTCAGTATTGTTATCCGAAGAATAGTTAAAGTCCGGCGCCACTTTTTCTCCACCATTAATACGTATTGGGTCTTCGCTCCATTTGTGAATTGCGGGCAGTATCTTGAAATGCTCTGCATATTCGTACGTATGCAGAGCATCTTCTGGTCCTATCATCTGTTCGTGCAATTTTTCACCTGGGCGCACACCTATGATTTCATGCTTGGCTTCAGGCGCAACAGCCTTAGCGACATCCGTCACCCTCATGGATGGAATTTTTTTAACATAAATCTCTCCTCCGACCATATCTTCAAATGCATGCCATACTAGATCAACCCCCTGTTCTAGGGTGATCATGAAGCGCGTCATACGCTCGTCAGTAATAGGGAGCACGCCTTTTTCCATAAGCGACATAAAAAATGGAATCACAGAACCTCGTGAACCCATCACGTTGCCGTACCTCACGACTGAAAATCTGGTACTTCCTGTGCCGGAATAAGAATTACCAGCGACAAACAATTTATCCGAAGCCAATTTGGTTGCACCATACAAATTTGCCGGGCTACTGGCTTTGTCCGTAGAAAGGGCAACCACTCGCTTAACACCTTGATCGATACATGCATCAATCAGATTCATGGCGCCAATAATATTGGTTTTCACACATTCAAAAGGATTGTATTCGGCAGTTGGAACAATTTTGGTCGCAGCTGCATGCACAACATAGTCGATGCCTTGCAGTGCGCGTTCAAGTCGATCCTTGTCGCGCACGTCACCAATAAAGAAACGCACCCTTTCATCATTGCCATATAGCTTCGCCATTTCCCATTGCTTCATCTCGTCACGAGAGAAAATTACCAAGCGCCGAGGATTGTATTTGGCAAGCGTCATCGGCACAAATTTGTGACCAAAGGAGCCAGTACCGCCAGTAATTAAGATTGAGGCGTTATTCAGCATGTTTGTTAATCCAATTTTGTATCATATTAAGTTAAGACCTATTACAAATGCCTACCTATAAGCATTTCAGCAGGTGTTCCCATTTGGCTAAGCTTACCTGCGTCAAATTGATATAACCGATCACATTGCTCAACTGTTGATAATCTGTGAGCAACGATAATGATGGTTTTCGTTCCTTGCAGCGCCCTAATGGCTTGCATTACATCGGTCTCTGTATCCGTATCCAACGCACTGGTCGCCTCATCCAGAACAAGTACAGATGGATCATGATACAAAGATCGTGCAATACCTATGCGTTGACGTTGCCCTCCAGATAGGCGCACACCTCGTTCACCAACTATCGTTTCAGCCCCATCTGGCAAATTCGCTACCATTGCCTCCAACTGCGCATCCTGAATTGCACGTTTAACCGCAACATCATTAATTAATTCATCTGGAATACCAAAAGCAATGTTGCGCCGTAGTGTATCGTCAGTCAGATAAATGGTTTGAGGAACATAACCAATTTTATTCTGCCAACTGCGCATATTTGTCTTAATGCAGCGTCCATCCACCTTGACTTCACCGTGATCTGGCGGCAACAACCCCAAGATCACATCTATCAATGTGCTCTTCCCTGATCCACTAGCTCCTATAAAACCTATGCACTCCCCGCGTCGAAAACTTAGATTCAAGCAATTGAGGGCTGCTATCTGTGTTCCAGGATAGGTATAACTGATATTAGATAGACAAATATCCTGCTGAAATTCTAAAGGTGGATACTCATCTTCATGTTTAACTTCGTCAGAAATTGGACTTACCAACTTCAATTCTGCATGTAAGGTTTCTATGGCAGGAAGCGTGTAACGCACAGATTGCATTGCATTCAACACACGATTTAACGAGGGCATCAGGCGAAAGGCAGCAGCAGCGAATAAACCCAAGGTCGGAACAATACTTTCCATACTTTTACCTTGGGCCAACATACTTACAACTAAAAGTGCCAACCCTGAAACAGCCAACAACTCCAACCAAAGACGTGGCAATTGTTGTTGCAAGGATTGCATTTGCCCTACCCTAGCGCTTTGAAGATTATGCACTTGGTATTGCGCCAAGAAATCAAGCTCGCGGCCAAGTAATTTTACGTCTTTCACCCCGCCCAAACCCTGCTGCAAGTGCTGAGTTCGCAAACCATCATGATGTTGACGAGCTCGCCCCCACCGCACAATGCGTGTACGTGTGAAACGATATATACAAAAAAAAGCCCCCCCCAACACGCCAACTACAATCATCGTACCTATGGGTTCAATCAAGAGAAGCAGCGCACATAAGCCGACCAAAACAATGGATTCAGATAACAACAACATCCCGGGAACCATACCGCTATTGGCAAATAAGCTGACCTCATTAATGACATTACG
This sequence comes from Herminiimonas sp. GW821-FHT09C12, assembly GCF_059416385.1. NCBI lineage: Bacteria > Pseudomonadati > Pseudomonadota > Betaproteobacteria > Burkholderiales > Oxalobacteraceae > Herminiimonas > Herminiimonas sp. GW821-FHT09C12. The sequence continues at coordinate 1,368,725 of NZ_JBWKPC010000002.1, forward strand.
AACCAACTGCGCCGAATTTCTCTGCAAATGAAAGGTATAAGACTGTTGAAGATAAACTGCAAATAATCGTTGAGATAAATGCGCCTGTACACTAAAAGAAAATCGTGTTTGCTCCCATGCTAAATACGCAAGAAACATGGTTTTGATAATATAAATACCAACCAAAGCCAACATCCCGCCAACAACCAAAGCTCGTTGATCAGGGTTTCCTAGCGCTCGAAACATAGGCTGCAGCAAGGGAAAATTTTGGACCTGCTCACCTTGCGTAAGTAAAGCGATTGCCGGAATTACCATCCCCACACTAAGTGTCTCTAATAACATCCCAATGAACATCAATCCAAGCAGCAATAATGCATTGCGCCGCTCAGCCAATGTAAGCATGTCCCAGATTTTATAAATAATTGACAATTTTTTTTGTGGTTATTTGAATGCAGAATTGCATCGTTGATTATTTACCAGTGAATAATCTTGATAAGCCATAGCAAGACCATCCCTTAAACTTATATTTGCTTGCCAACCAAGGTTATTTAACTTTTGCACATCCATCAACTTGCGCATCGTGCCATCTTGCTTGGTAACATCTTGAAGAAAGCCACCTTTAAAGCCAATTACTTGAGCAATCAATTCAGCCAACTCTCTAATTGTCAAATCCATCCCTGTCCCAATATTAATCAATGGCGGCCTTCCAGCTTCTTTGTTCAATAATGTATTAAATTTTTCGTCGGATAAATTCATCAGGAAAACACAAGCATCTGCCATTTCATCACTGTAGAGAAATTCTCGCTTAGGATTCCCTGTTCCCCAAAGAGTCACATTGGCACTATTTTGTACTTTAGCTTCATGAATTTTACCAATCAAAGCAGGAATCACATGGCTATTTTCCGGATGATAGTTATCACCAGGGCCATAAAGATTAGTCGGCATTGCTGCCAGATACTGCGTGCCATATTGCCGGTTATAACTCGAGCACATTTCTACGCCAGCGATTTTGGCGAGTGCGTAAGGGCTATTAGTAGGTTCAAGTTCACCTGTCAGCAAATATTCCTCCTTGATCGGCTGAGGGCAGTCTTTTGGATAAATGCAGGATGAGCCCAAAAACAATAGGCGTTTGGCCTTGCTCCGCCAAGCCTCATGAATCACATTCGTCTGGATTGCCAGATTCTGATGAATAAACTCGGCGGGATAAGTATTGTTTGCATGAATACCACCGACCTTGGCGGCAGCTAAGAACACGTACTCTGGCTTTTCATTAGCAAAGAAAGCCTGCACCGCCGACTGGTTCGTCAAATCCAGCTCTGCATGCGTACAAGTAAGCAGATTACTATAGCCGCGTGTCTCAAGCTGCCGCATCAAGGCTGAGCCAACCAGCCCACGATGGCCTGCAATGTAAATTTTGCTATCAAGATTCATGTGTATGCCTGACTATTCGCGATAATCCATAGTTTGGTAACCATGTTTTTTGACCAATTCGTCTTTTTCCGCGCTCTTCAAATCTTCGCGCACCATCTCCGCGACCAACTCATCAAACGTGGTTTTTGGTGTCCAGCCCAGCAAAGCTTTAGCTTTGGAAGCATCACCCAAAAGGCTTTCAACTTCGGTCGGGCGGAAATAGCGCGGATCGACAGCGACGATGCAACGACCATTTTGGTCATAGCCTTTTTCATCGACGCCCTGGCCTTGCCAAGTAATCGTGATACCAAGTTCTTTCGCGGCCGTGTCTACAAAGTCTCGTACACTGTACTGCACACCGGTAGCTATCACAAAATCTTCTGGTTGTTCTTGTTGCAGCATCAGCCATTGCATTTCAACATAGTCACGCGCATGTCCCCAGTCACGCTTGGCATCCATATTACCGAGGAAGAGGCAATCCTGCAGACCAAGCTTAATGCGCGCCAATGCGCGGGTAATTTTGCGTGTGACGAAGGTTTCGCCGCGATTCGGCGATTCATGGTTGAACAGTATGCCGTTGCAGGCGTACATACCGTACGCTTCACGGTAATTGACCGTAATCCAGTAGGCATACAATTTGGCAACCGCATACGGGCTGCGCGGATAAAACGGTGTGGTTTCTTTTTGTGGGGTTTCCTGCACCAGGCCGTACAGCTCGGAAGTCGACGCCTGGTAAAAGCGTGACTTCTTCTCCAGGCCCAGAATACGGATTGCTTCCAGCACGCGCAATGTACCCAGCGCGTCAGAATTGGCCGTGTATTCAGGCTCTTCAAAACTGACCGCAACATGGCTTTGCGCCGCGAGGTTATAAATTTCATCCGGCTGCGTTTGCTTGATGATGCGTATCAGGCTGGACGAATCCGTCATGTCGCCGTGATGCAAGATGAAACGCCTGTCTTTTTCATGCGGATCCTGATACAGGTGATCAATCCGATCCGTATTGAACAGGGAGGTACGGCGCTTGATGCCATGCACCTCATAGCCCTTGTTCAGCAAAAATTCGGCCAGATAAGCGCCATCTTGCCCTGTAACGCCTGTAATCAATGCAACTTTACGCATGGTTATTTTCTACTATTGGTTAAACACGACCATAACGGTCTTCCAGGCGGACAATATCATCCTCACCCAGATAATCTCCGGTTTGTACTTCTATCATGACGCAATCCACGACACCGGGATTAGTAAGGCGGTGTGCAGTACCGGCAGGAATATACGTGGATTCATTACGCTGGACAAGAATTTCACGTTCGCCGTTAATGACCTTGGCCGTGCCAGATACAACCACCCAATGTTCACTGCGGTGATGGTGCATTTGCAGTGACAGGCTGGCTCCCGGTTTAACCACGATACGCTTGAGTTTGAAGCCTTCGCCCTCTTCCAAAATGGTATACGTACCCCAGGGACGATGCGTTTTACGGTGATGATGCACCGTCGCATGGGACAGCAGTTTTAGCTGGGCAACGACCGACTTTACATCTTGCGCACGAGAATTATGGGCAATCAGCAAGGCGTCCGGCGTATCTACTACTAGGAGGTCATCGACACCGATCGCGGCAACCATACGCGTATCACTCTGGATAAAACAGTTATCAGAGTCCAGTAATACGGTATCGCAACTGGCGCGATTGCCGCGCTCGTCCGGCGCCACCAACTCGGCCAAGGCTGACCATGAACCTATATCGCTCCAGTCGAAACTGACGGGCACGACGGCGACCTTATCGGCTCGTTCCATCACGGCATAGTCTATAGAAATATCCGGCACAGCAGCGAAAGTCGCCGCATCCAGCACAATTGGATCCTTGTCCAAGACAGTAGCGGCAAAGGTTTGCTCAACCGCGGCCAGCACTTCAGGCGCGCAGGCGCGCAGTGCGGCCAGCATGGCGCCTGCCGTGAAGCAAAACATGCCAGAATTCCAGGTGAAGCGCCCGGAAGCAAGGTAGTCCTTAGCTGTCGCCAAATCCGGCTTTTCGACAAAACGGGCAACTTTATTGCCAGCCGGCCCTGCCAGTGCTACTCCACTCTCTATATAGCCATAACCGGTTTCAGGCGCTGTCGGCTGGATACCAAAAGTCACTAGATGACCTTGTATAGCCAGTGTCTGCGCATGTGCCACGGCTTGCGCAAAAGACTCTTGATCCTTGATCAAATGGTCAGCGGGTAATACCAGCAAAACCACGTCATCGCCGTATTTGCGCGCAGCATGCAAAGCTGCTGCGGCAATCGCCGGCGCTGTATTGCGGCCCATTGGCTCAAGCAGATAGTCATGAACGATACCCTCCCCATCAGCGGCATCTGCATGGGACTCATACTCGTCGCGTGTCAGGAAGTAATAGTCGCGGTTAGTAACCGTCAGGACGTGCTCCACCCCCGGCAGTGCAATTGCACGCTTGAGTGTCTTCTGCAGCAGAGTCTCGCCGTCCGGCAAGGCGATAAACGGCTTGGGCAAGGCTTCGCGGGAAACCGGCCACAAACGTGAACCGGCACCACCGGACAGAATGATGGGAAGAAGCATCTAAATAACTTTCAGTCATACTAAAATACGCTTGCCGTATTTTAGTCGATTGATAAGCCATTTTTACTGCATTGCAAAAGAATTAATCAAATGCAATCTAGAGGAAAAAGTAAAGTTCAGGGACCGAGATTAAGTTTTTTGAACAATTGGCCTAGCTTGCTAACGCCTTGGTCATTTCGCTATCAATCACGTTCTTATCGAATTTCACAATAAATGTACTGCCCATCTCTGGTTGCGACTCAATCGCCAACACCGCGCCATGCCGTAGCAGCACGTGCTTAACAATGGCCAGTCCCAAACCTGTACCTTGAGTCTCACGTGAACGGCTCTTGTCCACACGGTAGAAACGTTCAGTCAGACGAACAATATGCTCGGCGCGTATGCCTATACCGCTATCTTTAACCGAAAACTGTGGCCAGCTAGCCGTAACTTGCCATTTGATGTCAATACGACCACCTTCTGGTGTATAACGCACCGCATTCGAGACGAGATTGCCAAATGCGCTACGCAACTCATCAGTACTGCCCTGAATGTCCGGGCCATCTACTGTTAGTGAAATAACATGACGCCCGCCAGATAAGGCTTCTGCCTCCTGCAAAATTTGACGCAACAGATTAGGAATATTGACGTGCTCAGGGCGTAACGGATAGTCGATCGATTCCAGACGAGTCAACGTCAGCATGTCTTCGACCAAATTCTGCATACGCTTGCCCTGCTCTATCATCAGGTTCAGATGCGACATGCGAACACCGGGATCGAGGTCAGGCTGACCCTGAGCAATTTCTAGGAAGCCGTTGATCACAGTCAGTGGTGTGCGCAATTCATGCGAAGCATTGGCGATAAAGTCGCGGCGCATCATTTCGATACGATCTGATTCCGTTGCATCGTGCGTGACCAGAATTTGGCGACGATTCTCAAACGGGATGATCTGCACGATCAGCTTACGATCCTTAACGCTGAGTGTAAGCGGTTGTTCGTAGCGGCCGAGAATGATGTAATCGATAAAATCAGGGTTACGAATCAGATTGGTGACGCGCATGCCCTTGTCGCGGCCATTATTCAGGCCAAGATGTTTTTCTGCAGCCGGATTGCACCATTCAAGGAAGAGCACGTCATCCATGATGACGACACCATCCGGCAACAAGCTCATCGCCTGCCGGAAGCGCGCCAGCCATTCAGTCAATTCGGCACGATTACGTTCATCGTCGCGACGCAAACGATATAGACGCGAGAAGATATCCGTCCATGCGCCCCAACCATCCGGCAGCTTTTCGCTATCTGGATGATCGAGCCAACCGCTCAGAAGATACAAATAATTGAGTTGAATAACGATCAGCGTGATCACTAAAACCAGCGCCGTTACAAGACCTGTGATCGGGCCGAAAAAATACCCGGCCACGGCGGAGAATATCAAGATGATGGATAAACGCAGGGTTGCGGGTACCCAGAACAACAACTGAGGATTCATAGACGGGTTGGCTAGGCTTATTTTTCTGAGAGCATATAGCCTACACTACGCACCGTTTTGATCAAGTGTTCTGCATCTTTCAAGGCTTTGCGCAAACGCAGCACATGAACATCGACGGTACGCTCTTCGATCACAACATGATCGCCCCAGACCTTGTCGAGCAATTGACTACGGGAGAACACGCGATCCGGATGCGCAAGGAAAAACTTCAGCAATTTGAATTCTGCATGGCCGATGTCGATTTTTTCATCGTTCATGCTGACGCTGAAATTAACCGGGTCCAGGCTGATATTCCCTGCTGTCATCAAGGTTTGCGAATGTTCTGGTGTCTTCCGACGCAACAAAGCATTGATACGTGCCGTCAGTTCGCGTGGTGAGAATGGTTTGGTAACGTAGTCATCTGCACCGTTATCGAGACCAGCAATCTTGTCCTCTTCCATGCTTTTTGCCGTCAGCATGATGATAGGCAGTTCATTGAACTGTCTATCCGCACGAATACGCGACAACAGGCGCAAGCCACTTTGGTCCGGCAACATCCAGTCGAGCAGAATCAATTGTGGCAAGCGATGCTGAATGTAGTCCCACGCTTCGCCAGCAGTCTGAACGGCGGCGACATTCCAGCCGGCGCCTTTCAGAGTAAATGTCACCAGTTCGATAATCGGCGGTTCATCTTCAACAATCAAAATGGTAGGTTTTTCGGCAGCCATGGTCTTCAGTTAGTGGTGCGTTCGTCTAATTGCGTAGCAGCGTAATCAGTATGGCGAATATCCTTGCCTTCGACAATGTAGATCACGTATTCAGCAATGTTTTTTGCATGGTCGCCGATGCGTTCAATCGCCTTGGCAACCCACAATGTATCCAGTGCGCCGGAAATGGTGCGCGGATCTTCCATCATGAAGGTAATCAGAGTGCGCATGATGGAGCGGAATTCGTGATCAACTATTTCGTCCTGCGCAATCAATTTGATCGCTTGCTTGCCATCGAGACGGGCAAACGCATCCAAGGCATCGTGCAGCATATTGCCTGCGCTAACTGCCATGACACGGATGGTTTCGTAATGATTGATGGTCGTCACGCCACGCTCAGTAATGTTCTTTGCCGCGCGTGCAATTTTGGTCGCTTCGTCACCGACGCGTTCCAGATCGGTAATCACCTTGATCGTTGCCATCACTGTGCGCAAATCGTTGGCAGCAGGTTGGCGCTTGACGATCAAATGGCTGCAAGTATCGTCCAAGGACACTTCCAGACTATTGACGTTTTCATCCGCTTTAATGACTTGCTCAGCTTGCGCAATATTGCCTGTTCTAAAACACGAGATAGCGTCTTGAAACTGGCTTTCAACAAGACCGCCCATGAGCAATACTTTTGAACGGATGGTCTCCAAGTCCATATCGTATTGCTTGGAAGAGTGTTCGCCTGGCATCAGGTTTCTCCTAAATGAATTCTGTTAAAGGTTGTATACGGTGCTTACGCAATAATTATTTTTATCAAATCAACCGAAACGACCAGTGATGTAATCTTGTGTATCTTTCTTGTTCGGGTTCATGAATATCTGATCGGTTTCACCGAATTCGACCAATTCACCCAGATACATGTAAGCGGTGTAATCAGAGCAACGCGCTGCTTGTTGCATGTTGTGCGTCACGATGGCGATGGTGTAATCGCCTTTCAATTCGCTGATCAATTCTTCAATCTTGGCTGTCGAGATTGGATCCAGCGCCGAGGTTGGTTCATCCAGCAGCAGCACATCAGGTTTGACCGCAACACCGCGGGCGATACACAAACGCTGTTGCTGACCACCGGACAGGCTGAGACCGCTCTTGTTGAGTTTGTCCTTAACTTCAGTCCACAGCGCTGCCTTGTTCAAAGCCCATTCGACGCGCTCATCCATCTCGCCTTTAGGCAGGTTTTCATACAGACGCACGCCGAAGGCGATGTTGTCGTAGACCGACATTGGGAACGGTGTTGGCTTCTGGAACACCATACCGACCTTGGCGCGCAACATGTTCACGTCTTGCCCTGGTTCCAGGATGTTCTTGCCGTGGTACATGATCTTGCCTTCCGCACGTTGACCTGGATACAAGTCGTACATACGGTTGAAGGTACGCAGCAAGGTTGATTTACCGCAGCCGGATGGGCCGATAAATGCTGTTACCTTTTTATCGTGAATATCCAGATTGATATTCTTCAGGCCTTGAAAGGAACCGTAGAAGAAATTCAGATTGGCGATTTCGAGTGTTTTTTTATTTGTCATGTCCACAGACGTTTGAGTAGTCATAGCGTTCGCTTGGATAAAGTCAATTATGGATTTTTTGGTTGAACATCGAGCGCGACAAGATGTTCAGTGCCAGTACGCTGAAGGTAATCAGCAATGCACCACCCCATGCCAGCGAGCGCCAGTTGTCATACGGGCTCATCGCGAACTGATAGATCACCACCGGCAAGTTGGCCATAGGCGCGTTCATGTTGGAGCTGTAGAACTGATTGTTCAAGGCAGTGAACAGCAATGGCGCCGTTTCACCAGAGATACGTGCTACTGCCAGCAAGACACCGGTGATCACACCAGCCTTGACTGCGCGCAAACGCACAAAGGTCGCGACACGCCAGCGCGGTGCACCAAGTGCGAACGCTGCTTCACGCAAGCTGGTTGGTACCAGGTTAAGCATATTGTCAGTCGTACGCACCACAACAGGAATCGCAATCAATGAAATCGCAAAGCTACCTGCCCAACCGGAAAAATGTTTAACGTTCGCCACATAGATTGCGTAGATGAACAAGCCAATCACGATCGATGGTGCCGATAGCATGATGTCGGTAACAAAGCGTGTGATCTTGGCGAACCAGCTCACTTCACCGTATTCAGCCAGATAGATACCGGCGAGGATGCCGATAGGTGTGCTGATGAAGACTGCCGCACCAACCATCAGCAAGCTGCCGACGATCGCGTTCATCAAACCACCGCCTTCGCTACCAGGTGCCGGTGTGGTTTGCGTAAAGATCGCCAGATTGATCGCGCCTACACCCTTGCTCACCAGCGTGAACAAAATCCACATCAGGAAGAAGAGGCCCAGCATCATCGCCAGGAAAGATAATGCGATACCGACGCGATGGATAAACAGGCGTTTTCTATAAACAGGGTTCATTGCTTCGGTTTTCATTTAGCGCCTTCCTTGCGGGACATACCCATCAACATGATCTTCGCAGCAGACAGAACGAGGAAAGTGATCGCGAACAGAATTAAGCCGAGAGCAAACAGTGACGATACGTGCAGAGTCGTTTCGGCTTCTGCGAACTCATTCGCCAGCGTCGACGCGATACTGTTACCCGCGGAGAACAAGGACCACGATAATTTGTGCGCATTACCGATCACGAAGGTAATCGCCATCGTCTCACCCAGTGCGCGCCCCAAACCAAGCATCACGCCGCCAACCACGCCAATGCGCGTGTAAGGCAAAACCACCTTGCGTACCACTTCCCATTTGGTGCAACCAAGTGCATACGCCGATTCTTTCAGAACCGGCGGTACGATTTCAAACACATCACGCATCACAGAAGCAATGAACGGGATGATCATGATCGCCAGAATGATGCCGGCAGCCAAAATACCAATGCCCATCATCGGGCCTTTGAACAATTGGCCGATGACTGGGATGTGGCCCAAGGTATTGGCCAATGCAGGCTGTATGTAATCCGAAAACAAAGGTGCAAATACGAACAAACCCCACATACCGTAGATGATACTAGGCACACCGGCCAGCAATTCAACTGCCGTGCCCAGTGGTCGTTTCAACCATGCCGGGCAAATTTCAGTGAGGAATAAAGCGATGCCGAAGCTGATCGGGAAAGCGATCAACAAGGCGATGAAAGAGGTAACCAAAGTACCAACGATGGCAATTGCCGCACCGTATTTATCGTTGACTGGATCCCACTCAACGCTGGTGATAAAGGGCAAACCGAATTCTTTAAATGCAGGCCAGGCACCGATCATCAGTGATGCAATGATGCCGAGCAAAACGAACAAAACGCTCAACGCGAAGATGAACGTAATTTTATGAAATAGAAAGTCCTGTAGCCGTTGCTTACGCATCGTGGCCATCAGCGCTTTGCTGAATATACCGCCGTCACTATTGTCTTTATCAAGATTCATTGCGTGGGCAGGGATAGTGTTAAAACTTGCGCTCATAATTATTTGGTTTTAAGCAGGACTGCCTCAGCGCATCTCGCGATGTGACTGAGACAGCCCTTAGTTAAATAGCGACTGAATCTACGATTAAATCAGCTCTTACCAAATAGCCTTGCCGGAAGCATCTTTAACATTTGCTTTCCAAGCGTCCTGAACCAATTTCACAACTGGTGCAGGCATTGCAACGTAGTCCAGATCAGCAGCCATTGCGCCGCCGTTTTTGTAGGACCAGTCAAAGAATTTCAAGACTTCTTTAGCGCGCTCAGCCGATGCTTGCGATTTGTGCAAGAGGATGAACGATGCGCCAGTGATAGGCCAGCTAGCTTTACCAACTTGGTTAGTCAGGATGACAGCCATGCCTGGGGTTTTTGCCCAGTCAGCGCCGGCAGCTGCTGCCTTGAAGGTTTCATCGTCAGGTTGCACGAATTGGCCGTCACGGTTTTTCAACTGTGTGTGCGACATTTTGTTCTTTTTAGCGTATGCATATTCAACATAGCCGATCGAACCTTTGATACGTTGTACGTTAGCTGCAACGCCTTCGTTACCTTTGCCGCCTACGCCTGCTGGCCATTTAACTGCTGTACCTGCGCCCACTTCTTTTTGGAAGTCAGCATTGGTTTTCGACAGGAAGTCGGTCCACAGGAAAGTGGTGCCCGATCCATCCGAACGGTGAACAACGGTGATGTCGGAATCTGTCAGTTTTGCACCTGGGTTCAACGCAACAATACGTGCATCGTTCCATTTGGTGATTTTGCCGAGGTAAATGTTCGCCAATACTTCTGACGTCATTTTCAATTGACCTGGTGTGATGCCGTCCAGATTCACGATAGGCACTACGCCGCCCATGATCGCTGGGAACTGGATCAAGCCTTCAGCTTCCAACTCTTCTTCTTTCAGCGGCATGTCGGATGCGCCGAAATCAACAGTTTTTGCCTTGATTTGCTTGATGCCGCCGCCGGAGCCGATGGATTGATAGTTCAAGCCATTGCCGGTTGCTGCTTTATAGGACTCAGCCCATTTCGAATAGATTGGGTAAGGGAATGTTGCACCAGCACCTGTAATATCAGCTGCTACTGCGGAAAACGCCATGACTGCACTTGCAGCTACTACGGCGGTTTTTACAAATTGATTCAATCGCATATCTGCTCCTTAGGGTTAACTAAATAAGACAGTGCGAACTCTAGCGAACAATTATGACAGCTTTATGACTTCTAAAAAATCATGTCATAAACTTGATTTTGAGCAAAAATCCCTGTCATTAAGTTGTCATAATGGGCCACTACACTCGGCGAGGTTACCAATGGCCAAAGTAAAGAAAATGCATAAGAGAGTCGCGCCAGACATCATCACAGCACCTATTCCGTCACAAAGTGCCATTTATTTGAATCGTGAATTGTCACAGTTGGCATTTAATCGCCGTGTACTGGCGCAGGCAGAGAACCCGGCCGTGCCTTTGCTGGAACGTCTTAAATACTTATGTATAGTCAGCAACAATCTGGATGAGCTGTTTGAAGTACGTATCGCCAGCTTGCTTGCCAACAACCATTTAGATGGCGAATTCATCGAACCGCCTGCACTTTCCGCTGCCTTGGCCATCGCCGGCGCAGAATGTCATCAAATCGTCGAACGTCAGTATCGTGTCTTAAATGAGAGTGTTTTGCCCCAATTGGCAGAACAAGGCATCCATTTATTACGCGACCAGGATCGCAATGAAGCACAGCGTGCCTGGGTCAAAGCCTATTTCGACCGTGAGGTACGCCCTCTGCTGACGCCTATCGGGCTGGATCCGGCACATCCCTTCCCTCAAGTAGTTAACAAGAGTTTGAACTTCATCGTCGAACTGTCCGGCAAGGATGCATTTGGCCGCGGCACTGCGATTGCCATATTGAAAGCGCCGCGTGTCTTACCGCGCGTGATTCAATTACCGCCGGAATTATCGAAGAATGGCGTTTCCTTCTGCCTCTTGTCTTCCATCATCCATGCGCATATCAGCGATCTATTCACCGGGCGCGAAGTGCTGGCCTACTCGCAATTCCGTGTGACACGTAATAGTGACCTGTGGGTAGATGAAGAAGAGGTCAAAAATCTGCGGCAAGCATTGCAAGGCGAATTGCAAAGCCGCAACTTCGGCGTCGCCGTCCGTCTGGAAGTGGCCAAAAACTGCCCGCCGCATCTGTCGCAATTCCTGCTTGAACAGTTTTCCATCGATAAAAACCGTCTGTATGCAGTAGACGGTCCAGTCAACATGGTGCGCCTGTCCGAGTTGATCGATCTCGTGACCAAGCCGGAACTACGCTTCCCGCCCTATTCGCCGATGTATCCGGCCAAACTGTCGAATGCTGATCTGTTTGCCGTCATCAGCAAGCACGACGTCTTGTTGCATCATCCATTTCAATCATTCCAGCCTGTGCTCGACTTCATACGCAGCGCGGCGCAGGATCCGGATGTAGTCGCGATCAAGCAAACGATTTACCGCACCGGCATGAACTCCGACTTGATGGAATCGCTGATCACCGCGGCACAGCGCGGCAAGGAAGTGACCGTCATCGTAGAACTCATGGCACGCTTTGACGAAGAAGCCAATATCAACTGGGCTGACAGGCTGGAACGCGCAGGCGCACAAGTCGTCTACGGCGTCGTTGGCTTGAAGACCCATGCCAAACTGGCACTCGTGATTCGCCGCGAAGGTGGCGCATTGCGCTATTACGCGCATCTGGGCACCGGCAATTATCATCCGAGCACGACCAAGTTCTATACCGACTTTGGCTTGCTGACAGCTAATCCGGCCATCGCTACGGAAGTCAATGAAGTCTTCATACATCTGACCAGTCTGACCAAACCAAAAACACTGAACCATCTGTGGCTGGCACCTTTCGCCTTGCAGAAGGAATTCATCCGCGCCATCCGCAACGAAGCAAAGATTGCCAAAGCCGGTCGCCCCGGCCGCATCATCGCCAAGATGAATGCCCTGCTGGATGAATCAGTCATACGTGCCTTGTACGCTGCCTCTGCCGACGGTGTAAAAATCGACCTGATCGTACGTGGTGCCTGCGCATTGCGCCCTGGCGTTCCCGGTTTGTCGGACAACATACGCGTACGCTCCATCGTCGGACGCTTTCTGGAACACAGCCGCATCTATTATTTCCGTAACGACCTGGCACACGATGTTTATCTATCGAGCGCGGACTGGATGAACCGTAATCTGTTCCGACGCATAGAAGTTGCCTTTCCGATAATCGATCCAGCATTGAAAAAACGTGTGATCGAAGAAGGCTTGAATCCTTACCTCAAAGATAACCTCAACTCTTGGGAACTAGATTCCAACGGCATCTATCAAAAACGTAAGCCCCGCGGAAAATCTGGCGCATTCAGCGCGCAGCAACATTTGATGCAAGTCCTGGGTAGTCCTGTGGAGTAAAAAAATGGAATTGATCTTGTGGCGTCATGCAGAAGCGGAGATGGGTGAACCCGACGAGGGCCGCGCATTGACGGCAAAAGGCCATAAGCAAGCCTGGAAGATGGCTGAATGGCTGGATCACAATCTGCCTAACAGCTGCAAAATCCTCGTCAGCCCTGCTACACGCACGGTCCAAACGGCCGAAGCATTGGGACGAAAATTCAAGATCGTTGAAGACCTGGCACCAGAATCAAACGTAGAAAGAATTCTGGCCGCAGCACACTGGCCAGATAGCCGCGAACCCGTTCTGATCATCGGCCATCAGCCAACGCTGGGACAAGTTGCTTCCACTTTACTTACTGGCACAGCGCAAGATTGGACGATACGCAAAGGGAATGTCTGGTGGATAGTGCAACGTGAGCGCAGCGAGATCGCCGGCAATTATGTGCGCGCGGTGATGGCACCGGATTTATTGGCTAAGTAAAGAATTGGGTGCCGACAATGCTCGGCACGCGCATCAGGTATCTGATTTCGTTACAGCTCACACCGACGATACAGCGTTTAGTCTTGCCCAAACAAGCCGTAGGTATCCAGGATGGCGTAGGTAATTTCAGGATTCTTTTCGAGACATTTACGAATAGCCGCCGGAATTGATTGTTTAGTCTTCCGACAAAGTCCCGGACGTTCTACCAGCTCGATCTGCAAACCGCGCACCGTCTTGACTTCATTCAAACCCGGCGTAATGTTCAGCACGATACCTAGCTGCGCGTACATACGCTCTTCCATATGCTTCAAATCTGCATAGCTGGAAATAGCTTCAATCCGCTCGATGAGTTTCTTCTCTTGCAACTTCGTCAGTTGCAGTATGCGCAGATCGCCGGCAGGATCATTCAACAAGTCATCCCGCGCACAGCTGCAAGCACCGGGCGGACATTCTTCTCGAATAACAAATGAAGGCGATTGCATATCAGGGATCACGCTATAAGTGAATTATCGTAAGGCGACACAATCAGGCATCGCTGCTGCAAGATCAGACCTTTTTGACGAATTCCGACTTCAAACTCATCGCACCGAAGCCATCGATTTTGCAGTCTATGTCATGATCGCTATCCACTAGACGGATATTCTTGACCTTGGTTCCCACCTTAACAACTCCAGCGGAACCCTTCAATTTCAAATCCTTGATCACTGTGACGGTATCGCCATCCTGCAATACATTCCCTGCAGCATCACGATAGACCTTGCTTCCCTCTTCAACGGTTTCTGCAGCGGCATGCGCAGACCATTCATGCGCGCACTCCGGGCAAATATAAAGACCGCTGTCTTCATACGTGAATTCGGAGTTGCATTGTGGGCATGGAGGTAAAGCACTCATGAGTAATCTTTCTGGTAAGGCAAGGACTGAAAAGAGCACAGTATACTGCGTGCCACCGCATACCTGCTTCTTTTTGAGGGAAGACGAAAGCAGCCAAGTGCTGCAGCAACGCGAACACAAGGCAGTGACTACGAAAAAATATTACCGGCTTAAGCTGACTCGGAAAATGAGTTGAACGAAAAGAGAATTCCGTTCTGAAGGAGTCGCTGGACAGGAAACTTCCCCATCCAGCTTGGTTTATTGTCGTTGAGGCTCCGCAGCCACTCAAACAATCATCACATAATAAGAAAACAACCCACTAAACGCATACGCAATGTTTCACGCCAATGACGAGCGTGCCATAGGAATATGGTCTGTTTTGCGCACAGGATGCAAATGCATCAAGAACTGCTGCGTCGCGGCACTCCACGAGTAAGCGAGCGCATGTTCACGCACCACCGAACGCTTGAGATTCAATGCGTCAAAACACGCGCGCGTCAAATCTTCATTCAACATGCCTGACTTGCCATGCACAACCACGTCTATCGGGCCTTCGACCGGATAGGCAGCGACTGGTACGCCGCAAGCCATGGCTTCGATCAAGACCAAACCAAACGTATCGGTACGGCTAGGGAAAACAAATACATCCGCGCAACTGTAATAGGCGGGTAACGCTTCATGCGGTTTGGCACCAAGAAAATGTACGTCCGGATATTTTTTCTCCAGCTCTTCGCGCATAGGTCCATCGCCTATCACCCATTTCGCGCCGGGCAATTCCATCTGCAAGAATGCTTCAATATTTTTTTCAACTGAAAGACGTCCGACATACAGATACAGCGGACGCTCCAGTGTCATTTCTTCACGCTGGCCGGGTTTAAAGTAATCTGTATCAACACCGCGACTCCACTGCACCACGTTCTTGAAACCGCTTTTCTCCAAAGCATCCTGCATGCGTGGTGTGGGCACCATCACAGCCTTCGCAGGACGATGAAACCACTTCAACCAGCGATACGTCAGTGCCAGCGGCAGATGAAAACGTGCGCGCAAATATTCCGGGAAGCGAGTGTGATAAGCGGTCGTGAAATCCAGCCCGTGATTGATACAGTAACGTCGTGCCGCCAGACCCATCGGCCCTTCTGTCGCGATATGAATACAGTCTGCATCGAAGTCATCCAACGCGGCAGCGACCTTGGCATACGGTTTGTAGGCCAGGCGGATTTCCGGATAGGTAGGGCAGGAATAACTGCGCATGTTCTCTGGCGTGATCATCAGTACTGCATGACCATTCGCGCGCAACTGTTTGCGCGTTGCCTTAAGCGTGTTGACGACACCATTGACTTGCGGCTCCCAGGCATCCGTTACGATGGCGATACGCATAATTCGTCTACCTTTTCATGTTTCGCTGATTGCTGTGGCATGACGATCTCTTGCCAGGTCACCAGACGTAATGCACCGGACATGTCCTCTACCAATGCGGACAGACTTTCTACCCAGTCACCATCGTTGCAATATGTGATGCCGTCAATTTCGCGGATTTCCGGTTTATGAATGTGACCGCAGATCACCCCATCCAGACCGCGCCGTTTGGCTTCTGCTGCCAAGGCATTTTCAAATGAAGAGATGTAACTGACGGCGTTTTTCACTTTTAGCTTCAAGTACTGCGACAGCGACCAGTACGGCAAACCGGCACGGGCGCGCCAGGTGTTGAACCATTGATTGAATTTGAGGATGACCGTGTAGAGGTTGTCGCCCACATAGGCCAGCCATTTGGCACAAGCGATCACTCCATCGAAGCGATCGCCATGCAATACCAGCATGCGTTTTCCTTGTGCCGTTGTATGCACCAGCTCATCGCGTATGCGTATGCCACCAAAATCAAGGTCGATGAATTGACGCACTGCCTCGTCATGATTGCCAGGAACGAAGATGACTTCCGTTCCCTTCTTGGCTTTTTTCAGGACGGTTTGCACCACATCGTTATGTGACTGCTCCCAATACCAACGACGTTTGAGTTGCCAGCCATCAATGATGTCACCGACCAGATACAAGGTTTCCGATTCCGTTTTACGCAAAAACTCCAGCAGTCTCTGCGCCTGACAACCGGTTGTTCCCAGATGAACATCTGAAATCCAGATAGCGCGAAACTTGTTCGATTCACGAACAGGCTCGCGCTTCGCACCAACTCCCGAGCCGATAAAATCAGTCGTCAAAAATTGGTCGCGTGGTTTCATGCTGTCTTTCCCTCTTTCAGGTAGTGACGTGCATAACGGCTGTCGAGCTTGGACAGTGGCAACAACATGAATAAATCGGCGCTATGGAAATCAGGATCCCAGGCCGGATTGCCGCAAACCCATGCACCGCTGCGCAGATAACCCTTGATCAGCGGTGGTACCACGGCGACATGGCCGGGTTCACGTTCAGCGATAGGGAAAGGCAAATGTGGCGTGACGCGATATTCGGCCGGTGCCAGATTGTTTTCAGCCAGCGAGTGATACAGCGCCGCTGCATTGTGGCCACCATCGGCCAGACTGACGCTGGCGCAACCGATCAGGTATTCGCACTTCTCTTTTTTCATGAAAGCGGCCAGACCGGCCCACAACATCATGATGACGCCGCCGCTGCGGTAGTCCGGATGGATGCAAGCACGTCCGGCTTCAGCGATGCTGTTGCGCAGATTGTTCAGACGGCTCAGGTCAAACTCTTGTTCGGAATAGAACTGGCCCATCTTGCGTGCAGCTTGCGGGCTCATGACGCGGTAGGTGCCTACCACTTTCAGTGTTTCTGCATCGCGCACGATCAAGTGATCGCAATATGCATCAAATTCATCCTTATCGAGTCTCTCTTCGTTCTTCAGTGAAGACAGTCCCATAGACTCGATAAAAACCTTGTAACGCAAACGCTGTACTTCACGTACTTCTTTCTGTGTGCTGGCAACGCTCAGCGTCAGCTTGGGAGAAGCAAGATTGGTATCGGCAGAAGCATTCAGTAATCGCATGTGTCGTCCTTTGTATTATGACGAACGAAGCGTAACTGTTGATTACTTCAACAAAATGACAGGAGCATGTCATTTTCATGACACGACAACACTATGAAAAACCGGCGCATTGCGCCGGTTTGGACTTGCCATGAAACAACAGGCAATCAGATTTCTGCGTGGAGCAGAAAGTCTTACTTGGATTTCTTAGGACGACCGGCCTTGAGTGGCGACAAGCCCGAGATCACGGCATTGAGTTTTTTCATGTCCAGGTCTTTGATCAGCGCAACACCGGCACGCAGCAATTCGCTTTTCTTGACGGCCACGCCGGCTTTCAGGAAAGTTTTTTTCACATCGCTTAAGACCTGATATTCGATTTCCGGCATCGTGAAGCTGTCGCGTATCAGTTTGGCTTTTTTGCCTTTTAATTCTGGCGCAGGTTTCGCTACTGCTTGCACAACTGGTTTTGCCACTGGCTTGACTGCCTTGACGACAGGCTTGGTTGCTGCCGGTTTGGTTACCGCTGGTTTCGCTGTAACTTTTTTCGCTGGCGCTTTGGACTTTACTGCTGGCTTAGTAGCTGCAGTTTTCTTAGCTGCAGGCTTCTTGGCTGCTGCAAGCGGTTTCTTCACAGTTTTAGTAGCTGCAGTCTTAGGCTTGGCAGCGCTTGCTGTTGTTTTTTTAGCCGATGTTTTAACTGGTGTTTTTTTTGCTGCTGCTTTTTTTGCTGGTGCAGCTACGGTAGCGGCTGGCTTCACTTCCACCTTTACTTCTGTTTCGTTCGACACAGGCTTCTCCTTAATAATAAATAGTATAAATAATATATATAGTTTATCTATTTTTTGCAATAAAAATGGCAAAACCTCAATGTAATACCCGCAAACAGAACTTTCAATATGTTGCACTGCCGCGATAAAAATTCATCAAGAGGTCACAATCCAATAACAAAATTACGGTCAAATACGATAACTACATTCCACTCATGACCCTCCTCCGGCTCTTCTCGATCGCCTCCACTGCTTTTCTGATGTCAACTTCTGTCTACGCGGCAGATGATGCCAACACGATCGTGATCGGACAGGCGATAGACTTATCCAGTCCGAATGCCTCTATCGGTCGTGACTATGTGGCCGGCATCAAAACCTATTTTGATGCGTTGAATGCGGCTGGCGGCATCAATGGCAAGCGGATTCGTTACGTTGTACGAGATGATCAAGCCGTGCCTGCGGTCGCCGTCAAGGTAGTCAACGAATTGATTGAGCGCGACCAAATCGATTATTTGCTGGGTGGTGTCGGCGATAACGTCGCACAAGCCGTGCTGAATGCGCCATCCTTCAAGCGCAGCAATCTGGTTTTATTTGCACCATTGGTCGATGCCATCGAGTTGAACAGCAACCGCGTGCTGTTCTGGCGACCAAGTTATCTGCAGGAAGTGCGTCACATCTTTTCCCACTTCAGCCAGCTCGGCATGACGGATGTCGGCATCGTTTATCAGGATGCACCATCAGCTCAGCAGGCATTTCGCAACCTGTCGACGGAGTTGCGCGGGCGTGGATTGAAATTGACCGGTTCCGCAAAAATAGGAAATAACGAGAAGCAGAACGCACAGGAAGCCAGCCAGCTCGCGGCAACCAAGCCAGGCTTCGTTATTGTGATTGCCGATACAATCAGCACGGCATTGTTTTTGAAGGAATTCCGCAAATACGCGGCACAGACTTTTGTAGCTGGCACTTCGCTGATCAATCTGGAGACATTGCGTGAATTGGCAGGTCCACGTGCAGTGGAATGGACGGTTTTTTCACAAGTCGTCCCCAATCCGAACACAGGCAAGTCATCTATTCAACTGGAACATTTGAACATGATGAAGAAATATCGCGACGAGCCGCCGTCATCATTGACACTGGAAGGATTTACCGTCGCCAAGGCCCTGGCAAAGGCCATACAACGATCCAAACGCTCTTCGCGCACAGCCTTGCAGGAATTGATGAGCCAGGATACCAATATCGATCTGGGCGGTTTATCGATCTATGCATCGCCTAGCAGCAATCATTTGTCGAATTATGTCGATATTGCACTCTTCAAAAAGAGCGGTCTGGTCTTCTAACTACGAGTACGCTTTGATCTTGATAAAGTAATGGGCACAACGTTGTGCCCATCATGGATCTGTCTACAGCCGCGTTGACCAGTTTATTCAGCCAGTCAGTTTGATAGAAAAATCAATGCCGACCTCACTCCAGCATTCTTTCTCTTTATTCATCCAGTAAGAAACCGTCGGGTGATCAGTCACCCACTCCTTACGGATTTCCAGCTCTATCCGGTTTTTCATTTTCAGGCGTACCTCGTCAATACCGATATTAAGACGCGCATGCATGAACATCACCGCCAAACGCAAAGACAATACCGCCTTGGCGAAATTGGCATCAGACAAACTGTCAGCCACTTTACGTAAATTGCCTTTTTGCGCCAATACCAGACGACTCATCACGCGTTGCTCACGTGTAGTAAAGCCCGGCAAATCGGCATTCTCTATCATGTAGGCCGCGTGCTTATGGTAACCGCTATGCGACACCATCAAGCCGACTTCATGCAGCAATGCGCCCCAGTACAGCAGTTTGGCGTAACTCTCATCGCTAGGCTTGAGCAAGGTCAAAATTGCACTCGCTACTTGCGCAGCACGTTCTGCACGCGCTTCATCCACTTTAAAGCGCTGCAGAAAATCGCGCGCTGACTCGTCGCGGCGATCGCGCTTGGTCGCACGTAAATGCAAATCCCACAGTACACCCATACGCAGACCTGCTTCGATCGGCTTGACCTCTTTGATACCGAATTCCTGCATCAGCGCAATCAGTATGGCCAGGCCACTGGTAATGCTTCCAGCACGATCACTCTTCATCCCGATCAAATCGATCTTGCTGGCGTGACCGAACTGAATCAAACGGCGTTTGAGTGCCTCCAGGCTTTTAAGCGTGAGCAAGCCATCGCCCAAACCATTCTTGCCAACTGCGTCGGCAATTGCACGCATGGTGCCGGACGAGCCATACGCATTTGACCAGAGATCGGATTTGTATAAAGGCACAGCATCTTCAAAACGCGAACGGGCAGAAAGAATCGCTGCGTCAAACGCGGCGGCATCAATTTCACCATTGGGGAAAAACGTCAGGCTTTGTGGCACGGTACCGATGCTGAACGACTCCACCTGTTCTATCTTCGGTCCCTTGCCCAGAATCAGCTCAGTCGAGCCGCCACCGATATCCAGCACCAGACGACGCTCATTTTGCGAGAGCGTACTGGCCACGCCCATATAAATCAGGCGGCCTTCTTCTTCACCGGAAATGATTTCGATTGGATAACCAATCGCAGCTTCAGCGGCAGGCAGAAAGATCGCCGCATTCTTCGCAATACGTATCGTATTGGTCGCTACCACACGCACGGCGTTCAGCGGATAAGTGCTTAAAATTGAATTGAAGCGCCCGAGCGACTCGATCGCGCTTTCCATTGCTGCTGCAGTAAGATTGCCTTTGCTATCCAGGCCGGCACCAAGGCGTATCGGGTCGCGCGCGCTCTTGATGATGCGCATGGTGCCACCATCATGGCGCCCGATATGCAGGCGAAAACTATTGGAGCCAAGATCTACTGCTGCAAACATTCCATCCTCTCGATCACGCACCAGTTTCGTAGCTTGAACTGTGCAATGGCATCATGCGATTTCGCGTGAAAAGCTCGTGACGATAAGCCCGCATTATTACCGCGTCATGACAATTCTCACCTGCAAGATTGCCATCGCCATTCGCATTTCAACGCATATAAAAAAATTGCGCATCATAAATGCGCAAATTGTTTATACCATTTCCAAATACTGATCGACAAGAAAGATTTGAAGGTAGGAATGAATCTCCGGTTTTAACCGAATTTTCTGACTGCATCGAGCGCAAGTCCTGCACCTATGCTGCCAAATAAATCGCCTTCCACGCGCCGTGCTTCCGGCAACAGGGAACTGATTTTTTCACGCAATAGATGCACACCGCTGGAACCACCAGTGAACACGACGGTATCCACATCACTGGCCGCTATACCCGCGTCGTTAAGCAGACTGGCTACCGTACCTTCAACCGTCGAAACCATCTTGCCGATCGCGCCGTCGAACTCATCACGGCGCAAGGTCAGGGTCTGACGTGGTGACAAACGATCCAGCAACAGTTCTGTTTCCAGCTCTGATGACAGTGCGATCTTGCCCTCTTCTGCCTTCAATGCCAGCCAGTGGCCTGAGCGATTCTCAATCAAATCCAGCAGACTATCGAGCTTGTCCTTTTCACGGGCATCCCGATAAATGTCCTTGATCTGCAACCAGGTCTTCTGCGTATAAGCCAGATTAATCGTGTGCCAGGTTGCCAGATTGAAGTAATAGCTGGATGGCACTTCGGCATTGTTATTCAAGCGACTGCCAAGGCCGAGCAAAGGCATGATGCTGGTCAGGCTCAAATATTTATCGAAATCAGTACCACCGATATGCACACCGCCGGTCGCCAGAATATCGTCGCGTCTATCGACTTTTTTCGCACGCTCAGGTGACAGTCGTACCAGCGAGAAATCCGAAGTACCGCCGCCGATATCGGCGATCAATACCAGCTCTTCTTTCGTTATCTGCGATTCATAATCAAAAGCTGCTGCAATCGGTTCAAATTGAAAATCGATGTCCTTGAAACCAACGGATTGCGCGATTTCATACAAGGTATCTTCCGCGAGAATATCGGCTTCTTCATTACCATCGACAAAAAACACCGGACGGCCAAGGACGACACTGCTGAATTCGCGCCCTGCTGCTTTTTCTGCGCGATGCTTCAACTCGCCGATGAATTGTGTCAGCAAGGTACGGAACGGCAAGGCCTTGCCCATCACTTCAGTCTGATCATCGATCAAGCTGGTGCCGAGCATGCTCTTCAAGGAGCGCATCAAGCGACCCTCATAACCCTGTAGATAATTGGCTAATGCGGCACGGCCGTAATAGACCTGCTCTTCATCCGCATTGAAGAAAACAACGGATGGCAATGTAACTTTGCCATCTT
Organism: Herminiimonas sp. GW821-FHT09C12; assembly: GCF_059416385.1. NCBI lineage: Bacteria > Pseudomonadati > Pseudomonadota > Betaproteobacteria > Burkholderiales > Oxalobacteraceae > Herminiimonas > Herminiimonas sp. GW821-FHT09C12. The sequence goes on from NZ_JBWKPC010000002.1 coordinate 1,391,125, forward strand.
CCAGTTGCAATAATGCCGAGGTGCCGGGACGGCTCCAGCCGACTGTCGAATTCGACGTCCCAAAATCGACGCCGCACGCGTTTGCCATGGAAAAACCTCTGAAAATGAAATGGGCCACGATGATAAGTCATAGACCGCGAGATGTGTTTATTTTCTCGCCTGCCAGCAGGAATGCAGCGTTGTCATACACTTATCAATGAATCGATACACTAATGGACAAGCTGCTGAGAAACCGCATTCTGGCACCGAATGTTCATGAATCAACAATGAGGATTACAATCAATCGTCGTTCTCTACAACGCTGTCTGCACCACATGGGTACTCAATCGCCAACGATAAAGGAGACACATCATGGTTAACGTCGGATTGCAAGTCCGCCTGGAAGCAAAGCCAGGCAAGGAAAAAGAGCTGGAAGAATTTCTGCGTGCACAGCTACCTTATGCACTGGGTGAACCGGCAACAGTTGCCTGGTTTGCAATCAAATTGAATGCCAATACCTTCGGCATCTTCGACGCCTTCGTCAACGAATCTGGTCAGCAAGCACATCTCGATGGCGCAATTGCCAAGGCATTGGGCGAAGTCGCTGCGGATTTGCTGGCAAAACCGCTAGTCATTGAAAAACTCACCGTGCTGGTCGCCAAATTACCCGGCAGCGGCGAAGTCCCTGATTCTCTTGGTTGATGCTAGCCCTTTGCGTGGCTGCATCGTAAAATACCGGCTTACGGAGGATTTATGAATACGAGTTGGGGTAGCGAAGAGGATATGGAAATCGATGACGAGCTGATGCCCGATATCGAACATCTGATCCCATCCAGACAGCGCAATAGCGGCGATATCGGCACGCTGGATTTCTACGACAGACAAGATCGCATGGCGCGAGAAATCGCCGACAAACCACGCTGATGCACAAGGCAGACTGTGGCACGCAATGTAATGCGCGCCGCAGTCCCTGCCAATTCCACATTGATGTTGACGACATTAAACCTTCATCGATGATGCAAGCTTGCTCTTGTCATGCGAACGTTGCCTACTTGCGGCACCCCGTATCGTTGCATCCATCCCGTCACGCATAAGCTTAATCAAGGAATCGCCCATGTCACCTATCGTGCAATCGTTCTTTGATGCAGAAACAGGAACCGTCAGCTACGTGGTGTACGAAGCACGCGGATCAGCCTGCGCCATCATCGATTCGGTACTCGATTACGATCCCAAGTCAGGTCACACCAGCACTACCTCCGCCGACAAGCTCATCAACTTCATTCAAGAACAGAAACTGATAGTCGAATGGATATTGGAGACGCATGCACATGCAGACCATCTATCCGCCGCGCCTTATATCAAAAATCATTTAGGTGGCAAGATCGCCATCGGCCAGATGATCACCAAGGTACAGCGCGTCTTTGATGACATTTTCAATCTGGAAGATTCATTCAAATTTGATGGCTCGCAATTCGATTATTTGTTTCATGAAGACGAAGAATTCCATATTGGCAATCTGACTGCCAAGACACTGTATGTGCCGGGACATACGCCCGCCGATATGGCGTATCACATAGGCGACACCATTTTTGTCGGCGATACCTTGTTCATGCCGGATGCAGGCACCGCACGCTGCGACTTCCCTGGTGGCGATGCACACACGATGTATCAGTCCGTACAAAAAATCCTCAGCTTTCCCGACACAACACGCTTGTTCATGTGTCATGACTATCCGCCAAATGGCCGTGCGCCCGCATGGGAAAGCACAGTCGCCAAACAGCGCACCACAAACATCCATATACGCAAAGACATAGACGAAGACGATTTCGTCGCGATGCGCACCGCGCGCGATAAAACCCTAGGCATGCCCACCCTCATATTGCCGGCAATTCAAATCAATATCCGCGCCGGCAATATGCCTCCAGCCGATGACAACGGCGTGCGATATCTGAAAATCCCCCTCAACACACTGCCAAGCTGACAACCTTTCCCTCATAGGAGAGCGCACCATTTAAGTGCGAAAAATAAGCGATTCAGATGGCATCGTTATTGCTTCATGGAAAGTAGGCATTTGCCTGAGCGATACGCTTGCACCACCCAGATGCTGGGAAAACTGGGGGACGTTCGTGACTTAAAATACCGCATCCAATCATGTTGCTCTCCATGCCATCCCATCCTGCTGATCCAACCTTGCAAGCGCGCTTGCTGGGCACCCTACTTGCCAATTTAGAAGGCATGGTCTACCGCTGCCGCCTGGATGAACACTGGACCATGGAATTCGTCAGCGAAGGATGCTTCGCACTGACCGGCTATACCGAAGAAGATATTCTGTTCAACAGCCGCATCTCCTACGACCAGATCACACACCCGGATGACCGTCAGCATGTGCACGAGACCGTTCTGGAGGCAGTCAGAAACAACCAGCGCTTCGACATCGAATACCGCATAGTGCGTGCCGATGGCACGGTTCGCCATGTATGGGAACGTGGCACCAACATCACTCACGATAGTGAATCACGTGACATTCTCGAAGGTTTTATCCAGGACATCACCGAACGCAAGCAAGCCGACGAAGCCTTGCGCGAAGCAGAACGACGCTATCGCAGCATCTTTGAAAACGCGATCGAAGGGATATACCAATCAACGCCCAATGACGGCTATCTTGCGGTCAATCCTGCGCTAGCCCGCATGTATGGCTACGATACGCCGCAGGAATTGATCTCCACCTTGCGCGACATCGATCATCAGGTTTATGTCGATCCGCAACGCCGCATTGAATTCATGCGCCTGATGGCCAAGCATGGCGTTGTGACCAATTTTGAATCTCGCGTGCATAGACGCAACGGCGATGTGATCTGGATTTCTGAAAATGCCCGCGCAGTTCATAACAGTGTAGGCACCCTGCTCTTCTTCGAAGGCACGGTAGAAGCCATCACCGAACGAAAACTGCATGAAGCAGAAATCCAGTTTCAGGCTACGCACGATGCGCTCACTGGCTTACCGAACAGAACTCTGCTGTACGATCGTATGCAGCAAGCGGTCTTGCATTCCGCACGCTACGGCAATCTGACTGCGATTGCCTTCCTCGATCTGGATCAATTCAAATTCATCAATGACAGCCTAGGCCATCAGGTTGGCGATGAATTATTAAGAATTACCGCACACCGCCTGACTTCCTGCCTGCGCGAGAGCGATACCGTGGCACGCCAGGGCGGTGATGAATTCGTCCTCTTGCTTACTGATCAACCGAGTGAAGAGGCGATTTCACACACCATGCAACGTGTGTTGCACGAGGTTGCACAACCGTGGAAAGCCAACGATCTGGAATTCCAGATTACATGCAGTATCGGCGTCACACTCTGCCCCGACGATGGTCGCGATGTAGAAACATTGTTGAAGAATGCCGATTCCGCGATGTACAAGGCGAAGGAACTGGGACGCAACAACTTCCAGTACTTCTCTGCAGAGATGAACAATTCCGTGACTGACAGGCTGGAATTGCTGAACCACTTGCGTCAGGCCATTTCCAACGAAAATTTTGTGCTGCACTACCAATCTAAAGTCAGCCTCGCGTCTCACAAGATCATCGGCGTAGAGGCTTTGATACGCTGGAACAGCGCACACGCGGGTATGATTTCACCCGCCAGTTTTATTCCTCTGGCGGAAGAAACAGGCTTGATCATTCCGCTCGGTGAATGGGTATTACGCACAGCCTGCCGACAAAATCGCGCATGGCAAAAGGCCGGCTATCCGCCAATTCCGATTTCGGTCAATCTTTCGCCGCGCCAACTAGCGCGAGGCGATATCGTTGAAATGGTGGAGCGCATCCTGACCGAAACCGATCTGGAGCCGCAATATCTGGAATTGGAAATTACGGAAAGCGTGATGACCACAGATGTGGAGAAATCGTTTGCCATGCTGACGCAACTACGTGCACTCGGCGTGAAAATTTCGCTGGATGATTTCGGTACCGGATATTCCAGCCTGAGTTATCTGAAACGCTTCCCGGTCGATACCTTGAAGATAGATCAATCCTTCGTGCGCGATATCGCCACCGATCAAGACAGCGCTGCCATCGTCAAAGCCATTATTTCACTGGGGCGGAATTTGAATCTGACTGTGCTGGCAGAAGGTATAGAAACTGAAGATCAATTCCAGTTTCTACTGGAAAACGGCTGTAACGAAGGTCAGGGATATTTGATGAGCAAACCTATCCCGAACAAAAACTTTTTGGATTTGTTGAAGAAATAAGCTGCTCTATTTGAATAAGCTGTTGTTGCTGCGATCAGAAGCTCAAGCGTTTCACGCCATCTGCAGTTCCCAGCAAGCCGACATTCGCACCGCGTCTTGCAAACAAGCCAACTGTCACTACGCCGACGATATCGTTGATCTGCGCTTCCAGCTCTGCAGGATTTTGAATCTGCATACCCAGCACGTCGATAATGTAGCAACCGTTATCAGTCACCACTGGTTTGCCATCTTTCACGCGCAGGCGCGGCTCACCACCGAGCGCAGCCAATTTACGCGCAACAACTGCTTGCGCCATCGGGATCACTTCTACCGGCAACGGGAAATTACCTAATTTATCCACCAGCTTGGAACCGTCAGCGATACAAACGAATTGTTTGGCCACAGAAGCAACAATCTTTTCGCGCGTCAATGCTGCACCGCCGCCCTTGATCATCGCGCCATCTGATGTAATTTCATCCGCGCCATCGATATATACCGACATCGAGTCGATATTGTTCAAATCAAAAATGGTAATGCCATGCGCACGCAAACGCTCTGCAGTCGCTTCGGAAGAAGCCACCGCGCCCTTGATGCGATCCTTGATCTTGCCCAACTCGTCTATGAAGAAATTGGCTGTGGAACCAGTGCCTACGCCGATGATTTCACCTGTCACTACATAATCGATGGCAGCGCGGGCTACTGCTTGCTTCATTTCGTCTTGGGTCATGGCTATACACAGAAAAAGGAATTTGGAAGTCCGCTATTTTAACGGATGCCCGCATCAGCATCCCGACTACGCGGTAAAAATGACCTTATCGTTGCCTTCATATCAAGCTTTTTCGTCCACATGCTCTTCCAAGGTCTCGAAAAGCGCGATTTGCAAGCTGGAGTGCCAGCGTACAAAGGTCTTCCACAGCACAGCCGTCAATATCGCGGCTGCAACCAGCAATACGATCAGCACATTGGTCGGTGGCAGTATGCTCGCGCTCAATAAACCAATCAAAAGAAGAATCCCGACTATCGACAACGCTGGAATCACCTCGGCAATCACGCGACGCAAGCCATGTACAAACTTGCCGCCATCGCCAATGATGAGCTCCGCCAGTAACAAGCTCAATGCATTCAGTTTTCGATAAGTTGCAATCAAGAACGGCAAGGAAACAGCCAACGCTCCGCCAAATACAATGGCTTTTTGAATATGCTCATCCGCAATCGATGAAGCCAGACTTTTTTCAATCGCACCAAAAATATAAATCCCTGCCAGGAAGACCGCCGCCGTCATCGCGCAATTGACGATCACCTGCGCCACTATGCGCATCACGATCTTCGCCAGCATTGCGCGATCACCTTCAAGCTGATTGCTTTGCAGCCACGCGGTATAACGATTGGCGAAGCGGCTAATGTTGCTCGGCATGGCCGACGCTGCACGCTGCGACAAAGGGTCCGCCAGCTTGATTAAATACGGCGTCAACAACGTCGTCACAGCCGAGACCGCCACTACTATCGGATACAGAAAATCGCTGGTGACCTGCAAGGTCAAACCAAGCGAAGCAATGATGAAAGAGAACTCACCGATCTGCGACAGCCCCATACCAACGCGCAGTGAAGTCTTGCCGTCGTTACCCGCAACAAAGGTACCAAGCCCGCAGGCAAAAACCTTACCGAGCACAACTGCGACCGTGATCAAGGCAATCGGCAATGCATACGTCACCAATACAGTAGGATTGAACAGCAAGCCCACACCAACGAAGAACAAGGCGCTGAACATATCGCGGATAGGCGCAATCAAGCGCTCAATCAAATGCAACTGCCGCGCCTCTGCCATGATCGCACCTATCATGAAGGCACCCAGAGCAATGCTGTATTCCAATTGCAAAACCAGCAGACAGAAACCGAAACACAAGCCCAACACAGTGATCAAGAACACTTCATTACTCTTGAACTTCGCCACATAAGCCAGCAAACGCGGCACCATCAGCAAACCCAGCACCAATGCCACGATCATGAAAAGCGAGAGCTTGCCAACAGTAGCGAACACATCTCCAGCATCAACCGAACCATTCATTGCGATACCGGACAACAGTGCGATCATGCCGATGGCCAGAATGTCTTCCACGATCAGGATGCCGAAAATAAGCTGAGCAAAGCGCTCATTTTTCATCCCCAGTTCATCCAGCGCCTTGACGATAATCGTCGTCGAAGAAATCGCCAGCATCGCACCGAGGAACAACGAATCCATCGTATTCCATTTGAAGTACTGCCCGATTTCATAACCTATCCAGGTCATCAAAACGATTTCCCCAAATGCCGCGATGAAAGCAGTCACACCGACGCTACTCAGTTTTTTCAGATTGAATTCGAGGCCAAGAGAAAACATCAAGAACACAACGCCAAGCTCAGCCACGATCTTGATCGTTCTATCGTCGTGTATCAGTTCGAAAGGTGGCGTATGCGGCCCGATGATCACGCCGGCGAGAATGTAGCCAAGGACAACAGGCTGTTTGAAATGATGGAACAAAATCGTGACTATGCCGGCGATCAGCATGATCACTGCCAGATCCTGAATGAATTCAGCTCCATGCATAGGGTGGCCCCGGATTGTTTTTATTGACGTACGGATGGGCGTGGAACGTGCTGCTGATGGTTAAACCTTACACATAGATGAAAGATGTGTCTATGCTGGATTTTAGGTAGGTTTTGTTTTTATATGGTCGGGGCGTATTGATTCTGTTCTCTCTCCGTAGAGAGTTGGTATGCCGGGGGCGGCCCGGCAGCCGCTCACTTTTCTTGCTTCGCCAAGAAAAGTAAGCAAAAGAAGGCGACGCAAAAGCCGTTGCCCGCTAAAGCGGGTACCCAAGACAAGCAATCGCCAGTCGGGGTCGCAAACCAACTCGCTACGCTCAGACATGTTTGCGCCCTTTATCCGCCTGACGATTGCTTGTCTCGGCAACGTCACATGCGGGAAAGTCAAAAACAACGACAACGACCACAGCCTTACTTATTCACGTAATGTGCGTGACTTCCGTCAAGCAACAAGGCTGTGGCTGTTGATTTTCCCCCGCTTTGACGCAGCCGTTTGTGCGGGGCAGAAAATGGATAAAGAAGTGAACGTTGTCTGAGCCGAAGGCGAGTTTCGTTCGCTTCCCATTTTTTGTCCTGCACAAACGGGAACCCGAAGGGCTGCGGCTCCGCGGTCGCCTTTCTTTGCTTACTTTCTTTGGCGAAGCAAAGAAAGTAAGTGGCTGCCGGGCCACCCCCGGCATACTGAGCCACCTAGAACAAAGAACAGCATCAACAAACAAAACCCAAAACCACAATAAAAAAGCCGCTTCAAAAGCGGCTCCTTCTTTATCAAAACAAAGCAAACCTCACCTCAACCCCGAAGCCGCCTTAGCCAAAGCAGTAATCCTAACCCAATCACCAGCCGCTACCGCATCCTTGGGTGTCAGCCAAGACCCGCCCACACAAGCTACATTCTTGCAGGCCAAAAACTCTGCCGCCGTCTCCTGCGAAATCCCGCCCGTCGGACAAAACAGCACATCCGGCAACGGTCCCGCAATCGCATTCAACATCCCAACACCGCCAGCCGGCACAGCAGGAAACAACTTCAATTGATGAAACCCTGCTTCGCGCGCCGACATCACTTCTGACGGTGTCATCACACCTGGTAGCAAAGGTAAACCACTGGCACGCGAACCTTCGATCAATTCCATCGTCAATCCTGGCGACACACCAAAGACCGCACCAGCATCACGTGCTGCCACAAAATCTTCGCGTCGCGTCAAGGTTCCAACGCCAAGAATGGCTTCCGGCACTTGCTCGGCAATCGCACGAATAGCAGCCAAACCGTGTTGCGTACGCAAGGTTACTTCCAGCACGCGTATGCCGCCCGCGACCAATGCCCGTGCCAGCGGCACCGCGTAGTTCAAATCGTCGATAGCAATAACCGGAATAACCGGCGACGCGCGCATTATTTCCAGCAGATTCATGTCAGTTTCCTATTGGACGCTCAATCAAACTATCTTCATCGACAAACGGCTCATCATCCGGCACTGCAAGCGTATTGCTCGTTTTGTCTTCGTCAGTTTCCAGTAAAGGCGGCGGCAAACCGAAGGTGGTAGCGCCCTCTTCCGCCTCACTCACCGAGTGACGGAACATCGCAAACAACTCACGCCCCATGCCGATTTCGTTTTGCGACAAGTCGGCTGGTTCTGCACCGCGCGCAGCCCATTCCGCTTCTGGCACCAGCGCTTGCAACACGCCAGTTTCCGCATTTAATTGAATGATGTCGCCGGTGCGCACACGCCCCAAAGGACCGCCCGCCAGCACTTCCGGCGAGACGTGAATGGCTGCCGGCACCTTGCCCGAAGCACCTGACATACGACCATCAGTCACCAAGGCAACATGACGCCCCGCATCCTGCAAGCTACCCAACGCTGGTGTCAGCGCATGCAATTCCGGCATACCGTTCGCGCGTGGGCCTTGATGACGCAATACGGCAATGAAGTCTCGATTCAATTCACCTGCCTGATAAGCATGCATGAAGGCTTCTTGCGAATCGAACACGATGGCTGGTGCCTCCACGATGCGATGCTGCACCTTGACTGCCGATACCTTCACCACTGCACGTCCAAGATTGCCTGACATCAGCTTCATGCCGCCATCAGTCGAAAATGGTTCAGTTGCAGTACGCAAGACATCTGTATTGCCACTTACCGCTGCGGCTGCTTTCCAGACAACTTTGTCATCCTGCAAGAATGGCTCGGTCGCATGCGCACGCAAACCACGCCCGAGAATAGTCAGCACATCGTCATGCAATAAACCCGCATCCAATAATTCACGGATTACGAAACCGGTGCCACCAGCAGCATGGAAGTGATTTACATCGGCGTCACCATTCGGATAAATGCGTGCAACCAAAGGTGCGATACTCGACAAGGCATCGAAGTCATCCCAATCGATCACTATCCCAGCCGCCTTCGCCATCGCGACCAGATGCAAGGTGTGATTGGTAGAGCCGCCGGTCGCGAGCAAGGCCACGACGGCGTTGACGATAGTCTTTTCATCGACCAGACGACCAATAGGTGTGTAAGTTTTACCTTGTGCACTGATTTCAACTGCGCGTTGTGCTGCGCTTGCAGTCAAGGCATCGCGCAAAGGTGTGTTCGGTGTAATGAAAGCAGCGCCCGGCAGATGCAGACCCATCACTTCCATCAACATTTGATTACTGTTAGCTGTACCGTAGAAAGTACAAGTGCCAGCATCGTGATACGACTGTCCTTCCGCTTCCAGCAAGGCATCGCGTCCGATTTTTCCCTGCGCATACAGTTGGCGTATCCGTGCTTTTTCCGGATTGGACATGCCGCTCGTCATCGGCCCAGCTGGCACAAATACCGCAGGCAAATGTCCGAAGTGCAATGCGCCGATGATCAGCCCTGGCACGATCTTGTCGCATACGCCGAGATACAAGGCTGCATCGAACATATTGTGCGACAAGGCAATCGCCGTAGACATGGCGATCGTATCGCGTGAAAACAGCGACAACTCCATGCCCGGCTGACCTTGCGTAATGCCATCGCACATCGCAGGCACGCCACCGGCAAATTGTGCGACGCCGCCCGCTTTGCGCACTGCGTCCTTGATGATCTGTGGAAAACGCTCGAATGGCTGATGCGCCGACAACATATCGTTATAGGCAGAAATGATGGCAATAGACGGATTCGTTTGCTGCTTCAGCACCAATTTGTCGTTCTGCGGGAAGGCAGCAAAACCGTGGGCAAGATTGGTGCAGGAAAGCGTACTACGCTGCACACCCTTTTGACGCGCATGTTCCAAACGCTGAAGGTAGGCAGTGCGATAAGGCCGGCTACGCTCTACGATCCTTGCGGTTACGGCAGTCACAACAGGATGGAGCGACATATAAATTCCTTGAAAAACAGTTTTGAAATTTTACTACAACAAATTGTATCGAACTACCATCATCTTTTACTTTCTTGCGAAAACGTAGGACTCCTTATCGCGCAAGAAATTCACTCCATGACCGTTTCATTACAAACCATCGAAATGTGGCATTCGATTGAACTTTCCATCGGAACAAGTATCCGTTACAGGCGTGCTACAAATAATCGGCCATGCACATTCGTTGTTTGCATTGCCCACAGTAAATTTATTTGTAGTGAAATTACCATAAATTGATGTATAGTTTCAACCAACCTTAGATCGCGTCTACCGCCCATGCGCATACCGCTTACTGCCACCACCGCCTTCCAGGCGCTGCAACAGCATCACACCGAGACAAAAGACCGACAAGTCCGCGACTTGTTTGCACAGGACCCTGCTCGCTTCGCCAAATTATCCACTGAAGGCGCAGGTCTATTCCTTGATTACTCCAAAAATATTGTCGATGACAAGACGATGACATTGCTGTACGCGCTTGCCCGCGATATGCGGGTAGAAGCGCAACGTGATGACATGTTTGCCGGCAAAGAAGTTAATCGCACAGAACATCGCGCAGTCCTGCATACAGCCTTGCGTAAACCGCGTAACGAAAAGCTGATGCTGGACAACAAAGATATTGTTCCAGATATACAAGTTGTACTGGATCAGATGGGCGCATTTAGCGAACGCGTGCGTTCCGGCGAATGGCGCGGCTTCGATGGACGCGAAATTACCGACATCGTCAACATCGGCATAGGTGGCTCCTACCTCGGCCCGAAGATGACATGCCAGGCACTACGCTCTTTCGCACACCCTCGCCTGATCACGCATTTTGTCTCCAATGTAGATGGTCATGATCTGGATGCCATCCTGTCGCGCGTCAACCCCGCCACGACCTTATTCATCATTGCTTCCAAAAGTTTCCATACCGAAGAAACCATGATGAATGCGCAATCAGCACGCACATGGTTCTTGAAGCACGCGAGTGAGGCCGATCTCGCCAAACACTTCGTCGCCGTTTCTACCCATTTGGATGCAGTAAAAGCCTTCGGCATTGCGCCAGAGAATATGTTCCCATTCTGGGATTGGGTGGGTGGTCGCTATTCGGTGTGGTCCGCTATCGGCCTGGCACTGGTACTCTCGATAGGCATCGAACAATTCAAGGAATTTCTTGCCGGTGCGCATGCAATGGATCAGCACTTCCAGGATGCGCCACTGGAAAAAAATCTGCCTGTCATCCTCGCTTTGATCGGCATCTGGAATCGCAACTTTATCGGCAGCACCTCCATTTCAATTGCGCCTTATCACCAGGATTTGCGTCTGTTTCCCGGTTATCTGCAACAACTGGAAATGGAAAGCAATGGCAAGAGTACTCAGGTTGACGGTACAAAAGTAGAAGTCGCAACCTGCCCGGTTATCTGGGGCGATGTCGGCACCAATGGCCAGCATGCCTATTTCCAGTTGCTGCATCAAGGCACAGACATCATGGCAGTCGACTTCATCGCTGCGCTGACACCATCGCATGCGATGAAAGAACACCAGGTCTTGTTATTGGCCAATTGCTTCGCGCAATCTGAAGCCTTTATGCGCGGCAAAAATGCCGATGAAGTACGCGCCGATATGCAGGCACAAGGATTACCAGCGGCAGAAATTGAAAAACTGCTGCCGCATCGTATCTTCCGCGGCAATCGTCCAAGCAACACTATTTTGATGGATGCGTTAACCCCGAGCACACTGGGTGCGTTAATTGCGTTGTATGAACACAAGGTGTTTGTACAAGGCACAATCTGGGGCATCAATAGCTTCGATCAATGGGGTGTTGAACTAGGCAAGATACTGGCAAAAAACATCCAGGCGGAATTGAGCAATCAAACAAAACCCGAGACACACGATAGCTCGACCAATGGTTTGATTGCACGCGCCAAGACTGCACTACACAACAAACAATAACGTTCTAACGAACACTTACTCATACAACTTTCTTCATTACCATGGCTCTCACCGATTTTGATCTTGTCTTGTTTGGCGGCGGCGGCGACCTGTCGATGCGCAAACTCATTCCTGCGCTGTACGCTCGTGACCGCGCCGGAGATTTGCCTCCTGCGGCACAGATCATTTGCGTCGGTCGCCATAGCTGGAGCCAGGAAGAGTTTGTTAATACGCTGAATGAAAATGCCAAGCCGCATATCAACGAGAAGACCTTAACGCCAGCGGTATGGGACAAATTCTGCGCACGTATCAAATACGTTTCGCTGGATGCGAGCAATGTTGATACTTATCAAACACTGAATGATGCCTTGCGCGATAACCCTGCGCTCACCCGCGTCTTTTATCTTGCAACGCCACCTACCCTGTTCGCCAAGATTTGCCACAATCTATCCGCACGCGGATTGGCAACCGAGAATTCCCGCGTCGTTCTGGAAAAACCGCTAGGCCGCGATCTCGCCAGCGCCAAACAGATCAATCAGGAAGTCAGCCTAGTCTTCAAAGAATCACAGATTTACCGGATCGATCACTACCTCGGTAAAGAAGCCGTACAAAATCTGCTCGCACTGCGCTTCGGCAATGTGCTGTTCGAACCACTGTGGCGCCGCGAATGGATTTCCGATGTACAGATCACGATCGCGGAAGAAATCGGCGTTGGCAATCGCATGGGCTATTACGAAACATCCGGCGCCTTACGCGACATGCTGCAAAATCATTTGCTGCAATTGCTGTGTATCGTCGCAATGGAACCACCACTGTCTGTGACACCCGACGCAGTCCGTGACGAAAAGCTGAAGGTATTACGCTCGCTGAAACCATTCACGCAAAATGCACTGGCAAAGAACATCATCCGTGGCCAATACCGCTCCGGCCATGTCGATGGCAAGGCTGTTCCCGGTTACAGACAAGAAAAAAATTCCGACCCGGATTCGAATACTGAAACCTTCGTTGCCGTCAAAGCCGAGATCGATACATGGCGCTGGGCCGGTGTACCCTTCTATTTGCGTACCGGCAAACGCATGGCCGATCAATTGGCAGAAATCGTTGTGCGCTTCAAACCGATCCCGCACTCTATCTTTGCGCAATCAACCAACAGCTTCCAGCCGAACTGCCTGGTCATTCGTCTGCAACCAGATGACGGCCTGCAGTTGAACCTGATGGCAAAAACACCGGGCGATGGCATGCGCCTGAAACCGGTCGAACTCGAGCTCGACTTTGCTGAAACCTTCAAAGCACCACGCATGGATGCCTACGAGCGCTTGTTGCTAGACGTATTGCGTGGTCAATTGACACTGTTCATGCGCAGCGATGAACTGGAAGCAGCCTGGGAATGGGTTGAGCCTGTACTGCGCCATTGGGAACAAGACGGCAACGAACCACTACCGTATGCAGCCGGCACCTGGGGGCCAGCTGCATCGAGCGCGCTGATTGGCCGCGACGGCCTGCAATGGCGCGAAGAAGCCTTACCGGAATAAGCGGAGCACACCCGCATGCTGCTGGACTCAATACGCACACAGTACGACTCACTTTCCAAATCGGAAAAAAGAGTCGCACTCGCCGTATTGGAACAACCTGAACTCGCCATTGCAGAAAACATCACTGCACTGGCAAAAAAAGCCGAGGTATCAGAACCAACTGTCGTGCGCTTTTGCCGCGCCATAGGCTTTGATGGCTGGCAGGCATTCAAGCTGAAGCTGGCGCAAGGTCTGGCGCTCTCGCCCGGCACTGGCGAATCACCCATGTTGGAAGACATGGCTACAGATATCGTCGACAAGGTGTGTAATCGCTCGATCAACACCTTGCTCGACCTGCGTAACAGTCTGGATGCCAATGCCATCGAAAAAGCGCTACAGGTTTTAGGCAACGCCAACACGATAGAATTTTATGGGCAGGGCACGTCCGGTATCATCGCTGCCGATGCACAGCACAAATTCTTTCGTTCCGGCGTACCGACAGTCGCCTACTCCGATCCGCACATACATAGCATCGCCGCATCCTTGTTGAAAAAAGGCGATGTCGTGGTCGCCATCTCGCAGCGCGGTAGCAGTCTCTCTCTACTACGCAGCGTACAACTGGCACGTAGCTCGGGAGCTGCCATCATCGTACTCGCACCCAGCGGCACACCATTGGCGGAGTTGGCGACAATACTGATTCCTATCGACCTGCACTTCCATACCGATCCCTATACGCCGATATCGGCACGCCTCGCCCATCTGGTCGTAATCGACATACTTGCAGTCGGGTTGGCACTACGCTTGAGTCCTGAGCGTCGCAAAAAAATGGTCAACGCTCAGAAAGCGCTACAAAAATTCGACCTGCAATTCGATTCCTTCCTGCAAGTGCCGCTGAAAAATTAGCTTTATCCAGTGTCTGCAAAGATGCAGGAACATTGCGTACAATAAGAGTGTCAATACCGATCATTCCTAGACAACTCACTATTGCGCCATGAACCAACTCGAACAACTGAAGCAATACACCACTATCGTTGCCGACACGGGCGACTTTCAATCGATCAAAGCATTTGCACCGCAAGATGCAACAACCAATCCATCACTGATCCTGAAGGCGGTGCAAAAGGATGAGTACAAGCCGATCATGGAAAAGGTCGCACGCGACCATGCTGGTAAAAGCACCAACGAAATCATTGATCATCTGCTAGTCGCGTTTGGACAAGAAATTCTCAAAGTCATCCCTGGTCGTGTCTCAACTGAAACCGATGCGCGCTTGTCCTTCGATACCGAAGGCTCGATTGAAAAAGGCCGCACGCTGATTCGCCTGTACGAAGAAGCAGGCATCTCGCGCGATCGCATACTGATCAAAATCGCCTCCACATGGGAAGGCATACGCGCCGCACAGGTATTGGAAAAAGAAGGCATACATTGCAATCTGACGTTGCTGTTCTCTTTACCTCAAGCCATTGCCTGCGCCGATGCACGTGTACAACTGATTTCGCCATTCGTCGGCCGCATCTATGACTGGTACAAGAAATCTACCGGCACCGACTACACCGGCGCGGATGATCCTGGCGTGCAATCGGTCAAACGCATCTATACCTACTATCGCAAGTTCGGTTATGCCACTGAAGTGATGGGCGCCAGCTTCCGCAATACTTCGCAAATCATCGAACTGGCCGGCTGCGATCTGCTGACCATCAGCCCTGAACTGCTGCAGAAGTTGGCCGAGTCGGATGCGCCGCTGACACGCAAGCTCGTGCCGGCAGAAGCAAAAACTGCAGATCTCCAGAAACTCACGCTGGATGAAAAAACCTTCCGCAGCATGTTGAACGACGATGCGATGGCAACCGAGAAACTGGCTGAAGGCATACGCGCATTCTGTGTGGATGCAGTAAAGCTGGATAAATTGCTTGAAGCGTTGAAATAGTCCAAGCGACGGAAGACGCTACGCTCTTCCGTCTTACTTGCTGGCAGTTTTTACAAAAGGTCATTTCCCTTAAAAACGTGAGGCAAGTATGGGCAAGGGTCGGGTCGAAGCATTCAGCGATGGCGTCATCGCTATACTCATCACCATCATGGTACTGGAGTTGAAAGTGCCTCACGGAGAAAACCTCGAAGCACTCAAGCCGCTGATTCCCGTATTTCTGAGTTATGTGTTGAGCTTCGTCTATCTCGGCATTTACTGGAACAATCACCACCACATGCTGCACACCGCTGAAAAGGTCAGCGGCGCAATGCTGTGGGCCAATCTGCATCTGCTTTTCTGGTTATCGCTCATTCCCTTCGTCACTGGCTGGATGGGAGAAAACCATTTCGGCGCCATGCCTTCAGCAATTTATGGCGTGATATTGCTCATGTCTTCCCTTGCCTACTGGATACTCGAACGCTTGCTCATCTCCGCCCAAGGCAAGAACTCTCTCTTGCAGCGTGCGATAGGCAAGGACTGGAAAGGCAAGATATCACCCGTTCTGTATGCCATCGCCATTCCAGCTGCCTTCTGGTTTGAATGGATTTCCATCAGCATCTATGTGCTGGTTGCTATCTTGTGGCTGGTACCTGACAAACGCATAGAACGCGTATTTGAAAGAACAGAATAAGTTCTTTATGCAGAAGAGACGAATCATTTCCGTCTACCTTGAATGAAAAATGCGGATCGTATTTCACTTCATCAGTGAAACACGATCCGCATTTTTTATAAAACCGAAGCTATCAGTGCTTCAATGCATCCGGCACCTTGCCACCGTTTTCGGACACCTTGATCATCACTTGCTTGTGTAACCAGATATTCATCGCTGCCGAATCATTGGTATCGCCGGTGTAATTCAGCTCTTGTGCCAATGTTTTACGAGCAGTCAGGCTGCTATCCATATCCAGCAACTTCATCAAATCGACGATAGAAGTGCTCCAGTTCAGCTTCTGTGGATTTTTCTGTGCCAAGCCATTCAGAATGGCTTCCACATCGACTTGTTGAGCCGGTGCGGATGGTGCGGCAGGCGCTGCTGATGTAGTTGCCGCAGGTGTAGATGGAGCCGGGGCGGCGTGTGAAGATGGAAATATCTTGCTGAAAATAGTACTAAGAATACCCATGGTGTACCTCCTTTGAAAAAATCGGAAAGTCGATGGAAATCTATACTGCAAACAGCCTTGCTACGATAAAACCAATACGGCGAAGTTCCCTTGCTTATTCATCGCTATTACGATGACACCACAAAAATCACCCTGTTTCAACAAGGCAGAAACACATAGCGTGCTCTGCCATTGAAGAAATCAGTTAAAAATCAAACCGTTAAACGTCCAGTAGCCAAGTAGGAAAAGCACCAAGGCAATGGCAAACTGCTTCAAGAAATTTTTATTCATGTCGTCCTCTGTTCGCGGCGTTTTTAGACTACGCCGTCGCGTCTCAACTCTGCAATGCCCGCATCATCATAACCCAGTGTTCGCAATACATCATCCGTATGCTCGCCCAAAGTTGGACCCAGCCATTTTGTTGCACCCGGCGTTTCAGACAATTTAGGCGTGATTGCAGGCAGTTTGATAGGTGTACCGTCTGCAAATGCATGCTGCTCAAACATCTTGCGCGCAAGAAATTGTGGATCGCTCATCATGTCGCGTATCGAATAGATTTTACCCACAGGCACATCGGCCGCCTGCAAAATCTCCAAGGCGCTTGCTATAGTCTGCGTCGCGCACCATGCCTGTATCGCTGCATCTATCTCTGCAGTACGTGGAACACGTCCATCGTTGCGTGATAACTGAGTATCGTTGGCCAGATCGTCACGTCCCATCGCCAGCATCAAACGCTTGAAGATGGCATCGCCGTTACCTGCAATCACGATGTTTTCACCATCACCAGTCGTATAGGTATTCGACGGCACGATGCCGGGCAAGGCGCCACCGGTACGTTCGCGCACCACACCTGCGTAATCATATTCCGGCACCAGCGATTCCATCATATTGAATACCGCTTCGTACAAGGCGACATCTATCATCTGCCCTTGTCCGGCGACCGATGCCTCGCCGCTCTTGCCATTCCAGCGGCCACCAGTTGCATCACGATGACGCAGCGCCATCATTGCACCTATCACGCCATGCAAGGCCGCGACCGAATCGCCTATCGAAATACCGACGCGTAATGGCGGCCGATCCGGGAAGCCGGATACATAACGTAATCCGCCCATCGATTCGCCTATCGCGCCAAAACCTGGCTGATCCTTCAACGGCCCAGTCTGACCGAAGCCGGACAGACGCACCATGATGGTTGCTGGATTTTCCACTTTCAATTGTTCGTAGCCTAGCGACCATTTTTCCAGCACGCCAGGTCTGTAATTCTCGATGATGATGTCTGCTTCCAACGCCAGTTTCTTTGCAATTTCCTGCCCGCGTGGATCCTTCAGATTCAAGGTCAGACTTTTCTTGTTGCGCGACTGTACCGACCACCACAGCGAAGTGCCATCCTTCAATACGCGCCATTGGCGAATGGGATCGCCACCGTCTGGTGATTCGATCTTGATAACGTCTGCGCCAAACTCTGCCAGCATACGCGAGCAGAATGGACCTGCGATCAATGTACCTAACTCCAGAACCTTGATTCCGGCTAAAGGACCGGATGATGCTGTTTTCTTCATGTATTTTTTTAGATATATGCGAGTTCACGTAATTCGAATTCGAGATTCAAGCGCGCCTGATGTTCAAGCGTAGCTGCCATGGTCGGCGTAAAAAACAACGATGGTCTTTCCAGAAAGCGCTGCAAAAATTTACCACGCGCTATCCGATATTCTTCTATCGGCACCCAACTGTATTCCGCACGGATAACTTCGCTGTATTCCTTATAGACAGCTTCTCTTGCACCAAGAATGGTGAGATCCATATCGAGGAACAAGGGAAGATCAACAATGCGCGGCGAAGTAATTTCGTGCCGCTCGGTGGCGATGATGCATTCCATGACTGGCGGAATATGGTGCTCATCGATTTGCATCGCGATCATGGCCCGGCGCGCCCATTCCGCGCTACGTCGTTCATTATCTTTCAAATGCGTATCGTAGATCACGTCGTGGAACCAAATGGCGAATTCCACTATTTCTGGTCGATTGATTTGATGGCGATGTGTTTCTGCATAGCGCAGCAACACCATGACATGCGATAGATTGTGATAAGTGCGATGTGGCTCGGAATAATGTCGGATCAATTCATCCCATACCGCATCGGATGCTGCACGATCGGCAGCAACTGAAGTCACCAGTGCTTGCCATTTTGCGCGCAGCCAACTTTGATTTTCAGGAGAGTGGGTAAACATTGCGATCACCTTTATGAAAGATGAAACATCAAGTTGTAGTACCGTTTGCAAGCTATGCTATCGACGCCTCATGACGACGATATTACAGGTATTACGTAGTACGTCTATCCAGCATCGCACGTGCGATCGTGCCTGCATCTACATATTCCAGCTCGCCGCCAACAGGAACGCCACGCGCCAGACGGCTGACTTTCAAGCCGCGCGCTTTCAGCGTCTCGCTGATGTAGTGCGCAGTTGCCTCACCTTCATTGGTGAAATTGGTCGCCAGCACGACTTCCTGCACGATACCGTCAGTGGCACGGCCGATCAATTTTTCCAGATGAATATCTTTGGGACCTATCCCATCGAGCGGCGATAAACGTCCCATCAACACGAAGTACAAACCCTTGAAGGTCAACGTCTGTTCGATCATCAATTGATCGCCCGGCGTTTCCACCACGCACAACAATGCTGGATTGCGCTCTGCATCAAGACAGGTTTCGCATACAGCATGTTCGGTGAAGGTATTGCACATCGCACAGTGCTGTACCTTGTCCACCGCTTGTGACAAGGCACGACCGAGCATGGCAGCACCATCTCTGTCGTGCTGCATCAAGTGATACGCCATGCGTTGCGCAGACTTCGGGCCTACACCCGGCAGGCGGCGCAATGCTTCGGTCAAAAAATCGAGACTGGATGGCGTTTTCAAAAAGCGGTTTCTTTCAACAGGCTACGAAAAGTAAATCTTAGAAAGGCATTTTGAAGCCAGGAGGCAAAGGCATGCCAGCAGTTGCGCCAGACATTTTCTCTTGCGATGTTGCTTCTGCCTTGCGCACTGCATCGTTGAATGCAGCAGCAACCAAATCTTCCAGCATGTCTTTGTCATCGGCCAGCAAAGATGGATCGATGGACACACGCTTCACATCGTTCTTGCACGACATGACAATCTTGACCAAGCCGGCGCCAGATTGGCCTTCAACTTCAATCAATGCCAACTGCTCTTGCATCTTTTTCATGTTGTCTTGCATTGCTTGCGCCTGCTTCATCAGGCCAGCCAATTGGTTTTTCATCATGATGTTGCTCCTTTAAATAATTCGGATTGAAGAAATGGATAGTTCTGCGTGATCAAACCGGCTTGACCGATCCCGGCACGATGGTCGCACCAAATTCACGCATCAGTTTTTGTACGAAGGGATCTTCCTGCATCGATTGTTCTGCATCACGTTGCCGCTCGGCACGATCTGCCATCGCAGCTGCACTGGCGGTGTGTTCTACTGCACCTATCGTGGTTTGCACGCGTATGGTTTGTCCAAAATGTTCGGACAATACAGTCGTCAATTTTTCTGCACTGCCATTCGCCAGCAAGACATCTACTGCCACCAGCAAGTCGAAGGTAATCTGGGCGCTCTCCGGAGTTGGCCCGCATTTGAGCAATTCGCTCTGCAAGGCCAACTGTTGCGCGACGCCACGCACCGGCAAGATGGCAGCCAACGCAGGCCAGTTGCCATCCCATTTCAGGCTCTCTACCGGATGTAATGCGAACGGACGTGCAACACGCGGTGCTTCCACAGCAGGTGCTGGTATTACTACGGGTTCTGCTACTGCTGCAGATTCCGGTTCAGTTTTTTTTTGAGCCACAGGGCTGGAAAACTCTTCAACTCCATTGCTGCCGGCAAACGGCGGCTCATCATCCCACGGCGGTGCCGGTGCCATATCGATGGACGGCGATCTGTCTACCACTGCAGCTACCGGAGCAGCTGGAGTGGCAGGAACTGGAGGCGTAACTGGTCGTACTGCAGGTGCAGATGGTACTGCACCTTTGACGCCAGCACGCGCTGCTTCCAGCGCAGCGCGCGCCGGGCTCATCGCGCCTGTCGGACGTGCAACCGGTGCACTGATGCTGGCTGCTTGCGGTGCTGCACTCAGGCGTGCTGCCGGCGCGGCAGCAGTTGGTGCAGTTGGTGCAGGCGCTGCTGGTGCTGCAACCGGACGTGCTGCAGGAGCGGCAGCGACGGCAGGTTTGGCTTCGGCCGGGCCAAAGCCGGGACGGAAAGCCAGCATACGCAACAAGGTCATCGAGAAGCCGGCATATTCATCCGGTGCCAAGCCCAACTCGTTACGGCCATGTACGGCAATTTGGTAAAACAGTTGTATTTCTTCCGCATCGAACAACGCAGCCAGTCGCAGCACGTCATCATATTCCGGCAGATCGTCAGGTACTGCAGCCGGCACCGTCTTGGCCAAGGCTATGCGATGCAACAAGGAACCCAGATCCTGCAAGGCTGCGTTATATGACAAGCTGCGTGTTGCCATCTCATCGGCAACTGCCAGCAAGCCCGCGCCATCTTTCTCGGCCAATGCATCGAGCAAGCGTATCAGGAAGGATTGATCGAGCGCTCCCAACATGCCCTGCACTGCATCCAGCGTAACTTTACCGGCGGCGTAGGCAATCGCTTGATCGGTCAATGACAATGCATCGCGCATGGAACCGTGCGCACCTTGCGCCAGCAAACGCAAAGCTGGTGTTTCGAATTCGATATTTTCCTGCCCGAGGATATTGTCCAGATGCGAGACGATATGGCCGGGCGGCATTTGTTTCAGATTGAATTGCAGACAGCGTGACAACACCGTGACCGGGATTTTTTGCGGATCGGTTGTTGCCAGTATGAATTTGACGTGTTCCGGCGGCTCTTCCAGCGTTTTCAACATCGAATTGAACGCGTGGTTGGTGAGCATGTGCACCTCATCGATCATATAGACCTTGAAGCGCGCATTCGACGGGGCGTAGACCGCCTGCTCCAGCAACTGCGCCATTTCATCGACACCACGATTCGACGCGGCATCCATCTCTATATAGTCGACAAAGCGGCCGGCATCGATCGCTACGCATGCATCGCACACACCGCAAGGCGTTGACGTAATGCCACCATTGCCGTCCGGACCTATGCAATTGAAGGATTTAGCCAAAATCCGCGAGAGCGTGGTCTTGCCAACGCCGCGCGTGCCTGTGAACAGATAGGCATGATGCAGGCGTTGATTATCCAGCGCATGCGTCAAGGCTCGCACGACGTGCTCTTGCCCGACTAGTGTGTCGAAGCTTTTCGGACGATATTTACGGGCAAGAACTTGATATGACATAGGGCCGTTCGTGAATAAGGGCAAACCGCATTTTACCTGACACCGGCACCGGATTTACAGTGTTCATTCTTTCTCGCGGCAGAGCGAGGCTATCCGTCGAAAAATACCTGCCCAGACTAGTCATAAATGACCATTTATGACCTACACCATTAAAAATTGGCATCCGACAGCACCTGGTTATAGACTGAACCATCTTGCATCTGTATGCAGCGTCAGCAGGCAAAGGAGCTTTCCATGCAATGGCCTACCCATGAAGTCAGCAATCAAGCACCCGATCTGCACGATTACAACCTGTACACGAGTGATCAAGCCTTGGTCACTGGCGTACAACGCGAACAAGCGGCCTGGTATGAGCAGGATTTGATTCGCCTGGGCGCAGAACTAGGCACACAGGAAACATTGCAGCTCGGTCAACTTGCCAATCACCATTTACCAGAACTGCAAACTCACGATCGCTTCGGTAATCGCATAGACGTCGTCGAATTTCATCCCAGCTGGCATCAATTGCTCGCCATGCAACGTCGCGAGAATATGCACGCGATGCCGTGGTCGCAGCCGCGTGCTGGCGCGCACATCGCACGTACTGCTGCTTATTACTTGCAGGCACAAGTCGAATCCGGCTCCTTGTGCCCGATCACAATGACCTTTGCAGCCATTCCCTTGCTGCAAAAAGAAACCAAACTGTTTACCACATTGAAAGAAAAACTATTTTCTCGCGAACATGACACGCGTGACTTGCCACTGGAGCAAAAGAATTCCATGCTGATCGGCATGGGCATGACGGAAAAACAAGGTGGTTCAGATGTACGCAGCAACACGACCATCGCCCGTCCGCTGAATGGCAATGGACGCGGTGCAGAATACGCGTTGACCGGACACAAATGGTTTTTCTCCGCCCCCATGTGCGACGCGCATCTGGTACTGGCACGCACCGATGCGGGTCTGTCCTGCTTCTTCGTACCGCGCTGGCGTCCCGATGGCCGCAAGAATGCAATCTTGATACAACGACTGAAAGACAAACTGGGCAATCGCTCCAACTCCAGCAGCGAAGTGGAATTCCAGGATGCCTATGGCGTAATGGTCGGCGAAGAGGGCCGCGGCATACCCACCATTATAGAAATGGCCAATCACACGCGGCTTGATTGCGTGATCGGTAGCGCCGGCTTGATGCGCAATGCCTTGGTACAAGCGATACATCATGCACGACACCGCAGCGCATTCGGCCTGCCTTTGGCAGAACAGCCTTTGATGCAAAACGTCTTGTCTGATCTAGCACTGGAAAGCGAAGCCGCAACCTTGTTGATGCTGCGTCTGGCACGCGCAGTTGAATCGCCGGACGACCTTCTGGAGCGCGCATGGCGTCGCATCGTCACACCTGCTGCAAAATTCTGGATTTGCAAACGCGCGCTGGAATTTACCGGTGAATGCATGGAAGTCTGGGGCGGCAACGGCTACGTCGAAAACGCGCCTATGGCGCGCATGTACCGCGAAGCGCCAGTCAATTCGATTTGGGAAGGTTCCGGCAATGTGATGTGTCTGGATGTGTTGCGTGCGATTGCCAAAGAACCAGAGAACTTCAATCTGCTACTGGAATCTCTACTCGATACAGCTGTTGAGCATGCCGGTTTGCGTGAACGGATAGCGGAACTGCGCAGCGATTTAAAAGCGTCACCATCACAGCAAGAGATGCTGGCACGCCGTTTTGCACAACGCTTGGTGCTGACGACACAAGCTTGCCTGATGTTGCAAACTGCACCGCCTGCGATTGCCGAAGCATTTATCGACAGCAGACTGGATGCTGAGTGTGGCCGCGTATTTGGTACACTCAGCGATGCACTTGCGCCATCGGTGTTGCAACAGGAAATTCTTGCGCGTGCCTGGCCAGTCTGATTTTAGCGACTGGCTAGTTCCTGTTCCGGCGTAATTTGCAAAGGACCGTCACCGCTGAATTTATCGAAGAACAGATAAATCACAGGCGTGATAAACAGTGTGATCACTTGCGACACCATCAAACCACCAACCACAGCGAGACCCAACGGTTGTCGCAATTCAGCGCCAGCACCCAAACCCAATGCAATCGGCAATGCACCCACTGCCGCTGCCATCGTCGTCATCATGATAGGACGGAAGCGCAGGATACACGCCGAGCGTATCGCTTCCGCTGGTGTCATACCTTGATTGCGTTGCGCTTCCAACGCGAAGTCAATCATCATGATCGCGTTCTTCTTAACCAAGCCGACCAGTAGCAGAATACCGATGGTCGCAATCATCGTCAGTTCAAAACCAAAGATACGCAGCGTCAGCAAGGCACCGACTGCCGCAGACGGCAAACCAGCCAGAATTGTGATCGGATGGATGTAACTTTCATACAGCACACCGAGCAGAATATATATCACGACAATCGCCAGTAGCAGCAAAGCGACCTGGCTGCCTTGCGACGACTGGAAGACCGCCGCATCACCGGCATATGAAGTAATGATGCTCGATGGCAGTTCAATCTGACTTCTGATCTGGTCGATTTTGCCGGTGGCTTCACCGAGCGGCACGCCGGGAGCCAGATTGAAGGAAATGGTAACCGCCTGCAATTGTCCCTGATGGTTGACTGAAATCGGACCAGCGGTACGCTCTACTGTTGCCAGACTGAGCAAAGGCACCAACACACCGGTCTTGCTGCGCAGATAAATTTTGTTCAGATCAGCTTCGTCTTGCTGCCCAACATTCATGTCTTGCATGATGACGAAGTAACTGTTGTTGCTGGTGTATATCGTCGATATCTGGCGGTCTCCATACGCGCTGTATAAAGCGGTACGTATATCCTGAATGGTTACGCCGGCTTCATTTGCGCGATCGCGATTGATATTCACCACCGCTTGCAAACCCTTGAGCTGAGAATCGCTGGTGACGTCGATAAAAGCACGATCAGCACGCATGCGTGCCTGCATTTTCTCCGCCCAGTCATTCAACTCATCAGCACGCACGCTTTGCAATACATATTGATACTGACTCTTGCTGCTACGGCCGCCGAGGCGCAAGTTTTGCACCGGCGTCATATACACAGACAAGCCAGGAATGCCACTCACCTTGCGCCGCAAATCACGCAAGACCTTGTCCATGGATTCACGCTCGCTGCGCGGCTTGAGGCCGATAAACATATTGCCGACATTGCTGTCGCGCGTACGCGAAGTCGTGGTCGCCACATTCGGATCGTTTTGCACTATCTCTGCCGCTGCCGACACCAGCTTCACCATGGTCGGATAGGACGCATCTTCCGGCCCTTCTATCGTGACGCTGATCTGACCGATATCTTCAGTCGGGAAGAAGCCTTTCGGTATCGTGATGAAGAGCACTGCAGTCAAGAGGAATGTGCCAACTGCGACCATCAAGATGATCTTGCGATGTGCGAGCGACCAGTCCAGACCATTCGTATAAGCCTGCAAAACACGATTAAAGAGTTTTTCAAACGAGCGGCTCAGCCAGTTTTCCTGTTCATGCTCGGCCTGCGTCTCATGCTTGAGGAAGCGGCTGCACAACATAGGTACCAATGTCAGCGACATCACAGCCGATACCATCACCGCCAATGACACCACGGCAGCGAATTCATAGAACAGCAAACCGATCACGCCCGGCATGAAAAAGATAGGAATGAAAACCGCGACCAGCGAAATTGAAATCGAAATAATCGTAAAGCTGACTTCGCGCGAACCCTTGAGCGCCGCAGCCAGTGGTTCCATGCCGTCTTCGATATGCCGCACAATATTCTCCAGCATGACGATCGCATCATCGACCACCAAACCCACTGCAATCGTAATGCCGAGCAGCGAAATATTATCGAGGCTGTAACCCAGCCAATACATCAAAGCGAAACAACCGATCAATGAAATCGGCAACGACAACACCGGAATCACGGTCGCTGACAAACGTTTGAGGAAAAGGAAAATCACCAACACCACCAAGGCGATGGTCAGCAGCAAAGTGAGCTTCACATCGTGGATCGCTTCGCGTATGGAAACGGAACGATCATTCAGAACCTGCACATTGATGGAGGCCGGCATTTGATTCTTGAACTGCGGCAAAGTCTTCTTCACCGCATCGACCACCGCCACCGTATTTGCATTCGGCTGACGCTGTACAGCCAGCACGATAGACGGTTCGCCATTCACCCAGCTGCCGCTCTTGGTCGACTCGACACTGTCTTCTACTACCGCCACATCCTTCAGGCGCGTGGTCTGGCCGTTACGACTGCTGATAACCAGATTGCTGAATGCTTCTGCATTACGCAATTGCTTGTTGGCTTGCAGTGTCAAAGTCTGGCGCGTACCATCCAGCACGCCGACTGGCGAGTTCGCATTCGATGCGCGCAAGGACAATGCAACTTCATCCAGCGTCATATTGCGCGCCGCCAATTCATCCGGCTTGATCTTGACGCGTACCGCATAGCGACGCTGACCATAGACTTGTACTTGTGCCACGCCATTGATGGTCGACAGCGAAGGCGAAATCAGATTTTCCGCATAGTCATTCAACTCCGACAAGGACAGCGAAGGCGACGTCAGCGCCAGCAACAAGATCGCGGCATCAGCCGGATTGACCTTGCGGTAAGCCGGCAAGGCCGTCATCTCGATCGGCAGACTGCGTTGCGCACGCAAGAGCGCAGCTTGTACGTCGACCGCTGCAGCATCGATGTCACGGTTCTGGTCAAACTCCAGCGTGATCGAAGTATTGCCCAGCGTACTACTGGAACTGATGGTCGAGAGACCGGCAATGGTCGAGAATTGTTTTTCCAGCGTGGTAGCGACCGAAGCCGCCATCACTTCAGGGCTGGCCCCGGGCAAGGTACCGGTGACATTAATGACTGGTGTGTCGTAACTAGGGAGTGCCGCAATCGGCAATTTGAAATAACAAAAAGCGCCGAGCACGACCACTGCGATCGAGAGCAACACAGTCATGACTGGCCGGCGTATGCAAAGTTCGGAAATATTCACTATGTATTTTGCCCAGGCAAGGTCATGGGAAGAATGTGTTGCACTATGTGCTTAATAAAATGCCTGACCATAGGTCAGGCATGAATTCAAGTTGGTGCTACTGGCGTCGGCAGCACTTCTTTCTTTACTTCGCGGATTTTGGTGCCGGGTCTGAGGTTCTTGGTCCCCTCCACCACCACGCGACTACCGGCTTTCACGCCGGAGACTGCAGCCTGACCATCTTCTATCGCCAGCACACTTATCTTTTGTTCCTGCACGGTGTCATCCGGCTGCACCACATACACCAATTTATCTACCGGCCCGGTCACCACTGCCTGCGCCGGCACCAACACCGCGTCCGGTACTTCGCGCGACACCAGACTCACATTGATATAAGCGCCTGGCCACAGCTTCTGGTCGGCATTCGCAAATTCTGCCTTCATGCGTATGGTGCCGCTTTGTGTATCGGCCAGGTTATCTATAAAGGTCAACTTACCGGTCAAGACTTCCTGCCCCGGCAATTGCGCACGTACTGGCGCATTACCCTGCGGATAAGTGGCGCGGATATTCATCAGCTCGCGCTCCGGCAAAGTAAAACTGATCATGATCGGATCGATCTGCACGATGGTAACCATCACGGTACCTGTCGGTTGCGCCAAGCTACCTGGATGCACATTGATGACGCCGATACGACCAGAAATACCCGCTTTGATCTGATTGTCACTCAAGGCCACCGCACTCGACTGGATTGCAGCCTGATTCGCCCGCGTCGTATTGCGCAACGCTTCGACCTTGTTGCGCGCACTATCCACCACCGCCTGCGAAACGAAATTCTTCGCCAGCAAATCCTGATTGCGTTTCAAAATCTGCTCAGCATCGGCCAGCTCAGCCTGCCCCGCCGCCAGTTGCGCCGAGGTCCTGGCCACATTGGATTGGTCACTGCGTTCATCCAGCGTAAACAAGAGTTGTCCGGCTTTGACGAACTGGCCTTCCTTGACATGGATGGTACGAACGATATTTTGTACCTTCGGGCGTACATCGACGGTACTGACCGCAGTCACGTAACCATTCGCAGTCACCGTAATCGGTATCGTCTTTTGCGTGGCGATCACGGTTTTCACCGATTGCGTGCCATCACCGGACTTGCCTTTTTCCGCTTTACTGCCCAATCCCAGATAGGCAGCGCCTGCTACCACCACGATGCCAACACCTATCCACAGATATTTTTTTCTTGCTTGCATAGAGACTGCTTATCCTGAGCCAGCCGTTTCCGGCGGCAAGTTAAAAGTAAATGCGAAAAGTGCATGCGGGAGTTTAACGTTACCAAGCATCAATTCGTTAGCTATACTAACCAGTAAGCTTAACATGCCGCCCCACAAATGAATCCCGACCAGCCTTACGATTTATCCGATTATCAGCTCGAATTGGGACAGACCATAGGCGACATCTCGCGCGCGTGGCGCTACCAGATGAATAAACGGTTGAAGCCATTCGGCCTGAATCTATCGACCCGGCAGGTTCTTCTCCAATTACAAAGGCATCCAGCCGGCCTGATCCAACGCGAACTGGCACGCAAACTCGGGATTGAAAGCCCTACCCTGGTACGTCTGCTTGATTTGCTGGAACAGAAGGAATGGATACAGCGCATCACCTCGGCAAGCGATAAGCGACACAAATACGCCGTATTGACACCCAAAGCCAACGAGCAACTTCAGATTATAGAAAAGTTATCGAAGCAATTGCGTGCGGAGATGATGCAGGGATTGTCGATTGAGGATATTAAAAGCAGTACGCAAGTGATGCGTCAGATGAAAAGCAATCTGCAGGCTGATTAAGCGCAGTCTTGGAATAAGGTGGATTGCAGTGCCGGTGGGGAAATACTTAACAACAGATGCTGTTATATATAGAGACAGAAAGAGGCGAGCCTTGTCTACGGCACTTGCAGGAAATGGCTGTGGCTGCTTCGTTCCCGACCTGACCAGGTTGGCCATGCCACAATGCGCAGGGGCCCGCCGACACGAATTTTAACAGCAAAGGCGATGCCTGTCCTCTGAGAATGCATGGATTTATAAATTTTCCATGCGGCACACAGAACAAGATCAGCACGACAACTCAAAAAATAATGGCACTTCCATATCTATATAGAAGCGCCATTTTTCACTGCCCAACGCAAGCTGCAATCTTTGCTGTCAGATACCCAACTCTTGCCAGATTTGATCGACGCGTTTCTTCACGTCATCGCTCATCGTAATCGTGCGACCCCATTCGCGGTCGGTTTCGCCTGGCCACTTGTTCGTCGCATCGATGCCCATCTTGCTTCCCAAACCACTGACCGGTGAGGCGAAGTCCAGATAATCAATAGGCGTGTTATCGACCAGCGTCGTATCCCTTGTTGGATCGACACGGGTGGTAATCGCCCAGATCACTTCCTTCCAGTCGCGAATATTGACGTCTTCATCCACCACCACAATGAACTTGGTATACATAAACTGACGCAAAAAGCTCCAGACACCAAACATCACACGCTTGGCATGGCCCGGATACGCCTTCTTCATTTGCACTACTGCCATCCGGTAGCTGCAACCTTCTGGCGGCAAATAGAAATCGAGGATTTCGGAAAACTGCTTTTGCAGCAAAGGAATGAAGACTTCATTCAAGGCCACACCCAAGACCGCCGGCTCATCCGGTGGTTTGCCTGTATACGTAGAGTGATAAATAGGGTCGCGTCGCATCGTGATGCGATCTATCGTGAAGACAGGGAAGGAATCCTGCTCATTGTAGTAACCGGTATGGTCGCCATAAGGACCTTCCAGCGCATGTTCGTAACCGGACGGATGGGACTCATCTGGATAGATATGCCCTTCCAGTACGATCTCGGCCGAAGCCGGAACCCGCAACTCACTACCCAGCGCCTTGACCAACTCAGTCCGACTGCCGCGCAGCAAGCCGGCGAACTGGTATTCGGACAAGCTATCCGGCACCGGCGTCACTGCTCCTAATATAGTAGCGGGGTCGGCACCGAGAGCGACCGCGATCGGATATGGCTTGCCCTTGTTAACAATACTGTGCTCACGAAAGTCCAGCGCCCCGCCGCGTTGTGCCAGCCAACGCATGATGACTTTATTGCGGCCAATAACTTGCTGTCTATATATACCCAGATTCTGCCGCTTCTTGTGCGGACCCTTGGTAATGACCAAACCCCATGTAATAAGAGGTGCAATATCGCCCGGCCAGCAATGTTGAATCGGCAGGCGCGCCAGATCTACGTCATTGCCTTCCCACACGATATCGTGGCAAGGTGCACCGCGCAGTTCTTTAGGCGCCATGTCCCACAGAGACTTCACCAGCGAACCCAAGCCCAACATATCCTTGAAACCCTTAGGCGGTTCCGGCTCCTTCAGCATCGCCAATACATGGCCGATCTTGCGCAACTCACTAACGTCCGTGGCGCCCATACCAAGCGCAACACGATGCGGTGTTCCAAAGAGATTACCGAGCACAGGGATGTTGTGCCCCGTCGGTTTCTCGAACAACAGCGCAGGTCCTTCTGCACGCAAAGTGCGATCACAGATCTCCGTCATCTCTAAAAAAGGCGAAACCGGCACGTTTATGCGCTTAAGTTCGCCCATTTGTTGCAATTGAGAAATGAAGTCGCGTAAATCAGAATATTTCATATTTTTTTCGTCTTTTTGCACATTGGACTTGATTATTCAAAGAAAACACCCAAGTACTTGATTCTGTTGGCTTTTACTTGTTCAGAGGCAAAAACGTTATACTTATAAGTTATAGAAATCTATTTTTATAGTATTGACTTGATATAAACCGCCTCCTACAATCCGCACAACTTGAAGAGCAGGCCCCGTATTGGAACACCAAACCGGGCAGAAAAGAAACACTCTTCATTTCACGGGATCGGGGTCCCACATGACATTTTAGGAGTGTTTTCAAAAGGCCACGCGCCTTCTCCCCGAAAAAGTTGTTTGCCAAGGGCACCGCTGCATAGTGCGCGACCCTGAAAGTAATCAACTCCGACGTTTGCCGTACGCCAAGCGACTGCAAACGATTTCTCTGATTCACGGCATGTGCAGGGTTCTACAGAATAATTTTTTTGTTTTGTAGTGGAGCCTTCTATCTGCCGCGTCAATCCTGGAGTTTTTAATGTTAAATCGAATCAACACGGCGATGCGTAAAGCCGCCAAGCAATCAGCACGACAGGTGATCGCGCATTCGAACGCAATGCGCACCACCAACAATAAAGTCATCACTACCGCACGCCACGCATTGATGGCACTGGGCCTGACAGCAATCGCAACACTGGCCTTGATGTTCTTCAAACCGGAAGTCGCGGAAAAAATCCAGGCCATCTCGCCATTCTCGGACGCCGTAGCTGCGACGCCATCGGATGAAGACATGCCGCCTATGGCCAACTTGATGGACGATCCTGCCTCGGCAGCCGTCGAATCGGATATACCAGTCGCCAATACCGCGATGCTGGGCACTGACGTTCAGCAGCAACGTGTGACGCAATGGATCTCCAAGCGCTACCGCGTGGCTAATGATGCAACCAATATGCTGGTATCTGCCGCGTATTTGACCGCCAAGGAAATCAACCTCGATCCGCTGCTGATCCTGGCTGTGATGGCAATCGAATCGCGCTTTAACCCGTTTGCGGAAAGCCCGGTCGGCGCACAAGGCTTGATGCAAGTCATGTCTAAAGTGCACCACGACAAGTTTGCTGAAATGGGCGGCACACAAGCTGCCTTGAATCCGGTTGCCAACATCCGTGTCGGCTCCCTGATCCTGAAAGAGTACGTCGCTCGCGGCGGCTCGGTTGAAGCAGGCTTGAAACGCTATGTAGGCGCAGCTGCCATGGATAACGACGCTGGTTACGGCGCCAAAGTCCTGGGCGAATACGACCGCCTGAAAGCTGTTGCTGCCGGCAAACGTGTATCGGCCTTTGCTACTATGGCAAGCCGCGCTACGCCAAAAGCTCAGCCAACAGTACCGCAAGAAAAATCTGCTGCATTGGAAGTTCGCAGCGGACAGGATGGCGAAAAATTCACTTCACTGTGAAGCAAACCACCCTCGTAAAAAAGGAGCCTTACGGCTCCTTTTTTTATGCCTGCGCCTTTAGCTTCGCGCGTCCGTCAAAGAACGTCCGCAACCTCGCCACCGCTTCCTGCAGGTTTTCCATCGATGTCGCATACGACACACGCACATATTGATGCGCAGTAGACGGGCCGAAATCCAGCCCAGGCACGATCACCACGCCCGCCTCATTCAATATATCTACCGTCATGCGATCCGCATCATCCGACAAGGCGCTGCAATCGGCGTAAACATAGAAAGCACCGTCCGGCATCACCGGCACCTTGAAGCCCAAGCCTTCCAGCGCCGGCACTATATAGTCACGCCGACGCTTGAACTCTGCCTTGCGCGCCTCATAAATCGCTAGCGCTTCCAGCTCGAAGCAAGCCAGTCCTGCATGCTGCGCCAGGCTGGACGCGCAAATGAACAGGTTTTGCGCCAGTTTTTCTATCGGTTGTACCAAAGCCTCTGGTACCACCAGCCAGCCGAGCCGCCAGCCCGTCATATTGAAATACTTGGAAAAGCTGTTGATCACAATCACGTCTTCACCCAAGGACAAGGCAGAAAACGGCACCGCATCGTAGCGCAAGCCGTTATAAATCTCGTCAACGATGGTGAAGCCCTGCTTCTCCCGTACGGTCGCAACGATCTTGCGCAATTCATCTTCAGTAATTGAAGTACCGGTAGGATTCGATGGCGATGCCAGCAAGACACCACGCGTCTGCTCACACCAGTTCTGCGCCACCATCTCGGCAGATAACTGAAAACGGTGCTCAGGACCGCTGGCAATCATTTTTGCCTGGCCATCAAAAGCCGCGACAAAATGACGATTGCACGGATAAGACGGATCGGACATCAGCACTTGCGCGCCTTTTTCCACCAAAGCAGCGCAGGCCAGCAACAAAGCTGCAGATGCCCCAGCCGTGACGATGATGCGCGATGGCGCAACTTCCACGCCGTAAACCGCACGGTAATGTTCAGCGATGGCAGCGCGCAATTCCGGCAAACCAGTCGCCGACGTATATTGCAGCTTGCCCTCGGCCATCGCGCGCGTCGCCGCCTCTATCACTGGCTGCGCTGCAGTAAAGTCCGGTTCGCCTATACCCATATGAATAATGTGGCGCCCTTGCCGCTCTAGGTCGGCAGCCATTTTCGCCAGCTCCATGACATGGAAAGGCGCGATGTTATCGAGACGGGAAGCGAGTTGTGTGAGATGCGAAGACAAGCGAATTCCTCAATGAAAACCGCCACCTGCATCCGTCTCAAGCTGGGCTTGATGAAACCGGAGATCAGGTGGCGGCAGGTCTTTCAGACTACGTAAGAACAGATTATCGAATCAGGATCTGCGTCCGGCATTGATTTCAACTTCACGTACGCCGATGGCAAATTTATCCAGCACGCCGTTTACATACTTGTGTCCGTCTATGCCGCCAAACGATTTGGTCAATTCGACCGCTTCGTTGATGACGACTTTGTATGGGATCTCGATGTGGTTCTTCAATTCAAAAGCGCCGATCAGCAAAGCCGCATGCTCGACTGGCGACAATTGCGAGATTTCGCGATCGATCAACGGTGCCAGGCCAGCGCGCAACTCGGTCACTTGCTTGACGGTGCCGTACAACAAAGCATCGAAGTGCTCTGCATCCGCCTTGTCGAAGCCGTGTGCTTGGCGGATATGCGTTTCAATCACGCGTACATCTTCATTATTCAGCAGCCATTGGTACAGGCCTTGCAAGGCAAATTCACGTGCGCGGTGGCGCGGCGTGCGATTTTTGCTCGGATTAGCGTGATCGGTTTTTTGGGTCATGGCTCACAAACAGCGCGCCTTCTATATATAGAAGCAAAACGCGCATAAAGGGTTAATAACAATACATACGCTGCAGTTACACAGCAGCTAAAAATTATTCCTGGTTATCAGCTGCGTCAGCCAAGTCTTCCAGCGCGATCGTCAGATTCGCCATCTCGACCGCTACGCGTGCTGCATCGGCGCCTTTTTCTTCCATGCGCGCTTCTGCCTGCTCATCGGTATCGGTGGTCAATACGGCATTGGCAATCGGCAAACCGAAATCGAGGCCCACGCGCGTGATGCCTGCGCCGGATTCGTTCGATACCAGTTCAAAGTGATAAGTCTCACCGCGGATGACGGCACCGATGGCGATCAACGCATCGAACTGCAACGTTTCTGCCATTTTGCGCAAGGCTAACGGGATTTCCAGCGCGCCAGGCACCGTGACATGCAAGACGTCTTCGTCTTCAACGCCCAGATGTTTCAACTCGGCCAGGCATGATGCCAGCAAGCCGTGACAAACATCTTGATTGAAACGTGCTTGCACAATACCTATGCGCAAACCTTGTCCTGCCAAATTCATATCGTAGGCGCCAACTGTCATGGTGTTCCCCTTCTTGCGCGACTGCGCTTTTAATTCAAATGATTCTTTTTGACTTTACTGCAACTACCAACAACATACTGAACTGATTACTCATTCAAATACGCGTCATTCAATAAAAACTGAGCGAACGCTCAATTCTCTGGTGTTGCCTGATAACCGGTTACTTCCAGATCAAAGCCTGCCATCGACGGCATCTTGCGCGGATTAGCGAGCAGCTTCATCTTGCCGACAGACAAATCCTTCAAGATCTGTGCGCCTATGCCGTAGGTACGCAAGTCCATGTGTGCCGCGCGTTGCTGCGGACGTACATCGGGATTAGCCAGCGCCTCAAATTGCGCAAACAACTCATCAGCGGATTCTTCGCAATTGAGCAAAACCATCACGCCGCGCTCGGCTTGCTTGATGGCAGCCATCGCCGAAGCCAGATTCCACGAATGCGTCGTTGCCTTGGTTTCCAGCCAATCCAGGATGGAAACCGGCTGATGCACACGCACCAAGGTTTCTTTATCTGTTGCAATATCGCCATGTACCAGCGCCAAGTGTGCACCGCCGCTAGGCGTGTCGCGATACAAAACAGTACGGAAGCTACCGTAGACCGTCTCCATCGTGCGCTCACCGACGCGATCAACGATGCATTCGTTCTGGCTGCGATAGTGAATCAGATCGGCAATCGTGCCTATCTTCAAATCATGTTCTTTTGCAAACTCGATCAAATCCGGCAGACGCGCCATCGTGCCGTCGTCTTTCATGATTTCGCAAATCACCGCAGCGGGCGTCAGGCCAGCCAATTCGGCAAAGTCGCAACCTGCTTCGGTATGACCGGCACGCATCAGCACGCCGCCCTTTTGCGCTTTCAACGGGAAGATATGACCCGGCTGCACGATATCGGCAGGTTTGGCATTTTTGGCAACGGCGACTTGAATAGTCTTGGCGCGGTCAGCGGCAGAAATACCCGTCGTCACGCCTTCAGCCGCTTCGATCGATACGGTGAAATTGGTACCGTAGGACGTGCCGTTACGTGTCGTCATCATCGTCAGCTCGAGCTGATCGCAACGCTCTTCCGTCAATGTCAGACACACCAGGCCGCGGCCGAATTTGGCCATGAAATTGATCGCTTCCGGCGTGACAAACTCGGCGGCAAGCACCAGGTCGCCTTCGTTTTCGCGGTCTTCTTCATCGACCAGAATCACCATGCGACCTGCACGCAATTCTGTAACGATTTCTTGGGTAGTTGAAATGGACATAGGTAATCTCGGAGTAGGCCGCTATTTTAAAGGATTTGACGCCCTTCAGACCGGCAAATTGTGTGATTAGCGGCAAACTAGCCCTACGTTTGCGCCGTTATGGCAAAAAGCCCTACCAGGGATCGCCCTGTTCGCCGATACGAGATTGAAAACGCTCACTGATGAAATTAACAAAGGCCGTGACCTTGGCAGAGAGATTAAGGCGCTCCGGATAAACCGCGTAGATATCCGATGGCGGCAGCAACCAATCATCCAGCACTTCGACCAGACGCCCGGATCGCAGATAAGCTGCCACATCCCATTGCGAACGCATCAGGATGCCATGACCGGCCAGCGCCCAGGCCAAGGTCGTTTCACCATCATTGCTGCTGACAACACCGCGCACTTTGACTGTTTCCTGCCGTTTGCCGCGGTGCAGATGCCAAGTGCCGTAGGCGGCATCGTTCTCCCGCAAGACTATGCATTGATGCTTTTGCAAATCCTTGGGTGCGGCAGGGACTCCATTGCGCTTCAAATAAGAAGGCGCGGCACATAACATGCGTCGGTTGGAGGCAATCTTGCGCGCAATGATGCGGGCATCCGGCATCTCACCGATACGGATGCCGACATCGAAAGCTTGATCGGCCAGATTCAGAGGTCTGTCGGACAACTGCAGCTGGACTTCGATTTCAGGGTATTTCTCTATAAAGTCAGAAACCGCTGGCGCGATGTGCTTGCGGCCAAAGCCCAGCGTCGCATTGATGCGCAACAAACCCTTGGGCACCGCGCGGCTGCGGCTGACGGTCCGCTCCAATTCTTCTATCTCGGACAATATGCGCGCCCCTTCCGCCAGATAAATCTCGCCTTCATGCGTCACGCTCATAGTGCGCGTAGTGCGATTCAGTAGGCGTACGCCCAGCCTTTTCTCCAGATTGGCCAAGCGCTTGGTGACTGCTGGCGGTGTCACGCCCAGCTCTCTGGCCACAGCGGCAAGGCTGCCCTGCTTTACCAGGATAGAGAAAAATGCCAAATCGGAAAGATCATTCATTATTCAATTTAAAGAAATAATAGACTCAATAAAGATGAATTATATGCTCGTTTAACAGTTATACAATTCAGACCAAGATAGAAGTGGGCCAATAAAGGAGCAATACATGTTTCCAGGATTCGAACGACAAACAGCAGAAGTGAACGGCGTCAAGATCGCCTATGTAAAAGGCGGCAGCGGCCCTGCTCTGCTTTTGCTGCACGGCCATCCGCAAACGCACGTCATCTGGCACAAGGTTGCGGAAACACTCGCCAAACATTTCACCGTTATTGCCACCGATTTGCGCGGTTACGGCGATAGCGACAAACCTGTCGGCTTGCCGGATCACAGTAATTACTCCAAACGCGTGATGGGTCAAGATCAGATTGCGCTGATGGCAAAGCTCGGTTTCGATCAGTTCCTGCTGATGGGACATGATAGAGGCGGCCGCGTTGCGTATCGCATGGCACTCGATCATCCTGAAGTCATCACCAAGCTGGTCGTGCTCGACGTTGCACCGACGCTGGCGATGTATGAAAAAGCCAATCGCGCCTTCGCCACCGCTTATTACCACTGGTTCTTCCTGACACGCCCAACTCCGTTCCCGGAAACGCTGGTCAATTCGCACCCAGAGGAATACCTGAAGCACACCATCGCTGGCCGTAGCGCCGGCATGAAGCCATTCACGCCAGAAGCCTATGCTGAATATCTGCGCTGTCTGCGCGACCCGGCGACCATACACGGCATTTGCGAAGACTACCGCGCCAGCGCCACCATCGATCTGGACCATGAACGCAAGGATCTGGCTGATGGCAACAAGATTCAATGTCCTATGCTCGCCTTGTGGGGCGCACATGGCGTGATCGAACAATGCTTCAAACCGCTGGAAGAATGGCAGCTGCTGGCAAGCGACGTGCGCGGTCATGCACTCGATTGCGGTCACTACATACCGGAAGACGAACCACAGCTCTTGCTGGACGAAGTCCTGCCCTTCCTCGCCACCTGATTGCCACTGGAAATACTCTCATGTCATCGCGCACGCTTTATCAAAAACTGGTGGACTCGCACACGGTCAGCAAACTGGATGAGCAACATGTCCTGCTCTATGTCGACCTGCACATCATGAATGAATACACCAGTCCGCAAGCATTCGCCGGGCTGCGTGAAAAAGGTCGTACCGTACTGCGGCCGCATCAGCAATTGGCTGTTGTCTCGCACATCATTCCTACGCATCCAGTGAATATGGGACAGCGTGTGATCTTCGATCCACCTTCTGCCCTGCAAGCCACCAACCTCAAAAAGAATTGCACCGAATTCGGCATCACCTTGCTGGATACGAATGATGCAGAACAAGGCATCGAACACATCATCGCACCTGAACATGGTTGGGTACGTCCGGGCATGGTAGTACTATGCGGCGACAGCCACACGACAACTTACGGTGCACTCGGTGCATTGGGTTTCGGCATCGGCACTTCCGAAGTCGAACATATCCTCGCGACGCAAACTTTGGTATATCGACTCGCCGACAATATGCGCATCCGCGTTGATGGCCAGTTACCTGTCGGCACATCAGTCAAGGATTTGGTCTTGCTCATCATCAGCCGCATAGGCGCGCAAGGTGCGCGTGGCTACGCTGTTGAATTCTGCGGGACGACGATAGAAGCGCTGTCGGCAGAAGCACGCATGACCTTGTGCAATATGGCAGTCGAAGCCGGTGCACGCGCGGCGCTGATACAACCGGATACAACAACCTTCGCTTACATCAAGGCACATGCGCCTGAACTCAGCGAAGCTGACTTCTCCAAAGCGATGACAGATTGGGCTGAACTTCATTCTGACGCTGCAGCATCGTTTGAGACTGAACATCACTTCCTTGCTGACGAAGTCGCACCTTATGTGACTTGGGGCACCAGCCCTGACCAAGCGATCCCAATCAACGGCGCGATTCCGCACACACAGGAAGATCAATCCACACGCAACGCGCTGCAATACATGGCGCTATCCGCTGGCGCATCGCTTATCGGCCTGCCGATAGACCGCGTCTTCATCGGTTCATGCACCAATGGACGCATCGAAGATTTGCGTGTCGCTGCAACAATCGTCAAAGGCAAGCATGTTGCATCCAGCGTGCGGGCGATGATCGTGCCAGGCTCCGGCGCAGTGCGTCGTCAGGCAGAACAGGAAGGCTTGGCGGATATCTTCATCAATGCCGGTTTTGAATGGCGACAACCAGGCTGCTCGATGTGCCTGGCGATGAACGATGATGTACTCAGCCCAGGTGAACGTTGTGCATCAACGACCAACCGTAATTTTGAAGGACGTCAGGGACGCGATGGCAGAACCCATCTGATGAGCCCGGCGATGGCTGCTGCTGCTGCCATTACGGGCTGTATCTCAGACGTACGCGAATTGGGAAATACGTTGAAAAATGCGTTGGAGAATAACAATGTCTGATAAAACCTTGATTGAAGGCGTTGCCGCTCCCTTGTTGATCGACAATCTAGATACCGATCAAATCATGCCCAAGCAATTTTTGCGCATCATTGATAAAGCTGGTTTGGCAAAAGGTGTTTTATACGATTTACGCTTTCATCCTGATGGCAGTCTGAAGGAAGATTTCATACTGAATCAGCCGGCTTTCAGCAAAAGCACATTTTTGATCGGCGGCCCCAACTTCGGCTGCGGTTCCAGCCGTGAACATGCGGTATGGGGTTTGCAGCAACTCGGCATAGAAGCCATCGTCGCACCAAGTTACGGCGAAATATTCTTCGGCAATGCGCTCAACAATCGTCTGCTGCTGATCGTGCTGGAACAGGAAAAAATCGCAGCGCTCTTATCGGATATCGAACAAGGCAAAACTCATCTGAAGATCGATCTGCAGGCGATGACGCTCAGCAGCGCCACGCACATCTTCCCGTTCACTCTGGCCGCGCGTCACAAGAAGATGATTATCGAAGGTTTGGATATGGTCGGTGCGACCATGCAATTGTTACCGGAGATAGAACAGTTCGAGAAGCGTCATGATGTCGCCGCCCCATGGGCGAAAGTCATGCCGGCTGCACACTCACGATAAAGCAGGTACAGACCAGCCTGGCTTCAAGGCAAATCACGCACGATTTGATAATCCTGATCGCTAACCGGTACAAAACGCGTTACGCTCAGGCCTTGCATCAGGCTGGTATTGGCATTGCCGCCATGGTCTAAAAATACGCCTATGATTTTTTTTCTGGTATCGGCGCACAGCCGACTGCGCAAGACAAATGGATTGCGCGGTATCGCCTGAGATTGCCACAGCGTGCGGAAATCCTCACGTTTGAAACTGCCATTCTCGACAGCCACGGCAAGACTCACACTTGAGATAAATATCGCATCTATCCGTCCCTTGGTCAGATTCGACATGGATAGATCATGTGCACCGCTATACACCACTTGTCCGAAGTACTTCTCCAGTGGCGCCTTGATCACACGTGAAAAAACGTGTCGCGGTATCAATGCTCCGGAAGTACTGTCCGGATCTACCAATGCCACTTTTTTCCCACGCAAAGACACCAGCGTTTTATAAGGACTATCGTTGCGTACCAGCAGAATCGAACGATAGGAAGTATCTTCTCCGCCCTGTCCGGGCAGCTTGCGCGCCACAGTGGCAAAAGCAGTGATGCCCGCATCCTGCTTCTTCGCCGAGACATAGGCAGCAGGGCCAAGACGCGCCAGATCTACCGAACCAGCCAGCAAGCCTTCCACCACAGCACCGTAAGAAGATGGCATCACTACTTCCACCGGCATACCGAGCGAAGTTTGCAAGCTATCAAACAAGGGCTGCAACAAGGCCAGATCTTTTTGCACATCATTTTGCGGCACTAATGAAAATCGTAATCGAGTCAATTTTTCGCATTCAGCTGCCTGCGACGATGCGGTAGCAAGCAACAACACCATCAACAGCACGGAAAAACAATGACGTACGGTGTACAGAAACAATTTTTTCATGATGGCGTAAACCTTCCTCGTTTTAATAGCGCAGGAATATCAACAGCAACCGTCGGACGTTGGAAATAGAAACCCTGCACCTGATCGCAACCTGCGGTTTTCAGATGAACCAACTGCTCTTTGCTCTCCACCCCTTCGGCCACTACCTGCAGCCCAAGGTTGTGCGCCAGCGAAATCGTCGAAGAAACAATGACTGCATCACTATTGTCATTACGAATGTCGCGGATGAAAGAACGATCTATCTTGATCGCATAGATAGGCAACTTCTTCAAATTCTTCAAACCGGAAAAACCTGTACCGTAATCATCCAGCGCGATCTTCAGCCCATTTTTCGTCAACTGTTCCAACACATGATTGGCAGTATCGAAGTCTTCGATGAAGCAGCTCTCTGTCACTTCAATCTCCAGCAGCTCTGGTGGGAGCTGATAATGCGCAAGCGTGCTCATCACCGTTTCCAGCAAAGACTCGTCTTTCAACTGTTTAGGAGAAACGTTGATGGCAATCGGCACCAGCGGCAAGCCTTCTGCCCGCCACCCTGCAATCTGTCTGCACGCTGCATTGATCACCCAACGCCCCAGTGGCACGATCAATTCGTTTTCTTCTGCCAGTGAAATGAAGTCATTGGGATAAATCAAACCATGCTCCGGATGTCGCCAGCGCACCAGCGCTTCCAAACCAACCAGCTTGAACTCCTGTAACTCGACGCGTGGCTGATAGTGCAGACAAAACTCATCATCCCGAATCGCACGCTTGAATCGCGTGAGCAACTCCACATCGCGCACAGAGGAAGCATTCAATGAAGTATCAAAGAATCGATAGGTAGCCGCGCCGGCAGCTTTCGCGCTGTACATGGCAAAGTCAGCATGTGTCAGCAGTGTTTCCACGTTCTGGCCATCGCGTGGATAGAGTGCGATGCCGATGCTGGGACTGACCTCGATGTCGTTGCCATCCAGATCGAGAAAAGGTGTGCGTATTACCTCAACGAGCTTGTCTGCAATCTTGGCGATATCGCTCTCCGATGTCATCTCGGAAATCAACATCACAAACTCATCGCCACCCAAACGCGCCAGCAAATCATATTCACGCAGCGACTCGCGCAATCGTGCAGCCACACCTTGCAACAACAGGTCACCAACCGCATGACCTAGCGTGTCATTGATCAACTTGAATTTATCGAGATCGAGGAAAAACAGCGCATATAACTTCCGACTACGCTTGGCACGCGCCAATTCCGCTGTCGCCATCTCGTAGAACAACATGCGATTGGGAATGCCTGTCAGATAATCATGCGAGGCTTGCAGCAATGCGCGCCCTTTTTCCTGTTCCAGTTGCCCGATCAAATTACGCTTTTCCTGCTCGGACATCGCCAGCACGTTATATAAACGCCGCTGTCTGTATGCGATAACAAACAAACCAAACATCAGCAAGACCACTGCAATCGAAACCAAGATGGCGCGTTGCAGATAATCACTGTGACGCACAGTCAATCGGCCCATCAAATAGCTTTGATCACGCGTCACAATGACGGCAAACGGGTAGCGCTCCAGCACACTGAATACACCGATATCCTGCCCTGACGTGCCAGGACGCGTAGTAGCAAGCACGCCATCCGCATCTGGTTCACTCAAAAACC
Source organism: Herminiimonas sp. GW821-FHT09C12 (assembly GCF_059416385.1). Taxonomy (NCBI): domain Bacteria; kingdom Pseudomonadati; phylum Pseudomonadota; class Betaproteobacteria; order Burkholderiales; family Oxalobacteraceae; genus Herminiimonas; species Herminiimonas sp. GW821-FHT09C12. Next base: position 1,433,430 of record NZ_JBWKPC010000002.1, read on the forward strand.
TGGCGTAGTCGGAGCCGCCATAATCAACACCGGCAGACAGACTGGCATCACTCAGTTCTGCCAATTGATAGCCATCACGCGTGAGTATCTCGATCCGTCCGCCACTTCCCAACTGAACATCCTTGTACAGACGAAGAAAATAGCCCATATCAATGACGGCAGTAAAAAATCCACGTCCTTGATTGGAAGAAGAAAAAGGAATCAGAATCGGCACACGCCATGCAGAGCTATCTGTCGTCGATGGTCGATCAACGATCAATTGATCATCGGCAGGTGCGGCATGTGCAGTCCCTTGTGCCGCCAGCACCAATTGCATCAGCTCCGGTTCCGATTTGCGGTTCGCGGAAGATTGCAGCAAATTCCCTTTGCCATCAAATACAGCCGCACGCAAATAGGCTGGATCACCACTGAGCATGGGATTCAGATACAGCATGGCGGATTGATCGCCTTCCATCATCGAGCGGCCGATTTTTGCGTATTGTGACGCCCGATCCAATACTTCATTCAAATTGGAGGCGACGATGGAAGCAATGTTTTTTTCATCCGCAATCGAGCTTTCTATCACCAGCGTTTTTTCATGCGCCATGCGCGATAACGTCCCCCACCAGATGATGGACAACATCGCGAGCGCCAGCAAAAAGGTGCCGCCGATCAGCCCTCTTTCATCAAGGATGAGATTTTTGCCACATTTTTTCAGGAATTGGAGTACGGATTGCAAAGTGGCGATATGTAAATGAAAGACATGCTGGGCGCAGAAATGCCACGATTGAATGGTATTAGAGAAACATTTCAACTTGATGACAATGGGCAAAACTCATATATGAACAATATTTAATGCTGAGGCCAAGCGACTATTGCCAGCATCAAGGCATAATCACGCCTGAGATAACAAGACGTCATCCCTTTTGACTGACGTCGGCTATTCATAGTGATCGCCGGCAACAACAATGACAGCATCATTTCATTGACGCCTGCACTTCATCTGCTTGCCCGTAAAGAACATGGCTCGCTTCAAGCTTAATTAAAGTTTATAGAAAATAGATATGCAAACAATCATCGATCTGGCACTTAACTGGTTTCTCCACCTGGATGCTCATCTTGCTGAACTGGTGACACTGCACGGCGCATGGATCTATCTGATTTTGTTCCTGGTCATCTTTGTAGAGACCGGCGTGATTGTCATGCCTTTCCTGCCAGGAGATTCCTTGCTGTTTGTCGCAGGCGCATTGGCAGCAAAAGGTTTATTCGATCCGTGGCTTTTGTTTGTGTTGCTGAGCAGCGCCGCCATCATCGGCGATGCACTCAACTTTACGATCGGCACTATCGTCAGGGAAAAGGCGATCGATACGCATCGCATTCCCTTCGTCAAGGAAGAACACATCGCACGTACGCACGCCTTCTTTGAAAAGCACGGTGGCAAGACCATCATACTGGCGCGCTTCGTTCCTATCGTGCGCACGCTGGCACCATTCGTCGCTGCGCTCGGCGCAATGCCGCCGCGTATATTCTTCTTCTACAATGTTACCGGTGCAATTATTTGGGTCGGTTTGCTGGTCGCAGCAGGACATATCTTTGGCACGATTCCCTGGGTCAACCAGAATCTGACCTTGATCGTGATCGGCATCGTCATACTGTCCATCATGCCTGCCGTATTTAGCTGGCTACATTCACGCAAGCAAGCGAAATAAATATTCAGAAAAAATCCTGCTTGCCAAGGTAAGCAGGATTGAAGTGATCACGCCACCACCTTCGCGACCAAGCTCCAGCAAGAAAAATTACCAAGCAATAGTGCATCACTCGAAACACCATCAAGTGCTCCCTGCGCACTGAAATCATAGAGCCATCTTCTATTGATCGGCTCGATCGACCGTCCCTCCCAAAGTATGCTTTCAAGCTTTCTGCCTGATTAAAAAATCAGGCGGCGGCATAAACCTCACCTTGAAAATATGTACATAGCTCTGTGTGCACAAGGAAACATTAATTATCGTTAATGAACTGCCAATCCGGAGTTAATCCACCATTGTGCAAAGTACGACTGCGCCTTCTCACAGCAATGTGAACTGCAGCATTCCTACTTTTTATGGAGTACATCGTGATACGGCAACTGAACGGGAACAATAAAGTGAGCGTCATGTATGAGCACATGACACATCTGGGCTGTGCCAGTCTCGCTACCGCACTGGCCGTCTTCATACTTACGGGCTGTAGCCCCTCAAAGCAAGTGAATACCAAGCTATCCATTCCGGAAGTCACCGTAGTGACCGTTAAACGAGAAAGCATTCCGGTTAGTACAGATCTCCCTGGTCGCACCTCCGCCTATCTAGTTGCACAGGTTCGCGCACGCGTTGACGGCATAGTGCAAAAACGCAGCTTCCAGGAAGGTGTTGACGTAAAAGTAGATCAGGCCTTGTACCAAATCGATCCAGCACCATATCGCGCTGCCTTGGATAGCGCGGAAGCAAGTCTGCAAAAGGCGCAGGCCAACCTCGCGGCGACAACTGTGCAGTCCGAGCGTTACAAAATACTCGTCGATGGCAATGCCATCAGCAAACAAGCTTACGATAATGCGATCGCAGCACAACGTCAGGCCGCAGCCGATGTTGCTACCGGCAAAGCTGCTGTTGCAGTGGCAAAAATAAACCTTGGCTACACCAATGTGGTATCGCCGATTAGTGGCCGCAGCGGCATTTCACAAGTCACGCAAGGTGCGTATGTGCAAGCAAGCGCAGCGACGTTGCTCACCACCGTACAACAAATTGATCCCATCTACGTTGACCTCAATCAGTCCAGCATCACCGGTCTGCAGTTGCGTCGCGATGCGGCTGATGGTCAATTAAAACTGAATGGTGCAACACAAGCCAAAGTAACACTCACGCTGGAAGATGGCTCGCAGTACCCACTGGCTGGCACTCTCCAATTCAGCGGCATTACGGTTGATCCAGCCACGGGCTCAGTGACGGTGCGCGCGCTATTCCCTAATCCAGACCATGCGCTGCTTCCAGGCATGTTCGTGCGAGCACGCCTGGAACAGGGCGTGAATGACAACGCACTGCTCGTTCCCATCCCCGGCGTCAATCACAACCAACAAGGACAGGCTACTGTTCTTGTCGCCGGCTCTGATAACAAAGTTGTGCAACGGACGATACAGACGGCGAACACGCTCGGCGACAAATGGGTGGTGACTGGCGGCTTGAACGAAGGTGAACGCGTGATTGTGGCTGGTCTGCAGAAAATACAACCCGGAATATTAGTACGAGCAGTCGAGTCACCAAGCGAAGCTACGGCGACCGTGGCAAAGCCAAATACTGATGGCGGGCTTCCAGCAGCACAAACGCCTGTGCTTGCACAAGCTAAATAAGGGCGAGCTCCACAATGGCAAAATTCTTCATCAACCGGCCCATCTTTGCGATTGTCATCGCCATCCTCATTATGTTGGCCGGAGGATTATCAATCTGGTCGCTACCTATCGAACAATTCCCGCCGGTCGCGCCGCCTACAGTCCAGATCAGCACGACTTATCCCGGTGCTTCGGCCACGACTGTGCAGAATACGGTCGTTCAGGTAATCGAACAGCAAATGAGCGGGATCGATAACCTGCTGTATATATCTTCGACCAGCGACGATACCGGTCAGTCAACCACTACGTTGACGTTCGCCAGCGGAACGGATCCGAACATCGCACAAGTACAAGTACAAAACAAATTGCAACTAGCCGTGCCCTTGCTACCGGCACAGGTGCAGCAATCAGGCGTACGTGTCACCAAATCGACCAACTCTTTCCTGATGGTGATTGGCTTTGTATCGACCGACAACAGCATGAACAAATTCGACATTGCCAACTATGTCGTCTCCAATGTGCAGGATCCGCTCAGCAGGATCAATGGCGTCGGCAATATGAACGTGTTCGGCACACAGTACGCGATGCGTATCTGGCTCGATCCTGTCAAACTCAACAGCTATGCGCTGACCCCAATTGATGTCAATGCAGCCTTGCAGAGTCAAAACGTGCAAATCTCCGGCGGCCAGCTCGGCGGTACGCCTTCTGTGCAGGGACAGCAACTGAATGCAACGATTACGGAATCAACGTTGTTACGCACGCCAGAGGATTTTGGCAAGGTACTACTAAAGGTCTTGCCGGATGGCTCGCAAGTACGCTTGCGTGATGTCGCACGTATCAATCTAGGTGCGGAAAGCTTTAACGTCGATAACAAGTACAACGGCCGTCCGGCTACCGGTATCGGCATCCAACTCGCGCCAGGCGGCAACGCACTAGCTACAGCCGACGCGATACGGGCACGCATCACGGAATTGGAGCCATATTTTCCGCATGGATTGAAGGTCGTTTACCCGAACGATGTAACGCCTTTTGTCAAAATATCTATTGAGGAAGTAGTCAAGACTCTGCTGGAAGGTATCGTGCTGGTCTTTTTGGTGATGTATTTATTCCTGCAAAACTTTCGCGCCACACTGATCCCATCGATCACGGTACCTGTAGTCTTGCTGGGAACCTTCGGCGTGATGTCGGCGCTCGGTTTTACGATCAATACGCTATCGATGTTTGGTCTGGTACTGGCGATCGGCTTGCTGGTAGACGATGCGATTGTTGTGGTTGAAAACGTCGAACGCGTCATGCACGAGGATGGACTGTCACCTCTTGAAGCGACGCGCAAAGCGATGAGTCAGATTAGCAGCGCGTTGATCGGCGTAGCGCTGGTATTGTGCGCAGTGTTCGTACCTGTCGCATTCTCCAGTGGCACGGTGGGCGGAATTTATCGCCAGTTCTCGCTGACTATTGTTGCATCGATGTTGCTATCCGTGTTCGTCGCCCTCTCGCTCACTCCCGCACTGTGCGCCACCATACTAAAACCGCCACACGAGGATCATGCAGAGAAAAAAGGATTCTTTGGATGGTTCAACCGCAACTTCGACAAAGGACGAGACAAGTATAGCGGTGGCGTGAAAAGCATCATCGCTCGCTCCGGTCGCTGGCTGTTGATCTATGCAGCGCTGATCGTTGTCGTTGGCGTGCTGTTTGTCCGTCTTCCCACATCATTTCTGCCGAACGAGGATCAGGGCTTTCTGTTCGTCCAAGTACAGACGCCGACAGGTACTACTCAGGCGCGTACAGGCTCGGTACTTGATGAGGTCAGCAATTATCTTTTGAAAGATGAAGCGGCCATGGTCGATGCCACCTTCATCGTCAACGGCAACAATAATGCCGGGCGCGGACAGAATCAGGGGCAACTGTTCGTCCGGCTCAAGGACTGGAGTCAACGAACCAAAGCCGATCTGACTGCCAAGGCACTATCCGACCGTATCACCAAACATTTTTCTACAAACAAGGATGCGGTCATTGTTCCGATCAGCCCGCCACCGATTCGCGGTCTGGGTACGGCATCCGGCTTCGACTTCATGCTGGAGGATCGTGGCGGACTCGGTCATGATGCGCTTTCCAAAGCGCGAGATCAACTTCTCGATCTGGCAAAGCAGGATCAAAGTCTGGCACAAGTACGCTTTAGCGGACAGGTTGATAATCCTGCGTTCAAGCTCGATATCGACCGCGAAAAAGCTGCAGCCCTCGGTGTCAATATTGCTGACATCGATCAGACTTTTTCAATCGCATGGGGCTCGCGCTACGTTAATAATTTCCTTGATACCGATGGCCGTATCAAGAAAGTGTATGTGCAAGCCGATGCCCAGTACCGGATGAATCCTGACGACATCAATCAACTATATGTGCGCAACAATATAGGCAGCATGGTTCCGTTTTCCGCTTTCGCTACAACCAAATGGACCTACGGCCCACCACAACTGACACGCTATAACGGCGTCGAAGCGATGGAAATACAAGGTCAGGCAGCGCCGGGCCAAAGCTCCGGTCAAGCCATGATCGCCATGGAACGACTGGCAAAACAACTGCCAACTGGCATCGGTTTCGAATGGACCGGCGTCTCTTTGCAGCAACAGCAGTCGAGTTCGCAAGCACCCTTGCTATATGGCTTGTCGATCCTGGTGGTGTTCTTGAGTCTGGCGGCTTTATACGAAAGCTGGACTGTTCCTCTCTCGGTCATCATGGTGGTACCAATTGGTGTTTTGGGCGCGCTTGGTGCGACTTCATTATTCGGTTTGTCCAATGACGTGTACTTCCAGGTGGGCTTGCTCACCACCATAGGTTTGTCGGCAAAGAATGCGATTCTGATTGTTGAATTTGCCCGTGAGCTTCAATCCACCGGGCGTACAGCACTGCAGGCAGCAATCGAAGCATCCCACATGCGCTTGCGGCCTATCGTCATGACCTCGATGGCCTTTGTACTGGGCGTACTGCCGCTTGCATTGGCGAATGGTGCTGGTTCAGCCAGCCAGAATGCAATCGGTACTGGAGTGATAGGCGGTACGCTGACTGCGACCTTTCTCGCAACGTTCATGATCCCCATGTTTTACGTAGTGATCGTCAACAAGCTCAGCAAAAAGAAGCCATCGAACGCGTCGGCACAGCCATTGACGATCACAGCAGAGCCAGGCACAGGAGAGCATTGAAATGAAACCAAGCAGATACGCCGCCAGTGCGTTCGCCATGATCCTTGTCGCAGGCTGTTCGCTCCAGCCCATATACAAACAACCAACAGCGCCAGTCTCTACGGCCTTCCCCACAGGAGACGCCTACAGGACTTTGCCAAACAGCACAGGCAGCACTACATTGCCCGCTGCAGAGATCGGCTGGCGCAACTTCCTCCCTGACCCGCGCTTGCAACGGCTGGTCGAACTGGCACTGCAAAACAATCGGGACTTGCGCATCGCCGTGCTGAACGTCGAGAAAGTGCAGGCGCAATACCGCATTCAGCGTGCCGCACTGTTTCCGAAGGTGAACGCTGGTGTCAGCACATCAAATTCACGAACACCGGGAAGTCTGACGACCAGTGGTAACCCTTCAATATCCCATGACTATTCGGCAGATATTTCCGCCTCATGGGAAGCCGATTTCTTCGGTCGCCTGCGCAGCCTGTCGGATGCCGCGCTCGAACAGTATCTGGCAAGCGCACGCGCACGCCAGGCTGCAGAGATATTGCTGGTGTCACAAATCGCCAACCAGTACCTCACTACCCTCGCATACGACGAGCAGCTTGCGGTAACGCAAAGTACCTTGAAGGTTGCGCAATCGGCATACACCATCGTGAAGCTGCAATTTGATACTGGCACTGCTTCGGAACTGGATCTGCGTCTATCGCAAACCGTGGTCGAACAAGCGCAAGTCAATTACGCCACCCAGACCCGTTTGCGTGCACAAGCAGAAAATGCGCTGGTACTGCTAGTCGGTCAGCCCTTACCGCTAGACTTGCCGCCTGCCGTCAAACTCGGCGCGCAACCTATCCTCGCCGACATCCCTGCCGGATTGCCGTCCGATCTGCTGCAACGCCGTCCGGACATTCTGCAGGCTGAAGCACTCCTGCGTTCGGAAAATGCAAACATCGGTGCAGCACGCGCAGCATTTTTCCCGCAGATTTCGTTGACGGGTTCTCTCGGTTCGGCCAGCGCAACACTCGGTGGATTGTTCGCAGCCGGGTCGAGTGCGTGGTCGTTCGCACCGTCATTGCTTGCACCTATCTTCAACGCCGGTGCCAACCAGGCCAATCTGGATGTAGCGAAGATCCAAAAGGATATCGGTATCGCACAATACGAGAAAGCCATCCAGACTGCGTTCCGCGAAGTATCCGACGGACTGGCTGCGCGCGGTACCTATGACGATCAGCTAGCAGCGCAGCAACGCTATACGGACGCCCAGCAACGCCGACTGGAACTGGCAAATATGCTCTACAGCAGCGGAACCGATAGCTATCTTGGTGTACTGACTGCCCAAACCGACTTGTACAGCGCACAGCAAGCACTGATCACCGCACGTTTGAATCGCTTGACCAGCTTGGTTGATTTGTACCGCGCACTTGGTGGTGGCTGGATACAACACAATGGTGATACACCACGACTGGATACCTCAACAGCGGGTGTAACAACAAACTCACCACCCTCAATTACTCAATAAAACAAGAATGAAGTTGGTATTTCTGACAAAATCAGTTCGCTACGCCTGCTACATTATCTGTGTCGAACAATTGCAACAGGATCAACTGATGATTAGTATCTCACCCAAAAAACCTGGGCATTAGATACTAGGCAAGAGGATTTTTCGCACTCCGCACTCAATTATCAAACTAGGTATGTCATGAAATTATTGATCGTTGAAGACAACGAGCGTGTCGCCCACTTCCTCAAGAAGGGTTTGAGCGAAGCTGGCCATACGACCGATCATGCGGACAATGGCCGCGATGGCATGTTTCTCGCTGTAAGCGAATCCTATGATGCGATCATCATGGATCGCATGCTACCGGGCAATATCGATGGCTTGTCCATCATCGAGACCTTGCGCAAGGATGGAAACAAGACCCCTATCCTGATCCTGAGCGCCCTTTCCGATGTTGATGATCGCATACGTGGCCTCAAGAGCGGTGGTGACGACTATTTGGTAAAGCCATTTGCTTTCGGTGAACTTCTTGCACGCCTTGACGCACTCCTTCGGCGTACACAAGACACCCGGGCCGAGACGACACTTGTATTCGACGATCTGTCGATGGATCTGCTTTCCCATAAAGTTACCCGTGCAGGTAAGGCGATCGCGCTACAACCGCGTGAATTTAAATTACTCGAATACCTGATGCGTCATGCCAATCAGGTAGTGACGCGCACCATGTTGCTTGAGAACGTGTGGGACTACAATTTTGACCCGCAAACGAATGTCATCGATGTCCATGTCAGTAAATTGCGCCAAAAGATCGATGCAAATTCCGAGCGGTCGCTGCTGAAGACCATACGCAACTCGGGTTACATGCTCACTACCGATGATTAAATCTTTACGTTTTTCAGCACTGAATATCGCGCTCATCTATATCTCGGCGAGCTTGATTGCACTTGCCTTGTTCGCCATTCCTCTCGGATATTCATGGCACAACACAATTGAACAAAGCAGAGCCGAGGTACTGCAAGCTGATGCACAAAAGTTGATTGATATTTTTCTCGCTAAAGGTGGTGCTGCCCTTTCTTCCGCAATAGAAACACAAGTTGGAGGACAACTTGAAAATGTAGAGAACACGATCATCCTGTTCACTGACCCCACCTTTAGAAAACTCGCGGGCAATCTGGCAGCATGGCCGAAGGAGTTTAATCAATCAGCGCAGAAAGACACCGTCTCGATAGATGTAGAAGGTCGCACGGTGAGCGCCACCTTGTTACACAAGGCACTGCCCGGTGGATATCACCTATTGGTAGGACGGGACACGGGTCGCTTTGAAAAACTCGAAATGCTCTTTTTTTATGGGCTAATAGGTGCGGCCAGTATCGTCTTGTTACTTGGTATAGCTGGTGGTTTTTTGGTACGACGCACTCTACTTTCGCGAGTACATGACATCAATCAAGCTGCTTCCGCGATCATGCAGGGCAATCTCTCGCACCGACTTCCAGCCCATAAAGGTGAAGATGAGTTTAACGTTCTCGTAGAGACAGAGAATCGCATGCTGGATCAGATTGAACATCTGATTGATGGCGTCCGAAACGTATCGAATTCGATTGCGCATGACTTGCGTACGCCACTGGCGGAACTCCGATTCCGTCTTGAGGAGCTATCGTTGACTCGTCCCGATCCAGAACAAACTTTTGCAGGAATCGATAGTGCAATCGCCGACGTAGACCGCGTCATCAGCATCTTCAACGCCTTGTTACGCCTGACGGAGATTGATGCCGGCACGCGGCGTGCCGGATTCATAGAAATGGATACCGCTAAAGTAGCAAGTGAGGTTGCAGAATTTTACCAACCCGTTGCAGAGCTACAGGGCGTCACGCTTTCATTCATATCATCGAAGCCGCTCACACTTGCCGGTGACCCACTGCTTCTGGCACAGGCAATCGGAAACCTGGTCGACAATGCACTTAAGTATGCACAAAAAAACGGAAAAATTACGATCCAGGCATCCCGTCGTCAAGATGGAACAATTGCGATCGCTGTGATGGACAATGGCCCCGGCATCCCCGATGAAGAAAAACCAAAAGTGATAGGCCGCTTTTATCGCAGTGATACAAGTCGCGGCACGCCGGGAGTAGGACTCGGCCTCAGTCTGGTCGCAGCAGTTGCAAAACTACACGGTGGCAGTCTTGAATTGAGCGACAATCACCCTGGATTGATCGCAACCTTGATCCTCTCTGTTTCTGGTAACTAGACACTTGATTTACATTCAAAACTGGCGCACGTTTAGAACATCTCTGAGTATCAAAGTAAGTACGCGATTGCAATGATCAGCATTGAATTCAATGGGAGTTGAGTCTAGCGACAAAGCAGCTGACTTCCCTATGTTGGGCCTGCCGCGGGTTTACACTATTGCGACTTCATCTTCTACGAAGGACATTATGAACTTACAGTCAAACTGGGTTGCGTTCGCACTAGGATCCGCTTTTTTCGCAGCGCTCACCGCAATCTTCGGCAAGTTGGGTGTAACCGGACTGAATTCTGACCTCGCCACATTCATCCGTACCGTCGTCATTCTCGGCGTGTGCTGCCTCATCATCTCGCTACGCGGTGAATGGCAATCCCCAGATTCGATCAGCGCTCGTAGTTGGCTGTTCCTGATCCTGTCCGGCATCGCCACCGGTTTGTCATGGCTTTGTTATTACCGTGCGTTGCAACTAGGTCCCGTCAGCAAAGTCGCACCTATAGATAAATTAAGTGTCGCACTTGCAATCTTGCTGGCGGTGATTTTTCTTGGTGAGAAACTGAGCTGGGCTACCGCACTGGGCGCTGGCTTAATCGTTGCCGGTTCTATCGTTCTGGTTTTATTCTAAAAACATCACCAGCAATACTTGTTAATTAATGTAATGCAACGTCGAGAAAAATCGTTTTTCTTTAATGCATTTAACCTGGAGACAAAGATCATGAAGTTTCTAAAAAATATGGCTTCTCTATCGGCATTGTTAGTCATGACAGCATGTAGCAACACTCCCGCCAAGCAAGGCACATCAGAACCATCCCCAACTCCGAATACAACAATGTGCACGATGGACATCAAGCAATGTCCTAGCGGGAAATCGGTTGGTCGTAGTGGCCCACATTGCCAGTTTGTTTGCGACTAATTCATACCGTTTGCAGATAATCTCGTGCGCGGCACCTCTCATATTTATGGGAGGTGCATTAAATTATTTTTTCTGAAAAATGCATACACACAACACATGCCCGCTGACACTAAAAGACATGTCATAAATTTGTTAATTTTATTGACGAGAATCAACAGTAAATATAAGGTGATTTAACAAATTCACGTTTTCGGCTGATTGCTAGCCGGATGACTGGAGAAATACTGCCACCGTGTAATTGCGCAATGTTCTGCCTTATTGAATGAGGTACGTCATGCTAAGTGCAAGTTATAACTCGTCATTGGTATTTCTCTCTTTTCTGGTCGCCGTTCTGGCGTCTTACACGGCACTGAATCTGGCCGGCAGAATCAACTCTCTCCGCGGAAAAAATATCTTTGGGTGGCTGACCGTCGGGGCGGTCGCGATGGGAGTCGGGATCTGGTCCATGCATTTCATAGGCATGCTGGCGTTTCAACTGCCTATACCACTGAGCTACGATTTTCAGATTTCGGCCTTGTCTTTAATCATTGCTGTGCTCGCATCTGGATTTGCGCTTTGGCAAATTAATCGGCCGCAGCTTCCGCTCACTCATCTGGTTGTTAGCGCCGTTATTATGGGTTTCGCTATCGCCGCCATGCACTACACAGGCATGGCTGCATTACGCATGAGCCCCGCTATCGAATATGACATCTTGCTATTTACCGCTTCTATTGCGATCGCAATCCTTGCATCGGGTGTAGCACTGTGGATCGCATTCAAGCTGCGCAAAGACACACGCCATACGAAAAACTTCAGAGCTCTGGCTTCCATCATTCTGGGCGGTGCCATTGTTGGCATGCATTACACAGGGATGGCTGCAGCCAATTTCCCTATCGGTAGTATTTGTACGGCAGCAGCCGATGGCATCGAGCCTAGTCGCCTAACTATCTTTGTCACTGCCGCTACGTTGGCCATTCTGATACTTGCATTATTAACGTCCGTTCTGGATGCAAGATTAGAGTCGCACACAGCCAAACTCGCACGCTCACTAGCTGATGCGAACTCAAAATTGACGCAACAAACGCTACATGACAATTTAACGAAACTGGCAAATCGTGGTTTTCTGGAAGATAGGCTGAAGCAAATGCTAGCGGATGCCACCCGTGAAAAAAGCCGATTCGCCATCATGTTCATTGATCTGGATGACTTTAAAACCATCAATGATTCGCTCGGCCACCACACGGGGGATTTGTTACTGATCGAAGTCGCAGCGCGTATCCGTAACAGCCTGCGCGAGCAAGATACGGTCGCTCGTTTGGGCGGTGATGAGTTTGTGGTTTTGATCGACATCATTGATCCGGAAGATGCGGCACCCGTCGCCAATAAACTGGTCAATATCATCAATCAACCATTTCAAATAAACGGCTATGATTTTTGTATCTCAAGCAGTATCGGTGTTGCCATCTTTCCTGAGGATGGCGTCACTGATCATGACTTGTTAGTCAATGCCGATGCAGCGATGTACCACGCCAAAAATACCGGCCGTGCGAGCTATCGCTTCTTCGAAACCTCGATGAATACCAACGCACACAACCAACTCCAATTCATACAAGATCTACGTAATGCATTGAGGCGTGGCGAATTCTATTTGGATTACCAGGCAAAGTTTCACGCAGTTGGTGGCGCTGTTGCGGGAGCTGAAGCCTTGTTGCGCTGGAAGCATCCAACGCGCGGGATCATTGAACCTGATGACTTTATCCCCACTGCGGAAAAAACGGGATTGATAGTCCCCATCGGAGAATGGGTGCTGAATGAAGCATGCAGGCAAATGCGTGTATGGCATGACGCTGGTTACTCAACATGGAAGATTGCGGTTAATGTATCAGCGATCCAGTTCCGTCAAGATAGCCTGGTCGAATTAGTCGCGGCAACACTCACGAGAAATCGCCTGCCTGCGAACTGCCTGATTCTGGAAGTAACGGAATCAACTGCGATGTATAACGTAGAGACTAGTTTGCTTGTATTAAAAAGACTGGCTCAATTAGGCGTGGAAATTTCGATCGATGATTTTGGCTCTGGTTACTCCAGCCTGCTCTATTTAAAACGCATGCCGGCCAGTGAGCTGAAAATTGATCGCGGCTTCATACGCGAACTTTCACATGGAACTAACGATGCGGCTATTGTTGCTGCGATCATCGCCTTGGGACATGCGCTGAACTTACGTATAGTTGCGGAGGGAATTGAAACCGATATGCAACAAGATTTCCTCACATCTTTGGGTTGCGACACGCTGCAAGGCTATTTGATGGGACGACCTGTATCACCTCAGCAATTCATGAATGAGGTTCATGCAATGTCTGCCTCAAAAATCGCATCGCATTAATACAGTTGAATTGAAACCGACTTGCATCCCAAAAGAATTCGCGCTTAGAACACGGTCCTACTTACTCATGTAAGTAGGATGTTGGTATATGTGTTCTTGATCAGACCAAGGTCAAGGTGACGTCGATATTGCCGCGCGTTGCATTTGAGTATGGGCAAACAACGTGAGCTTTTTCAATCAGTGCTTCAGCTACTTTTCGGTCAAGTCCAGGCAGTGATATCTCCAGCTCGACTTCAATACCAAAGCCGGTTGGAATTTGACCGATGCCGACATTTCCTTGCACGGTTGCATCTTGCGGGAATGCGATTTTTTCACGTGCAGAGACAAATTTCATTGCCCCGAGAAAACAGGCAGAATAACCAGCGGCGAATAGTTGCTCCGGATTGGTAACCGCACCGCCTGCACCACCGAGTTCTTTCGGTGTACCCAGCTTGACATCCAGCACGCCATCGGATGAGACGGCACGACCATCACGACCGCCAGTTGCGGTTGCATGAGCACGGTAAAGGACTTTATCGATCGACATCGTTATTCTCCTGAAATTGATTCATTCAAAAAATTCAGCGATTTGTTTTGACCGGCTCACTGCTTACCGGAGCGAACATGACGACTATTCAATCACACATCAACTATCCATAAATTCTATCGCTACATTGATGCCTCATTAACTCACTTAGTACGTGTTGAGAAATTTGATACGCAAGGCATAGACACATGCTGGCGATATAAATTCAAAGCACAGTATGCAGCAATTCTGCCAAACGTTTTTGCACCCACTGTGTTGTGGTGTCGGGTTGATGTCCTTGCAACCAAAGCATGCGGACCGACAGTACCGGCAGCGTAAATTCTTCACAAGGAAGCTCCTGCAACTGCAATCGGTATTCTTCGTACTCGGCAATATTCAGAGGAAGTATGGCCCAACCGATCCTATCAGCCGCCATGGCGGCAATACTGTAAAAACTATCTGAGCGCCAAACGGAAGGACTGAGTGCCGGATCGGAAAAATCATCCATGTGCATCAACAATTGACGATGCTTGGCGAGATCTCTTTGCGTGATTTTTTTGATTTTTGTGAGTGGATGCCCTCGCCCGACAAAGATTCCCTGCGGCACGCTGCCAATATGCTTTTGCGCAAACGATAGCGAACTTGGCCCGCGGTCGAAATGAAAGGCCACGCTTGCTCGCTGCTTTTCGACATACTCGGCGACCTCGGTTGCGGTTCCGTTAAGCAGGGTTAATTCTAGTGAGGGGAAATGTTCGGATACTTCTTTCACCAAAGCACCTACGGCCAGATACGGCAATGCTTCATCCAATGCCAATGACAGCTTGGCCTGCTGCCCTCCCGCAAACGATAACGCGCGCTGATCCAATCCTTCGGCCTGGCGTAATAATTCCCGCGCTTCCAGCAGCATCACTTCGCCGGCTGGTGTCAGTTGCACATTGCGTCGGGAGCGATCAAACAACTCGAAGCCAAGATCCGCTTCCAGCAAGCCTATCGCCGTACTGACAGCGGATTGCGCTTTACCCAAACGACGTGCAGCCGCAGAGATCGATCCTGCCTCTGCGGTCGCGACAAATTGCTTCATGCGATCTATAGTCCATTCCATCCATCTATTTTATAGATAGTACTTAACTTTGTCTAAATCTAATATTGATAGATGATAGATAACGTTACACAACAAATCGGCTCTTTTTAGAGTCAAATTAGTCATGAATCAAAAATCCATTTCTCCAAAAACTGTCACCATAAGCTGGTGTACAGACACCGCACAGACCGAAGCGCTTACCCAGCTCTTCGTGATGAATGCGCGCGCAGAATACATCTCACACTCGGAGCTGCAAGGTCCGCGTGCAGAAACGCCTACCCGCTGGCGTGGCGATCTTGCTGCAACACTACGTGCAGAGTTTCAGGCTAGCCTCGCACAAGATCCATCGAGCGCAGACAGCTTGATCGCAGTTGCAAACATCGACGGTGTCATCGCCGGAATGGCGCTTGTCTCGATCGGTAGCCAAGATGCGTCTACTCCTTATGCATCGCTGGACGATCTGATCGTGCACCCGGATTATCGCGGTGCAGGTTTAGGTCATCAGTTGATCGTATGGGTAGAACAGCAAATGCTGATGCGTGGTATCACACGCCTGTTCCTTGAAAGCGGTGTAGAGAATCATGCTGCCCATCGTTTTTTCAAGACGCATGGTTTTCAAGCCGTATCCGTCGTGATGATGAAGGAGCTTAGTAATGAATAAGCATATCCTCACACAAAATCCTGCCAAGCCTTCTTCCAGTCGTTGGCTGGTATTGGGCATCGTCTCCATCGCTCTACTGCTCATCGTCGTAGATATGACGGTGCTGTATACGGCATTGCCACGTCTGACAGCCGATCTGTCGGCATCGGCTTCTGCCAAGCTCTGGATCGTCAACATTTATGCCTTGATCGTTTCCGGACTGTTGTTGGGAATGGGCACGCTAGGCGACAGGCTGGGACACAAATCTCTGTTTATTGCCGGGCTTGTGATCTTCTGCATCGCCTCTTTGTGCGCTGCATATTCACCAACATCCGGTGCATTGATTGCATCGCGCGCGCTGCTGGCTGTTGGCGCAGCAATGATGATGCCGGCAACGTTATCCATCATTCGCCTAACCTTTACCGATGAAAACGAACGCTCTGTCGCGATTGGTATCTGGGCAGCAGTCGCATTTGGCGGTGCTGCGCTGGGACCTGTCGTCGGTGGACTTTTGCTTGAGTATTTCTGGTGGGGTTCCGTCTTTCTCATCAACGTACCTATCGTGCTGGCAGCAATACCGTTGGCATGGATGTATATACCGAAAGGACAAGCGAACAAGACACGTCCCTGGGATTTTGTCGGCTCATTGCAGATCATGGCTGGTCTGGTTGGCCTAACGTATGCCCTCAAGGAAGTCGGCAAGCGCGATCCTTCCTGGGGAATCGCTGTTGTTGCGCTGCTGATAGGCATCGTATTTCTCGCTATTTTCGTGAGACGCCAGCAACGTAGTCTGCATCCGCTCATCGATTTTTCTCTTTTCAGAAATACGATGTTTTCATCCTCTGTAGGTGCAGCGATCATCGCCGGTGCAGCGCTCCTCGGTATGGAGCTGGTATTTACCCAGCGTTTGCAATTAGTACTCGACATGTCACCGCTGGAGGCGGGTATTTTCATACTCCCGCTCTCGCTTGCTGCCTTCGCGGCCGGCCCACTGACGGGACGTATATTGCCGCGTCTGGGTAGTGCTTTTGTCTTGTCGCTCTCATTGTTGATAGCTGGACTGGGCATGGGTGCATATTTGTTTCTGCATGATGCAGCGACTGGCATACAGGTCGCTTGTTTGATCGTGCTCGGAGCTGGCATCGGTGCGGCCATGACCGCTGCATCCAGCACAATCATGCAAAGCGCTCCCACTGACCGTGCCGGCATGGCAGCTTCCATCGAGGAAGTTTCCTACGAATTGGGTAGCGTCGTCGGCGTCACCTTGATGGGAAGCATCTTGTCCCTGGTGTATGCAAGCCGACTGGTATTACCCGATAGCATGGCCTTGCCAGACATTACCTGGGACAGTCTGGATGAAGCGCTCATCGTGAGTAAAGATTTGACGCCGGATATGGCGCAGATGGTCAATGCTGCGGCTCGCACTTCATTCGATGGTGCATTCGTAGCCGTCATGGCGACAGCCACATTGTTGTTGCTTGTCACTGCAACAGTCGTTTGGTGGAGTAATCGTAAAGCCGCTTCCAATCGGCTTTAAATAACGAACTGCGCTTAGCAACACGCCCCTATTTACTTTCGTAAGTAGGGGCGTTGTTGTTATAACCGTGGCTAAGAGAGGTATTCAGCTGCCTCGGTAAGTCGAATATGACCAAGGCGATACCACCAAAGGTACGTGATAATTCTGCGTTGCATCTGCAATACCGAAGGCCAGCACCACTTCATCAACAAACCTCGGCGATGGCAAATCCACACCCTGCCCGGCAAAATAATCGCCGGCGGAAAATACCAGTTCATAGCGCCCTGCCTGCATTTCCTCGCCTTGCAACAAGGGTGCATCGCAGCGACCATCCTGGTTGGTAATCGCGTTCTTGAGCAATTTCTTGCCAGTATTGTTGATCGCATACAACGCCACTTTGACGCCTGCGCCTGGTTTTCCCTGCGTAATATCCAACACATGTGTACTCAGTTTTCCCATCATTTCCCCCTATAGTTCAGCGCCGCATTACTCTTGGTCTCTGGCGCAGATCATATACCGCTAACCTTTGATCTATATACGATTCACCTTATATCAATCATCACTTCAGAAGACATAATTCAATGCAAATAAACATAAAGCCGCATCACGAGTCATCACGACAAAGGCTGGAGACATGAGCAAGCAATCTTACCCCCGCGATCTGATCGGTTACGGCCGCAAGCCGCCGCATGCACTATGGCCAGGACAGTCCCGCATCGCCTTGCAATTTGTCCTGAATTACGAAGAAGGTGCAGAAAGTTCTGTCCTCGACGGCGATGCCGGTTCAGAGACTTTTCTCTCCGAAATCATAGGTGCGCAAAGTTTCCCGGCGCGCCACATGAGTATGGAGTCACTCTATGAATACGGCTCCCGTGCCGGTCTGTGGCGCCTGCTCCGCATGTTTGAAGAACGCAAGATACCGCTGACGATATTCGGCGTGGCTCGCGCCTTGCAACGCAATCCCGAAGCCGTCGCCGCCTTCCGCGAACTCGGTCATGAAATCGCTGCGCATGGTCTGCGCTGGATCAGCTATCAAAACGTCGACGAAGCAACCGAGCGCAAACATATAGCCGAAGCTGTTTCCATCATTCGCGAGCTGACCGGCAGTGCACCGCTGGGTTGGTACACCGGACGAGATTCTCCCAACACTCGCAGGCTGGTCATGGAACACGGTGGCTTTTCCTATGATGCCGACAGCTATGCCGACGACCTGCCGTACTGGGAACAAGTTGCCCATAACGATGCAAACGGCAAACCAGTCACAGCGCCACAACTAATCGTTCCTTACACGCTAGATACCAACGACATGCGCTTCGCAGCACTGCAAGGCTTCAACTCTGGTGCGCAATTTTTCGACTATTTGAAAGATGCGTTCGACGTCTTGTACCGCGAAGGTGATCCGCAAGGATTGAACCAGCCGAAGATGCTGTCGGTCGGTCTGCATTGCCGCCTAGTCGGTCGACCTGGACGCGCAGCAGCTCTGGCGCGCTTCCTGGATTACGTGCAAGCCCATGATCAGGTTTGGATCACGCGTCGGATTGATATCGCCAATCACTGGCGCGCTACTCATCCGTTTTCTACTTAATTTCTCAAGTTTTTTTACCGGCGTGGCGGTTCCACGGATAGCTGTTCAGACACAGACGTGTGTTTCTTCAGATGAAGGTGACCCAGAAGTATATTTTTCTATATATAAAAAATCAGGAGACAGGGATGTACCCAGCTAAAAACAAGTTCAAAAAACTGCAACTCGTCATTGCTATCAGCGCAGCGGTCGCGCTGCCTGCAATGGCACAATCATCAGTCGAAGTAACAGGTCTGGTCGATAACTATGTCGGCTCGATGAAATACAGTGGAGACACAGGACGTACCAACAGCGTCAACAGCGGCGGCTTGACCACATCATGGTTCGGCTTCAAAGGCACCGAAGATCTCGGTGGCGGACTCAAAGCCAAATTCAATCTGACCTCTTTCTTCCGTGCTGACACCGGCGCTTCCGGCCGCTTCAACGGCAATGAAACATTCTTCTCGCGCGATGCCAACGTAGGTCTGGTCGGAAACTTTGGTGCGATTTCGCTCGGTCGCGATTTGGCGCCTAACTTCCTGCCATCGATTTTGTTCAATCCGTTCGGTGATTCATTTCAACTTTCACCGCTAATCCTGCACATGGATGTGCCTTGGTTCAATGCCTCCGGCTGGACCAACACGATAGCTGGCGACACTGGCTGGAGTAATGAAATCATCTACACCACGCCAGATATCGGCGGCCTGAAAGCCAACTTCCATTACCAGTTCGGCGAAGTAGCAGGCAAGTCAGGTAAAAACAACGTCGGCGCCAACGTCTTGTACTTTAATGGCCCATTGGCACTGACTGCGTTCTACCAAAAGGTGAAGGTTAACAATCCGCTGGATCTGTCACCTAACAATGTTCAGCCAGCCACCAATATTCCACTGTTAAGCGGGATGACAGCAGCACGCCAAACAGCATGGTTTGTCGGCGGTAGCTACGACTTTGCCGTGGCCAAGCTGTTTGCCACCTACAACCAGACTGCACATGATATTGACTTCAAGGACAAGACTCTGCAACTGGGTACCAGCATCCCGCTGGGCCAAGGCGCGATTCTCGCTTCCTGGGCCAATACCAAGCGTGATGGCCTGGCAATCGGCTCTGGACTCAAGCGCAATACTGCATCAGTTGGTTACGACTACAACCTGTCGAAACGCACTGATCTGTACGCGATCTATATGTACGACAAGATTACCGAGCAGTCTGTAGGTAACAGTTTGGCCTTGGGTCTGCGCCATCGCTTCTGATGGTCAGATAGCTTGATACAAGCAAGCTAATCCCATTTCAAACGCGCAGATTGTTTATGCAATCTGCGCGTTTTTTATTTGGCTTTTTACGGGGAAAAACTATATTTTGTTTTAATCAGGAGTTAACTCATTTATTAAACGAACAAAAGAAAGGCCATTTTCGATGCTGTAGACATGGCCGGTTTCTCCTTTAAATACTTGGAACGTCGTTGGTGCGTTATTAGCGGAAAAGTGTTTCCCATCAGGGCGTTCGAACTGCATAGAAAGGTTAGCCCCGCACGTTAATGAGCCAATCTTAGGATCGGCGTTGATGACGTGATAGGTGTTTGCAGTAACTGTGAGACCTTTATCCAAGATAGCCTTGAACTCTGCAGCACTCAACCCACGAAGATTTTCGCCCTTGCTTTGAATCGTTAAAGCCTGCAACACACCGTTCCTAGCCAGAGCAAGGAAACTAGTTTTTGTGTCTGCAGACCAGCATCCCGTGGCATCTATTTTCTCTTCCATGCATCCACTAACGAGGAGCACCAGTGCAGTCGCTAAAGCACACTTGGTAAAAGTATTATTTTTCATTTCAACGTCTCCCTTTTATTTTAATAACCTACTTGGCTTAGTAGATTAAGCCAAATTTTTGACATAACACGCAAGCATACATAGATTATGACTGATGGTGATGACGAGACTTTGGTCAACTGCTACTCAATACCGATCCCAATAAAAAAGAGCCACGATAACGTGGCTCTTTTTTATATTCAGCGATAAGGAAAACGATCAATGTGATCGCATCATCCCTGCCTAGCAACGATCAGACAAATTCGCCGATTTGCTTGACCACCGCCTCACGCACCGACCCGCTGGTCACAAAGGAATGCGCCATCTGAATATCGTTGTGGAACCAGCGATCGCCATCCAGACAAGCCGGAATCTGCTTGCGGATCTCGTCATACGCGGCCTGTGTACCCTGACCCAGCACAAAGCCCGGCAGTAAATCTTCCGTCATCGTCAAAGCCTGTGCTGCCAGCAGCATCTCCACACCAATGATGTATTGCGTGTTGTTCACTACCGTTGCTGCCTTGCGGGCACACCAGGTCGAGTTCGAGACGTGATCTTCGCTATTACCTTTGGCTGGAATGCTGTCGACGCTGCCCGGCATGCACAGGGTGCGGTTTTCCATCACGAGGGAGCTGAGTGAACATTGCACTACCGGATAGCCGGTGTTGACACCGCGCACACCACTCATCAGGTTACGTGGCAAACCCCACGACAAGGTTGGATCGATCAGACGTGCTACACGGCGTTCGCAGATGCT
>NZ_JBWKPC010000003.1:0-1094 GCF_059416385.1 Herminiimonas sp. GW821-FHT09C12
CCACTCATCAGGTTACGTGGCAAACCCCACGACAAGGTTGGATCGATCAGACGTGCTACACGGCGTTCGCAGATGCTGCCCAGATCGGTAATGGCCATGGCCAGTAGATCCATTGCTTGTGCGAGGTATTGACCGTGGAAGTTGCCGCCGGAGATGATTTCAAAGCCGCCGCCATCCTTACCGAAGATCAGTGGATTATCGGTAGCGGAGTTGATTTCCTTGTCGATGATGTTGTCGATATAGTCCAGTGCATCAAAGACCGGGCCATAGACTTGGGGTGAGCAACGCAGCGAATAAACGTCTTGAATGCGGGCGCTGTACGGGATATCGGTACGACGCAATTCTTCCGGGAACTGTACGGCGCGTGCTTCATGTGTGGTGCGGGTAGAACCCGTCAACAGTTTGCGGATAATGGCGGCGGTCTTGATTTGACCAGCGTGTGGACGCGCTTGTTGAATACGGTGATCGAAGGCGGCCATTTCGGCGCGCATGGCTTCCAGTGTCAGACCGAGTGAGAGGCAGGCGTCGCTCAGCAAGTTACGTGCATCATTCGTCACCAGAACGGCAACGGCTAATGACACGGTACAACCGTTAATCAGCGCTGAGGCATCTTTGGCTTTCAGATCAAAGTTAACGGGACCTACACCGGACTTGGTAATCGCTGCCGGTGCGCTCATGCGCTGACCTTGATACATCACTTCTGCTTCGTCGAAACCGGCAATGGCGGCGGCCAGATAGGACAAAGGTGCGAGGTCACCGGAAGCACCGACCGAACCCTTTTGCGGCATGATCGGATGGATGCCGGCATTGATAAAGGCGAGCAGACGATCGACTACTTCTACGCGTGGTGCGGAGTAATTGCTGGCGAAGGCATTGGCACGCAACAACATGGTGGCGCGGCTGACTTCTTCCGAGAAGGGTTCGCCCATGCCGGCACAATGCGCCTTGATCATCTGGGTCTGGAACAGCTCAATGTGTTCAACCTTGATGCGGGTGTCTTTCAACAAACCCACACCGGTGTTAAAGCTGTACATCATCGGTGCTTCATCGTGCATCCAGGTGGATTCGATGTAGTCGCGGCTTTCTTTCAGGGC